>JBBCXB010000001.1:0-1343483 GCA_037145635.1 Lysobacteraceae bacterium USHLN149
ACCGGGGACAGGCTCCTCGGCTCGGGCGGACATCCTGTCCGACTCGCCGCCGCGGCACATCCCTGTGCCGCTCTCCGCCTATCCCCGGCCACGCTGTCGCCTCGGCCAGTCATTGCAAGGGCTGCGGAAGCATGAGGCTGATGCTTCGTGCAGGCATGCAGACGTGCAGCGCACAATCCTGCCGCCCTGCAGCGACAAATCCGCTGCCAGGTTTCTGCCATGAGCCATCAGCTATCGGCTGAAGGCAGCCGGTCTTTGCTGTCAGCTGTCAGCAACTTCGCTCTGGAATCCCGGTTGTTCGCCTGTCGGCCACCAGAGCCTGCAAAACCCCGGACGGCACGGAAGCCGCGCCTTCCGTTCCGCCAAACCGACGATGTGTGCAGAGGGGTCCGTGGGTGCCGGGGCAGGACCTTCCACGACATGGATGTCGTGGAAGAGCCCCCAGGGACGGGTTCACGGCGTGTCCTGCCCCGGCACCCGCGGGCCGCTCCCGCGCGGGCAAGCGAGGCGCCGCGCCGACCAACCGGCAGCCCACGAACGAACCAGCGAGCCAGCGAACTAACCAACCAGCCAGCGCAATGCGTCAGAGCGCAACACGATCAACGGCGTTGGCGGTGAGTTTCAGCGTCGCCGGGATGGGCGTCCCGGTGCGGCAGGCGTCCTGTCGGCGCGTTGACGCTGCACCGCCGCGAGCCGCTCCCACGCAGCCCAGCCAGGCGCCATCCCACCGACCCATCGATCGGTCAACCGATCCTTAGCGTCCGTCAGCCCCTCAGCCCGTCAGTCCGTCAGCCCGTAAGCCCGTAAGCCCGTCAGCCCGTCAGCCCCTCCGCCCCTCCGCCCGCCAACCGCCAACCGACAACCGACAAATCGGCAAACCGACAAACCGACAAACCGAAAAACCGAAAAACCGATCAATCGACCCACCCCTAGCGCGAGTACGCTCGCGGCAAGGCGCCGGGCGGCGCGAGGTAGCGGTCGCGCAGCTCGGTCTGGCGCGAGCGCATCGGCATCGCGCGGCCGCCCAGCCACACCTGCTCGGCGTAATGCCCCACTTCCAGCGGATCGCCGTCCCACAGCACCAGATCGGCCTGCTTGCCCACCGCGATGCTGCCGAGGCTGTCGTCCACGCCGAAGATGCGCGCCGGTACCCGGGTCAGTCCCGCCAAGCCCTGCTCCCAAGGCAGCCCGTTGGCGACCGCGTTGCCGGCCAGCTGGCGCACCTTGCGCGCGTTGTGCGAAGCGTCGCCGCTCTGGGTGAAGCTCACCTCCACCCCGGCGGCCGCCAGGCGCGCGGCATTCTCCAGGGTCGCCCCGATCTGGTCGAAGTTCGCCGGCAGGTCGGCGAGCGCGTCGACCAGCACCGGCACCCCGGCCTGCGCCAGTTCCGGCGCCAGCTTCCAGGCCTCGCTGCCGCCGGCGATGGCCACGCGTACCCGCTCGCGGCGCGCCCAGCGCAGCAGCTGGCGGATGTCCGCCGCCCGCTCGACCTGCACCACGACGCGGCCCTGCCCGCCGAGATAGCCGGCCAGCACCTTGCGCCCGGCCGGCGTCAGCAGCGCATGCGGCGAGTCCAGCGGCACCCGGCCGCGGGCCTCGTCCACCAACTGGTCCAGCAGCATCCACTGCGCCGCGCGCGAGTTGCCGGTCAGCTCGGCGCTGCCCGCCCCCAGCCGCAGGAACAGCGCATGCGGGCCCACCGGGTCCGCGCTGCCGTCCAGGCGCACGATACCGCCCTGGCCGGCGATGAAGGCCCCGCCCGTGGTCGCGCCGAGCGCGGTGAAGCCGATGCCCTCCACCCGCGCCACCGGTACCAGCACCGACTCCGGGTTGTAGGCCAGGGTGACGTCGAACTCCGGGCGCATCGGCTGGTCCTGCAGCTTGAGCGCACTGTCGACCGTGCTGTCCTCGCCGGAGACCTCCTCGATGCCGATCTCGGTGATGCCGCCGAACAGCGCCGGCGTCAGCGGACGGTCGCGGGCCTCGACCACCGCGGCGCCGGCCGGCGCCGCCAGGCCCGGCCCCACCGCGCGGATCACGCCGCCCTGTACCAGCACGTCGGCGTGCGCCAGCGTGCCCTGGGGGCCTGCGGTGTGCACGGTGGCGCCGCGGATCAGCACGTCCTGCGCCAGCGCCGGCAACGCCATCCACGCCAGCGTACCGGCCAGCAGGCCCGCGCCGAGCCGGCGCGCACGGAAGCGGCGGCTCATCGCGCCACCTCCTGGCCGAGCATGAAGTCCGAGACCGGCTGGTGCCGGCGGTCGTGGCGGTCGTAGACCTCGGCGCCGTCGATGTAGACCTGCTCGGCCAGCGCGTAGGAACTGAAGGGATTGCCGTTCCACACCACCACGTCGCCCATCTTGCCCGGCTCCAGCGCGCCGGTCTGGCGCTCGATGCCCAGCGCCTTGGCGGGATTGCGGGTCAGCCAGGTGATGGCGTGCTCGGGCGCGATCTCGATGCCGGCGCGGCGCGCGTTGGCGATCGCCTTGGCGGCCTCCTGGTTGAGCCGCTGGATGCCTTCCTCCGAGTCCGAATGCACGATCGCGCAGCTGTTGGCCGGGCGGTCCACCAGCGCGATGTTCTCCTGGATGCCGTCGAAGGCCTCCATCTTGAAGCCCCACCAGTCCGCCCACAGCGCGCCGCAGACGTTCTCCTGCGCCAGCCGGTCGGCCAGCTTGTAGGCCTCCACCGCATGGTGGAACGCGGCGACGTGGAAGCCGAACTCCCTGGACAGGTCGAGCATGGTCGCCATCTCGTCGGCGCGGTAGCAATGGATGTGCACGCGGATGTCGCCGTTGATCGCGCCGGCCAGGGTGTCGAGCTTGAGGTCGCGCTTGCCGCCGCTGTCGCCGCTGCTGTCGTCGTCGCCGCCGCGGCTCCACCAGTGGCGCTTGCCCGGCTGCGCCTTGGGACTGTTCTTGCGCAGGTACTCGGCCGCATCGATGAAGGCGGCGCGGTAGCCCGCGACATTGCCCATGCGCGTGGCCGGGCCGCCCTTCTGGCCGTAAACGCGCTTGGGGTTCTCGCCGCAGGCCATCTTCAGGCCCCACGGCGCCCCCGGGAACTTCATCGCCTGGTACGTGGTGGCCGGCACGTTCTTCAGGGTGACGCCGCGGCCGCCGATCAGGTTGGCCGAGCCCGGCAGCACCTGCAGCGACGTGACGCCACCGGCCAGCGCGGTGCCGAAGCCGGGATCCTGCGGCCAGACCGAGTGCTCGGCCCAGACGTTGGGCGTGACCGGCGCGGTCATCTCGTTGCCGTCGCTGTGGGCGCTGACGCCCGGGCTGGGATAGACCCCGAGGTGGGAGTGCACGTCGATGAGCCCGGGCGTGACCCACTTGCCGCGGCCGTCGACGCGGCGCGCGTCGGCCGGGGCGGCGAGGGCGCGGCCCACCGCCTGCACGCGGCCGTCGCGCAGCAGCACGTCGGCGTCGTCCAGGCGCTGCCCGGTGCCGGTGAGGACGGTGGCGTGTTCGATCAGCACCGGCCCGGCGGCGAGCGGCCGGTAGGTGCTGGGGTAGGGGTCTTCGACGAAGCGCGACGCGGCGGCGGCAGGGCCGCACAGCAGCAGCGCGCCCAGGCTGGCGAGCAACAGATGACGCATGGAGTTTCCCCGGGGTGGAACGTGAAAGGCGGTCCCGGCAACCTAGCGGCCCGGCCGGCGCTTGCCAAGCCCCGGCCGGGCGCGCAACGCGCCGCCGCAGCCGCATCACATGGCCCGGTGCATGCTGGGCCACCCCGAACGGAGTGGGATGCATGATCGCCAAGTCTGATCGCAACAAGCAGGCCGACGTGGTGCTGGCCTTCTGGGAACTGGCCGGACCGGAGCGCTGGTTCGCCCGCAACGAGTCGTTCGACGCCAACTTCCGCCAGCACTTCATCGAGGCGCACCATGCCGCGGCGCGGCGCGAATGCGAGGACTGGCTGCACACCGCCGACGGCGCGCTGGCGCTGCTGATCCTGCTCGACCAGTTCCCGCGCAACTGCTTCCGCGGCAGCGCGCATGCCTATGCCACCGACGGCCTGGCCCTGCACTACGCCAAGGGCGCCGTGGCCGCCGGCTTCGACCGCCAGGTGACGCCGAACCTGCGGGTATTCTTCTACCTGCCGTTCGAGCATGCCGAGGACCCGGCCGAGCAGGCGCGCTCGGTGGCGCTGCATGCCGCGCTGCCGGGCGAGGACGCGTCGAAGTGGGCGCTGGAGCACCAGGACATCATCCGCCGCTTCGGCCGCTTCCCGCACCGCAATGCCGCGCTGGGCCGCGAGACCACGCCCGAGGAGCAGCGCTTCCTCGACGAGGGCGGCTTCGCCGGATGAGCCGGCGCGTCGGCGTTGCCGGGGTCCGCTGGGTCACGGCAGCGAGGGGCGGCGGGACGGCGCGAGCAGGCGGCGCTGCGTCGATGCGCCCGGGCCGGCGACGGGCCCCCGGGGGACACGGAAATGCGCGGCGAACGAGGAACGCGAGCGCCGAGCGGAGGAGGACGGCCCGCGCGGCCGCCGCCCAGCCTGGTCCGGCCGGCATCGCGAGGCCGGCGACGCCGCGGCCGCGTGCCTCCCCGGCAGTCCGCGGCCTACAGCTTCTGCTGCAGCAGTGCCTCGAAGGCGGCATCCGGCCTGAGGCGGTCGGACATCAGGATCACCGAATGCAGCCGGCCCCGGGCCTGCACGCTGTATTCGAACCCCACCGGCGTGCCGTCGCGGCTGAAGATCTCGATCTCGCTGTGCTCGCCGAGCCGGCCCGGCTGGCTCTCCCGTGCCAGGCCCTGCTTCTCGGCGAAGTTGCCGGCCGCGGTCCGCACGCCCACCCACGCCGCATCCTCGTACTTGGCCGATTGCAGCAGGCTGGCGAGCTGGGTCGCGCACGGCGTCGTGCTGGACATGCCGTAGCCATCGACCTCGCCCATCAGCGGGATGCGGCTCAGGTTGCGTTTCGGCGCCACGGCGACGGTGCAGCCGAGCTGCTGCAGATCGGCGAGATTGAAATGCTCGGACTCCGGTCGCGGCGCCGCCAGCTCGGAGCCACTGCCGCCGCAGGCGGACAATGCGCCCGACAGCGCGAGCGTCAGGAGGGTGCGTAGGGCTAGGTTCAATGGGACGTCCTTGTAAGGAAGGGATGCGCGGCGCGCGGCCGCGTTGCGGTGCAGGCCTGCCGCTTCGGCGGCCGCGCGGTATCCACCGCATCCGGCGCCGCGCGCTCCCTCGGCTTCGGGGCGGCCACGTCGGGCACGGCGGGCAGCGAACCCCACGGGCAAAGAAAACACCGCGGTCGCGGCGCTCTCCTGCAACATCGGAAACCGATGGAACCGGCGTGGACGCACCCGCCGATTCCTCATTCCCGTCTACCGAGGCTCAGTACTTCGGCACACCGCCATCCACGTCGTCGGTCCAGGCATCGATGCCGCCGGTGACGTTGTGCACCTGGGTGAAGCCCAGGCCGCGGAAGTGCTCGGCCGCCTGCAGGCTGCGGCCGCCGCGGTGGCACAGGAACGCCAGCGGCGTGTCCTTGGGCAACTGCTCCAGCGCGGCGCGCTCGTCGCCGTCCAGCGTGCGGAACGGCACCGCGACCGCGGCCAGGGCCCGTTCGTCGCCCGGGCGCACATCCACCAGGGTGAGCTGGCCAGCCTTGACGCGGTCGTCGGCGTCGCGCGGCGACAGTTCCTGCACCGGGCCGCCCTGCGCCCGGCTGGGGGCGTTGGGGTTGTCGATCGCCAGGCCGCGCCCGCGCAGGTCGTCCACCCAGTCGATGGTGATGCCGTCGGCACGGCGCGCGCTGGCCAGGTCGAACTGCACGCGCAGGCCGTTGGACTCGGCGGCGATGGCGCCCGGGTCGGTCGGCGCGAGCTGGAAGTCGGGCTGGAAGCTGGCGTCGATCGACAGCGACAGCGTCGCCCCGGGTGCATCGGCCAGGGCACCCTTGAGCATCTCGACCGCGGCCGGGGTGATGGTGATGCGCGGCGGCGTGCGGTCCGGCGCCTCCAGCCCGAGCAGGCTGCTCAGTTCGCCGCTGTCGGCCATCTGCACGAGGATGTCGCTGCCGCCGACCAGCTCGCCATCGATGTACAGCTGCGGGATGGTCGGCCAGTCGCCGTAGGCCTTGATGCCCTCGCGGATCTCCTGGTCGGCCAGCACGTTGACGTGGGCGTAGTCCACGCCCAGGCCGTCGAGCACGCCCACCGCCTTGGCGGAGAAGCCACACTGCGGCATGCCGGGCTGGCCTTTCATGAACAGCACCACGCGGTTGGACTGCAGCAGCAATTCGATGCGGGAACGCAGGGCGGGATCGAGGGACATGGCGGGGTTCGGTCGTCTTCGTCGGACCGGCCATTCTACGCCGCGTGGCATCATGGGGCATGACCGCGCCGGAAACGCTGTATCGCATCCCCTCGCACCCGCATCGCTGGGCCGCCTGGCTGGCGGCCTCGCAGCTCGTGGTGGCGCTGCTGTGGTGGCGGCTGGGCTGGGCCTGGGGGCTGCCGGCGCTGATGGTCTCGCACCTGGCGTTCGTGCTGCCGGTGTTCCTGCCGCGCGCGCGCCTGTATGCACCGGTGCTGGCGCGGCTGCCGGAGACGCGGCCGCGGGTGTGGCTGACCATCGACGACGGTCCTTCCGCCGAGACCCCCGCGCTGCTGGACCTGCTCGATGCGCATGGTGCGCGCGCGACCTTCTTCCTGGTCGGCGAGCGCGCCGCCCGGCAGCCCGGGCAGGTGCGCGAGATCGTGCGCCGCGGCCACGAGGTGGGCAACCACAGCCACAGCCATCCGCAGGCCTGGTTCTGGGCGCTGGGACCGCGCCGCATGGCCCGGGAGATCGGCCAGGCGCAGCGCACCCTCGCCGCGCTGGCCGGGCGGCCGCCGCGCTGGTACCGCTCGGTCGTGGGCATGACCAACCCGTTCGTGGCCGCGCCGCTGCGCGCGCACGGCCTGACCCGGGTGGCCTGGAGCGCGCGCGGCTTCGACGGCGTGGCCTGCGAGCCGGCGGCGACGGTGGCGCGGATTGTGCGCGACCTGCGCCCGGGCGCGATCGTGCTGCTGCACGAGGGCGCTGCGCACGGCCACAATCCGGCGATCCTGCGCGGCGTGCTGGAGGCGTTGCGCGCGCGCGGCCTGGCGGCGACGCTGCCGGACGACGCCACCACCACCGGCAACTAGCCGGCGCGAACCACCCCGCAGGCCCGCATCGTGCGGTGCGCGACGCGCCCGGCCTACAGCAGGGTGCCGAGGATCACCAGCGTGATCAGCCCCAGCGTCGAGGCGATCGCCACGGCCAGGCCGAGGATGCCGAATAGCTTGCGGCGGTCGCGCTGGAAGAAGTTGGCGATGGCCAGCGCGCCGGCGACCGCCTCGGCCATGAAGGCGAGCATCATCGCCAGCCCGATGACGATCGCGATGGGCGAGCCCTCGTCCAGCCCGTCGGGGGTGGCGGTTTCCACCACGCCGGCCGCCATCAGCACGACGAACATCAGCACGGCGGCGACCAGGCTGGTGACGAAGGCGGCGATGCCCAGGCCGGAATGTCTGAGTTCCATGTCGAAGATCTCCTGGAGGCGCGGGCGCGCGGTTCGACGGGGCGCGGAGTATGCGAGGGCCGGGCGGCCCTGCCAAGAAGGGCACGGTGCAGGGCCGCGCCGACCCGTGCTAGCGCGGCTCGCGCGTGGCCACGATCAGCCAGTTGTTGAACGGGGTGTTGCCGTACAGCGGCGAGAAGCGCGCGTGCAGCCCCGCCGCGTCCAGCTGTGCCCGCAGGCGCTCGCGCGTGGGAAACGACTTCGGCAGTTCCTGCATCCAGCCGGCCAGGTGCGCCAGCACGTCGGTGACGCGGCTGGTGCGCCCGCGCCGGCTGTCCTCGCGCAGGCCGCAGCGCAGCACCAGCCGCGCCCCGGGCGTGAGCATGTCGGCGGCCTGCCGCAGCAGCGCCGCCTGCTGTCCGGCCGGCAGGTACTGCAGCACGTCGAGGATGGCGACGCTGCCGCGGTGGCGCGGAGTGCCCTGCTTGAGGTCTAGCACGTCGAACGCGGCCCGACCGAGGCCGGCCCGCTCGGCGATGCGACGCGCGCGGTGGATCTTGGCCGCGTCGATGTCCACGCCGTGGTAGTCCAGCGCCTGCCCATCGGCGCGCAGCGCATGCGCGAGCAGGCCCAGCCCGCAGCCCAGGTCGAGCACCGGCGCGTCGGTGTCGCGCAGCGCGGCCAGCACGCCCGGGTACAACGGGTCGGTGCGCAGCTTGGCCTGCGTGTAGTAGTAGTCGTAGCGGTTGCCCCACCAGGTGGACGGCAGGAAGGCGCGGGCGATGGCCTGCGCCTGGGAGCGGCTCAGCGGCTGGACGGCATCGCTCACGTCGGCAGGTCCGGCGACGGGTCGGCAGTGCAGGCGACGGCCCGCAGGGCCTCGGGCAACGTCAACGCGGTCCAGCCGGCGTACATGCGCGCCGACGGATGCAGGCCGTCGGCGACCAGCATCGCCGGCTCGGCCCCGTGTGCGTGGCTGTAGCCGGTGATGTCGACGAAGGCCACGCCCTGCGCGGCGCAGGCGTCGGCCGCGGCGCGGTTGAAGCGGTCGATCGCCTGGGCGGTGGCCGCCGCATCGCGGCCCTGGGCATGCGCGTAGGGCGTCACGCCCCAGTCCGGGATCGACAGCACCAGCACGCGCGCGGCGCGATCGCCGGCGTAGCCGATCGCCCGCGCCAGCAGCGCTGCGAACTGCTGCCGGTAGGCGTCCAGCGGCCGGTCCCGGTACTGGTTGTTGACCCCGATCAGCAGCGTCACCAGCGCGAACGGACCCTGCGGCGCAGCGGCATCCAGGCCCGCGGCCAACTCGTCGGTGGTCCAGCCGGTGGTGGCCACGATCTGCGGCGCGTCGATCGCCACGCCGTGGCTGCGCAGCGCGGCGGCCAGCTGCTCCGGCCAGCGCCCAGCGACGGGCACGCCCTCGCCGATGGTGTAGGAATCGCCCAGCGCCAGGTAGCGCAGTGCGGTCGTGGCCGCCGTCACGCCACCCTGCGCGACTTCAGCGGCACCACCTTGGTGACCGCCTCGGCGCGGCGCGCCAGGGCACGGTCGATGCGCGCGAACACGTCGCGCATCACCGCCGCCTCGGGCAGCAGGGTGACGCGGAAGTGGTGCCGGTAGGGCACGTTGAAGCTCGAGCCCGGGACCACAAGCACGCCTTCCTCGTTCATCAGCTCCAGCGCGAAGGCGTGGTCGTCGAAGTTGCGCGCGGCATGCCCGACCACCGCCGGGAACGCGTACAGCGCGCCGGCCGGGGCGACCAGCGACAGGTGGGGGCTGGCGGCGCAGGCCTCGATCACCGCGCGGCGGGTCTCGTACAGGCGACCGCCGGGCGCGCACAGCGGCGAGATCGTGTCCGGGCCGTTGACCGCTGCGTCGATCGCGTACTGGCCCGGCACGTTGGCGCACAGGCGCAGCGCACCGAGCAGGTCCATGGCGTTGCGCAGGTCGTTGACGCGGCCGGCGTCGCCGGACAGCAGCGCCCAGCCCACGCGCCAGCCGCAGGCGCGGTGCACCTTGCTCAGGCCGCCGAAGGTCAGGCACGGGTGCTCGCCGGCCAGCGGCGCGACCGACACGAACTCGGCGTCGTCGTAGAGCACCTGGTCGTAGATCTCGTCGACCATCAGCAGCAGGTTGTGCTTGACCGCGATCGCCACGATCTTCTCCAGCAGCTCGCGCGAGTAGCTGGCGCCGCTGGGGTTGTTGGGGTTGATCAGCACGATCGCGCGGGTGCGCGAGGACACCAGCGTCTCGATCTCCACCGGGTCGGGCTGGAAGCCATTCTCCGGCGCGCAGCGGTAGTACACCGGGCGGCCGTCGTTGAGGATGGTGGCGGCCGACCACAGCGGGTAGTCGGGCGAGGGCACCAGTACCTCGTCGCCGGGATTGAGCAGCGCGCGCAGCGACAGGTCGATCAGCTCGCTGACGCCGTTGCCGACGAAGATCCGGTCCGGGTGCGCATGCGGGTGCTGGCGGCGCGAATAGGCCGCGGCGATCGCCTCGCGCGCCACCGGCAGGCCCTGCTGGTGGGTGTACGGGTCGGTGCGGCCCATGTCGTCGGCGATGGCGTGCTGCAGGTGTTCCGGCGCACGGAACCCGAACGCGCCGGGGTTGCCGATGTTGAGCTTGATCAGCTTGCGGCCCTGCGCCTCCAGCTCCCGCGCTCGTCGCGCCAGCTCGCCCCGGATCTCGTAGCGGACTTCGGACAGGCGCTCGCGGATGGCGAGCGGCTTCAGCGGGGTGGTGGACATCGAGCGGGCCGGTGCTAGGCGTGGAAGAGGCATGGTAGCGGAAATGCGGAGGCCGGGCATGCTTGCAGCTGCAACGGAAGTCAAGGGGGCGCGTCCGCGGGCGGGTGGGCGGCCCGGCCGCGGGCTCCGGCGATACCGCCTAGAATCGGCACATGACCCAGGCTTCCCCCGATTTCCCCACCCTCCAGGCCATCGGCTGGCCCTGGCCCGGCCCGGCCGAGGAGCCGGCCTGGGAGGCGCTGTTCGCCGCGCATCCGCAGGCATTGCCGGCGCGTGTGGTCGAGCAGCACCGTACCGGCTACGTGGTGGCCGACACCGCGGAGGCCGGCGTCAAGGCCGAGTCGCTGCCCGAGTGGCAGCGCCCGCGCTTCCCCAGCCACGAGCGCGCGGCGGTGGGCGACTGGGTGCTGATGGAGGGCAGGCGCATCGTCGCGCTGCTGCCGCGGCGCACCTCGATCAAGCGCGGGGCCGCCGGCGAGCACTACCACCAGCAGGTGATCGCGGCCAACATCGATACGGTGTTCATCGTCTGCGGGCTGGATGCGGACTTCAATCCGCGCCGCATCGAGCGCTATCTTCTGCTGGTGGGCGGTGGCGGCGCCGAGCCCGTGGTGGTGTTGACCAAGGCCGACCAGACCGACTACGCCGAGGACGCGGTGGCGGTGCTGATGGAACTGGCCGCGCAGAACATCGCCGTACGCACGGTCAACGCCAAGGACCCGGAGAGCGTGTCGGCGCTGCGGCCGTGGCTGGGCGACGGGCGTACCGCGGTGCTGGTGGGTTCCTCCGGTGCCGGCAAGTCCACGCTGACCAACACCCTGCTCGGCACCCAGCGGATGAAGACCAACGCGGTGCGCGAGAACGACTCGCGCGGCCGCCACACCACCACCCACCGGGCGCTGATCCCGCTGCCCACCGGGGCCTGCCTGATCGACACCCCGGGGATGCGCGAGCTCAAGCCCACCGGCGAGGAGGACCTGGCCGAGGGCGGGTTCGCCGACATCGAGGCGCTGGCCGCGCAATGCCGCTTCAACGACTGCGCACACCTGGCCGAGCCCGGCTGCGCGGTGCAGGCGGCGATCGAGCGCGACGAGCTGGACCCGGCCCGCCTGGCCAACTACATGAAGCTGCGCGAGGAACTGGCCTCGGCGGCCGACAAGCTCGCCGTGCGCCAGGCGCAGAACGCCGCGGCGCGGCCGCATGGCCGGCCCGGCGGCAAGCCGTCGGGCAAGCGTCCCGCGCGGCGCTGAGGCCGCCGCCGTGAAGCGCGCCGCCGCGCCGGAGATCGTGCACCACGCCGCGCTCGACGCACGGCTGGTCAAGGCGGTCCGCGGCATCCGCCTGCTGGCGCTGGCGAGCTGGCCCGCCGCGGCGCAGGCACCGTTCCTGGACAGCGTGGCGCGCGGCGCGCCGGTGCTGCCGCAGGTCGAGTATCCCGTGCTGGACTTCGCCGACACCCGGCGCGAGCTGGAGGCGATCGCGCGTGCCGCCGATCCGGCCCACCCGCTCGGCGCCTACCTGGCCGACTCGGCGCGCAGCTGGGACCTGGCGGCGGCGCTGCTGGAGGCGCTGGGTACGCCGGCGGTGGACGGGTATTCGGCGCAGCTGTACGGCGTGCCGGACGATGCGATGCCCGGCAACGGCCCGACCACGCGCGAGGCCGCGCGCCACTTCATCCAGATCGCGCGCGAGCTCGACCGCGAGCTGCTGGCCCCGGAGGAACAGGTGCCGGTCTCGGCGACCGCGCTGCGGCTGCAGCTGCAGGCCGACCTGGACGCGTTCTTCGAATCGCGGGTGATCCGCGTCGAGCTGGATCCGGCGCTGCTGGCCAAGGCCGCCGCCGGGGCGCACCGCATCCGCCTGCGCACCGGCGCGACCTTCAGCGACTACGACCGCGCGCAGCTGTTCCACCACGAGGCGCTGGTGCACTCGCTGACCGCGCTCAACGGCCGCGAGCAGGTGCACCTGCCCAGCCTGGCACTGTCCTCGCCGCGGACCACCGCCACCCAGGAGGGCCTGGCCACCTTCGCCGAGCAGATCACCGGCAGCATCGACATCGAGCGCATGAAGCGCATCAGCCTGCGCATCGAGGCGATCGCGATGGCGCGCACCGGCGCGGACTTCGTCGAGGTGTTCCGCTATTTCGGCCAGTCCGGGCAGAACCCCGAGGAGAGCTTCTCGTCGGCGCAGCGGGTGTTCCGCGGCGTGCCCACCACCGGCGGCGGCGCGTTCAACAAGGACACCGTGTACCTGCGCGGGCTGGTGGCGGTGCACACCTTCTTCCGCCACTCGCTGCAGCGCGACGAGCTGCAGCTGTGCCGCTGGCTGTTCGCCGGCAAGATGGCGCTGGGCGATGTCGCCGCGCTGGCACCGTTGTTCGCCGACGGCACGCTGGCGCCGCCGCGCTGGCTGCCGCCGTGGGTGAGCCGGGCCAGCGGGCTGGCCGGGATGCTGGCGTTCTCGCTGTTCGCCAACCGCATCCGCATGGACCGGCTCGACTACCCGGACGGCCAGGCCTGAACCGGCGCCGCCGCCTACACGGGGGCGCAACGGGCCGGCGCCGACACTGCCTGCCCCGTTTACAGTAGGACACCCGCATGCAGATCCTGATGGTGCTCACCTCGCACGACCAGCTGGGCACGACCGGCAAGAAGACCGGCTTCTGGCTGGAGGAGTTCGCCGCGCCGTACTACGTGTTCCAGGATGCCGGCGCGGTGGTCACGCTGGCCTCGCCGCAGGGCGGGCAGCCGCCGCTGGATCCCAAGAGCGACGCGCCCGACGCGCAGACCGACGCCACCGCGCGCTTCAAGGGCGACCCGGCCGCGCAGCAGGCGCTGGCATCCACCCACCGCCTGGCCGAGGTGCGCGCGGCGGACTTCGATGCGGTGTTCTACCCGGGCGGCCATGGCCCGCTGTGGGACCTGGCCGAGGATGCGCAGTCGGTGGCGCTGATCGAGGACTTCACCCGCGCCGGCCAGCCCACCGGCTTCGTCTGCCACGCGCCGGGCGTGCTGCGCCGGGTCAAGGGCGAGGCCGGCGAACCGCTGGTCAAGGGCCGGCGCGTGACCGGCTTCACCAACGGCGAGGAAGCCGGCGTCGGCCTCACCGACGTGGTGCCGTTCCTGGTCGAGGACGAACTGCAGCGCCTCGGCGGCGACTACAGCAAGGGCGCCGACTGGGGCGTGTACGTGCTCACCGACGGCTACCTGGTGACCGGGCAGAACCCGGCCTCGTCCGAGGCCGCCGCGCGCGCGGTGCTGGCGCTGCTGCAGCCCTGAGCCGGCGCGTCCGTTGTCACGGCGGGCTGCCGCGTCAGCGCATGTGCAGCCCGCCGTTCACCGCGTAATCGGCGCCGGTGACGTAGGCGGCCTCGTCGGACACCAGCCACGCGCACAGGCCGGCGACCTCCTCCGGGCGTCCGAGCCGGCGCGTGGGCACCGAGGTCGCCAGGCGATCGAGCACGTCCGGCGGGAAGCTGCTGATCGCCGCGCTGGCGATGTAGCCCGGCGACACGGTGTTGACGGTGACGCCGCGCGAGGCCACCTCCTGCGCCAGTGCGCGGCTGAAGCCGTGCATCGCGGCCTTGGCGGTGGCGTAGTTGATCTGGCCGATCTGGCCCTTCTGCGCGCTTACCGAGCCGATGTTGACGATGCGGCCCCAGCCGCGCGCGGTCATGCCGTCGACCACCTGCTTGGTGATGTTGAACAGCGAGTGCAGGTTGCTGGCCATCACCGCCTGCCAGTCCTCGCGCGTCATCTGCCGGAACAGGGTGTCGCGGCTGCCGCCGGCGTTGTTGACCAGCACGTCGATCTCCCCGACCTCGGCCTTGACCTTGGCGAACGCGGCGACGGTCGAGTCCCAGTCGGCGGCGTTGCCCTCGGAGGCGACGAAGTCGAAGCCGAGTTCGCGCTGCTCGCGCAGCCAGGCGGCCTTGCGCGGCGAGTTCGGCCCGCAGCCGGCGACCACGGTGTGGCCGTTGCGCGAGAGCTTCTGGCAGATCGCGGTGCCCACGCTGCCCATGCCGCTGGTGACGTATGCGATGCGGAGTGTCATCTGGAACTCCATTGGAGGAGGGAATGGGGAATCGGGAATGGGGAAAGCGGGAGCCGCGGTGGCGATTCCCGGTTCTCCCTTCCCGATTCCCGGGCCGCCGTCAGGCGGCCAGCGGAAACAGCCCGAACAGCAGGCCACCGCCCAGCAGGAGCAGCGAGACCAGCACCGCCCACTTCAGGGT
Organism: Lysobacteraceae bacterium USHLN149; assembly: GCA_037145635.1. Taxonomy (GTDB): domain Bacteria; phylum Pseudomonadota; class Gammaproteobacteria; order Xanthomonadales; family Xanthomonadaceae; genus JAATFS01. Next base: position 14,489 of record JBBCXB010000001.1, read on the forward strand.
GAAGCGCTGGTGGTCGGCGAAGTCGACCTTGGCCAGGCCGACCAGCAGGTAGGTGGAGGGCACCAGCGGGCTGAGCAGGTGCACCGGCTGGCCGGCGAGCGAGGCACGCGCCATCTCCACCGGGGTGATGCCGTAGTGGCCGGCGGCCTCGGACAGGATCGGCAGCACGCCGAAGTAGAACGCGTCGTTGGACATGAAGAAGGTGAACGGCATCGACGCGATCGCGGTGATCACCGCCAGGTACGGGCCCCACGCATCCGGGATCACCGCCAGGAAGCTGCGCGACATCGCCTCGACCATGCCGGTGTTGGACAGGATGCCGGTGAAGATGCCGGCGGCGAAGATCAGCGCCACCACCGACAGCACGTTGCCGGCGTGGTTGACCACGCGGCGGCGCTGCTCGGCCAGGTCCGGGTAGTTGATCACCAGCGCGATCGCGAAGCCGATCATGAACAACACCGGCATCGGCAGCACCCCGACCACCAGCGCGGCCATCAGCGCCAGGGTCAGGCCCAGGTTCACCCACAGCAGCCGCGGGCGCTTGATGTCCTCGGCGTTCTCCACGGTGGGCAGCGCGTCGCCGTCGTCGGACACGCTGGAGTCCATCCAGTCGTCGCCGGGCAGCCGCACCACGCCCAGCCGGCGGCGCTCCTTCATGCCCAGCCACCAGGCCAGCACCAGGATGCCGCCGATCGACAGCGCCATCGCCGGCACCAGCGGGATGAACACGTCGGCCGGGTCCACGTGCAGCGCGGTGGCCGCGCGCGCGGTCGGCCCGCCCCACGGGGTCAGGTTCATCACGCCGCCGGCGAGGATGGTCACGCAGGTCAGGTTGAGCGCGTTCATGCCCAGCCGCCGGTACAGCGGCAGCATCGCCGACACGGTGATCATGTAGGTGGTGGAGCCGTCGCCGTCGAGCGAGATCAGCAGCGCCAGGATCGCGGTGCCGAGCACGATCTTCATCGGGTCGCCCTTGACGATGCGCAGGATGCGCCGCACCAGCGGGTCGAACAGGCCGGCATCGATCATCACCCCGAAATAGAGGATCGCGAACATCAGCATCACGCCGGTGGGCGCGATCTTCTTGATGCCGTCGAGCATCATCTCGTTGATGCCGGTGCCGAAGCCGCCCGCCAGCGCGAACACGATCGGCACCGTGATCAGCGCGACCAGCGGCGACAGCCGCTTGCTCATGATCAGGTACATGAAGGTGATGACCATTCCGAAACCGAGCGCGGTCAGCATGAGCGGGACGTTCCTGTGAGGCGGGTGGAGAAGGGGAGCGGGGGCGGCGCGCCGCGGCGGCGCCCGGGCGGGCGTGGCGGCAGGCTCAGAAGTCGTACTGGAAGCGGCCGGTGACCGCCAGGGTATGGTCGACGGTGGCATGCAGCAGGCGGTCGTGGTTCTCGCTGTCGATCACGTCCAGCATCAGCCGCAGGTTCGGCCGCAGGTACCAGTTGCCGCCCAGCGTCCAGGCCTCGGTGCGGGCATCGATCAGGTCCGCCCCGCCGATGCGGTGCTGCTCGCCGCTCATGCGGTCGTAGCGCAGCGCCAGCTCGAACGCGCCGGCGCGGTGGTTGAGGGTCTTGACCCGGGTGAAACGGCCGGTCTTGCGATCGTAGGCTCGCGATTCGCCGGTGACGAACCAGCTGACGAAGCCGTAGCCGGCCAGCAGCGAAGCGCGCTCACTGCCATCGTCGATGCGCCCGCCGCTGAGCTCGCCCTGCCAGGACCAGGGCCCCCGCACCTGGGCGTACTCCAGCGACCACTTGTCGAAGTCGGCGTCGCGGCCGGCGTCGAAGCGGGCCAGGGTGATGCGGCTGTTGTTGGCCAGGTCGTTGTCCGGGCGCGGGCGGATCAGCAGGGTGGCGGCGCCGTCGCCGCCAGGATGGTCGTAGCGCTCGTGCGCCAGCGACACGCCGAGGTGGCGTAGGCGCGTGGCCTCGCCCTCGGGCGCCCAGGTGAGGCGGCTGCCGAGCGCGCGGCCGCGGGTGGTGGAGTTGTCGATGCTCTCCAGGCTGTAGGCGCTGACCACCCAGGTCGCGTCCGGGCGTGCGCCCTGCCAGGACACCGCCTTGCGGTAGATCGGCGCCAGCGTGGTGGCCGCGTAGCCGCGTTCCAGGAACTGGCCGAAGTTCGAGCCGGTGCGGTCGTCCAGCGAGAAGTACTGCTTGAACTGGCCGACGGTCAGCGTGCCGGCGGCGAAGCGGCGCGCCAGGTAGACGTCGCGCGCGAGGATGCCGCGGCCGCCCGGCTCGTTCTGCAGCCCGGCGAAGTCGGCCTCGGCCTTGTAGTCGAAGCCGTAGAACTTGCCCGACACGTCCAGCCAGACCCGGCGGAACTGGGTGTCGTCGCGGTCCGGCGTGCCGCGCGCGTCGTTGTCGAAGGCGGCGAAGTCCCAGTGCACGCGGCCGCCCACGGTCGCGGTGACGTCGCCGTCGTCGTCGGCGGCATGGGCGCTGGCGGCCAGGCCCAGCGCAAGGCAAGCCAGCCCGACGCGCAGGCGCGATGTCTCGATAGTCACATACCCTCCCAGGTACGCGTTGGCACGCGTTGTAGTGAACGGGGCCGCCGCACGACCGCAGCCGCACGGCGACGTCCCCGGAGCCTAGGCCCGCGAAGCTGTCATCGACCTGTCGTGGCGCGATCGGGGAATCGGGAAGAGGGAATCGCAGGAGCAGGAGCTTTTGCGGGCCGGGCCTGTTACCTTCCTGCCGCGGTAGCTCGCCGTTGCGATTACCGATTCCCGACTCCCCAATCCCGGCTCCATGCGCCTGCTGCTGGTAGAAGACAACCCCGACCTCGCCGACGCCATCGTGCGGCGCATGCGCCGCAGCGGGCATGCGGTGGACTGGCAGCAGGACGGGCTGACGGCGGCCAGCGTGCTGCGCTACCAGAGCTTCGACCTGGTGGTGCTCGACATCGGCCTGCCGCGGATGGACGGGTTGCGCGTGCTGGCCGGAATGCGCGAGCGCGGCGACGCCACCCCGGTGTTGATGCTGACCGCGCGCGACGGCATCGAGGACCGCGTGCAGGCGCTGGACGTGGGTGCCGACGACTACCTCGGCAAGCCGTTCGACTTCCGCGAATTCGAGGCGCGCTGCCGGGTGCTGCTGCGGCGCAACCGCGGCCAGGCCAGCGAGGTGGTGCAGGTCGGCGCCTTCCAGTTCGACAACGCCGCCCACCGCGTCAGCCTCGACGGCGAGCCGATCGAGCTGCCCAACCGCGAGTACCGGCTGCTGGAGATCCTGATCGGCCGGCTCGGCCAGGTGGTGGCCAAGGACGAGATCGGCAACGGCCTGTTCGGCTTCGACGACGAGGCCGGCCCGAACGCGATCGAGCTGTACATCGGGCGCCTGCGCCGCAAGCTCGCCGACGCACCGCTGCGCATCGTCACCGTGCGCGGCACCGGCTACCTGCTCCAGGCGATGGAACCCGGCGATGGCGGCGATACGCGCTGAGCCGCGCAGCGTGCCGTCGATCCGGCGCACGCTGTGGCTGTACCTGGGCACGCTGTCCGCGCTGGGCGCGGTGCTGCTGTTCTTCGGCGCGCGCGACTACGGCCAGCGTGCCGCCGACCGCTCCTACGACCACCTGCTGGTGTCCTCGGCGCTGTCGATCGTGGACAGCGTGGCGCTGGTCGACGGGCAGTGGCAGGTCGACCTGCCCTATGCCTCGCTGGACCTGCTGGCGATGGCGCCGGAAGACCGCGTGTTCTACCGCGTCTACGACGACCGCGGCCGCACCGTCACCGGCTATCCCGACCTGCCGGCCGCGCCGCGGCGTGCGGAACCCGGCGCGCCGCTGCTGTTCGATGCGGCCTACAGCGGCGAACCGGTGCGCTTCGTGGTGGTGGCCCGCCGCGTGGCCTCGGCCGCCGCGCAGGGCGAGGTGCGGGTGCAGGTCGGCCAGACCCGGCGCGCGCGCGACGTGCTGGCGCAGGACGTGGTGACGCGGGCACTCGGCGTGATCGGGGTGCTGTCGCTGCTGTCGCTGGCGCTGGCGGGCTTCGGCGTGTACCGGGCGCTGCGCCCGCTGGCGCGGATCGAGCGCGACCTTTCACGGCGCGAGCCGTCCGACCTGAAGCCGCTGGACGTGGCCGCGCCGCAGGAGATGGCGCAGCTGGTGGCCTCGCTCAACCGCTTCATGGGGCGGCTGTCGAGCAGCAACGAGACCCTGCGCGCGTTCATGGCCGAGGCCGCGCACCAGATGCGCACGCCGCTGGCGGCGCTGCGTGCGCAGGCGCAACTGGCGCTGGACGACGACGATCCCGAGGACATGCGGCGCAGCCTGGCCGCGATCGAGCGCAACGCCAGCCACATGAGCCGGCTGCTCAACCAGCTGCTCAGCGATGCCAGCGTCATCCACCGCGCCCACCTGCAGCGCTTCGGCGAGGTCGACCTGGCCGAGGTGATCCACCAGGCCCTGCACGAGGCCCTGCCGCAGGCACTGCCGCGGCCGCGCCTGCAGCTGGCGGTGAGCGCCGAGCCGGCTTGGGTGCGCGGCGACGCGCTGCTGCTGCGCGAGGCGATCAAGAACCTGATCGACAACGCCTGCAAGTACGGCGGCGACGGCCCGCTGCAGCTGGCGCTGACGCGGGAGGGCCGCGACTGCGTGCTGACCGTGGCCGACCACGGTCCCGGCATCGCCGCCGCGGACGCCGAGCGCGTGTTCGAGCGCTTCGCGCGCGGCGACGGCGTGGCCGCCGGCGGTGCCGGCCTCGGCCTGGCGATCGTGCGGCGCGTGGTCGACAGCCACGGCGGCCGCATCGATCTCTCCAATCGCATCGGCGGCGGCCTGATCGCCACCCTGCGCTTTCCGAGGTTGCATGCATGATCCGACGACTATGGCTGCCGACGCTGTGGGCCCTGCTGGCGCTGGCCGCCCCCGCGGCCGCCAATCCCGGCGACGTGAAGCGCTTTCCCGCGCGCGGCCCGGCCACCGCGCAGCTGCGCATCCAGGGCTCGACCGACATCGAGGTGTTCGCCGCGGTGGTGGCCGACTACCAGCAGCTGCACCCGGGCACCGAGGTGGTCTACGAGGACGTGATCGCCTGGGACATGTACGCGCGCTACCTGCACCCGTCCACCGGCGCGCAGCGCGCCGACCTGCTGATCAGCGCCAGCATGGACCTGCAGACCAAGTTGGTGAACGACGGCCATGCGCTGCAGCACCGCTCGCCGCAGACCGAGGCGCTGCCGGCGTGGGCGCAGTGGCGGCACGAGGCCTTCGGCATCAGCTACGAGCCGGTGGCCATCGTCTACAACACGAAGCGGCTGCCGGCGGCGCGGGTGCCGCGGACCCGGCGCCAGCTGCTGGCGCTGCTGCGCGCCGCGGACGCGCCGCTGCGCGGCCGGGTCGGTACCTACGACGTGGAGCGCAGCGGCGTGGGCTACCTGTTCGCCACCCAGGACAGCCAGCTCGGCAGCATCGCCGGCGCGTTGCTGGCCGCGCTGGGCGACAACCACGTGCGGCTGGAGGAGCGCACCGGCGTGCTGCTGGACCGGGTCAGCCGCGGCGAGCTGCTGCTGGCCTACAACGTGCTCGGCTCCTATGCGCAGGCGCGGATCGACGCCGGCGCGCCGCTGGCGATCGTGCAGCCGGAGGACTACACCCTGGTCGCGCTGCGCACCGCGGTGATCCCGCGCGACACCCCGCACGCGGCCGAGGCGCGCCGCTTCCTCGACTACCTGCTGTCCGCGCGCGGCCAGCGGGTACTGTCGCGCGAGGCGCGGCTGATGCCGATCCTGCCGCCGGACGGCGATCCGCACGGGGCGCCGCGCACCTTCCGCCCGATCGCGCTCGGGCCCGGCCTGCTGGTGTACCTGGATGCGCTCAAGCGGCGCCAGTTCCTGGAGGCCTGGCGCAGCAGCATGCGTCCCCCGCAGGACTGAACCGGGCGCGCGCTCCGGCGCGGCCCGGCGCCCGGATTCCGGCACCGCGGGCGCGCGGGCGGGAAAACCACCCGCGACCCGTGCCAGACTTGCACGATGGCCGATCCCATCATCCTCGTCGCCGACGACCACCCGCTGTTCCGCGCCGCGGTCATCCACGTGCTGCGCCAGACCCTGCCGCACGTGCGGGTGATCGAGGCCTCCAGCGCCGCCACCCTGGGCACCGCGCTGCAGCTCCATCCCGAGGCCGAGCTGGTGCTGCTGGACCTGGCGATGCCGGGCGCGCGCGGGTTCTCGGCGCTGCTGCACGTGCGCGGCGAGCATCCGGACGTGCCGGTGGTGGTGATCTCCTCCAACGACCACCCGCGCGTGATCCGGCGCGCGCAGCAGTTCGGCGCGGCCGGCTTCATCCCCAAGTCGTCGCCGGCCGACACCATCGGCACCGCGGTGGCCGCGGTGATGGACGGCGGGACCTGGTTCCCGCCGATGACCGCCGAGCGGTCCGAGGCCGACGCCCAGCTGGCCGCCAAGCTGGCCCAGCTCACCCCGCAGCAGTTCCGGGTGCTGATGTGCCTGGCCGACGGCCTGCTCAACAAGCAGATCGCGCACGAACTGGGCCTGGCCGAGAACACCGTCAAGGTCCACGTCACCGCGATCCTGAAGAAGCTCGACTGCTACAGCCGCACCCAGGCCGCGGTGCTGGTCAAGGCGCTGGAGCCGGAGGGCGAGGGCTGAGCGGCCGCTCCCGCCGACCGCGGGCGGTCGCGGCGGGTACGGCCGGCCCGGCTCAGAAGTCCAGCGCGTAGCCCGCGGTCACGGTGCGGCCGCGGCCGGCGAAGTAGCGCAGCGGCTCGACCAGCGCCGACTGCGAGTAGTAGGTGATGTAGTCCTTGTCCAGCAGGTTGGACACGCCCAGGCGCAGCTCGCCGCGCGGCAGCCGGTAGACGGCGGTGGCATCGACCAGGGTGTAGCCGCTGAACCGCTTGGCGGCCTCGTCGAAGCGCTGGCTGAAGGCATGCTGGGCCTGCACGAAGGTGGCCAGCTGTGGCGTCCAGTCCGCCGACCAGGTCGCGATCAGCCGGTTCGGCGCGACGTTGAGGCCGTCCAGCCGCGCATCCAGGCTGCCGTCGTTGTCGCTGTCGTAGCGCCCGCGGGTATAGGCGTAGGACAGGCGCGCGCGGTGCACGTCGTTGATGCGGTAGCCCAGCGCGGCGTCCACGCCCTGCACGCGGGTCTTCTCGCGGCTCATCATGAAGGCGCCGTTGACGGCGATCACGCGGGTGCCGAGGTCGGAATTGGACTCGAAGTAGCTCAGGTCCAGGTCAAGCGCGCCGCGGCGCAGGCGGGTGCCGGCCTCCACGCTCTTGGTCAGGATCGGCTCCAGGTCGCTGAGGCTGGCCACGGTGGTGCCGGGCACGTTGATGGCGCGCAGCACGCGGCCCACGTCCGGCATGCCGAAGCCCTCGGAGTAGCTGGCGAAGAAGCTGAGGTCGCGCACCGGCTCGTAGACCAGGCCGACGTTGTACAGGGTCTGGTTGAAGTCCAGCTTGCCACCTTCCACGTCCACCCGGTTGTAGCGCCACAGGGTCTGGTAGCTGTCGATCTCGAGCTTGGCCTCCTCGCGGCGCACGCCTGCGTGCAGGGTCAGTTCCGGGCGCAGCTTGTATTCGCCCTGCAGGAACAGCGAGACGTTGCGGTAGTCCGACTCGGGCACGTAGGTGCGGCCGGTGCCGTAGAGGTCCTGCTTGCCGCGGTCGGCCAGCAGGTCGAAGCCGCCGGTCAGTTTCAGCCGCGAATCCAGCAGGTCATCCTTGGTCAGGCTGACCTTGCTGCCCCACTTGGAGGCGACCGAGCGCGACTGGTCGTACAGCGTGCCGACCGGCGCGATCAGCGGATCCTGGAAGGTGCTCGAGTTGTCGGCACCGAACAGGCCCTCGAACTCCTGGTTGAACACCATCGCGCTCAGCTGCATGCCGGCCAGGTCGTCGTGGGTGTAGGCCAGGCTGGTGGTCCACACGTCGTTCCACGGCGCGGTGCCGGGCGGCGTGCCGCGCACCGAGGTGGTGGGCAGGCCCAGGGCGCGGTCGCCGGCCACGCCGATGTAGTCGTTGTCGTTGCGGATGCGGTAGCGGTTGACGCTGGCAATCAGGCGCTGCGCGTCGTCGACCTGGTAGCCGACCTTGGCGAGCACGTCGTAGGCGCGCGAGGCCATCAGGTCGCCCTGGGTGTTGTCGGCGCCGATCGGGCGGCCCTGGCCGTCCACGTACAGGCCCTGGTCGCTGTAGCTGGCCGAGAGCAGGTAGTCGAACTTGCCCGAGCGGCCGTCCACCCGGTAGCGGGTCTCGTAGCTGGTGGTCTCGGCGCGGGTCTCGTCGGTCGGCACCGTGGCCTGCACCTCGAGGTGCTGGTTGAGCGAGCCGTCCTGCGGGCGACGGGTGATGATGTTGATGGTGCCGCCGGTGGCGCCGAGGCCGTTGATCGCGTTCGCGCCCTGGATGACCTCGATGCGCTCGACCATGCCGAAGTCGATGGTGTGCGCCTCGCGCCCGGTGGGGCGGATCGGGTTGGACTGCGGCACGCCGTCGATCAGGATCAGCGGCGTACGCCCGCGCAGGGTCTCGCCGCTGCCGTTCATCTTGCCGCGGCTGGGCGTGTAGGACGGGATCAGGTTGGCCAGCACGTCCGAGGAGTTGCTCGAGATCGTCAGCTGCTGCTGGATCTGCTGCTTGTCGATGATCAGCACGGTCTGCGGCGACTCGGCCACGGTCATGTTCGAGCGCGAGGCCGAGACCACCACGGCATCGAGCGTGCCGGGATCGGCGACGGACGTCTGCGCGGCGGCGGAAGAGGCGACGAAGAGGCAGATGGCGGCGGCGAGCGGCGTGGCGGCCGCTGCGGGCAGGGGGAAAGACATGGCGGTGGGGGTCCCTTTAACGCGCCGGGCGGCGGCGCAAAGCCGGGCCGACGGACGCAGAATGTTGCGAACAAATGCTAATGATTCTCGATATCGTAGCAGCTGCGACACCGGCGTGTCTCGGCCCGCGAGGCCCGCAGGCCTCGCGGGCCGCCTCGACGGCGAGGGGCGAGGCTCAGCCGCCGCGGCGCAGCAGCATCTGCGTGATCAGCGCGCGCAGCGCGGGCGGGCGTACCGGCTTGGCCAGGAAGCCCCAGCTATTCTCGCGCGCCAGCGCCCGCAGCGCGGGGTCGGCCTCGGCCGTGACCAGGATCACCCGCGGTTCGCCACCCCAGCGCGTGGCCAGCTCGTGGAACAGCGCCGGGCCGTCGCGGCTGCCCATGCGCACGTCCAGCAGCACCAGCTCGGGCGCTTCCAGTGGCAGCGCCGCGGCCAGGGCCTCGTCCGGCCCGCCGGCGAAGTCCACGTGGCAGTTCCAGCGCTCCAGCAGCGTGCGGCTGGCCTCGCACACGCGCGGGTCGTCGTCGACGCACCAGATCCGGCAGCCGTGCAGGATCGGGTCGTTGCCGTTGTCGCGCATCAGCGCGGGCGGATGGTTCGCGGCGTCGGCCGCGGCCGCGCGGTCGCCCAATGGCACGCAGACCGAGAACACGCTGCCGCGGCCCAGCACCGAGCGCAGCCCGATGCGATGGCCGAGCAGGCGGCCGATGCGCTCGACGATCGCCAGCCCCAGCCCGGCGCCGCGGTCGTTCACCACGCCGTCGTCCAGGCGGCGGAATTCCTCGAAGATCTCCTGCTGCAGGCTCTCGGGAATGCCCGGCCCCTGGTCGTGGACCTCGATGCGCAGCCAGCCGCCCTGCCGCCGGCAGCCCAGCAGCACGCGCCCGCGCGGGGTGTAGCGGATCGCGTTGGACAGGAAGTTCTGCAGGATGCGCCGCAGCAGGTTCTCGTCGCTGAGCACCACCGCGCCGGTGGCGACCCGGTCCAGCTGCAGCGCGCGGCCGTCGGCGAGGATGCCGAACTCGCGCGCCAGCGCCTCCAGCAGCGGCCCGAGCGCGAAGTCGCGCACCTGGGTCTTCAGCGTGCCCGATTCCAGCCGCGAGATGTCGAGCAGGCTGTTGAGGATGGCGTCCTGGGCGGTCAGCGCCCCCTCGATGTTGTCCACCAGCTGCTGGCCCTCGCGCTCGTGCAGCTGGCCGCGCAGCACCGACAGGAACATGCGCGCGGCGTTGAGCGGCTGCAGCAGGTCGTGCACCGCCGAGGCCACGAAGCGGGTCTTGTAGCGGTTGGCGTTCTCCGCCTCGCGCTTGGCCGCGGCCAGGTCGCGGGTGCGCTCGTCCACCCGGTGCTCCAGCGCGTCGGCGAGCGAGCGCAGTTCGCGCGCGGCGTTCTTGTAGCTGGTGATGTCGGCATAGCTGGTGACGAAGCCGCCGTCGGGCAGCGGGTTGCCGCGGATCTCCAGCACCGTGCCGTCGTCCTTCTCGCTCTCGCGCATGTGCGGCTTGCCGCTGCGCAGGTGGTTGAGCCGGCGCTCGATCGCCGCCTCGATCGGGCCGGGGCCGAGCAGGCCGCGACGCGCGTTGTGGCGGAACAGGTCCTCGATCGGGCGGCCCACCTGCACCAGCTCCGGCGGGAACCGGAACAGGTCGACGTAGCGCGAGTTCCAGGCCACCAGGCGCAGGTCGGCATCGATGATCACCACGCCCTGCGGCAGGTGCTCCAGGCTGCGGCTGAGCCCGGTGTTGGCCTGCTGCGCGGCTTCGACGACGCCGTCCTGGGCGGTGCGCAGTTCCTGCGCGTGCTGCTGCAGCAGCGTCTCCAGCTCGCGCCGGCTGCGCTGGCGCAGCGCCGACAGCCGGCGCCGCTGCTGGATGAACAGCGTCAGCAGCGCCAGCGTCAGCCAGGTGGCGGCCGCGGCGATCGCCGCCGCCCGCCCGGCGCCGGCACTGGCGCGGGTGTCGTGCAGCAGGTGCAGGCGCCAGCCGCTCTCGGGGACCTGCAGGGTCTGCCAGAGCACCGGACCCCGCAGCGCCGGCTGCCTGACCTCGGCGAGCAGGCCGCCGTGGGCGGTGTCCTCCAGGATGCGCCGCTGCAGCGGCAGCAGCGCCTGGTCGGCGTACTGGCGGGTGGCGCCGAGCTCCCGGCGGTCGCGCGGCTGCAGCGGCCGCAGCAGGCGGTAGCGCCATTCGCTGCGGCTGGCCAGGAACACCACGTCGTGCGAATCGGAGGCGAGCACGATGTCCGGCGTGCGCAGCCACTCCTGCTCCAGCGCCGCCAGCGCGATCTTGATGACGACGATGCCGGCCACCCGGCCCTGGGCGTCGCGGATCGCCTGGGACAGGAAGTAGCCCGGCTCGCCGGTGGTCATGCCGATCCCGTAGAAGTGGCCGGCGCCGGTGGCCAGGGCCTGCTGCACGTAGGGCCGGAAGCTGTAGTCCATGCCCACGTTGCTGCGCAGGTCGCGCCAGTTGCTGGCCGCCAGCGCGGTGCCGTGCGCGTCGATCAGGGTCAGGGTCGAGGAGCGGGTGACGGCGTTGGCGCGTTCCAGCTTGAGGTTGAGCCGGGCCACCGCGGCCGTGTCCAGCGGTGCCAGCACGGCCGCACGCAGCTCCGGGTCCAGCGCCAGGATCTGCGGCAGGGTGCGGTAGCGGTCGATGCGCTGCTGTAGCGCCTGGGCATAGAGGTCGAGCTGGCGGCGCACGGTGGCGCTCTCGTCCTGCAGGGCGCGCTGCTCGACGAAGTGGCCGGCGGCGAGCATGGCCAGCAGCATGCCGCCGATCACCACCAGCAGGGTGGCGAAGAGGCGGCGGTTACGGGATCGGTGCATGCCCGCCAGTATGGCGTCCCCGCCGCGGCGACGCAGCAGGCCGGCGCCTGCACACGGGGCCGCCGTGCGCAGGTGCCGGGCCGGGGGCCAGGTTAGAACTGGACCTGCGCGCGCATCTCGAACACGTGCGGGGTCACGTGCACCCCGTTGTGGGAGGCGTCCACCCAGCTGTAGTTGGCGGCCAGCTTGAAGTGGCTGGTGAGGTACCAGTTGGCGCCCACGGTGGTGTCGTGCTGGCGACCGCCGGTGACCAGGTTGTCGTCCAGGTCCAGCCGGCTGTAGCGCGCCACCAGTTCCACCGCGCCGTAGTCGTGCGCCGGCTTGACGTTGCCCGGCGCGCCGGCCGCATAGGTGCGCGACTCGCCGGTCGCCACCCAGCTGCCGTAGATGTACTGGCCCTGGGCGATGTAGTGCGGCAGGCCGTTGTCGCGGGCGACCTCGGCGCGCAGCGTCTCGCCCTGCACCGAGAACGGCCCCTTGATCCAGACCGCCTCCAGGCCGGCGCGGGTCACGTGGTCGACGTCGACGATGGTGCCGGTGTCGATCAGGCGCACATCGGTGAGGCCGGCCTCCGGCCGCGCACGCAGGCGCACGCGCGGGCCGAACGACACGCCGAGGCCGTTGGAGTAGCCGCGGGGGTTCTCGACCGAGCCGGAGATGCCCAGGTGCAGGACGTCGCCCTCGGCCTTGACCGGGGTCCAGACCGCATGCAGCGCCTGGGTGGTGCCGGGGTTGTCGCCCTGCAGGTCCTTGCCGCCGTAGGCGCCGGCCTGCAGCAGGTAGCGGGGGCGCTCGAGGGTCCACTCGGCACCGGTCCGGCGGCCCTGGAAGATCGCCTGGATCGGCAGGCCGAGTTCCATCAGCGAGCTCGCGCGCGAGCTCTGCACGCCTTCCAGGCCCACCGGCACCTTGATGTAGCCCAGGCGCACGCGGCCGTAGTCCTGGCCGAACAGGGCCTTGGTCTCGAAGCGGAAGAACACGTCGAGCCAGAGCTTGGACTCGAAGTCGAAGTACACCATGGCGTCGTAGACGCCCTTCTTCTTGACCGTCAGGCCGAATTCCTTGCGGCGGAAGTCGTCCCGGTCCTCGAGGCGGTCGTCGCCGGAGAACTGGTTGAGGTCGAAGGCGAAGTTGCCGGTGAGCGCAGCCTCGGTACCGTCGCCGAAGGTGTACTTGGTCGGCCAGTTCTCGATGTCGGCGGCGCTGGCGGCGAGCGGGGCGGCGGCCAGGCACAGAGCGGTGAAGAGCAGGGTATGGCGCATGGTGTCGGTCTACGTGGTTAGGGAAAGTGACGCGCCGGCACTCGTCATACGTCCAGGCAAGGCTCGCGCGGGTGGTACACCGTCCTGTCGCCGGTCCCGGGGGAACGGCGCATGGGCGTCTCCGGACGTGAGGGTCCGCCCGCCTGCAGATAGCGGCCGTTCCCGGAGCGACTGAAGTCTACGACCTTGAATACTCGCAAACTCCCCGAGTACGACCAATGGGTTACGTAGTACCAATAGGTTATCTGCTGATCCCCGGGGCTGTGCGCAGAATGCGACCCTACGCCGCACCCGGACCGGGCGCGGCCCAGCCTACCGGAGCCCTTGCATGCACATCAGCACGACCGACCGCCCCCAGGCGGCCCCTGTGCCCTTCTACCGGCAGCTCTACTTCCAGGTGGTCGTGGCGATCGTCCTGGGCGCGCTGCTGGGCCACTTCGAGCCGGCCTTCGCCGAGAGCCTGAAGCCGCTGGGTGACGCCTTCATCAAGCTGGTGAAGATGATCATCGCCCCGGTCATCTTCCTGACCATCGTCACCGGCATCGCCGGCATGACCCACCTGCGCAGCGTCGGGCGGGTGTTCGCCAAGGCGATGGTGTACTTCCTGTTCTTCTCCACCCTGGCGCTGATCGTGGGCATGATCGTCGCGCACGTGGTGCAGCCCGGCGCCGGCATGAACATCAACCCGGCCGACCTGGACCAGGCCGCGGTGCACAGCTACGTGGAGAAGTCGCACGAGCTGACCCTGACCGGCTTCCTGATGGACATCATCCCGGCGACCCTGGTCAGCGCCTTCGTCGACGGCAACATCCTGCAGGTGCTGTTCGTGGCGGTGCTGTTCGGCATCGCGCTGGCCCTGACGGGCGAGCGCGGCCGCCCGGTGCTGACCTTCCTGGAGGCGCTGACCGCGCCGGTGTTCCGGCTGGTGCACATCCTGATGCGGGCGGCCCCGATCGGCGCGTTCGGCGCGATCGCCTTCACCATCGGCAAGTACGGCCTGGAATCGCTGGTCAACCTGGCCTGGCTGGTGGGTTCGTTTTACGTGACCTCGCTGCTGTTCGTGCTGGTGATCCTGGGCGTGGTCTGCCGCCTGTGCGGGTTCTCGGTGCTGAAGCTGATCCGCTACCTGAAAGCCGAGCTGCTGCTGGTGCTGGGCACCTCGTCGTCGGAGTCGGCGCTGCCGTCGCTGATGGAGAAGATGGAGAAGGCCGGCTGCAAGAAGTCGGTGGTGGGCCTGGTGGTCCCGACCGGCTACTCGTTCAACCTGGATGGCACCAACATCTACATGACCCTGGCCGCGCTGTTCATCGCCCAGGCCACCAACGTCGACCTGACCCTGGGCCAGCAGATCACCCTGCTGGCGGTGGCGATGCTCAGCTCCAAGGGCGCGGCCGGCGTGACCGGCGCCGGCTTCATCACCCTGGCGGCGACGCTGTCGGTGGTGCCGGACGTGCCGGTGGCCGGCATGGCGCTGATCCTGGGCGTGGACCGCTTCATGAGCGAGTGCCGCTCGCTGACCAACTTCATCGGCAACGCGGTGGCCACCGTGGTGGTGTCGCGCTGGGAGGACGCGCTGGACCGCGACCAGCTCAAGCTGGCGCTCGACGGCGGTGGCGACACCCTGGTCGACGTGCCCGGCACGCCCGCGCTGGCCGGCGGGATTCCGGTCGACGACAAGCGGTCGATCTGATCGAGACGACGACGGCCCTGCGGGGCCGTCGTTCCTTGCGGCGCCCGCGCGGCCTCCGCCCGGGCACGCTGCCACGGCAGCGCCCGGGCGGGCCGCCGCCACACCACGCGGAGCGGGCATGAAGATCGACAGCGCGGGCGGCCGGGGACACAGGGGGTGGGCGTTGATGCTGGCCCTCGGCAGCTTCGCCGCGCAGGCCGCGTCGGTGGAGACCGTGCCGCTGTGGCCGGCGGGGCACTGGCCGCAGACGGTGCACGGGCCCGAGCAGACCGGCACCCGGGGCAGCGCCCGCGGTGCGGTGTCCAACATCGGCCAGGCGCGGATGGAGATCTTCCGGCCCGACCATCCCGACGGCACCGCGGCGGTGATCTACGGCGGCGGCGGTTACTTCCGCATCCAGATCGGTGGCGCGGCGCGCCCGGCCGCGCAGTGGCTGCAATCGCAAGGGGTCACCGCGGCGGTGGTGTACTACCGGCTGCCCGGCGACGGCTGGAGCGCGGTGTCGCCGTTCCAGGACGGCCAGCGCGCGCTGCGCCTGCTGCGCGCCCGGGCGCCCGCGCTCGGCGTCGATCCGCAGCGTATCGGCGTGATCGGGTTCTCGGCCGGCGGAAATCTGGCCGGCGTGATCGGGACCCGTTTCGACACCGAGTTCTATCCCGCGGTGGACGCGGCCGACCGGCTGCCGGCGCGGCCGGACTTCCTGGCGATGATCTATCCGGTGGTGTCGCTGCAGCCGCCGCTGGACGCCACCCGCTCGCGGCGCGAACTCGCCGGCCAGCCCGATGCGGCGCAGGCGTATTCGGTGGAAAAGCACGTGCGCAAGGACATGCCGCCGGTGTTCCTGGTGCAGGCGGTGGACGACCCCACCGTCGACGTCGGCCACAGCCTGGCGATGTACCAGGCCACCCATGCGATCGGCGTGCCGGTGGAACTGCACCTGTTCGAGCAGGGCGGCCACAGCTTCGGGCTGGGCCGGCCCGGCACGCTGGTGGCGCAGTGGCCGGGGCTGTTCGCGCAGTGGGCGCGCAGCCACGGCCTGATGGGCGCAGCGCCGGCGGCCGGCACCGCCGCGCCGGCCGCCGGAGCCGGCAATGAGTGACCCCGCCGTGCGCGTGTCCGCTGCGTGCCCGACCCGGTCGCGGCCGCGTGCGTGGCCCGCCGCCGCGCGCGTCATCGCCCCCGCGGCGGTGCCCGACTGAGCTTCTGAACCCCGCCTTCCCGCCAGGCCCGCGCAGCGCGGCCGCCCGGGCAGGGCTTCGTCACGGAGGAGTAGAATCCGTGTTTCCCGCGCGCATCTGTCAAGAGTCCAAGTCTCCCGCAATGTCCAAAGAAGAATTCAAGCAGGCTGCCCTCGACTACCACCGCCAGCAGCCGGCGGGCAAGATCAAGGTCACCGCGACCAAGCCCATGCTGACCCAGCGCGACCTGTCGCTGGCGTATTCGCCGGGCGTGGCGTTCGCCTGCGAGGCCATCGTCGAGGACCCGCAGCAGGCCAGCGAGCTGACCGCCCGCGGCAACCTGGTGGCGGTGATCTCCAATGGCACCGCGGTGCTGGGGCTCGGCAACATCGGGCCGCTGGCGTCCAAGCCGGTGATGGAAGGCAAGGGTGTGCTGTTCCAGAAGTTCGCCGGCATCGACGTGTTCGACATCGAGATCGACGAGAACGACCCGGACAAGCTGGTGGACATCATCGCCAGCCTGGAGCCGACCTTCGGCGGCATCAACCTCGAGGACATCAAGGCGCCGGAGTGCTTCGTGGTCGAGCGCAAGCTGCGCGAGCGCATGAACATCCCGGTGTTCCACGACGACCAGCACGGCACCGCGATCATCGTCGGCGCCGCGGTGCTCAACGCGCTGGTGGTCACGGGCAAGAAGATCGAGGAAGTCAGGCTGGCCACCACCGGCATGGGCGCGGCGGGAATCTCCTGCGTCAACATGCTGGTCTCGCTGGGCCTGAAGCCGGAAAACATCCTGGCGCTGGACCGCGACGGCGTGATCCACACCGGCCGTACCGACCTGGATCCGGACAAGCAGCGCTACGCGCGCGACACCGACAAGCGCACGCTGGCCGAGATCGTCGACGGCGCCGACATCTTCCTCGGCCTGTCGGCCGCGGGCATCCTCAAGCCGGAGATGGTCGCGACGATGGCGCGCCAGCCGGTGATCTTCGCGCTGGCCAACCCGAACCCCGAGATCACCCCGGAGGCCGCCAAGGCGGTGCGCCCGGACTGCATCATCGGCACCGGCCGTTCGGACTACCCGAACCAGATCAACAACGTGCTGTGCTTCCCGTACCTGTTCCGCGGCGCGCTCGACGTCGGTGCCACCGGCATCAACGAGGACATGAAGATCGCCTGCGTCAAGGCGATCGCGGCGATGGCGCGGCGCGAGGCCTCGGACCTGGGCGCGGCCTACGGCGGCGAGACTCCGAGCTTCGGCCCCGAGTACCTGATCCCGCGCCCGCTCGACCCGCGCCTGCTGGTCGAGCTGTCGGCCGCGGTGGCGCAGGCGGCGATGGACTCGGGCGTGGCCACGCGCCCGATCGAGGACATGGCCGCCTACCGCGACAAGCTCGGCCAGTTCGTCTACCGCACCAGCCTGATGATGAAGCCGGTCTACGACCGCGCGCGGGCCGACAAGCAGCGCGTGGTCTATGCCGAGGGCGAGGAGGAGGTGGTGCTGCGCGCGGTGCAGAACGTGGTCGACGAGGGCCTGGCGTTCCCGATCCTGATCGGCCGCCCGGACGTGATCGACGCGCGCATCGAGCGCATGGGCCTGCGCCTCACCGCCGGCGTGGATTTCGAGGTCACCAACATCCATGACGACCCGCGCTTCAACGACTACTGGCAGTACTACCACGCGCTGACCGAGCGCCGCGGCGTCACCGTCAGCGCGGCCAAGGAACTGATGCGCTCGCGTCCGACCCTGATCGGCGCGGTGATGGTGGCGCGCGGCGAGGCCGACGCGCTGCTGACCGGCGTGGTCGGCCGCTTCCACAAGAAGCTCGGCTATGCGCGCAGCGTGATTCCGCTGGAAGGCCGGGTGAGCTCGACCTCGGCGATGACCGGCGTGATCAACCAGCAGGGCGTGTTCTTCTTCGTCGACACCCACGTGCAGGAGGATCCGACGGTCGAGCAGATCGCCGAGGCCACCCTGCAGGCGGCCTATCGCCTGAAGCTGTTCGGCATCGAGCCCAACATCGCGCTGCTGTCGCACAGCAACTTCGGCAGCCACGATTCGCGCGACGCCACCAAGATGCGCCAGGTGCGCGAGCTGCTGCTCAAGCGCAAGCCGGAGCTCAACATCGACGGCGAGATGCAGGGCGACACCGCCTGGGACGAGGCGCTGCGGCAGAAGATCATGCCCAACAGCACGCTCAAGGGCCGCGCCAACCTGTTCGTGCTGCCGAACCTGGAGGCGGCCAACATCGCCTACAACCTGGTGCGCGTGTTCACCGACGGCGTGGCGATCGGCCCGATCCTGATGGGCATCTCCAAGCCGGTGCACATCCTCACCAGCAGCGCCACGTCGCGCCGGGTGATGAACATGACCGCGATCGCCGCGGTCGACGCGCAGATCCGCAAGCAGCTGGCCGGGCAGGACGACGCCGGCTGATCGCCGCGCCCGCGTGCATGCCGCGACGAAGGGCCCGGGAATGCCGGGCCCTTCGCGTAGGGCCGCAGGCTGCGGGTCTCAGGGTCCGGCGGCGGTACCGCCGCGCGCCTGCACATACTGCCGCCAGAGCGTGGCCACGTCGTGGCCGCTGCGGGCGGTCCACAGCGCCGGGGTGTAGGCGCCGCGCCGCAGCGCCCGGTCCAGGGCCTGCACCAGGCCCGGGTGGCGCGCCTCGCTCCACTTCAGGAACGCGCCGCTGACCCGGTAACCGGTGTCGTAGTGCTGGCCGGGCCGGATCGCGGTCGGCAGCGCCCAGCCGGCGGCGGCGTTGTCGAGGCCGTAGCGGTCGCGCGCATAGTCGGCGATGCCTTCCACCAGCCACGCCGGTGCCCGGTCGTTGCCGTAGTCCAGATAGCCCTGGACGATGTGCATCGCCTCGTGGGTGACCAGGTCGGTATCGTCCGGATGCTTGACCAGCCAGGCCGGGTTGATCGTCATCTTCGCCCGGTCGTCGCTGTCGACGTAGGCGATCCCGTCGTAGCCGGGATCGATGGTGATCAGCGCCCGGGCCGGCGCGCGCGGGTTGAAGTCGCGGCGCTCCTCGGCGTAGGCGTGGAAGAAGGTGCGGAGGATGCGCTCGCGCAGGGGGGCGTCCAGCGCGTCGCCGGCATCGCGGTAGGTGAGGGCGACGCCGTCCTGGTCGCGGTGGATTTCGGTGGCGCCGGCGAGGCCGGCGAGCGGGGCGGCCGCGAACACGGCGGCGCAGAGCAGGGGGCGAGGCGGCATCACGACTCCCGGGCGGGAACGGGCACGGCGGGGGCGAGCAGTTCCACCTCGGCCAGCTGCAGCCGCGCGGGCGCGCTGAAGCGCAGCCGGTACTGGTCGTAGTCGCCCGGGCTGGCGATGCGGAACGGGCGCAGCTGCCGCTGCCAGCGGAAGTCCTCGCCGCTGCGCGTGTCCAGCGTCTGCCAGGCGCCGTCGCCGCGCCGCGCCTGCAGCGTCCAGGCGGCGCCCGCGACTGGCCGCTCGCCGCTGGTGAGCGTGTAGAACACCGGCTGCCGGGCACCGGGCAGCGTGATGTCCACGCCAGGGGCGTCGCCGCCGAGCGCCAGCGCGGTGGTGGCGTCGTCGTCGCGCAGGGCGGCGACGTCGCCGCCGTCGCGCAGCACGACGGTGGAGCGCGCGTCGATCAGGTCGGCGAACGGCTGCGGCGCCTGCCCGGCGGGGGTCAGCGACGGCGGCGCGTCCTCGGGACGGCTGCCCCAGCGGGAGGGCTGCGGCCCCATCACGAATTCCAGGGTCGCGCCCTGCGCGAGCCGCGCATGCGGGATCCAGGTGCGGGTCCAGGGCTGGCCGTCGACCTTGAGCGACTGCACGTAGACGTTCTCGCGCGAGTTGTTGCGCGCGCGCACCACCAGCCGCTTGCCGCCCGGCAGCGTCAGCGTGGATTCGGCGAACAGCGGCGAGCCGATCACCCAGTCCGGCGAACCCATGCGCAGCGGATACAGGCCCAGGGACGCCAGCACGTACCAGGCCGACATCTCGCCGTTGTCCTCGTCGCCCGGATAGCCCTGGCCGATCTCGCTGCCCAGGTACAGGCGCGACAGGATCTGGCGGGTCAGCGCCTGGGTCTTCCACGGCTGCCCGGCGTACAGGTACATCCAGGCGATATGGTGCGAGGGCTGGTTGCTGTGCGCGTACATGCCCATGCGCACGTCGCGGGCCTCGGTCATCTCGTGGATGGTGCCGCCGTAGGAGCCGGACAACGCCTCGCTGGCGGTCTCCGGGGTGGCGAAGAAGGCGTCGAGCTTGGCGGCGAGCGCCGCGCGCCCGCCGTACAGCGCGGCCAGACCGTTGCCGTCGTGCACGGCGGTGAAGGCGAAGGTCCAGCCGTTGGACTCGGTGTAGTCGTGGCCCCAGACGCGCGGGTCGTACGCAGCGGCCGGCAGGCGCCAGCTTCCGTCGCGGTTCCGGCCCTGGAAGAAGCCGGCCTCGCGGTCGAACAGGTGGACGTAGTCCGCGGCGCGATGGCCGAAGTACTCGGCCTCCTCGGCGTAGCGCCGGCGCTGCCGCGCATCGCCGTCCTGCCGCGACAGCCGCTGCGCCATCGCCGCGATGCCGAAGTCGTTGAGCGCGCCTTCCAGGGTCCACGACAGACCCTCCTGGGTGCCGGTGTCGGCGTAGCCGCGGTACATCGAGGTCGCCATGCCCTTGCGGCCCACGTGGCGGTCCGGCGGCACCACGGTCGCGTTCTTCAGCGCCGCCTCGTAGGCCAGCGGCACGTCGAAGCCGTCGATGCCCTTGAGCCAGGCATCGGCGAAGGCCACGTCCGAACTGGTGCCGACCATCAGGTCGGCGTAGCCGGGCGAGGACCAGCGCGCCACCCAGCCGCCGGCGCGGTACTGCTCGAGGAAGCCGTCGATCAGGTCGCCGGCGCTGTCCGGGGCCAGCAGCGTGTACGCCGGCCACGCGGTGCGGAAGGTGTCCCACAGGCCGTTGTTGACGTAGATCCGGCCGTCGCGCACCGGCGCGAAGCTGCGCACCGCGCTGCCGTCGGCGTTGTCGTCGGCGCCGCTGTTCTGGCTGGCGTAGCGCCAGTCCGGCGCGGCGGCGGTGCCGGCGTTCTCCGCGCCAGAGTTCGGATACAGGAACAGCCGGTAGAGGTTGGAGTACAGGGTGATGCGCTGGTCCTCGCTGGCGCCGTCCACCTGCAGCCGGCCGAGCAGCGCGTCCCACTGCGCCTGTGCGCGCGCGGCCACGCGGGCGACCGTGTCGTCCGCCTGCAGCTCCAGCGCCAGGTTGTGGCGGGCCTGCTCCAGCGAGATCAGCGAGGTGGCGATGCGCATGCCGACCTTGCGCGTGCCGGGGGCGAACTTGACGTAGCCGGTCGGGCGGCCGGTCTCGATCCGGCCGCTGCGCTGCCAGGGCGCGTCGAAGCTCGCGTAGACGAACATGCGGGTGGCGCCGGTGGACAGGCCGCTGCGCACGTCGGTGTAGCCGGACAGGGTCTGCGTCGCCGCGTCCAGGGTCAGGCCGCCGCGCGCGTCGACGTTGTCGAACAGCAGGTTGGCATCGCCTTCCGCCGGGAACTCGAACTCGAACAGCGCGGCATGGTCGGTTGGCGCCAACGCCGCGGCGATGCCGTTGTCGAAGCGCA
This sequence comes from Lysobacteraceae bacterium USHLN149, assembly GCA_037145635.1. Lineage (GTDB taxonomy): Bacteria > Pseudomonadota > Gammaproteobacteria > Xanthomonadales > Xanthomonadaceae > JAATFS01. The sequence goes on from JBBCXB010000001.1 coordinate 35,848, forward strand.
CGCGGTACTGGTGCGGGCGCGCGAGCTCGGCCGCGTGAGAGAACGCCAGCGCGCGCTTGCGTCGGTCGGCCTCCGGCACGCCGTGGTCCAGCGACGGCAGCACCTGGAAGGTCTGGCGGTCGCCCATCCACGGGCTCGGCTCGTGGCTCAGCGACAGCGCCTGCAGGCGCGGCCGGTTGGCCGAGTCGTTGTGCTCGTTCCAGCGGTACAGCCAGCCGAGGGTGCCGGCATCGGTGGCCGGGGTCCAGAAGTTGAAGCCGTGCGGCACCGCGGTGGCCGGGAAGTTGTTGCCGCGCGAGAAGGTGCCGTTGGCCTGCGAGCCGCGCGTGGTCAGCACCCAGTCGGTCGGCGCGGAGCGCGACGGCAGCGGCGCGTCGACCAGCGCGACATCGTCGATCCAGCCCTGCACGGGCGCGCCGGACGGGGGCGCCAACTGCAACTCGATCGCCTTGACGCGCCGCCCGCGCACGCCGTCGAGGTCGCCCAGCCGCACCGCCTTGCGCGCCCATTGCTGCGGATACAGGGTCCTGGAATCGCCCTGCGCCTCGGCGCCGAGCGCGACCCCCTGGTGATCGCGCGCGGCCCGCGACGACAGCCACGTGCCGTCGTCGAACACCAGGTCGAGCGAGACGTAGGTCGAGGCGACGGGGTCGCCGCCGACGATTTCCGGCAGCACCAGCCACGACAGGGTGGTGTCGCGGTCGACCACGACATCGACGTCGAACAGCGTGTGGCGGGCGGCGCCGCGGCCGGCGTAGCGCAGCGCGTGCGCACCGCTGTAGCCGGCGCCGGGCTTGGCCGCGTAGGGCGCCTGCGGGCCGGGGCCGACGGCCAGCGCCGCGGCGCGGGCCGGGGCGGGTTCGCCGGGCTCGAACGAGGTGGAGAACCCGGCGGCGGCGCCGGCGGCGGCCGGCGCGATCGCCAGGGCGATCGCCAGCGGCAGCGCGGCCAGCGGTGAGCAGGACAGCAGGAAGGGCTTCACGCGGAAGGGGTCTCCAGGAGGCGGGGCGGCGGGGTCGGGCGCGGGCCGGTGGGGGCGCCGGCCAGGGCCTGCACATAGCCGAGCGAGCTTTCGCGCAGGACCAGCCGGGCCGGCGCGATGGTGCGGGTAGGGCCCTCGCCGCCGGCGCCGTCGCCGGCCAGCAGCAGGCCCACCGCCTGGCGGCCGAGCGCACGCGGCGCGGTCGCCAGCGTGGTGAGCGCCGGTACCGTGGCGGCGGCCTCGGGGATGTCGTCGAATCCGGTGATGGCGAAATCCCGGCCCGGCACGATGTTGCGCGCGCGCAGGCCCATCATCAGGCCGAGCGCGACGCCGTCGTTGTAGGCGACCGCCGCGGTCGGCGCCGGATCGCGCGCGAACAGGGCGGCGGTCGCGGTCGCCGCCTGCAGGCGGGTGGGCGCGCATTCCACGATCCAGCGCGGCTCCGGCACGAGGCCGGCGGCGGCGAGCGCGGCGGCATAGCCTTCCAGGCGCTGGCGGCAGGAACTGGAATCGCGGTGGCCGCCGAAGAAGGCGATGCGGCGGTGTCCCTGCGCCAGCAGGTGCTCGGTGGCCAGGCGCGCGCCGGCGACGTTGTCGGCGCCGAGGTAGTTCCAGGTCGATCCCGGCACCTCGCGGTTGAACAGCAGCAGCGGCGTGTGCAGTCCCACCACCGGCTGCAGGTCGGCCACGGTGGTGCCCTCGGCCGGGGTCAGGATCACCCCGGCGGGGATGTGCTCCATCAGCGAGCACAGCACCGCGCGCTGGCGCGCGACCGACTCGCCGCTGCTGCCGAGCAGCAGCACGCGGCCGGCCTCGGCCAGCGCCTCGTCGACGCCGGCGGCGAACTCGGCGACGAACGGGTTGGACAGGTCGTTGATCACCAGCGCGACGCTGCTGGAGACCTTGCGGCGCAGGTTGGCGGCGCTGCGGTTGTAGACGTAGCCCTGGCGGATGCTCTCCTGCTGCACCCGCTCGCGGGTCTTCGCGCTCACCAGCGGGCTGCCGCTCAGCGCCAGCGACACCGTGGCGTTGGAGACGCCGCAGGCCTGGGCGAGGTCGGCGAGGGTGACACGCTGCCGGGGCGCGGAGCGGACGGGCATGGGATTGAATCGATTGAGTGAACCGCAGCGATCGTGCATGAGCGTGCCAGGCCCTGCAACCACGGGCGTGTGTGCGTCGCAGCAATACGCCGGAGTGTTGTTGCAGCGCGTTTTGACAGCCGAAATTCAATCGATTCAAATCGCCGCACAGGGGACCGTGGCGCACAAAGAACCGTGGGGAGCGATCCGATGCGCAGCGGCGGGAGGCCAGGCAGGAACCGGGCGGCGAGGGCGGCCCGGGCCGGAGCGCCGTCGCCGGCCGTCCCTGCATCCGTGTTCGCGTCCTTGGACCACGCGTGCGGCCGCCCGCCGCGGCCCGCTACCGCAGTTGCGTCCGCCCGACCGGGCCGCGGGAGGCCGCGCTGACCCGGGCGGGCGTCCCGCCGCCTCCCACCGAATCACGACATCCGTCCACCCCCGCCGCGTCCACGGCGGGCGCCATCCGTACTGGAGAGAGACCAGATGAAGCCCCGGTTGTTGTCGTTGCTGATCACCTCCGCCCTGTGCCCGCCGCTGGCCGCGCAGGCCCAGTCCACCCCGGCCGCGGCCGGCCCGCCGCCGGCGCCGGCGCCCGCCGCCGCCGCGCCGGCGCGGCAGCTGGACACGGTGCGCGTCACCGGTTCGTTGATCCCGCGCGCGCAGGTGGAGGGGCCTTCGCCGATCACCTCGGTCACCGCCGAGGACATGGAGAAGCAGGGCTTCACCAACGTGTTCGACGCGCTGCGCTCGCTGCCGCAGTCCAACGGCGCGGTGCAGGACTCGCAGGGCACCGGCAACTACACGCCGGGCGCCAAGACCATCAGCCTGTTCGGCCTGGACCCCAGCTACACCCTGACCCTGCTCAACGGCCGGCCGATGAGCAGCTATCCGCTCGCCTACAACGGCAACACCAGCATCGTCGACATCGCCAACATCCCGATGGGCATGGTCGAGCGCGTCGACGTGCTGACCGGCGGGCAGTCGTCGGTGTACGGCTCGGCGGCGATCGCCGGCGTGGTCAACATCGTGCTCAAGGACCACGTCGAGGGCACCCACTTCAGGTACCGCGTCGGCGGCTACAGCGACGGCGGCGGCAGCAACCAGCGCTTCCAGTTCAGCAGCGGCACGCGGCTGGGCGACCTGGACCTGAGCTACGGGCTGCAGTACGAGAAGCAGAAGCCGATCTACGGCTTCGACCGCGACTTCCTGGACAGCGCCACCGACAGCCCGTCCAGCGATCCGGTCGATCCGGCGCGCACCTTCCTCAAGCAGGACCTGACCGCAGGGGCGACCCGCTACCTCGATCCGGGCGCGGCGACCTGCGCGCCGCTGTCGCACCTGTTCGGCGGCAGCAACGCCTATGCCCACCGCGACCTGGCGACCGGCGGCTACTACTGCGGAAGCTACGACAACGTCGGCTACGCCTCGCTGCTCAACGAGGCGGAGAACGTCAACGGCGCGGTCTTCGCGCGCTACCACCTCGGCCCGGAGACCGAGGTCTACGCCGATGTCCTGCTCAGCTACAGCAAGCCGGTCTACACCGGCGGGCTGCCGTCGTGGAACCAGAGCTTCTACAACCAGGGCAACGGCCGCTACGAGCTGTGGCAACGCATCTTCGCGCCGGAGGAAGTGGGCCTCCACGCCAAGGACCAGCGCGTGTTCACGCGCTCCTACAACCTCGCCACCGGCGTGCGCGGTCCCCTCGGCGACAGCGGCTTCGACTACGATGTGTCCCTGAGCCGCTCCGGCAGCAGCGCGATCCGCAAGGCCACCGACTTCCTCGCCGCCGACGGCGTGGACGCGTACTACCTCGGCCCGCAGCTGGGCGAGATCGGCGGCTACCCGGTCTACGCGCCCACGCAGGACCTGCTGTACCAGCCGATCAGCGCCGACCAGTACGCCCGCTGGAGCGCGACCAACCGGTCCAGGTCCACCGCCTGGAACCAGAGCGCGACCGCGTTGCTGACCCGTACCTCGCTGTTCGAGCTGCCAGCCGGGTCGGTGGGCTTCGCCGGCATCGTGCAGGCCACGCGCGAGAACTTCAGCAACCGCTCCTCGGCGCCGGGGTCGGAGAACCTGTTCCGCGGCAACGGCGGCGCCACGGTGGCGCAGGGCGAGCGCGACCTCTATGCGCTCGGCGTGGAGTTCCAGCTGCCGCTCACGCGCCTGTTCAACCTCAACCTGTCCGGCCGCTACGACCGGTACGCGCTGCAGGGCGGGGGCGGCAACGGCAAGCTCACCTGGAAGAGCGGGCTGGAGTTCCGGCCGCTGGACAACCTGCTGCTGCGCGGCAGCTATGCCACCGCCTTCCGCTCGCCGGACATGTTCTACCTGTACTCGTCCGAGTCCAGCGGCTTCAGCAGCGCCACCGACTTCTACCGCTGCCGTGCGGCCGGCTACGGCGCGTCCAACTACGACGACTGCCCGCAGGCCGACGGCTCGATCCGGCGCTTCGCCACCGGCAACCGCGACCTGCGCGACATCACCGCCCGGACCTTCACCTACGGGGTGGTGTGGTCGACGCTGGAGAACGCGCTGACCCTGTCGCTGGACTTCAACTCGATCGAGATCGAGAACGAGGTGGAACTGCTGGGCACCAGCGACATCCTCGAGCTGGAGGCCAACTGCCGGCTGGGCGTGTCCGACAACGGCCGGACCGCGTTCGACATCGATTCGCCGACCTGCCGGGACGCGCTGGCGCAGGTCACCCGGCGCCCCGCCGGCGATCCGGTCGATCCCGACGGCATCCAGGAGGTGCTCAGCCACCCGGTCAACCTGTCGCGGCAGCGCCAGAGCGGCGTGCAGGGCGCTGCGCAGTACCGCTGGGACGCCGGCCGCGCCGGCCGCTTCGCGGTCGATGTCGGCCACTACCGCGCGCTCAAGCACACCCGCCAGTTCCAGGAGGGCGATCCGGTCGAGGACCTGCTGTGCTGCAACAACTCCAACGAGCTGTACAACCGCACCACCGCCACGGTCACCTGGAACCGCGGCCCGGTCGGCGCCACCGTCTACGGCCTCCGCAACGCGCCGACCTGGAACCAGGCCGGGATCCGGCGCGACATCGGCCCGTGGACCACGTTCAACGGCAGCGTCAGCTACCGCTTCGGCGACCTGTGGGGGCTGATGTTCTCGGTCAACAACCTCGCCAACCGGCGTCCGCCGCGGGACGCGACCAACGGCGGCTGGCCGTACTACGACGCAGGCGTCTACAACGCCTACGGGCGCTCGATGCAGCTGGAGCTGTCGGTAGACCTGTAGCCGGGCCGGCCGCGCCGCGATCGGCATCGGCCCGGTCGCGGCGGGCTGCTAGAATCCACCGCTGCCCCCTCCTTTCCGACCCGTGCCGCCATGAGCCAGACCGCCACCGCGCCCGCCAACGCCGAAAAGCGCTACACCGTGCACCGCGGCGACCTGCCGCTGAGCTGCCCGACCCCGGAGATGGCGCTGTGGAACTCGCACCCGCGGGTCTACCTGCCGATCGAGGACGAGCCCGCCCAGGAAGCGAAGTGCCCGTACTGCGGCGCGCTGTTCGTGCTGGCGGACTGATCCCGGCCGCATGCACCGCCTGACCGTGGTGCAGCTGCTGCCGGCGCTGGAGTCCGGCGGCGTGGAGCGCTCGACCCTGGAGATCGCCGCGGCGCTGGTGCGCGCCGGGCATCGCGCGGTGGTCGTGTCGGCCGGCGGCCGCCTATTGCCGGCGCTGCAGGCCACCGGCGCCGAGCATGTCGTGCTCGACATCGGGCGCAAGTCGCTGTTCACCCTGCGCCACGTGGTGGCGCTGCGGCGGCTGTTCGCCGCGCTCGACGCGGACATCGTGCACGCGCGTTCGCGGCTGCCCGCCTGGCTGGGCTGGTATGCGCTGCGCGGCATGCCGGCGGCCACGCGCCCGCGCTTCGTCACCACGGTCCACGGGCTCAACTCGCCCAGCCGCTACAGCGCGGTGATGACCCGGGGCGAGCGCGTGATCTGCGTCTCGCAGACGGTGCGCGACTACGTGCTGCGGCACTACCCGGCCACCGAGAGTGCGCGCCTGCGCACGATCCCGCGCGGCATCGATGTGGCGCAGTTCCCGCGCCGCCCGCGCCCGGACCCGGCCGCCCGCGCCTGGGCGGCGGCCCAGCTGCCGGGCCTGGCCGCCGACGCGCCGCTGCTGCTGCTGCCCGGGCGCGGCACCCGCCTCAAGGGCCATGCCGACGGGCTGCGGCTGCTGGCGGCGCTGCGCCGCGACGGCACCCCGGCCCGCCTGTGGCTGCCCGGGGCCCGCGAGCCGGGGCGCGAGGCCTACCTGCAGGAGCTGGCAGCCGAGGCCGCGGCGCTGGGCGTGGGCGAGGCGGTGGCGTTCACCGCGCCGACCGACCGCATCGCCGACGCCTACGCCGCCAGCGACCTAGTGCTGCAGCTGTCGCGCAAGCCCGAGGCGTTCGGGCGTACCGTGGTCGAGGCGCTGGCCAGCGGCCGCCCGGTGCTGGGCTGGGCGCACGGCGGAGCCGGTGAGCTGCTGCGGCAGCTGCAGCCGTCCGGCGCGGTCGCGCCGTTCGACGAGGCCGCGCTGCAGCGCCAGGCGGCGGACCTGCTGCGGCACCCGCCCACGCTGCCCCCGCGCATCCCGTACACGCTGCAGGCCATGCAGTCCGCCACCCTGAAGGTCTATGACGAACTCCGCCGCGCTTGACCCGGTGCCCCGCGCCGCCACCCCGCTGACGCCCGACGCCGGGCGCTGGACCCCGATCTGGGTGATCGTCTTCGTGGCGCTGTGGCCCACGCCCGGCCTGGCCGAGACCGTGCTGTCGCTGGGCGCGCTGTTCGCCGGCTACCGGCTGATCCATTCGCGCTTCCGCGGCGGTACCCGGCTGCTGAGCGGCCCGGCCTGGGCGCTGACCAGCGTGCTGTTCCTGGCGTACTGGCTGCCGCAGATGTTCTCCGCGTTCGACGCGGTGGACGTGCCGCTGGCGCTGCGCAAGTCCGCCACCGACCTGCGCTACCTGCCCTTCATGTGGCTGTGCGCGATCGCCGTGGCCAACCCCGCGCGCCGGCGCAAGACCTTCAACGGACTGGCGATCATCGCCGGGCTGTGGACGCTGGACGCGCTGGCGCAGGTCGCGCTCGGGGCCAGCCCGCTGTTCCTGGGCCTGGACCAGCTCAAGCTGCTGATCAGCGACCACGGCCTGTGCACCCCGCAGGAGGTCGAAGGCGTGGACCGCCTCAGCGGCGTGCTGGGGCCGTGCAACCTCAAGTTCGGCCAGACCCTGGCCAGCCTGTCGCCGTTCCTGCTGTTCTGGGTCGGCCGGCGCGGGGCGCTGGCGTGGCTGCTGGCCGCGGCCGCGGTGGGCGTGGTGATCGTGCTGGCCGGTTCGCGGGCCTCGTGGATCACCTACGGGCTGATCGTGCTGCTGTCCGGCTGGCGCCTGCTCGGGGGCCGCCGCATGCTGGCGGTGCTGGCGCTGGGCGTGGTCTGTGCGGGGGCGCTGGTGTACGTCTCGCCGCAGGCGCGCGAACGCGTCGACCGCACCGCGCTGGCGTTCGGCCAGGGCGGGCAGGGCGTCAACGCGGCGCTGTCCGGGCGCAGCCAGATCTGGGGCGCGGCGTTGTGCATGATCCGCGAGCACCCGGTCAACGGCGTCGGCGCGCGCGGCTTCCGCGAAGCCTACCCGGCCTGCGACCCCACCCCCGACCAGGCCCCGGCCTGGGGCGACGGCCCGGCCTTCCATGCCCACCAGATCGTGCTGGAGATCCTCGCCGAGACCGGCTTCCTGGGGCTGCTGCTGTGGCTGGCCGGGGCCGCGCAGGCGTGGCGGGCCTGGCGCTATTCCTCGCCGGCCGCGCGCGAGCAGGCGCGGCCGGCGATGGTGGCGCTGGCGGTGACGGTGTTCCCGTTCAACACCCACCTGGCGTTCTATTCCAGCTTCTGGGGCGGCCTGACGCTGATGCTGGCAGCGCTGTATGCCGGGGCGTTGCTCAATGCCGGGAATGGGGAATAGGGAATCGGGAAGCGGAGCGGCGGGAGCGGGCGGCGGCAGGACTGGCGGCGCCCTTTGCGGTCAGTCGTAGAAGTGGCTGCGGCCGCCGGGCTGGCGCTTGAAGCGGCGGTGGATCCACAGGTACTGGTCCGGGGCCTCGCGCACCATCGCCTCGATCGCGGCGTTGACCTGGGCGGTGTCGGCGACCACGTCGTCGGACGGGATCGACGCCAGCGGCGGGGCGATCTTCAGGACGTAGCGCCCGCCCTCGCGGCGGTGGAAGTACGGCACCACCGCGCAGCCGGTCAGGCGCGCCAGCTGGTGGGTGGCGGTGATGGTGGAGGCCGGGTGCCCGAAGAACGGCACGAACACGGTGTCCTTGCCGCGCATGTCCTGGTCCGGCGCGTACCACAGCAGGCCGCCGCGCTTGAGGTGCTTGATGGTGGCGCGCAGGTCCTCGTTGGCGAACATGTGGGTGGCATAGCGCAGGCGCCCGCGCTTGACCGCCCATTCGTAGACCGGGTTGCGGTGGCGGCGGTACATGCCGGCCAGCGGCACGTGGTCGCACATCAGCCGGCCGCACATCTCCAGGGTCATGAAGTGCCCAGACACCAGCAGCACGCCGCGCTTCTCGGCCTGCAGCCGGTGCAGGTGTTCCAGGCCCTCGACCTCGACCTGCGGCCGGATCGCGTCGATGCTGCCCCACCAGGCGCGCGCGAACTCGAACAGGCCCACGCCCAGCGCGTCGAAGCTGTCGCGCAGCAGCCGCGCGCGCCAGGCCTCGCTCTGCTCCGGAAAGCACAGCCGCAGGTTGACCTCGGCCGCGCGCCGGCGCGTGCCGGCGGTGCGCAGCGCGATCCAGCCGACCCCGCGGCCCAGCGCGCGCTGCAGCGTCCACGGCAGCCGCGCGACGATCACCATCACGCCCAGCGCCAGGAACATCGGCCAGTGGGCGGGCTTGAGCAGGGACGGGCGGACGGCGACATCGGCGGCTTCTGACATGCGCCAATTCTAAGGGATGCGGCGGTCCGGCGCGGCGGGCCGCATGCGTGGGGGCGGACGCTCCCGTATCCTTCGCGGATGCGGAAAGACCCCATCGAATGGCTGTTGCGCGGGCTGTACTCGGCGCTGCTCTACGTGCTGCTCCCCATCACCGTCTACCACCTGGTATGGCGCGGCTTCCGGGTGCGCGAGTACTTCAACCGCTGGAACGAGCGCTACGCCTCGTATGCGCACGCCTGCGGCCGGCCGCGGGTGTGGCTGCACGCGGTGTCGGTGGGCGAGGTCAACGCCGCCGCGCCGCTGGTGAACGCGCTGCGCGCGCAGCGGCCGGACATCCGCTGGGTGATCACCACGATCACCCCGACCGGTTCGGAGCGGGTGCGCGCGCTGTGGGGCGAGGCGGTGGACCACGTCTACCTGCCCTACGACGTCCCCGGCAGCGTCGGCCGCTTCCTCGGCCACTTCCGCCCCAGCCTGGCGCTGATCCTGGAGACCGAGCTGTGGCCGAACATGCTGTTCGGCTGCCGCGACCGTGGCATCCCGGTCTACATCCTCAACGCACGGCTGTCGGCGCGCTCGCTGCGCGGCTACCGCCTGCTGCGCCCGCTGATCGGGCGCGCATTGCGCACCGTCACCTGCGTGGCGGCGCAGTCGCAGGACGATGCCGAGCGCTTCGTCACGCTGGGCGCGCGGCCGCAGCAGGTGGTCGCGCTGGGCAACCTGAAGTTCGACATCGCCGCGCCCGAGCAGCTGCCGGCCTTCGTCGCCGAGTTCGGCCAGCAGGTGCCGCCGGCACGGCCGGTGTGGATCGCGGCCAGCACCCACGAGGGCGAGGAGGCGGCGGTCGCCGACATCCATGCGCGGCTGCTACGGCGCTTCCCGGACCTGCTGCTGCTGTGGGCGCCGCGCCATCCCGAGCGCTTCTCGCGGGTGGAAGCGCTGGCGCGCGAGCGCGGCTGGAAGGTCGCCACGCGGCGGCTGCAGCGCTGGCCGCAGGCGGCGACCCAGGTGTTCGTGATCGATACGCTGGGCGAGCTGATGGCGTTCTATGCCTGCGCGCAGGTGGCCTTCGTCGGCGGCAGCCTGCAGCCGATCGGCGGCCACAACCTGCTGGAGCCGGCGGCCGTGGGCACGCCGGCGGTGACCGGCCCGCACCTGCACAATTTCGCCGAGATCTCGCGGCGCATGCGCGAGGCCGAGGCGGTGGTGCTGTGCGACGACGCCGACGGCGTCGGCCGCGAACTGGAGCGCCTGCTGGAACACCCGGACCAGCGCCAGGCGATGGCGGCCGCGGGACTGGCGCTGGTGGCCAACGGCAAGGGCGCGGTGGCGCGCACCCTGGTGCAGATCGCCGCGCACCTGCCGCCGGTGGCCGCCGAGTCCTTGCCCGACTGAGCCGCCCGACTGAGCCCCCCTCCGGCAGGAAGCGCGGGGCGCGGCGGCCAGCGGTGGCGCCCGCAAGAGGTCCGGCAGGGGCTCAGGCAGGGCCGGTCATGAGGGGCCGGTCGGGAGGCACAGATCGGGAGGGCCTGGTCGGCCGCGTCCCGCCACAGATGCCAGGACGAGGCCGACCTCCAGGCCCACCGGCCAGGACTCCGGCGCGGCCGCGGCCACGAAAAAGGCGGGCTCGCGCCCGCCTTCGTCTGCCGTCCGCTGCGATGCCTACCGCAGCGAGCCGGTCGAGTTCTGCAGCTTGGCCTCGGCGTCCTGTGTGAGCAGGCGGTTGATGTCCTGCAGCTCGGCGATGTCGAGCTTGCCGGTGGCCTGCGCCAGCAGCAGCCGGTTCTGCAGGAAGTTGTAGCGCGCCTGCGCGTAGTCCAGCTGCGCGGAGAACAGGGTGCGCTGGTTCTGAACCACGTCCAGCACGGTGCGGGTGCCGACCTCTAGGCCGACCTGCGAGGCGTCGTACGCGGCCTGCGCCGACACCACCGCCAGGCGGCGTGCCTCGACCTCGCTGATGCCGGCCACCACGGTCTGGTAGGCGTTGCGGGTATTGCGGTCCAGGGCGCGCTTCTGCTGCTCGAAGGCATCCTGCTGGATGTCGCGCTGGGCCAGCGCCTGGCGTACCGCCGACTGGGTCGCGCCACCGGCGAAGATCGGCACCGACAGGGTCAGGCCGACGGTGTTGGTGTCGGTGCGCGGGCCGCCGAGGTCGCTGACCTCGTTGGAGATGTCGCCGCTGGCGTCGCCCCAGCTGGTGCTGCGGCCCAGGCTGCCGGTGAGGTTGAGCGTGGGCAAGTGGCCGGCACGGGCGGCGTTGACGCTGGACTCGGCCGCGGTGACCTGCAGCTGCTGCGCCTTCAGCGCCGGGTTCTCGGCGATGGCGGTGCTCACCAGCTGGTCGACGTTGCTGTAGTTGGCCGGCACCGCCGGGCGGAAGTCCTCCGGCAGCGAACGCAGGCCGGTCACCGGCTGGCCGGTCAGCTCGGTCAGCGCCTGGTAGTAGTCCTTCAGGGTGTTGCGCGCGGTGATGCTGTCGGCGCGGGCCTGGTCGTATTCGGCGCGGGCCTCGTGCACGTCGGTGATCGGCGCCAGGCCGACCTCCAGCCGCTTGTCGGCGTAGTCGAACTGCTTCTTGGCCGCGGCCTCGTTGGTCTCGGCCGCGGTCAGCGACTCGATCGCCACCAGCACGTTGAAGTAGGCCGCCGAGGTGCGCACGACGAGGTCGTTGTTGGCCGAGGCCAGGGTGAAGTCGGCGGCCCTGGCGATGTCGCGCTGGGCGCGCAGGTTGGAGATCTGCGACCAGTTGAACAGCGTCTGCGAGCCGTCCACCGCGTAGCGGCGGGTCTTCTGCACGGCGCGTCCGCTGACGCCCTCGTACTCGGTGCGGGAGCGGCTCAGGGTCGCGGTGCCGTCCAGCTGCGGCAGCAGGGCGGCGCGTGCCTGGACCTCGCCCTCGCGGTTGTAGAGCCGGGTGGATTCGGCCGATGCCAGCTGCGGGTCGCCGTTGCGGGCCATTTCGTAGACCTGCAGCAGATCGGTGGCCTGGGCGGCCATCGGAAACAGGGCGGCGGCCAGCGCCAGGACGAGGGATCGGCGGATCATGGGGCTTCCTTGGGGATCAGAAGTGGAACCGGGGCGTCGGAGCGGCGCCCTTCAGGTAGGCGAGGTCGGTCTCGAACAACGACTCGATGCGCGGGCCGTTGACATCGGCGCGGACCAGGACGGCTTCCATCGCCGGTTCCTGGCCGCGCACCACGAACAGGCGGCCGTTCGGGCGCAGCCATTCGAGGAACTGCAGCGGCAGCGTGTCGACCGCGCCGGTCACGCAGACCGCATCGAAGCGGCGCTCGCTCTGCCACTGGAAGGCGTCGGCCGTCTCCACCCGCACGTTGGTGCCCAGGCCGGTCGCGTCCAGCTGCGCACGTGCGCCGGCGGCCAGCGCCGGGTCGATCTCCAGGCTGACCACCTCGCGCGCCAGCGCCGCCAGGCAGGCGGTCGAGAAGCCGCTGCCGCTGCCGATCTCCAGCACGTCCTCGCCCGGCTGCAGGTCCAGGGCCTGCAGCATGCGGCCTTCGACCACCGGCTTCATCATCTTCTGCCCGCCCGGAAGCGGAACCTCCAGGTCGGCGTAGGCCAGCGCGCGGTAGGCCTCGGGCAGGAACGCCTCGCGCGGCAGCCGCGCCAGCACGTCCAGCACGCGCAGGTCCAGCACGTCCCACGGACGTATCTGCTGCTCGACCATCTTTTCGCGGGCCTGGGAGAAATCGATCGTCATGGTGCGGTCATCCAACGCGGTGGGACGGGCATTTTACCGGTGCCGGAAGCCGGTGGTGCGGTCGCTAGCATCGCCGGGCGCCCGCGGGGGGCGCAGTGCCGGAAGTCACCGCCCCTCCCGGCCAGGTCGGCGGGCGGGCTCGCGCGGCGCATAGGCGCGCAGGAAGAAGTCCACGCTGGCGTGGATGTGGTGGTCCACGTCCCGGCGCGCCGGGTGGCCCTTGAGCCCGCACATCATCAGCGGGTGCAGGTCGCCCTTGAGCACGCAGAAGAACTGCGAGGCGGCCAGTGCCACGTCGTCGATCTCCAGCTCGCCGGCGGCGGTGCGCGCGGCCAGGAAGTCGGCCAGCGCCTGCTGGGTGCGCTTGGGGCCGGCGTCCCAGAACATCTCGCGCACGTGCGCGTCGCCGGTGCCCGGCGCCATCATCATGCGGTGGGTGGCCAGCGCCGCGTCGCTGCTGATCATCGCGAAGAACGCCTCGCCGATGCCGATCAGCTGCGCACGCAGCGGCCCCTTGAGCTCATGCTCGAACAGGTCATCCGGCATCATGTGCTGGCACTGCGCGCGGATCGCCTCGGAAAACAGGGTCTCCTTGTCGCCGAAGTGGCTGTACACGGTCAGCTTGGACACGCCCGCCAGGGCGGCGATGCCGTCCATGCTGACGCCGGCGTAGCCCTGTTCGGTGAACAGCGTGCGCGCCGCGTTGAGGATGGACGCGCGCTTGCCCAGGTCCTTGGGACGACCGGGACCGTTGCTCCTGGCTTTGGGCTTGGATGAGGGCGAGAGGGACATGTCCGAATACTAGACCATTCGGTTCTATATTTATACCGGACCGATCGGCTCAGGATTAACCGTCCAGCCCCGGCACCCCTCCGGTCCTGGCCCAGCCGCCTGTGGGGGATCCCCCTAGGGTGGCGCCTGCGCGGCGATGGTAGATTGCCGGCGATAGGGTGGTGGGCCGGAAGGGCGGCCGGCGTGCCGGAACGGGGCAGGGGCGATGTGGACGGGGAAGTCGACAACATGACAGGGAGGGCGCCCCGCGTGTCCTTCCGGGAGGCGGCTGCGCGGTGCTGGCGCGGCTGCAGCCTGGCCGGGCTGCTGGCGCTGTGCCCGCTCCCGGCCGCGGCGCTGCACGCCGCCGCCCCCGCCCCCGCCAGCGATTTCCACACCGTCACCCGCTGGGCCATGGACGAGGGCCTGCCGCACAACCTGGTGCACTCGGTGGCGCAGGGCGCCGACGGCCTGCTGTGGGTCGGCACCTGGGAGGGCGTGGCCCGCTTCAACGGCCGCGGCTTCACTGTCTACGACCGCCAGAACACGCCCGGCGTCGAGCTCGGCGGGGTGTTCGTGGTGATGCGCGACCCCCAGGGCGGCATGCTGTTCGGCACCGCGTTCGACGGGGTCTACCGGCTGTACCGCGGGCGCTGGGAGCGGATCGGGGATCGCGAGGCGCGCCACCTGCAGGTCAACGCATTGCTGCGCGACCGCGCCGGGGTGCTGTGGGTGGGATCGGCGCAGACCCTGTACCGGCTCGGCGAGGACGGCCGCCTGGTCGACGTCGGCCACGACGCCGGCCTGCCCGAGGCGCGGGTGACCGCCTTGCACGAGACCGACGACCGCGCGCTGATGGTGGGCACCGAGCGCGGCCTGTACCGGATCGACCCGGGCACGCGCCGGGCCACCGCCTGGGGCGCGGCGCGCGGCATGGCGCAGGCCTCGGTGCGGCGCCTGGCCGGCGATCGCGACGGCGGGCTGCTGGCGGCCGGCGACGACGGCCTGTGGTGGTGGCGCCACGACGGCACGCTGCAGCGCTTCCGCCCCGGCGAACGGGTCGACGCGGTGCTGCAGGACCGCCAGGGGCGGGTCTGGATGAGCCTGTCCAGCGGCCGCCTGGTCGTGCATGCCGGCCAGGGCCGCGCCGACCAGGTGGTGCCGATCGAGGGCGCGGCCAGTCCGGCGCTGATCGAGGACGCCGAAGGCCTGATCTGGGCCGGCAGCACGCACGGCCTGTTCCGCGTCACCGCCGGCGCCGCGCACGGCCTCACCCACGCCGACGGGCTGACGTCGGACTACGTGAGGTCGGTGCTGCAGACCGACGACGGCAGTATCTGGATCGGCAGTGCGGCCGGCCTGGACCGCTGGCGCGACGGCGCGATCCAGCGCGTCGCGCTGCTGCCCGACAGCGACGGCCGCCCCGTGGACCAGTCGGTGCTGGCGCTGGCCGCGACCGGCGACGGCGGCGTCTGGGCCGGCACCTACAACCAGGGCGTGCTGCGGCTGGACGCCCGCGGCCAGGTCGGTACCCGCATCGGGCGGGCCCAGGGCCTGCCGTCGCCGTTCGTGCGTGCGCTGCTGCCCGACGGCCGTGGCGGGCTGTGGATCGGCACGATGGCCGGGCTGTCGCACTACCGCGACGGCCGGGTGCGCGCCTACGGTGCCGCGCAGGGAATCCCCGAGTCGCCGGTGCAGGCGCTGTACCGCGACGAGGCAGGCACGCTGTGGCTGGGCACCGACCGCGGCATGGCGGCGCTGCGCGCCGACGGCAGCCGGCGCACCTGGCAGGGCGAGCGCGACCTGCCGGCGCAGAGCGTGTTCGATTTCTTCCGCGACGAGCACGGCGACCTGTGGATCGCCAGCGACCGCGGCCTGCTGCGCCTGCGCGGCGAGCAGTTCAGCGTCTACGACCACCGCGTCGGGCTGCCGCGCGACAAGCTCTTCCGCATCATCGACGACGGCCGCGGGTTCTTCTGGCTGTCGAGCAACCACGGCGTGTTCCGGGTCGCGCGCGTGGACTTCGACGAGGTCGACGCCGGCCTGCGCCGCCAGCTCGGCGTGGACGTGGTGGACCGCAGCGACGGCATGCCGGCCAACCAGGGCAACGGCAGCAGCGCGCCGGCCGGCTGGCTGGCGCATTCGGGCGACCTGATGTTCCCGACCTCGTCGGGCCTGGGCGTGATCGACCCGATGCGGGTCGGCATGCTGCAGCAGCACCGGCTGCCGATCGTGTTCGAGCGGGTGGCCGCCGACGGCGTGGTGCAGGCGCTGCAACCGGCGTTCCGCTTCGAGGCCGACACGCGCCGCATCGTCGTCGGTTACGCCGGCCTGAGCTTCCGCGCCCCGGACAAGGTGCGCTACCGCTACCGGCTTGAGGGTTTCGACCCGGACTGGGTGGATGCGGGCAGTGCCACCGAGGCGATCTACACCAACCTGCCGCCGGGGCGCTACCGCTTCCAGGTCCAGGCGATGACGCTGCCGGTGGACTGGACCCGCGAGGAGGTGGTCGGCTCGGCCGCGCTGGCGCTGACGCTGACCCCGCCCTGGTGGCGGCGCGAGGGCGTGCTCGGCGCCGGTTTGCTGCTGCTGGCGGGCGTGCTCTCGGCGCTGTACCTGTGGCGGATCGCCCGCTTCCGCCAGCAGCAGCGCACGCTCGGCCGGGTGATCGATGCGCGCACCCGCGAACTGAGCGACAAGAACCTCGCCCTGCTGCTCGCCAGCCAGGAGCGCGAGGACCTGGTGCGCCGGCTGGAGTACCAGGCCAGCCACGACGTGCTGACCGGCCTGCCCAACCGCCGCGAGGCCGAGCGCTTCATGCAGGCGCGGGTGGAACAGGCGCTGGCCGAGGGCGGGCGGCTGTCGCTGGTGCTGGCCGACATCGACCACTTCAAGCGCATCAACGACGACTACGGCCACGAGGTCGGCGACGACGTGCTGCGCCAGGTCGGCGCGGTGCTGGCCGCGCACGCCGACGCGGGGCTGTTCGCCGCGCGGCACGGCGGCGAGGAGTTCCTGCTGATCGCCACCGGGCTGGACGCGGCGCAGGCACGCGCGCTGTTCGAGCGCATCCGCCGCCGCATCGGCACGGTCACCGTGGCCACCGGCGCGGAGACGGTGCGCTGCACCGCGAGCATGGGCATGGTGGAACTGGTGCCGGCGCTAGCCAGCCGGCGCGAGCTGCTGGCGGTGGCGGACCGGCGCCTGTACGCGGCCAAGCGCCAGGGCCGCGACCGCCTGGTCGCGGACTGAACAGCGGGCGCGGCCCTGCGCCCGCAGGGTTCAGCCGCCCGGGCCGGCGTCGCCGTGGCGGTCCAGCAGCCCGATGAAGGCGTGGGCGGCGCGCGAGAGGGTGCGGCCGCCATGGGTGACGTACCCGAGCCGGCGGCTCAGTGCCACGCCGGGCACCGCCAGCGCGCACGCCTGCGCGTCGATCAGGCTGTGCGGCAGCACGCTCCAGGCCAGCCCCACCGAGACCAGCATCTTGATCGTCTCCAGGTAGTTGGTGGTCATGCGCAGGCTCGGGGCCAGGCCCTGGGCGGCGAACAGCTCGGCGACGATGCGGTGGGTGAAGGTGCCCGGGTCCGGCAGTACCGCCGGGTGGGCGGCGATCGCCGCCAGGTCGATGCGCGGCTGGCGCGCCAGCGGGTGTTCCGGGGCGACCACGAATTCGAGCGGGTCGCGCCAGACCGGCGTGGCCCGCAGCGGCGGCAAGGTCTGCGGGCCGAGCGTGGTCACCGCCAGCTCGACCTCGCCCTGCAGCACCTGCTGGTAGGCCAGCTCCGAGTCGAGGAAGCGGATGTCCAGCGCGACCTGCGGGTGCAGCGCGGCGAACTGCCGCAGCAGCACCGGCAGCCGGTGCAGGCCGATGTGGTGGCTGGTGGCCAGGCTGAGGCGGCCGCCGACCGCGCTGCCGAGATGGTCGAGCGCACGGCGGGCGTCCTCCAGTTCGCCGAGGATGCGGCGCGCGCGCGGCAGCAGCGCGTGGCCGGCCTCGGTCAGCACGATCTGGCGGCCCAGCCGGTCGAACAGCCGCACCTGCAGCTGGGCCTCGAGCAGGGCGATGCGCTTGCTGATGGCCGGCTGGGTCAGGTGCAGGCGGTCGGCCGCGGCCGAAAAGCTGCCGGTCTCGGCGATGGCCAGGAAGGCGGACAGGCTGGCGACGTCCATGCAGTCTTTTTGGTTATGGATTTCATGAAAAATATGAATTTGTTTTATCGATGGCAAGTGCCTAGCATCCCAGCTCCAGCCTGGCGGGCCCCGGTCCGCCGTCAGCCAGACCCGATTGCGAGAGTGCCCCGATGGCCGGCAAGACCCTGTACGACAAACTGTGGGAGATGCACGAGGTGACCCGCCGCGACGACGGTTCCTCGCTGATCTACATCGACCGCCACATCCTCCACGAGGTGACCTCGCCGCAGGCGTTCGAGGGCCTGCGCCTGGCCGGGCGCAGGCCGTGGCGGATCGACGCCAACATCGCCACGCCCGACCACAACGTGCCGACCACGCGCGCCGAGCGCCAGGGCGGGCTGCAGGCGATCAGCGACGAGGTCTCGCGGCTGCAGGTGCAGACCCTGGACGAGAACTGCGACGCCTTCGGCATCCTCGAGTTCAAGATGAACGATGCGCGCCAGGGCATCGTGCACGTGATCGGCCCCGAGCAGGGTGCCACGCTGCCGGGCATGACCGTGGTCTGCGGCGACTCGCACACCTCCACGCATGGCGCCTTCGGGGCGTTGGCGCACGGCATCGGCACCTCGGAGGTGGAGCACGTGCTGGCCACCCAGTGCCTGGTCGCCAAGAAGATGAAGAACATGCAGGTGCGCGTCGACGGCGAGCTGCCGTTCGGCGTCACCGCCAAGGACATCGTGCTGGCGGTGATCGGCCGCATCGGCACGGCCGGCGGCAACGGCCACGCCGTGGAGTTCGCCGGCAGCGCGATCCGCGCGCTGTCGATGGAAGGGCGCATGACGATCTGCAACATGGCGATTGAGGCCGGCGCGCGGGTCGGCATGGTGGCCTGCGACGCCACTACCGTCGAATACGTGCGCGGCCGCCCGTTCGCGCCCCGCGGCGCGGACTGGGACGCGGCGACGGCGGCCTGGGCCGACCTGGTGTCCGACCCCGATGCGCACTTCGACACCGTGGTGGAGCTGCGCGCCGAGGAGATCCGGCCGCAGGTCAGCTGGGGCACCTCGCCGGAGATGGTGCTGGCGGTAGACCAGAACGTGCCCGACCCGGACGCCGAGGCCGACCCGGTCAAGCGTGACTCGATCGTGCGTGCGCTCAAGTACATGGGGCTGCGCGCCAACCAGCCGATCACCACGATCCGGCTGGACCGGGTGTTCATCGGCTCGTGCACCAACTCGCGCATCGAGGACCTGCGCGCGGCCGCGGCGGTGGCGCGCGGGCGCCGGGTGGCGGCGAGCGTCAAGCAGGCGCTGGTGGTGCCCGGCTCGGGCCTGGTCAAGGCGCAGGCCGAGGCCGAGGGCCTGGACCAGGTGTTCCTGGCCGCCGGCTTCGAGTGGCGCGAGCCCGGCTGCTCGATGTGCCTGGCGATGAACCCGGACAAGCTCGGCAGCGGCGAGCACTGCGCCTCCACCTCCAACCGCAACTTCGAGGGCCGCCAGGGCGCCGGCGGCCGCACCCACCTGGTCAGCCCGGCGATGGCGGCCGCGGCGGCGGTGGCCGGACATTTCGTGGATGTGCGTGAGATCGGGGACTCGGGAGTGGGGATCCGGGATTCGTAAAGCGGCTCCCGATCGCTCCCATTCCCCATTCCCAATCCCCATCCCCGGCCTTCCAATGAAAGCATTCACCCAACATACCGGCCTGGTCGCGCCGCTGGACCGAGCCAACGTCGATACCGACCAGATCATCCCCAAGCAGTTCCTGAAGTCGATCAAACGCAGCGGCTTCGGGCCGAACCTGTTCGACGAGTGGCGCTATCTCGATGTCGGCCAGCCCGGGCGGGACAACACACAGCGCCCGCTCAACCCGGAGTTCGTGCTGAACTTCCCGCGCTATGTCGGTGCCAGCGTGCTGCTGGCGCGCGAGAACTTCGGCTGCGGCTCCTCGCGCGAGCACGCGCCGTGGGCGCTGGACGAGTACGGCTTCCGCACCGTGATCGCGCCGAGCTTCGCCGACATCTTCTTCAACAACAGCTTCAAGAACGGGCTGCTGCCGATCGTGCTCGCCGAGGACGAGGTCGATGCGCTGTTCCGGCAATGCGAGGCCGCGCCGGGCTACCGGCTGACGGTCGACCTGCAGGCGCAGGCGGTGACGCGGCCGGACGGGGTGCAGTACCGCTTCGAGATCGACGCGTTCCGCAAGCACTGCCTGCTGCACGGGCTGGACGACATCGGCCTGACCCTGCGCGACGAGGCGGCGATCCGCACCTTCGAGACCGCCCACCGGCAACGCCAGCCGTGGCTGTTCGGCGCTGTGGGCTGAGATGCGCGGCGACGCGACGGCAGCGGCCACGCAGGCCGCGCAGGTGCAGCGCCAGTTCGGCGCGCGCGCGGCGGCCTACCTCGACAGCCCGGTGCACGCACAGGGCGGCGAGTTCGCGCAGTTGCGTGACGCGGTCGCCGCGTGCCCGCAGGCACGCGTGCTGGACCTGGGCTGCGGCGCCGGCCATGTCGGCTTCCAGGTCGCCGCGCAGGCGGGCGAGGTGGTCGCCTATGACCTGTCGGCGCCGATGCTGGCGGTGGTGGCCGAGACCGCGGCCGCGCGCGGGCTGGACAACCTCCGCACCGTGCGCGGGGCGGCCGAGTGCCTGCCGTTCGCCGAGGGCGGCTTCGACTTCGTGTTCAGCCGCTACTCCGCGCATCACTGGAGCGATGTCGGGCAGGCGCTGCGCGAGGTCCGGCGGGTGCTGAAGCCGGGCGGCCGCGCGGCCTTCGTGGACGTGGTCGCGCCGGCGCGGCCGCTGCTGGACACGCACCTGCAGGCGGTGGAGCTGCTGCGCGACACCAGCCACGTGCGCGACTACACCGTGACCGAATGGCTGCGGCTGGCCGGCGAGGCCGGGCTGCGGATCGAGCGCCACGAGCGGCAGCGCCTGCGGCTGGAGTTCGCGTCCTGGATCGAGCGCATGCGTACGCCGGAGGTGTTCCGCCACGCGATCCTCGCGCTGCAGGAGGCCGCCGTCACGGAAGTGCGCGACTATTTCGAGATCGCCGTCGACGGCTCCTTCAGCACCGACGTGATGGTGCTGTGGGCCGGGCGCGGCTGACGACTTCCCTGTCCCCGCCTGCAGGCAGCGCGGCGGTGCCACCGTGCGCGCAGGGCGGGACGCCCCAATCTTGAGGAAACGATGATGAGCAAGCAGATTCTGGTACTCCCCGGCGACGGCATCGGCCCGGAGATCATGGCCGAGGCGGTGAAGGTGCTGCGCCGGATCGATGCGCGCGACGGGCTCGGGGTCGAGCTGGCGTTCGACGAGCTCGGCGGGGCGGCCTACGACACGTACGGCAGCCCGCTGGCCGACCAGACCCTGGCGCGCGCGCGCGCCGCCGACGCGGTGCTGCTGGGCGCGGTCGGTGGCCCGCAGTGGGACACGCTCGACCCCGCGCTGCGCCCCGAGCGCGGCCTGCTGAAGATCCGTTCGCAGCTGGGCCTGTTCGGCAACCTGCGGCCGGCGATCCTCTACCCGCAGCTGGCCGACGCCTCGACGCTGAAGCCGGATGTGGTGGCCGGGCTGGACATCCTGATCGTGCGCGAGCTGACCGGCGGCATCTACTTCGGGCAGCCGCGCGGCACCCGCACGCTGGACAACGGCGAGCGCCAGGCCTACGACACGCTGCCCTACAGCGAGGGCGAGATCCGCCGCATCGCCAAGGTCGGCTTCGAGATGGCGCGCCTGCGCAGCCGCCGGCTGTGCTCGGTCGACAAGGCCAACGTGCTGGCCTCCAGCCAGCTGTGGCGCGCGGTGGTCGAGGAGGTCGCGCGCGACTACCCGGACGTGGCACTGTCGCACCTGTACGTGGACAACGCGGCGATGCAGCTGGTGCGTGCGCCCAAGCAGTTCGACGTGATCGTGACCGACAACATGTTCGGCGACATCCTCTCCGACCAGGCCTCGATGCTCACCGGCTCGATCGGCATGCTGCCGTCGGCCTCGCTCGATGCGAACAACAAGGGCATGTACGAACCCTGCCACGGCTCGGCGCCGGACATCGCGGGGCAGGGCATCGCCAACCCGCTGGCGACGATCCTGTCGGTGGCGATGATGCTGCGCTACACCTTCGGCCTGGGGGCCAGCGCCGACGCCATCGAGCAGGCGGTGGGCCGGGTGCTGGACCAGGGCCTGCGCACGGCCGACATCTGGTCGGAGGGATTCACCCGGGTGGGGACCGCGGCGATGGGCGACGCGGTGGTCGCGCAGCTGGACGCACGCTAGGTCCACGGGCACGGCCGCTGGCGAAATCCATCCGCCACCGGCCGTCCGCCTGCGGCCATGCGTCGAAGCCGGCGACGCGTGCGTGACTGCACGTAGCGTTGTTAGTCGCTCGCAGCGTCGGAGCCGTTGCGACGGCTTGCCGGAGCGTCAGCCGCGGGCCGGGGACGGGCGGAGAGCGGCACCCCGAGGTGCCACGCCGAGGCGCCCGTCCCGTTCGCGTGCGCCTGTCGCCGACGCCAGCGACCGTCCCCGCGCCGGGCGGGATGCGGGCGAGGGCGCATCCCGCCCGGCGGCCGTCGAATCCCTGATCCCGGCTCACCCCACCCGCGACGCCCTCAGGCGGTCGCGGTGGTGTCGCGGGTCTGGGCGGTGCGCTGGCGATGGCGCAGCAGGCGGTTGGCCACGTCCAGCCAGGCCAGCGCGCTGGCCTCGATGATGTCCTTGCTGGTCCCGGTGCCCTCGTACTCCAGGCCCTCGTGGCGCACGCTGAGGCTGGCCTCGCCGCGGGCGTCGGCACCGATGCCGACGCTGTGCACCTGGTAGCTGTCCAGCTCGAGCTTGACCCCGGTGGCCGAGGCCAGCGCGCCGAACAGCGCATCGACCGGGCCATTGCCCTGCGCGGTCTCGGCCACCCGGTTGCCCTCCGGGTCGGACAGCTCCACCAGCGCGTTGGCACGGCTGCCGACGTCGCTGATCGTCATCGACGCCAGGCGGTAGCCGTCCTGCGCGGTGGCGTCCTGCATCAGCGCCTGCAGGTCCGCGTCGTTGACCACGCGCTGCTTCTCGCACAGGGCCTTGAACTGCTCGAACATCAGCTTCAGCTCCTCCTCCTCCAGCAGGTAGCCCAGCGCGCGCAGGCGCTGCTCGACCGCGGCACGGCCGCTGTGGCGACCCAGCACCATCTGCGAGGATTCCCAGCCCACGTCCTCCGGACGCATGATCTCGTAGGTGCCGCGGTGGCGCAGCATGCCGTGCTGGTGGATGCCGGACTCGTGTGCGAACGCATTGGCGCCGACCACCGCCTTGTTGCGCTGCACCGGCATGCCGACCAGGCGCTGCAGCAGCTGCGAGGTGGAGACGATGCGCGGCGTGTTGACCTGGCTGTCGAGGTTGTAGAACGCGCCGCGCACCTTCAGCGCCATCACGATCTCCTCCAGCGCGCAGTTGCCGGCGCGCTCGCCGATGCCGTTGATGGTGCACTCGACCTGGCGGGCGCCGCCCTCGATCGCGGCCAGCGAGTTGGCCACGGCCAGCCCCAGGTCGTTGTGGCAGTGCGTGCTGAAGATCACCCGGTCGGCGCCTTCGACGCCGGCGATGATCCGCGCGAACATCCCGCGGATCTCCTCCGGGGTGGTGAAGCCCACGGTGTCGGGCAGGTTGATCGTGGTGGCGCCGGCGGCGATGGCCACGCGCGCGACCTCGGCCAGGAAGTCCTCCTCGGTACGGGTGGCGTCCTCGGCGGAGAACTCGACGTCGTCCACGTAGCCGCGCGCCAGCGTCACGTGCCGGTGCACCGATTCCAGCACCTGCTCGCGGCTCATGCGCAGCTTGTGCTCGCGGTGCAGCGGGCTGGTGGACAGGAACAGGTGCAGGCGCGGCGTGGCCGCCGCCTCCAGCGCGCGGGCGCTGGTCTCGATGTCGGCCTGCAGGCAGCGCGACAGCACCGCCAGCGTGGGCCGGCGCAGCTCGCGGCCGATCAGGGCCATGGCCTCGCGGTCGGACTGCGAACTGGCGGGGAAGCCGGTCTCGATGATGTCCACCCCGAGCTCGTCCAGCGCGCGCGCCATCACCAGCTTCTGCGGCGGGGTCATGCTGCAGCCCGGGGATTGCTCGCCGTCGCGCAGGGTGGTGTCGAAAATTCGGATACGCGGGGTCTGGTCGGATACGGGGATGTTCACCAGGAAGACTCCTCTACTGCGATGGCGATGGCTGGCTTGGAAGCGGACGCGGATGGAAGGGATGGCGCGGAAGCGGTGGGAGCGGGAGGCGAGGTGCTGCGCTGGCTTCTAAGTCGTTCACTGCTGCGGCGGCGGGGTTTGCGCGGTGGCCGCGGTCGCACTTCGGACAGCAGGGTGGCCAGGACCGCGGCGTCAATATTACCGCCGGAGACCACCGCGCACTTGCGCTTGCCGGCGACGCGGCGGCCGGCGGCCAGCGCCAGGGCGCCGGCGCCCTCGGCGATGACGTGTTCCTCCAGCGCCAGCCGCACCAGGGTCTCGCGCAGTTCGGCCTCGCGCACGATGACCACGTCGTCGAGCAGGCTGGCACACAGGCGCCTAGTCAGGAAACCCGGGATCTTCACGCGGACGCCGTCGGCCAGGCTGGCCACCGGGTCCAGCGGGCGCAGGTCGCCGCGCACCGCCCGGGCCATCGAATCGACGCCCTCCACCTGCGCGCCGACGACCCGCACGCCCTGCGACTTCAGCGCCAGCGCCACGCCCGAGGCCAGGCCGCCGCCGCCGATCGGCACGATCACCACGTCGGGCGCGTGCGCGGCCAGCTCGATGCCGACCGTGCCCTGGCCGGCGATCACGTCCGGATCGTCGAACGCGGACAGGAAGCGGTAGCCGTTTTGGTCGGCCAGTTCGCGGGCGAAGGCGAAGGCCTCGTCGTAGCTGTGGCCGTGCTGGCGCACGGTCGCGCCCCAGTGGGCCACGCCGGCGATCTTGGTCGCCGGGGCGCCGTACGGCATCACCGTGATCGCCGGCACGCCCAGGCGGTGCGCCGACCACGCCACGCCCTGGGCGTGGTTGCCGGCCGAGGCGCAGATCACCGGGCGCTCGTCGCCGCGCTCCAGGCCGGCCAGCAGCGCGTTCAGCGCGCCGCGCACCTTGTACGAGCCGGTGCGCTGCAGGTTCTCCAGCTTCAGCCACACCCCGAAGCGCTCGGCATAGTGCAGCGGGGTCGGGGTCAGGTACTTGCGCAGGCGCGCCTGCGCGGCCAGCACGTCGGCCACGCTGACCATGGGCGGGCCTACGTCGGGCTCCTGCGGGCCGGCGCGGCCGCTCTCAGCCATGCGCGTGGCGCCGGGCGGGGACAGCGCGAACGGACTGGCAGGCGGACGGGGATCCTGCGAGAAGACACCCCCGAAGAAGACCCCTCCGCAGATGGGCGCCCCGCACCCGCATCCGCGCACGGCCGGGCGCCGGACCGCTGCTTGCGAATCCCGATTCCTCACTCACCAATCCCGGCCGGTTCATGCCAGCGCCTCCGCCGTGTCCAGCGCGGTGATGCGCACCGACTCGCAGTCGTAGATCTTCTCCAGCTGCAGGCGCAGGGTCTCGGCAGGGCGATCGCCGTCGACCTCCAGCTGCAGGTGCCAGCGGCCGGCGTCGGCCGCGTCCGCGTGGCCGTGGACGGCCTGCGGGCGGAAGCCGCGCCGCTCGGTCATGCCGATCACGCGCAGCAGCGCGCCCTCGGCCGGCCGCAGCACCAGGTCAAGCCGGTAACGCATGGCTGGCCTCCTTCTGCGCGTGGGCCGGGTTGCTGTCCAGCATGGTGCTGTTGGCGTTGTTGGGCGGCACCAGCGGCCACACGTTGGCGCGCGCGTCGATGGCCACGTGCAGCAGCGCCGGGCCGGGCTGGGCCAGCAGTTCGGCCAGGGCGTCGTCGACGTCGCCGCGCGCGGCGATGCGGCGCGCGGGGATGCCGAACACCTGCGCCAGCGCGGCGAAGTCCGGGTTGTCGGACAGGTCGATCTCGCTATAGCGCTCGGCGAAGAACAGCTCCTGCCACTGCCGCACCATGCCCAGCGAACTGTTGTCCAGCAGGATGATCTTCACCGGCAGCCGGCAGCGCGCGATGGTGACCAGCTCCTGCACGTTCATCATGAAGCTGCCGTCGCCGGAGACCAGCACCACGGTGCGGTCCGGGCAGGCGAACTGCGCGCCCATCGCCGCCGGCAGGCCGAAGCCCATGGTGCCCAGCGCGCCGCTGGTCAGGTGGTTGCGCGGATCGTCGAAGCGGCAGTGCTGGGCCACCCACATCTGGTGCTGGCCGACGTCGCAGGCGACGATGGTGTCGGCCGGCGCGACCTCGCTCAGGCGCTTCAGCAGGGCCGGGGCGTAGATGTCGGTGCCGGGCGCGTCATAGCGGGCGACGAATTTCTCGCGGTTGGCCGCGCAGCGCCTGCGCCAGGCACCCTGCGCGCTGCCGGCGTCCGCGGCGGCCGGCGGCCGCGAGGCGGCGGACGTACCGAAGGCCGCCGCCAGCGCCTCGAGCGCGGTGGCGACATCGCCGGGCACCGCGATGTCGGCGGTGCGCAGCTTGGAGATCTCGTAGGCATCGGCATCCAGGTGCACGACGCGCGCGAACGGGGCGAACTCGCTCAGCTTGCCGGTGGCGCGGTCGTCGAAGCGCGCCCCGACCACGACCAGCAGGTCGCATTCCTGGATCGCCATGTTGGCGGCCCGGGTTCCGTGCATGCCCAGCATGCCCAGGTAGTGCGGATGCGCGTGCGGCAGCGCGCCCAGGCCGCGCAGGGTCAGCGCGGTGGGGATGGCGGTGGCGTCGACGAAGCGGCGGAAGGCCTCGACCGCGCCGGCCAGGGCGATGCCGCCACCGCCGTAGACCACCGGCTTCTCCGCGGCGGCGATCGCCGCCAGCACCTCGCCCAGGCGGGCCTCTTCCGGCGCCGGCGGACGCGGCACCGCCGCCGGCACGTGCGCCGGCAGGTGGCTGGCGTCGGCGACCTGCACGTCCTTGGGCAGGTCGATCAGCACCGGGCCCGGGCGCCCCTCGCGCGCGATCCGGAACGCCTCGCGCACCACCTCCGGCAACTCCTCCACCCGCCGCACCAGGAAGCTGTGCTTGACGATCGGCAGGGTCAGCCCGAACACGTCCAGCTCCTGGAACGCATCGGTGCCCAGCAGCGGCGTCGCCACCTGCCCGGTGAGGCACACCATCGGCACCGAATCCAGCATCGCGTCGGCGATGCCGGTGACCAGGTTGGAGGCGCCCGGGCCGGACGTGGCCACGCAGACGCCGACGCGGCCGCTGGCGCGGGCGTAGCCGTTGGCGGCCAGGGCGGCGCCCTGTTCGTGGCGCACCAGGATGTGCTTGAGCTGCGAATCCACCAGTGCGTCGTAGAACGGCATGATGGTGCCGCCCGGGTAGCCGAACAGCGTGTCGACGCCTTCGGCTTCCAGGGCCTGCGTCAGCCAGCGCGCGCCGTTGCGGGGCGCGCTGTGTGCGGAGGTGTTCATGCGGTGGCGACCTTTGCGGTTGCGAGTGGGGGACGCGGCGGCTTACGCCGCTTGCTGGCTGCTGGCTGGGGCGCTGGCGGCGGCCTGCTCGCCGTTGAGCCACACCATCTTGGCGCGCAGCTGCTTGCCCACCACCTCGATCGGATGCTCCAGGTCGGCCTGCTTGTACTTGTTGTAGTTGGGCAGGCCCGCTTCGTACTCGGCCACCCAGTTCTTGGTGAAGGTGCCGTTCTGGATGTCGGTCAGCACGTCCTTCATGCGCGCCTTGGTGCCGGCATCGATCACGCGCGGGCCGCTGACGTAGTCGCCGTACTGCGCGGTCTCGGAGATGAACTCCAGCATGCGGGTGATGCCGCCTTCGTAGAACAGGTCCACGATCAGCTTCAGTTCGTGCAGCACCTCGTAGTAGGCGATCTCGGGCTGATAGCCGGCCTCCACCAGGGTCTCGAAGCCGGCCTGCACCAGCGCGCTGGCGCCGCCGCACAGCACCGCCTGCTCGCCGAACAGGTCGGTCTCGGTCTCTTCCTTGAAGGTGGTCTTGATCAGGTTGGCGCGCGCGCCGCCCAGGCCGCCGGCGTAGGTCAGCGCCAGCTGTTCGGCCTGGCCGCTCTGGTCCTGGTAGACCGCGTAGATGCACGGCACGCCGCGGCCGATCTCGTACTCGCGGCGCACCAGCGCACCCGGGCCCTTGGGCGCGACCAGCACCACGTCCAGGTCGGCGCGCGGCTTGATCATGTCGAAGTGCACGTTCAGGCCGTGCGCGAACAGCAGGCAGGCGCCCTGCTTCATGTTCGGCGCCAGCACCTCCTCGTACAGCTTCTTCTGCACCATGTCCGGGGTCAGCACCGCGACCAGGTCGGCGTGCTTGACCGCCTCGGCCGGCGCGGCGACGACGAAGCCGTCGGCCTGGGCCTTGGCCTCGGTGGGGCCGCCCGGGCGCAGGCCGACGGTGACGTCGAAGCCGGAGTCGCGCAGGTTCAGCGCGTGCGCCCGGCCCTGGCTGCCGTAGCCGATGACCGCGATGGTGGGGGTGGAGTTGGCGTGGGTGCTCATGGGCGGTTTCCTGTGTGGACGAGAAGAGTGAAGGGAAGACGGATCAGCCGGCCGTGCAGGCACGAGGCGGCGAACGGGGAGGGGAGCCGCCGCAGGTGCGGGGCGTGCGGGTCCCCGGCGCGGCGTCGCGGGCGGCGCTGGACGGGGGCGAGGCGGTGGTCGTGCTCTGCGGGTTCATGTCATTCGAAACTTTTGGGGGTCCCTGAAACGCGAAACCCCGCGCCGTTGCCGGTGCGGGGTCTGATCGAAACCTGTGTAGATGCTGCTTACACGAAGGCTCGTCCCGCGCCGGTGGGCGAGCTAATAAGTACGAGCACGAGAAGCGACGCGGCGGCGTTCGCGCCGAGGGGCGCGGTCTGCGGTGCGTTCGAGAGGGTGCGGCGGTGCGGCATGCGGTCGAGATAACCACCCGTTCCGGCCAGTGTCAACCCTTGCACCGGAAACCGATGACGCCGGCCCGCGCGGGCGTGGGGAAATCCGCGTCGCGAAAGGATGGTTGCCGTTGCAACCGCATGCGCGGACATCCGCACGCGCAGCCGGAAACCGCGCAAGTGCGCAGAAAACCCGTCCCGCGCGGCACGCCGAAAACGCGCCGCGGCGCTGGTATCGTGCGGCAGTCGTCATCGTTCACCGGGGAACCTTCCGCCATGCGCCGCACCTCCGTCCTGCTCCTGTCCGCCCTGCTCATCGCCACGCCGCCGCTGCTCGGCGCCGACCGCATCACCGGCCAGCCGTTCGCCACCCGCTCGGAGGTGATCGCGCCGCATGCGATGGCCGCCACCTCGCAACCGCTGGCCACCCAGATCGCGCTGGACGTGATGAAGGCCGGCGGTTCGGCGGCCGACGCGGCGATCGCCGCCAATGCCGCGCTGGGGCTGATGGAGCCGACCGGCAACGGCGTCGGCGGCGACCTGTTCGCCATCGTCTGGGACCCGAAGACGCAGAAGCTCTACGGCTACAACGGCTCGGGCCGCTCGCCGAAGTCGTTGACGCTGGCCGAGTTCCAGCGCCGCGGGCTCAAGGACATCCCGCCGACCGGGCCGCTGCCGGTCTCGGTGCCGGGCGCGGTGGACGGCTGGTTCGCGCTGCACGAGCGCTTCGGGCGCCGGCCGATGGCCGACAACCTGGCGCCGGCGATCCGCTACGCGCGCGAGGGCCACCCGGTGGCCGAGACCATCGCCTACTACTGGGACCGCTCGGTGCCGCGGCTGTCGCAGTACCCCGGCTTCAAGGAGCAGTTCACCGTCGACGGCCATGCCCCGCGCAAGGGCGAGCTGTGGAAGAACCCGAACCTGGCCAACACCCTGCAGCAGATCGCCGACTGTGGCCGCGACGCCTTCTACAAGGGCCCGATCGCGCGCACCATCGATGCCTACTTCAAGGCCAACGGCGGCTTCCTGAGCTACGACGACCTGGCCAGCCACCACGGCGAGTGGGTCGAGCCGGTCAGCACCAACTACCGCGGCTACGAGGTCTGGGAGCTGCCGCCCAACAGCCAGGGCATCGCCGCGCTGCAGATGCTCAACATCCTGGAGGGCTACGACTTCTCGAAGATCCCGTTCGGCTCGCCCGAGCACGTGCACCTGTTCACCGAGGCCAAGAAGCTGGCCTTCGCCGACCGCGCCCGCTTCTACGCCGACCCGGCGTTCCAGCCGGCGCCGCTGGCGCGGCTGGTCTCCAAGGACTACGCCGCGCAGCGGCGCGCGCTGATCTCGATGGACAAGGCGCTCAAGGAAGTGCAGCCGGGCACGCCGAAGCAGCTGGAGGAGGGCGACACCATCTACCTCACCGTGGCCGACGCCGACGGCATGATGGTGTCGCTGATCCAGTCCAACTACCGCGGCATGGGCAGCGGCATGGCCCCGCCCGGGCTGGGCTTCATACTGCAGGACCGCGGCGAGATGTTCGTGCTGAAGAAGGACCACCCCAACGGCTACGCGCCGGGCAAGCGCCCCTTCCAGACCATCATCCCGGGCTTCGTGACCAAGGACGGCAAGCCGTGGCTGAGCTTCGGCGTGATGGGCGGCGCGATGCAGCCGCAGGGGCACGTGCAGATCATGATGAACCTGGTGGACTTCCACATGAACCTGCAGGAGGCCGGCGACGCGCCGCGCATCCAGCACGAGGGCTCGACCGAGCCGACCGGGCAGGGCACGGCGATGAGCGACGGCGGCGAGCTCAATCTGGAGACCGGGTTCAGCTACGACACCATCCGCGCGCTGATGCGCAAGGGCCACCGGGTGATCTTCGCCGACGGCCCGTACGGCGGCTACCAGGCGATCGCGCGCGATCCCGCCAGCGGCGTCTACTACGGCGCCTCGGAGAGCCGCAAAGACGGCCAGGCCGCCGGCTACTGAGGCCAGGCGCCCGCGGTGGCCGCGGCTGCACGGTTCAGTCGCGGCCGCGCCGGCGCGCTCAACCCCGCCCCGGCCGGGCCGATACCGGGGAATGGAGTGCTGGAGGGCATCCTATGAACACGATGCATTCGCCCGACGCGGCGGATTCCATAGCAACGGAACGGCTGCCGGACGCGCCGGTGGCGCTGCTGCGGGTGGGCGCCGACGGCTGCCTGCACGGCGGCAACCGCGCCGCCCAGGACCTGCTGGGGCGGCCGGCCGCCGAGCTGCAGGGCGTGCCCTGCGCGTTGCTGTGGGAGCTGCCGCTGGAGGCCCTGGTCGGCGAGGAGGGGGTGTGGGTGGCGCCCGGCGACGATCCCGCGCGGCGGGTGCGCTACCAGCGCGACCGCGACGCCGGCGGCTGGCTGCTGTCGCTGCCGCATGCCGAGACCGCGGCGCTGCTGCGCGAGGCCGTGCGCCTGGCCGACGGGCCGGCGCCGGCGCCGATGAGCGCTGCGCTGCAGCCGCTGGCGCAGCGCCTGCGTGCCGGCGAGGCGCACGGCGCGCTGCTGCGCCAGACCGGCCAGGCGCTGGCCGGGTGCGACCTGGACCTGCAACTGCCGGCGGCGCTGGCCGCGTCCGAACTCGGGCGCCGGCTGCTGGCCGGCTTCGGCAACCTCTCCGAGGCGATCCGCCAAGCCGTGGCGCTGTCGGTGCAGATCGCCGGCGAGGTCCCGCCGCTGGTGGCCGACAACGACGAGATGGTGCGCCAGTCGCAGGCCCAGGACGTGGCGCTGGACGGCGTGCGCGCCTCGGCCGAGCGGCTGTCGCAGAGCCTGCAGGGCGTGGGCGAGGAGCTGGCCGCGGTGATCGAGATCGCCGCCAGCGCCGACGACAGCGCCCGCCAGGGACGCGAGGCCGCGCGCGCGCTGGCCGCGGCGATGCACGAGGTCGAGCACCGGGCCGCCCGCGCCGGCGAGGTCATCGAGGTGATCGACGCGGTGGCGTTCCAGACCAACATCCTCTCGATCAATGCGCGCATCGAGGCCGCGCACGCCGGCGACGCCGGGCGCGGCTTCGCGGTGGTCGCCGACGAGATCCGCCGGCTGGCCGAGACCGCCGCCACCGCCGCGCGCGACGTGCGCGGGATCATCGCCGCCACTGGGGCGGCGGTGGGCGAGGGCGCGGCCTCGGCGCGCGGCACCGAGCAGGTGCTGGACGCGATCGGCGGCCTGCTCGGCCGCGCCAGCGGCGCGATGACGTCGGTGGCCGGGCGGATCCAGGCCCAGGACGGCGAGATCCGGGCGATCGAGCACGCGGTGGCCGGGGTGGTGGCGCTGGGCCGCAGCAACCTGCAGCATGCCGCCGCGGTGGCGCGCCGCAGCGAGGCCCTCGGCCACGGTACCGAGACCCTGCGCGATTGCGTGGGCCTGTTCCGGCTGCCGCCCGACCCGCTGCGCGAACCGCGCCACGCCGAGGTCCGGGCGCTGGCGGGCGAGGCCGCCGCGCGCATCGGCGCGGCCTTCACGCAGGCGCTGGCCCGTGGCCGCATCGACCCGGCCGCGCTGTTCTCGCGCGACTACCAGCCGATCAAGGGCACCGAGCCGGCCAAGTTCAGCACCGCCTTCGACGCGCTGTGCGACGAACTGCTGCCGCCGTTGCAGGAACCGGTGCTGGCCACGCGCCCGTGGCTGGTGTTCGCGATCTGCGCCAACCCGGACGGCTACGTGCCCACCCACAACCAGCGCTTCTGCCAGCCGCTCACCGGCGACCCGGCGCGCGACCTGGTGGGCAACCGGACCAAGCGCCGGTTCACCGACCGGGTGGGGCGCAGCGTCGGGACGCATACCGACCCGTACCGGCTGCAGGTGTATCGCCGCGACACCGGGCAGATCATGTTCGACCTGTCGGTACCGGTCTTCGTCGGCGACCGCCACTGGGGCGGCTTCCGCATCGGCTACAGCCTGGAATGAGGCGCCGGCGGCGAACGGGCAAAAAAATAGCCGCCGAGGTGAGTCGGCGGCAGGGGAGAGAGAGCGCTTTATTGTTGTAATTCGTTGAGCACAGGCTACGCGGGGCGTGTGGCCCCGGTATGCCCCGGCGTGTCCGCCGCGTGCGGCCGTGTGCCGGTCGCTGACGCATATGTGTCAGCGGTGAGACAAAGGCGGCTCCCGCAGGAGCCGCCGTTCATGCCGTCGTGCCGGGAAACCCGATCAGAAGTTCTGCGTGTAGCGCAGGTACAGCTGGCGGCCGTAGCCGTTGTACAGCTCGCTGTTGAAGTTGGTCGGCGAGTAGGCGACGTCGTACACCGGTGCCTTGTCGGTCAGGTTGCGCGCACCCAGCGAGATCGTGGCGTTCCACGGCGCGTTGTAGCTGACCTGGACATCGTGGGTGATGTAGGCGCCGCTGCAGCGGTGGACATAGCCGTCGGCCTTCAGCTCCGAGCACGAGTACTCGCCCTCGTAGTAGTCCACGTAGTAGCCCGGCTCGTAGCCGATCATGTTGACCGTCCACGCGAAGCTCCAGTCGCCCAGGTCCCAGCGGGTGTTGAGGTTGGCGCGCCATTCCGGGTAGCCGTAGGTGCCGATGTACTCGGTGGAGCCGTATTCGCTCTCCACCTTGTAGCTGTGGGTCCAGGTGCCCTGCAGCGCCGAGGTGAGCTTGCCCCAGGCGCCCAGGTCGAAGCGGGTGCGCAGGTTCAGGTCGATGCCGTCGGTCTTGACCAGGCCCTCGTTGCCGTAGCCGGCGTAGACCGACTGGATCGATCCGTCGGTGTTGCGGACCACGTACAGGTTGTCGGGCAGGTACTGGCCGAGCGCGGTGCGGTCGATCACGGTCTGCGCGCTGTACCACTTGATCTGGTTCTTGATCTCGGTGTTCCAGTAGTCCAGGGTCACGTTGGCCCAGGAGAACGGGTCGTACACCACGCCGAGGCTGTACTGCTTGGACTCTTCGGCCTTCAGGTTCGGGTTGGCGACGTGGTAGCCGTTGATCTGGATCGAGCTGGACGCGGCCAGGCCGTAGGCGACCGCGGTGGCGGCGTCGGTGACGCTGTCGGCCGAGAACGCGTCCTGCTGGTTCAGCGCCTGCAGCGTCGGGGCACGGAAGCCCTCGCCGTAGGAGGCGCGGAAGGTCAGGTTGTCCAGCGGCTGGTAGCGCAGCGAGACCTTGGGCGAGGTGGCGTCGCCGAAGTCGGAGTAGTGGTCGTAGCGCAGCGCCAGGTCGGCCGACAGGCGGGTCAGGAACGGCAGGCTCATCTCGGCGTAGGCCGAGGCCAGATTGCGGCTGCCCCAGGCCGAGTTGCCCGACGAGCCGCCGACGTTGCCGGCCGCCGACTGCTGGTCGTACAGGTCCTGGTAGTCGTGCTTGCTGTACTCGGCGCCGACGGCCAGTGCCGAGGTGCCGCCCGGCAGCGAGAACAGGTCGGTGTTCAGCAGTGCGTTGACCTCGCGCTGCTTGTAGAACGTGTCGCGGCCGATGGTGGTGCGGATCGCGTCCAGCACCGCCTCGGAATTGGCGTAGGGATCGAACGCGTTGTAGGCGCCGGACTCGAAGTACTGCTCGGCGACCGGGATGTTGACGTAGTTGTAGCCGGTCACGGTGGCGCGCGACTCGTTGTTGCGCACGCCGAACTCCACGCTGGTGCTGTCGGTCAGCTGGCCGTGCAGGCTGACGTTGACGTCGTAGGCGTTCTCGTCGGTGTAGGTGTAGCGGTTGCCCAGCGCCGCGAAGCGGTGCTTGATGTAGGCGGCCTGGCCGGTGGTGTTGTTCGGGCTGTCGGCCGAGACATAGATGCTCTCGGGCACCGGCGCGTACTGGCTGGTGCTGCGCTTCTTGTTGACGTAGATGTCGGTGTTGACCGTCCACATGTCGGACAGTTCGTACTCGCTGCGCAGGAACAGGTTCTTGTTCTTGATGCTGGCGGTGTCGGCCATGTCGCCGACGTAGTTGTACAGGCAGCTGGTGCGGCCGGCGCTGTTGGTGCTCTCGTAGAAGTTCTCGCCCGAGCAGCCGCCCGGCACCACGCTGCTGCCGTTGGTGTAGCGGTTGGAACCGGGGATGGTGCTGCCGTCGGCGGCGGTCAGCACATTGAGGTAGTTGTTGGAGTACGAGGAACCAGCGACCGTGTCGGACCACGGATAGTCGCTGACGTAGCTGATCTTCTGGTTGGTGTAGGAGATGCCGCCCATGATCCGGCCGCGCTCGCCGGTGGTGCCGAACAGCACCGAGCCTTCGGTGGCGTCGCCGCCGTAGTGGTTGTCGGTGACGCCGGTGCTGACCTGGAAGCCCTCGAAGTTCTTGCGGGTGATGATGTTGACCACGCCGCCGATGGCATCGGCCCCGTAGATCGCGGAAGCGCCGTCGGTCAGCACCTCGACGCGCTCGACCGCCGCGGTCGGGATCGAGCTCAGGTCCTGGCCCTCGCCGGTCAGCGGCGACACCGCGGCACGGCGGCCGTCGATCAGGATCAGGGTGCGGCCTTCACCGAGGCCGCGCAGGCTGAGCCCGGCGAACGACTGCGCCGAGCTGCCGGAGGTCGGGGTGACCGAGCCGAAGGAGTTGAAGCTGGAACTCTGCAGCAGGTCGGCGACGGTGGTCTTGCCGCTCACCTCGATGTCCTGGCGGCCGATCACGGTGACCGGCAGGGCGCCCTCGGCGTCGGCGCGCTTGATGCGCGAACCGGTCACCTCGATCTTGTCGAGCAGGGTGGGGCCGCTGTCCTGGGTGCCGTCGGTCGTCTGGGCCTGTGCGGAAAACGTCTGGAACATCGCGAACCCGAGCGCCAGGGCCAGTGCGGTGGGACGGCGGCCGGGGAGGCGGTGAAAAGCATTCATATACGTGAGCGTTCCTGAAGATGAAGGTATCGGGCGCCGATCTCCCAGCAAGGAGCTTGCTTAATGGGAGAGAAACGGGGCTTGACGAGAATTTAACGATTGAGCTTTGTCCGGGTTTTTCGGGGCGTGCCGCGTCGCGTGTTTTTTGTCGCGGGCTGCGACGCAGTGCCGGTCGTTGCGGCCGAAGGTTGGCGCGCGGTGCCGGTTTGCGGTCTAATCGCCCCCGAAGCGGGGGTACCGCGGCCACGGCCGCGGTTGAGACAGTCCCTTCGAACCTGATCCGGCTCATACCGGCGTAGGAAAGCTTCGCGACATGAGGTGCCGCGCTCCCGTTCCCGGGGCGTGCGCCGCGTCGAGCGCCGCCGCTTCGTCCCGCCCACTGCCAGGACGAACGCGTGAACGCCATGCCCCGCTCGCTGCTGCAACAGACCCAGACCCTGTCCGAGGCGGTCACCCGCCCCATTCCCGGTTCGCGCCGGATCTACGTGGAAGGCTCGCGCGCGGACCTGCGCGTGCCGATGCGCGAGATCGTGCTCACCCCGACACCGACCCTGTTCGGCGGCGAGGACAACCCGCCGGTCACCGTCTACGACACCTCCGGCCCGTATACCGATCCGGCGGCGGCGATCGACCTGGCCGCCGGCCTGGCACCGTTGCGCGCGGGCTGGATCGCCGAGCGCGGCGACAGCGTGGCGCTGGACGGGCTGAGCTCGGCGTTCGGGCGCGAGCGCGAGCACAACGCCCGCCTGGACGCGGTGCGTTTCCCGGCGCGCCGGGTGCCGCGCCGCGCCCGCGGCGACGCCAACGTCACCCAGATGCATTACGCCCGCCGCGGCATCGTCACCCCGGAGATGGAGTTCGTCGCCATCCGCGAGAACCAGCGCCTGGACGCGCTGCGCGATGCGGCGCTGCTACGGCAGCACCCGGGCGAGGCGTTCGGCGCCGCCATCCAGTCGCGCATCACCCCCGAGTTCGTGCGCGAGGAGATCGCGCGCGGGCGGGCGGTCCTGCCATGCAACATCAACCACCCGGAGAGCGAGCCGATGATCATCGGCCGCAACTTCCTCACCAAGATCAACGCCAACATCGGCAACAGCGCGGTGTCCTCCGGCATCGCCGAGGAAGTGGAGAAGCTGGTGTGGTCGATCCGCTGGGGCGGCGACACGGTGATGGACCTGTCCACCGGCAAGCACATCCACGAGACCCGCGAATGGATCCTGCGCAACTCGCCGGTGCCGATCGGCACGGTGCCGATCTACCAGGCGCTGGAGAAGGTCGACGGCCGTGCCGAGGCGCTGACCTGGGAGCTGTTCCGCGACACCCTGATCGAGCAGGCCGAGCAGGGCGTGGACTACTTCACGCTGCATGCGGGCGTGCGGCTGCGCTACGTGCCGCTCACCGCCGGGCGGGTCACCGGCATCGTCTCGCGCGGCGGCTCGATCATGGCCAAGTGGTGTCTCGCGCACCACCAGGAGAACTTCCTCTACACCCACTTCGAGGAGATCTGCCGGATCATGCAGGCCTACGACGTGGCGTTCTCGCTGGGCGACGGGCTGCGCCCGGGCTGCATCGCCGATGCCAACGACGCGGCCCAGTTCGGCGAACTGGAGACGCTCGGCGAGCTGACCCGCATCGCCTGGCAGCACGACGTGCAGACCATGATCGAAGGCCCCGGCCACGTGCCGATGCAGCTGATCAAGGAGAACATGGACAAGCAGCTGCGCGAATGCGGCGAGGCCCCGTTCTACACGCTGGGGCCGCTGACCACCGACATCGCGCCGGGCTACGACCACATCACCTCGGCGATCGGCGCGGCGATGATCGGCTGGTACGGCACCGCGATGCTGTGCTACGTGACGCCGAAGGAGCACCTGGGCCTGCCCAACCGCCAGGACGTGCGCGACGGCATCATGGCCTACAAGATCGCCGCGCATGCCGCGGACCTGGCCAAGGGCCACCCGGGCGCGCAGGTGCGCGACAACGCGCTGTCCAAGGCGCGCTTCGAGTTCCGCTGGGACGACCAGTTCCACCTGGGCCTGGATCCGGAGAAGGCGCGCGAGTTCCACGACGAGACGCTGCCCAAGGAGGCGCACAAGCTCGCGCATTTCTGCTCGATGTGCGGCCCGCATTTCTGCTCGATGCGCATCACCCAGGACGTGCGCGACTATGCGGCCCGGCACGGGATGGATGCGGCCACGGCGCTGGACGCGGGCCTGGCCGAGAAGTCGGAACAGTTCCTGGAGCAGGGCGCGCAGGTCTATCGCAACGTCTGAGGGCCTGGCTTAGTCCGGCGATGGCGTGCGCGCGGTGCGTGCGCCACCGCCGGGTCGTGGACGCGCCCAGTATCAGCCCGTGCGCAGGCGCGGTGCCGGACGGCGGTACACGGCACCGCGCTTGCGAGGCGCATGCCCACGTTGCGTCGGTGGCTTCGACGCGCGTGCGGCGGCGCACGCAGGTGGACGCTGAACCCCACCTAAAAAAAATCGCGCCCGAAGGCGCGAATGGAAGACATCGTTATTTGAATGCGTCGGCGAGAGAGAGCCTGATGCGTGACTTCCTGCCATAGGAAGTGACTGTGCATAGGCTAGAATTTGTCAGTGCTGACATGCCTGGCCAAGTTCGTCGCGGTGGTTTGCCGAATCGGGCGGCTCGGAACGACATGGCAGGCCCCGGCCCTCCCACACGCGTATCGCATCGCCTCGTACCGCCTCTAGATGAACGCCTCTTTCCTCGAATCCACGCAGCCGGAACGGATGCGCATAGGAGACTGCGTCGTCGATGTGGCGTCGCGCGAGGTGCAGGCGCCGCGTGCCGCACGTCCGCGGCGGCTCACGCCCAAGGCGATGGCGGTGCTGAGGGTGCTGGCCGCGCGTCCCGGGCAGGTGGTCTCGCGCGACGACCTGCTGGCCGAGGTCTGGCCGGACACGCTGCCGACCAACGACGTGGTGACCCAGGCGGTCACCCAGCTGCGCAAGGCGTTCGCGGCCGGCGGCGACAGTGCCGACTACATCGAGACGATCGCCAAGACCGGCTATCGCCTGCTGGCCCCGGTGGCCTGGGAGGCCGCGCCCGCGGCGCCGGCCGCCGCATCGGAACCCGGGCCCGCCGCAACAACGCCGCAGGACCCGCCCCCGGCCGAGGCGCCGGTCGCACCCGCGCCGCGGCGACGCAGGGCGCCGCTCGCGTGGGCCGCCGCGGCGATCTGCGCCGGGGTGGTGGCGGTCGCGCTGGCCGGCCTGCTGGTCCTCGGCCCGCCTGCGCCCGGGGCAGCGGAGGCCTCGGCCGACCGCGTGACCGGCAGTCCCCGCCTGCCGTACCGCCTGATCACCTCCGGCGGCGGATTCGACCTGACGCCGACGTTGTCGCCGGATGCGTCGATGGTCGCCTACACCTCGATGACGCCGGACCGCCCCGGTACCGCGATCCTGGTCAAGACCACCAACAACGCCTCGCCACGCGTGCTCAGCAAGCCCGCGCCCGGCCAGTCCGACCGCCTGCCGGCTTGGTCGCCGGACGGGCGCGACATCGCGTTCGCGCGCCAGGACGCGGACGGGCGCTGCCAGGTGATGGTGACCGCCGCCAACGGCGGCGACGACGAGCGCGAGGTCGCGCGTTGCGACGACAGCGAGATGCTGAGCTTCAGCTGGTCGCCGGACGGTACCTCGCTGCTGTTCGGCTCGATGACCGGCCGCAACGCCAGCGCCGGGCTGCGCCTGCTCGACCTGCGCACCGGCCAGTGGCGCGCGCTGGCGTATCCGAGCGACCGCACCGGCTTCGACTATGCGCCGCGCTATTCCCCGGATGGCCGCTGGATCGCCTTCGTGCGCAACCCGCAGATGGGCGACCTGTGGCTGCTCCCGGCGCAGGGCGGTACCCCGCGACCGCTGACCCGCGAGAATGCCGAGATCCGCGGCTGGGACTGGCTGCCCGACAGCCGCGGCGTGGTGTTCGGCCGGCGCGTGGACAGCCAGTCGCGGCTGTACAGGCTCGATCTCGACAGCCATCGGGTGCGCGACCTGGGCATCAGCGACGCGCAGACCCCGGCGCTGTCCGACGGCAAGCTCGCCTTCGTCCAGCGCAAGCCGCAGTTCGGCATCTACCGGATCCAACGCGACGCGACCGACGGCAGCCTGCGCCGGCAGCGGCTGTTCGCCTCGACCGGGCGCGACTCGCAGTCCATCGTCTCGCCCAGCGGCCGGCAACTGGTGTTCACCTCCGATCGCTCCGGCGAGTACGCGCTGTGGTGGGCCAGCCTGGCCGACCCGCAGTCGCTGCGGCCGATCGAGGGGCTGATCCCGGAGGCCCGCCAGGCGCCGGACTGGTCGCCGGACTCGCTCAGCCTGCTGGTGGTGGCCCGCGACGGCGACGGCGAGCCGCTGCTGCACGAGGTGCTGCCGGCGCTGAACCGCTCGGTCGTGCTGCCGGTGCAGGAGCCGCGGCCGCTGCAGGCGGTCTACCTGTCCGACCCGCAGCGGATCCTGGTGCTCGGCGCCGAGGGCGACGGCAACGCCACGCTGGCGCTGTACGACCGCTCGGTCACCCCGTGGCGGCGGCTGCGCACCCTGGCCGACGTCTCGCAGGTCCGGTTCGACCGCGAGCACGGCCGCGTGCTGTTCACCCGTTTCTCCGGGGACGGGCTGTGGCGCGTGGACGAGGCCCTGGATCCCGCCAGCGTCCAGGCGCTGGATACCGGCAATCCGTCGCGCTGGCAGTACCGCAGCTGGGCCCTGGGGCCGCAGGGGCGGGTGCACTACCTGTTTTCCTCGGACCGCTGCCCCACCTACGAGGGCGTCATCGGTCCCGGCGCCGGCGACGGGCATTGCCTGGACGGCGAAAACTTCAGTGCGCTGAACGGATTCAGCGTGGATCGCGCCGATGGGACCCTGTATGTGCCGCTCGCGATCGAGGACGGCAGCGGGATCGGCTTCATGACGCTGCCGAAGGAACCCTCGAGCCTGGTCGGCGTGGTTTACAAGTGGCTGTCCCCGTTGGGGAAATAGGTTTCGTAACTCCTTCGGATCCGGCATCGCCGCGATTTCGGCCCGGCTTCGCCCAAACCTCCTGACCACGGCCAGGCTTGGCACAACACTGCGCGCTCTTCTGCAAAGGGCGATGCGATGAACCAGGTGATGACGGCCGACCGCGGGCTTTCGCTGGCGCTGGAGGGCGAGGCCGAGCTGCCGGCGACCCTGTGCATGGCGGTCGCCCGGCTCGGCAGCGTGCGCGCGTCGGCGACCACCTTCACCCTCTGGGTGCAGCTGCGCGGGCGCTCGTGGATCGAGGCCAAGGAAGGCAAGTTCCGCATGCGCGCCGGCGACTGGATCGCCTTCGACAAGGATTCGCGGCCGACCCTGCAGGCCGACCGCAACGGCCTGTGCGTGGGCGTGGGCCTGAACGGGGCAAGTCTCCAGGCGCTGGCCGAGCTCACCGACAGCGTGTTCTATCCCGGCCGCAGCCGGCTCGGTCGGGCCGACCTGCGCATCGCGCTGCGGCTCTGGCGCAACGCCGGCCGCCACGGCGGCGACATCGCCGCCCGCCCGTTGCTGCTGCACCTGGCGGCGATGCAGCGCGAGTTCGTCCAGCAGGAGCAGCGCTGCCCGGGGCGTTCGCGCAGCCGCCGCCGCCAGGTGTTCGGCCGCATGCAGCGTGCGCGCCTGTACCTGGAGGGCAACAGCGACCGCGTGGTGCGCGTGGCCGAACTGGCCCAGCTGACCAACTTCTCCAGCTGGTACGTGTCCAAGACCTTCCAGAGCCTGTACGACGAAAGCCCGCAGGCGCTGTCGGCGCGCCTGCGCCTGGAGCGCGCGGCCGACCTGCTGCGCGACACCTCGATGATGATCGGCGAGGTGGCCGCGGCCAGCGGCTTCGACAACTGCTGCAGCTTCGCGCGTGCCTTCCGTGCGCGCTTCGGTGTCTCCGCGTCGCAATATCGCGACCAAACGCCACTTTCGCCAGATTCGGCAAAGTCACGTGGCGCGACCCGCAAAGCGACGACGTTCACGCAATCGTAATTTGCTAGGGGCGTTTAACACGCCACTAACGAACTTTGGAGAGATTGATGAACCTTCGCACTCCCGCAGTGCGGCTGGGCCTTTTGCCCGCCGGTATTGCGATCGCGTTGACGCCGGCGTTTGCCAGCGCGCAAGAGCAGTCCGCCGACTCGTCGACGACCACCCTCGACCGGATCGAAATCACCGGCTCGCGCATCCGCCAGGCCAACCTCGAAACTGCGCAGCCGGTCATCGCACTGCAGCGCGCGGACATCGAGAAGCAGGGCTTCACCAGCGTTGCCGATATCGTGCAGAACCTGGCCGCCACCGGTTCGCCGGCGATCAGCCGTTCGGACGCGCTGGCGTCGGGCGAGGAAGTGGGCGGGCAGTACGTCGATCTCCGCAATCTCGGCCCGCAGCGCACCCTGGTGCTGCTGGACGGCAAGCGCATGGGCGTCAGCTCGGGCGGCTACACCGACCTGGCCTCGATCCCGACCTCCATCGTCGAGCGCGTGGAAGTGCTGACCGACGGCGCCTCCGCGATCTACGGCTCGGATGCCATCGCGGGCGTGGTCAACATCATCACCCGCAAGAACTTCGATGGTCTGGAAGCCGGCGCCTACGTCGGCCAGTTCGACCAGGGCGACGGCCAGAAGGAGCAGTACAACTTCGTCTACGGCACCACGACCGATCGCGGCTCG
This sequence comes from Lysobacteraceae bacterium USHLN149, assembly GCA_037145635.1. Lineage (GTDB taxonomy): Bacteria > Pseudomonadota > Gammaproteobacteria > Xanthomonadales > Xanthomonadaceae > JAATFS01. The sequence continues at coordinate 77,880 of JBBCXB010000001.1, forward strand.
CTGACCCTGGGCGCCGAGTACAGCAAGGAAGATCCGGTCTACGCGAAGGACCGCCGCTACAGCGCCTATGCCAACGGCTACCGCCATCCGTTCCCGACCGAGGCCGAAGGCGCCAATGGCTGGAGCGCGATCAGCGAGAAGGGCACCCTGATCGACGGCGAGAATTCCTACACGCTGAACCCGGGCGGCGATACCAGCAACTTCGCCGACTACCACCCGACGACCACCAGCGACTATTCCAATCCGAGCCAGCAGATGTACCTGCAGACCGGGCTGGAGCGCCGCTCCGTTTTCGCCAACGGACAGTACGATTTCACCGAGAACGTCCGTGGTAGCGCGAATGTGCTGTACACCGAGCGCGAGACCCAGCAGCAGATCGCCGGTTATCCGTACCGTTCGGGCGTGTACGACACCGCGCTGTCGGGCGACAGCGTGTTCAACCCGCTGGGTCGTGATGTCGACTTCATGCGCCGTGGCTGGGAAGTGCCGCGCCGTACCGATTCCGAACTGAACACCTTCCGCTTCAGCGCCAGTCTGCAGGGCTCGTTCCAGTTCGCCGAGAACTACTGGGATTGGGACGTCGGCTACGTCTACAACCGCAACAAGGGCACCAAGACCGGTACCGGCGACCTGTTCATCCCCAACGTGAAGAATGCCGTGGGTCCGTCGTTCATCGACGCCGACGGCGTCGCGCGCTGCGGCAGCAACGGCGTCGCCATTGCGGGCTGCACGCCCTGGAACCCGCTGCTCCCCTACGGCCAGAGCGGTGCGGGCTCGCTGTCCGATCCGGCCCTGCAGGCCTACCTGTTCCTGCCCAGCCACGACACCTCGGAAACCACCACCAAGGTCTACAGCGCCAACATCAGCGGCACCGTGTTCACGCTGCCGGCCGGCGACCTGGCCCTGGCGGCTGGCGTGGAGCACCGTGAGGAAGACGCCGCCTACAACCCCGACGCGCTGCTGCAGTCCGGGCTGAGCACCGGGCTGTCCGGTGGGCCGACCGCAGGTGGCTACAAGCTGGACGAGGTCTACCTCGAGCTGAACGTGCCGATCCTGGCCGACATGCCGTTCGCCAAGGAGCTGTCGCTCGACATGGCGGGCCGCTACTCCGACTACAACACCTTCGGCGACACGACCAACAGCAAGTTCGGCCTGAAGTGGAAGCCGATCGACGACCTGCTGGTTCGCGCGACCTATGCGACCGGCTTCCGTGCGCCGACCGTCGCTGACCTGTACGGCGGTACCTCGGAGACCTTCGACGCCTACACCGATCCCTGCGACACCTCGTTCGGTGCGGCCGTGCGCAACGCGGAAGTGGCCGCACGCTGCGGCGCGGTCGTGCCGGCCAACTTCCGCCAGGAAGCCTCGGGTGGCGTCGATGCCAGCGGCCCCGGGTCGCAGTCGAACTACTCGTACCTGTCGGGCTCCAACGCTACGCTGCTGCCGGAAACCTCCAAGACCCACACCCTGGGCTTCGTGTACAGCCCGAGCTATGTCGCTGGCCTGGACATCAGCCTGGACTGGTGGAAGATCCGCATCGACAACGTCATCGCCGCCGAGTCGGTGACCTCGATCCTCAACCAGTGCTACGTGCAGAACATCGCATCGGCCTGCGATCGCTTCGTGCGTGATGCCGAGAGTGGCCAGGTCGTCGACGTGACCCGCACGCTGATCAATGGCGGCTATCAGGAAACCGCCGGTTATGACCTTGGGGTCCGTTACCGCCTGCCGGAGACCGCGTTCGGCAATTTCCTGATCGACTGGAAGTCCACCTATGTGGATTACCTGTCCTACAAGCGCGACAACGAGTCCGAAACGCCGGTCGAACAGCGTACCGGCTGGGCCACGGGTGACTGGGGTTCGAACTTCCGCGTGCGTTCCAACCTCAACTTGGACTGGTCGTACGGCAGCTTCGGCGTCAACTGGGGCGTGCGTTACTACTCCGGCGTCAAGGAGCCCTGCTCCTACGATCTGGACGGTGGCCCGGAGTGCAATACGCCGGACTTCTACTCTGCGTACACGCAGGGTCAGCCGACGCGCAAGGTCGGTTCCAATACGTTCCACGACCTGCAGGTGCGTTACAACGCGCCTTGGGACGCGACGATCGCCATTGGTGCCAACAACGTGTTCGACCACGAAGGTCCGGTCATGTACAGCCAGCCCAACTCGAACTTCGCCTACAATGGCAGCTTCGATATCGGTCGTTTCCTGTACATGAAGTACACCCAGCGTTTCTGATCCTCGGAAGCTGAGCGGTAAAAAAAGACGGGCCGAGAGGCCCGTCTTTTTTTTTTGGCGACGGCTAGGGTCCGGGCAAGCCACTGCCCGGCGGACGTGGAGCAACGGATGCAGGCGTCAGGTGTGCAGCGTCAGCGTTCGGCCGGCCATGCCCAACGAACGGTTCGCGCACAGCATCGCCGCGGCCTCACCGCGACCGCCATGCCGGCCGGGCGCCCTCGTCCGTCGAGCGGCCGGTGATGCCGGCCGGAGATGGGAAGCCGTGCTGCGGAAACACGGGAATGCAGGGCGGTGCTCGGCCGCCGGCAAGCCGGGGCGGTAGCCTCGGTCAGGCCTCGGCCAACCCCAGCAGCGCGTCGGCCTGCTCGCGCCAGGACGGCAGGCGCGACAGCACGCCGACCTTCGCCAGGTACTCCTCGTCCACCGGCTCGCCGCTGGCCAGCGAGGTGGCCACGTGCACGGCGCCGGTGACCCAGAAGCTGCGCAGGCTGGAGCGCTGCGGGTGGCGGTGGAAGGCGACCGCCTCGATGATCGGCATCGGCAGGCCCCACAGGCCCAGCAGGTAGGCGCCGGCCTCGGTATGGCCCAGGCGCTCGTCGTTCTCGCCGGGCGGTTCGCGCTCGTCGCGCACGCCCGGGAGCAGCAGGCCGATGTCGGCCAACAGCGACGCGGTGGAGCCGAGCTCGGCGCTGGTGGCCGGCAACACCTTGGCGGCCAGGCGCGAGGACAGCAGGGCGCGCCGCTGCAGGTTGCTGCGCTCGGCCGGCGTCAGCGTCTGCACCGAGAACACCTCGCTGGCCAGCACCAGGTCACGCAGCGTGGCCACGCCCAGCCGGGTCACGGCGCTGCGCAGGTCGGTGATGCTGCGTCCGCCGGAGAACACCGCGGAATTGCACAGCTGCAGCACCTTGGCCGCGATCGCCGGATCGCCGGCGATCAGCTTGGCGATGCCGGCGGCGTCGCTGCCGTCGTCTTCCTCCAGCGCGTGCATCAGGCTGAGGTACAGGTGCGGCGGCGACGGCAGCTTCTCGATGCGGCCGATCGCCGAGCGCAGGCGCGGGTCGTTGAGCAGCTCGCGCAATTCCTCGAGGCTGGTCACCGCCTCGAGCATGACCTCGGGCGTCAGCGGCATCGGCAGGAAGCGGTGGGCCACGCCGATGATGCGGGCCGGCGGCGCGCGCTGGCTGTCGTCTGGATCGATCAGGGCGATGCGGATGGTGTCGGGGCGCAGCGTGCGGATCTGCCCCAGCAGCGTGGCCGCGGTCAGGTCGGGGAGCACCGGCGCCACGATCACCGCATCGAACGGCGAGAGTGCGGCGGCGGCGATCGCGGCATTGCCGTCGGCCACCTGCTGGGCCTGCCAGTCGTCCCCCAGATCCGCGATGTACTCGATCAGCTCGGACGGAAGGCTGGCCTCGTCCCCGACAAACAGAATCCGCACGACACTTTCCCCAGAAGTGGGCCAGGGCGAAGAGCGGCCCTGGCATACGTCCGCAATGTACCCAATCCGCGCGCAGCGGTCATCGGGGTCACGCGCGAAACGTGACCCCGATCGCTGGCAGGCGCCGGTGACCGCCCCCCGGCGTCAGGCGGCGTCGGACTTGTAGCGCTCCACCGACTCGACCAGGATCTTCTTGGCCTCGGCCGCGCCACCCCAGCCGTCGAGCTTGACCCACTTGCCCTTCTCCAGGTCCTTGTAGTGCTCGAAGAAGTGGCCGATGCGCTCCAGCCAGTGGCTGGACACCTGCTGGATGTCCTCGATGTGGGCGTAGCCGGAGAAGATCTTCTCCACCGGCACCGCCAGGATCTTCTCGTCGCTGCCGGCCTCGTCGCTCATCCGCAGCACGCCCACCGGGCGGCAGCGCACCACCGAGCCCGGGACCAGCGGCAGCGGCAGCACCACCAGCACGTCGGCCGGATCGCCGTCGCCGCACAGCGTGTTGGGCACGTAGCCGTAGTTGCAGGGATAGCGCATCGGCGTGGAGAGGATGCGGTCGACGAAGATCGCGCCGCTGGCCTTGTCCACTTCGTACTTGACCGGCTCCGAGTCCTTGGGGATCTCGATGACGACATTGATTTCTTCCGGCAGGTTCTTGCCGGGGGTGACCAGTTCCAGACCCATGCGCGCTAGCTCCGAGGCTTTGCTGTGGTAAGGCGGGCGATTCTACGCGTTCGGCTGTTGCGGTGCAGCGACAGTCCCTGTCCGGCAATTCCGACAGGACGGTGCGCCGGGTTCCGAAGCCGCAGCGGGCAGGCTTCCGATCCCGCCGTCCCGCCGCCGGCGCGATGCTTTCGGCCACACCCACACCGAGGAGATGCGATGCGTACCCACCCCTTGCGTCTGCTGGCGATCCTGCTGGCGCTGTGCGGCTCCGGCCAGGCGTTGGCCCAGGCCGACCCCGATCCCGACTTCGTCGATGCCGTCGACCATCCCGGCAACAGCCAGGGGTGGGAGGCGTTCGAGGACCTGCAGGCCCGGCTGGTGCACGACTTCGACCAGATCTGCGGCGACAGCTTCTGCGGCGGCGAGTTCAGCGACTACCGTTCGCTGCGCTACCGCTGCTCGGTGCATCGAGCCAGCGGCGTGCTCGCCGAATGCGTATGGACCTTCGGCGCCAGCGAGCTCAGCGTGCAGCCGCGCAGTGGCAAGCTGCTGGTGGACACGCGTACCTGGCGCTGCCGCACCCCGCTGGCGGCCGGCACCACGTTGACCGCCTTCTACGCGGCCCTGTCGGTCACCAACCCGCTGTTCGAGCCGCTGCCGGGATCGGGGCGCTCGATCTACAACGGCCTGATCGATTGCCTGTAGGCAGCGGGCCGTCACCGACGTTCCGGACACGGGCCGGGAACGGCGCACGACAGGGATGTCCGTGCCGGGCCTCTGGGGGGAGGCTTCGGCGTGGTCCCGGCACCCGGCGGGAGTCTCCCAAGGGGGGCTGCCAACGGAAAGGGGCTGCCAACAACGCGACGAGCTCGACGATCCTTGATCGGTGCCTGCGGCGCTTCCCCGTCCCGTTTCCTTCCTCCCGCTCGCTTGGGGGGAGGGGCGGAAGCGCCATGCGGAACCGGCCTTGGCGAAAGATAGGGCGGAGCGCCATGCGCCGAGACCGGTGGTTTGTATCGGCGCCTGCGGTGGATCCGGCCATCCCGTCCCGTCCCCGCGTGCGGGGACGGGCGAGGGCGCCTAGCCTGATCGGCTCCGGCTCCGGCTCCGCTCCGGCTACAGCAGCGGCACCAGCAGCAAGGCGACGATGTTGATGATCTTGATCAGCGGGTTGATCGCGGGGCCGGCGGTGTCCTTGTAGGGGTCGCCGACGGTGTCGCCGGTGACCGCGGCCTTGTGGGCTTCGCTGCCCTTGCCGCCGTAGTGGCCGTCCTCGACGTACTTCTTGGCGTTGTCCCAGGCGCCGCCGCCGGTGGTCATCGAGATCGCCACGAACAGGCCGGTGACGATGGTGCCGATCAGCAGGCCCCCGAGCGCGCGCGGGCCGAGCAGCAGGCCGACCACGATCGGCACGGCCACCGGCAGCAGCGACGGCACGATCATCTCGCGGATCGCCGAGCGCGTCAGCATGTCCACCGCGCGGTCGTACTGCGGCTTGCCGGTGCCGTCCATGATGCCGGGGATCTCGCGGAACTGGCGGCGCACCTCCTCGACCACGGCCCCGGCGGCACGGCCCACGGCCTCCATCGCCATCGCGCCGAACAGGTACGGGATCAGGCCGCCGATCAGCAGCCCGATGATCACGGTGTGGTCGGACAGGTCGAAGGCGAACACCTCGCCGGGATGGGCCGCCTGCAGGTTGTGGGTGTAGTCGGCGAACAGCACCAGCGCGGCCAGGGCCGCCGAGCCGATGGCATAGCCCTTGGTCACCGCCTTGGTGGTGTTGCCGACCGCGTCCAGCGGATCGGTGACCGCCCGCACCTCCGGGGGCAGCTCGGCCATCTCGGCGATGCCGCCGGCGTTGTCGGTGATCGGGCCGTAGGCGTCCAGCGCGACGATCATGCCGGCCATCGACAGCATCGCCGTGGCGGCGATGGCGATGCCGTACAGCCCGCCGAAGTGGAACGCGCCCCAGATCGCCGCGCACACCGCCACCACCGGCAGCGCCGTCGACTTCATCGACACGCCCAGCCCGGCGATGATGTTGGTGCCGTGGCCGGTGGTGCTGGCCGCGGCCACGTGCTGCACCGGCGCGTACTGGGTGCCGGTGTAGTACTCGGTGATCCACACGATCAGCCCGGTCAGCACCAGCCCGATCAGCGCGCACGCATACATCGCGGTGGCGCCATGCGCGTTGTCGGCCATCAGCGCCTGCGTGATCGGCCAGTACGCGACCGCGGCCAGCACGCCGGAGACGACGACGCCCTTGTACAGCGCGCCCATGATCGAACCGCCCGGCCGGGTCTTGACGAACGCCGCGCCCACGATCGAGGCGATGATGGACGCGCCGCCCAGCACCAGCGGGTACAGCACCGCGTGCGCGCCGGCCTCGGCGGCCATCAGTCCGCCCAGCAGCATGGTGGCGATCACCGTGACCGCGTAGGTCTCGAACAGGTCGGCGGCCATGCCGGCGCAGTCGCCGACGTTGTCGCCGACGTTGTCGGCGATCACCGCCGGATTGCGCGGATCGTCCTCCGGGATGCCGGCCTCCACCTTGCCCACCAGGTCGGCGCCGACGTCGGCGCCCTTGGTGAAGATGCCGCCGCCGAGCCGGGCGAAGATCGAGATCAGCGACGAGCCGAACGCCAGGCCGACCAGCGCATGCAGGTTCTGCTGCAGCGGCAGGCCGATCGCCTCCAGCAGGGCGTAGTAGCCGGCCACGCCCAGCAGGCCGAGCCCGACCACCAGCATGCCGGTGATCGCGCCGCCGCGGAACGCCACGTCCATCGCCTTGCCCAGGCCGTGGCGGGCGGCCTCGGCGGTGCGCACGTTGGCGCGCACCGATACGCTCATGCCGATGTAGCCGGCCAGCCCGGACAGCAGCGCGCCGATCGCGAAGCCCAGCGCGGTGTACCAGCTCAGGAACAGGCCCACCAGCACGAACAGGATCACGCCGGCGACGGCGATGGTGAGGTACTGCCGGTTGAGGTAGGCCCGCGCGCCGACCTGGATGGCGCCGGCGATCTCCTGCATGCGCGCGTTGCCGGCGGGTTGCGCCAGGATCCAGCGGGCGGAAAAGGCGCCATAGACGATGGCGAGCACGGCGCAGCCCAACGCGAGCGCCAATCCGTAGTGTTCCAGCATGACCCCTCCCAAGGTAGATGGATGTCGTCCGGTCGGACGAACAAGGGAGGACGCGCGGCGAGTGAACTGCGGTGATGGACTCGACGGCCCGGGGGCCGATGACGCACGTCGCGATGTTCGGGCTGGCCGGATTGCGCCCGAGTATGCGCCCGGGGATCGCGCGCCGCCACCGGGTGCGCCGCGTTGCCGCAGGCACGGGCGTGATCGCGGCCGCAGAACGCTCTCGCGGTGTTCAGTTGCTGCGTGCCAGCCTGCGCCCCATCGTGTCCCGACGGAGTGTTCCCATGCGTATTGGTCCCTGGTTGATGAGTGGTCTGCTGGTTGTGGCGGGAGCGGCGACCGCCGCCGACCCGGTGCCGGAGCTGCAGCGGCCGGCCGGCGCCGCCCAGGCGGTGGGCGCGGCGCATACCCTGCGGCAGATCCCCGAGGCCTGCGCGCGCCTGGAAGGCGTGTTCACCGGCGACGCGGCGCAGCCGTACAAGTTCGCGGTGGTGCGCACCAGCCCGAGCTGCCAGCCGCGCGCGCGTTTCGTCGACTTCGCCAAGGCGGCACCGAGCGAGGCGGCGGGCTGGAAGTTCAACGAACTGATCCGCGTGCCCAGCGCCGCCTGCCCGTCGCAGCAGGCGGTGGTGCGGGTCTGGCGCAAGCCGGCCGGCGACAAGCCGGCGCTGGACGGGCAGGGCCAGTCGCGGATCTACCTGGAGGAGGCCAAGCAGCAGGCCGCAGCCGGCAAGATCGCGCAGGTGCCGATGTACGCGGCGCAGATGCAGGTCGAGGGCAAGGCCTGCCGCTGACGCGGCAGCGCCCCGGCGCTCATCCCTCCCACGGCGCGAGCTTGCGCGCCACCGCCACGTTCTTCAGCGTGACGTACCGGGGCAGGCCGTCGCTGCCGTAGGGCAGCGGCGCCTCGCCGCGGATCAGCGGCGCCAGGTAGGCGCGGGCCCGCGCGGTGATGCCGAAGCCGTCCTTGCGCAGGAACCCGGCCGGCATCTTCTTCTCGTGGTTGGCGATCCGGCTCAGCGGCGCCGGTTCGATCTTCCAGCGATACGGCGCGTCGCTGCTGCGCACGATCACCGGCATCACCGCGTTGCGTCCCTCCAGGGCATAGCGCACCGCGGCCTTGCCGACCGCCTGGGCCTGCTCCCAGTCGGTCCTGGAGGCCAGGTGGCGGGCCGAGCGCTGCAGGTAGTCGGGCAGGGTCCAGTGCACCTTAAAGCCCAGCTCTTGCTTGACCCGGCCGGCCAGGTAGGACGCCACGCCGCCCAGCTGGGTATGCCCGAACGAGTCGCTGCCGCCGGCATCGGCGACGAAGCGGCCGTCGGCATCCTGGATGCCCTCGCTGGCCACGACCACGCACCAGCCGACCTTGGCGACCACCTGTTTCACCTTGGCCAGGAACGCCGCCTCGTCGTACGCACGCTCCGGCAGCAGGATGATCTGCGGGGCGTCGTCCGGGGTCTGCGCGGCCAGCCCGGCGGCCGCGGCGAGCCAGCCCGCGTGCCGGCCCATCGCCTCGTAGATGAACACCTTGGTCGAGGTCTCGGCCATCGCGGCCACGTCCAGCGCGGCCTCGCGCACCGAGGTGGCGGTGTACTTGGCGGCCGAGCCGAAGCCGGGGCAGGCATCGGTGATGGCCAGGTCGTTGTCGATGGTCTTGGGCACCCCGATGCAGTGCAGCGGATAGCCGAAGGCCTGCGCCAGCTGCGAGACCTTCCACGCGGTGTCGGCCGAGTCGTTGCCGCCGTTGTAGAGGAACCAGCGCACGTCGTGGGCCTGGAACACCTGCAGCAGCCGTTCGTACTTGGCGCGGTCGGCGTCCAGGGTCTTGAGCTTGTAGCGGCACGAGCCGAACGCGCCGCCCGGGGTGTGGGCCAGCGCCCGGATGCTGGCCGCCGACTCGCGGGAGGTGTCGATCAGGTCCTCGCGCAGCGCGCCGAGGATGCCGTTGCGGGCCGCCAGCACCTTCACCTTGCGCGCGCGCGCCTCGCCGATCACGCCGGCGGCGGTGGCATTGATGACGGCGGTGACGCCGCCGGACTGGGCGTAGAGCAAGGTGCCTTGGGCCATGGGGTGCGGACTCCGGGTGGGCGGGACATTGCCGGGACATTGCCCGGATGCGGTAAGCTGCGGGACCTTGCGGCGCAGCGCTGGCGATTCCCCTCGAGTCTAACGCCGCCGGCCGCTCACGGTTTTACACATAGTGGAGTCAACTGATGCGATTGGTTCTGTTGGGACCGCCCGGTTCGGGCAAGGGCACACAGGCGGCACGGCTCAAGGACACGTTCCAGATCCCGCACATTTCCACCGGCGACCTGCTGCGCGCGGAAGTGGCCGCCGGTACGCCGCTGGGGCTGCAGGCCAAGGAAGTGATGGCGCGCGGCGATCTGGTGTCCGACGCGATCCTGCTCGGCATGCTGGAGTCGCGGCTCGGGCAGCCGGACGTGGCCAAGGGGTTCATCCTCGACGGTTACCCGCGCAACCTGGCCCAGGCCAATGCGCTGGACGAGCTGCTGGCCAAGATCGGCCAGCCGCTGGACGGCGTGGTGCAGCTGGACGTGGGCACCGACCTGCTGGTCGAGCGCATCGCCGGCCGCGCCAAGGCCGAGGGCCGCGAGGACGACAACCCGGAGTCGGTGCGCAAGCGCCTGCAGGTCTACAACGACTCCACCGCGCCGGTGATCGGCTTCTACGAGCAGCGCGGGGTGCTCGCGCGCGTGGACGGCGTCGGATCGCTGGACGAGGTCCTGGCACGTATCGGCCAGGCGCTCAAGCGCTGACCCCGGCGGCCCGGCCTGACGGCCGGGCTGGCCGCCGTCCGCAGACGCAAAGACCCCGGTCGTGCCTGGCACGGCCGGGGTCTTTGCGTAAGGGCCGCCGGGCGGGCAGCGCCGCGGGGCGGGCGCCGGCGCTCGCGTCACCCGGGGAAACCGCCCGGGCAGTGGCGGCACGCGAAGCGGTCAGCTTCATTCAGCTCGAGGGCGCGGGCGGGGTGGCGGGCCTCCGGTCCGCGCCGCGGGGCCGGGCCGTGCCTGTGCCCGGCGCGTGGCCTGTGCCGCCCGGGACGCCGTTTTTACGCATCGCCGGGGATCGGCGACAATCCGCAGATGAGCAAGATCCATATCCTCGGCATCGCCGGGACCTTCATGGGCGGCGTCGCCGCCCTGGCACGCGAACTCGGGCACCAGGTCGAGGGCAGCGACCAGGCCATCTACCCGCCGATGTCCACCCAGCTGGAAACGCTGGGCATCGCGCTGGCGCAGGGCTACGCGCCGGCCAACATCGCCGCCGACTGCGAGCAGGTGGTGATCGGCAACGCGCTCTCGCGCGGCAACCCCGCGGTGGAGGCGGTACTGGACGACGGCCGCCGCTACACCTCCGGCGCGCAGTGGCTGGCCGAGCAGGTGCTGCCGGGGCGCGACACCCTGGCGGTGGCCGGCACCCACGGCAAGACCACCACCACCACCATCCTCAGCTGGCTGCTGGAAGCGGCCGGGCGCGCGCCGGGCTTCCTGATCGGCGGCGTGGCCGAGGACTTCGGCGTGTCGGCGCGGCTGGGCGGGCCGGGGGCGGTACCTGCCTCCGGCGCCGTGCCCCCGCGTCCTCCGGCGCAGCAAGGCGCTACGGAGCCGGCGCCGCCGGAGCGGGAGGTGCCGGCCCGGCCGCTGTTCGTGGTCGAGGCCGACGAGTACGACACCGCGTTCTTCGACAAGCGCAGCAAGTTCGTGCACTACCGGCCGCGGGTGGCGATCCTCAACAACCTCGAGTACGACCACGCCGACATCTTCCCCGACGTGGAGGCGATCCAGCGCCAGTTCCACCACCTGGTGCGCACCGTGCCCGGCCACGGCCGCCTGATCGTCAACGGCGAGGACGCGCGATTGCAGGAGGTGCTGGCGATGGGCTGCTGGACGCCGGTGGAGCGCTTCGGCTTCGATCCCGCCCTGGACTGGAGCGCGCGCCTGCTGGCCGCCGACGGCAGCCACTTCGAGGTGCTGCGGCAGGGGCGTGCGCTGGGCGAGGTGCGCTGGCCCCTGCTGGGCCGTCACAACGTGCTCAATGGGCTGGCGGCGCTGGCCGCCGCGCATGCGGTGGGCGTGGACCCGGCGGCGGTGATGCCGGCGCTGGCCGATTTCCGCAGCGTCAAGCGCCGGCTGGAACGGCTCGGCCAGGCACGCGGCATCACCGTGTACGACGATTTCGCGCATCACCCCACGGCCATCCGCACCACGCTGGAGGGCCTGCGCGCGCGCGTGGGCGAGGCGCGCGTGGTGGTGGCGATGGAGCCGCGCAGCAATTCGATGCGCCTGGGCGCGCACGCCGAAGCCCTGGCGCCCTCGCTGGCGGCCGCCGACGCGGTGGTGTTCCTGCACCGTCCGGAGCTGGCCTGGGACGCCGCCCGCAGCGTCGCCCGGATCGCCGGGCAGGCGCACGTGGTGCACGATGTCGATGCGTTGCTCGTGCGCCTGGGCGAGGTGACCCGCCCGGGCGACCATGTGGTGTTCATGTCCAACGGCGGCTTCGACGGCGCGCCGCGGCGCTTCCTGGGGCAGCTGTCCTGATGGGGAACCTGGAGACGCGATCGCTGCCGCTGTTCCCGCTGCACTGCGTGCTGGTGCCGGGCGCGGCGATCGGCCTGCGCGTGTTCGAGCGGCGCTATCTGGACCTGGTGCGCGACTGCGGCCGCAGCGGCGGCGGCTTCGGCGTGTGCCTGATCCTGGACGGCCACGAGGTCGGTGCGCCGGCGGTGCCGGCCGCGTACGGCACCGAGGTGCGCATCGAGGATTTCGACGTCGGCGCCGATGGCGTGCTGGTGCTGCGCCTGCGCGGCCTGCGCCGTTTCCGGGTGGTGCGCACGCGCATCCGCGACAACGGCCTGGTGGTCGGCGAGGTGGTCGGGTGCGAGCCGGACAGCGACGACGAGCTGCGCCCCGAGCACGCGCTGCTGGGCACCGTGCTCGAGCGCATGCTGGAGCAGGCCGGCGGCGAGTTCGCGTCGGCCGGCCCGGCGCTGCTGGACCAGGCGGCGTGGGTGGGCTGGCGCCTGGCCGAGCTGCTGCCGCTGAGCGAGCGCCAGCGCCTGTCGCTGCTGCAGCAGGACGACCCGCACCAGCGCCTGGACCAGCTGCTCGGCTGGATTCCCTGAACCTGCGGCCGCGGCGTCGTCACCGCGCTGGACCGCCGCTGGCCGATGATCCGCGCCCGCGGCGGCGTGCGGATAGCACCGCCGCCTCGTCCTTCCCCCCACGGAGAGCGCTCTTGATCGTCGGAAATACCCCGCGCATGGGTTACATCCTCAGCGAAGTGTGGCGGCCGCTGGCCGTGCTGTTCGTCTGGGACGTGCTGGTCACCCTGGTCTACTACGTGCTGCCGTTCCAGGCCCCGGCGCTGCCGCTGACCATCGTCGGTTCGGCGCTGGCGCTGGTGCTGGGCTTCCGCGCCAACTCCGCCTACCAGCGCTGGTGGGAAGGCCGGGTGCTGTGGGGGCAGATGATCAACGCCTCGCGCAGCCTGGTGCGCATCTGCATCAACGTGCTGCCGGATCCGCAGGCCAGCGCCCGCAAGCGCGGCATCGCGCGGCGCCAGGTGGCCTACGTCAATGCACTGCGCTGCCAGCTGCGGCGGCGGCCGGTGGCGCCGGCCCTGGCGGGCCTGCCGGCCGGAGAGGACGTCGAGCGCGCGCTGGCACGCAGCAACATCGCCAACGGCCTGCTCGAGGGCCTGGGCCACGACATCCAGGATGCGTTGCAGCGCGGCTGGATCGATACGGTGCAGCAGGCCAGCATCGAGCGCGTGCTGGTGGACATCGCCAACGCCCAGGGCGGCATGGAGCGGCTGAAGAACACCCCGCTGCCCAACCAGTACCGGTTCTATCCGAACCTGTTCACCCGGGTGTTCTGCGTGATGCTGCCGATCGGCCTGGTGGAAACGTTGAAGTTCGCCACCCCGATCGGTTCGACCATCGCCGGGCTGATGTTCCTGGCGGTGCTGCAGATCGGCGACGACCTGGTGGACCCGTTCGCCGACTCGATCCACGACCTGCCGCTGGACAGCATGTGCCGCACGATCGAGATCGACGCGCTGCAGGGGGTGGGCGACCCGCCCCGGGTGCGGGTGCCGCGGGTCTGGGGGGTGCTGGGGGCCGGGCCGGCGCGGGGCGCGGGGGCGCCCCGGGCGCCGGGCGCGGTCCGGCGCCCGAACCGCAGCGGCCGCAGCGAACGCTAGCGCCCGGATGGACGCGGCCGCTCCGGCCGCTCGGACGCCGGCTGCGGCGCCGCGCCGCTGTCGATCAGCAGCACCGGCACGTTTGCGCGCGGCCGGTGTTCGACGCGGTACGGCAGGGCGCCCAGCGATTCGCGCACCGCGGCCAGCGCCGGGTCGACGCCGCGCAGCGGGTGCCACACGCCGAATAGGCTGAAGTGGCGGCCGTAGCGCAGGGTCTGGGTGCTGCCCAGCCACAGCGCGCGGTTGCCCGGCTGCAACCGCGCCGGGGCCGGCCACAGCCGCAGCACGTGCAGCTCGTCGGCGCTGGCGCCCGGGCGGAGCATCAGCAGCGCCTCGACCTGGGTGTCCAGCGTGGCCGGCAGCACCGGCACTTCCTCCGGCCGCGCGGTGACGTCGAGCAGGTTCAGCACCTGCTCCCAGCCCGCCTGCGGCTGCACCCGCCAGCCCTGCGCCTCGAGCTGGCGCTGCAGCGGCGCCAGCGGCCCGGCCAGCTGCACGTCCAGCGGCCAGCGCTGGTCGTCGTCGAACTCGTTGCGGCGCACCGGCAGCGTGCGCCAGTCGTGCACCCACCAGCGCTCGCTGGCCAGGTCCGCGCGTGCCGGCGCCGGCGGCTCGAACTTCACCAGCTTGCGCTCGACATGGCGCGGCGCCAGCAGCACCGCGCAGGCCAGGAAGGTGCCGTAGAACAGCCACGACACCGGCTTGACCCAGAACGAGCGGGTGAAGCGGCGGCGGTAGGCGATGCCCAGCACCAGCAGCCAGAAGATGCCGAACAGCATCCCGCCGACCACGTCGCTGAGCCAGTGCGCGCCCAGGTACAGCCGCGCGAAGCCGATCACCGAGACCACCGCGCCGCACACCAGGTACGGCCAGACCCGGCTGCGCCCGGGCAGCTCGCGCGCGATCAGCACCGCAAAGAACCCGAACGTGATGGTGGCCATCGTCACCGCCACCGACGGGAAGCCGAAGCCGCTGCTGGCCGCCGGCGGGCGCACCACGTGCACGGTGGCGCCGAGCAGCTTGGTCAGGGCCAGGCCGAAGGCCAGCGCCAGCAGCCAGTGCACCACCGACATCCAGCGCCGGCGCCAGGCCAGGTAGCCCATCGCCGCCACGATGGCGGGCAACAGCACCTGCCAGTCGCCGAGCGAGGCCAGCGCCACCATCGGGTAGTCGGCGAGCGGGTTGCGCAACGCCAGCATCAGGTCGTGCACCGCCAGGTCCGCGCTCAGCGGCTCGCCGTGGGCCAGCACCACCATCAGCAGCACGAACCAGCCCCAGCCCAGCAGCAACAGCATCAGCGCCATCACCGCCAGCGGCACCGACTCGCGCCGGCGCGGGTCGAACACGCTGACCGACCAGGTGCCCAGCACCGGGTGGCGGCGCGACCAGGCCAGCAGGCGCGCCAGCAGCGAATCCAGGTGCATCGCCGACCAGCGGTAGCCGTACAGCACGATCGCCCAGACCAGCCCCAGCACCGCCGCCATCAGCGCGACCACCACGAACAGCCGCCCGGCCACCGCGGCCACCGCATCGTAGGCCTCGCCCAGCACCCAGCCGGGCACCAGGAACAGCACCGCCCACGACGCGCAGGCCAGGCCGCTGGCGGCCACGTAGCGCTTGAACGGCATGTCGAGCATGCCGGCGATGGCCGGCACGAACGGACGGATCGCGCCGACGTAGCGCGCCACCAGGATGCTCTTGAAGGCGTTGCGGCGGAACATGACCTCGCCGCGGTCGAGCAGCTGCGGGTAGCTGCGGAACGGCCAGAAGCCGCGCAGGCGATGGCCCCAGCGGCGGCCCACCCAGAAGCTCAACGCATCGCCGGCGAAGGCGCCCAGCGCCGCGCAGGCCACCGCGTAGGGCCCGGAGATCTGGCCCAGGCCGATCAGCACGCCGACGGCGAACAACAGCGGCAACGCCGGGACGATGGCGCCCAGCACGATCACCGCATCGCTGAAGGCGATGGCGAAGATCACCAGGCCGGCCAGCGTGGGGTGGGTTCCGATCCACTCCAGCGTGGCGTCGATCCAAGAGTTCATCGGCCGATTATAGGTGGGCTGCCGCGGCCGGCCAGGCACGCGGCCTGCACGTGCCGCGTCCGGGGACGGGCGGTGTTCATCGGCTCCCGGTGAGGCCTGCCGGAACCCGGGGGCCTGCGCGGCACGGGCACCGGCGCGCATCGCAGGGGCAAGGCAGCGGCGGGCCCGTTGCGGTTCGTTGCCGTGGCGGAGCGGGCAGGGTGGCGGCGTGCCGGCCCGGGGCCGGCCGCGGGCGGCGCGTGGCGGCATCGGCGCTGGCCACGGTACGGCCGCAACGCGAGGCGCGACTACAATGCGGCATGCCCGAACCCGCGATCCAGATGCAAGCCCTCAAGGCCGATAGCTTCGGCCGCATCCTGCTGGTCCGTCAGGGCAGCGCGGTGTTCGTGCGCCGCGACCTCACCGCCGCACCCTGGTGGCTGCGCGGCCTGGCCTGGTGGCTGGCGCGGCGCGAGGCGCTGGCGCTGCGCCGGCTCGACGGCCTGCCGGCGACGCCGCGGCTGCTGCGCTGGGACGGCACCTGGCTGGACCGCAGCTTCATGGCCGGCGCGGCGATGTACCAGCGCCCGCCGCGCGGCGACCTGGCGTACTTCCGCGCCGCACGCCGGTTGCTGCAGCGCGTGCACCGCGCCGGCATCGCCCACAACGACCTCGCCAAGGAGGCCAACTGGCTGGTCTGCGAGGACGGCAGCCCGGCGCTGATCGACTTTCAGCTGGCGGTGCGCGGGCATCCGCGCTCGCGTTGGATGCGGCTGCTGGCGCGCGAGGACCTGAGGCACCTGCTCAAGCACAAGCGCATGTACTGCCGCGAGGCGCTCACCCCGGTGGAGCGGCGCCTGCTGAAGCGGCACTCGTGGGTGCGCGAACTGTGGTTCGCCACCGGCAAGCCGGTGTATCGCTTCGTCACCCGGCGCCTGCTGCACTGGGAAGACAACGAGGGGCAGGGGCCGAAGCCGTGAGCCCGGACGACACGGCGATCCCGCCCGGAAACGCGCTGCACGCGCGGCTGCCCGGGGCGTATTTCCAGCATTGCGCGCGGATCGCGCTGCCGTTCGACCCGGGGACGGCGCTGCAGGCCTACCGGGGCGTGGCCGCGGCGACGCCGCGCTGGTTCGATGCGCTGATGCAACTGCGCAACCGCGCGTTGCAACCGTTCGGCCTGAAGGACCTCGGGCGGATCAGCGCGGTCACCGGCACCGAGGCGGCACGCCCGGGCGGGCGCCTGGGCATCTTCACCCTGGAGTCGCTGCGGCCCGACGAACTGGTGCTGGGCGACAGCGACCGCCACCTGCGCGTGGTGCTGTCGTTCCAGTTGCAGCGGCACGAGGGCGCCACGCAGCTGCTCGTCGCCACGGTGGTGCACCTGCACCACGGGCTGGGCCGGTGGTACATGCTGCCGGTGGCGCCACTGCACCGGCGGGTGGTGCCGCTGATGCTGCGGCGCTACGCCCGCTCGCCGCAGGCCTGAGGCGGGGCGGACGCCCGGCGCCGGCGCGCCGGGCATAATGCCGGTCCGTTCCGCACGTGGGGAGAGCCGGCATGAGCCTGCAGGGCAAGACCTTGTTCATCACCGGTGCCTCGCGCGGCATCGGCCTGGCGATCGCGCTGCGCGCCGCGCGCGACGGCGCCAATGTCGCGATCGCGGCCAAGTCGGCCGTACCCAATCCCAAGCTGCCGGGCACCATCCACAGCGCCGCGGAGGCGGTGACCGCCGCCGGCGGCCAGGGCCTGGCGCTGAAGTGCGACATCCGCGAGGAGGACCAGGTGCGCGCTGCGGTCGCCGCCGCCGTGGACACCTTCGGCGGCATCGACATCCTGGTCAACAACGCCAGTGCGATCTGGCTGCGCGGCACCCTGGACACGCCGATGAAGCGCTTCGACCTGATGCAGCAGGTCAACGCGCGCGGCAGCTTCCTGTGCGCGCAGGCGTGCCTGCCGCACCTGCTCGCCGCGCCCAATCCGCACATCCTGACGCTGGCGCCGCCGCCGTCGCTGGACCCGAAGTGGTGGGGCCCGCACACCGGCTACACCCTGGCCAAGATGGGCATGAGCCTGGTGACCCTGGGCCTGGCCGCCGAGTTCGGGCCGCAGGGCGTGGCGGTCAATGCGCTGTGGCCGCGCAGCGTGATCGCCACCGACGCGATCAACATGATCCCCGGCGTGGAGGCGGCCGGCTGCCGCACGCCGGCGATCGTGGCCGACGCCGCGCACGCGGTGCTGACGCGCCCGGCCGCCGGCTTCAGCGGCCACTTCCTGCTCGACGACGAAGTGCTGGCGCAGGCGGGCGTGACCGACCTGTCCGGCTATGCGGTCGATCCCGCGCACGCCCTGACACCGGACCTGTTCCTGGACTGAGCGAGGCGCCGGCGACCGCGCGTCGCTGTGGAGGGCAGGGGCGCATCGCAGCGGGCGCGTGGCGGCTGCGGTATCGCTGCCACTGGCCGGCCACGCGGACCGCAGCCGCGCGGCACGCAGCGTGGCCCCGGTGCCGGCCTGGCTGAGCTGGTCCTGTGAGTTGCCCCTGCATGTCGCCACGAACCCGGCGTGCGACGCGCCGCCGCGGGACCGGCGCCGTACCGTCCTGCAAGCGAGCTGCGGCCGCGGCGAAGGTCAGCAGCACGAAGCCCCGGCAACAAGAGGGGCGCGCCGCATACCCTGCGGCCCCGGTCTTGCGCGAGCGTCGGGAGGCGAGCGCTGAGCCTTTCCGGGGTCTCGGGGTCCCTGCGTCCCGGAGCGCCGGCAACGTCTCGTCGTGCCCCGAGGCCTACCCAGCGCCTGCGCCTGGCTCGGGCGCAACGCCGGCCAGTCAGCCCATGTTCAAGCTGAGGCGATGCCGCGTGTCAACGCGTGCCGCGACCGGAGACCGCGCGCCGTTGCGGCCTGGAAAGCGGTACGCCGTCGCACGCGGTGCAGGTGTGCACGCAGGTGGAAGCGTGTGGCCACGCGCGCCACGCCGCGGCAACCGAAGGCCAAGCGGGGTTTCGATGCTGCGGCGACCTCCCCGCCGGCCCGATCCGCATGCCCCTGTCCTCCGCCGCTCCGTTGCCGCCCGAGCTGTCCGTCGTGATCTGCACCCTGGACGAACATGAGGCCATCGGCAGCGTGTTGCGCGCGCTGTCGGTGGCGCTGGCGCAGGTTTCCCACGAGATCCTGGTGGTCGACGACTCGCGCGACGAGCGCACCGCGCAGGCGGTGATCGCCTGCGCCCGCACGCAGCGCACGGTGCGGCTGCTGCGCCGTCGCGAGGGCCAGGGCCTGGCCTCGGCGGCGATCGCCGGCTGGGACGGCGCGCGCGGCCGCTGCCTGGCGATCATGGACGGCGACGGCCAGCACGACCCGCGCCTGATCGCGCAGCTGTACGCGCAGCTGCAGGAGGGACGGCACGACCTGGCGGTGGCCAGCCGCTATCTCGATGGCGCGCACTCCGGCCTGGGCGGGGTGCGCCACGCGATGAGCCGCGGCGCGGTGCGCCTGACCCAGCTGCTGCTCGGCGCGCGCCTGGCCGACCCGATGAGCGGCTGCTTCGCGATGACCCGGGCCTGGTACGGGCAGGTGCGTCCGCGGCTGTCCGGGCTGGGCTTCAAGATCCTGGTGGACGTGGTCGCCTCGGGCCCGCGCCGGCCGCGCGTGGCGCAGCTGCCCGCGCTGCTGGGCGCGCGCCAGGGCGGCCAGTCCAAGATGGACGCGCGGGTGGTGGTGGACCTGCTGACCCTGCTGGTGGAAAAACGCAGCCGCGGCTGGATCCCGGCGCGGATGACGCTGTTCTTCGCCGTCGGCCTGAGCGGGCTGGCGCTGCACCTGTCGCTGCTCGCCGCGCTGACCGCGGCGCACTGGCCCTTCTGGGCCGGCCAGCTGCTTGCGATCATGGCGGCGATGACCTCCAACTTCGTGCTCAACAACGAACTGACCTTCCGCGACCGCCGCCTGCGCGGGGCCCGGCTGCTCAGCGGCCTGCTGATGTTCTACTTGGCCTGCCTGGGCGGCTCGTTCCTCAACGAGGGCCTGGCGCTGGCGCTGCACGCGCTCGGGGCGCACTGGACGCTGGCGGCGGTGGCCGGCAGCGTCGCGGCGGCGCTGTGGAACTACCACGCCGCCAAGCGCACGGCCTGGTCGGCCGAGGTCAACCCGGCGCCGGCCGCAGTGGTCGAGCAGCGGATCCCGCAGCATTGAGCCGGCGTCCCGCCGGCGCGGAGCTGCCGCGGGTGCCAGGCGCGCAGGCGGCGTGGTCCGCTTGGGCCCCGGGGCCTGCGACGCCGTGGGCGCTGCGCCTGTCCGCGGCGTGGGCCTCGCCCGGGCGGCTGTTCGCCAGCGTGCTGGCAGGGGCGCTGCTGCTGCGGCTGCTGGCGCTGTGGCCGGTCAACTTCCACCATCCCGACGAGGTCTGGCAGTACCTGGAACCGGCGCACCACCTCGCCTTCGGGCGCTGGGTGGTGGCCTGGGAGTACCGCGACGGCATCCGCACCTGGCTGATCCCGGCGCTGCTGGCGCTGCCGATGAAGCTGGGCGACGCGCTCGCGCCGGCCGGGCCGCTGTACCTGCTGCTGCCGCGGCTGCTGCTGGTGCTGCTGTCGCTGTCGGTCGTGGCCTGCGCCACCGCGATGGGGCTGCGGCTGTCGCGCCTGCACGGCGCGATGGCGGGCTTTGCCACCGCGGTCTGGGCCGAACTGGTGTACTTCGCGCCGCGCGCCATGTCCGAGCCGGTGTCGCTGGCGCTGTTCTTCCCGGCCGCGCTGCTGCTGACCCGGGCACCGGCCCGGCGGACCCCGGGGGTGTACCTGGCGGCGGGGCTGCTGCTCGGGCTGTGCTTCTCGGCCCGGTTCCAGCTGGCGCCGGCGCTGGGCGTGCTGGCGCTGTGGAGCTGCCGGCTGCGCTGGCGCGCCTGGGCCTGGCTGGCGGCCGGCGCGCTGCTGGGCCTGGGCGTGGACGCCGCGGTCGACGCGGCGGTCGGCGGGCATGCGCCGCTGCGCTGGATCTACCAGAACTTCCGCATCAACCTGGTCGACAACAAGAGCGCCAGCTTCGGCGTCGAGCCGGGCTACTGGTACCTGACCCGCATCGCCAACCTGTGGCGGCTGGCGTTGCTGGCGATCCTGCCGCTGGCCTGGCTCGGCGCGCGCCGCTACCCGGTGCTGCTGGCGGTGGCGCTGGTACATCTGCTGGCGCACTCGCTGATCCCGCACAAGGAGTACCGCTTCGTGCTGCTGAGCACCACGCTGCTGGTGGTGCTGGCCGGCCTGGGCACCGCCGAGTGGCTGCTCCGGCGCGACGATGCCGACCGCCCGCGCCGGGTGCGCCGCGTCGCCGGCGCCTGCGCCCTGTGGGGGCTGGCCTCGCTGCTGGTGGCGGTGGCCGGCCCGATGAAGCGGCAATGGTCCAGCGGGCGGCCGCTGATCGCGGCGCTGCAAGCGGCCGGCGCCGCGCCGGCCAGCTGCGGCCTGGCGCTGGTGCAGCCGCCGCACCCGCTGACCGCCGCCTACGTGTTCTACCACCGCGACACCCCCGTCTACCTGTTCGACACCGTGCAGGACCGGCCCGCGGCGCTGCGCCATCGCGGTGCCTACGACACCGTGCTGTCGATGCGCGGCGTGGCGCCGCCGGGCGCGGACTATCGTCCGCTCGGCTGCACCAGCGCGGCCTACTGCGTGTACCGGCGTCCGGGCCCCTGCACGGGGACGGTGCCGCCGGCCTACGAGGTCAACGCCGCGCTGGCGGCCTTCGGCAAGTAGCGGTGCGGCGATGCCGCGGCCGGCGTCCCGCCGGCCGGGACCTCGCCGCCGCCCTCGGCCAAGCCGTCGCGGGCAACCCGTGCCGCTTTCCACGCCGGCACGGCCCCTGGCGCGGCGGAATCGCCGCCGGCCACGGTGCCGGCCCGTGCATGGCGACCAGCCTGCCGCCGGCGAGGCCCGCCTCCGTGGACGGGGGCTGTGCAAGGCGACTGCGCGCCACTCCAATGCCTCGCGGGGACCGGTACGGGGCGCACGCCGTGGCGATCCCGGCGACCCTGTCGCCGGCGGTGCGAGCGCTGCTGATGCGGTGCCCCCGGGCCGGCCGGTATCATGGCGTCCTGAAAACGTTTTCAGGACGCCCTCCTAAAGGACCTTCCGAGTGACCCCTCTCATGACCACGATGTTGCGCGGCGGCCTGGCCGCCTCGCTGATGCTGCTGCTGGCGGCGTGCGACCGCCCCGCGACCGGCGACCCGGCCGCGCGCGCCGACACGCCCGCCGGGACGGCGAAAGACGCCGGCCTGGACGGCAGCCAGGCGCTGGCCGGCAAGTTGAACGCCTATGTCGACTGCTTCAACCGCATCGACGGCTCGGCCCGCCGCAGCGCCGACGACTACACCGGCTGGATCGCGGACCTGGACCAGGGGCCCACCGGCAAGGAGCGCAGCGTCAGTACCCTCGGCAACCTGACCACCGCCGATCTGGACCACTGCAAGCAGGGCATCGAGCAGGCGCAGGCCGCCCAGCCCGCGCTTCCGGCGCTGGACGCCGCCGCCAAGGACTACCTGGCCGACTTCGCCGCGCTGGTGCCCAAAGTGTCCGAGGCGTACACCTACTACCACCAGGAGGACTACAAGGACGACGGCTTCGCCAAGGCCAAGCAGATGCACACGCCGCTGCTGATGGCGTTCGGCCGCTTCATCAAGGCCAGCGACGTGTTCGGGGCCGAGCTGGAGAAGGAGAACGACGTGCTGACCCGGCTCCAGCTGGCCGAGATCGAGAGGCAGCAGGGGCGCACCAGCGCCTACTACCGGCTGGCCGTGATGGGCGAAGCCAAGTCGCTGGCGATGCAGCTGGATGCCGACGACTTCGAGGTCGCCAAGGCCACCGCCGCCGTAAGCAGGTTCGAGGCGCTGGTCGCCGCCGCCGACAAGGACACCGCCGCCGAGAGCGGCAAGCCGCTCACCTGGTCGGTGTTCCAGAGCGGTGCCGGCGACTTCCTCAAGGCCGCCAAGGAGCGCGTGCGCCGGATACGCGACAAGACCCCGTACAGCCATGGCGAACAGATGCTGATGGAGAACGGGCGTTCCGAGTGGATGGTGGAGGGCACCCGCGCCAAGGTGGTCAGGGCCTACAACGAGCTGGTCGCGGACAGCAACCGGCTGTGACCGCCGGCGCCGGGGGCCTTGCCGCCCCCGGCGCTCAGGCCACCGGTGCCGGCAACGCGGTGCCGCAGGCGCGGCAGTAGCGCGCGTCGCGGTCGTGCCCCTCCAGCCCGCAGTCGGTGCAGCCGCGGCCGTCGTGGCGCTGCGCGTCGTCGGACTGGCGCAGGCTGCTGGCCAGCTCGGCGGTGTAGATGCCGGTCGGCACGGCGATGATGCTGTAGCCGGTCAGGATCAGCGCCGAGGTCACGAAGCGGCCCAGCGTGGTCTGCGGCACCAGGTCGCCGAAGCCGACCGTGGCCATGGTCACGATCGCCCAGTACATGCTGGTCGGGATGCTGGTGAAGCCGTGCGTCGGTCCCTCGATCACGTACATCATCGCGCCGGCGATCACGGTGATGGTGATGATGGTGAACAGGAACACCAGCACCTTGCGCCGGCTGCGCCACAGCGCCTGCATCAGGATCCCGCTCTCCTCGACGTAGCGGGTCAGCTTGAGGATGCGGAACAGCCGCAGGATGCGCAGCACGCGCACGATCAGCAGCGTCTGCGCGCCGGGCACGAAGAACGACAGGTAGCTGGGCAGGATCGACAGCAGGTCGATCAGGCCCCAGACGCTCAGCGCGTAGCGCAGCGGCCGCCGCACCACCGCCAGCCGCAGCAGGTACTCGGCGGTGAACAGCACGGTGAAGCCCCATTCCACCGGGTACAGCCACGCCGACCAGCGCTGGTGGATGCGCGGCACGCTGTCGAGCATGATCACCAGCACGCTGGCGAGGATGGTGCCGACCAGCAGCAGGTCGAAATTGCGCGACGGGCGGCTGTCGTGGTGGTAGATGATGTCGAACCAGCGGCCACGCCAGCCGTGTTCGCGGGCGGGATTGAGCTGGGGGTCGGAGAAAGGTCGCATGGCGGCATTGTGCCGCAGGCGGCCGAATGCGCGAGAATGCGGTCCTCTTCCGCTTCCTGCGCAGCCCGCCCACATGAGCACCGCGACCGATTCCCCGCTGTCCCTCTCGCACTACTACCTGCCGGTCTACCGTCCGCGCCAAGTGGTGCTCGAGCGCGGCCAGGGCTCGCGCCTGTGGGATGACCAGGGCCGCGAGTACCTGGACCTGTCGGCCGGTATCGCGGTGTGCGGGCTGGGCCACAACGACCCGGACCTGGTCGGCGCGCTGGTCGCGCAGGCCGGCAAGCTGTGGCACACCAGCAACGTGTTCTACAGCGAGCCGCCGCTGCGGCTGGCCGAGGAGCTGGTCACCGCCTCGCGCTTCGCGCGCAAGGTGTTCCTGTGCAACTCCGGCACCGAGGCCAACGAGGCCGCGATCAAGCTGGTGCGCAAGTGGGCCAGCGCGCAGGGCCGGGCGCCGGATCGCCGCGTCATCGTCACCTTCCGCGGCAGCTTCCACGGCCGCACCCTGGCCTCGCTCACCGCGACCGCACAGCCCAAGTATCAGGAAGGCTACGAGCCGTTGCCGGGCGGCTTCCGCTATGTCGACTTCAACGACGCCACCGGCCTGGAGACGGCGATGGCGGCCGGCGACGTGGCCGCGGTGATGCTCGAGCCGGTGCAGGGCGAGGGCGGGGTGATGCCGGCGCGCCCGGGCTTCCTGCAGCACGTGCGCGAGCTGTGCGACCACCATGGGGCGCTGCTGGTGCTGGACGAGATCCAGTGCGGCATGGGCCGTACCGGCACGCTGTTCGCGCACTGGCAGGACCAGGTGACGCCGGACATCGTGACCCTGGCCAAGGCGCTGGGCGGCGGCTTCCCGATCGGCGCGATGCTGGCCGGCCCCAAGGTCGCCGAGACCATGCAGTTCGGCGCGCACGGCACCACCTTCGGCGGCAACCCGCTGGCGGCGGCGGTGGCGCGGGTGGCGTTGCGCAAGCTGGCCTCGCCGCAGATCGCCGGCAACGTGTCGCGCCAGGCCGCCGCGCTGCGCGCCGGGCTGGAAGCGCTCAAGGCCGAGTTCGGCCTGTTCTCGCAGGTGCGCGGCCGCGGCCTCATGCTGGGGGCGGTGCTGGCCCCGGCGCATGCCGGCCAGGCCGGTGCGCTGCTGGACGCCGCCGCCGAGCAGGGCCTGCTGGCGCTGCAGGCCGGCCCGGACGTGCTGCGCTTCGTGCCGGCCCTGAACATCACCGATGCCGAGATGGCCGAAAGCCTGGCGCGCCTGCGCAAGGCCGCGGCGCTGTACGTGGCACGCCGCGGCGGCTGAGGTCCGGCGGGCGGCCCGCT
Source organism: Lysobacteraceae bacterium USHLN149 (assembly GCA_037145635.1). GTDB lineage: Bacteria > Pseudomonadota > Gammaproteobacteria > Xanthomonadales > Xanthomonadaceae > JAATFS01. The sequence continues at coordinate 102,970 of JBBCXB010000001.1, forward strand.
CCGCGAGGGGGGCGGCCCGCTGGGTAGCCGGGAAGGCGGGAGCGTGCAGCTCGCGGCCTTGCGCGCCGCCGGAACGTCCGGGGCGGTGGCGCCGGCACCGCGACGGCCCACGGCGGCCGGCACCGGGCTGGCGGTGGTGGCCCCGGGCGCAGGCCCACGCGCCGGGTGGGCTCCGGGTGGACGGCCGCGCCAGCATTCGCGCGGCCGCGGCGCCCTCGGACTGATCCCCGGGCCCATCGACCCCATCCTCCGCTACGTCCGGCGACCGCACCGACGGCGACCGCACCGAGGCGCCGCCGGAAGCGTCTGACTGCACCCGAAACCCGGCACACGCCGGCGAGCGAGGGCCGCTCCACGCCGGCCGCCTCGCCACGTTGCTGGCTGGCCGGCCTCGCATCCGGGCCGGCATAAGAAAAGCGCATAAGCATATGCACAGTCCTCAGTAGCCAACTCCGGGGTGCATGCTAGCTTCGCTGCATGCGGGCATTTATGGATTCTTGCCTGCCCATCATGCAGAAATGGGTGGTGGTTCGAGGCGCAGGATCGCCCCCGAAGATGGCCCGCCCTCTCCCCACAGGCACGAAGATTCCCATGACTCGGATCGCGAACGACCGCGCGCGGCGCTGGCGTCGACGCACACTCTGGCTGGCCCTGTCGGCCGCCACGGGCCTGGCCGCGGGCCAGGCGCAGGCGCAGGCTGACGTGGCCGCCGACGCGGTCCCGTCGCCGCCGCCGGACCCGTCCGCGCCGGCCGCCCCGCCGGCCACGCTCGGCGCGATGACGATCACCGCCACCCGCCATGCCACCGCGGTCGACAAGACGCCGATGGCGATCACCGCGATCCCGCAGGAGACGCTGCGCGACACCGGGGCGGTCGATGTCCGGGACTACGCCAGGCTGATCCCGGGCCTGAGCGTGCAGGACAGCGGCGACGGCGCCGCACGCCTGTCGATGCGCGGCATCTACTCGGCCGGCGAGGCCACCACCAGCCTCTACTACGACGAAACGCCGATCAGCGGTTCGGTCGGCACCACCAGCGACGCCGGCGGGCGCAATCCCGAGCTGAGCCTGTTCGACGTGGAGCGCATCGAGGGCCTGCGCGGGCCGCAGGGCACGCTCTACGGAGCCAGTTCGATGGGCGGTTCGGTGCGGGTGATCCTCAACAAGCCGGTGCTCGACCGCGAGGAGGGCGCGCTGGAAGGAGGCTATGCCGCAACCCGCGGCGGCGAGCCGTCCTGGTACGGCAATGCGATGGTCAACCTGCCGCTGCTCAAGGACACGCTCGCCCTGCGCGTGGCGGTGTCGCACCGCGACCGGGGCGGCTACGTCGACAACCTGCACTACGGTCAGCGCGACATCAACGACAGCCGGTCGAGCTCGGGGCGCGTGATGCTGCGCTTCCAGCCCAGCGAGGACCTCACGCTGGACGCCAGCTACTGGGGCCAGTCCACCGACGCGGTCGGCTCGGGCTGGTCGCCGAAGGCCGGCGTGCGCTACGGCTCGATCGCGCAGATGAACGTGCCCTACGCGGACACCACGCGCCTGTCCAACCTCACCCTCAACTGGAAGCTGGGCTGGGCCGACCTGCTGGCGACGAGCTCGTACTTCGACCGCGGCTCCACCTACGACATCGATCTCAGCTACCGCTTCCTGAACTACCGCAACCAGGGCCGTGCCGTCCCCGACGCCTACGTCCCCTCGGTCAACAACTACGTGGGCACCACCCGCACCTGGACCAACGAGGTCCGCCTCAGCGCGCAGGCGAGCAGGGTGGACTGGACCGCCGGCCTTTATGCCGACAACCGCCAGAACGAGCTGTTCAGCCAGTTCGTCGAGGGCGATCCGGCCAGCGGGCGGCTGAGCGATCCCAAGCGGTTGTTCTACCGCCGCTACATCGCCGACCAGCTCGAGCAGAAGGCGATCTACGGCGAGACCACCTGGCACCTGGCGCCCACGGTGGACCTGGCCACCGGCCTGCGCTTCTACGACTACAGCCGCGCTGTGGGCGGCTATACCGACATCGCGCAGCCGCTGACCAGCGCCGCCGCCGCGCCGTTCACCCAGGTCGGTACCGGACAGCGCGGCTGGCTGAAGAAGGTGAACCTGTCATGGTCGCCCAGCGAGGACCTGATGCTGTACGCGCTGGCCGCCGACGGCATGCGCCCGCGCGGCGCCAACCAGGCGCTGGGGCTGGCCACCCGCCTGACCGCCTACGACAGCGACAGCCTGTGGAACTACGAGGTCGGGGCCAAGTCGCACTGGTTCGACAACCGCCTCTACGCCAGCGTGGCGCTGTACCAGATGGACTGGGACGACATGCAGATCAGCGCCCGCACCGCCAACGGCGCGCAGGTGTTCCTGACCAACGCCGGCGCGGCGCGCCTGCGCGGCAGCGAGTGGGAGCTGCTGTATCGCCCGCTGACCGGGCTGGACCTGTCGCTCAACGCCAACTACCTCGACGCACGGCTGGTGCGCGACCAGCTCAACAACGACCTCCAGGCCAGCGCCACGCTGGGCCGCGCCGGCGACCGCGTGCCGTACATCCCGCGCTGGACCGCCGCTCTGTCCGCGGCCTACCGCTGGTCGCTGTCCGCCGACTACGACGGCATGGCGCGGCTGGACGCGAACTACGTCGGCACGTCGCACTCCACGTTCCGGCCCGGCGACGCCTCGCGGATCGCGATGGGCAACTACAGCGTGGTCGATGCGCGGGTCGGGATCGAGCGCGCGGACGGCCGCTGGAGCGCGCATCTGTACGTCGACAACCTGTTCGACACGCTGGCGATCACCTCGGCGGTGCTGGTCGACTACGCCCCGTCCGGGCTGGCCTACAGCCTCGCGCCGCGGACGGTCGGCGTGGACCTGCGGTACACCTTCTGATGGCGCCGACCGCACCGGGCGCCAGGCGGGCCGCCGACGGCAGCATCGACCTGCACGAACTCGAGGCGTTCGCCGCGGTGGTCTCGGCCGGCTCGATCACCGGCGCGGCGCGCCTGCTCGGACGCGCCCAGTCCTCGCTGTCGCGGCACCTGCAGGAGCTGGAGGCGCGGCTGGGCTATGCGCTGCTGCACCGCAACGGGCCGCGCGTGTCGATGACCGCCGAGGGCGTGCAGTTCTACGACGAGGTCGAACGCTTCCTGGCCAGCATCCGCCACCTGCGCGAGCGCGCCGACGCGATCGGACGCAATGCCGCCCACGCCGCGCTGTCGGTGCACGCGATCGCGGCGCTGGCCTCGGGCGTGTTGCCGGCGGCGATCGCGCACATGTCCGGCGGTCAGCGCCCGGCCCAGATCCACCTGCGCCGCTCGAGCACCGAGCAGGTGATCCAGGCGGTGCTGGCGCGCACCGCCGATGTGGGCGTGACCAGCCTGCCGGTGGACCAGGCCGGACTCGAGCTGCAGTGGATAGGCGAGAGCGAATGCGTGGCGGTACTCGCCGCCGACGACCCGCTGGCGCGCGCGGCCTGCTTCCCGCTGGCGGCGCTGGCCGACCGCCAGCTGATCGCGCTGGACAATCCCTACCGCCTGCGCGGCCGCGTCGACCTGGCGCTGCGCGAGGCCGGCGTGGCGCCGGCCTCGATGCTGGTGACCAACGCCTCGGTCAGCGCGCTGCTCGCCGCCCGGCATGGCCTGGGCGTGGCGATCATCGAACCGGCCACCGCCTGTTCCCTGCCGATCGAGGGCGTGCGCGTGCTGCCGCTGGACGTGCGCATCCCCTATTTCTGGGGCACCTTCTCGGCCGCCGGCCGGCCGCTGGGCGATGGCGCGCGCGCGTTCGTCGAGGCCTTCGCGCACACCTGCGCCGAACTGATCCCGCGCTTCGTGCGACACCCCCCGAGCGCGCTGGAAGGATTGCGCAGCGCGATCTTCGGCCCCTACGAGGGGCGGGCCGAGCCATGAGCGCGGCGATGCCCCCCGGATCGCTGCCCGCACTGGAGCGGCGCCTGGCCGACGAACTGCTGCTGCTCGACCTGCCGGCGCGGCCGTGGCTGGCCCCCACGCACGTGGACGGCGACGAGGTGCTCGACGTGGCGGTGATCGGCGGCGGCCTGTGCGGGCTGGCCGCGCTGGCGGCGCTGCGCCTGGCCGGCCTGGAGCGCGTCTGCGCCTTCGACCGCGCCGACGAAGGCCACGAGGGACCCTGGGTCACCTACGCGCGGATGCAGACCCTGCGCACCGCCAAGCAGGCGGCGGGCCCGGCCCTGGGCATCCCGTCGCTGAGCTTCCGCGCCTGGTTCGAGGCGCAGTGCGGGCGCGCGGCGTTCGAGGCGATGGACCAGATCCCGCGCACGCAGTGGATGGACTACCTGCGCTGGTACCGCCGGGTGCTGGCGCTGCCGGTGGCCAACCGCACCGCGCTGACCGCGACCGAGTTGCGCGCCGACGGCCTGCTCCGGCTGACCCTGCAGACGCCGCACGGCGAGGTCCGGCGGCTGGCGCGGCGGCTGGTGCTGGCGACCGGCCTGGACGGGCTCGGCGCGCCCTGGCTGCCCGAGGTGGCGGCGCGGGTGCCGGCGCGGTTCGTGGCGCACAGCGCCGACGCGATCGACCTGGCCGCGCTGGCCGGCCGGCGCGTGGCGGTGGTCGGCGGCGGCGCCTCGGCGATGGACAACGCGGCCGCGGCGCTGGAGGCCGGCGCCGCGCGGGTGGACCTGTTTGTCCGCCGCGCCGACCTGCCGCGCGTGGAGAAGTTCTCCGGCACCGGCAGCCTCGGCGTCACCCACGGCTTCGTCGGCCTGCCCGACGCCTACAAGTGGCGGATCATGCGCGAGGGCGAGCGTGCGCAGATCCCGCCGCCGCGGCCCAGCGTGCTGCGGGTCGCGCGCCACGCCCATGCCCATTTCCACCTGGGCAGCCCGGTGCTGGACCTGCACGAGCACGATGGCGCGGTGCGGCTGGTCACGCCCAAGGGGCGCTACGCCTGCGACCGGGTGATCTTCGCCACCGGCTTCGCGATCGACTTCACGCGCCGCCCGGAGTTCGCCGGCTTTGCCCACCGCTTCCTGCGCTGGCGCGACGCCTATTCCCCCCCTCCCGAGGACGCCCATGTGAGCCTGGCCGATTCGCCCTACCTGGGCGCCCATTTCCAGTTCCAGCCGCGCACGCCCGCCGAGCCGCTGGTCGAGGCGCTGTCGCACATCCATTGCTTCGCCTACCCGGCGGTGCTCACGCACGGCAAGCTCACCAGCGGCATCCCGGCGGTCGGCCATGGCGCGGCCCGGCTGACGCGCGGGCTGGTGCGCTCGCTGTTCGTCGAGGACCGCGACCGCCATCTGCAGGACTTCATGGCCTACGCCACGCCCGAACTGCTCGGCGACGAGTGGCGCGATGCCGACCTGGACGCGGAGGCGCTGCGATGAGCCTTCCCCCGATGCCCTGCCTGCAGGTGTTCTACGGCATTTCCTCGCCCTGGGCCTACCTCGGCGCGCAGCGCGCGGCGCGGATCGCGCGCGAGGCCGGCGCGGCGCTGGTGCTGCGGCCGATCCGGGTCATCGAGGCCAACGGCGGCATCCCGCTGCGGCAGCGGCCGCAGGCGCGGCAGCGCTACCACGAGGCCGAGCTGGACCGCTGGCGCGCGCACCTGGGCATCGCGCTCAACCTGCGGCCGCGCTGCTACCCGTGCCGCGGCATCGAGCCGGCCGCGCAGGCGGTGATCGCCGCGCAGCAGGCCGGGCTGGACGCCTTCGCCTTCTCCTTCGCGATCCAGCGCGCGCTGTGGGCCGAGGAGCGCGACATCGCCGACCTGGACACCCTGCGCGAACTGGCGCGCGCCACCGTCGGCGAGGCCGGCGCGGCGCTGGTGCGCGACCCGCAGCCGGAACCGGTGCGCGCGGCCTGGCACGACAACCTCGACGAGGCGCAGCGCATCGGCATCTTCGGCACGCCGACCTACGTAGTCGGCGACGAGCTGTTCTGGGGCCAGGACCGGCTGGACTTCGCCGCGCGCGCACTGGCCCGGCAGGGCCGCGTCCCGGCCCGGGAGACCGCCGCATGAGCGCCGCACGCGAACTGCACGACGACGCGATCGTGATCGACGGCCTGCAGACCTGCCTGTGGAGCCGGGCGGTGTTCGAGGACCTGCGCGCCGGCGGCGTCACCGCGGTCAACTGCTCGACCGTGCTGTGGGAGAACTTCCGCGAGGGCATCGCCTACGTCTCGGAGTGGAAGCGTCTGCTGCGCGACCACGCCGACCTGATCCGGCCGGTGCGCACGGTGGCCGACATCCATGCCGCCAAGCACGAGGGCCGCACCGGCATCCTGCTCGGCTGGCAGAACACCTCGCCGCTGGAGGACCGGCTGGACTACGTGGAGATCTTCAAGGACCTCGGCGTGGGCATCATGCAGCTCACCTACAACACCCAGAACTATTCCGGCGCCGGCTACCTGGAGGAGCACGACAGCGGCCTGACCGGCTTCGGCCGCGAGGTGCTCGCCGAGATGAACCGGGTCGGCGTGCTGTGCGACCTCAGCCATGTCGGCGACCGCACCTCGGCCGACGTCATCGCGCGCTCGCGCGCGCCGGTCTGCATCTCGCACGTGCTGCCGCGCGCGCTGAAGGACGTCAGGCGCAACAAGCCGGACGCGCTGCTGGCCGGCTGCGCCGGGCAGGGCGGCATCGTCGGCGTGAGCCTGTTCGCGCCCGGCCTGGCGGCGGGCAACGAGGCCACCGTCGAGAACTACCTGGACGCGATGGAACACGTGATCGGCGTCGCCGGCGAGGACCACGTGGGCATCGGCACCGACTTCTCGCAGGACCGGCCGCGGCCGAGCCCGTGGCTGTTGTGGGCCAACCGCGACAAGGGCAGCGCGCGCACGCTGACCGAGTTCGGCTCGGTCAGGATCGAGAAACCGCGGGGCCTGCGCCGCATCGGCGACCTGCCGCACCTGACCGAGCGCATGCGCGCGCGCGGCTGGGGCGAGCCGCTGGTGCGCAAGCTGCTGGGCGGCAACTGGCTGCGGGTACTGGAGGCGGCATGGCAACCGGCATCGTGAGGTCCTACCGGAGAGGAAGCGACCTGTCTCCTTCGTCCCTGCGGCGGCGCCCGCGCCCGCGCTGGGTGGCGTGGCTGGCGCTGCTCGCGCTGGCGGCGGCGCTGGCCGCGTGCGCACCCGGCGGCGGTCGCGGCGACGACGGCGTGGTGCGGGTGATCGGCCCGTCCGGCGTCTTCGCCGACGTCTACCGCAAGTTCGTCATCGCGCCGTTCGAGGCGGCGCACCCGGACATCCGGGTCGAGTACCAGCCCAGCCCGAACTCGGCGCAGACGCTGGCGTTGCTGACCCTGCAGCAGGGCCAGCCGCAGGCCGACGTGGTGCTGCTCGACGCAGCGGTGGCGATCCGCGCCGGGAAGCAGGGACTGCTGGCCCCGCTCGACGCGCCCGCGCTCACCCACCTGGCGGACTACCCGGCGTGGGCGCGCATGGCCGGCGGCCGCGCCCTGGCGTTCTCGCAGGACAACCTGGTGGTGGTCTACAACACCGAGCGCGTGCCCCGCCCGCCGACCCGCTGGAAAGAACTGGCCGACCCGAAGTACAAGGGCCGGATCGCGGCCAAGCTGACCGACACCCGCGGGGTGATCCTGCTGCCGATCCTGGACCGGGCGCTGGGCGTGGACTACACGCGCGGCATCGAGCCGGCGCTGGCGCTGCTGCGGCGCATCGGCGACAACGTCTCCACCTGGGAGCCGTCGCCGGACTGCTATGCGGTGGTGCAGAGCGGCGAGGCGGACCTGTCGATCTGCTGGAACGCGCGTGCCCAATATCTGCACGACACCCAGGGCGGCCGGATCGACACGGTGGTGCCGCAGGAAGGCACGGTCGGCCAGCTCAACACGATCGGCCTGGTCGCCGGATCGACGCAGGCCAACAAGGCGCTGCAGTTCATCGACCATGCCCTGGGCCCGCAGGCGCAGGCCGAGTTCGCGCTCAGGTCGTACTACGGGCCGGTCAATCCCCGGGTGCAGCTGCCGGCGGCGGTCGCCACGCGCATCCACGGCCCGGCCGCGCCGATGACGCTGGACTGGGACTGGATCGCCGAACGCTACGCGGCGTGGATCCAGCGGATCAATCGCGAAGTCATCCTGTCCCGGTGAGCCGCATCGACATGCACACGAACCCCAGCGAGAACGCCCGCGCCGCCGGCGCGCCCCCCGAGGCGCCGCACGTCCTGGTCCAGGGCCTGGGCAAGCACCATCCCGGGATGGCGCGGCCGGCGGTGGAGGAGGTCGGCTTCGCGCTGCGCAAGGGCGAGATGCTGGCGCTGCTGGGCCCCTCCGGCTGCGGCAAGACCACGATCCTGCGCATGATCGCCGGGCTCACCGCGCCCAGCGCCGGGCGCATCGAGGTCGGCGGGCGCGACCTCACCGACGTGCCGGTGCACGCGCGCAACATCGGCATGGTGTTCCAGTCGTACGCGCTGTTCCCGCACCTGAGCGTGGCCGAGAACGTCGCGTTCGGCCTGCGCATGCGCCAGGTCGCCCGCGGCGACCGCGCGGCGCGGGTACGGCAGGCGCTGGCGCTGGTGAAACTGGACGGGCTGGGCGAGCGCCGCATCGGCCAGCTCTCCGGCGGCCAGCAGCAGCGCGCGGCGATCGCCCGCGCCTTGGTGATCGAGCCGGAGCTGCTGCTGCTGGACGAGCCGCTGTCCAACCTCGACGCGCGCCTGCGCGACCAGATGCGCGAGGAGATCCGCGAGATCCAGGCGCGCACCGGCGTCACCACGCTGTTCGTCACCCACGACCAGGACGAGGCGCTGTCGATGGCCGACCGCCTGGCGGTGCTGTCGGCCGGGCGCCTGGAACAGCTGGGCACGCCGCGCGAGATCTTCGAGGCGCCGGCCAGCGACTTCGTCGCCGCCTTCATCGGCAGCGGCAACTTCTTCGCCGCCCACGCCACGGCGCCGGGCGTGGCACAGGTCGAGGGCCTGGGCGAACTGCATCACGAGGGCGGCGTGCCGCCGCCGGGGCCGCTGCGGCTGATGGTGCGGCCGCACCGGTTCCGGCTGCTGGCCGACACGCAGGCGGCGGTCAACCGCTTCGCCGGCACGATCGAGCAGGTGGTGTACCGCGGCCAGGTGCAGAGCCTGCGGGTGCGGGTGGGATCGCACGTGCTGCAGGTGGACCTGCCCACGCATGCCGGCGTGGCCTACCGCGCGGGCGAGGGCGTGAGCCTGGGCGTGGCGCCGGCCGATGTCACCCGGGTCGGGAGCGGCGCATGAGCGCGGCGGCGGCCGGCACGCTCGCGGCCCCGATGCTGCGGACCCGCCGCGGCGCGGCGTGGCTGGCGCTGCCCGGCCTGCTGGTGCTGTTCGCCACCTTCGTGCTGCCGATGGCGTGGCTGCTGCGGGTCTCGTTCGGCGGTGGCGGCGTGGCGGCCAGCGGCTGGACGCTGCAGGCCTATCGCCGGATCGTCGCCGATCCCTACTACTGGCAGGTGGCCTGGAACACCCTCGAGCTCGGCCTGGGCGTGAGCGTGGCGACGGTGCTGCTGGCGTATCCGCTGGCGCTGTTCCTGAGCCGCAGCCGCAGCCGCTGGCGCGGCGTGCTGGCCGCGCTGGCGATGGCGCCGATGCTGGTCTCGGCGGTGGTGCGCACCTACGGCTGGATGGTGCTGCTCGGCCCGCAGGGCGCGGTCAACGCCACGCTGACGGCACTGGGCGCGATCCACGCGCCGCTGCCGCTGAGCAACAACCTGCTGGGCGCGTCCATCGCGCTGGTGCAGATCCTGATGCCGTACGCGATCCTGGCGATGATGGGCGGCTTCGGCCGGCTCGACCCGCGGCTGGAGGAGGCCGCCGCCTCGCTCGGCGCCACCCCGGTGCAGGTGTTCGTCCGGGTGGTGCTGCCGCTGAGCCTGCCGGCGGCGTTCACCGCGGGCCTGCTGGTCTTCATCCTGGCGGTGTCCTCGTTCGTCACCCCGCGGCTGATCGGCGGCGGGCGGGTGTTCGTGCTCGGGACCGAGGTGTTCAACGAGGCCACGGTGACGCTGGACTGGCCGCTGGCGGCGGCGCTGTCGATCGTGCTGCTGTTGCTGTTCGGCCTGGTGCTGGCGGTGTACCGGCGGCTGCTGCGCGGCATGGAGGCCTGAGGCATGGAACGCAGCGCCCTGCCCGTGGCCGGTCGCGTGGCCTGGTATGCGCTGCTGGCGGCGCTGTACCTGTTCCTGCTCGCGCCGATCCTGGTGGTCGTGGTGGTCTCGTTCGACACCCGGCCCTACCTGGCGTTCCCGCCGGCCGGGTGGTCGCTGGACGCGTACGCGCGGGTCTTCCGCAATGCCGCCTTCATCGCCGCCTTCGGCCGCAGCGTGCTCATCGGCGCCGGGGTCGGCGTGCTCGCGGTGGCGATCGGCGCGGGCCTGGCGCTGGCGTTCGTGCGCCGCGGCGCGCGCGCGCGGGCCTGGCTGGACACGCTGGTGGCCGCGCCGCTGCTGGTGCCGCACGTGGCGCTGGCGATGGGCATGCTGCTGGTGCTGGCCCGCGCCGGCTGGCTGGACAGCTACGCCGGGGTGGTACTGGCGCACCTGGGCATCACCCTGCCGTACGTGGTGCGCACGATCGGGACCAGCCTGCTGGCGATCGACCCGCAGCTGGAGGAGGCCGCGCGGGTGCACGGCGCCGACACGCGGCAGGTGCTGCTGCGGGTGGTGCTGCCGCTGATCCGGCCCGGCCTGGTCGCCGCCGGCGTGATGGCGTTCCTGGTGTCCTTCGACGAGGTGACGCTGACCCTGTTCATCGTCTCGACCCGGGTCGCCACCCTGCCGACCGCGCTCTACCACTATCTCGAATACTCGGTGGACCCGCAGGTGGCGGCGCTGTCAGTGCTGCTGATCGGGCTGTCGATCGTCACCGTGGTCGTGGTCGAGCGCCTGGTCGGCCTCCGGCGCGCGCTGTGAGGCCGGGCGGTCCGATCGTCGCCGAGACCCGCTCCGGCCCCGTGCAGGGCCGCCGGGAGCACGGCGCAGGCGTGTTCCTCGGCGTGCCGTATGCGCAGCCGGTCACCGCCGCCAACCGCTTCGCCGCGCCGTCGCCGGTCGAGCCCTGGCGGGAGCTGCGCGCCGCCACCCGGCTCGGCGAGGTGTGCCCGCAGGTGCCGACCTACGGGCCGGTCGGCCAGGCCGCCGCCTCGGCGCTCGCGGCCGGCAGCGACTTCCTCACCGCCAACATCCGCACCCCCGCGCTCGATGGCGCCGCGCCGGTGCTGTTCTGGATCCACGGCGGCGGCTATGCGCTGGGGTCGGCCAACGAGCCGGTGCTGCAGAGCGGCGCGTTCGCCGCCAGCGGCGTGGTCGAGGTCACCGTCAACTACCGGCTCGGCGCGCTCGGCTTCCTGCACCTGGACGGCGCGCCCGACAACCGCGGCCTGCTCGACCTGGTGGAGGCGCTGCGCTGGGTGCAGACCCATATCGCCGCCTTCGGCGGCGACCCGGCGCGGGTCACCCTGGCCGGGCGCTCGGCCGGCGGCTTCGCGGTCGCCGCGCTGATGGCGATGCCCGCCGCCCGCGGCCTGTTCGCGCGCGCACTGCCGCAGAGCGGTGCCAGTACCGGCGTGGTCGAGGCCGAGGACGCCCTCAAGCTGACCCGGCGCCTGTGCGCGGCGCTGGAGGTCGGTCCGGCGCAGCTGGCGCGGGTGCCGCTGGCGCGGCTGCTGCGGGCCCAGCGCGACCTGTGCAACGCCTCCTACGAACAGCACGACTATGCGCGCGACGGCGCCGCGGCGATGCTCGGCGTGCCGTTCGTGCCGGTGCTGGGCGGCCGTTCGCTGCCCGAGCACCCCGAGGCCGCGGCGGCGGCCGGGCGGCTGGCGCCGGTCCCGATGATGATCGGCTGCACCACCGGCGAGTACGTCACCCACGCCACCGCGCATGCCGGGGCCGGCGCGGTGGACTTCGCGTGGGCGGCGGCGCGGCTGCACGAGCGGGTGCGGGCGCTGGGGCTGAGCGGCGAGGAGATCGTGCGGCGCTATCGGCGCGCGCTGCCGCGGCATACGCCGCTGGGGATCTGGCGGGCGGTGGCCGGCGACCTGGTGTTCCAGAACCCGGCGACCCGGTTCGCACGCCTGCACGCACGCCATCAGCCGGTGTGGAAGTACCTGTTCGGGCCGGAGGGCCCGGACGAGACCGGCGCACCGCACGGCGCCGAGGTCGGCCTGGTGTGGTACCGCGACGGCATGGACACCGCGCTGCAGCCGCCGCGGCAGCGCGTGGACGCGGCCGACACCGCGTTCGCGGCGAAGGTGCACGCCCTGTGGGCGAGCTTCGTGCACGCCGGCGCGCCCCGCGCCGACGGCACCGCCTGGCCGCGCTTCGGCGCCGACGCGCCGCAGCTGCTGCGCATCGCCGACGGGGCGGTGTGGCCGGCGCCCGATCCCTTCGCGGGGCGCCCCGCGCTGTGGGACCCGCCGGCCAATGCCCCCGCTCAGGCCAGCCGGTAGCGCCTGAGCACCCGCCGCAGCGAGGCCGCGTCGGTCACGGTGTCGGCGTGCAGGCCGGCGGCACGGGCGCCGCGCACGTTGACGAACAGGTCGTCGACGAACAGCGTGTGCTGCGGCGCGCTGCCGAAATGCGCCAGCGCCTGCAGGTAGACCTGCGCCTGCGGCTTGCGCCCGCCGAGCGCGCCGCTGCACAGCACCCGCCCCTGCAGCAGGGGGAACAGCGACGGCACGATCTGCGCGATCGCCTGCGCCATCAGCGGGCCGTTGTTGGTCAGCACCCCGATCGGGGTCCGCGCGGCCACCGCCAGCACCTGCGCGAGCACGCGCGGATCGGCCTGGCAGGCGGCCACGCGGGCGGCGATCCAGGTCGCTTCGTCCACCGGCGCGCCCAGCCCTGCGCCCAACTGTCGCAGGTAGGTGGGCGTGTCCAGCTCGCCGCCGTCGTAGGCGGTCTCCAGCCCGGAGCCGAACAGCACCCGCTCGGCCTGCGCGCTGCCGCAGCCGGTGGCCGCGGCCAGGTGCGCCAGGCGCAGCGGCCGGCGGTACGCGGCGAGCACGCCGTCGAAGTCGAGCAGCAGCAGGCGCGGCGGGGCGGCGATCATCGGCGCGGGCGGTCGCCGGGCGCGGCGAGGGTGCAGGGCAGGGGCATCGGCGCGGCGGCATCGTGCGGGGGATCCGGAAGCATAGCGCGGCCCCGCCGCCGGGTAGTTCCGCTGTGCGCCGGCGCGCTGCGCCACGCCCGCCCGGTCCCCGAACGTCTTCCGCGCGCCTACCCGTCCAGCACGCACCTACCCGCCGCGTGCGCCCGCTCGGCGGCGCGTGCTGGCTATGGTCGATCTGCGCCGCGGCACTGCGGCCCGCCACCGGTTCGGGAGCCCGGCGGCGCGATCGATCACCACATACCGTCACTCCGGGGGTTCATTGCAATGGGCAAGCGCATCAAGTCCGACCGTCTGGCCGCTTCTGTTTCGACGATCGTCAACCGTGCACGCAGCGGCAACGCCGCCGCCTCGATGGCAATGCTGCTGGCGGGCGCGCAGGCGCTGCCGGCCTGGGCACAGAGCACCGACGGCCAGGCCACCACGCTCGACGCCGTCAGCGTGGTCGGCATCGGCTCCACCCGCACCACCGCATCGGTGTCGGCTGCCGAGATCGACGCGCAGGTGCCGGGCGTGGCGCCGCAGCAGCTGCTGGCCACGCTGCCGGGCGTGAACGTGCAGACCACCGACCCGTTCGGGCTGTACGAGTTCGGCAATTCGATGACCATCCGCGGCTTCTCGGCCAACCAGATCGGCGTCACCCTCGACGGCGTCCCGATCGAGACCTACGACACCCGCGAAGGCGGCCCGATCAGCCGCTACGTCTCCAGCGAGAACCTGATGGACGTGACCGTGTCGGCCGGCTCCGGCGACGTCACCCAGCCGTCCTACCACGCGCTCGGCGGCGCGATCCGCTACACCAGCCTGCCGCCCAAGGGCGGCGACCGCTGGAGCGGCAACCTGAGCCAGACCTTCGGCTCCGACGATCTGGTGCGCACCTTCGTGCGCCTGGACACGCCGGAGTGGTGGGCCGGCGGCCCGACCGCCTACTTCTCGGCCTCGCGCACCCAGGGCGGGGTCTGGGACATGCCGCCGGCCACGCAGAAGAGCGACCACTTCGAGGCCAAGATCCGCCAGGCCTGGGACGTGGGCAGCCTCACGCTGGGCTGGATCTACAACAACCGCAGCGACTACGACATCCAGTCCTACAACTCCGACGGCTCGCTGGCCTGGCAGCTGCACGAGCGCCTCACCGGCAACCCCGAGGTCGACGCCGAGCACTACACCGAGTGGCAGAACGGCCGGCGCGACTCGCTGCTGAGCCTGTCCGGCGATTTCCTGTTCAACGACGCCGTCGGCTTCAGGTTCACCGGGTACTACGAAAACAAGAACGGCTGGGGCGTGGGCGGCACCCCGCCGAGCACGGCGACCGGGCTCTACAACGACGCCATCGCCGGCACCCCCGGCCGCACCGACATCGCCATCCTCGACCCGCAGCAGGTCGACGCCGACGGCAACGTCACCCATGTCGGCGCGATGACCCGGCGCGAGGAGATCATGGGCGGCGACCGCTACGGCCTGACCACCTCCGTGGCCTGGGAGACCGAGCGCAACAAGCTCGAGGTCGGCGCCTGGTACGAGAACTACGACTTCGACCAGGTGCGTCCGCTGTACAACCTCGACCCGGCCACCGGCGCGCTGCTCAAGGGCGAGCTGCCGGTGGTCATCTACTACGACAACCACTTCTCCACCGAGGTCAAGCAGCTCTACGTCAAGGACACGCTGCGGCTGCTGGAGGACCGCCTGACCCTGGAGTTCGGCGCCAAGGGGCTGGACGTCAAGCGCGACTACCACGGCATCGCCAACCTGGCCGACTTCAACGCCAGCGTGACGCGCCGGGTCACGCTGAAGAACAGCGACTGGTTCCAGCCGCAGGTGGGGGCCAGCTACTCCTTCGGCAACGGCGTGCAGGTATTCGCCAACTACGCGGAGAACTTCAGCTCCGCGCCGCGGCTGGCGCTGACCTCCGGCGCCTTCAACCCCGACCTGCAGCCGGAGGAATCCACCAACATCGACCTCGGCATCCGCGCCGAGTCCACCTCGTGGAGCGGCTACCTGGCGCTGTACCGGGTCAACTACGAGAACCGCATCATCGCCCTGACCGACCCCGACCCGCTGGTGGTCTCGCCGGAGATCTACGCCAACGTCGGCGACGTGCAGACCACCGGCGCCGAGCTGTCCGGCATGTGGCGCCCGGCCGAGGGCTGGCGCCTGGGCGCCTCGCTGACCTGGAACAAGTCCGAGTTCCAGGACGACTACTTCGGCCCGGTCAGCGGCGCGCTGGTGCCGGTGCAGGGCAACGAGGTGCCGGACTCGCCGAAGTTCATGCTCAGCGTCAACGGCGGCTGGCAGGGCGAGCGCTTCTTCGCCAACCTCGACGCTAAGTACACCGGCAAGCGCTACGGCGACACCCTCAACACCGACCGCGTCGATTCGACCCTGATCTTCAACGGCAGCGTCGGCTACCAGGGCGGCGACGAGGGCTTCCTCGCCGGCGGCCGGCTGCAGGTCTCGATCTACAACATCCTGGACGACGACGACGCCATCGGCGCCATCTTCCCCAACGAGAGTTCCGGCTCGTACAACCTGATCGCGCCGCGCCAGGTGTTCGCCAGCCTGTCCTACAAGTTCTGATGGCGGCGGTACCGGCCGTGCGCGGCCGGTACCGCACGCCCACGCCGTGCACCCTGGGGAGTGGGGAATTCGATGCAGGTCGAGAAAGCGATGACGCGGCGCCAGCTGCTGGCACGGATCGGCATGGCCGCCGGCGGCGCGATGATGTACCAGGCGATGAGCAGCCTCGGCATGGCGGCGGAATCGGGGTTCCGTACCCCGTTCCGGCTGGAGGGCGACGGCCGCGGCGCCTCGGTGCTGGTCCTCGGCGCCGGGCTGGCGGGCCTGACCGCGGCCTATGAACTGCGCAAGGCCGGCTATGCGGTGCAGGTGCTGGAGTTCAACGCGCGCCCGGGCGGGCGCAACTGGACCCTGCGCGGCGGCGACCGCTACACCGAGCTGGGCGGGGCCACCCAGGAATGCCGCTTCGACGAGGGCCACTACCTCAATCCCGGACCGTGGCGCATCCCGCACCACCATAGGGCGGTGCTGGCGTACTGCCGGCAGTTCGGGGTGGCGCTGGAGGCGTTCAACCAGGTCAACTACAACGCGCTGCTGCACAGCCGCCACGGCTTCGGCGGCCAGCCGCAGCGCTTCCGCGACATCGATGCCGACTACAAGGGGCACGTGAGCGAACTGCTGGCCAAGTGCACCCAGCAGCATGCGCTCGACCAGGCGGTCGGCCGCGAGGACCAGGAACTGCTGCTGGAGTCGCTGCGCACCTGGGGGGCGCTCGACCACCGCTTCGGCTACGTCAAGGGGCGGGAGAGCAGCGAGCGCCGCGGCTTCGCGCGCTATCCCGGCGGCGGCCTGTCCGGCCGGCCCGAGTTCTCGGAGCCGTTCTCGGTGCAGGACGTGCTGCGCTCGCGGCTGTGGACCACGCTGGCGGCCGGCAACAACTACGAGATGCAGACCACGATGTTCCAGCCGGTCGGCGGCATGGACCAGATCGGCAAGGCGTTCGCGCGCCAGCTGCCGGACGGCACGATCCGCTACAACGCCAAGGTCACCGCGATCGACCAGGATGCGCAGGGCGTGCAGGTCCGCTGGCAGAACGCGGTGCGCGGCGGCGACGAGCAGGTCGCACGCGCCGACTGGTGCATCTGCACGCTGCCGCTGTCGATCCTCAGCCGGCTGCCGCTCAAGGTCGGCGAGGCGATGAGCGAGGCGATCGCCCAGGTGCCGTACGCGGCCTCGGTCAAGGTGGGGCTGCAGTTCAAGCGCCGCTTCTGGGAGGAGGACGAGGCGATCTACGGCGGCATCAGCTACACCGACCTGCCGATCACCCTGATCAGCTATCCCAGCACCGGCTACCACAGCGGCGGCAAGGGCGTGCTGCTGGGCGGCTACGTGTGGGGGCTGGAAGCGTTCGAGTTCACCTCGATGGCGCCGGCCGAACGCGTGCGCAAGGCCGTGGAGTACGGGGCGCAGCTGCACCCGCAGTACCCGCGCGAGTTCGACAACGGCATCTCGGTCGGCTGGCATCGCGTGCCGTTCACCCATGGCTGCTTCGGGATGTGGACCGAGCAGGCGCGCGCCGACCATTACGAGTCGCTGTGCCAGATCGACGGCCGCATCGCGCTGGCCGGCGAGCACGTCTCCTACATCCCGGCGTGGCAGGAAGGCGCGATCCTGTCTGCGCACGATGTCGTCGGCCGCCTGCACCGCCAGGTGGTCGCGCAGGGAGGCCGCGCATGAGGCCGCGCCCGGGGTGGCTGGCGGCGGGGGTGGCGGGCCTGCTGGTCGCGCTGGTGCTGCCGCCCGGCGCGCACGAACTGCGTGCGCAGAGTTCCGACGCCACCCCGCTGTACCCGCAGGCCGGCTTCGGCGACGCCTCCGGCGAGACCGTGTACCGCGCGATCTGCCAGGGCTGCCACATGCCCGCGGGCGAGGGCGCCGCCGGCGCCGGCGAGTACCCCGCGCTCGCCGGCAACCCCAAGCTCGCGGCCGCGCCGTTCGTCACGATGATGGTGGTCGACGGACGCGGCGGCATGCCCGGGTTCGGCGGCATGCTCAACGACCAGCAGGTGGCCGAGGTGGTGGCCTATGTGCGCACCCACTTCGGCAACGCGTATCCCGATGCCGTCACCGCCGACGACGTCAAACCGTTCCGGCACTGATCCCTTACCGCTTCCCAGGAGTCGCCATGTCCCGTTCCGCCCCGTTCGTCCTCGGCCTGCTCGCGCTGTGCGCCCCCTGGGCGGCACCGGCCGCCGAGATCGTGCGCCACAAGATCCCCGACAGCGACTTCCCGATCGCCGCGGCGGTGGAGATCCCGGCCGGCAGGACCACCGTATACGTCAGCGGCAAGGTCCCGGCGGTGGTCGACGCCAGCGCGCCCAAGGGCTCGCAGGCCGCCTACGGCGACACCCGCGCACAGACCGTCAGCGTGCTGGCGCAGATCAAGGCGCAGCTGGCGGAGATGGGGCTGGGCATGGGCGACGTGGTGAAGATGCAGGCGTTCCTGGTCGGCGACCCGGCGCTCGGCGGCAAGATGGATTTCGCCGGCTTCATGGAGGGCTACCGCCAGTTCTTCGGCACCCGCGAGCAGCCCAACCTGCCGGCGCGCTCGGCGTTCCAGATCGCCGCACTGGGCAATCCCGCGTTCCGCGTCGAGATCGAAGTCGTCGCCGTCCGCCCCTGACCGTTCCCGTTCCCTGGAGTCCCCCATGCAATCCTCCCTCTCGCGTCGTTCGTTCCTGCGTGATTCGATGCTGTTCGCCGGCGCGGCCGGTACCGCGGGGCTGCCGCTGCTGGCGCAGGCCACCGGCCGCGCCGGCCCGGCGCCGACGGCGGTTCCCTCCGGCGCACCCGCTGCGGTGATGATCAATGCCAATGAATACCCCGGCGGTCCGTCGCCGCGGGCCTTGCAGGCCATCGCCGAGATCTCGCCCAGCGGCGGGCGCTACCTGCGCGACCTGCAGATGGAGTTCCTGCAGACCCTGGCCGGGCAGCTCCGGGTCGCGCCGGAGAACCTGATGGCCTATGCCGGCTCCACCGAGCCGCTGGACTACACCATGCTGGCGTTCACCTCGCCGGCGCGGCCGCTGGTCAGCGCGGACCCGACCTTCGAGTCGGGCTGGCGCGCGGCCGCGCGCAACGGCGCGCGGGTGGTCAAGGTGCCGCTGCGCGCGGACGGGTCGCACGACGTGCAGGCGATGTGCGCCGCCGATGCGAACGCCGGCGTGGTCTACATCTGCAACCCCAACAACCCCACCGGCTCGGTGACCCTGCGCAAGGACCTGGACTATGCGCTGGCGCACAAGCCGAAGGGCAGCGTGCTGGTAGTGGACGAGGCCTACATCCATTTTTCCGACAGCGCCGCGAGCGTGGTGGACATGGTCGCGCGCGGCGAGGACGTGGTGGTGCTGCGGACCTTCTCCAAGCTCTACGGCATGGCCGGCATCCGGCTCGGCTATGCGGTCGCGCGTCCGGACCTGCTGGAGAAGCTCAGGTTCTACAGCGTCAACAGCCTGCCGGTGACGGCGGTGGCGGCCGGGCTGGCCAGCCTGCGCGATCCGCAGCTAGTGCCGCAGCGCCGGCGCGAGACCGCGGCGATCCGCAACGACGTGGTGGCCTTCCTCACCGCGCATGGCCATGCCTGCACGCCCTCGGAGAGCAACTGCTTCATGGTCGACGTCAAGCGCCCGGCCAAGGCGTTCATGGACGACATGGCGACCTACGGGGTGTTCGTCGGGCGCAGCTGGCCGGTCTGGCCCAATTCCTCGCGCATCACCGTGGGAACCGCGGAGGAGATGGCGCGCTTCAAGCAGGCGTTCGCGCAGGTGGCGGCGGGCCGGCGCGGGCCGCTGCCGGTGCCTGCCGCCACCGCGATGCGCGACGACCCGCTGGAGCGGTTCTTCCACTGCGCCTGAGCGCCGGCCTGCGACGGCCGGTCGCACCCCTCTGCCATCCGACGGTCCTAGAATGACATTGGCTTTCCTACCTGCAGGAGTACGACCCTTGAAGCGGTTCTCGACGATCGTGGCGCTGGCCCTGGTGTTGTTCGCCCCCTCGGCCTGGGCGCGCAGCTGCGCGGTGACCATCGCCGGCAACGACCAGATGAAGTTCGACCAGAGCGCGATCAAGCTGGCGCCCGAC
The DNA here is from genome assembly GCA_037145635.1 of Lysobacteraceae bacterium USHLN149. Classification (GTDB taxonomy): domain Bacteria; phylum Pseudomonadota; class Gammaproteobacteria; order Xanthomonadales; family Xanthomonadaceae; genus JAATFS01. The sequence goes on from JBBCXB010000001.1 coordinate 122,707, forward strand.
TGCAGCGAGGTCAAGCTCACGCTGAAGCACACCGGCAAGCTGGCGGCCGCGGCGATGGGCCACAACTGGGTGCTGACCAAGACCGCCGACTTCCAGGCCGTGGCCAACGCCGGCATCCGTGCCTCGCTCGCCGACAGCTACCTGCCCAAGGGCGATCCGCGTGTGCTCGCGCACACCCAGGTGATCGGTGGCGGCGAAAGCACCACCATCACGTTCCCCACGGCCAAGCTGGCCAAGGGCGGGGCGTACACGTTCTTCTGCTCGTTCCCGGGCCACTGGGCGATGATGAAGGGCACGCTGAGCTTCGGTTGAGCCCACCGCGCGCCGCGGCCGCCGCGACATGGAATGGCGAGCGGCTGCCGAATCTCGGTAGCCGGTTGTCTTTGCCGCGGACACGCGCGTGACCGGGGACGGGCTCCTCGGCGCGGCAGACGTTCTGTCCGATGCGCCGCCGCGGCACATCCCTGCGTCTGTCCCCCGTCACGCTGATGCCTCGGTGAGCCGTTGCCACGGCTTCGAGGGATGAGCGACTGACTGATCTGATGCAGAAATTAGTTCGAATCTGCGAGGACTGATCACCCTTGGTACGCTCGACCGCGTCCGCGAGGCAGCCCACGCTGTGCTCCACTCGGAGGTTGCACCAGCGCCTAGCGCGGTGCAATATTCGGCAATCGCGAAAAACGGTCTGATTAGCCCTCGGGCTGCAGAGATCGAATACACGCCGCCCACTTTGACTTTGGTGGGCCGGTCAGCGTCCTCCGCCATTTTTTGGTTGGCCCTCTATTAGTTGCGGATCACGCAACATTTTTGGCTATGGAACGCTGCTATGAACGATCACGCTCATGCCTCAAATTCTTCCGATTCCCATATCGTCATAATCGGTGCTGGCCTCGGTGGCCTGACACTCGCTCGCGTGCTTCACATCAGCGGCATTCGATCAACTATTTTCGAGGCAGAACCTAGCCCTGAGGCGAGAGAACAAGGGGGCTTACTTGATATTCATGAGTACAACGGACAGCTCGGTTTAAAGGCGGCCGGCCTGTACGATCAGTTCCTCGCCATAACTCTTCCTGGCGAAGATGCGAAGCGTGTTGTCGACCGAGATGGCAATGTCCTGCTCGACAAGCCTTCCTCTGGCAGCATCATGCGGCCTGAGGTCGAGCGAGGCGCTTTACGCCGATTGCTGATTGAGTCGTTGCCTCTGGACACGATACGCTGGGGCTGCAAGTTAGTTCAGGTGAGCCCGAGTTCTGACGGGAGGCATAAGTTAGCCTTTGCCGATGGTGCGGAAGTCTTTGCCAATTTGCTGGTCGGTGCAGATGGCGCTTGGTCTAAGGTCAGGCCCCTGCTATCTGCTGCAATGCCCGCCTATGTTGGTACCACTTTCATCGAAATAGGCTTGGATATTTCTGCGCTGAAAGACGTATCCGTTGCCCATCTAGTCGGCAGCGGAACAATGATGGCCGTCGCGCCCGGCCGAGCCATCATGGCGCACCGCTCCGCGACCGGGACGCTGAGAGGATACGTCGCACTCAACATGCCAGAGGCGTGGTTCTCTACCATCGACTTCGGCCAACCGGCACTTGCTATGCAGCACATTGCTGCAGAATTTGGAAACTGGGCGCCGCCTCTGGTGGCGCTCATTGAGCACAGCGACGTTGCCCCCATCGTGCGGCACATCTACGCCTTGCCCATTCACCACAGATGGGAAAGCAGGCCCAACGTGACATTACTCGGTGACGCAGCACACCTTATGTCTCCGTTCGCGGGCGAAGGGGCGAACCTCGCCATTTATGACGGCGCGGAGCTCGCGCAAGCCCTTGTCCGCCATGGAGGCGATGTGGGAGCGGCATTGGCAGAGTATGACGAGGCGCTCTTCCTACGCAGCACGACGTTCGCACAGCAGAGCGCTCTGAATCATTCCATCTTCTTCGGGAAGCGCGCGCCTCTGAGCGTAGTTGAGCTTTTCTCATCTATCTGACGCTACCCCTGATCCCGTATCCGCGTAGCCAGTAATTCGTAGCTAGGCATCGACCATCGACCATCGACCATTAGTTGCCAGTTGCCGGCCATCAGTTGTTGAGCCGGCCAGCTGTCGTCTGAAGGCAACTGGGTGCCGGGTACTAGCGCTCAACTCTCGGCCGTCAGAGCCACTGGAAACACAGTCCTTCCGGAAGCAGCACCTTTCGTTCCGCCAAACCAATCATCCGTGCAGAGGGGTCCGCGGGTGCCGGGGCAGGACCTTCCACGACATGGATGTCGTGGAAGAGCCCCCAGGGACGGGTTCACGGCGTGTCCTGCCCCGGCACCCGTGGGCCGCTCCCACGCTGGCAAACGAGGCGCCGATCGCAGGCCAACCGCCCAGTGGAATGCAAAGGGCGCCGCCAAGATCGGCGGCTTCGGCGAGGGGCGCCAGCGTGACCGGGGACAGGCTCCTCGGCTCGGGCGGACATCCGGTCCGACTCGCCGCCACGGCACGTCCGGCGTGCCGCTCTCTGCCTGTCCCCGCGAACTGCCACTGGCCATCAAGCCAACGGTTATTAGCCATAAGCCATCAGCAGCCATCTGTAACCAGCAACCAGTAACCCGCGGACTAGCCGGGCTAACCCTCGCCCGGGATCGCGGGGCCGGTGTCGGCCTGGGCGCGGAGCAGGCCGCGCTGCAATGCGCTGGCCAGCGCGGCCTCGCGCGTGCGCGCCTCCAGCTTGCGATACAGGTTCTTGAGGTGGAACTTCACCGTGTTCTCCGAGAGGTGCAGGCTGCGCGCGATCTGCTTGTTGGATTGACCGCGCGCCAGCTGCTCCAGCACCTCGAGCTCGCGCCCGCTGACCACGTCGCCGGCGCCTTCGTGCTCGTCGCTGAGGCGGTCGAGCAGGGCCTGGATGGTCAGTGCGCGCGTGGTGCCGGCGATGGTCTGCGGATCGTGCTGGCGTACCGAGCGCAGCATCGCCTTGGCGGGCAGGCCGAGTTCGGTGATCACCTGCCAGCTCTGAGTGAGGGCGACATGCTCGAGCGCGCGGTGCAGGTAGGGCAGGGCCGCGGTGGGCTCGCCGCGGTGCTGCAGCACCAGGGCGATGCGCGCCCGCGCGCGGGCCAGGTGGCATTGGTTGTCGCTGGCCGCGCAGCTGTCCTCGATCCGGTGCAGGATCGCCAGCGCCGCGCTGCTGCGGCCACCGAGGCGATGCCAGCGCGCCAGCGCGAAGCCCATCGCCGCGCGCTGGCGCCAGCTGTGCGCGTGCCGCAGCGTGTGCGCCATGCCGGACTCGCCGCCGATGCGCGCGATCAGCAGGTCCAGCGCGGCGCCGCCGGGCTGCTCCAGCAGCACGCCCAGGCGCCAGGCGGTGGCCAGCTCTGACAGCCGGGTCAGGTGGCGCTCGTGCGCCACCTCTTCGACGTGGTCGAGCAGCGCCAGCGCGGCGCGGCCGCTGCGGTCGCGGTGCCGCGCCAGCCCCAGCGCGGTCTCGTAGGCGCTGGCGAAGATGTCCAGCCAGCCGTCGTGCTGCTCGATGAGTTCCAGCGCCGGCTGCAGCAGGTCGGCCGCCTGGTCGTGGCGGCCGCGCTCGTACTGCAGCTGCGCGAGCAGGCAGCTGGCGGCCGCGTGCAGCACGTGGTCCAGGTGCGCATGGCGCGCGGCCAGCGCCAGCGCCTGCTGGTAGATCGCCTCGGCCTCGGCCAGCCGGCCGCGGTAGTAGAAGCTCTGGCCCAGGTGCAGCAGCGCATAGTTGTCGCCGATCTCGCTGCCGCAGCGTGACATCGCCTCGCGCGCCCGGCTGGCATGGTCCTCGGCGGCCGCGAACTCGCCGCGCCCCAGCGCGGTGGTGGCGCACAGGCACAGCAGGGTGCCGCGGCCCAGGTGGTCGTCCTCATCCAGCGCCGCGGCCTGCGCGGCGATCTGCGCCAGGCCCTGCGGGTTCGGGCAGATCTCGTCAAGCAGGTCGCGCAGCAGCGCCACCACCACGGTGTAGTCGCGCTGGAACGGCTCGCGCTCGGCGGCGGGAAAGTCGCGGAAGCGTTCCAGCAGCAGCCGCGCATGGCCGGACTCGCCCAGCTTCATGTGCAGGTAGGCCTGGGTGAGGTTGAGCGCCGGGGTGTCGCGGATGGTGCGGTGGTCGAAGTGGCGCAGCAGCGCGCGCACCTGCGCGGTGCCGTGGCGCAGCAGCAGTTGCCAGGTGCCGGCGCGCGCGATATAGCCGGCCGCCAGGTCGCCGCAGCCGGCCTGCGCGGCATGCCGCACCGCTTCCGGCAGCGCCTGGCGCTCGCCGAACCAGCGAGCCGCGCGCTGGTGCACCAACGCGGTCTGCCCGGGATGTTCGCGCTCCAGCTGCTGCTGCAGGTAGTCGGCGAACAGCGGGTGGTAGCGGAACCATTCGTGGTCCTCGTCCAGCGGCACCAGCAGGCCGTGGAAATGCGCCAGGCGGCCGAGCAGCGCACCGCTGTCGGCGGCCTGGCGCACGTGGTTGGCCAGCGCGGGGTTGAAGCGCTCCAGCGGCGAGGTGCGCAGCAGGAAGTCGCGCACCGCCGGCGCCAGGTCGTTGAGCACCTGCTCGGCCAGGTAGGCGGCGATCCGCGCCGAGCGCCCGGTGAACGCGGCCACTTCGCTGTGCCGGCGGGCATCGCCCTCGAGCCACAGGCGCGCCAGGTACAGCGCCACCGGCCAGCCCTCGGTGTAGCGGCGCAGCGTCTCGGCCAGCGGGGCCGCCACCTGCGCGCCCAGCAGGGCCTGCGCCTCGGTCGGGCCCAGCGCCAGCTCCTCGGTGCCGATTTGGCTCAGCTGGCCCTGCAGCGACAGCCGCGCCAGCGGCAAGGCCGGCGGCCGGCGCGTGGCCAGCAGCAGGTGCAGGCGCGGGCCGGCGTGCTCGACCAGGCGCAGCAGCAGGTCGTCGATGCCGGGGCTGCCGACGCGGTCGTAGTCGTCCAGCAGCAGCACCACCCGGCGCGGGGCGGCGCGGATGGCGCGGATCAGCAGGTTGATCGCCACCGCCGGCGGCTGGTCGCGCTGCTGCAGCGGCCCGGCGCACAGCTCCGGGTCGGCGCCGGCGTTCGCCAGCGCCAGCGCCAGGTGGCCGAGGAAGCGCGAGGTATCGGCGTCCTCCTCGTCCAGCGACAGCCACGCCAGGCCCTCGTCGCGCTCCAGCAGGCGGCGATGCCATTGCGCCAGCAGCGTGGTCTTGCCGAACCCGGGCGGTGCCAGCAGCAGGGTCAGCGCGCCGGCATGCGCCTGTTCGAGGCGGTCCAGCAGCGCGTCCCGCGGCACCGCGTCGGCACGCAGCGGCGGTGGATCGAGCTTGCCGGCGAGGATCCAGTCGGGAAGCGCTTGATCGCGTAGCGGCGACTTGCGCGGAGTGAGCAACGCAACAGGCTTGAGCATGAGGCGGTGACAGTCCTGGCAATCGGCCCTCGTTGCACCAGCCGGTGCGACGAGGGCGGAACGGGCAGCGCCGCCGCCGCGCCACGGCGGGCGGTGTCGGCATGCGCTGCGTCGCGGGTCCCCACCCATGTCCGTCCGTGGACACCGTGTGTCAACTTATGACAGGCCCACGACAAAAGCAAAGCGGGCCGAGCCCGCCGCCTGTTCAGCCAGCCACCACCCGGAAGGCCTCGCGCGCCGCCGCCAGCGTCTCCTCCACGACCGCGGCGTCGTGCGCGCTGGACACGAACCCGGCCTCGTAGGCCGACGGCGCCCAGAACACGCCACGCTCCAACATCGCGTGGAAGAAGCGGTTGAAGGCGCCGGTATCGCAGGCGGTGGCCTGGGCGTAGGTCTCCACCACCTGGTCGGTGAAGAACAGGCCGAACATCGCGCCGACCCGGTGGGTGGTGACCGCGACGCCGGCGTCGTCGGCGGCGGCCTCCAGGCCCTCGCACAGCACCGCGGTGGTCTCGTTGAGGCGGTCGTGGAAGCCCGGCGCCTGCACCAGCTCCAGCATCGCCAGGCCGGCGGCCATCGCCACCGGGTTGCCGCTGAGCGTGCCGGCCTGGTAGATCGGGCCGGCCGGGGCGATCTGCGACATCAGCTCGGCCCGGCCGCCATAGGCGCCCACCGGCATGCCGCCGCCGATGATCTTGCCGAAGGTGGTCAGGTCCGGGGTGACGCCGTACAGCGCCTGCGCGCCGCCCAGGGCCACGCGGAAGCCGGTCATCACCTCGTCGAAGATCAGCAGCGCGCCGTGACGCGAGCACAGCGTGCGCAGGTGCTGCAGGTAGCCGGCCAGCGGCGGGATGCAGTTGGCGTTGCCCACCACCGGCTCGATGATCAGCGCCGCGATCTCGCCGCCGATCTCGTCGAACAGCGCGGTGGCGCCCTCGAAATCGTTGTAGCTGAGGGTGGCGGTCAGCTCGCTCAGGGCCGCCGGCACGCCGGGCGAGGTCGGCACGCCGAGCGTCAGCATGCCGCTGCCGGCCTTGACCAGGAACGAATCGCCATGGCCGTGGTAGCAGCCCTCGAACTTGACGATGCGGCTGCGGCCGGTGGCGCCCCGCGCCAGCCGGATCGCCGACAGCGTGGCCTCGGTGCCGGAGTTGACCATGCGCACCATCTCGCACGAGGGCACCAGCCGGGTCAGGGTCTGCGCCATGGTGACCTCGGCCTCGCACGGCGCGCCGAACGACAGGCCGTCGGCGATCGCGCGTTGCACCGCTTCGCGCACCGCCGGATGGTTGTGCCCGGCGATCATCGGCCCCCACGAGCCCACGTAGTCGATGTAGCGGTTGCCATCGACGTCGTATAGGTACGCACCGTCGGCACGTTGCACGAAGAACGGTTCGCCGCCGACCGACTTGAACGCGCGCACCGGCGAGTTGACGCCGCCGGGGATCAGCGACTGCGCCTGGGCGAAGAGGGCATGGGAGCGGGAATGGTTCATTGCGGAAGGTCCTGTGCGAAGTCGGAGCGGCGGCGCCCGGGGGGGACGCCCTGCCTATTGTCGCGGCTGTGCCGGCCCGCCGCCATCGGCAGCGCCTACCCGCCCCGGCGGGACCTACCCGCCGGCGGTGCCGTCGCGGCCGGAGCGGCCGCTTAGGATCGAGCGCCAGGGGGGCATGAAACGGTAGCCGATGGCCAGGGGCCGGAGGCGGCCTGGCTCAACAGGGTGTTCATGCGGCCCGCCCGCAGGCGGGTCGCGGTCTTCGCCGGGTCTTCGGCGTTCCACTTGGGGATGAGAGATGAATCGATTGATCCGCAGGAGCGTCCTGGCGCTCGCGCTGGGGGTGGCTGTCCAGGGCGCCCAGGCCCAGTCCACCACCGGCAGCATCGTCGGCAGCGTCGCCGGCAACGCCGGCACGAGCGTGGTGGTCGAGAACAACAGCGGCTTCAGCCGCGAGGTGCCGGTGGACGCGCGCGGCCGCTACCAGGCCGGCAACCTGCCGCTGGGCACCTACCGGGTCACCGTCAAGCGCGACGGGGCCGTGGTGGACACGCGCGAGAACGTGGGCATCACCGTCGGCGCGAGCACCGACGTCTCGTTCGGTACCGCGGCCGCGGCGGGCGTGCAGACCCTGGACGGGGTCACGGTCAGCGCCGCCAGCCTGTCCGCCATCGACGTGAGCAGCGTGGACACGCGTACCGTGGTCACCGCCGAGCAGCTGCAGCAACTGCCGCTGGGACGTACCGCCGAGGCCATTGCGCTGCTGGCGCCCGGCGTGGTGGTCAACAGCGGCGGTTACGACAACGGCCCGCTCGGCGGCTCGCTGGCCAGCTTCGGCGGCTCGGCGGCCTCGGAGAACGCCTACTACCTCAACGGCTTCAACACCACCGACCCGGCCGGCAACCTGGGCGGCCTCACGCTGCCCTACGGCGCGATCGACCAGCAGGAGATCTTCACCGGCGGCTACGGGGCGCAGTACGGCCGCTCCAACGGCGGCGTGATCAGCCAGGTCGGCAAGCGCGGCACCAACGACTGGAAATTCGGCGCGGCGGTGATCTGGGAGCCGGACAGCCTGAGCGCGCGCAAGAGCGACCTCCGGTTCCGGCCGGGTACGGAATACTGGGACCCGTCGAGCTCGCGCTACACCGCCGGCAGCTACCAGCCGCTGAGCGAGACCGAGGCCGACCAGACCACCTACAGCGCCTACCTCGGCGGCCCGATCCTCAAGGACCGGCTGTTCTTCTTCCTGGCTGCCGAGCAGGTCGATTCCAGCGGCACCCGGGTCGCCGATGCGCGCACCACCTCCGGCGGCGTCTCCGGCTCGCCGTGGACGCGCTACGACTACAAGCAGACCCGGGCCTACGCCAAGATCGACTGGCACATCAGCGACGACCACCTGCTCGAGTTCACCGGCGCGCAGGACAAGGCGCGCACCAACGGCACGGTCTACGGCTACGACTATGTCGATCGCGAGGTCGGCCGCTACCTCGGGCGCGAGGGCAAGAACGAGTTCGGCCCGACCCTGCTGCTGGGCAAGTACACCGGCTACTTCGGCGACAACCTCACCTTCACCGCGCTCTACGGCAAGGAGAGCCTGCCCAACAAGCTCACCGCGATCGGCTACGACCCCGGCAACGGCGCCTTCCTCAACACCGTCGCCAACCAGAACCCGGCCTACACCGGCGGCGTGCCGATCTCCAATGCGCAGACCGTCAGCTCGATCACCGACCCGGACCGCGAGTACAAGAAGGACAACCTGCGGCTCAACCTCAACTGGCGCCTGGGCGAGCACAGCATCGACGTCGGCATCGACAACCAGAAGAGCGAGGCGATCAATGTCGGCTCGTACAACTCCGGCCCCGGCTACGGCTGGACCTACGGCTTCACCCCCGATCCGTACGGCCTGAACAGCGGAGGCCTGGTCAGCGGTTCGGTGGCCGAGGACGGCAGTGTCGGCGTGCCCAGCCCCGGGCTGGTCGACCCGACCTACGGCAGCACCGGCTACTACGTCACCCGCGACATCAACACCAACCTGTACTCCTACGACGCCGAGCAGAAGGCGGTCTATCTCGAGGACAAGTGGCAGGTCACCGACCGCCTGCTGCTGTCGCTGGGCATCCGCAACGACAGCTTCACCAACTACACCCCGTTCGGCCAGGCCTACATCGAACTGAAGAACCAGTGGGCGCCGCGGCTGGGCTTCAGCTGGGACGTGCGTGGCGATTCCAGCCTCAAGGTCTACGGCAACGTCGGCCGCTACTACCTCGGGCTGCCGCTGTCGCCGGCCGGGCTGTTCACCCCGGCCACGTCCACCAGCACCTATTACACCTACAGCGGCATCAACGCCGACGGCAGTCCGATCCTGGCCACCCAGCTGGCGCCGCCGGTGTCGGCCAACTCGCGCTTCGGGCGCCTGGCCAACGTCGACACCGCGGTGGCCAGGGACATCAAGGGCGAGAACCAGGACGAGATCATCCTCGGCTTCACCACGGTCCTGCCGAACGACTGGGTGTTCGGCGTGCGCGGCACCCACCGCCGCCTCAACGACGGCATCGACGACACCAACGTCGACCCGTCCAACACCGGCCTGCTGGCCGCCGCCGAGGCCGCCGGCGTGACCATCGACTGGACCAACAACGCCAGCGCGGCGCTGGTGAACCCCGGCAAGACCAACACCTATCGCGTGGTCGGGACCGACGGCCAGCTGCACGACCTCACCGTGACCCGGCAGCAGGGCGGCTACCCCGAGTTCAAGCGGCACTACTCGGCGCTGGAGTTCAACCTGGAACGGCCGTTCGACGGCAAGTGGTACAGCAAGCTCAACTATGTCTGGTCGCACAGCTACGGCACCACCGAGGGCCAGCTGCGCTCGGACCTGTGGCGCACCGGCGGCGCGCTCGGCAGCTACCAGGGCCAGGCGGCCACCTCGACCACGCAGAGCTGGGACCACGCCGCGCTGATGGAATACTTCAACGGCAACCAGTCCAACGACCACCGCCACCAGTTCAAGTGGTACGGCTACTACCAGATGGCCTCCGAGTGGGGCGTGTCCGGCAACCTCAGCCTGATCTCCGGCGCGCCGCGCCCCTGCCTGGGCTATTACTACGGCGACAACTACGATGCCGGCGACCGCGATCCGGCCGGCTACGCCAACGCCAGCATCACCGGCGGGCCCTATCACTTCTGCTACAACCCGGAGACCGGCACCGGCGAGCCGTCGCCGCCCGGCTCGCACGGCACCCTGGGCTGGATCGCGCAGCTCGACCTCGGCCTGACCTACAAGCCGAACTTCGCCGACGGCAAGCTGGCCTTCACCCTCAACGTGTTCAACGTCACCAACCGGCAGACCGCGACCAACATCTATCCGTTCTCCGAGTTGAACCCGGGCCAGGTCAATCCCCTGTGGAACCAGGCGGTGGCCTACCAGCCGCCCCGCTATGCGCGGCTGACCGTCAGTTACGACTACTGACCGGGCCTTCCGGCGTGCCGTTGGCCGCCGGGTCAGGGCGCGCGGATTGCAGACAAGGAATTGGGGAAGGGATCGGGGTTGAAGGGATTCGAGCGGCGGCCGCGCGGCGCCAACGCGTGGACGGGAGGCCGATCGAACCGCCCGCCCGCGCGTCTGCCGGCACCGTGCCGATCGTGGTGAGGGCCCGTGCCGCGGGCGGCCCGGTTCGCCGCGGTGCCGTCCGGGTCAGTCGCCGAAGCAGGCGCGGTACGCGCGCAGCGCCGCCACCGGGTCCGGCGCGGCATAGATGCCGCTGATGACCGCGACCAGGTCGGCGCCGGCGGCGATCGCCGGACCGCAGTTGTCCGGGTCGAGCCCGCCGATCGCCACGCGCGGCACGCCCAGCCCGGCGGCGCCCCGCAGCAGCGCCGGGGTGGCGCGTGCGGTGGTCGCCTTGCTGCGGCTCGGGAAGAAGGCGCCGAAGCAGACGTAGCTCGCCCCGGCGGCGACCGCGCGCTCGGCCAGCGCCGCCTGGTCGTAGCAGGAGGCGCCGACGATGGCGTGTGCGCCCAGGCGCGCGCGCACCGCGGCGATGTCGCCGTCGCTGCCGCCCAGGTGCACGCCGGCCGCGCCGACCTGCTGCGCCAGCGCCGCATCGTCGTTGACGATCAGCGGCACGCCGGCTTCCGCGCACAGCGCCTGCAGGGCGCCGGCCTGGGCCAGCCGCAGCGCCGCGTCGGCGCCCTTGTTGCGGTACTGCAGCCAGGCGATCCCGCCCAGCAGCGGACGCGTGCGCGCGAGCAGCTGCGCGGTGTTGGGCTCGTCGGGCGTGATCAGGTAGATGCCGCGCACGGCGGAGGGAGCGTTCATGGGCAGAGCTTCCGGTGCGAAGGGCGGGGTGGGACAATGCCCGACCCCGTGTCCCCTCCGATTATCCGATGAGCGACCCCTCCACGACCACCTACCGCACCTGGATGTGCGTCGTCTGCGGCTTCCTCTATCGCGAGGAGGACGGGCTGCCGGAAGAAGGCCTCGCCCCGGGCACGCGCTGGGCGGACATCCCCGATACCTGGACCTGCCCGGACTGCGGCGTCACCAAGGACGACTTCGAGATGGTCGAGGTCGAGTAAGCGGCCGCGGATGCCGCGCGCCGGCGTCAATGCACCCGCAGCGTCTGCGCACTCGCCTCGACCAGGTGCTCGCGCAGGCGCTTGGCATCGGGAGCCTCGGGGTTCAGCTGCAGGTAGCGTCCGAGGTCGTGGCGCGCGCCGCCGCGGTGGCCCAGGTGCAGGTAGGCCAGGCCGCGGTCGCGCAGGGCCTCAGCCTGGTCCGGCATCAGCTTGAGGATGCGGTCCGCGCTGCGCGCGGCGCGGTCCCACTCCTCGGCCTCGGCGTAGACGCCGTGCAGGTTGCGCAGGATGCGGATCAGGATCGCGCGGTGCGGCGCCGGGTCCAGGATCTGGGCCAGGGCCCGGTCGTCGGGCACCTCGCCGCCCAGGTGCGGGCGGGCACGCTCGCGCAGTTCGTCCACGCCCAATGGACGCCCGCCGTTGAACGGGTCCATCACCAGCAGGCCGTCGTCGACCGGCAGCCGCACCAGGAAGTGGCCCGGGAACGACACCCCGTCCAGCGGCAGGCCGAGCCGGCGCGCCACCTCGATCTGCACCATCGCCAGCGAGATCGGGTTGCCGAGCCGGCGCTCGAACACCTGGTTGAGGTAGCTGTTGCGCGGGTCGTAGTACTCGTCGTGGTTGCCCGAATAGCCGAGCTCCTCGAACAGGTGGCGGTTCACCGCGGCCATCTTCAGCGGCCACTGGTCGATCGCGTCGACCTCGGTGCGCAGGTGCTCGACATGGCTCTGCACCAGGGTGTCGTACAGGTCGGCATCCAGCTGCGGATACTCGTCGCGCGCGATCAGCAGGGCCGTGGACATCAGCGGCAGCGCGTCGTCGTCCAGGTTCGCGAGCGTGGTCCAGCTGGGCAGGGAGAAGGGATCCGCCATGGCCCAAGAGTGGCGGCAAGCCGGCGCCGGTTCAAGTCCGGCGCTTCCCGACACGCCCGCCGCGGCGGGCGCGGGCGGCTCAGCGCAGCGGCGGGACGCCGGGGCCGAAGCCGAGCTTGGCGCCGTCCTTCAGGCCCAGCTTGGCGGCCTGTCCGGCGTTGAGCTCCAGCACGTAGCGGGCCGGCGCATTGCTGGGATAGGCCGGGCAGGCGTTGCCGGCCGAGCACGGCGGCACGTCGCGCTGCTGCGCCACCAGCGTGCGCTGCTCGTCGAAGTACAGGATGTCGAGTGCGATCTTGGTGTTCTTCATCCAGTAGGCCAGCGGCTCCTGCCGGTCGTGGATGAACAGCATGCCGTGGTCGGCCGCCATGGCGTCGCGGAACATCAGCCCGCGCGCGCGGGTGTCGTCGTTCTGGGCCAGCTCGACCTGGTAGCGCTGGCCGTCCAGTTCCACCCAGCGGCCATCGGCGCTGGCGCAGCCACTGATCAGCAGGAGGGCAAGCAGAAAGAAGCTTCGCAGCGGTGACATCGCAAGGTCCTGGAGAGGCAAGGCGCACACCTTCGGGGAAGCCCGGGCCGCGGTCAAGCGCCATGGCGCGGGCGGGCGCGTGGCGCCTCGCGGGCCGGGGGTGGGAGGGCCCTCACCCGTGGCCGCCCACTGGCCGGCGGATGGCTGGCCAGCGTCCACCCTGCGTCGTTCCGGCGATCCCTCGGCGCGCACGTCGTGCCTGCCTGCCGGTCATGCCGCGCGCGCTACGTCGGGGCGCGGCGTACCGCGTCAGCCGCCCGCGCAGGCCTGGACCAGCGCGGCGAACTGCTCGCGGGTCTCGGCCTGCAGCCGGCCCAGCACCGGCGGCGGCGTCAGCGCGAACAGCTGGCAGCTCAGCGCCAGGGTCGCCGCATCCAGCCCGAGCGGGTCCTGGTCGTTGCGGCCGAGGTGGAAGAAGCGTTCGTACAGGTCGAAGCGGCTTTCCACCACGGCGCCGATCCAGTCGCCCAGCGTGGCCTCGATGTCGTGGCCGGCCACCTCGCGCGGCAGCGGCCAGTGCCGCAGCGGCATGCGCGTCGTGGTTGACCCCGGCCGCTCGTGGACGTGGCGGTAGGCGCAGCTGGTCAGCCAGAAGCGGAACAGGCACAGCTCGGCCAGCGCGACCGGTGGATGCGGATGGCGCCGCAGCAGTTCGGCGTAGTGCCGGCGGTAGTCGAGCTGGGCGTAGCCGGCACGCGGGTCGAACGGTGCGGCGGCGGGACGGGAAGCGCGCGTGGGGGCCATGGCGGTCTCCGTGGAGGGCGACGGGCGTCGTGGACAGGCAGGCAGTCGTGGCCGCGCGTCCGGTCCGGAACAGGGAACGACGGCGACAACTCGACTTGTGGAAGCAATAAGTTGATCATAGTGGAAGTGAATGGTGAATTGGTGGCGGACGTGCTCCGTAACGTTTCGGGGCATGAGCGACGAACGCCAACAATTCTCCCGTCGCCTCGGCGATGCGATGCGCGCGGCGGGCTACGAGCCGCGGCCGGCGGTGCTGTTCCGGCTGTTCAACACGCGCTACGCGGGGCGTTCGGTGAGCTTCCAGAGTGCGTCGCGCTGGCTGGGCGGCCGCTCCATTCCCGAGCAGGACAAGCTGCAGGTGCTGGCCGAGCTGTTCGGCATCGAGCCGCAGCGGCTGCGCTACGGGAGCGGCCAGCGCGTGGCCGAGCCGCGCGCCGGCTGGCCCACGGGCGTGTCGGCCCGCGACCGCCAGGTGATCGAGGCCTTCCTGGCGCTGCCCACGCGCCAGCGCGAACTGGTCGGCGAACTGGTGCAGGCATTGGTCGCCAAGCGCTGAGTGCCGGGCCGGGCACCGGCCTGCCGCCTGGCCGAGGATGCAGCAGTCGCTTCGCTTCCGGCTGCCCCCTCAAGTCCTGATCAGCGAATCGCCGGTTGCGGACCGGCCGAGCCATGGCGTCGATCGCCAGCCTGAGAAATCCTGGCCCAGCATCCCGGTGGCACGACTGCACGACTGCACGACTGCACGAACCACCGAACGACCGAATGGCCGAATGGCCGAATGGCCAAATGGCCAAATCGCCGAATCGCCGAATCGCCGGCCGCATGGACGCGGAAAGCATCGGCCGCTGGCCTCCGCAGCCATGAGAGTGAGAGGCGTCAACGTGGCCGTGGATAGGCGGAGAGCGGCACTTCCGATGTGCCGCGGCGGTGAATGGGACAGGATATCCGGCCAAACTCAGGAGCCTGTCTTCGGTCACGCTGACGCTCTTGCCGAAATCAGTAATCGTTCCGATGCTTCGAGCATTTCGCTCCGGAAGGTCGGTAGGATTGGCGCCTCGTTTGCCAGCGTGGGAGCGGCCCACGGGTGCCGGGGCAGGACACGCCGTGAACCCGTCCCTGGGGGCTCTTCCACGACATCCATGTCGTGGAAGGTCCTGCCCCGGCACCCGCGGACCCCTCTACACAGATGGCCGGTCTGGCGGAACGAAGGGCGCTGCTTCCGGACGGCCCATGCTCCCGCCGGCTCTGGTGGCAGACAGGCAAACTGCCAAGATGTAGGAGCGAGGTGCTAACAGCCAGCAGCTACCAGCTGCCAGCTAACGGCCAAAGGCCAGAAGCAGAAGCAAGCAGAAGCCAACTGCCAACGGCCGTCAGCCAATGGCTGATGACCGAGACCTGGCAAGAATTCCGGTTGCACGACAGCACGACAGCATGGCTGCATGAAGTATCCGCTAATGTTCCTCCCGCAGCCTTTGCAAAGACTGGCCGAGGCGTCAGCGTGGCCGGGGATAGGCGGAGAGCGGCACAGGGATGTGCCGCGGCGGCGAGTCGGACAGGATGTCCGCCCGAGCCGAGGAGCCTGTCCCCGGTCACGCTGGCGCCCCTCACCGAGGTCGGTGATCGTCCCGGCGCCTTAAGCAGCTTTCGCGGAAGGGATAAGTCGTTAGGCGGCCGGCTTGCCTGCAAGGGAGCGGCCTATGCCGTGCCAGGACACGCCGTGAACCTGTCTTTGGGGACGCTTCCACGCGCCATGTAGCCGAAAGTCTGCACGGCCCCCGCGTGCCCCTCTGCATACAGGGCTGCACAGGCGGAACGAAAGGCAGTATCTCTTCCGAACCCCGAACCCCGAACCCCGAACCCCGAACCCCGAACCCCTAATTCCTAATTCCTAATTCCTAATCCCCAATCCCCAATCCCCGCCCCACAGTCACCCCGCCGCAGCCAATGGCAGCTTCGCGGGCAGGGAGACCAGGATCACCATGAACGAGACCGCGAATGCGGCGTGGCGCTCAGAGCAGCGTCGGGGGCTCGCCGCCGACGATCACCACGTCGGCAGGGCGCCGCGCGAACAGGCCCACGCAGACCACGCCCGGGATCTGGTTGAGCTCGCGCTCCAGGCCGACCGGGTCGGTGATCGACAGGTGGTGCACGTCCAGCACCACGTTGCCGTTGTCGGTGACCACGCCGTCGCGCCAGACCGGCTGGCCGCCGGTACGCGCCAGGATCTCGCGCGCCACCAGGCTGCGTGCCATCGGGATCACCTCCACCGGCAACGGGAAGCGGCCCAGCACCGGCACCTGCTTGCTCGGGTCGACGATGCAGACGAAGCGCTCGCTCGCCTCGGCGATGATCTTCTCGCGCGTCAGCGCCGCGCCGCCGCCCTTGATCAGGCACCGGTTCGGGTCGCACTCGTCGGCGCCGTCCACGTACAGCGACAGCGCGCCGGTATGGTTGAGGTCGAGCACCTCGATGCCATGCTGCTTCAGGCGGGCGGTGCTCTGCTCGGAGCTGGACACCGCGCCCTGGATGCGGTGGCCGATGCGGCCCAGCGCGTCGATGAAGTAGGCCACCGTGGAGCCGGTGCCGACGCCGACGATCATGCCGTCCTCGACGAAGTCGATCGCCTTCTCGGCGGCCAGGCGTTTCTGTTCAGTCATTGGGTCGGGATCCGAAGGGATGGGAAGGAATTCGTTGGGCCGGGATCGAGCGCAAGGGGGCGGGAGGCATCTGCGGCCGCCCACCGCCGTTCACGTCCCGGCCTCCGGCTATTCGAGCGCCAGCAGCAGCTTCCACTGCGCCGCGGTCACCGGCAGGATCGACAGGCGGTTGCCGCGCGCGATCAGCGGGAAGCCCTCGCCCAGCGCCTCGGCGTGCTGCTTGATCTCGTCCAGCGCGAGGGTGCGGCGGAGCTTGCGGTCGAACGCCACGTCCACCAGCATCCAGCGCGGTTGCTCGCGCGTGGCTTTGGGGTCGTGGTAGTCGGAGCCGGGATCGAACTGGGTCTCGTCCGGATAGGCCGCGCTGGCGACGGTGGCCAGCCCGACGATGCCGGGCACCTTGCAGTTGGAGTGGTAGAACATCACCCCGTCGCCGACGCGCATGCCGTTGCGCATGAAGTTGCGCGCCTGGTAGTTGCGGACGCCGTTCCACGGCTCGGTGCCGACCCGCTCCAGGTCGTCGATGGAGAACGCATCCGGTTCGGACTTCATCAGCCAGTAGCGCTTGCGGGCGGTCATGCGGAAACGGGGCCGGTCAGGAGGGTGGCGTGTTCGGTGCAGATCGCGTCCACCGGGACATCCCAGGGTTCGGCGGCCAGGTTGGGTACCTGCTGCGCAGCGAAGCCGGCGCCGACCAGCCAGGGCGGCGGCGCCTGGCGATGCCGGAACGCGAAGCTGCGATCATACCAGCCGCCCCCCATGCCCAGCCGTCGCCCGGCGGCGTCGAAGCCCACCAGCGGCGCCACCACCAGGTCCATCGCCTCGGCCGGCAGCGCGTCCGCCGGGTCGATGTCGGGCTCGGGAATGCCGTAGCGGTTGGCGGTCAGCGCCTGGCCCGGACGCCAGGGCGCGAAGCGCAGCAGCGGACCGTGCAGCATCGGCAGGCAGTACGTCACGCCGGCGGGCAGGCTCAGCTGCCAGCGGTGCAGGGCGATCTCGCCGTCCAGCGCCCAGTAGCCGGCGACCCGGCCGGTGGCCGGGGCGAACGGCAGCGCCAGCAGGCGCGCGGCCAGCGCATCGGCCGCGGCCAGGCGCTCGGGCGCGGGCAGGGCGCGGCGGCGTTCGCGCAGCTGGCGGCGCAGGGCATCGCGATCGGAAGGCATGCGGAGGTGCCGGGACGGAAAGGCGCTATTGTCGGCGCGCACGCCCCGGCTGCCTAGGCGTGCGATCCATTCCGGCGCAGCCGCCGGGTGCCTACACGACGGCCGGTGTGGGTGACGCGGCGCGCGCGGGGGCGTCCGGTCGATGCAGGCGGCGCGGGTGGCCGTCCCGGACCACTGGGCCATTGCGGCGCCTGTCCACGGACGGGGCGAGCGAGGCGGCGGCGGCCGTGCATGCAGGCCCTGGCGATGCCACGTGCCCCGCCGCGGCCTGCTCGGGGCGCGCCACGCTCGCGGATCGTCGGAAGCGCGCAGAAGGAAACGGCGCCTTGTGGGCGCCGTTTCCGGGATACTGCATTCTCCGCCGTGACGATGCATGCGAAACGACCTTGAACCCGGGGTTCAAGTGGGGACGCTGGGACTCCATCGGGCTTTCCGCTACAAGGCGGACTTGCACACCCGGCGTCGTCGCGCCCCCGTGGTCGTAATTAAGGGACAAGGCGAATGTTTGCACACGCCGTCGTTCACAGCAGAGAACGCAGGTGGATTATAGCCCTGTGCGCGAGGACCGCCAGCCCGTTCGTCGGCCCGGTGTTCCCGGGTAATTCATTTTTGCGATCGTGGCGCGCAGTAGGCGTCAACGCGATGTATCGATCACGCCGTCCAGGCGGCGATTGAGATCGTCGAGCGTGCGCCCCAGCTCGCGGTCGTACCGCGCCTGGCTCTCGCGCAGCTGCTGCAGCTCGTGCGCCAGGTTGAGCGCGGCCAGCACCGCGACCCGGTCGACCGCGGCCATGCGGTTGCTGCCGCGGATCTCGCGCATCTTCAGGTCGAGCAAGCGCGCGGCGGCGGTGAGGCTGTCACGCTCCTCGGGCGTGACGCCCACGGTGTACTCGCGATCGAGGATGCGGACGCTGACCGGTTCGTTGCCACTCACGTGTGCTGCTCCAGCGATTTCAGTCGGGTGATCATCGCCTCCACGCGGGAGCGCGCCTGCTCGTTCTTGGTGAGCAGCTGCGAGCGCTCGCCGATCAGCTGTTCCTGCTGGTGGCGCAGGCTGCGGTTCTCGTCCGCCAGCCGCTGCGCGCGCTCCACCAGCGCCTCGACGCGGGCAGCCAGGGCGTGGAGCTGGGCGAGGGCGTCGGCATTGTCCATGGCGCCCACGATAGGCGCCGCCGCGAGCGCCGGTCAAGACGCGCCGCGGGTCGCCGGCCGGGGGAGCGATCGCCTGCGCCGGCAAGGGTTTGCGCGGCGCCGGGTGGTACGCCGCGGCGGCGGCGGCGCGGCGGGCCGGTCCGGCGGATTGCTACACTGGCGGACCCGACTGCCGGCGAGCGCCGGCAGTGTTCTGTCACCCCTGATGTGGATATCGAAATGGATCTGCCCGACGTAACCGCAGTGCAAGAAGAGAGCCGGCAGCTGGGCCTGGCGGCGACCGCGGCGGAACTGCACGGCGGGCTGTGCGGCTGGCTGTCCGGCGGCGGCGCCGACAGCGCCGACTGGCCGGCGCGGATCATGGCCGACGCCTCGCTGCCGACTCCGGCGGCCGCGGGCGCGCTGGACCGCATGCGCCAGGTGGCGGTGGCGCAGCTGGAGGACCGCGACTTCGCTTTCGAGCTGGTGCTGGCCGAGGACGGTGCGCCGTTGCCGGACCGCGCCGACGCGCTGTTCGACTGGTGCCGCGCCTTTCTCGGCGGCTTCGGCCTGGCGGCCCAGCAGCGGCCGCGGCTGTCGGAGGAGGGCGACGAGGCGTTGCAGGACTTGGCCCGGCTGGCCCAGGCCTCCAGCGAGGATTTCGACAGCGCCGACGAGGACGACACCGCGCTCGCCGAGATCGAGGAATTCGTGCGCGTGGCGGTGCTGCTGCTGCACGGCGACTGCGTGATGGGGCCGCGCTTCCGCAGCCGGCTGAACTGACGGGCGCGCGGCACGCATGAAGAAAATCACCGGGATCGGGGCCGCCGAGTACGCGCGCCGCCGCAGGCAGCTGATGCAGATGGCCGGGGACCAGGCGATCCTGGTGCTGCCGGCGGCGCCCGAACGCGTGCGCAGCCACGACACGCACTACCCGTACCGCCAGGACTCGGACTTCTGGTACCTCAGCGGCTTTCCCGAGCCGGAAGCGGTGCTGGTGCTGATCCCGGGGCGCCGCCATGGCGAGGCGATCCTGTTCTGCCGCGAGCGCGATCCCGAGCGCGAGGCCTGGGACGGCGCGCGCGAGGGCCAGGAGGGCGCGGTCGAGCGCTACGGCATGGACGATGCCTACCCGATCGACGATCTCGACGAGATCCTGCCCGGCCTGCTGGAAGGGCGCTCGCGGGTCTACCACCACTTCGGGCGCGAGGTCGATTTCGACCTCAAGCTGATCGCCTGGGTCGACCGCGTGCGCGCGCAGGGGCCATCGGGTGCGCAGCCGCCGCACGAGTTCCTGGAACTGGGCCACCTGCTGCACGAGCAGCGCCTGTTCAAGTCGCGCGACGAGATCGCGCTGATGCAGCGTGCCGCCGACATCAGTGTGCAGGCGCATCGCGTGGCGATGCGCGCCGCCCGCCCCGGCATCCACGAATACGAGCTGCAGGCCGACCTGGAGCGCGAGTTCCGCGCCCACGACGCCTGGCCGGCCTACGCCAGCATCGTCGGCAGCGGCGCCAACGGCTGCATCCTGCACTACCGCGCCAACCACGCGCGCAGCCGCGACGGCGAGCTGGTGCTGATCGACGCCGGCGCCGAGTACCGCGGCTATGCTGCCGACATCACCCGCACCTTCCCGGTGAACGGCCGCTTCAGCCCCGAGCAGCGTGCGCTGCACGACCTGGTGGGCGCGGCGCAGGCCGCGGCGCTCGCCCAGGCCCGCCCCGGCGTGCCCTACGAGGCCGGCCACCTGGCGGCGGTGGAGACCCTCACCGAGGGGCTGCTGCGGCTGGGGCTGCTCAAGGGACGGCTGGAGAAGAACGTCGCCGAGGGCCACTACCGGCGGTTCTACCGGCACAAGACCGGGCACTGGCTCGGCCTGGACGTGCACGACGTCGGCGACTACCGCCTGGCCGGCGAGTCGCGGCTGCTGGAGCCGGGCATGGTGTTCACCCTCGAGCCCGGCCTGTACATCGCGCCCGGCGACACCGGCGTGGACGCGCGCTGGCGCGGCATCGGCATCCGCACCGAGGACAACGTGCTGATCACCGCCGACGGCCACCGCGTGCTGACCGAAGCGCTGGCGCGCAGCGCCGACGAGATCGAAGCGTTCATGGCTTGATGGTTAGCGGCCTATGGCCGCCGGGAATCGGGAGTGGGGAATGGGGAATCGCAAGAGCGAACGCGCTTTGCCCCCGATTCCCGATTCCCGATTACCCGCATTCGTCAGACCGCCGCAAACACCGGGCGCGTGAGGTTCTCCGGGGCGCCGTCGGTGCAGACCACTTCGTCCTCGATACGGATGCCGCCGTAGGGCTTGAACTGCTCGACCCGGCGCCAGTCCACGCTGGCGGCGTGGCCGGCGCGCTTGACCTCGTCCAGCAGCAGGTCGATGAAGTACACGCCGGGCTCGATGGTGACCACCATGCCCGGCGCCAGCACCCGGGTCAGGCGCAGGTACGGATGGCCGTCGGGGCGTTCGATGCGGCCGCCGCGGTCGTCGGCGGCGAAGCCGGCCACGTCGTGCACCTGCAGGCCGATCAGGTGGCCCAGCCCGTGCGGGAAGAACGCGGCGCTGACGCCGGTGGCCAGCGCGGCCTCCGGCGAGACGGTGAGGATGCCGAAGTCCTTGAGGATGGCCATCAGCGCCAGGTGCGCGTCGACGTGCAGCTGGCGGTAGTCGACGCCCGCGCGCACCGCCTGGCCCAGGCCGACCTGGGCGGCGTCGACGGCGTCGATCAGCGCCTGGAACTCGCTGCCGGGATCGGCGGCGTAGGTACGCGTGATGTCGCTGGCGTAGCCGTGCGCCGAGGCGCCGGCGTCGATCAGGAAGCTGCGCCGCGGCTGCGGCGCGTGGCGGCCGAGTTCGGTGTAGTGCAGCACCGCGCCATGCTCGTTCAAGGCCACGATGTTGCCGTACGGCAGCTCGTTGGCGTCCTGGCCGACCGCCGCGCAGTACGCCATGTGGATGTCGAACTCGCTGGCGCCGGCCCGGAACGCGGCCTCGGCGGCGCGGTGGCCGCGCACGGCCCGGGTCTGCGCCTGGCGCATCAGGGTCAGTTCGTACGCGGTCTTGAAGGCGCGGTGGTACTCCAGGTAAGCGAGCACGGCCGGCGGGTTGTTCGGCACGAACGCGCCGAGCGCGCTCTGCGGCTCGCCCAGGATCGCGCAGCGCGCGGCCTGCGCCGGCAGCAGCGCCAGTGCCTCCTCGGGGGTGCGGATGACGTGCACGTCGCAGTGCGCCACCCACTCGCCGCCCGGCGCGTCCGGCACCACGTGCCAGTAATCGAAGGGCTGGTGGAAGATCACCGTCGGGCGCCGCCCGGGCGTGTACACCAGCCAGCTGTGCGGCACCCGCGTCAGCGGCACCCAGGCCTTGAACTGCGGGTTCACCGCGTACGGGTAGTCGCGGTCGTCGAACAGCTGGTAGTGCAGGCTGCCGCTGGGCACCACCAGGTGGTCGAAGCCCCCGCGTGCGAGCGCCTCGTCGGCGCGCTGGCCGAGGCGGCGGAGATGGTCGGCGTACAGATCGGCGGGGGCGGACAGGGACATGGACGGGCTCGTTCGGCAGTGCGGGACGCAAGCCTGCGATTTTGCCGCATCCGCCTGGCAGCGTCCCGTCTTTCCGCGTGCCCGGGCGAGGCCGGCCCGGTCGGCGGTGCGTGTGGCCGCATCCCGTACCGGCGCGGCGGAATCGCTGGACAGGCGCGGCGCCGAACGGCGCGCGGTGCGTGCTTCAGTCCCGGCGGTCCTCGGCCACCCAGGCGCGCAGACGCGCGCGGTGGGCGTCGGACACCGCGACGAAGCGGAAGCCGGCCCAGGTCTGCCCCGGCGCGTGCGCCGGCGCCTGCCACAGCAGGTGCACGCCGACGTCGATCGCGGCCTCGGGATCGGCGCGGTCCGGCAGCGGGAAGCTGAGCTGGTACAGCGCGTCGTCCACCAACGGCTGCGAGGCGAGCAGCAGCATGCCGTGCTCGGAGACATTGCCGACGCGGCCGATCGGCGCCTCGGCGATCAGGTCGGTGACCGGCAACAGGGCAGCGGCATGGCGTCGCGGCGCGCGGCGGGTGTCCTGGATCATGCGGCGGCCTGCGGGCCGCTCGACGCGGCCTCGCCCGACAGCGTGCGCAGCAGCCGCAGCGCGGCCTGCCAGGCGCGGTCGATCGGCCGCGTGCGGTCCTCGGCGAGCAGGCGCGCCTGGCCGCTGGCCATCAGCCGTGCCAGCGCGTCCAGGGTCGGCTCGCCGACTTTCTGCCCGCGCGGATTGACGAACAGCGCATGGTCGGTGACCGGGCTGAACCACGACAGGCGCTGGCGGCGCACGTCGCCCTGCTGGTTGGTGACGAACTCGAACCAGGTGCCGAACGGCAGGGCCCGCAGGCGCGCGTGCCAGGCCTGCTCGTCGGCGGTGCGCGGCGCCGGCGCGTCCTCGCGCGGGCGCTCTTCGCCGTGCTCGCCGAGGCGGCTGCGGGTACTCAGGCGCGCGCTGAGTTCGCTGCGCGAGGTGTGGCGATCCTCGCCGCCGGGCGTGGACAGGCGGCGGGCGATGGCGCCGGCCTCGTCGGGATGGTGGCCGACCTGCAGCAGCGCCTGCTCGACCGCCTGCCCCAGCGCGGCATCGGGCGCACCGCCGGCGGCGCGCCCGGTGACCTCGACGATGCGGGCGGTCAGCTGCCGGCGCGCCTGGGCTTCCGCCGAGTCCTCGCCGTGGCGCAGCAGTCCCAGCGTGAGCACGTCCGCCCAGGCCTGGCGCAGCAGGGTCTGCACGAACGGCGGTGGCGCGGCCTGTGCGCACAGTTGTTCGACCTGGGCGGCAGCGTGGCGCTTGGCGGTCTCCAGCCGTTCGCGGCCGCGCGCGGCCTCCACGTGCCGGCGCTCGGCCACCTCGGCGCGGCGTGCCTGGCCGAGGCAATGCGTGCGGACCGCCTCGTTGGCGGCGACGAACACCGCCGCGTCGCCCTGGTAATCGCCGACGACGCGGTCCACGGCCTGGTCCAGGGCCTGCCGCAGCGGCGCGTCGGCCTCGTCGTCGGCCAGCCAGGTGGCGCCCGACTCGGCCAGGGTGTTCAGCAGTTCACGCGCCGGGTGCCGGGCATGCTCGAAGAAGGCCGGGTCCTCCAGCGCCGCGCGCAGCACCGGCACCTGCAGCCGCGCCATCAGCCCGGCGGCGGGGCCGCCGCCGAGCTCGCGTGCGAGTTCGCCGTAGAGCAGGCCGAGCAGGTCGAAGGTGTCCGCGTCCTGGCGCGCCAGCCCGGCCTGCGGGCCGTGTTGCGCGCGCGCCAGGGCCAGCGCCCGCCGCCGCAGTTCGTGCACGCCGCGCGCACCGGCCTCGGTGCGCTGCGCCGGGGCGGCCTGCAGCATCGCCAGGGCGTGGCCGAGCGCAGCGGGCGTGAGGGCCTGCGCGGGCGTGGCGGCCACGCCGGTGTCGGCCGGCGCCGGCAGCGCGCCCTGCGCGGCGTCGGACCGGCGCGCCGCCGCCAGCAGCCGCTGCAGCGTGGCCCGGTCCGGCGCGGCCGCCGTCCCGGGGGCATCGGCCGGCCCCGGGCCGTCGCCGGCCGGCTCGGGGCCCGGCCAGGGCGCCTGGCCCGGCCCGGGGGCGCGGACCGGCATCGCCGCATCGGCGTGGCGCCGCGGCGGGCGGCCCGGACCGGCCGCCGCGTTCAGGCCCTGCCCGGGCAGCGGCGACCGCACACGTCCCGCCGCGGGGGCGGGGCGGGCACGGACGGCCACGGCGGGACGGGCCAGATAGGGCAGGTAGACCAGGCCCGGCAGCACGCCTTCGCGCGCCAGCAGCAGGTTGCTGCGCTCGATCAGCTCGCCGTGGCGGTCCAGTACCTGGTGCTCGAACGCGCGGTAGAGCCGCAGCTGGGTGTCCGGCGCCAGGCCGAGGCCGTCGCCCACCGCGCGCAGTGCCCGGCACAGCGCATGCGGCCCCAGCGGCAATTGATCGATCTCGAACGCCGGCGCCCCGGCGAGTGCGCCGAACCGTTGCGCCAGCAGCTGCAGCGCGGCGGCGTCGCGCACGGTGGCGCGCCGCGCGATCTCGTGGAGCACGATGTCGCGGTCGATGTCGGCGTCATCGACCAGCGTGAGGGTGTGGACCGTGGCCGGCCCCGCATCGGGCGGCGTGGCGGCCAGCCGCCGCGGCTGGCGCAGCCCGGCGATTTCCGCGGCCAGGGCCTGCATCAGCCCGGGCGCGAAGGCGCTGCCGTGCTCGCCCAGGTGCCGTCGCTCGGCCAGCCACTCGGCCTGCAGCTGGCCGTTGCGGGCGCGCTCGGCCTGCTGCAGCAGGGCCTGCTCCAGGTCGACCAGGGCCGCGGCCAGCGGTGCGGCCAGGGCCTGCGTCCAGTGCGTGTGCAGGGCGGTCAGCAGCGCGCGCGCGCGCGGCGCCACCGGCGTGCTCGCCAGCACGCGGGCGGTGTCGAGCGACATCGAGAATGCGGACGTGGACATCCCTATGCAGGCCTCTCCCGGATGCGAGCGTATGTAGCACGTTTTTCCGGCCCCGGCCAACGCCGCCCGGACCGGCGCTACGGCAGGAACAGCTCGATCACGTCGTTGGTGAAGCGGCGTCCCAGCTCGGTCGGCGTCACCCGCTCGCCGTCGAGTTGCAGCCATTGGCGCGCGCGGGCCTGCTGCAGGGCGGCGTCCAGCGTGGCGCGCGGCAGGCCGGTGCAGGCCTCGAAGTCCGAGAGCCGGAACCCCTCGTGCAGGCGCAGCAGGTTGAGCATGTACTCGAACGGCAGGCGCCCGGCGGCGATGATCTCGTCGCCGCCGAGCGCCTGCGCGCTGCCGGCGCTGGCGAGGTAGGCCTGGGGGTGCTTGTGCTTCCAGCGGCGCTGCACGTGCTGGCCGGCGCCGGAGCTGATCTTGCCGTGCGCGCCGGCGCCGATGCCCAGGTAGTCGCCGAAGCGCCAGTAGTTCAGATTGTGCGCGCACTGGCGGCCGGGCCGTGCGTAGGCGCTGACCTCGTACTGCGCGTACCCGGCCTCGGCCAGCAGGCGCTGGCAGTGCTCCTGGATGTCCCAGGCGTCGTCCTCGTCGGGAAGCCCCTGCGGCGGCCGCGCGAAGAACACCGTGTTGGGCTCCAGCGTGAGCTGGTAGTGCGACAGGTGCGTGGGCTGCAGCGCGAAGGCGCGTTCCAGGTCGGCCTCGGCCTGCGCCAGGGTCTGCTGCGGCAGCGCGTACATCAGGTCGATGTTGAAGTTGTCGTAGCCGGCGTCCTGCGCCAGCCGCACCGCGCGCTCGGCCTCGGCGCTGTCGTGGATGCGGCCCAGGCGCTGCAGCGCGGCGTCGTCGAAGGTCTGGATGCCGAAGCTGATGCGGTTCACCCCGGCGGCGCGGTAGCGGTCGAAGCGGCCGTGCTCGGCGGTCCCCGGATTGGTCTCCAGGGTGATCTCCAGGTTCGGCGCGAAGCGCAGCCGCGCGCTGGCCGCCTGCAGGAAGCGGTCGATCGCCTCCGGCGGGAACAGGCTGGGGGTGCCGCCGCCGAAGAACACCGAGTGCACCACCCGGCCCCATACCAGCGGCAGGTCGTGGTCGAGGTCGCGGATCAGCGCATCCACGTAGTCGTCGAACGGCAGCTCACCCTTGGCCGCATGCGAGTTGAAGTCGCAGTACGGGCACTTGCGCACGCACCAGGGCAGGTGCACGTACAGCGACAGCGGCGGCGGGATCAGCATGGCGTCGGGGGTGGGCGTTCAAACGCCCAGGCTTGCCAGCCGCTGTTGCAGCACTGCCAGCGCCTGCCCGCGGTGGCTGAGGCGGTTCTTGGTGGCCGCGTCCATCTCCGCGGCGGTCAGGCCGTGCACCGGGTCCAGGAACACCGGGTTGTAGCCGAAGCCGCCGTCGCCCCGCGGGGCCGCGATGATCTCGCCTTCCCAACGGCCTTCGGCGATCAGCGGCTGCGGGTCCTCGGGATGGCGCAGCAGCACGATCACCGCGTAGAAGCGCGCGCCGCGGCGGCCGGGCGGGACCTCGCGCAGCGCGTCCAGCAGCTTGGCGTTGTTGGCGGCGTCGTCGGTCGGGATGCCGGCATAGCGGGCGCTGTACAGCCCGGGCGCGCCGCCGAGCGCGTCGACGATCAGCCCGGAGTCGTCGGCCAGGGCCGGCAGGCCGGTGACGGCGGCGGCGTGGCGCGCCTTGATCAGCGCGTTCTCGACGAAGGTCAGGCCGGTCTCCGGCACGTCCTCCACCCCGAGCTCGCCCTGGGCGACGATCTCGAACGGCTGCCCCGCGAGCATCGCGCGCAGCTCTGCCAGCTTGCCGGCGTTGCCGCTGGCCAGTACCAGTTTCATGTCTTGGGCTCCAGCAGGTCCCAGCGGGTGCCGTACAGGTCGCGGAACACCGCGACCGTGCCGTAGGGTTCCTCGCGCGGGGATTCGAGGAACTCCACGCCGAACGCCTGCATCGCCGCATGGTCGCGGCGGAAGTCGTCGGTGTGCAGGAAGTGGTCGACGCGCCCGCCGGTCTGGTCGCCGATGCGCGCGCGCTGGGCGTCGTCGCCGGGCTGGGCCAGCAGCAGCGCCGCGTCCTGCGCGCCGCCGGGGCCGATCACCACCCAGCGCTTGCCCGCGCCCAGGTCGCGGTCCTCCAGCACGTGGAAGCCGAGCGCGCCGCTGTACCAGGCGATCGCGGCGTCGTAGTCGGCCACCAGCAGCGTGGTCAGGGCGATGCGGCGCTTCATCCGGCGCGCTCCGTTATTCGGCCAGCGCGGCGCGCTGGGCGGCGAACAGGTCGGCCATGCCGGTCTCGGCCAGGCCGAGCAGCGCATCCAGTTCGTCGCGGCGGAAGGCATGGCCCTCGGCGGTGCCCTGCAGCTCGATGAAGCCGCCACCGTCGTTCATCACCACGTTCATGTCGGTGTCGCAGTCGCTGTCCTCGGCGTAGTCCAGGTCCAGCACCGGCACGCCGCGGTAGACGCCCACCGACACCGCGGCCACCGCGCCGACCAGCGGGTGCTTCTTCACGTCGCCACGCTTGCGCAGCAGTTCCACGGCATCGGCCAGCGCCACGTAGGCGCCGGTGATCGCGGCGGTGCGGGTGCCGCCGTCGGCCTGCAGCACGTCGCAGTCCAGGGTGATGGTGCGCTCGCCCAGCGCGCGCCGGTCCACGCAGGCGCGCAGCGCGCGGCCGATCAGGCGCTGGATCTCCAGCGTGCGGCCCCCCTGCTTGCCGCGCGCGGCCTCGCGGTCGGAACGGGTATGGGTGGCGCGCGGCAGCATGCCGTACTCGGCCGTCACCCAGCCCTCGCCCTTGCCGCGCAGGAAGGCCGGCACCCGGTTCTCGATGCTCGCGGTGCACAGCACTCGGGTATCGCCGAAGCTGACCAGCACCGAGCCTTCGGCGTGGCGGGTGAAGGCGCGCTGGATGCGCACGGGACGCAGCTGGTCGGCCGTGCGGCCACTGGGACGGGAGAAGGTCATGCGAGGGATCCGGGCGTTCGGGAGGCGGACGGCGGGCGCGCAGCGGGGGAACGCTGGCGGCCGCCGGCTCGCGGGGGGCGCTAGGGTACCATTCGCGCTTTGACGGTACGGGAATCGAGAATGATCCGAAGCATGACCGCCTTCGCCGGCGGCGAGCGCATCACGCCCTGGGGCACGCTGGGCTGCGAGCTGCGCTCGGTCAACCATCGTTTCCTGGAGGTCGGCGTGCGCCTGCCCGAGGAACTGCGTGCGCTGGAGCCGCAGCTGCGCGAGCGCGTGGCCGCGCGGATCAGCCGCGGCAAGCTCGAGCTGGGGCTGCGCCTGCGTGCGCCCGAAAACGCGCAGGCGCTGGTGGTCGACGAGCGGCTGGTCGAGCAGCTGGGCATACTCGCGCAGCGGCTCGGCGCGCGCTTCCCGCAGTTGCAGGTGCAGTTCACCGACCTGCTGCAGCTGCCCGGCGTGCTGCAGGGGCAGGCGGTCGATCCGGCGGCGCTGCAGGCCGAGGCGCTGGCGCTGCTGGACGAGGTGGTCGGCGAGTTCGTCGCCGCGCGCGAGCGCGAGGGGGGCAAGCTGGCCGCGGCGATCGTCGAGCGCGTGGACGGCATCGAGCGCATCGCCGCCGAGGTGCGCACCCTGATCCCGGCCATCCGCGACGGCCAGCGCGCCAAGCTCGCCGCGCGCCTGGCCGACCTGCCGCACCCGGCCGATCCGGGCCGCACCGAGCAGGAACTGGTGCTGTGGCTGCAGAAACTCGACGTGGACGAGGAGCTGGACCGGCTGTCCAGCCACATCGGCGAGATCCGCCGCGTGCTGCGCCAGGCCGAGCCGGTCGGCCGCCGCCTGGACTTCCTGCTGCAGGAGTTCAACCGCGAGGCCAATACCCTGGGGTCCAAGTCGGTGGACAGCCGCACCTCCAATGCCGCGGTCGAGCTGAAGGTGCTGATCGACCAGATCCGCGAGCAGGTGCAGAACCTGGAGTAGCCGGTCCGGCGGCGGCGCTCAGCGTCGCTGCAGGAAGAAGTCCACTGGCACCCGCACCTGCACCGGGTCGCCCTCGACCTCGGGCGGGGGCGGCGGCAGCGGGTCGGCGCGCTGTAACGTCGCCAGGGTTTCGGCATCGAGTGCGTCGTGGCCGCTGCCCAGTACCACATGCACGTCGCGGGCACGGCCCTGGCGGTCCACCGCGAACTGCACCTGCACCACGCCTTCCTGGCGGTGCCGCTGCGCCGGGCGCGGGTAGCGCTTGTAGCGTTCCAGATGGCCCAGCACCTGCGCCTGCCAGGTGGCCAGGGCCTCGCGCTGGCTGCCCGACAGCGACTGGGGCGCGGCGTAGCGGCGGCCCGGCGGCGCCTGCACGCTGGGCGGTGCGCGGGACTGGTCGACGTCGGCGGCGGCTTCCTGCGGCGCTGGCGCTGGCGTTGCCGGAGCGGGGGCCGGGGCCGGGTCCGGAAGGGCCTGGGGCAGCGCCGCGGCTGCCTCCGGCTGCGGGGGCGTCTGCGGCACCGGCTGCGCGGCCGTCCGCGGCGACCGCGCGGCCGCCCGCTGTTCCTGCTGCGGCGGGCCGGGCGCCAGCTCGGTGGGCGCCGCGGGCGGCGCGACGGGGGCCGGTGCGAGTTCGATCTGCACCGCCGCGGCCGGGCGGGTGGGCAGCGGCGGCGGCGCCGGCCATTCGAGCGCGGCGGCCAGCGCCAGCGCATGCGCCAGCAGCACGCCGGCCAGGCTCAGGCTCCAGCGCCACCGCTCGGCGCGCGTCATTCGGGCGCCTGCTCCAGGCCCACCAGCGCGACCTTGAGATAGCCGGCATCGCGCAGCGCGTCCATCGCCTGCATCAACTCGCCGTAGGGCACGGTGCGGTCGGCGCGCACGAAGATCCGCTGCGTGGGGTCGCCGCCGGTACGCCGGTCCAGCGCCGCGCCCAGGTCCCGGCGTGCGACCGGGGTCGCGTCCAGGCTCAGGCGCAGGTCGCCGCGCAGCGTCAGGTACACCGGGTCGCGGTCGCGGGGCTGCGGACGGGCGGTGCTCGCGGGCAGGTCCACCGGCAGGTCCACGGTGGCCAGCGGCGCGGCCACCATGAAGATGATCAGCAGCACCAGCATCACGTCGATGAAGGGCGTGACGTTGATCTCGTGGTGTTCTTCCGGCGCGTCGTCGTGCCGGCTCGTCCTGATCGCCATCGCGCCGCCCCTCAGTGCGCGCCGGCCGTGGGCGCTACGAGCGCGGGCGCCTCGCGCCGGTCGAGGTCGCGCGACACCAGTTGCTGCACCCCGGCCGACAAGTCGCCAAGATGGTTGCGCAGCCCGGCCAGGACGCGGCTGAAGTGGTTGTAGACCACCACGGCTGGGATCGCCGCCACCAGCCCGAGCGCGGTGGCCAGCAGCGCTTCGGCGATGCCGGGCGCGACCACCGCCAGACTGGTGGTGTTGGCGCGGGCGATGCCGACGAAGCTGTTCATGATGCCCCACACGGTGCCGAACAGGCCGACGAACGGCGCGGTCGCACCGATCGTGGCGAGCACGCCGATGCCGCGGCGCTGCCGCCGTGCCTGCGCCAGCTCGACGCGCTCCAGCCGCGAGGCCAGGCGCTCCTTGATCCCGGCCTTGTCCGCCAGCCCGCTGGACTGCTGCAGCTCCGCGCGCGCCTCGTGCAGCAGCGCGCGCGCCGCGTCGACCTGCAACGGCGGCTGGGCATCGGCCTCGGACAGGCGCTGCGACTGCAGCAGCACGACGCGTGCCGCGCGCAACGCCCGCGCGCTGCGCGACAGCTCCCAGCCCTTGGCCGCCAGCACCGTCCAGGTCGCGACGGAGGCGGCCGCCAGGCCGAGCATCACCGCCTGCACCACCGGGTCGGCGTGCAGGAACATCTGCCAGGGACCGAGGTCGGAGGGCAGCAGGGCAGCGGGCAGGTCAGCGGGCATCGGCGGAATCCGGAACGTCGGAGGAAGGCAGGGGGGCCGCGCGGCGGGGTGGCGCGCGGGCCGGGGACGGGGCGGCCGGCAGCAGGCCGGCCGCGTGCAGGCGCGCCAGCACCGGGTACCAGGCGCTGGGCGAGATCGTGTAGCCGGCGGCACTGGCGGCCTGGTGCAGCCCGCACGGGGTCAGCCGTCCGTGCGCGCGCAGTACCGTCGGCGCCAGCCGCAGCGCCGCCAGGCGGGCCGAAGTCACGCTGAGGCCGGCGGCCCGCAGGCGCGCCGAAGGGGTCTCGGCCGCCGATGGAGGAGCGGCGCCGGGTACGCGGGAGGGAGCGCTCATGCCGGGCTCCGCGGGGCGTCCGTCAATCGCGGCGCGGGCCGCGACAGCACGTAGGCCGCACTGGCGGCGAAGCACAGCCCGACCCCGAGCGCCAGCTTCCAGCCTGGATGCGCGCAACAGAAGAACACTCCGTAGCCCAGCGCCATGCCGGCGCCGGCGAAGCACTTGCCCCTGCGGCTGATCGCGCCCTGTTCGCGCCACAGCCGCAGCGGCGCCCCGTAGCGCGGATGGTTCAGCAGCCACGCCTCCAGCCTGGGCGAGGAGTGCGAGAAGCACCCCACCGCCAGGAGCAGGAAGATCGTGGTCGGCATCACCGGCAGGAACGCGCCGACGATGCCCAGCGCCAGCATCAGCACGCCCGCGCAGAACCACAGCAGGCGCGTCAGCGACATGCGTCGTCGGCCGCGTTCATGCCGGGGTCGGCAGGCAGGCCTCGACGTGGCCGCGCACGCGGTCGAACGCCCGGCACGCAGCGGCCACCACCGCCTGTTCCTGCGCCGGGTTGAGCACGGCGCGGTCCAGCGCCGCGGTGAACTCGCGCCAGTGCCGGGCGCGGCCGTCCGGGTGGCCGGCCAGGTGGCGCGCACCGAAGTGCTCGTCCAGCCCCAGCCGCAGCGCGAGCTTGAGCAGGATCGCCGCGCCGAGGCTGGAGCCTTCGGCCACGTAGAGCCAGCCCAGCGCGCTCACCTGGGTGTCGTAGGGCGTCGCGGCCGGCGCGACCGGCGGCACCGCCGGCAGCGGCACGCCGAGATCGGCGAGGTCGGCCCGGATCTGCGGCAGCCGCCGCCGCTGCGCGAGTTCGGGCACCACGCTGGCGAGCACGGGATTGGCGTAGACCGGTTCCAGGTCGCAATGGAACCGGTACTGCGCCTGCACGAAGCGGGCGTAGTGCTCGCGGCTGGCGAACGGCTGCGCGGCCATGATGCGCCGGTCCAGGCGCTCGTGCGCGTCATGGGTGGCGGCTTTCAGGCGCTGGCTGCGGGACGTGTCGGCGGCGATGGAGGACATGGCGGGAACTCGCGGTCGGGACGGGAAGATCAGCAGGTTGGAGGGAGCGGACGTGGGCATGGACGGGGCGATGGCATGCACGGGTATGGACCGGGGCGGCGCGGCTGGCCGGAGTCGCGACGCCGGCAGGACCCCACCGGCCGGCGACCGCTCGATCCGGGCTTTCTGCTGGCCGGTGGTCGTGTCCTGCCGCCGCGGCGGCGTCGGGCAGCGAACGGCCGATCGCCGGCTCGCCGGCGCAGGGAGGAGGGAAAGCGTGCGGTTCCACAGGTGTTAATGAGAATTGTTCGCTATTGTCGCATGCCCGGGACCGCCGTGCGTACCCCGCGCACGCCCTCGTGGTGCCAGCCTGGCCGCGCACCGTCACAGTCGCCGCTCCAGCTTCAGGCTGACGGACGACTTCTCGTACCCGTACAGCCAGTCCACGTTGCTGGCGACCCGGGTATGGCGCAGCGTGAGCAGCGGGGTGAACCCGGCGAAGGTCAGGCGCGGGGCCCGCACGACGAAGGTGTAGCCCTGCTCGTCGTCGTGACGGCGCGCGCCGAGCACCGCGCTGTAGGCGTCGTAGTCGCGCTGCCGGTAGGACGCGAACAGCGTGGCCACGAAGCCCGCCGGCCACTGCCGCGAGGCACCCAGCCGCGCGCCCTTCTGCAGGTAGCCGTCGGGCGCCTGCGCGGCGGCGCTGTCCATCACGTCGACGCCGCTGAACAGCGTCCATTGCGTGCCCAGGCTGCGGAAGTAGGTGGCATAGGCCGAACGCGCCGCGCCGTCGTAGTGGTCGGCGTAGTCGGGGTGGCGGTAGCGCAGGTCCTTGTAGTCGGCCTCCAGCTTGAACAGCGACCGCGGCGAGCGGGTCCAGCTCCATTCCGCATGCAGGCCCCAGGCGCCGTAGAGCGCGGCATTGCCCAGCGCGTAGTACTCGAGCGCGGGTGCCAGCGCGATCGCGTGGCGGCCGCTGCGGTAGCTGTAGCCGGCCTGTGTGGTGGTGGTCATCTCGTTGTAGGCGCTGTGGTCGCGGTAGCCCTGGCCGAACAGCAGCGAGCGCAGGTAGAGCCCGTGGTGGCCGCCGAGCGGCAGGCGCCGGTCGAGGCTGGCGTCGTAGTCGTAGCCGGCCGCGACGATCGCGTCGGGCGTGCTGCGGCTGAAGAAGCACTGCCCCTCCAGCAGGAACAGGCAGGTCGAGCTGGCCGAGGTGCGGTTGACGTTGTCGCTCCAGGCTGGCCCGAGCGCGACGCTGCCGTTCCAGCCGCGGCGCTCGGCCAGGGCCTGGCGGAAGCTGGCGACGCTGGCGCGTACGCCCTCGGTCTTCGGGTCGCCGGCGTCGATGGCAGCGGCGATCGCCGCGAACGCCTGCTCGGCCTCGCGGTCCTGCTGGTCCTCGAACAGCACCCGCGCGAGCTCGAGCCGGCCCGGCAGGAAGTCCGGCTTCAGCGCGAGCAGCGCCCGGTATTGGCGCGCGGCCTCGCGGTAGCGGCCCTGATTGCGCGCCACCGCGCCCTGCGCGTAGTGCACCAGCAGCGGGTCGCGGTCGGGCAGGGTCAGGTACTCGCGGAGGAAATGCGCCACCGCGTCCCATTGCCGGTGCTGCAGCGACAGGTACAGCGCGCGGCCCACGTCGCTGGCGGTGTGCTCGACGGGATAGACGCGGCCGTCGACGGTGATCGTCGGGCGCTCGGCCTCGCGCTCCGCCCTGAGCAGGGCGCGCTCGCGTTCGGCCGCCTGGTGCTCGCTGCGTTGTTCGAGCATGCGCCGGGTGTCGTCCTGCGACTGCGCGCAGGCCCACGGGGGCACGGCCAGGAGCAGGCCGGCCAGCGCGGCGGGCAGCCGGCGTGCGAGGCGGCATGCGAGACGGCGCACGGGAAGGAGAGAGGGCATCGCTGGACCGTGGGGAGGATGAAGCAGGACTGGCTGCGTTGGCTGGTCCTGCCGGGCTCATCTGGCAGACCGGCGACGGGCGGCTGCCCGTCGCGCGCTTACTGCTTGGCGCCGCCGAAGGCGGTGTCGTGCTGCACGCCGGCGAAGTCGGCGATGCCGGCCAGCGCGGTCTGGTTGGCGTAGAACTGGCCGGAGACCGCGCCGTCGGTGGCCACCACGGTGCCGGACTGGCGCGCGATGGCGTTGCTGCCGGAGATGCTGGCGTTGCCGTTGATGGTCGCGGTGCCGATGTTGACCGCGAACCCGGCCGCGTTCTGGATCGAGCCGGTCAGGCGCCCGGTGCCGAAGTTGGCGTTGAAGGTGCCGGTGAGCTGGTTGCCCGCGCTGTAGTTGTTCAGGCCCACCACGGCGTAGCTGGCGGTGCCCGAGGTCGGCACGCTGGTGTCGGCCCTGTCGCCCATGAAGTACACGGTGTGCGTGCCCTGGCCGTCGGTGGTGTCCTTGCGCGAGTACCACTCGCCGAACCACACGTCCTGGCTGCCGACCTGGGCGAAGGCGAACACGCCCAGGCTGTCGTGGCTGTTCGGCGCGCCGCTGTACGGGAAGTTCAGCACCTTCACCGCGCCGGTGCCGCCGTAGCTGGACAGGCCGTTGAAGTCCACCGGGTTGTTCAGGCCGGTGGAGTTGACCGCCACGCCCGCCAGGCCGGCGCGATGCGGCCCGCCGTTGACCGTGGACACGCCGACCTTGACGTAGCTCTCGTTGCTGGACTTGCCGACGAACGGGGCGGCGTGCGCGCTGCCCAGCAGGCCGGCGAGGGCCACGCCCAGGACCGCCGCGGTGCGTGTGTGCTTGAGGTTCATATGATCGCTCTCTTGGGTTGGAATGAAACGGAGGGGACATCCCTGTCCGGAAGGCTCACGTCCTTTGATCGGGCAGCCGGCGCTCAGAAGCGCCCGGTCAGGCTGAGTTTCAGCGTGCGGCCCGGCGCGGCCATGGTCGAACGCGTGGCCGGGTCGACGTAGTAGCGGTCGGTGAGGTTGGTGCCGGACAGCTCGAGGGTCAGCCGCTCGTGCAGCCGGTAGCTGGCATAGGCGTCCACCAGAACCGTGCGACCCCAGGAGAACGGCACGTTGAAGGTGTAGACCAGCCGGCCCTGCGCGTTCTGGATCGCGTTCTCGCGGTACCAGTCCAGGTCCGGGTTGTGGTATTGCCGGTAGTAGGTGACGCGGCTGCCCAGTTCCAGCCGCCGGTCGAGGAAGCGCCCGCCCAGCGACCCGCTGGCCGACAGCTCCGGCGCGCTCTGGGTCAGCAGGTAGCCGCCGACGAAGCCGTAGTCGACGCAGTTCGGCACGATCGCGCCGCTGCCGATGACGTAGCCGTTGGTGCTGGACAGCAGCGCGGCCGTGCTCTCGTCGCAGACCTCGTTCTCCAGCGCGTAGTTGAGCCCCAGGTCGGTGAAGAAGCGCCCGTTGTCGTAGCGGCCCTGGAACTCGATCCCGCGCAGGGTCTGCTTGTCGAGGTTGTCGAACTTGAAGCCGGGGTCGCGCTCGATCACGTCGCGGGTCTTGTTGACGTAGTACGCCAGCTTGAGATCGGCGATGCCGTCGCCGCCGACGCGGTGGCCGAGGTCGTGCACGTACGCCACTTCCCAGTGGTAGGCGTGCTCGGGACGCACGCCCCAGGGATTGAGCGCGGCGGAGAAGGCGAGGGTGCTCTCGAACATGCTCGGGTAGCGCAGGGTCTCGCCGTAGCGCACGTAGGCGCGGCTGTGTTCGCCGAAGTCGAGCGTGGCCGAGAGGAACGGCACCCAGCCATGGTCGGTGCGCTTGCGCGCGGTGGCCTCCACGATCTGCGTGACCGGGCTGGCCAGGCAGGTTTCGCCGGCCGTGCCGGCCACCCCGTCGAGGCTGCCGTCGAAGCAGGGATTGCCGGCCTTGGCGTAGTTGCCGTCCGCATCCGGCTGCCAGGCCGAGGTGTGCTGGACCTGATACGTGGTGGGCACGTTCTCCAGCAACGCCGCGGCAAATTCCTCGTATTCCTGCGGGGTGATGATTTCCAGTTCCAGCAGTTCCCGGTAGCCGTCGAGCCGATCGGCGACCAGCGCTTCGCGCTGCTGCTGGGTGTAGGACGCCTGGGTGCGGTAGCCGACCTCGTAGCCGGTCGCCACCGCCTGCCGGATCTGCCCCGCATGCGCGGCGAGGAAATCGTCGTAGGCCCAGTACGAGGAGTAGCGCGCGCCCGCGGTCAGGGTCAGGCCATCGAGCGGCCGCCATTCGAAGTTGAAGTTGGCCTGCCATTCCTCGCGCCGGCCGGCGCGCGGGTACATGCGCCAGCCGTCGCTGACCCCGAAATAGGCATCGCCCGAGCGCAGTTTCTCGTGCTGGAAGCTGCCGCCCAGGGTCAGGTCGAGGGTGTCGGCCAGGCGCATCGTGTTGCTCAGGGTGAGGCCGTTGCGCGCGTTGCTGGCGTTGGCCAGCGCGGTGTTGCGCAGGATCGGGTCGGCCGGGCCCTGCGCGTAGTTCGGGAAGCCGCCGGCCGTGTAGGTGGCGCTGTCGGTATCGGTGCGCCACAGGTTGGCGGACAGGTCGATCCAGTGGCTGTCGGCGGGCTGCCAGCGGTACTCCAGATTCCAGGCGGTCGCCTCGACGCGGCTCAGCGGCCACTGGATGGCGGCGCGGTCCTCCGACTCGATGATGCGCGACGGCATCACCTCGCCGTAGTGCGAGAGGCTGTTGCGGTAGCCCAGCTGCAGCGCCTGGTCGTCGCCGGGTCGCCAGCCGGCCTTGAACAGCCACGATTCCATCCGGCTGGAGGTGTTGGCGACCTCGTCGCCCGGCTGCCAGTAGTTCGCCATCGACAGGATGTAGTCGTCGGCGGAGGCGCTGCGCGGCCGGCGGTAGTAGCCGGCCCCGTGGGTGCCCGAGTAGTAGTTGCCGCGCTCGCGGTAGGCGTAGGCGGCCAGCAGGTCGAGGTCCTCGCGCGGGCGCGCGCCCAGCGCCAGGCGGTAGGCGTGGTCCTCGCCGTCCAGCATGTCGTAGCCGCCCCCGCCCGCGCGCGGCGTCACCCGCAGGGTGCGGTCGGTGTAGGGGATGTTGGGGGTGGCCTGCGGGAAGCCCTCGACCGTGCGGTAGTCCTCGCCGGTGTGCAGGGTCGGCAGGCGCGGCGCGACCGCGTTGCTGCTGCCCTCGGCGCGGAACTCGCCGCCGAAGCGCTGGCCGGCGTCCAGGATGTCGTCCACGTCGAGCGTGTCGATCACCATGGCACCGCCGATGCCGGGGGTGACGTTGCGGGTCAGCGACGGGCCCTTGAGGATGCGGACGCCGCCGATCAGGAACGGGTCGATGTAGTTGCGGTTGCTGGCGCCGTTGTAGCCGCGCCACACCGTCAGGGCCTGCTCGGTGCCGTCGATGGTGACCGGCACCCGGCCGGGGCCCTGGATGCCGCGGATGTTGAGATCCAGCGCGCCGCTGTTGCGGGCGTCGCCGCTGAACACGCCCGGCACGCCGCTGACCAGGTCCGAGGGCGTCTTGCCCTTGTAGCGCTCGATCTCGGCACGGCCGAGGTAGGTGCTGGACAGGTCGAGGTCGTAGACATCGTCGTAGCCGCGCCGGTCGCGCTCCGCGCCGGTGGCCGCGGCGTCGCGACTGCTGCCGGCCACGCTCAGGGCGTCGGTGACCACCACGGCCGGGTGCGGGCCTGCGAGCGGCTCCAGGGTCACCGCCGCGGGACCGGTCCGCCGCGCCACCAGCCCGCTGCCCTGCAGCAGCCGTGCCAGCGCCTCCTCTGCGGTGTAGTGCCCGCGGACCGCCGGCGCGTCGACGGCGTACGGCTCCTGCCGGCTGTAGAGCACCTGCAGGCCGGTCTGGGCGGACAGCGCCACCAGCGCGTCCGGCAGCGGCTGCGCCGCCAGGTCGACGGCATGGCGGGTCGGCGCGGCACCGGGCGGCGGTGTCTGCGCCTGGCCGGCACCACCGGCACCGAGCAGGCACAGGGCGACCGTGGTCGAGAGCAGGGTCAGGCGGAGACGGGAGGGACGCAACGTCCGGGCGGCATCGGGATGGCGGGGCATGGCTCGGGAATCGGAGACGGAGGCATTCAATTGCGAACGAAAACCATTCGCTATATCCGTCGACACGGGTCCTGACCGCGCGATTACCCAGCCCTGGCGGCGTCTGCCGCCGTTTCCCCGGTTTTGTTTATTTCATGTTCACTTTCTTGGGGCGCCGGCCGGGGGCGTGCCAGGGCGGTAGACCACGGTGAGCGGACCCAGGCGCAGCGCCTTCAGCTGCAGGCTGTCCAGCAGCACCTGCAGCCCCGCCTCGGGGTCGGCGATGTTGAAGGCCCCGGATACCGGCAGCGCGCGCAGCGCCTCGCCGCGCACGTGCACGACCCCGTGCCGGTAGCGCGCCAGTTCGTCCACCAGCTGCGCCAGCGGCGTGTTGTAGGCCACCAACTGGTGGCGCTGCCAGGCGGTGATCTGCAGCGGCGTGCGGCGGGCCTGGCGCCGGATCGTCGAGCCGCCCAGCCAGGCACGCTCGCCGGCGGCGAGCACTGCCTCGGCCGGACCGGCCGGCGGCGCGACCGCGACCCGGCCCTCGACCACGTCGACCTGCGCGGTGTCGTCCTCCACGCGGACATCGAAGCGGGTTCCGAGCACGCGCGCGCTGCCGCCGGCGCTGTCCACCACGAACGGCCGCCGGGGGTCGTGCGCGACCGCGAAGTAGGCGCGCCCGCGCAGCAGCCGGACCGTGCGCCGGTGCGGCTGCAGGCGCACGCTGACGGCGCTGTCGGTGTCCAGGGTGACGACGCTGCCGTCGGGCAGCGCCAGCCGCCGGATCTCGCCGATGCCGGTATGGGCATCGCTACGCAGCCGGTCGAGCCCGCCGAGCTGCAGCCAGCTGCCGGAAACGAGCGCCAGCACCAGCGTCGCGGCGGCGGCATACGGCGCCCAGCGCCGGGGCCGGGGCCCGCCGCGCGGCCGTGCGGGTCCGGCTGCCGCTGGCCGGGCCGCCGCCGGCGCGGCCGCCTCGATGCCGAGCTCGTCGCCCACCGCGGCCGCCGGCGCCTGCAGCAGGCCCAGCAGCTGCCGCGCCGACGCCAGCGCGCGGCCGCGCTGCGCCGGATCGACCGCTAGCCAGGCGGCCTGTTCGCGCTGCAGGTCGGGATCGGCGGGCGCCGCGTCCAGCCGCAGCACCCAGTGCACCGCTTGCTCGAACAGGTCGTCGTCGACAGGGGGGGGTGCGGGCATCGTCTGCCTATCCGTCAGGAATGGGGGGAGCGCCGGCGGCGGGCGCAATCCAGGGCGCTATCGTAGGTGACGGGCCCGGCGCGCCCGATCCCGTAGTCACGGCTCACACCTCGCGGCCGCCCTCGCGCAGCTTCCGCCGGCAATGCGCCACGGCGACCGCGATGTGCTTCTCCACGGTGCGCGGCGACAGGCCCAGCTCCTCGGCGATCTGCGCCATCGAGCGGCCGCGCCCGCGGAACAGGATGAACACCCGCCGCGCCTGCGCGGGCAGCGTGCGGATCGCCTGCAGCAGCAGCGCGTACTCCTGCCGGCCCAGGGTCACCTGCTCGGGCGACGGCGCCGGGCTGGCGACCTCGTCGTGGCTCGCGTCCGGCGCCAGGAAGCGCCGGCGCGAGGCGTCCAGGCGGTGGCGGTCGACCGCCAGGTGGTCGACCACGCGGCGCAGATAAGGCACCGGATCGCGCACCGGGGCGGCGCTGCCGTCGCCGCCGGCCACCGGGCGCGAGGCCAGGCGCAGCCAGGCGTCCTGCACCAGGTCGTCGGCGGCGGAGGCGTACTTGCGCGCGGCATACCGGTGCAATTCCTCGTAATGGCTTTCCAGCTCCGCCGCCAGCGGGGGGGATTTCGCCGGAGGGACAGGCACGGCCATGCGGGCGTCCAGGACCACGAAAGAGCCGGCACTATAGACTTGATGAGATTCATTCTCAATTACCGCCGTCGCTGCGCCTCGCCCGTGGCGCTCGGCGGCAGGCCCTCCGCTTGCGGTGGCGGCTGGGACTGGTATCGTGCGCCGCCCCGACCTGTATCGATCCGAGGCCCCAGCGATGCGCGGCACCCTCTACATCGTCGCCGCCCCTTCGGGCGCCGGCAAGAGCAGCATCGTCAACGCCACGCTGGCGCGCGACCCGCAGATCGCGCTGTCGATCTCGTTCACCTCGCGCGCGCCGCGGCCGGGCGAACGCCATGCCGAGCACTACCACTTCGTGGCGGCCGAGGAGTTCCAGCGCATGATCGAGGCCGGCGACTTCTTCGAGTATGCGCGCGTGCATGGCGACTGGAAGGGCACCGCGCGGCAGTCGGTGGAGCCGCAGCTGGCCGCCGGCCACGACGTGCTGCTGGAGATCGACTGGCAGGGCGCGCGCCAGGTCCGCAACAAGGTGCCGGACGCGGTCAGCGTGTTCATCCTGCCGCCGTCGCGGCAGGCGCTCGACGAGCGCATGCGCAAGCGCGGGCAGGACAGCGAGCAGGTGATCGCCCAGCGCCTGGCCGCCGCGCGCGAGGAGATGTCGCACTTCGACGAGTTCGACTACGTCATCATCAACGAGGATTTCGACACCGCCGTCGGCGAGATGTGCGCGATCTTCGTCGCCAGCCGGCTGCGCCGCGAGGCCCAGCAGCAGCGCCATGCCGGCCTGATCGGCGCGCTGTTGGACCCGGCGGCCGGGGCAACTGGCTGATTCCAAAGGAAACTGAATGGTGCCCGGTTGCCCTGGTGACCGTCGCTGGCTTACAATCCGCCCCCTTTCCCTCATCCGATTGCGCGGCCGTCACGGGCCGCCGGGAGCCCGCATGGCCCGCATTACCGTAGAAGATTGCCTGGAAGTCGTTAACAACCGTTTCGAGCTGGTCATGATGGCGTCCAAGCGCGCCCGCCAGCTGGCCAACGGTGTGCAGTCCACGATCGACAACACCGACAGCGCGGACAAGCCGACCGTCCTGGCCCTGCGCGAGATCGCCGCACGCAAGATCGACAATGCGCTGATCGACGAGGTCGAGAAGGCCGAGCGCGAGCGCGCCGAGCGCGAGGCGCTGGAGTGGGCCGCCGCCGAGGTCGTCGCCGACGAGGACATGTCCAAGAACGACGACTGATCGAGCGCGCCTGTCGCGGCGATCGAGCGTGTCTTCCGACAGCCCGCCTTCCGGCGGGCTGTCGCGTTTGTGCCGCGCGCAGGCGCGCGCCGCACGCCGGCCGCGGCGTTTGCCGTCGCGTGCGCGCTGGCATAGTCTTCCGACATGAACCCAGGCCCTTCTGCCCAGGCAGCCCTCGCGGCGTCCCCGTCGTCCGACGGGGCGGTGCCCGACTACGTGCTGCAACTCGAACGCGCCGCCAGCTACCTGCCCTCCGAGCAGCTGCCGCGGCTGCGGCGTGCCTGGGAAGTGGGCGCCCATGCCCATGCCGGCCAGACCCGCAAGTCGGGCGAGCCCTACATCACCCACCCGGTGGCGGTGGCCGGCGTGCTCGCCGAGCTCGGGCTGGACCTGGAATCGCTGATCGCCGCGATCCTGCACGACACCATCGAGGACACCCCGCTCACCCGCGACCAGCTGTCCTCGGAATTCGGCGAGGCGGTGGCCGAGCTGGTCGACGGCGTCACCAAGCTCGACAAGCTCAAGTTCCGCGATCGCCAGGAAGCCGCCGCCGAGAGCTTCCGCAAGATGCTGCTGGCGATGTCGCGCGACCTGCGCGTGATCATGATCAAGCTCGCCGACCGCCTGCACAACATGCGCACGCTGGGCGCGCAGAGCAGCGAGGCGCGCGGCCGCATCGCGCGCGAGACGCTGGAGATCTACGCGCCGATCGCCCAGCGCCTGGGCATGAGCCTGATCAAGTCCGAGCTGCAGAACCTGGGTTTCCGCGCGCTGTACCCGTGGCGCCACGCCATCATTGAGAAGCACATCCGCAGCCAGCCGGTGGTGCGCCGCGAGTCGATGGCGCAGGTGGAGGTGCAGCTGTCGCAGCGCCTGGCCAAGGAAGGGCTCGAGCACCGCCTGGTCAGCCGCATCAAGACGCCCTGGAGCATCTACAACAAGATGCGCGACGAGAACAAGTCGTTCGACCAGGTGATGGACGTGTTCGGTTTCCGCCTGGTGGTGCGCTCGGTACCGGACTGCTACCACGCGCTGGGCGCGGTGCACGCCACCTTCAAGCCGCTGGACGGGCGCTTCCGCGACTTCATCGCCATCCCCAAGGCCAACGGCTACCAGTCGCTGCATACGGTGCTGTTCGGACCCTACGGCTCGCCAATCGAGGTGCAGATCCGCACCGAGGAGATGGACCTGATCGCCGAGCGCGGCGTCGCCGCGCACTGGACCTACAAGTTCGGCTCCGAGTCCCCGAACAGCGCGCAGAGCCGCGCGCATGCGTGGATCGTCGAGCTGATCGAGTCGCAGCGCGCGGCCGGCTCGTCGCTGGAGTTCCTCGACAACGTCAAGGTCGACCTGTTCCCGGACGAGGTCTACCTG
The DNA here is from genome assembly GCA_037145635.1 of Lysobacteraceae bacterium USHLN149. GTDB lineage: Bacteria > Pseudomonadota > Gammaproteobacteria > Xanthomonadales > Xanthomonadaceae > JAATFS01. The sequence continues at coordinate 165,291 of JBBCXB010000001.1, forward strand.
TTCTCGCCCAAGGGCAAGATCCTGGCGCTGCCGCGCAACTCCACCGCGCTGGACTTCGCCTACGCGGTGCACACCGACGTCGGCAACCAGGCCGTGGCCTCGCGCGTGGACAAGAAGCTGGTGCCGCTGCGCACCAAGCTGGCCAGCGGGCAGACGGTGGAGATCATCACCGCGCGCTCGGCCACGCCCAAGCCGCAGTGGCTGGAGTTCGTGGTCAGCAGCAAGGCACGCACCGCGATCCGCCACCAGCTCAAGCAGCTCGAGCACGAGGACGCGGTGCAGCTGGGCCACCGCATGCTCGACCGCGCCCTGGAGGCGATGGACAGCTCGCTCGAGCGCCTGCCCAAGGGCCGGCTCGACGCCTTCCTCAGCGAGCACCGCTATCCGCGCCTGGAAGCGCTGCTGGCCGATGTCGCGCTGGGCAACTGGATGCCGACCCAGGCCGCGCAGGCGCTGATGGCCTACGCCGAGCTGCGCGGCGGCGGGCTGTCCAAACACTCGCACGAGAAGATCCTGATCGACGGCAGCGAGCGCGGCGTGATCAGCTTCGCCAACTGCTGCCAGCCGATCCCCGGCGACGAGATCATGGGCTACCACACCGCCGGCAAGGGCATCGTGGTGCACCGGCTGGACTGCCCCAACCTGGCCGAGCTGCGCAAGTCGCCCGAGCGCTGGGTGCCGATCGACTGGGATTCCAGCGTCACCGGCGACTACGACACCGCGCTGGTGGTGGAAGTGGAAAACCGCACCGGCGTGCTCGCGCAGCTGGCCGCGGCGATCGCGCAGAGCCAGTCCAACATCGAGCGCGTCGACTACCTGGACCGCGACTTCAACGCCGCGGTGCTGCGCTTCAACATCCAGGTGCGCGACCGCCGCCACCTGGCCGAGGTGATGCGCCGCCTGCGCCGCCTGCACGTGGTACAGAGCGTCAGGCGGCAGTAGGTAGGCCGGGATTCGGGATTGGGGATTGGGGATTGGCAGGAGCGGCTGGTCGGCTGCGCACGGCGCTTTCCAATCCCCAATCCCCAATCCCGGCTTCTCAACTAGAATGTACGGTCCCACATTCAAGTCCACGGAGCCGTCCATGTCCCGTCAGATCATCCAGACCGAGCAGGCGCCGGCCGCCATCGGCCCCTATTCGCAGGCCGTGCGCGCCGGCAACACCGTGTACTTCTCCGGGCAGATCCCGCTGGACCCGGCCACCGGCGAGATCGTGCCGGGCGACATCGGTGCGCAGGCACGCCGCGCGTTCGACAACCTCAAGGCAGTGGCCGAGGCCGCCGGCGGTTCGCTCGACCGGATCGTGCGGCTGGGCCTGTACCTGACCGACCTGGGCCAGTTCGCCGCGGTGAACGCGGTGATGCAGGAATACTTCCAGGCGCCGTTCCCCGCACGCTCGACCATCGAGGTGTCCGGCCTGCCCAAGGGCGCCGGGTTCGAGGTCGACGCGGTGATGGTGATCGACTGACCCTGCCGTGCCGCGAGCGCGCGCGAACCCGCCGCGTCTGGCCGCCGCCGGCGACGCGTCGCTGGCGAGCCTGCCGGGGGTGGGTCCGCGCGTCGCGGAGAAGTTCGCCGCGCGCGGCATCGCCACCCTGCAGGACCTGTGGCTGCACCTGCCGCTGCGCTACGAGGACCGCACCCGGCTGACCCCGATCGCGCAGCTGCAGGCCGGCGTGCCCGCGCAGGTCGAGGGCCGCGTGCAGGCGGTCGAGCGCGGCTTCCGCTACCGGCCGATGCTGCGGGTGGCGATCGCCGACGACTCGCACGCCACGCTGGTGCTGCGCTTCTTCCATTTCCGTGCCGCACAGGTCGCGCAATTCGCTCCCGGCAGCTGCGTGCGCGCCTACGGCACGCCCAAGCCCGGCCAGCACGGCTGGGAGATCGTGCATCCCAGCTACCAGGTACTGGGCGCGACCGAGGGCGGGGACCTGGGCGACTCGCTGGACCCGGTCTACCCGGCGATCGAGGGCGTCGGCCCGGTCACGCTGCGCAAGCTGATCGCGCAGGCGCTCGACCGGCTGCCGTCCGAGGCCACGCTGGAACTGCTGCCGGGCGCGTGGCTGGCCGACGCCCGGCTGCCCTCGCTGCGCGAGGCCCTGCTCACCATGCACCGCCCGCCGCTGGATGCCGATCCGTCGGCGCTGCTGGCCGGCACCCATCCGGCGCAGCAGCGGCTCTCGCTCGAGGAACTGCTGGCGCACCAGCTCAGCCTGCGCCGGCAACGCATCGCGTTGCAGCGCCACACCGCGCCGCGGCTGCCGGGCAACGGCGGGCTGGTGCGGCGCCTGCGCGAGGCGCTGCCGTTCCGGCTGACCGGCGCGCAACAGCGCGTGTTCGCGCAGATCGCCGAGGACCTGGCGCGGCCCTCGCCGATGCTGCGGCTGGTGCAGGGCGATGTCGGCAGCGGCAAGACCGTGGTCGCGGCGCTGGCGGCGATGCTGGCGGTGGAGCAGGGCAAGCAGGTCGCGCTGGCGGCGCCGACCGAGCTGCTGGCCGAGCAGCACCTGGCCAACCTGCGCGGCTGGCTGGAGCCGCTGGGCCTGCGCATCGCCTGGCTGGCCGGCAAGGTCACCGGCAAGGCGCGCGCGGCGGTGATGGCGCAGGTGGCCTCCGGCGAGGCCCAGGTGGTGGTCGGCACGCATGCGCTGATGCAGGAGGCGGTGGTGTTCCACGACCTGGCGCTGGCGATCGTCGACGAGCAGCACCGCTTCGGCGTACACCAGCGGCTGGCGCTGCGCGACAAGGGCGCGGGCGCCGGCAGCGTGCCGCACCAGCTGGTGATGACCGCCACGCCGATCCCGCGCACGCTGGCGATGGCCGCCTACGCTGACCTCGACGTCTCGGCGATCGACGAGCTGCCGCCCGGGCGCACACCGGTGCAGACCATCGTGCTCAGCGCCGAACGCCGGCCCGAGCTGGTCGAGCGCATCCGCGTCGCCTGTGCCGAGGGCCGCCAGGCGTACTGGGTGTGCACCCTGATCGACGAGAGCGAGGAAAGCGAGAAGCCCGGCCGGAACGGCGGGGGCACCGGCGACGGGCCCCGCGCGGCCGGGGCCGGCAACCGGATCGAGGCGCAGGCCGCGCAGGCGACCTTCGAGGCACTCTCGGCGCAGCTGCCGGGCGTGCGCGTGGGGCTGGTGCACGGGCGCATGAAGGCGGCCGAGAAACAGGCGGCGATGCGGGCCTTCAAGCAGGGCGAGATCGACCTGCTGGTCGCCACCACCGTGATCGAGGTCGGCGTGGACGTGCCCAACGCCTCGCTGATGATCATCGAGAACGCCGAGCGCCTGGGCCTGGCGCAGCTGCATCAGTTGCGCGGCCGGGTCGGGCGCGGCGCGGCCGCGTCCAGCTGCGTGCTGCTGTACCAGGCGCCGCTGTCGGCGATGGCGCGCGCGCGGCTGGCGACGATGCGCCAGACCAGCGACGGCTTCGTGATCGCCGAGAAGGACCTGGAGCTGCGCGGCCCCGGCGAGCTGCTCGGCACCCGCCAGACCGGCCTGGCCAGCTTCCGCATCGCCGACCTGGCGCGCGACGCCGGGCTGCTGCCGCGCGTGCACCTGCTGGCCGACGAGCTGCTGGCGCATTCGCCCGAGATCGCCGACCGCGTGGTCGCGCGCTGGATCGGCGGCGCGGTCCGTTATGCGGCCGCTTAGCGGCCGGGAATCGGGAATGGGGAGTGGGGAATCGGTGAAGCGGCTCCGCGGGGACCGATGGATGTCCGATTCGCCTGTGCGGCCGATCCTTGCGATGATGCCGGCCCGATTCCCAATCCCGGTTCCCGATTCCCGATGACCAAGAAAATTCCGCTGTTGATCGATACCGATCCGGGCGTGGACGATGCGTTGGCGCTGCTGATGGCGTTCAACGATCCGCGCCACGAGGTGGTCGGGCTGACCATCGCCGCCGGCAACGTCGGGCTGGACCATACCGTGCGCAACGCGCTGAAGCTGTGCGAGGTGGTCGGCCGCGACGACGTGCCGGTGTTCGCGGGCTGCGCGGATCCGCTGGTGCACCCGTCGGTGGACGCGGCGCATGTGCATGGGCGGGACGGTTTCGGCGACGTCGGCCTGGCGCCGGCGGCGCAGCCGGCGCAGGCCGAGCATGCGGCGCTGGCGATCCTGCGGCTGTCGCACGAATACGCCGGCGAGCTGCTGCTGGTGGCGCTGGGACCGCTGACCAACCTGGCCCTGGCGCTGCGGCTGGACCCGACCCTGCCGCAGCGGGTCAAGCGCTTCGTAGTGATGGGCGGGGCGATCACCGGCCACGGCAACATCACCCCGGCGGCCGAGTTCAATATCGCCTTCGACCCCGAGGCCGCGCACATCGTGTTCAGCGGGTTCCCGCAGATCGAGCTGGCGGACTGGGAGGCCACGGTGGCGCACGGCCTGCCGCACCGCGAGGTCGAGCAGTGGCTGGCGGCCGACTCGCCGCGGGCGCGCTTCTACGAGGAGATCTCGCGCAAGACCCGGCTGTGGTCCGAGGACAGCCGCGGCGAGCACTGGTATGCCGCCGACGCGCTGGCGATGGCCTGGGTGCTGGAGCCGGAGGGTGGGGTCACGGTGGAGCGCCGGCCGCTGCGCATCGAGCTGTCGGGTAGCTTCACCCGCGGCGCGACTGTGGTGGACTGGAACCGCCAGGACGGCGGCCAGGACAACGTGGCGATGCTGATCGCCTACGATCGCGCGCGGTTCCAGGCGCAGGTGCGGGCGGCGCTGGCGGCGGGGTAATGGATGCTTGCGCACACGGTCATCACCTCGATATAATGCCGCTCTTGTCCAGCAGCCCAAGACGGTGCGAGCCCATGAAGGCCGACATCCACCCGAACTACCGCGACGTCGTTTTCCACGACGTGACCTCCGATTTCAAGATCCTGACCCGTTCCACCATGGGCTCGAAAGAGACCGTGAAGTGGGAAGACGGCCAGGAATACCCGCTTGTGAAGGTCGAAATCTCCTCCGCTTCGCACCCGTTCTACACGGGCAAGCACAAGGTGATCGACACCAGCGGCCGTATCGACAAGTTCCAGAAGCGCTACGCGCGCTGATCTTTCGATCACGGGCTGTATCGCGACGGCCGCGCCTTGCGCGGCCGTCGTTTTTTCGTGTTCCGGATTGCGTTCCGGCGCCCCTGGCCGGGGCTGCCGCCGCAACGCTGTGTCGTGCCCGGACCTCCGGATCTACGACTTCCGTCCAAGCGACGACGAAAATGGTGCTGTGCGATAATGGCGCGATCCAAGGCGCGAGCCCTGGACTTCCATCCCGTGCCTGCCGGCCTGGTCGAGCGGGCGCCTTCCACTGAAGGAGCGTACACAGTGTCCGATCTTGATCAGGTCACGCTCAACGCCGGCGACAAGTCGGTTGTTTTGCCGGTTCTCAAGCCCACGCTGGGCAACGATTGCGTCGATATCTCCAAGCTGACCAAGGAAACCGGTCTCTTCACCTACGACTCCGGCTTCACCGCCACGGCCAGCTGCAAGTCCGCCATCACCTACATTGACGGCGACAACGGCGTGCTGCTGTATCGCGGCTACCCGATCGAGCAGCTGGCCGAGAAGTCCAGCTTCCTGGAAGTGGCCTACCTGCTGATGAACGGCGAGCTGCCGACGCAGGACGAGTTCAAGAAGTTCGACCACGAAGTGACGCATCACACGATGATGCACGAGTCGCTGAAGAACTTCCTCGGCGGCTTCCGCCACGACGCGCACCCGATGGCCATGCTGGCCGGCTCGGTGGCCTCGCTGTCGGCGTTCTACCACGACACCCTGGACCTCAACGATCCGGAGCAGCGCCGCCTGGCCGCGATCCGCCTGATCGCCAAGGTGCCGACGATCGCCGCGGCCGCGTACCGCTATTCGATCGGCTGGCCGATCCGCTACCCGCGCAACAACCTCAACTACGTCGACCGCTTCCTGCACATGATGTTCGAGGTGCCGAGCGAGCAGCTGGAGATGAACCCGGTCGTGGCCAAGGCCCTGGACCTGCTGTTCATCCTGCACGCCGACCACGAGCAGAACGCCTCGACCTCGACGGTGCGCCTGGTCGGTTCGACCGGTGCCAACCCGTACGCCTCGGTGGCGGCGGGCATCACCGCGCTGTGGGGTCCGGCACACGGCGGCGCCAACGAAGCCGTGCTGAAGATGCTGGAGGAGATCGGCACCGCCGACAACGTCGAGTCCGCCGTGGCCAAGGCCAAGGACAAGAACTCCTCGTTCCGCCTGATGGGCTTCGGCCACCGCGTCTACAAGAACTTCGACCCGCGCGCCAAGATCATCCGCGAGATGACCCATAAGGTGCTGGGCGAGCTTGGGGTCAACGACCCGCTGCTGGAAGTGGCGCTGAAGCTGGAAGAGGCCGCGCTGAAGGACGACTACTTCGTGCAGCGCAAGCTGTACCCGAACGTGGACTTCTATTCGGGCATCATCTACAAGGCGCTCAACATCCCGGTGGAGATGTTCACGGTGATGTTCGCCATCGCCCGCACCGCCGGCTGGGTCTCGCACTGGTTGGAGCAGCAGGTCGACCCGGAAATGAAGATCGGCCGCCCGCGCCAGATCTACACCGGTTACGACGCGCGCGACTACAAGGATGCCGGCCAGCGCTGAGCCGGCCGACCGTCCGTGGTTGCAAGCGATGCCCCGCGAAAGCGGGGCATTGTCGTTCTGGGGGCAGCACGCGGGGCCTGCGGGGGGACGTGACCGCGGCGGATGGCAGCGGCCGGGCTGCGCTTGAAGATCCTGGACGCTTCCGCGCCGCCGACGGATGGTGGGATCGCGCTGGCCGGTGCCGACACTCGCGCCGCCCCGAGGTCTGCGAAGGTCAGCGCGCAGGCTCGGCGTGGCGGGGCAGGCGATCGAAGGCCTGGAACAGCCGGATCGCGGCCGGGTCGAGGGGATGCTCGCGCGCCGAATAGCGGCCTTCGACGCAGCTCTCCAGCAGAATCCGCGGGCCGTGCATCGCCGATTCGCCGGCAGGCGGCGACGGTCGGCCCCACAGCGTCGAGCGATCCCAGGCGCGGCGGATCGCCGACAGCTGCGAGCGCCGCAGCCATAGCCGGTGGGTCACCGCGGTGGCTGCGCCCGCGACCGGTTCCGACAGCGGCACCGGTGCCTCGGGTACCTCCACCCGGACCTGGGTTTCGCCCACCTCGAAACGGACCTGCCACGACCACGGCCAGCCAGCGGCCGGATCCGGCCGGCCGATCCACGCCGCGTAGCGCTCCGGCGGCCGGGTGCCGCCTGGACGGCAGTCCCGCATCAGCCGGCCTGTGCCCGGGCCGAGCCGGCTGGCGGTCCACAGCGCGCGCCGGATGGCCTCGTCTTCGGCGTCCATGCCGCCGGAGGGCGGCGCGATCCAGGGACGCGGATGCTCCGGCAGCGTCGGCTGCAGGCGGCTGTACACGGCACCGGCCACGACCAGCGCCAGCAGCAGCGAACCCGCCCAGACCGCGATCACCGCACGCGACGCGGGACGCCGGGAGGCCCTCATTCGCACGCGAAGGGCGCGGACGGCGGGTCCTGCGCGAGCAACGCGGCCAGCTGGACACGGGATGCGCGCGCCATCGGGCGTTCGTCGAGCTGCGACAACGGGGCCTGGCGCAGGGCGTCGTATGGCAGCACCACCAGGTCGAAGGCCAGCTCCTCGGCAGTGAACGCCCACACCGGCACGTCGGCGACGCGCTCGCGGTCCAGCCGCAGCCGGCGCGTGCGCGCTTCGGCGGGAATGCGGTGCTCCTCCAGGAAGCGCTGGACGGCGTCGGGGTCGTCGCTGTGCAGGTGCAGCTGCACCGGGGCGTTGGCGTCGGCGGTGCCGTCGAGCACCGGGCCGACCAGCCGCGGCTGGAACCCCTGCAGGAATTCCAGGGCGCGCAGCGCGGCCTCGCGGCGATGGCGTAGTCCCTGTGCATGCGCCGGACCGGCGAACAGGCGCTGGTACTCGCGCAGCGCTTCCTCGATCTCGCGGTTGCGCGGCAGCGACGCGTCGTCGTGGATGCCGAGCCGGTGCGCGGCCTTGAGCTTGGCCTGGTGGAAATCGCGGATGCCGCCTTCGGCCATCAGCCGGGCGGCCTCGTGGGCGAGCCGGTGCCGGCGTTCGCGGGTATGGGTCTCGGCGTGCTGGCGGGCGTGATGCATGGCCGGGGTCCCGTGCCTGGATGGTACGCGTCCGACTCTACAACAGCGGCATGAAGGCGTGGCGAACGCCGGCCAGGGTCACCGGCCGGCGTTCGCCGCACCGGTGCCCAATCCCGGTGCTTGGCCTCAGAAGATATCGAATGCCTTCTCGTCGGCCTGCGGATCCTGCAGCCCGAAGTCGTAGTTCTGCAGGCGGTCCAGGTCCTCGTTCTTGACCCACTCGGTGGCACCGTTGATCGAGGCCTGGGTCATGCCGTCCGGCGGGTCGTTCGCGGCGATCGGGGTGTCCTTCAGCGCCACGCGCATGTACTCGATCCAGATCGGCAGCGCGGCCTTGCCGCCGTACTCGCGGTAGCCGAGCGAGCGGAAGTCGTCGCGGCCCACCCACACCGTGGTGGCGTAAGGACCCCCGAAGCCGGAGAACCAGGCGTCGCGGTGATCGTTGGTGGAGCCGGTCTTGCCGCCCACGTCCTCGCGGCCGAGCACCTTGGCCGCGGTGCCGGTGCCGCGCTGGACCACGTCGCGCATCATCGACACCAGCTGGTAGGCGGTGCGCGCATCGATCGCGCGCGGCGCGATGCGCGCGTCGGCCGCCGGGGCCGCCGGCGCGCTCTCGGCCGGCTTGGCGGCGTCGGCGGTGACCGGCGGCTGCGCCGGCGCCGGGGCACCGAAATTGAAGCCGTCCACGACCTGGCTCACCGGCGCGGCGCTGCCGCCCTGCTGGGTGCAGCTGCGGCAGGCCACGGCCGGGTTCTCCTTGAACACCACGGTGCCGTCGCGGTCCTTGACCTCGTCGATCAGCCAGGTATCCACGCGCGAGCCGCCGTTGGCGAACACCGCGTAGCCGCGCGCCACCGACAGCGGGGTGAGCGAGGCGGTGCCCAGCGACATCGACAGGTTCGGCGGCAGCTCGGCCTCCTCGAACCCGAACTGGCTGATGTACTTGCGCGCGAAGTCCACGCCGATGGCGTCGAGCAGGCGCACCGACACCAGGTTGCGCGACTGCACCAGCGCCTCGCGCAGCCGCATCGGGCCGCGGAAACCGCCGCCGTCGTTCTGCGGCGACCAGGTCTTGCCGCGGCGGTCGCGGAACACCACCGGGGCGTCGAGCACGATCGAGGCCGGGTTGAAGCCCTTCTCGAACGCGGCCGCGTAGACGAACGGCTTGAAGCTGGAGCCGGGCTGGCGCCGGGCCTGGGTGGCGCGGTTGAACTTGTTGCCGGCGAAGCTGAAGCCGCCGACCATCGCGCGCAGCGCGCCGTTGTGGGCGTCCACCGAGACCAGCGCGGCCTGGCCGCGCGGCAGCTGGTCGACGACCCACTCGCCTTCCTTGCTGTCCGGGGCGCCAGCGCGGATGCGGGTCAGGTCGCCGCGCTTGAGCAGGGCGGCCGGCGACTTGCCGGTCCAGCGCGAGGCCGAGGCGGGCAGGGTGAGCTCGGTCTTGTCGCTCTGGACCACGGTCACCCCGCCGTCGGGCAGGGTGCGGGCGACGATGACCGGGCGGAAGCCGGACTGCGCCGCGATCCCGGACAGGTGCTTGGCCAGGGCGGCCGCGTCGTCGCCGGCGGCCACGTCGAAGTGCTGCTCCACGCCGTGCCAGCCGTGGCGGTGGTCGTACAGCATCAGGCCGTCGCGCACCGCGAGGTCGGCGCCGACCTGCAGGGAGGCGTCGATGGTGGTGGTGACGTGGTAGCCCTTGTTGAGCACCTCGCCGCCGTAGCGGGCGATCATCTCCTGGCGCACCAGCTCGGCCACGTAGGGCGCGTACACCTGCACCGGCGGCTCATGGGGGCTGGCGTGCATCGGCACGGCCTTGGCGGCGTCGGCCTCGGCCTGGCCGATGAAGCCCAGCTCGGCCATGCGCTGCAGCACGTAGTAGTCGCGGCGCTCGCGGGCGCGTTCGGGATTGCTGATCGGGTTGCCGCTGGAGGGGAACTTGGGGATGCCGGCCAGCGAGGCCATCTCGTCCAGGCTGAGCTCGTTCAGCTTCTTGCCGTAGTAGTACTCGGCGGCCGCGCCCACGCCGTAGGCGCGGTTGCCGAAGAAGCTCTTGTTGAGGTACAGCTCGAAGATCTCGTCCTTGCTGAGCTCGCTCTCGATCTTGCGCGCCAGCAGGATCTCGGCCAGCTTGCGGGTGTAGCTGTACTCCGAGCTCAGGAAGAACTGCCGGGCGACCTGCTGGGTGATGGTGGACCCGCCGGGCACACGCTTGGCGTCGGTGGTGGCCAGCAGCCAGACCGCGCGGCCGATGCCCTTGTAGTCGACGCCGCCGTGCTCGTAGAAGCGCGCGTCCTCGGTGGCCAGAAAGGCCTGCTTGAGGCGCTCGGGCACATCCTTCATCCGGATCGGGTAGCGCCGGGTCTCGCCATAGACCGCCATCAGGCGGCCATCGCTGGCGTAGACGTACATCGGCTCCTGCAGTTCGACCTGCCGGAGGGACTGGACATCGGGGAGCTTGGAGGACACGGCGTAGTAGACGCCGGCAGCGGCCAGGCCGCCCACCAGCGCGAGCACGACGAACGCGGCCAGGAGCCAGCCCAGCCAACGACGGAAACGGGGCATCAAGACAGATTCCGATTGCGGATTTCGTGGCCGCAGAGTATAGATTACGCCGGGTCTGGCTGGGGCCGGACCGGGGAAAGGGGTTCGACGATCACCGGGGTCGCGTGACGGGCTTCCCGGCTCGCGCGCGAAGTGCTTGTCAGCCGTTAAAAAATCATTATTAATGCTAGGGCGCAAAAAGCGCGTCCAAGTGCCCGTCGGCAGGGGAGTTTTGCGTGGGGCTTATTCCCAAGAGTCAGTCGCCGCTCATCGGCGTCGACATCAGCTCGACCGCAGTCAAGCTTTTGCAGCTGTCCCGTCACGGCAACCGGTTCCGGGTCGAGCACTATGCCGTGGAGCCCCTGCCTCCGAACGCGGTGGTGGAGAAGAACATCGTCGAGGTCGAGGCGGTGGGCGAGGCCATCCGCCGCGCGGTCAACCGTTCCGGTTCCAAGGCCCGCAACGCCGCTGCGGCAGTGGCCGGCTCGGCGGTGATCACCAAGCTGATCCCGATGCCGGCCGACCTGGACGAGGGCGACATGGAGGCCCAGGTCGAGCTGGAGGCCACCAACTACATCCCGTACCCGATCGAGGAAGTGAACCTCGACTTCGAGGTGCTGGGCGCGATTCCCAACAATCCCGAGATGGTGCAGGTGCTGCTGGCGGCCTCGCGCTCGGAGAACGTGGAGCTGCGGCAGTCGGCGCTGGAGCTGGGCGGGCTGGTCGCCAAGGTGATGGACGTGGAGGCCTTCGCGGTCGAGAACGCATTCGCGCTGGTCGCCAGCGAGCTGCCGGTCGCCGGCGACGGGGTGGTGGCGCTGGTGGACATCGGCGCCACCATGACCACGCTCAACGTGCTGCGTTCGGGCCGCAGCCTGTACAGCCGCGAGCAGGTGTTCGGCGGCAAGCAGCTCACCGACGAGGTCATGCGGCGCTACGGCCTGACCTACGAGGAAGCCGGCCTGGCCAAGCGCCAGGGGGGCCTGCCCGAGAGCTACGAGGTCGAGGTGCTCGAGCCGTTCAAGGAGGCCACGGTGCAGCAGATCAGCCGCCTGCTGCAGTTCTTCTATGCCGGCAGCGAGTTCAATCGCGTCGACTGCATCGTGCTCGCCGGCGGCTGCGCCGCGCTGGCCGGGCTGCCGGTGATGGTGGAGGAGCAGCTGGGCGTGGCGACCGTGGTCGCCAACCCGCTGGCGCAGATGACCCTGGGACCGAAGGTGCAGGCGCATGCGCTGGCGCAGGACGCACCGGCGCTGATGATCGCCACCGGTCTGGCGCTGAGGAGCTTCGACTGATGGCAAGGATCAACCTGCTGCCGTGGCGGGCCGAGCGCCGCAAGCAGCGCGAGCGCGAGTTCTACGCGATGCTGGGCTTCGCCGCACTGGCCGGGCTGCTGCTGTCGCTGCTGATCTGGTTCTACTACGACGCCCAGATCAGCGGGCAGAACGACCGCAACGCGTTCCTGACCGCCGAGATCGAGAAGGTCAAGGCGCAGAACAAGGAAATCGACGACCTCGACAAGAAGAAGGACCGCCTGCTCGCGCGCAAGCGCGTGATCGAGGAGCTGCAGGCCAACCGCTCGCAGATGGTGCACCTGTTCGATTCGCTGGTGCGCACCATCCCCGACGGCGTGGTGCTGACCGCGGTCAAGCAGGAGGGCGACATCCTGACCCTGGAAGGGCGTTCGCAGTCCAACGCGCGGGTCAGTACCTACATGCGCAACCTGGAGGGCTCGGGCTGGATGACCAATCCCGACCTGTCGATCATCGAGGCCAAGGAACCGGACAAGGACAAGGCGGTCGCCGCGACGGTGGCCGACAGCAAGGCGCTGCCGTACGTGTTCACGCTCAAGGTCAAGCTGGCCGACCCGAGCCAGCGCAACGCCGCCGAGGCCGGTGCTGCCGGCGCCGACATCCCGGCCGCGGCTCCGGGCACCCCGGCGGCAACGCCCAGGCAGGAGGGAGCGGGCTCATGAGCCAGAAGCCGATCAAGCTCAGCGATCTGGATTTCAACAACATCGGCGGCTGGCCGCAGCGCGCCAAGATCGTGTTCTGCGTGCTGGTGGGGCTGTTCATCCTGGTGATGGCCTGGTTCCTGCTGATCAGCGGCAAGCGCGACGAGCTGGCCGGCCTGGAGCAGCAGGAGACCCAGCTGCGCGCCGACTTCGAGAAGGAGCAGGGGCGCGCGGTCAACCTGCAGCCGCTCAAGCAGCAGCTCGCGCAGATGGAGCAGGTCCTGCAGCAGATGCTGCGGCAGCTGCCCAGCAAGACCGAAATGCCCGACCTGATCATCGACATCTCGCAGACCGCGCTGTCCAGCGGCCTGGCCAACGAGCTGTTCCAGCCGGGGGCCGAGTCGCCGAAGGAGTTCTACGCCGAGAAGCCGATCGCCCTGCGCATGGTGGGCAGCTACCACCAGTTCGGCGCCTTCGTCAGCGGCGTGGCCTCGCTGCCGCGCGTGGTGATCCTCACCATGCACGACATCAACCTCAAGCCGAAGGACCCCAAGGCCGGGATCACCCAGCGCGGGGCGCTCGAGCTGTCGGGCACGGTCAAGACCTACCGCTACCTGGACGACGAGGAAATGGCCGAGCAGGAGAAGGCTGCCGCCGAGGCGGAGAAGAACAGGAAGGGCGGCGCATGAGCACGACGGCTTGCAAGCGTGTCACCGGCCTGCTCCTGCTCGTGCTGCTGGCCGGCTGCTCGCGCGGCGTCACCAGCAACCCCGGCGACGCCCCGAACCTGCAGAGCTGGGTGGCCGAAGTACGCGCGCGCCCGGCGCCGCCGCTGGAGCCGCTGCCGGTGATGCAGCAGTTCGAGACGTTCGAGTACTCGGCCCAGGGCATGCGCGACCCGTTCACCGACGCCTGGGCCAACCCGGACGGCGGCAACGGCACCCGCCCGGATCCGAACCGGCGCAAGGAGCCGCTCGAGGCGTTCCCGCTGGACAGCCTCGACATGGTGGGCACCATCGGCGGCGGCTCCGGACTGGTCGCGCTGGTGATGGCGCCGGACAAGGTGACCTACCGCGTGCGCCCGGGCATCTACATGGGGCAGAGCGATGGGCGGGTCACCGGTGTCTTCGAGGACCGCATCGAACTGATTGAACTGGTGCCGGACGGCGCGGGCGGATGGCTGGAACGGCCGGCCGCTCTCGCGCTCGACGATCAATGATTGATAGGGGATAGCACGATGACCTTTTCCAATGCCCTGAGCCTGTGCCCCGCCCGGCGTATCGCACGGGTCCGGGCGTGCGCGCTGGGGTTCGCGCTCGCGCTGGCCGCCGGTCCCGCCCTCGCGGCTCCTGCCGCCGGCGGCGCCACCGCGCCCGACCCGTCCAAGACGGTGCCGGCGACGCGGTCGGTGTCGAAGATCGACTTCAAGCGCAGCGACGACGGCACCGGCCGGCTGATCCTGCGGTTCGACGGCGAGGGCGCCAGCCCGGACCTTCGCACCCAGGGCAACAGCGTGGTGGTGGACGTGGGCAACGCCCGGCTGCCGGCCGAGCTGCAGCGGCCGCTCAACGTGGCCGACTTCGCCACGCCGGTGCAGCGCATCGACGCGATGCCGTCCGGCGGCGGCGCGCAGCTGGTGCTGACCACCACCGGAGCGTTCGATTCGCTGGCCTACCAGACCGGCAACGAGTACGTGGTCGAGATCTCCCCGCGCAAGGGCCAGCCGGCGGTCGGCGGGGTCAGCGCCGCGGCGGTGACGCAGGCCGCCGCGCAGATCGCCGCGCGCGGCTACAGCGGCCGTCCGGTGACGTTCAACTTCCAGGACGTGCCGGTGCGCACCGTGCTGCAGCTGATCGCCGAGGAGTCCAACCTCAACATCGTCGCCTCGGACACCGTGCAGGGCAACGTGACCCTGCGGCTGGTGAACGTGCCCTGGGACCAGGCGCTGGACATCGTGCTGCGCGCCCGCGGCCTGGACAAGCGCCGCGACGGCGGCGTGGTCTGGGTGGCGCCGCAGCCGGAGCTGGCCAAGTTCGAGCAGGACAAGGAAGACGCGCGCATCGCGATCGAGAACCGCGAGGACCTGACCACCGACTACATCCAGATCAACTACCACAGCGCCACCGCGATCTTCAAGGCGCTCACCGAGGCCAAGGGCATCGGCGGCAGTGGCGGTGGTGGTGGCAGCGGAAACAGTGGCGGAAGCAGCGGCGAGAACGACAACGGCTTCCTGTCGCCGCGCGGGCGCGTGGTGGCCGACGAGCGCACCAACACGCTGATGATCAGCGACATCCCGAAGAAGGTCGCGCAGATGCGCGAGCTGATCTCGCACATCGACCGCCCGGTGGACCAGGTCCTGATCGAGGGCCGCATCGTCATCGCCACCGACACATTCGCGCGCGACCTGGGTGCCAAGTTCGGCATCGGTGGCACGCATACCTATGGGGACAACGTCGCGACCATCGGCAGTACCGCCACCGGCGGCGGTACCGCGGCCACGCGTGGCTTGAACGTCAGCCTGCCCGCCAGCGGCTTTGTCACCGGCACGTCGATTCCCAGCCTGGCTTATACGCTCCTGGGCTCGAACTTCAATCTGGATCTCGAGCTGTCGGCGCTGCAGGAGGAGGGGCGTGGCGAGGTGATTTCGAATCCCCGCATCGTGACCGCCAACCAGCGCGAAGGCGTGATCAAGCAGGGCAAGGAGATCGGCTACGTCACCATCACCGGCGGCACGTCGGGTACGGCGGCCACGCCGAACGTGCAGTTCAAGGAAGTGCTGCTGGAGCTGCGGGTCACGCCGACCATCACCAACGACAACCGTGTGTTCCTCAACATGAACGTCAAGAAGGACGAGGTGGACGAGTTGATCGTGCTGGAGGGCTACGGCACCGTGCCGTCCATCAACCGGCGCGAGATCAACACCGCGGTACTGGTGGACGACGGGCAGACGGTGGTCATCGGCGGTGTCTACGAGTTCACCGACCGCAGCAGCCTCAGCAAGGTGCCGTTCCTGGGCGACATCCCGTTCCTGGGCAACCTGTTCAAGAAGCGTGGCAGGAGCAAGGACAAGGCGGAACTGCTGGTCTTCGTGACGCCGAAGGTGCTGCGGGTGGCTGCGGCTGCGCGCTGAGTTCAGGCGCCGCGGCGCCTGCCTTCGTATCGAACCAAGAGGCCGCGCGAGCGGCCTCTTCGCGTTGGGCGATCTAATACTTGGGGTGAGTTCATTTCCAGCGGGCGTGGTGCGTGTTGCCCCGCTCTTAATACCCTCAGGACGAGAGCCGTGGAGGGTACCTGGGAGGCGAGCGCCACGAGCCTGACGCTGACGGTCGTGCGCGGCAAACAGACGTTTCACGTCATGTGGGTCTGGTCCTGTAAGGGCAGGAAATAAAAAGTGGCATGCATGCCCTTCGAAGTTCCGGACTAGCTTGCCTTTGATTTCGAGCGTTTCGAATAAATGCCGCATTTCTTGTCGGCGACGCGCAAGGGGCGGCAGTGCCCGCATGATCGATCTTTCGGTAGAGCCTTATTCGGAATTAATTATTTCGATTACGTTTTTTCATGGACAATCGGCGCCGGGTGTGTACCCTTAATAAAGACGACCTTCGGCTGGTGCCGATGCAAGGGGTCGTCTTGAAGGGAAAGATGCAATCGGATGGTCTAGTCAGTTTCTCGGAGGAGTGGATATGAGAAATGTATGGAAAACATGTTTTTCGGGGTTGTTGATGGCCGGTCTTGGCCTTTGCAACTCAGCTGCTGCGGCAACTCAAACCATTACGGCGAGCGCGCACAACGGCCAATCCAATCGGGGGATGGGTTTGGCTACGACGCTGTCCGTGGTTACCTGTACCAGAGCCGTCGGCGGCGGGGCCGCGGGCACACGCTGCTCCATCGAGGCACCAGGATGGAACGGAGTCTTGTCAGTGGGGGAGTCAATTGGCACGACCGGCCCAGGGAATGTCATTCTCAACTGCAATGGCTCCTACTCCGCTAATGGAGGGAGCTTGGGATGCACGGCAACGATCGACGATTCCACCTGTTCACCGGAACAAACAATTTTTGGATCTGCCAGCAATGGCAATTCCTCGCGCGGTTTGGCGCCGATTAAATCGGCGGCAATCGTCGAGTGCACCCAAGCTTCGGGTAGCGTGGCTGGAACCATAACAACCTGTGGAATTCAGTCGCCGGGATACAACGGCCGGTTGGCGGCGGGCGAATCGATTGCAACCAGCGGCGCCGGAACGGTCGCTCTCTCCTGTGGTGGCCAGTATTCCGCAAACGGTGGCGGTTTATCTTGTTCTGCTCAGGTCAGTCAGGTCTGCCCTTGAAGAGCTTGCCAGTAAGTAGGGAGGGAGCTTCCGGGCTCCCTTCCGCCTTTTGAAGTTGCACTACGCAGAGTTTCGGCTGGTTAGCCTCATTAAAGGTCCAACTCCCCATACCCTGAATTTTTGCAATGTGGGCAGTCAAGGTCGAAGTCGAAGTTGCTGTCGAACGCCATGCAAGCCAGGCCGGGCGATCTTCCACTGAAGAATAGGCGCGATGTTGATGTTTGTTCTCTAAGGGTCATGGCGCTTGAGCCGGGTCTGGCTGAACCTCCTGCCGCCCCAGATGAACCATCGCGGCGCGGATCGGTCAAACTGGGCCTATGAACGCCCCGCCCCCGCTTCCCCAAGACGCCCCGCCTGCTCCCGAGGTGGATCGGTTGCACGGCCGGTTCACCGCGCTGCGCGATTCGCTCGCCGGCCGCATCGTCGGCCAGTCCGCATTGGTCGAGCGCCTGCTGATCGCCCTGCTCGCCGATGGCCACCTGCTGGTCGAGGGCGCCCCGGGCCTGGCCAAGACCACCGCGATCCGCGCCCTGGCCTCGCGCCTGGAGGCGGACTTCGCCCGCGTCCAGTTCACCCCGGACCTGCTGCCCGCCGACCTCACCGGCACCGAGATCTGGCGTCCCCAGGAGGGCCGCTTCGAGTTCGTGCCCGGGCCGATCTTCCACCCGATCCTGCTGGCCGACGAGATCAACCGCGCGCCGGCCAAGGTGCAGTCCGCGCTGCTGGAGGCCATGGGCGAGCGCCAGGTGACGGTGGGGCGGCACACCTACGCGCTGCCGCAGCTGTTTCTGGTGATGGCCACGCAGAACCCGATCGAGCAGGAAGGTACCTTCCCGTTGCCGGAAGCGCAGCTGGACCGGTTCCTGATGCACGTGCGCATCGGCTACCCGCAGGCCGACGCGGAAGCCGAGATCCTGCGGCTGGCCCGCGAGAGCGCGCGCAATCCGCAGGCCCACGGCGAGCCGGTGCCGGACCGGATTCCGCTCGAGGACGTGTTCGCCGCGCGCCAGGCGGTGCTGGCGCTGCACATGGCGCCGCAGCTGGAGCGCTACCTGATCGAACTGGTGCTGGCCTCGCGCGATGCGAGCCGCTACGACCCGACGCTGGCGCGCCGCATCGCCTGGGGCGCCAGCCCGCGCGGTTCGATCGCGCTGGAGCGCTGCGCCCGTGCGCGGGCCTGGTTGGCCGGGCGCGACTTCGTGACCCCGGACGACGTGCGCGCGATCGCGCCCGACGTGATGCGCCATCGGGTGCTGCCGAGCTACGAGGCCACCGCCGAGGGCTGGGACGGCGAGCGCCTGGTCGCTGCGCTGCTGGACAAGATCCCCCTGCCATGAGCCGCCTGCCATGAGCCGCCAGCGCTCGACGCGTGAATCCCGGCGGCGCGACCGGCAGTCGCCGTCCGCGCGATGACGCCCGCTGCCGTGCCCTCCGCCTCGCAGGTCGCCGCCCTCGGTGGCGACGGCCTGCGCCCGTCGCTGCCGGAACTGATCGCGTTGCGCGGTGTCGCCCTGCAGCGCAAGCAGCCCGGGCGCGGGCGGCACGGCCTGATCGGGCCGGTGCCGGCAATGACGCGTGGCCGCGGCATGGAGTACGCCGAGTCGCGCGAACACGTGCCCGGTGACGACGCCCGGCACATCGACTGGCGCGTCACCGCGCGCAGCGGGCGCGCCCATACCAAGTTGTTCCAGGCCGAGCGCGAGCGCCTGAGCCTGATCGTGGCCGACACCGCGCCCACGCTCTACTTCGGGACACGCGTGCGCTACAAGTCGGTACAGGCCGCGCGCGCCGCGGCGGTGGCGGCGTGGCTGGCGCAGCGCCAGGGCGACCGCGTGGCGGCGCTGCGCGGCAGCCTCGGCGAAGCGCCGGTGCCGCCGGCCTCGGGCCAGCGCGGCGTGCTGCGCGTGCTCGACGCGCTGGTGCGCTGGTACGCGCGTCCACCTACCGACGATGCCGGCCTGCCGGTGGCACTTGACCACGCGGTGCGGCTGCTGCGCCCGGGTTCGCGCCTGACCGTGTTCGCCGACCCGCGCAGCGCCGCGGCGGTGCCGCTGTCGCGCTGGTCGGGGCTGGCGTTGCACCACGAGGTGGTGGTCGTGCTGCTGGTGGATCCGCTGGAGCTGGCACCGCCGGCGCAGGCGCTGCCGTTCGTGGCCGAGGGGCGGCGGGTCGAGGTCGACCTGGCGTCGGCGGCCGGGCGCGCGCGCTGGCGGGCCGAATTCGTGCAGCCGCTCGAACGGCTGGCAGCCGACCTGCCGGCGCGTCGCATCCGCACCCAGGTGCTGTCCACCGCCGATGCCAGCGACGCCTGGCTGGGTACCGCCGCGGCGGTGCGCGGATGAGCGCCGGCGTGTTCGCGGTCGCGCCGTCACAGCTGCCGTTGCGCGACGTGCACCTGCCGCCGGCCCCGGCCTGGTGGCCGCCGGCCCCGGGCTGGTGGATCGTCATCGCCGCCGTGGCGCTGCTGCTCGGTACGTTGCTGGGCTGGGCCTGGCGCCGGCGGGCGCGGCGGCGGCGCTGGCGGGCGCTGTTCGCGCAGGAGCTGGCGCAGGCCGGCGGCGAGGCCGAGGCCCTGGCGACGATGTCCGCGCTGCTGCGCCGGGCCGCGCGCCGGATCGATCCACGGGCCGACCGCCTGCAGGGCGAAGCCTGGCTGCGCCTGCTCGACGGGCGCCGCGGCCGCGCGTTCACCCAGGGGCCGGGCCGCGCGCTGCTGGAGGGCGGGTTCCGGCGCACGCCGGAGGTGGCCGATCCCGAGGCGCTGCGCCGGCTCGCCGCACGCCGCTTCGAGGAACTGATGGCGGGGCGGCGATGACGGGTTGGGCATGGCCGCACTGGCAGGACGCGTTCGCCACGTTCGCCTGGCCCTGGGCGGGGTGGTTGCTGCCGTTGCCGCTGGTGATGCTGCTGTGGCCGCGCCAGCGCGGTCGGCAGGCGGCGCTGCGGGTGCCCTATGGCGAGCAGCTGCGTTCGATCGCGCAGGCCGAGCGCCTGCCCGGCCTGCGCCAGCCGCGCGTGCTGGCGTGGCTGGCCTGGGCGCTGCTGTGCGCGGCGCTGGCGCGGCCGCAGCAGCTCGGCGAACCGATCCAGCCGCCGCAGGAAGCGCGGCAGATGATGCTGGCGGTGGACCTGTCCGGCAGCATGAGCGAACCCGACATGCAACTGGGCGGCCGCGTCGTCGACCGGCTGACCGCGGCCAAGGCGGTCCTGGCCGACTTCCTCGAACGGCGCCAGGGCGACCGCGTCGGCCTGCTGGTGTTCGGGCAGCGCGCCTATGCGCTGACGCCGCTGACCGCCGACCTGGCCTCGGTGCGCGACCAGCTGCGCGACAGCGTGGTCGGCCTGGCCGGGCGCGAGACCGCGCTGGGCGATGCGATCGCGCTGTCGGTCAAGCGCCTGCGCGAGCAGCCGCAGGGCCAGCGCGTGGTCATCGTGCTCACCGATGGCGTCAACACCGCCGGCGTACTGGAGCCGCTGAAGGCGGCCGAACTGGCGAAGGCCGAAAACGTGCGGGTGCACACCATCGCCTTCGGCGGCAGCGGCGGGTACTCGCTGTTCGGCATCCCGATCCCCGGCGGCGACGAGAGCGAGATCGACGAGACCACGTTGCGCAGCATCGCCACCCGGACCGGCGGACGTTTCTTCCGTGCCCGCGACACCGAGCAGCTGGCCGGCATCTATGCCGAACTCGACCGGCTGGAGCCGGTCAAGGCGGCCGGCCCGGCGGTGCAGCCGCGCATCGAGCAGTTCCACTGGCCGCTGGGTGCGGCGCTGCTGCTGGCGGTGATCGCGTTCCTGCTGCCGCGGAGGTGGTCGTGGGCGCGCTGACGGAGCTGCTGCACTCGCTGCACTGGTTGCGGCCGGCCTGGTTCTGGGCGTTGCTGGCGCTGCTGCCGGGCGCGGCGATCTGGGCCTACCGCCAGCGCCGCGGCAACGTCTGGCGCCGCAGCGTGGATGCGCACCTGCTGCCGCAGCTGCTGGTGGCCGGCGGCCGCAGCAGTGGGTGGGGCTTCGTGCTCGTGGCGCTGGCCTACACCCTGGCGGTGCTGGCGTTGAGCGGGCCGAGCTGGCGCCAGAGCGAGCGGCCGCTGTTCCGGTCCAATGCGCCGCTGGTGATCGCGCTGGACCTGTCGTCGAGCGCCGAGGCCACCGACCTGCCGCCGTCGCGGCTGCTGCAGGCGCGCGCCAAGCTCGCCACGCTGCTGCGCGAGCGCGCCGGCGGCGACGTGGCGCTGCTGACCTATGCCGGCGACAGTTTCACGGTGGCGCCGCTGACCCGCGACGCGGCCAACGTGGCGCTGTTCCTGGATGCGCTGTCGCCCTCGGTGATGCCGGTGGATGGCCAGCGCGCCGACCGCGCCATCGACGCCGCCAGCCAGCTGCTGGCGCGCGCCGGCTTCGCGCAGGGCGACATCCTGGTGCTCAGCGACGGCGCCGACGACGCCGCGCGCGAGGCGGCCGCGCTGGCGTCCGCGCGCGGCTACCACGTCTCGGCGCTGGGGCTGGGTACCGAGCGCGGCGCCGCCTACCGCACCGCGCAGGGCGCGATCGCGCAGGCGCACCTGGACGAGCCGGCGCTCAAGCGGCTGGCCGGCGACGGCGGCGGCCGCTACGCGCGATTGTCGGTGGACGATTCGGACCTGCGCGCGCTCGGCGTGCTCGATCCGGCGCGCCGGGAAGCCGGCGACCGCCAGGCGCAGGGCGGCAAGGACTGGCTGGACGAAGGCTACTGGCTGCTGCCGCCGCTGATGCTGCTGGCCCTGCTGGCGTTCCGCCGGCGCGGCGCGCTCGCGGCGCTCGCGATGCTCGGCCTGCTGCCGCTCGCGCTGCCCGCGCAGGCCGCCGACGGCACCTGGTGGCGGCGCGCCGACCAGGTGCAGCAGCAGCGCATTGACCGTGGCGTGCAGGCCTACCGCAGCGGCGACTTCGCCGGCGCGCAGAAACAGTTCGAGGGCATCGGCAGCGACCAGGCCCAGTACAACCTGGGCAACGCGCTGGCGCGGCAGGGCCGCTACGACGAGGCCATCGCCGCCTACGACCGTGCCTTGAAGCAGCATCCGGACATGGCCGATGCGAAGGCCAACCGCGCGGCGGTCGAGGCCGCGCGCAAGCGCCGCCCGCCCTCGCCGAAGCCGGACAAGCCGAAGGGCGGCGCGCCGCCCAAGGACGGCCAGAACCCGCCGCCGTCGACCGGCAAGTCCGGGGCGCAGCCCCCGCCTGCGGGCCGTGGCACGCCGCCGCAGGACCCGCGCGGCGAGGATGCGCAGGCGCAGCAGCAGGCCAACCGGGCACAGCGCGAACGCATGCAGCAGGCCATGGCACAGCAGGGCCGCAACGGCAAGCCGCCGGCCGCGGGCGAGGCCGGCGAGGCCCCCGACGAAACGCCGCAACAACGCGAGCAGCGCCAGGCGGTGGAGGCGTGGATGCGGCGCGTGCCCGACGATCCGGGCAGCCTGCTGCGCGCGAAGTTCAGGCTGGAATACGAACGCAGGCAACGGGAAGGACAATGATGGGACGGCATCGCTCACGCGCCCTGGCCGCACTGCTGGGCCTCGCCGCTTCGCTCGGCCCGGTCGCGCAGGCCGCGGCGGAGACCCGCGCCTGGCTGGACCGCGACAGCGTCGGGGTCGGCGAGACCGTCACCCTCAACATCGAGACCGACCAGCGCTCGGCCGAGCCGGACTACGCGCCGTTGCAGGGCGCCTTCGGCCTCAGCGCGCAGACCGGCAGCCGGCAGATGCAGGTCAGCAACGGCACGGTGTCGATCCGCTCGCTGTTCGGGGTGGCGCTGAGCCCGCGGCGTGCTGGCGAAATGACGATCCCGGCGCTGCGCGTGGGCAACGAGCTGACCGCGCCGCTGCGGCTGTCGGTCGGCACCGCCGCGGCCGCGACCCCGGCACCCGGGCCCACCGCCCAGGGCCGCGACGCGCAGGGTAGCGAGGCCGCATTCGTGGAAACGGTGGTCGACGACCCGCGGCCCTACGTGCAGCAGAGCGTGGGCGTGGTGGTGCGGCTGTACTTCTCCACCCAGCTGGCCTCCGGCCAGCTCGATCTCGACACGCCCGACGGCGCGTCGCTGCAGCGCATCGGCGACGACGTCAACTCGGTCAAGGCGGTCAACGGCCGCCAGTACAACGTGGTGGAGCGGCGCTTCCTGCTGGTGCCCGAGCGCAGTGGGCCGCTGCAGCTGCCCGGCGCGCGCTTCAGCGGCCGCGCGGTCGGCGGCTTCTTCGACGACTACTTCGGCCGCGGCAACGGCGAACTGGACGCCCGCAGCGCCAGCACCACGCTGCAGGTGCGGGCGATGCCGGCCGGCGCGCCGCAGCCCTGGCTGCCGTTGCGCAACCTCAGCCTGCGCTACACCGCCACGCCGCAGCGTGCCGTGGCCGGCGAGGCCGCGCAGATCGTGGTGGAGGCCACCGCGACCGGCGCCACCCAGGCGCAGTTCCCGGAGCTGCCGACCCCGTCGGTGCCCGATGCGCAGGTGTTCGCCGAGCCGCCCCAGGCCGACGACCGCTTTGTCGGCGGTTCGCCGCAGCTGCGGCTGACGCGGCGCTACTCGGTCGTGCCCAACCGCGCCGGTCCGCTGGTGGTGCCGGGGCTGCAGGTGCAGTGGTGGGACGTGGGCGCCGGTGCCGTGCGCAGCGCGACGCTGCCGGACGTGACGCTGCAGGTCGCGCCGGGCAGCGGCAGCTTCGCGGCGCCGGCGAGCACCGCCGCAGCGTCGCCGGCCCGCGCGCCCGCCGCGGCCGCCGATCCGGCGCTGGCGCTTCCGGCACGCGCTCGGTGGCCCTGGCCCTGGATCGCCGCCGCCGCGGTGTTCGCGCTGCTGTGGCTGGGCACGCTGGCCTGGGCGCTGGGGCGCCGCCGTCCGCTGCGGCCCGCGTCGGACGGGGCGCCGCCGGCGGCCGCGGCCAGGGGGCCGGGGCCGGCGCGCCAGGGCATGGCCGAGCTGCGGCGCGCGCTGGACACCGGCGGGTTCGACGAGGTGGCACAGGCGTTGTGCGGCCTGGCCGGGGTCGGCGACCTGGATGCGGTGGTGGGGCGCCTGGACGATCCCGCGCAGCGCGAGGCGGTGCTGCAGATGCAGCGCGCGCGCTGGGGAGGCGCCGGCGATGGGCCGGCCGCCCGTGCCGCCCTGCGCACGGCCTTCGCCGGCGGCCCGCGCTGGCGCACGGTCGTGGCGGCACCGGCCCCGGAACTGCCGCCGCTGTATCCGCGCGCGCCCCAGTAGCGGCGTGCGCCGGCCGCGGCCTGCGGGCCGCGCAGCGACGTGGTGGGTGCGGGTAGGGAGCGCACCGCCGCGCGGGTAGGTGGCCGCGCCGATGGGCTTTGTTAAGCTCCGGCCTCCGTTTCCCGATACCGAAGGCCGATCGATGACCGACTCCGCAGCCGCTTCCCGCGCCGGCCTGCCGCTCCACTGGAAGATGGGCATCGGCTTCGCGGTCGGACTGCTGCTGGGGCTGGCGGTGTACTACCTGGCCGGCGCGGACGCGGCCTGGGTGCGCACGTTCACCACCTATGTCACCACGCCGTTCTCGCAGCTGTTCCTCAACCTGATCTTCATGCTGATCGTGCCGCTGCTGTTCTCGGCGCTGGTGATCGGCGTGGCCGAGATGGGCGACATCCGCGCGCTCGGCCGCATCGGCTGGAAGACCCTGGGCTACACCATCGTGCTGTCCGGCATCGCCGTGCTGCTGGGGCTAGTGCTGGTCAACGTGCTCAAGCCGGGCGCCGGCGTGGACGCGCAACTGGCCAGCCAGCTGCTGCAGGAGAACGTGGAGCGCAGCCGCGAGATCATCGCCAGCAGCGGCAGCCAGCCGCAGGGCATGGACATGCTGATGTCGATCGTGCCCAGCAACGTGATCGCCGCCGCCTCCAGCAACGGCGCGATCCTGTCGCTGATGTTCTTCGCGGTGATGTTCGGCGTGGGCATGGTGCTGACCGACGACGCGAAGGTGGCCACGCTCAAGCGCGGCATCGAGGGCGTGTTCGAGATCTCGATGACGCTGATCGGCCTGGTGATCCGGCTGGCGCCCTATGCGGTGGCCTGCTTCATGTTCAACCTGGCGGCGTTGTTCGGCTTCGAGCTGCTGATCCGGCTCGGGGCCTACGTGGGCGTGGTGGTGCTGGCGCTGGGCCTGCACATGGTGCTGACCTACGGCCTGGCGGTGAAGTTCGCCGGGCGTTCGCCGCTGGCGTTCTTCAGGCAGAGCCAGGAGGCCACGGTGATGGCGTTCTCCACGGCCTCCAGCAACGCCACCCTGCCGACGGCGCTGCGCGTGGCCGACGAGATGGGCCTGCCGTCGCGGGTGTCGCGGTTCGTGCTGACCGTGGGCGCCACGGCCAACCAGAACGGCACCGCGCTGTTCGAGGGCGTGACGGTGATCTTCCTGGCGCAGTTCTTCGGCGTCGAGCTGGGCATCGGCCAGCAGTTCATGGTGATGCTGGTGTGCATCCTCGGCGGCATCGGCACCGCCGGCGTGCCCTCCGGCTCGCTGCCGGTGGTGGCGCTGATCTGCGCCATGGTCGGGGTCAATCCGGTCGGCATCGGCCTGATTCTGGGCGTGAACCACTTCCTCGACATGTGCCGGACCGCGCTCAACGTGACCGGCGACCTGGCGCTGTCGACCCTGGTCGCCAAGGGCGAGAAGTAGCGAGCGGAGATTGGGGATTCGGGATTGGGCGCTGTCCCGCTCCACACCGAATCCCCATTCCCCATTCCCCATTCCCGGCTCTGTGGGACAATGGGCGTCCGCTCCCGCGGACCCCTTCCGCTCCCGTAGACGCCCCATGACCCAGCCTACCCGCCGCCAGCTGGCCAACGCCATCCGTTTCCTTGCCGCCGACGCGGTCGAAGCCGCCAAGTCCGGCCATCCCGGCATGCCCATGGGCATGGCCGACATCGCCGAAGTGCTGTGGAACGACTTCCTGCGCCACAACCCGAACAACCCGAAGTGGTTCAACCGCGACCGCTTCGTGCTGTCCAACGGCCACGGCTCGATGCTGCAGTACGCGCTGCTGCACCTGTCCGGCTACGACCTGCCGCTGGACGAGCTCAAGCGCTTCCGCCAGCTGCACAGCAAGACCGCCGGCCATCCCGAGCACAGCGAGACCCCCGGGGTGGAGACCACCACCGGCCCGCTCGGCCAGGGCTTCGCCAACGCGGTCGGCTTCGCGCTGGCCGAGAAGCTGCTGGCGCAGCGCTACAACCGCCCCGAGCACGAGATCGTCGACCACCGCACCTGGGTGTTCATGGGCGACGGCTGCCTGATGGAGGGCATCTCGCACGAGGCCGCCTCGCTGGCCGGCACCTGGGGCCTGGGCAAGCTGGTCGCGTTCTGGGACAACAACCACATCTCGATCGACGGCAACACCGCCGGCTGGTTCAGCGACGACACCCCGGCGCGTTTCGAGGCGTATGGCTGGCACGTGATCCGCGATGTCGACGGCCAGGACGCCGACGCCATCAAGGCGGCGATCGAGGCGGCCATCGGCCAGGGCGACAAGCCCACCCTGATCTGCTGCCGCACCACCATCGGCTTCGGCGCGCCGACCAAGGCCGGCAAGGAGTCGTCGCACGGCGCCGCGCTGGGCCAGGAAGAGCTGGCGGGCGCGCGCAAGGCGCTGGACTGGCCGTACGGCCCGTTCGAGATCCCGCAGGAGATCTACGACGGCTGGCGTGCCGGCGGCGCGGGCACGCTGCGCCAGGCCGAGTGGGAGCAGGCGTTCGACAAGTATGCTGCGCAGTACCCGGACGAGGCCGCGGAGCTGACCCGGCGTTCGCATGGCGAGCTGCCGGCCGATTTCATCGCCCAGGCCGACGCCTACATCGCCGCGCAGGCGGCCGCCGGCCAGACGCTCGCCTCGCGCAAGGCCTCGCAGATGGCGATCGAGGCGTTCGCGCCGCTGCTGCCCGAGCTGATCGGCGGCTCGGCCGACCTGGCGCATTCGAACCTGACGCTGTGGAAGGCCAGCAAGACGGTGGTCGGCGACGACCCGAACGCCAACTACGTCTATTACGGCGTGCGCGAGTTCGGCATGACCGCGATCGCCAACGGCCTGGCGCTGCATGGCGGCTTCATCCCGTTCGACGCCACCTTCCTGGTGTTCAGCGACTACGCCCGCAACGGCGTGCGCATGAGCGCCCTGATCCCGGCGCATTCGATCCACGTCTACACCCACGACTCGATCGGCCTGGGCGAGGACGGCCCGACCCACCAGCCGGTGGAGCACCTGGCCTCGCTGCGCTACATCCCCAACAACGACGTCTGGCGCCCGTGCGACACGGTGGAGACGGCGGTGAGCTGGAAGGCCGCGATCACCCGCCAGGACGGGCCGAGCTGCCTGGTGTTCAGCCGCCAGAACCTGCAGCACCAGCCCCGCAGCGAAGCGCAGATCCAGCAGATCGCGCGCGGCGGCTACGTGCTGGCCGATGCCGAGGGCGGCACGCCCGACGTGATCCTGATCGGTACCGGCTCGGAAGTGGGCCTGGCCACCGAGGCGAAGCAGGTGCTGGATGCCGCCGGCCTGAAGACGCGCGTGGTGTCGATGCCGTCGACCGACGTGTTCGACCGCCAGGACGCGGCCTACCGCGAGTCGGTGCTGCCGAACGCGGTGCGCAAGCGCGTGGCGGTGGAGGCCGGCGTCACCGGCTTCTGGCGCAAGTACGTGGGCCTGGACGGTGCGGTGGTCGGTATCGACACCTTTGGGGCCTCGGCGCCGGCGGAGGTGCTGTACAAGCATTTCGAGATCACCGCCGAGCACGTGGTCGCGGCGGCCAAGGCGCTGTAGGCATCCGCCCGCGACGTCGATGACGCAGAAGGCCGGCCGCATCGCCGGCCTTCTGCGTTTTGCGGGCGCCGCCGCGCGCCGGTTCCCCCGCGAGGCGCCGATGCGGCATGCTGGCGGCCCTGCAAGGAGATCCCGCCATGGCCCCCGTCCCGTCTTCCGGTCCCCGCCACCGCGCGCTGCGCCTCGCCTGGGTGCTGGCGGCGGCGCTGCCGCTGGCGCCGCACGCGCAGGCCCGCGACGGCGACTGCGATGCCCTGCTCGGCAGCTATGCCCTGGCGCCGAAGGGCGAGGCGATGCTGCGGGTGGAGCGGGCCGACGGTGCCGGCTACGTGGTCTCGGTCCTGAGCGGCGGGCAGGTGGAGCGCACTAATGTTGCGAGGATTCCGCCCGGCGACTACACCGAGTCGGGCCATCGCGACGAGGCGGTGTGCGCGCTGAAGGGCGAAGGCGTGACCCTGGTCAAGCTGCGCCGGCACAGCCCGCTCAACGTCACCGAGGACCCGGCGCAGGCCGGTCGCACCCCGGGCCGTACCCCGTTCTTCCTGATCGTGACGGGCGGCGGCGCGGCGGGCGAAGTACCGATCTATCCGGTGCGGCACCGGGGGTCGTTGAGCAAGGACCTGGCGGCGCCGGACGAATAGCCGGCCGCCGGGGGCCGGCCGGGCTGCGGGTCGTCACCCGGCTCCGCTCAGGCAGGCCCCGGCCTGGAAGGAACGTCAGTCCAGCGGCCGGCCGTCGTGCAATACCGGATACGGGTTGAGCGATTCGCCCTTCCACCACTGCTTCTCGGGGCCGAGGCGGTGGATCTCGAAATGCAGGTGCGGGGCGCCCGGATCGGCGTTGCCGGTACTGCCGACATAGCCGATGACCTGGCCGCGCCGCAGGCTCTGCTTCTCGGCCAGGCCGTCGGCATACCGCTGCAGGTGGGCGTAGTAGTAGCAGTACTTGCCGCCGGGTTCGAACTGGTAGACGGTCAGGCCGCCGCGCTCGCTGTCGAACAGCTTCTCGACGGTGCCGTCGGCTACCGCCAGCACCGGCGTGCCGGTGGGCGCGAGGATGTCGATGGCGTCGTGCACGCGGCCCTCGCTGCGGGCGTCGGTGAAGGTGTCCTGCAACTGGTCGCGGCCCAGGCCCTGCACCGGCAGCAGCAGCGGGCCGCCGGGCGGCGCGGCCGCGGGCTCGGGGCCTGGACCCGCGGCCGCGGGAGGGGCGGCAGGGGAGACGGGCGCCGCAGCGGGCGCAGGCGCCGCGGCGGCATCCGGCACTGGGGAGGCCTGGACGCTGGCCGGGGGGCGCTCCCCGTCGGCCACGATGGCCGCCGGTGCGGCGGGCGGCGCCGGCGCGGCGGTCACCGGCCCCGGCGTACGCAGCGACAGCCACCAATAGCCCGCCGCGCCCAGGATCAAGCCGACGAGCAGG
The DNA here is from genome assembly GCA_037145635.1 of Lysobacteraceae bacterium USHLN149. Taxonomy (GTDB): domain Bacteria; phylum Pseudomonadota; class Gammaproteobacteria; order Xanthomonadales; family Xanthomonadaceae; genus JAATFS01. The sequence continues at coordinate 194,455 of JBBCXB010000001.1, forward strand.
GTCAGGAGGGTCTTCATGCGGCTACTTCTGCATCACCACGGGCACCGACGCGTCGACCGCGTCCGCCACCTGCAGGGCATCCCAGTTGGTCATGCGCACGCAGCCATGCGACTCGGTCTTGCCGACGTGTCCCGGCTCCGGCGTGCCGTGCAGGCCGTAATGGGGCTTGGAAAGGTCGATCCAGACCACGCCCACGGGGTTGTTCGGGCCGGGCGGCAGCGTGGCCTTGCCTTCGCCGGCCTTCGCGTCCCAGAACAGCTTCGGGTTGTAGTGGAACACCGGGTCGCGCGAGATGCCGAGGATCTTCCAGCGGCCGATCGGCAGCGGGTCGTGCTGGCTGCCCGACGACACCGGGAACTGTGCATAGACCTTGCCCTGCGCGTCGAACAGCCGCAGCGTGGAATCGGACTTGTCGATCACCAGCTTCGCGGCCTTGGCCAGCGGCGCCGGCGCGCCGAGGTTGGGCACCTGGATCACGCTGCCGGCCCTGGTGAGGTCCACGCCGGGATTGAGCGTGCGCAGCAGCTCCGGCGACGCGTGGAAACGCTCGCCCAGGGCCTCCTCGATCGAGGCGTAGCCCAGCCGCTGCAGCTTGGCCTGCTCGGCGGGCCGGTCCGGGATCGGCGCGAACGGGCCGGCCACGTCCTCGGCGGTCAGCGTGTAGCGCGCCAGCGGCAGCGTGGCGTCCGGCTGCAGCGCCTTCCAGGTGGCGTCGTCGAGCTCGCCGGTGCGCTTGAGACCGTGCGCGGACTGGAAGCCGGCCACCGCGCGCTTCTGGTTGGAACCGACCTCGCCGTCGATCTGCCCGGGCGAGAAGTGCGCGCGGTCCAGCAGCACCTGTGCGTGCAGGTCCGAGCGGACCCCGGTGGCCACGGCCGCGGGCGCCTCGGGCACCGGCGCCGGCAGGGGCGCCTGGGCCCACGCCAGGCCCGGCGAGGTGGTGGCGAGCGCGAGGGCGACGAGGCGGGCGAGACCGTGCTGGCGTAGGGACATGGGCGACTCCAGGAAGAACGTGGGCTCACCTTGCCGTACCGGCCTGCGCAGCGGCCGTGAAGAGCGCGCCCGGCGTACAGGCACGGCTAACGTTGGCCGGGCGGCCCGCGACCGTACCGGCGCGTCAGCGGGCCGTGCGCGCCAGGGCCAGCCGCAGCAGCCGCGCCTGCACGCGCTCGCCGAGCCCGCGTGGCGCGTCCAGCTGCATGCGCTGCAGCGCTTCGCGATCGTGCGCGCCGCCGCGGCACAGCGCCTGCACCAGCGTGTGCAGCCGGCCCGGCATGGCGGCCGTGCGCGTCTTCAGCCAGCCGAGCGCGCGTGCCAGGCGCTGCTCCACCGCGGTGAAGTCGCTGCCGAGCGGATAGTCGGGCAGGGTGCCGTCGCGCCGGAACGGCGCCAGCGCGGCCGCCACCGCCGCGGCGCGGTTGCGCTGCCAGGCCGCCGGGGCCACGAAGCCCGGGTCCAGCTTGCGCGCCGCCCGGGCCTGCGCCAGCAGCGGTGCCTGGAAGCGCTGGTCGCACACGCCGGCCATCGCGATCACGCAGTCCTCGTCGGTGAGGCCGCGCAGGTCGGCGATGCCGTACTCGGTGAGGTAGAGGTCGCGCAGGTGGCGCGGGATGGTGGTGTGGCCGTAGTTCCAGCGCAGGTTGGAGCGCGCCTGCGCGCCTTCGCCGCGCACCGCGCGCAGCATCAGCACGCTGCGTGCATCGGGCAGCGCATGCGCCATCGCCACGAAGTTGTACTGGCCGCCGACCCCGGACACCATGCGTCCGTCCTCCAGCCCGTCGGACACCGCCGCACCCAGCGCGGTGGCCATCATGCAGGAGTTGAAGAAGCGGGCGTCGCGCCGTTGCAGGCGCTCGTGCGCCTCGCGCCCGCCGTACAGCTGGTTGATCTCGCTGATGCGGCGCATGCCGATCGCGCGCCGCGTCGCCGGGTCGAGCTCGCGCAGCCACTGGTAGAAGTCCGGCGACCCGAGATAGAAGGCGCCGTGCAGGAACTCGCCTTCCTCGTCCAGGCGCCGGCGGTCGGCCGCGTCGGCGCGGCCGTCGGCCAGCCGCTGGGTCAGCGCCGCATCGTCGTGCACCTTGCGTCGGATCACGCCGGCCTCGACCAGGCGCCTGAAGCCTTCGTTGAGCATCTCGCTGCAGCCGTACAGGCCGGTCTCGAACGGACCCAGGCCGCCGCTCCCGCGCACCGCCGGGTGCTGCTCCAGTGCCGGGTCCAGCGCCGCCAGCACGCGCCGGTAGGCGGCATTGTCGGTATGCCGCAGCACCAGCGCGTGGCTGATCGCATCGGCCAGGATGCCGATGCCGATCTGCAGCGTACCGCCGTCGCGCACCAGCGCGCTGGCGTACAGGCCGATGGCGTAGTCGCTGTCGCCGACCGGCTGCCGCGGCAGGCCGAACAGCCGCGGGTAGGGGCCCGGCGGCTCCACCACCCGGTCGAAGAAATCGCGTTCCACCGCGGCGGTGCCGCCGATCCATGGCAGCTGCGGGTCGATCTCGGCCACCAGCAGCGGCCGTGGCAGGCCGCGTGCCCGGAGGGCTTCCAGGGTGTCGTGGGTGATGTCGTTGTTGCACGACAGCGACAGCCGCGTGCCGCCCGGCTCGCGCGCGACCTTCTGCACGATCAGGTTGGGCGCGCGTTGCGCCACCGCGTCGGCGGCGTGGGTGTAGTTGAGGCTGGTGTACGCGCGCTGGGCCTGGGTCGAGTGCAGCAGCGCGCCGGACTGCATGTAGAACTCCTCCACCTGCACGTGCGCCGGGAGCGCGTCCTGCAGCATCGCATCGACGTAGGCCAGGCGCGGGAAGTCCTCGCCGAAGTGGCGGCGCAGGAACGGCCCGGCGAAGCGCGCCGCCAGGCCGCGGCCCGCGCGCGGCGGGTTGAGCGACAGCGCGGTGTACAGCTGCAGTGGACGCGACGGGTCGTCCGCCACCCGCGCATACAGGGCGTTGATCAGCCGGTGCGGCTTGCCGATGCCCAGCGGCGCCCCCACGCGCAGGGGCCCGGGAATGCGCTGCAGGATGTACTCCACCGCGGTGGAGAGGTCGGTCAGGGAATCACTCATCCGGGCAAGCGTAGCGGAAGCGACGGGGCGCCCGAGGACTGGGCCGGTCGGAAGATGCCCGGCCGCAGGCATCGCCCGTCCGGGCCCGGGGCTTGACACACGAAATGATTACGTGCGTAATCTTTAAAAATTACAGGTGTAATCGTGATGTCGATCAGCGAGGCCGAAGCGGTGGTGATGCAGGTGCTGTGGGATCGTCATCCCCGCAGCGCCGAAGAGGTGGTGTCGGCCCTGAGCGGGCAGACCGAATGGGCCGAGGCCACGGTGAAGACCCTGCTCAACCGCTTGCTCACCAAGGGCGCGTTGCGCGCGGTCAAGCAGGGACGCCGCTATCTTTATTCACCGGTGCTGGAGCGCGAGCACTGGGTGCAGCAGCAGAGCGACGGGCTGCTGCAGCGCCTGTTCGGGGGACGCGTGGCGCCGCTGGTGGCGCACTTCAATCAACGGGGTCGGCTCAGCGCCGCCGACGTCGCCGAACTGAAACGCCTACTCAAGGAGCTGGACGATGGGCAATGAACTGCTGTGGGCACTGATCGAAGCGGCGGGGGCCGCCAGCCTCGCGGTCGCGATTCCTTGGCTGGCCGGCGCCTGGCTGCGGCCCTGGCTGGGCTCGCGCGCGACGTACGGGTTGTGGCTGTGCGTGCCGGTGGCCGTGGTCGCGGTGCTGCTGCCGCCGTTCGCCGCGACGCCGGTGCCGGGCGCAGCCCCGGATGCGATGGGACGGTCGGCGCTGGCGGTGGCCGCCGAGGGGCTGACGGCGCAGCCATGGCCGCCGTTCGCCACAGTGGGCTGGTTGCTGGGCGCAGCCGCTTTCGCGACCGCGCTGGGGCTGCGGCAGCGCCGCTACCTGCGCTCGCTCGGCCCCCTGCGGGCCGGGCCGGATGGCGTGTTCGTCGCCTCGCGGGGCCAGCACCTGCCGGCGGTGATCGGAGCGTGGCGGCCGCGGCTGGTGATCCCCGCGGACTTCGCCTGCCGCCACGATGCGAGCGAGCGCGAGTTGATCCTGGCGCACGAGCGCGTGCACCTGCGCCGTGGTGACCCGTGGGCCAAACTCCTGGCGGCGGCGATCGTCTGCCTCAACTGGTTCAATCCAGTACTGCACCTGGCCTGGCGGCGCTTCCGACGCGACCAGGAACTGGCGTGCGACGCCGCGGTCCTGGCGCAGCGGCCCGGCTGCCGCTGGCTGTATGCCAACGCGCTGCTTCGCGCCCATGGCGTGGCGGCGTCATCGCCGCTCGGCTGCCACTGGCGCTCGCCGCACCCGCTCACCGAGCGCGTCGCGCAGCTCGGCCACCGGACGCCCGGGCCGCTGCGCATGCGGGTGGGCCTGTCGGTGATGCTGCTCGCGGTGCTGGCGACCGGCTACGCCGCCTGGGCCGCGCAGCCGAGGGTGAGGTTCGCCGATGAGGCGCCGCTGTCGCCCTCGGCCGTGGCCGGCCGGCCGGCGGATGCGTCTGCCGGTCAGCGCCACGACGGGAACGGGCGCCTCGGCGCGCTCGCAGCGCCGGCGTATCCCGGTGCGGCGTATGCGGCAGGGCAGAGCGGCCAGGTGGTCGTGCTGGTGAATGTCGATGCCCGGGGCCTGCCAACGCAGGTCGAGGTCGAGCGTAGCGAGCCGGCGGGGGTGTTCGATGCGGCCACGCTGGAGGCCGCAAGACGCTGGCGTTTCACGCCGCCGCGGCGTGCCGGCCAGGCGGTGGCCTCGCGCGTGCGCGTGCCGGTCACCTTCGTGCTGGAGTCTTCCGCGGCGGAGGCGCCTGCGGCGTCCCAGGGCGTGCCGGACGGGATCGAAGGATGAGCGGGCGACGCATGACGGCCGTATTGCTCGGCACCTGGCTGCTGGCGGGTTGCGCGACCCGGGCCACGCACGCCCCCACGGTCCGGCAGGATTCGGTGGACCAGCGCATGCTGCCGGCCGCCGCGGACGGCGAGGCCGCCGGCACGGCACCGTCTTACCGGATGGGCCCGGCCGAGGTGTTTCGCATGCCGGCGCCTCTCGAAACCGGCAACCCGCAGCTGCCGGCGGACTCGCCGCGACAGACGCTGGCGCCCACGACGGTATGTGCGCGCGTCATCCTGGACGCCGCCGGCCGGGTCGAACGCGCGGAAGCGCTGAACGATCGCGCCGACTGCGCGGCCGGCGCCCTGGGTGCCAACGCCGACCTGATGCGGGCCACGCTGGAACGGGTGGGGCAATGGCAGTTCGTTCCCGCGGCGATCTGCCACTTCGCCGCGCCCCCACGATCGCCCCGGACCTCCGGCGACTGCGAGGGCGCCGAGCGGATCGAACCGGTGCCGGTGACCCTGGCCTTCGCCTTCACCTTCGAAGTGGCGCAGGGACGGGCCACGGTGCGCGGCGGCGACCTCGGCCGTTGAACGGCGGCACCGGTGCGGCCTTAGAGCATCTCCGGCTTGAACAGCCGCTTGCGCGAGATCTCGTCGCCGGAGCGCATGAAGCGGCCGTCGCCGCGGTAATGCACGGTCCGCGGCAGCCGCGGCGTGCGTGCGACGTGTGCCTTGACCACTTCCCAGATGAAGAGGTTGCGCCGCTTCACCAGGCCGTCGTCGTGGAGCCGGCACTCGAAGTGGGCATAGCACTCGTCGATGCGCGGTGCGTCGACGTGGGTGCCGGGCACCGCGGTCAGGCCGAAGTGCTCGAACTTGTCGATCTCCGCGCCGCTGCTGTTGCCGATGCCGACCACGGTGTCGATCAGGTCGGCGGTCGGCAGGTTGATCACGCACTGCCGGCTGCGGCGGACCAGCTCGAAGCTGTGGTTGCCGGCAGCGATGCAGCACGCGATCAGCGAGGGCGAGAACTCCAGCACCATGTGCCAGCCCATCGTCATGATGTCGCGTTCGCCCTTCCAGGCGGAACTGACCAGCACGACCGGCCCGGGCTCGAGGAAGCGGCGGACCTGGTCGGTGGGGAAGTCGTGCTTGCGATAGCGCTTCATCGGCGGGTCTCGGCAGGGGAGCGTGCGAGCAGACCACAGCGACGATCAAGCCGATGTGGCGGGCCCGGCGCGGCCGCGCTTCCGCCGCGGCCCGCCCACCGGGATAATCGGTGGCCGTGGCCCCGGGCCGTCCCCAGACAGGAGTGATGCGGCCGCCGCGCGAGGCGCGCGCCCGCGAACGCAGGCCATGAGCGATACCCGCAACGAGCAACGCGTACTCAAGATCTCCATCGCCGCGACCGTGGGCGTGGCCGCGATCGGCTTCCTCGGCGGCCTACTGGCGCGCTCGCAGGCGATCCTGTTCGACGGCATCTACAGCCTGGTCGACGTGGCGCTGACGCTGGTGGCGCTGGCGGTGCTGCGGCTGGTGGCGCGCGAGGACGGCCCGCGCTTCCAGTACGGCTACTGGCACCTGGAGCCGATGGTCGAGGCGCTGGGCGGCGCCATCCTCAGCCTGGCCTGCATCTACGCGCTGGCCAATTCGCTGATCGGGCTGGCCGCGGGCGGGCACGAGGTGCGCTATGGCGCGGCGCTGGTCTGGGCCGTCCTGCTGGCGGTGATCGATCTGGCGATGGCCGCGTGGCTCGGGCGGCAGGCGCGGCGCATGGAGTCCGGGCTGCTGGCGCTGGACGCGCGCAGCTGGCTGCTGACCGGCGTGATGAGCCTGGCGGTGGTGCTGGCGTTCGTGCTGGCGCTGCTGCTGCGTGACACCGGCTACGCGCACTGGATCCCCTACATCGATCCGGTGGTGCTGTTCGCCATCAGCCTGGCGGTGTTGCCGCTGCCGCTGCGCGCAGCATGGAAGGCGATGCGCGAGGTGCTGCAGGTGGCGCCCGACGCACTGGACCGGCGGGTGCAGGCGGTGATGACGGCGTTCGTGGCCGAGCACGGCTTCGTCGGCTTCACCAGCCACGTCGCGCAGATGGGGCGCATGCGTTTCGTCGAGATCCACGTGCTGACCCTGCCGGACTGCGACCTCGGCACCATCGGGCAGGCCGATGCGCTGCGCGACCGCATCGCCACGCAACTGGGCGCGCGCGAACGCCAGTTCTGGCTGACGATCGACTTCACCGCCGATCCCGCCTGGACCTGAGCTCGGCGCCCGCGGCGCCTTGCGCGATCACCGGCGCCGGCCCCGCATGCCCGGCGCCCCGGCCCGCTGGGCTGCCCGGCCGCCGAGGCGGCGCGCGGGCTAATCCAGCACGTGCACCGCATCGGCGATGCGGCGGACTTCCTCGGGATGGTGGCTGACGTAGAGCATCGGCAGCCGCACTTCGTCGCGCACGCGCTGCAGGTAGGGGATCAGTTCCTCGCGCCGGGCCGGGTCCAGTGCCGACAGCGGTTCGTCGAACAGCAGCACCGCCGGTTGCGCCAGCAAGGCGCGCCCGATGGCCACCCGCTGCGCCTCGCCGCCGGAGAGGTGGGGTGGCCGCCGCGCCAGCAGCGGCGCGATGCCGAGCAAAGCGACCACTTCGTCGAAGCCGAAACGCGGGGTGTCGCCGGCGCGGCCGTGGCGGCCGTAGCGCAGGTTGCCGCGCACGTCCAGGTGCGGGAACAGCCGCGCCTCCTGGAACACGTAGCCGATGCGGCGACGGTGCGGCGGCAGGTCGATGCCGCGGGCGCTGTCGTACAGGCAGCGCCCGTCGATGGCGATGCGCCCGGCGGTCGGCGTGACCAGGCCGGCGATCGCGTTGAGCACGCTGGTCTTGCCGGCGCCGGAGGGGCCGACCAGGGCCACCACGCGTGCCGGATCGTGGATGCGCAGCCGGCGATGGAAGCCGCCGCGGCGCAGGTCGAGGTCGAGTTCCAGCATCAGCGGCGGCTCCGGGCACGGCGCATCAGTCGTCCCCGCGCGGCGCCTGGCGGCGCACCAGCCCTTCGGACACCAGCAGCGCCGCCAGCGAGATCGCCAGCGCCACCCCCGCCAGGCGCCAGATGCCCGACTCGCTGCCGGGCACCTGCAGCAGGCCGTAGATCGCCGACGACAGCGTCTGGGTCTCGCCCGGGATGTTGGAGACGAAGGTGATGGTCGCGCCGAATTCGCCCAGCGCCTTGGCGAAGGCCAGCACCGTGCCGGCCACCAGCCCCGGCCACGCCAGCGGCAGGGTGATGGTCAGGAACACCCGCCACGGCCCGGCGCCCAGCGTGGCCGCGGCCGCCTCCAGGCGGCGGTCGGTGGCCTCGATCGACAGCCGGATCGCGCGCACCATCAGCGGGAAGCCCATCACCGCGCAGGCCAGCGCGGCGCCGGTCCAGCGGAACGCGAACTGGACGCCGAGGTGGTCCAGCAGCCACGCCCCCAGCGGCCCCTGGGTGCCGAACAACAGCAGCAGGGCATAGCCGGTGACCACCGGCGGCATCACCAGCGGCAGGTGCAGCAGCGCATCGAACAGGGCCTTGCCGGGGAAGCGCCGGCGTGCCAGCAGCCAGCCGCAGGCGATGCCGGCCGGCAGACTGGCGAGGGCGGCGACCACGGCCACCCGCACGCTCAGGGCGATGGCGGTCAACTCCTCCGGGGTGAACGCCAACGCGCCGGCCTCAGGGCTGCAGCGAGAAACCGCGGCGGGTGAACACGGCCTGCGCGGGCGGCGTGCCCAGCCAGCGCACGAACGCCTGCGCCTGCGGATGGCGGCTGCCGGCCAGCGCGGCCACCGGGTAGACGATGGCGTCGTGGCTGTCGGCCGGGAAGGTGGCCACCACGCGCACCTTGGGCTCGGCGCGCGCGTCCGAGCCGTAGACGATGCCCAGCGGCGCTTCGCCACGCGCGACCAGCATCAGCGCGGCGCGCACGCTCTCGGCTTCGGCCAGGCGCCCGCTCACGCCGTCCCACTGGCCGAGCTTGCGCAGCGACTCGGCGGCGTACTTGCCGGCGGGCACGCTGGCGGTCTGGCCGACCGCCAGCCGGCCGTCGCGGCCGAGCGCGCGCAGCAGGGCGCCGGGCCGGGCGGGATCCACCGTCACCGTGCTGGTGGCCGGCGCGATCAGCACCAGGGTGTTGCCGAGCAGGTTGCGGCGCTGGGCCGGCAGCACCTTGCCGCGCTGCTGCAGGTAGTCCATCCATTCCAGGTCGGCGGAGAAGAACACGTCGGCCGGAGCACCCTGCTCGATCTGCCGCGCCAGCGCGGAACTGGCGGCGTAGGACACGCGCACGGGGGTGCCGGTGCTCTTCTCGTAGGCGCCGGCGGCCTCGTCCATCGACTCCTTGAGGCTGGCCGCGGCGAATACCGTCAGCGGCGCCTGCTGGGCTGAGGCCAGGGAGGGCAGTGCGAGCGCGAGCAGGCACAGCAGTCGGGTCAGCAGGGTCATGGCGGTTCCGCGGTCGGTGGCGAGGGGGCGATGATAGCCACAGCGCGACGGGCGGCCGTGTCAACGCCGCCCGGCACGCGACGCGTCGGCATCGGACCGGCCCGCGCGGCGCTAGGCGTCGGGCAGCCCGGCGTGGCGGCCGCCCTGGATGTTGGCTTCCACCGCCGGCCGCATCAGCCGCGGCTCGGGCAGGGTGGCGTCGCGCGCCTGCCGCTGGGCGATGAAGTCGGCCGCGTCCACGCCGTCGCGGACATGGATGTTGTGCGCGCGCTGGGTGGCGAGTGTGGTCTGGCAGGCGACCGCGCGCCCGCCCGGGCCGTAGTCGTGGCAGACGAACACACGGGTGTCGCCGGGCAGCGCGTACAGCCGTTGGATCGAGTCGAACAGCTGCGCCGCGCTGCCGCCGGGGAAGTCGCAGCGTGCGGTGCCGGCGTCGGGCATGAACAGCGAATCGCCCGGGAACAGCGCGTCGCCGACCAGGTAGGCCACCGAGTCGGGGGTGTGCCCCGGCACCGCGATCACCCGGGCCGGCAGTCCGCCGAGCGCGAACGCCTCGCCGTCGGCGAACAGGCGGTCGAACTGCGAGCCGTCGGGACGGAATCCCGGCGGCAGCGCATAGCGCGGCGCGAAGCGGTGCTGGACCTGGCGGATGCCTTCGCCGATGGCGAGCGTGGCCTGCGGCCAGTGCGTCTTGAGCCACTGCGCGGCCGACAGGTGGTCGGCGTGCGCATGCGTCTCCAGCAGCCACTGCAGCCGCCAGCCGCGCTGCTGCAGGCAGTCCAGCAGCGCCTGCGCCGACGCGGTGGCGACCGTGCCGCGCTCGGCGTCGTAGTCCAGCGCCGGGTCGACGATCGCCGCCTGGCCGGTGGCCGGGTCGGCGACCACGTAGGTGAAGGTGTTGCTGGCGGCGTGGAAGAACGGGACGACCTCGGGCGGCATCGGCGGGCTCCGGTCAGGGCGCGGCGAGCGCCGCGTTGAGGACGGCCGCCAGGCGGTCGCCGGCCTCGCGCAGCTGCGCCTCGGTCAGCGGGCGGTAGTGCGCGGCATAGCCGTCCGGCAGCACGTGCCCGCGCGGGTACACGCCCGGGGCGATCGCGATCCGGCAGGCCGCCTGCGCCCAGGCGGTGGCCGGCGGCGGCAGCGCGGGCGCCGCCGTGGCGGGCGTGGCCGGCAGTGCCAGCAGGCGCTGCAGGTAGGCGTCGTCGCTCAGGTGGGCGCCGTTGAGCAGGCCGCTGTCCCACAGCGAGTGCAGGTTGCTGCCCTGGCCGTCGACCTGCAGCTGGTAGTCGTTGCCGCCCTTGTCGTGCGCGTAGCCGGCGTGCATCGGCTGGTGGATGTCGCCGACGAAGTGCACCACGAACTTCAGCGCCTGGCGGCGCGCGGCCAGCGGCTGGTCGCGGTCGGCCAGCAGCGCGGTCTGCCGTTCCAGCGCGGCGATCACGCAGTTGCCGTCCGGGCAGTCGCGCGGCGGGTCGTAGGCGCAGTCGTGTTCGCCGAGGTTGACGTAGTGCCAGCGCGAGGAACGCTTGCCGAGATCCGGGTCGTGCTCGCGCAGCCCGTCGGCCCAGGAGGCGATGCCGGCCAGGGTCGGGTCCGGCTCGCCGGCCAGCAGCGCGGCGACCTGCGCGCGCGCCTGCGGGGTCAGCTCGGTCTCGGCGACGCGCGCCACCAGGCGGTGGCCTTGCCCGCCCCAGGCGAACGCGGTGGAGGGTGCCGCGGCGGCCAGCGCGGCGGCGACGGAAAGCAACAGGCAGGAAAGCGTCTTCATCCGCCGATTCTACCCGTTGCCCGATGTCGTTCCGGCGACATGCCGCGGCAGGCACCGCCGGCCCATGCTTCGAGGCGGAAGGGCGGCAGCGGCCGTCGGAATCAGAAGTACACCAGGTAGGACACGCCGTAGCTGAGCGGGTCGATCGCGGCCCGGCCGAGGCGGTCGCCATCGAGTTCGACGCGGCTGCGCACATCGGTCCAGCGCGCATCCACGCGCAGGCCGCTGCGTTCGTTGAAGATGACGTCCACGCCCACGTGCGCGGTGGCGCCGAAACTGTCCTTGAGGCTGAGGTCGCGTCCGGCGAAGGCGCCCTCGCTGTCCTCGCCCAGCAGCGCGGTGTAGTTGACGCCGAGGCCGACGAACGGGGAGACCGTGCCGTAGCCGTTGATGTGGTACTGCAGCAGCAGGCTCGGCGGGACCGACCAGTAGCTGCCGACCTTGCCCAGGCCCTGCACCTCGACGTCGTGCCGGCCCGAGACCGCGGCATGCACTTCCAGGCCCAGGTTGTTGCGGATGAAGTATTCGTAGGTGAACGACAGCGTCGGCGCGCCGCCGACCTCGAGGTCGACCCCGGACAGCGTGCCGCTGTCGGACTTCGGGGCGCTGTAGCCGGCACCGTAGCCGGTGGTCCAGTGCCCGGCGGACTGCGCCAGCGCGGGGGCCGCGCTGGCGGCCAGGGCGACGGCGCAGGCCGTGCGGATGAGCGAACGTTTCATGGGATCCCCGGGGAGGTCGGACAGGCGGCGGAACGCGTGCCCACCTGTCCGCTGCTCCGGCGGTCGATCCACGTCCCTGGCCCGCAGTGTGCCAGAGACGCCAGGCGCCCGCTCGGCCTCAGAACTTGATGACGTACGCCACGCCGTATACGAACGGGTCGATGTTGACGGTGCCGATGCTGCTGCCGTTCAACTTGGCCTTGCTGTCGATGTCGGACCAGCGCACGTCCACGCGCAGCGCGCCCTTGTCGCCGATCGCGTAGTCGTAGCCGGCATGCAGGGCCAGGCCCCAGGAATCGTCCAGGTCGAGGTCGCTGCCGGCCAGCGCGCCGGTGGTGTCGGTGCTGAAGAACGTGGTGTAGTTCACGCCCACGCCGACGAACGGGGTCAGCGCGCTCTGGGTGTCGAAGTGGTACTGCAGCGAGATCACCGGCGGCAGGTGCTTGGTGCTGCCGACCTTGCCCAGGCCGGAGATGCTGATGTCGTGCTTGAACGGCGCGGCGGCCAGCACTTCGATGCCCAGGCCGTCGGCGATGAAGTACTCGGCGGTGATGGTCGGCTGGATGTCGCTGCCGATGCGCACCGGCAGGGTGCCACCGACCAGCGAGCCGTTGTCGGACTTGGGGTCGACCTGGTGGGCGCCGATGCCGACGGTCCAGTCGCCCTTGGACTGGGCCAGGGCGGGAGTGGCGACGGCGAGCAGGGCGGCGGCCAGGCTGGTGAGCAGGAGCGGGGAAGTGGTGCGCATGTCGGTTCTCGGTGGCTCGGTGGAATGCGTGCAGTTTTCGGTTTTCTTAACGAAGCCGCCTTGATCCTGATCAATGTGCCGGCGCGCCCGCCGTGCCGCTCAGCCCCAGGTCAGGCTCGCGGCCACCACGCCCGGGCGCGAGGCGCCTGCTAGAATGGCCGCCCTTTCCCATCCGCCGCGGCGTCGCGGCTGCAGGAGCTCGTCAACATGGCAATCAAGGTCGGCATCAACGGTTTCGGTCGCATCGGACGCAACGTGCTGCGCTCGGCGGTGCAGAACTTCGGCAGCGACATCGAGATCGTGGCCATCAACGACCTGCTCGAGCCGGACTACTTGGCCTACATGCTGCAGTACGACTCGGTCCACGGCCGCTTCAAGGCCGACGTGTCGGTGCAGGGCAGCGACCTGCTGGTCAACGGCAAGAAGATCCGCCTGACCCAGGAGCGCGATCCGGCCAACCTGAAGTGGGACGAGGTCGGTGCCGAGGTGGTGATCGAGTCCACCGGCCTGTTCCTGACCCAGGAAACCGCGCAGAAGCACATCGACGCCGGCGCCAAGAAGGTGATCCTGTCGGCCCCGTCCAAGGACGACACGCCGATGTTCGTGTTCGGCGTCAACGACGACACCTACGCCGGCCAGGCCATCGTCTCCAACGCCTCGTGCACCACCAACTGCCTGGCGCCGCTGGCCAAGGTCATCCACGACAAGTGGGGCATCAAGCGCGGCCTGATGACCACCGTGCACGCCGCCACCGCGACCCAGAAGACCGTCGATGGCCCGTCGAACAAGGACTGGCGCGGCGGCCGCGGCATCCTCGAGAACATCATCCCGTCCTCCACCGGCGCGGCCAAGGCGGTCGGCGTGGTGATCCCGTCGCTCAACAAGAAGCTGACCGGCATGAGCTTCCGCGTGCCGACCTCCGACGTGTCGGTGGTGGACCTGACCGTGGAGCTGGAGAAGTCGGCCACCTACGACGAGATCAAGGCCGAGGTGAAGGCACAGAGCGAGGGCGCGCTGAAGGGCATCCTCGGCTACACCGAGGACAAGGTCGTCGCCACCGACTTCCGCGGCGAGACCTGCACCTCGGTGTTCGACGCCGATGCCGGCATCGCGCTGGACGGCACCTTCGTCAAGCTGGTGTCGTGGTACGACAACGAGTGGGGCTACTCGAACAAGTGCCTGGAGATGGTGCGGGTCGTGGCGAAGTAAGCGCCGCACACGCGTGACGAAAAACCCCGGCTGGCCCGGGGTTTTTCTTTGGGCGCCGCCGGCCGCCGCGCCTCCGCGCCTCCACCGCCAGGCGACCGCCACCAGCGGCCTGCGCGCGCGCGGCTACCCACGGCAGGGTCGTCTCCCGCCGTGCGCGCCGCATCGGGTGTTCGGTGCTCGCCCCCGGCGGCGCTGCGGGGGCGGGCCCGGTAGGATGGCCGCGGACGAAGGCCGGTGCGCCGGTGACACAGGGAACGGGACGGCTTGGAAACGATCATCGGGTTGGGCGTGTTGCTGGTGCTGGCGGTGCCGCTGGGGATCGGCGTGCTGCTGCTGTGGGTCGCGCGCCTGGGCCGGCGCGTGGCCGTGCTGGAGCGGCGGCTGGCCGCGGCGGTGGTGGATGCGGCTTCCGCTGCTCCGGTGGACGCGCCGGCGCCGCCGCCGTTGCCGCCGGCCTACCTCCCGCCGCAACCGCCGCAGGAAAAGGAGGGCGCGCGGCCGGTCGTCGCGCCCGGGTTCGTGGTGTCGCGGCCGCTGCCCGACCCGGCCGCGCCCGTGCCTCCCGCCACGCCGCCGACGCCGGGCGGGCTGGAGCAGGCCGCCGTCGCGATCAGGCGCTGGCTCACCGAAGGCAACGTGCCGGTCAAGGTCGGCATGCTGGTGCTGCTGGCCGGCGTGGCGGCCCTGCTCAAGTACGCCAGCGACCAGGGCTGGCTCAACGCACCGATCGAACTGCGCCTGGCCGCGATCAGCGCCGCGGCGCTGGCCGGGCTGGTGTTCGGCTGGCGCCAGCGGCGGGCGCGGCCCAGCTTCGCGCTGGCGCTGCAGGGCGGCACGATCGGCGTGATGCTGCTGACCGTGTTCGCGGCGTTCAAGCTGTATGCGCTGATGCCGGCCGCGGCCGCGTTCGGGCTCAGCACGGTGCTGGTCGCCGCGCTGTGCGTGCTGGCGGTGCTGCAGGACTCGCGCACGCTGGCGGTGCTCGGCATCCTGGCCGGCTTCCTGGCGCCGATCTGGCTGTCCACCGGCAGCGGCAACCACGTGGCGCTGTTCGGCTACTACGCGCTGCTCAACGCCGCCGTGTTCGCGATCGCGTGGGTGCGGCCATGGCGCGTGCTGAACCTGCTCGGCTTCGGGTTCACCTTCGGCATCGGCACGCTCTGGGGCGTGCTGCAGTACCGGCCGGACAAGTTCGCCACCACCGAGCCGTTCCTGCTGCTGTTCTTCGCCTTCTACCTGCTGATCCCGGTGCTGTTCGCACGCCGTGGCGGCGCCGGCCGCGTGGTCGACGGCAGCCTGGTGTTCGGTACCCCGCTGGTGGCGTTCTCGCTGCAGGCCGCGCTGCTGCAGGGCGAGCGCATGCCGCTGGCGTTGTGTGCGCTCGGCCTGGCCGCGCTCTACGCCGCCCTGGCGGCCTGGGGCGTGCGACGCGAGCCGACGCGGTTGCTGGGGCAGGCGCACGCGCTGCTGGCGGTGGGCTTCGCCACGCTGGCGGTGCCGCTGGCCCTGTCGGCACGCGCCACCGCCAGCGTGTTCGCGCTCGAAGGGGCAGGCCTGGTCTGGCTGGGGCTGCGCCAGCAGCGGCGCCTGCCGCAGGCCGCCGGGGTGCTGCTGCAGGCCGCCGCCGCGGTCGGCTTCGCCTTCGGCGTCGACGCCTGGGGCCAGGACCTGCAGCCGGTGGCCAACCCCACCTGCATGAGCGCGCTGCTGATCGCCGGCGCCGGCTTCGCCACCGCCGCGTTCCTGCGCGGTGCCGGACGCAGCGCGCCGGCGTGCCTCGCCTATCTGTGGGGGCTGGCCTGGTGGGTGGGCGCCGTGCTGCACGAGATCCTGCGCTTCGGACGCGTGGGCGACCGCCCGGACCTGGGCTTGATGGCCCTGGCGCTGACCGCCGTGCTGGCCGGCGAGGCGCAGCGCCGGCGCCCGGCCGCGGCGCCGGCATGGACCGCGATGGCGGCGCTGGCGCTGGCGATGCCGGTGGCGGCGTGGCAGGCGGCGGTGCACGCGCAGCCGCTCGCGGGGCTCGGCGGGCCGGCCTGGGGCGTGTTCGCGCTGTGCGGCGCGCGCGCGCTGTGGTGCCTGCGGCGGCCGGGCGGGTCCGCCGCGCAGGCGGCGCAATCGGCCTGGCTGCTGACCTGGCCGCTGCTGCTGTCGCTGACCGGCGCGTGGCTGGCCGATCGTTTCGCCCTGGCCGCCGGCTGGCACTGGGCGCTGCTGGGAGGGCCGTGGCTGGCGCTCACGGCGCTCTCGCTGCTGCGCTGGCGCTGGCTGGCGTGGCCGCTGGGCGCCGCCTTCGACTCGCGGCGCACGGCGCTGCAGGCGACCCTGTTCGCGGTGCTGGGGCTGGGCGCGTGCGCGGTGCTGCAGGATGCGGCCAGTGCCGCGCCGCTGCCCTGGCTGCCGTTGCTCAATCCGGCCGAGCTGTGCCTGCTGGCGGCGCTGGCGTTGCTGGCGAGATGGCTGTGGTCCGCGCAGGCGCCCGCGCCGTGGCAGCGGCGCCGGGTATTGGCGCTGGCGGTGGCCGGCCTGGCGCTGGTCACCAGCAGCACCCTGCACAGCGTCCACCACTGGGGCGGCGTGCCCTGGGACGCGCGCCTGGCGAGCGCCAGCCTGGCGCAGACCAGCCTGACCGTGGTCTGGAGCGTGCTGGGGGTGGTCGCCTGGGTGCTGGGCTCGCGCCGCGGCCAGCGCACGCTGTGGCGCACCGGCGCCGTGCTGATGGCGCTGGTGCTGGCCAAGCTGGTGCTGATCGACCGCCAGCACCTGGGCAACCTGCTCGGTATCGGTTCCTTCATCGCCTACGGGCTGCTGTGCACGGTGGTCGGCTATTTCGCACCGGCCCCGCCGCGGCAGGATCCGCCCCTCGCGGAGACCGCGCCATGAAGCGCTGGCTGGTGCTGTGCCTGCTGCCGGCCGTGGCCCTGGCGGCCACGCCGCGCGACGACTACCGCCAGCAGTGGCCGCTGCAACTGGCGCGGGCCGGTGCCGGGGCCTACTACGTGACGCTGACGCCCGACGTGTACCGCACCGCGCACGACGCGCAGGCGCTGGACCTGCAGCCGCTCAACGCCGCCGGCCAGGCGCTGCCCGCCGCGCTGGCGCCGCCGGAAGCGGCGCTGGAAGGCCCGTCGCGGCGGCAGCCGCTGCCGGTGTTCGCGCTGCCGCCGTCGGCGTTGCAGGACGACGGCGTGCTGCAGGTGGTGGCCGAGCGCGACGCTTCCGGCGCGGTGCGCCGGATCGAGACCCAGACCGGCCCGGCCGTGCGCGCCGGCGGCGGCTGGCTGGTGGACGCCAGCGCGCTGTCCGCGCCGATGCGCGCGCTGTTGCTGGAATGGCCGGCGCAGCCGCGGGTGCAGGTGGAGGTGCGGCTCGAGGGCAGCCAGGACCTGCGGCGTTGGTCGGTGATCGAGCCGCGGGTGACCCTGCTGGAACTGGCCAACGCGCGCGAGCGCCTGCAGCAGCGGCGCCTGCCGCTCGGCGCCGGCGCGCGCTACCTGCGCGTGGTGCCGCTGGCCGGCGAACTGCCGGCGCTGACCGCCGCGTATGCCGAGCTCGCGAGCGCGCCGCCGCCTGCCGCCTGGCAGTGGCTCACGCTGGCCGGCCGCGCGCGCGGGCCGGGCTTCGAGTTCACCCTGGACGGGCGCTTCCCGGTGGCGCAGGTGGACGTGACCGGCGGCGACGCCGATGCCGTGGAGTGGACCCTGCAGAGCCGCGATGCCGAGGACGCGCCGTGGCTACCCCGCGCCGGGCCGTGGCTGGCGTACCGCCTGGGCGAGGCCGATCGCGGCGACCGCTCGCGGCCGCAGCCGCTGGCGCAGCCCACCCGCGACCGCTACTGGCGCTTGCTGCCACGCGCCGGCAGCACCCCGGCGGTGCCGCGGCTGCGCCTGGGCTACCGCCCCGAGCGGATGCTGTTCCTGGCCCAGGGCGCGGGCCCGTACGCGCTGGCGGCCGGCAGCGCCCGCGCACGTCGCAGCGACGCGCCGCTGCCGCAGATGATAGACGCGCTGCGGCACACCCAAGGCGCGGCCTGGCAGCCGGCGCAGGCGACCCTGGCCCCGGCGCCGCAGGTGCTGGCCGGCACCGCCGCGCTGCAGCCGGCCGCGCCGCCGCGCGACTGGAAGGCCTGGCTGCTGTGGGCGCTGCTGGTGGCCGGTGCCGCGGTGGTGGCGGGCCTTGCGATCAGCCTGCTGCGCGGCGGCGGCACGCCGGACGACCGGCGCTGAGCTGAGCGTGCGATGACGCGCGGGTTTGCCGCTGCGGCGGCGAGCACCGACAATGGCCGCCTGTCTTCGTCCCCCGGAACCGCCGTTTGCCCGCGCATGACCGACGTTCCCGTGCCGGCGCCTGCGCGCCGCTGACGCCCCCGCGCCGTCCCGCGGTGCACGGCCTGTGCGAGCCGGCCCGGCGCGCCCGGGCGCCCTGGCTTCCGAGCGCCGCGCCGCCGCGTGCGGCGCCTCCCGTTTCCTCCCCGATCCCTGCGAGCTGAGAACCCATGTCCATCGTCCGCATGACCGACCTCGACCTTTCCGGCAAGCGCGTGCTGATCCGCCAGGATCTGAACGTGCCGATCGACCACGGCCGCATCACCTCCGAGCAGCGCATCACCGCCTCGATCCCGACCCTGCGCGCGGCGCTGGCGCAGGGCGCGGCGGTGATGGTCACCTCGCACCTGGGCCGCCCCAAGGAAGGCAGCTGGAGCGAGGAGGACTCGCTGGCGCCGGTGGCGCAGCGCCTGTCCGAGCTGCTGGAGATGCCGGTGCCGCTGCGGCGCGACTGGATCGACGGCGTCGAGGTCGCGCCGGGCGAGCTGGTGCTGCTGGAGAACTGCCGCATGAACGTGGGCGAGGGCAAGGACGACGAGGCGCTGGCGCGCAAGTACGCCGCGCTGTGCGACGTGTTCGTCATGGATGCCTTCGGCACCGCGCACCGCGCCCAGGCCTCCACCCACGGCGTGATCCGCTTCGCCCCGGTCGCGGCCGGCGGCCCGCTGCTGATGGCCGAGCTCGACGCGCTGGCCAAGGCGCTCGACCATCCGGCCAAGCCGCTGCTGGCGATCGTGGCCGGCAGCAAGGTTTCCACCAAGCTGGAGCTGCTGTCCAACCTGGTCAACAAGGTCGACCAGCTGATCGTCGGCGGCGGCATCGCCAACACCTTCATCGCCGCGGCCGGCCACGGCGTCGGCAAGTCGCTGTGCGAGCCGGACCTGATCGCCACCGCGCAGAAGATCGTCGCCGACGCCAAGGCCCGCGGCGCCGAGATCCCGCTGCCCACCGACGTGGTGGTGGCCAAGCAGTTCCTGCCGGAGGCCGAGGCCACGGTGAAGGCGGTCGACGCGGTGGCCGAGGACGACCTGATCCTGGACATCGGCCCGGACACCGCCGCCGCCTACGCCGCGCTGATCGCCCGGGCCGGCACCGTGGTGTGGAACGGCCCGGTCGGGGTGTTCGAGTTCGACGCCTTCAGCGGCGGCACCGAGACCCTGGCGCGCGCCATCGCGGACTCGCCGGCGTTCTCGATCGCCGGCGGCGGCGACACCCTGGCGGCGGTGGACAAGTACGGCATCGCGGGCCAGATCGGCTACATCTCCACCGGCGGCGGCGCCTTCCTCGAGTTCCTCGAGGGCAAGGCCCTGCCGGCCGTGACCGCGCTGCAGGACGCCGCCGCCCGGCCGCACCCGCAGTCCTGACCCAAGCCGTCGGCCGCGGCGGCGGACCCGCGCCTTCGCCGGCGCGGCCGCCGCACGCCGCGCGGCGCCCTCGTCCCCTCCCTGGGGCGCCTCTCCCGGCAGCGAGAGGGCGCCCGTCCGGAACCCCTGAGCCTATGCGCACGATCTTCTTCGACATGGACGGCACCCTGATCGATTCCGAGCCCGGGATCGTCGGCGGCATCCTGCACACCTTCGCCGAACTCGGGCGGACGCCGCCGCCGCCTGCCCAGCTGCGGGCCTGGATCGGCCCGCCGTTGCGCGACAGCTTCGGCGAGCAGTTCCCCGGCGATGCGGCCACGGTCGAGCGCGCGCTGGCGCTGTACCGCGAGCGCTACGACCGCGTCGGCTGGACCGAGCACCGCGTGTTCGACGGCATTCCCGAGCAGGTGGCCGCACTGCGGGCCGCCGGCCACCGGCTGGCGGTGGTGACCTCCAAGAACGAACGCTTCGCCCGCCGCATCCTCGAGCACCTGCCGTTCGGGGCCTGCTTCGAGGACGTGATCGGCGCCAGCGACGACGGCCTGCGCCGCTTCAAGAACGACCTGATCGCCGAGGCGCTGCGCCGGCTCACGGTCGAGGTGGCCGATTGCGTGATGATCGGCGACCGCCGCATGGACATCGAAGGCGCCAACCACCACGGCATGCGCAGCATCGGCGTCCTGTGGGGCTTCGGCGACGAGGCCGAGCTGCGCCTGGCCGGTGCCGGCGCACTGGCGGCCACGCCGGCGCAGTTGCCGGGGTTGATCGACGGCTGAGGCGGCGGGTGCGCGGCCTCCGCCCGCGGCCCGCCGCAGCCGGCGCGGCGGGGCGCGAGCGAGCGCCAGCACCGCCTGCCGCCAACGTACGCGTACGCATGGTGCGTGCGACATGCCGTGAACGGGGGCGGGCTATGCCGCAATGCCATCCTGCGGCCGTGACGCCTGTGTTAAGTTTCGCGGCTTTTCCAGGGAGTCCACCATGATCGAACGTCAGCGCCGCACCAAGATTCTCGCCACACTCGGGCCGGCGACCGATCCCCCGGGTGTCCTGGAGAACCTGTTCCGCGCCGGCGTCAACGTCGTGCGCCTGAACTTCAGCCACGGCGACCCCTCCGGCCAGGCCAAGCGGGCCGCCGAGGTCCGCGCCGCCGCCGCGCGCGTGGGCGCCGAGGTCGGCATCCTGGCCGACCTGCCGGGCCCGAAGATCCGCATCGAGCGTTTCGTCGACGGCAAGATCGCGCTGAAGGCCGGCGCGCGCTTCGACCTGGTGGCCGACCCCAACGCGCCGGCCGGCGACACCACCCAGGTCGGGGTCAGCTACCTCGGCCTGCCCAACGACGTGACCCCGGGCGACGTGCTGCTGCTCGACGACGGCCTGCTGCAGCTGCAGGTGGTCGAGGTGGACGGCGCGCGCATCGTCAACACCGTGCTCAACGACGGCGTGCTGTCCGACCGCAAGGGCCTGAACAAGCAGGGCGGCGGCCTGTCGCTGGGCGCGCTGACCGAGCGCGACAAGGAACTGATCGGCATCGTGGCCAAGATCGGCGTGGACTTCATCGCGGTGTCGTTCTGCCGCAACGCCGAGGACATGAACGAGGCGCGCCGGATCGCCCAGCAGCACGGCTGCGATGCCGCGCTGGTGTCCAAGATCGAGCGCACCGAGGCGATCGACAACCTGGTGGAGATCGTCGAGGCCTCGGACGTGGTGATGGTGGCCCGCGGCGACCTGGGCGTGGAGATCGGCGACGCCGAGCTGCCCGGCCTGCAGAAGAAGATCATCAAGGAGTCGCTGGCGCAGAACAAGGTGGTCATCACCGCCACGCAGATGCTGCAGTCGATGGTGGAGAGCCCGATCCCGACCCGCGCCGAGGTGCTGGACGTGGCCAACGCGGTGATCGACGGCACCGATGCGGTGATGCTGTCGGCCGAGACCGCCGCCGGTGCCTACCCGGTCAAGGCGATCGAGGCGATGGCGCGCATCTGCCTGGGCGCCGAGCGCCAGTTCGAGATGGACACCGACTTCGAGGCCGCGCAGCGCAACCTCGAGCGCGCCGACCAGGCGATCGCGATGGCGACGATGTTCCTGTCCGAGCACATCAAGCTCGGCGGCGTGGTCGCGCTGACCGAGTCCGGCGGCACCCCGCGCTTCCTGTCGCGCTTCCGCTCGAACATGCCGATCTACGCCTTCACCCGCCACGACGGCGCGCGCCGGCGCATGGCGCTGATGCGCGGCGTGTTCCCGATCAGCTTCGACAGCCGCGGCCTGACCCCGCGCGAGGCCGCCCGCGCGGCGATCCGCCTGCTGGTGGAAGCCGAGCGCATGGGCCCCGGCGACCGCGTGGTGTTCACCAGCGGCGAGCACATGGAGACGCACGGCGCCACCAACACGCTGCGCCTGCTCGAGGTCGGCCCGGACGGCCGCGCCAGCGGTCTCGGCGAGCTCTGACCCCGTCGCACCGGCGCCCGCCTCGCGCGGGCGCCGTTCGTTGCCGCACGACGCCCACCTCGCGTGGGCGTCGTCGTATCCGCCCCCGCAGCCGTGGCGGCGCATCGCGCCGCCCCATTCCCCATTCCCGGCCCCCGATGTAATCGTTTGCACACATTCCGTAACGGAATGTCTACCGCTTTGGTCGCTATACTTTCGTTCTCCCCCGCCGCTGCCACAGGAACTACATGAGCATCGAACAGCTTGCCGAAACCGCCCAGGCCATGGTCGCCCCGGGCAAGGGCATCATCGCGATCGACGAGTCCACCAGCACCATCGCCAAGCGTTTCTCCGGCGTGGGGATCGAGAACAACGAAGAGAACCGCCGCGCCTACCGCGAGCTGCTGCTGACCACGCCCAAGCTCGGCGACTACATCTCCGGCGCGATCCTGTTCGACGAGACCATCCGCCAGAAGACCAAGGACGGCGTGCCGTTCGCCAAGTACATGGCCGAGCACGGCATCATCCCGGGCATCAAGGTCGACAAGGGCGCGCAGCCGCTGGCCGGCATGCCGGGCGAGCTGGTCACCGAGGGCCTGGACGGGCTGCGTGCACGCCTGGAGGAGTACTACACGCTGGGCGCGCGCTTCGCCAAGTGGCGTGCGGTGATCAACATCGGCGAGGACATCCCGTCCGGGACCTGCATCGAGGCCAATGCCCACGCGCTGGCGCGCTATGCGGCGCTGTGCCAGGAGCAGGGCCTGGTGCCGATGGTCGAGCCGGAAGTGATCATGGACGGCGACCACGACATCGAGACCTGCTACGAAGTCACCGAGGCCACGCTGCGTTCGCTGTTCGGCGCGCTGTACGAGCAGAACGTGGTGCTGGAAGGCACCATCCTGAAGGCGTCGATGGTGATCTCGGGCAAGGGCTGCGAAGAGCAGGCCGGCGTCGAGGAAGTGGCCGAGTCCACCGTGATGTGCCTGAAGTCCACCGTGCCGGCGATCCTGCCGGGCATCGTGTTCCTGTCGGGCGGGCAGAGCGACGAGCAGTCCACCGCGCACCTCAATGCGATGAACCAGATCGGCAACCTGCCCTGGCCGCTGAGCTTCTCCTATGGCCGCGCGATGCAGCAGGCCGCGCTGAAGCTGTGGTCGCAGGACATGACCGGCAATTTCGCCAAGGCGCAGCAGGTCATCTACGAGCGCGCCAAGGAGAACGGCCTGGCCGCGCTGGGCAAGTGGAAAGGCTGAGCGGCGCCACCAAGCGCCGCCGGGCCATCGCCCGTCGCGTGCGCTGCGCCTGAAAGAACGCCGGCATTGCCGGCGTTTTTTTGTGCGAGGGCAGCGCTTCCATCCGGCGGCAGGCTGCGTGTTCCGGCGACTGCCCGGTGGCCAGGGTGGAAGCCCTCCGGCAGACGTCGGCGATACCAATGTGCCCGGCACTGCGCCATCGTGCAGCCGCCCCTCTTTGCCGCCGTGACTTCGCCGGTGCGCGCCCGGGCGCGGCACGCATCCGTTCACCGCCTGCCGCTGTACGGCCACCGCCCGCGCACCGCGCGGACGAACCCCGGCCGGGTCAGGCCACGGCCGGTTCGGCGGTGGCCAGGGCCTGCAGGTAGGCCTTGCTGGTGGCGTCGTTGAAGGCGACCAGCACGATGCGCTTGGGGATGGCGTGCGAGCGCTGCCAGGCGACCGCCTCGGTCACCGCCACGCGCGCGGCCTGGTACAGCGGATAGCCGTAGATGCCGCAGCTGATCGCGGGAAACGCAATCGAGTCGAGCTGCATGCGCTCGGCCAGCCGCAGCGACTGCCAGTAGCAATTGGCCAGCAGCACTTCCTCGTCGTGCTTGCCGCCGCGCCAGACCGGCCCGACGGTGTGGAACACGTGGCGGGCCTTCAGCGCGTAGCCGGGCGTGGCACGCACCTCGCCGGTGGGGCAGCGCACACCCGGGCGCAGCTCCGGCAAGCCGCGGCATGCCTCCAGCAGCTGCGGGCCGGCGGCGTGGTGGATCGCGCCGTCCACGCCACCGCCACCGAGCAAGGTCTCGTTGGCCGCGTTGACGATGACGTCGACCGCCAGTTCGGTGATGTCGCCCTGCCAGATCTCGATCTTCATGCGGCGATCATGGTTCGTGGGCAATGAGCGATGCGTGATGAATACGGGCGCAGACGGACGCCGCGACGGTACGCGCCCTGGACCTCGTCGCGCATAGCTTTCATGCTGTGCGGATGGACGACAACCCGATTCCGGCGGACATCGCCGACGCCCTCGCACGCGGGCAGACGATCCGCGCGATCAAGCGGCTGCGCGACCGCAGCGGCCTGGATCTCGGCCGGGCCAAGACCCAGGTCGAGGCATGGCAGCGCAGGCTGGAAACCGGGCCCGGTAGCGCGGGGGCGGTCCCGGGCGACGTAATGGAGCGGGACGGCCTGCCTGCCGTGGCGCTGGACGCGTTGTCGCAGGGGCGCACGATCGAGGCCATCGCACTCACCCGTGCGCAGTCTCCGGGGGTATCGCTGGCCGAGGCCAAGGCACGGGTCGAAGCGTACCCGCCGCGGGCGGCAGGGCCGCACGGGCCCAAGTCCCCCCTGGCACGCGGTGATGCCGTCGGAGGGTCTCGGTTGTGGGTGGTGTGGCTGTGCCTGGCGGTCGTGGTGGCGGTGGTCGGGTGGTGGCTGAGCTAGCTGCACCGTGGTCGCGTCGTGCGGCGCGCCCGAATGCCGGACAGGGCCCGCACGGGCGGGTCCGCGGCGCGCGCGGTCGGGCAGCGCGGGCCGGTGTCGCGAGGCCCGCGCCTCAGGGCAGGCCGGCCAGCCAGTCGTCGTCCGAGCCTTCGTTGATGTCGGCGAACAGCGGCGTGGAGAAGTAGCGCTCGCCCGTGTCCGGCAGCATCGCCAGGATCACCGAGCCGGGCACGGCCTTCTCGGCCACGTCCAGCGCCGTGGCCAGGGTGGCGCCGGCGGAGATGCCGGCGAAGATGCCTTCCTCGGCGGCGAGCCGGCGCGAGGTCTCGATCGCGCGCTCGTCGGTGATGGTGAACAGCTCGTCGTAGACCTCGCGGTCCAGCACGTCCGGCACGAAATCCGGGGTCCAGCCCTGGATCTTGTGCGGCTTCCATTCGTCGCCCTTGAGCAGCGCGGCGCCGGCCGGCTCGGTGGCGATGATCCGGGTCTCCGGCCGCGCCAGCTTGAGCACCTGGCCGACGCCGGTCAGGGTGCCGCCGGTGCCCCAGCCGGTGACGAAGAAGTCCAGCCGCTGGCCGGCGAAGTCGCGCAGGATCTCCGGGCCGGTGGTGTTGCGGTGGTAGGCCGGGTTGGCCGGGTTGGCGAACTGGCTGGCCAGGAACCAGCCGTGCTGCTCGGCCAGCTCGCGGGCCTTGCGCACCATGCCGCTGCCGCGCTCGGCCGCGGGGGTCAGGATCACCTTGGCGCCGTAGGCGCGCATCAGCTTGCGGCGCTCGATCGAGAAGGTCTCGACCATCGTGGCGACGAACTTGTAGCCGCGCGCCGCCGCCACCATCGCCAGCGCCACCCCGGTGTTGCCGGAGGTGGCCTCGACGATGGTGTCGCCGGGCTTGAGCAGGCCGCGCTGCTCGGCATCGAGCACGATCGCCAGCGCCAGGCGGTCCTTGACCGAGCCGCCGGGATTGAACGATTCGACCTTGGCATACAGGGTGACGTGGTCGGGCGCGAGGCGGTGGAGCTTGACCACCGGGGTGCGGCCGATGGTGTCGAGGATGCTGTCGTACAGGGCCATGGAGGTCTCCGTGAGTCAGGCGGCATGCGCCAGTGTGGGCGCCGCGGGCGTTGCGGACGGTGAGGGAGCGGCGTGCAGCGGCGCGGCGCCGAACCAGTGCAGGCGTTCGGCCAGGGCCGCCACCTCGCCCACGATGAGCAGGGCGGGTGAACGCACCTGGTGCTGGCGCGCGGTGGCGGCCAGCGCGTCCAGGGTGCCGGTGACGACCCGCTGCTCGGGGCGCGAGCCGTTCTCCACCAGCGCGAACGGCGTGGCGGCGCCGCGGCCGGCCTGCAGCAGGCGCTGCTGGAGGGCCTCCAGCCCGGCCACGCCCATGTAGAACGCCAGGGTCTGCCGCTCCTGGCCCAGCGCCTGCCAGTCCAGGGTGTCCAGCGAATCGCGGCAGTGGGCCGTGACCAGCCGCAGCGACTGCGCGTGGCCGCGGTGGGTGAGCGGGATGCCGGCGTAGGCGGCGCAGGCCACGGCCGCGGTGATGCCGGGTACGACCTCGAACGGGATGCCGTGGTCGTGCAGGAACTCCAGCTCCTCGCCGCCGCGGCCGAACACGAACGGGTCGCCGCCCTTGAGCCGCACCACGCGGCGGCCGGCGCGGGCATGCTCGAGCATCAGCGCGTGGATCTGCTCCTGGCGCGTGCTGTGGCCCTGCGCCGACTTGCCGACCTCGATGCGCTCGGCGTCGCGCCGGGCCAGCAGCAGCACCGCGTCGCTGAC
Organism: Lysobacteraceae bacterium USHLN149; assembly: GCA_037145635.1. GTDB lineage: Bacteria > Pseudomonadota > Gammaproteobacteria > Xanthomonadales > Xanthomonadaceae > JAATFS01. Next base: position 220,806 of record JBBCXB010000001.1, read on the forward strand.
CAGGCGGTCGTGCAGGATCACGTCGGCCTCGTTGAGCGCGCGCAGAGCATTGAGCGTCAGCAGGCCGGGATCGCCGGGCCCGGCGCCGACCAGCGCCACCGAGCCGGTGCGGCCCGGTGCCTGCGCCGCGTCCAGCGCGTCGTCGAGCTGGCGCTCGGCCAGGGCGTGCTGGCGCTGGCGCAGCAGCCGCAGCAGCGGCCCGGCGAGCTGCGCCTCGAAGAAGCGCCGGCGCAGGCCGGTGTCGGGGAAGCGCTCGCGGATGCGCTCGCGGTGATGCCCGAACAGCGCGGTGAGGCTGCCCCAGGCATCGTCCAGGGTGGTCTCGAGCTGGCGGCGGAGGTGGCGGGCGACCATTGGCGCGGCACCGCCGCTGGAGATGGCGATCTGCAGCGGGCCGCGGTCCACCACCGCCGGGACCTGGAAGCTGGACAGCTCGGCGTCGTCGACCACGTTGGCGAGCAGCCGGCGCGCCTCGGCGGCGGCGGCCACGGCCTGGTTGACCGCGCGGTCGTCGGTGGCGGCGATCACCAGCCAGACCGGCTCGTCGTCCAGCCAGGCCTCGCTGAAGCCGCCGGGCAGCCAGCGCACGCGGCCGGCCTCGGCCCAGCGCGCCAGCGCCTCCGACAGGGCCGGTGCGCCGACCAGCGGCCGCGCGCCGGCCCGCAGCAGCGCCTCGGTCTTGCGCTCGGCCACCGCGCCGCCGCCGACCACCAGGACGGCGCGGTCGCGCAGATCGGCAAACAGGGGGAACAGGGCGGCAGTCACGGCGAAGAGGGGGCGGGAGAGGGCCCGTGAACGTACCGCCGGGCTTATAGCGGTCGGAAATGACTTCATGCTCCCACCAAATAGCTTTCGGTTATAAGCTCTGGAGGCGAACTCCTCTACAGTCGAGGCCTGCCGCCGTTGCGGTGCATTCCCCCCGGATTCCGATGACGCTGACCCAACTCCGCTACCTGGTCGCCATTGCCGACGCCGAGCTGAACATCACGCTCGCGGCGGCGCGCGTGCACGCCACCCAGCCCGGCCTGTCCAAGCAGCTGAAGCAACTGGAGGACGAGCTGGGGTTCCTGCTGTTCGTGCGCAAGGGCCGCAGCCTGGAGTCGGTGACCGCGGCCGGCGGCGAGGTGATCGAGCGGGCGCGCTCGGTGCTGGCCGAGGCCAACAACATCCGCACCTATGCGGCCAACCAGCGGCGCGAAAGCCAGGGCCAGCTGACCCTGACCACCACCCATACCCAGGCGCGCTTCGTGCTGCCGCCGGCGGTGGCGCAGATCAAGCACGCCTACCCGCAGGTGAGCGTGCACCTGCAGCAGGCCGCCGAGAGCGACGCGCTGGACCTGCTCAGCCAGGGCGATGCCGACATCGCGGTGGTCAGCACCGCCGGCAGCGAGCCCAGCGCCGGCATCGCGGTGCCGCTGTACCGCTGGCGCCGGCTGGTGATCGTGCCGCGCGGGCATGCGCTGGACCGCGGTGCGCCCGCGCCGGACATGCAGGCGCTGTCGGGGCAGCCGCTGATCAGCTACGAGTCGTCCAACCGGCCCAGTTCGTCGCTGCAGCGCGCCTTCGCGCAGGTGGGGCTGCAGCCGACCGTGGCGCTGACGGCGCTGGATGCCGACCTGATCAAGACCTACGTGCGCACCGGCCTGGGCGTGGGCCTGGTGGCGGAGATGGCGGTCAGCGCCAGCGATACCGACCTGCGCGCCTGGCCGGCCCCGGCCCCGATCGCCGAGTGCATCGCCTGGGCGGTGCTGCCGCGCGACCGGGTGCTGCGCGACTACGCGCTGGAACTGGTGCACGTGCTGGCGCCGCAGATCGACAAGCGCGACCTGCGCCGCGTGCTCGACGGCAACCAGGAACCGAACTGGCCGCTGCCGCCGACCTGGGCGGAACTGACCCAGACGATCACCAGCTGAGGCCGGCGCACGCCGGCGCGTGCGCACGGCCGGCCCGGACCTGCGCGTCGCGACCGCGCCCGCCGGCTCCTCCGGCGGCCGGCGCGTCAGGCCGCCAGGGCGGGGGCGCCGGGCTCGGCCGCTGCGGATCCGGACACGTGCTGCAGCAGCGCGGTCGACTGTTGTTCGAGCGAGATCGCCGAGGCGGCGATGCGCTGCACCAGGTCGGCATCCTGCTGGGTGTGGCGGTCGATGGCCTGCAGCGCCTGGTGGGCCGCATCCACGCCATGACGCTGCTGCTGGCTGGAGGCGGCGATCTGCTCGACCGTGCGCCCGACCTCCAGCACCGACTGCAGGATCTCCTGCATCACCGCGCCGGCCTGCTCGGCCAGGTGCGCGCCGTCGTTGATCTTGCCGGTGGTGTCGGTGATCAGGTCGCGGATCTCGTGCGCCGACTGCGCGCAGCGCTGTGCCAGGTTGCGCACTTCATTGGCGACCACGGCGAAGCCGCGGCCCTGCTCGCCGGCGCGCGCGGCCTCGACCGCGGCGTTGAGCGCGAGCAGGTTGGTCTGGAACGCGATGCCGTCGATCACCGCGACGATCGCGCCGATGCGGTCGTTGGCCTGGCGGATGCCCTGGGTGCGCACCACTACGTCGCCGATCACCTCGGCGCCGCGCTGGGCCACCGTGGCGGATCGTTCGGCCAGGTCGTGCGCGCTCGCGGCGTGGCGCGAATTGGCATGCACGTTGCCGGCCAGCGCGTCGATCGAGGCGGTGGTCTGGCCCACGAAGCGCGCCTGCGCCTCGGACCGCTGCGACAGCTCGCGGTTGCTGTCGGCGATGTCGCGCGCGGCCCGGTCGACGTCGTGGGCCACGCGGGCCACGCGCTCGACCAGCTCCGCCATCGCCTGGGCGGCCTCGATCTGCGCGGTGATGTCGGTGGCGTACTTGACCACCTTGTACGGGCGGCCCTCGGCATCCAGCACCGGGTTGTACGAGGCCTGGATCCACACCGTGCGGCCGTCGCGGCGCATGCGCGCGTAGCGGCCGGCATCGAGCGCGCCGCTGGCGAGCTTGCTCCAGAACTGCCGGTACGCCTCGCTGGCACGGGTCTCCGCGGTGACGAACAGCCCGTGGTGCCGGCCGACCACTTCGTCGCGTGAGTAGCCCATCAGCGCGAGGAAGTTGGCGTTGGCGTCGAGGATGTGGCCCTGCAGGTCGAACTCGATCGTGCCCATGGCCTTGTCGATGGCGGCCAGGCGGCTTTCGGTGTCGGCCGCGCGCACCACCGCGTCGGTGACGTCGGTGGCGTACTTGACCACCTTGTAGGGGCGTCCCTCGGCATCGAGGATCGGGTTGTACGAGGCGGTCAGCCAGACCGCGCGGCCGTGGCGGTCGACCCGGCGGTAGCGGCCGGCGTCGTGCTCGCCGCGCCCGAGCTTGACCCAGAACTGCCGGTAGCCTTCGCTGGCGCGCTGTTCGGCGTCGACGAACATGCCGTGGTGGCGGCCGCGGATGTCCTCGAGCCGGTAGCCCATGGTCTCCAGGAACAGCGCATTGGCGTCGAGCACGGTGCCGTCCAGCGCGAACTCGATCACCGCCATGGCCTTGTCGATCGCGGACAGGCGGCTCTCGGTGTCGGCCGCGCGCACCACCGCGTCGGTGATGTCGGTGGCGTACTTGACCACCTTGTAGGGCCGGCCGTCGCGCCCGAGGATCGGGTTGTAGGAGGCCTGGATCCAGACCTCGCGCCCGTCCTTGCCCAGGCGCTTGTAGCGCCCGGCATCGAAGGCACCGCTGCCGAGCCGTGCCCAGAACTGCCGGTACTCCGGCTGGTCGTGCTGGTCGGCCGGCACGAACATGCGGTGGTGGCGGCCGCGCACCTCGTCCAGCGTGTAGCCCATCGTCTGCAGGAAATTGTCGTTGGCGTGCAGGATGTGGCCGTCGAGCGAGAACTCGATGATCGCCATCACGCGGTCCACCGCCGCCAGCCGGGAGCGCATGCCGGTGCCGGCGCGCGAGACGAAGGGGGACAGCAGGCGGGAGAGCAGCGTCGGGGCAGTGTGTTTCATGGCAGGCACGGGGCAGGAGGGGCGCGGGCAGGCGGCCGGGACGGCGCGCCGCTCGCGTCGCCCGGACGGGCGAAGGAACCACGGATACGAAGGCGGCGCCGATCCGGATGCAGCGGCCCGTGGCGCGGGCGCGGCCCTGGGCGGCTCAGGCCAGGGGGATGGCGACCGAGAAGCGGGTGCCGCCGGCGGGGCGGCGGCGCACCTGCACCTCGCAGCCGAGGGTGGCGGCGGTGCGGTGCACGATCCACAGCCCCAGGCCCAGCCCGTCGCTGCGCGGGTCGGCCTGGCGGAACGGCTGGAACATCTCCGGCGCGGTTTCCAGCTCCAGGCCGATGCCGCTGTCGATGATCTCTACCACCGCCTGGCGGCCGCGGCGGCGGCAACCCACCACCACCCGTCCGTGGTCGGTGTACTTGACCGCATTGCCGACCAGGTTGCCGATCAGCGTGGTCAGCAGGGTGGGGTGGCTGCGCACCCGCAGCGAGGTCGGCACGTGGCGCAGCTCCAGCCCCTTGTTGGCGGCCGGCGTCCGCCACACCGACAGCACCGCGTGCAGCACGTCGGCGAGCGCGAACTCCTGCATGTCCGGGCGGATGTGCTCGCCGGACACCGCCAGCGCGGCCAGCTCGTCGAGATGCCGCGCGATCTGGCCGAGCGCCTCGCGCGCGGTGACCAGCGAGGCCGCCGCGGCGACATCGACGTGCCGGCGCATCTTCTCGATGGCGTAGGAGGCGGTGCGCAGCGGCGTCTTCAGGTCGTGCCCGGCGATGGCCAGCAGGCGGCTGCGGTAGTGATCCGATTCCTGTGCGGCCAGCATGGCGCGGCGCAGTTCCATCTGGCTCATGGCCTGGCGCGCGAGCGCGCGCAGCGCGTCGACCTGCTCCTCGGTGAGTTCGCGCGGGCGGTGGTCGAGCACGCAGACGGTGCCCAGCGGCAGCCCGTCGGAGGTCTTAAGCAGGGCACCCGCATAGAAGTACAGCTGCGAATCGCCGGTGACCAGCGGGTTGTCGGCGAAGCGCGCGTCCTGGCGGGTGTCCGGCACCACCAGCACGTCGTTCTCCAGCAGCGCGTGCGCGCACATTGACATGAACAGCGGGGTCTCGCGGGTCCCCATGCCGTACTCGCTCTTGAACCACTGCCGGTCCTCGTCGACCAGGCTGACCAGGGCGATCGGGGTCTGGCAGATCATCGAGGCCAGGCGGGTGAGGTCGTCGAACGTCGCCTCGCGCGGGGTATCCAGCACCCCATAGCTGCGCAGCGCCTCCAGCCGGAGGGTCTCGCGAGCGGGGCGGGGCGGGTGGGACGAAGCGCCGACAGCAGGTTCGGACAGGACTGAACTCATTACGTTCGGCTCGGCGGTGCGGCAATCGGAAGGGTGTCAGCATAGGTCATGAATGTCGTCGCCGTGTCGAGGCGCGGCGAATTTCTCTCCCCGGGCACCGGTGCATTCACGGTGGCCGCGGCCGGGGCGGGCGCTTAGACTGCGCGCCATGCTCCGCGCCCGCCGGCCCCGCCAGATCCTGCACCTGCTCGCCCTGCTGGCAGTGTCGCTGCTGCTGGCCGCGCCGTTGCTGAGCCGCTGGCAGCAGGCCGCGCCGGCGCTGCTGGCGGCGCAGCCGATGTGCACCGAGCGCGGCCCGGCCGTGCGGGCGTTGCCCGGCCTCGCCGCCGTGGCCCCGCCCGGCCACGCCGGGCCGCACGCCGGGGAGGGGCGCCTGGCCGGTGGCGCGGACTCGGCCAGGCACTCCCCGGCCGACCATGCCGGGGCGGCCTGCGACTACTGCCTGCTGGCCGCCCGGCTGTTGCCCGGGCTAGCCCTGCTGTTCGTGCTGCTGGCGGCGCCGTGCCCGGCGCGACCGCCGGTGGGGCCTGTCCGCGCCGCCCGCGCCGCGCCGCGCTGGCCCGCGCACGCGGCCCGCGGGCCGCCGCTGGCGGCCTGAGCCCCCGACAGCCTGACGCAGACCCGCCCCCCGGCGCGGTCCATGCGTGGCCGTGCCCCAGGCCGTTCCTGCAAGGCCCGTCGTCCGCCGCTGCCGGCGTGCGGCCGGGGCTGCCGCCGGACGTGCCGGCCGGGACGGCGCCCGCGCCGACCCGATCTCCGCTTTCCTGCCGCGACGCCCGCCCCTGCGGTGCGACGCGCTTGCCGCTGCGCCGTGCGCGCAGCCCAAGGATGTCCGATGTCCCTGATTTCTTATTCCCTGCGGCGCTGTGGAACCGCGCTGGTGCTGGCCACGCTGGCGGCGCCCGCCGCGGCCGAGGCCACCGAGGCCGCCGAGGCCGTGCTCACGCTCGGCCGCGTGCAGGCTCGCCCGGGACCGGGCGGGCCGCTCGCCACCCGCCAGATCCTGACCTCCGTCGACGTGCTCGGCGGCGACCTGCTGCAGGACCAGCACGTGGACTCCAGCTGGGAGCTGCTGGCCCGCGCGCCGGGCGTGCAGCTGACCCCGTTCAAGATGGGCACCGACGCCGGCCGCTTTTCCTTCCGCGGCTTCAACGGCGAGGGCCGGGTCAACGCGGTCAAGCTGCTGATCGACGGCGTGCCCAGCAACGACAACGCCGGCGGCATGCCGTACCTGGACGCGGTGTTCCCGCAGGAGATCGCCGCGATCGAGATCGTGCGCGGCACCAACGACGCGCGCCACGGGCTGAACGCGATCGCCGGCGATGTCGACGTGCTCACCCGCAGCGGCGGCAACGATGGCTACCTGAGCCTCACCGGCGGCAGTTTCGGGACCCGCGAGGTGCAAGCCGGCCAGGGCGTGGAGCAGGGGCCGTGGAGCCAGAACTACACGGTCGCCTGGCGCGACTCGGCCGGCTACCGCGCGCATGCCGACGCGCTCCGGCGCAGCCTTGCCGGCAAGTGGTTCTATACCGACCCGGGGCAGCGCTGGCGCGCCGGGCTGAGCCTGCGCCACTTCCGCAACCGCGCGCTGGAAGCCGGCTACCTGGACTACGCCACGGCGCGGCAGGCCCCGCGCAGTTCGCCCGCGTACGCGCAGGCCGACCGCAGCGAGCGCGCCACCGACCAGGCCGCGCTGCACCTGGACGGCCAGGCCACGCCTGCCGTCGCCTGGAGCGCCAAGGCCTACCTCAACCGCTACCGGAACCGGCGCTGGGTGCGGTTCTCGGCCGCCGGCGTGCAGCAGGAACGCGACAACGACGAAACCCAGCGCGGCCTGACCGCGCGGGCGACCTGGCGACCGGCGCTGGAGGCGTGGCGCGAGTTCGCGCTGGAGGCCGGCGCCGACGCGCAATGGCAGGACAACGCGGCGCAGCGCTACCGCAGCGAGGCGCGCGTGCGCACCGGCCGCATCCGCGACTGGGACTTCGACCTGGACACGCGCGGCGCCTATGTCCAGGCCGTGCTGCGGCCGGGCGAGCGGCTGACCCTGGTGCCCGGCTACCGGGTCGACCGGATCGGCGGCCGGTTCCTCGACCGCGCGACCGGGCAGCGCGCGCCCGCCTACGCCTACGGCCTGATCCGGCAGCCCAAGTTCAGTGCCGCCTACGCCCTGTCCGCACAGGCCACCGCCTATGCCAACTGGGGCCGCACCTTCCAGATCGGCAGCGGCAGCGCGGCCTACCGGCTGCAGCCCGGGAACCTGGCGCCGTCGCTCAACCAGGGCTGGGAGGCGGGCATCAAGCTGGCTCCGCGACCGTGGCTGGACGCGCGCCTGGCGTACTGGGAGCAGCGCGCTTCCGGCGAGGTGGCGACGATCCTGGGCGTGGACGGCACGGTCGACACCGGCGCGGTCGGCAACGTCGGCCGCACCCTGCGCCGCGGCTGGGACGCGCAGCTCAACCTGCAGCCGGGCGAGCGCTGGCGTGCCTGGCTGGCCTATGCGCGCCAGCGCGCGGGCATCGTCACGCCCGACCCGGCCGCGCCGCAGACCCGCGGCCGCGAGATCGAGAACGTGCCGCACTGGCTGGCCAGCGCCGGGGTCGAGTACCGGCCCACGCCTGCACTGACCCTCAGCGCCTGGGGCCATGCGCAGGGTGACTACTACCTGGAGCGCAGCAACACGCTGGGCCGCTACGGCGGCTATGCGCTGCTCGACCTGGGGCTGCGCCGGGCCCTGGGCGAGCGCACCGCGCTGTCGCTGCAACTGAAGAACGCCACCGACCGGCGCTACGTGTATGCCTGGTACGACAGCGGCTCTTCGGGCTTCTCGCCCGGCGACGGGCGCGCGCTCTATGCGAGCTGGGACTGGCGCTTCTGATGGCCGGCCTGCTTGCTCTCGACACCGCCGCGCGGCGCTGGCGCGGGTACCGCGCGGTCTGGCGCTGGCATTTCTACGCCGGGCTGCTGGTGCTGCCGCTGCTGGCCTGGCTGGCGCTCACCGGCGCGGCCTACCTGTACCAGCAGCCGCTCGATGCCTGGTTCCATCGCACGCTCAAGCATGTCGAGCCGGGCGGCGGCGCTCCGCTGCCGGCGCAGCGGCTGGTCGACGCCGCGCTCGTCGCGTGGCCGGGCCAGGCGGTCCGCTACAGCCCGCCGGCGCGCGCCGATGCCAGTGCCGAGATCGCCGTCGCCGGTACGGCGGGCCGCGAGGTGGTCTACGTCGACCCGTACCGTGCGCGCGTGCTCGGGCATCTGCCGGAGCGCGGCACCGTGGCCGGCATCATCCGCCGCCTGCACAGCCTGGATTACTTCGAGCCCTTCGCCAACGCCCTGATCGAGCTCGCCGCCGGCTGGGCGATCCTGCTGGTGCTGACCGGCGTCTACCTGTGGTGGCCGCGCGGCCGCCGCGGCGGCGTGGCGAGCGTGCGCGGGCGGCCGTCGCAGCGGCTGTTCTGGCGCGACCTGCACGCCGTCACCGGCGCGGCGGTGGGCGCGGTGCTGCTGTTCCTGGCGCTGACCGGCCTGCCGTGGTCGGGCCTGTGGGGTGCGACCGTCAACGCCTGGGTCAACGGCCACGACTTCGGCTACCCGGCGGGGCTGCGGGTGCGCGTGCCGATGTCGACGCAGCGGCTGGCCGACACCACGGTGCCGGCCTGGTCGCTGCGGCAGGCGCAGCTGCCGCAGTCCACCCTCCCTGCCGATGCCGATGCCGATGCGGCGCACGCCGGCCACCCCGGCCACCCCGGCCACGCCGGGCATGGCGGGCATGGCGGGCATGGCGGCGCCGCGCCGGCCCCCGGCGCGATCGGGCTGGACGCGGCCCTGGCACGGTTCCGGGCGCGCGGCATCGCCCCGGGCTACAGCGTGACGTTGCCGCAGGGACCGCGCGGGGTCTACACCGCGTCGGTGTACCCGCCGGCGCTGGCGGAGCAGCGGGTGATCCACCTCGACCAGTACGATGGCCAGGTCCTGCTGGACCTGCGCTATGCCGACTACGGGCCGCTGGCGCGGGCGCTGGAGTGGGGCATCAACGTCCATCTCGGGCAGCAGTACGGCGTGCTCAACCAGCTCGTGCTGCTGGCCGCCTGCGCCGGCATCGTGCTGCTGTGCGTGAGCGCGGCGGTGATGTGGTGGAAGCGGCGCCCGCGCGGCGGGCTGGGCGTGCCGCCGTTGCCGGCCGACCCGCGCACGCTGCGCGGCGTGCTCGCGCTGCTCGCGATCGGGGGCGTGCTGTTCCCGCTGGTCGGGGCGTCGCTGCTGCTGATGTGGGCGCTGGACCGCTGCGCGCTGCGCCGAACCCGACGCTAGGGGCGCGTCTCCGTGCCGAGGCCGGCGCGGGTGCCGGCCCCGGCCTGCATCGCCGCATCGCGGGCCCGGCCGGCGCGTCCGCTCGGGGCGAGATCCGGGCCGGGCGCTGCACCTGGCTGGCGGCGTGCGCGGCCGCCGTTGCAACGCTGGCGCAGCCCTAGGCGGTCGCCACGGTCGGCGGCGGCGCCTGCCGCAGCAGGAAGCGCTGGATCTTGCCGCTGGGGGTCTTCGGCAGCTCGGCCACGAAGTGCACCCGGCGCGGATACGCGTGCGCCGACAGGCGCTGCTTCACGAAGCGGCCCAGCGCGTGGGCCAGGGCCTCGTCACCGACCACGCCGGCGGCCAGCACCACGTAGGCGACGACGATCTCGGTCCGCTGCGGATCGGGCTGGCCGACCACCGCGGCCTCCACCACCTGCGGGTGCTCGATCAGGCAGCTCTCCACGTCGAATGGGCCGATGCGGTAGCCGGAGGAGGTGATCACGTCGTCGCTGCGGCCGACGAAGGCGATGCTGCCGTCCGGGTTGAGCTCGACGGTGTCGCCGGTGAGGTAGTGGCCATGCGCGAACGGCTGGCGGGCCTGGCGCCAGTAGCCGGCGAAGAACAGCGCCGGCGAGCGCGCCACGTCGATCGCCAGCTGGCCGGGCACGCCGGGCGGCAGCGGCGTGCCGTCGTCGCCGAGCACCGCCACGGTGTAGCCGGGCAGCGCGAAGCCGGCGCTGCCCGGCCGGACCGGATGGCGCAGGCCGTGGTGGTTGCACACGGTCATGCCGGTCTCGGTCTGGCCGTAGTGGTCGTGGATCACGGTGCCGAGGCGATCGGCGAACCAGCGGATCACCTCCGGGTTCAGCGGCTCGCCGGCGCTGCTGACCGCGCGCAGCCGGCCCTTGGCCGCCGCGGCCTCGGCGTCGCCGCCGGCCATCAGCATGCGGAACGCGGTCGGCGAACCCATCAGGTTGGTGACGCCGAGCGTGGCGAGGGTGCGGTAGCAGCTCTCCACGGTGAACGGGCCTTCGTGCAGGGTGATGGCATGGCCGAGCAGCAGCGGTCCGGCGATGCCGTAGTACAGGCCGTAGGCCCAGCCGGGATCGGCGATGTTCCACAGCACGTCGTCGTCGCGCAGTTCCACCGCGTGGCGCAGGTAGGCGGCGAACGCCGGCAGGGCGCGCAGCGGCACTAGCAGCGCCTTGGGCAGCCCGGTGGTGCCTGAGGTGAACATCATCATGAAGGGGGCGTCGGGCCCGCGCGGCACCGGGGCGAACGTGGAAGGGCGCCCCTCCAGCGCACGCCAGAAATCGTCTTCGGCCGCCGGGCCGGCATCGAGCAGCAGGCAGGCCGGTGCGCCGTGCACCTCGGCGAGCTTGCCGGCCTGGTCGGCGTGGGCGACCAGCAGCGCGGCTTCGCCGGCGACCAGCCGGTGCTCCAGCGCCTTCGGCCCGAACGCGGTGAACAGCGGCTGGTAGACCGCGCCGGCACGCCAGGTGCCGAGCACCACGATCAGCAGTTCCAGCCGCCGCGGCAGCAGGCCGGCGACGCGGTCGCCCGGGCGCACGCCGCGCGCCACCAGCAGGTGCGCGAACTGCGCCGACCAGCGGTCGAGCTGCTCGAAGCTGTAGCGGTGCAGCCGGTGCTGCAGGTCGATCCAGCACAACGCCTCGCGGTTGCGTCCGACGTGGTCGCCGCAGCACGCCTGCCAGGCGTTGCCGTCCGGCGCCGCCGGCGCGGGCGATAGGCCGCGGAGGTGCTCGAAGTAGTCGCGGCGGGGCTCGCTGCTCATGGTGGGGGTCCTGCGTCGTCGGGCGGCCCGGGTGTCGCCCCGACGTCCGGATGCCGGCACGGCGCCGGCCACGCGCCGCCGCCGGCGTCAGCGACGATGGCGCCGCGCGCGAGTGGGCGCGTTGGCGCATGCACCCGGCATCCGAACGCCGGGCGACACTAGCACGGCCGCGCGCGGCGGTTGTGCCCGGATATGGCTCAGAGGTCCTCGTGGATCCCGCACTCGCGCTTGAGGCCGAAGAAGCGAGTGTCCTCCTCGCGCATGCCCGGCTCCCATCGGCGGGTGGTGTGGAAGTCGCCGATCGAGACGTAGCCTTCCTCCCACAGCGGGTGGTAGGGCAGGTCGTGGGCCTGCAGGTATTGCCAGATGTCGCGGTCGTTCCAGTCGGCGATCGGGCTGACCTTGTAGCGCTCGCCGCGCTTCTGCACGATCGGGGTATGGGCCCGGCTGCTGGCCTGGCTGCGGCGCAGGCCGGTGAACCAGGTGCCGACGCCGAGCTCCTCCAGCGCGCGCCGCATCGGCTCGACCTTGCGCAGGTTGTTGTACTGCTCGATGCCGACCACGCCCTGCTCCCACAGCCGGCCGTGGCGCGCCTCCATCCAGGCGCGGCTCACCAGCGGGCGGTAGATCTTTAGATTGAGCTTGAGCCGCTCGGTCAGCGCGTCGGCGAAGCGGTAGGTCTCGGGGAACAGGTAGCCGGTGTCGATCAGGATCACCGGGATGTCGGGGCGATGCCGGGTCAGCAGGTGCAGGGTCACCGCCGACTGCGCGCCGAAGCTGGACGACAGCGCCGCGGCCTGCGGGCCATGCGCGAGCGCCCAGGCCACGCGGGCATCCGCGTCGAGCGTCTCCAGCTGCGCGTTGACGGCCTCCAGGTCGTGCACGGCGGAAGGGACGGGGTCGGTATCGTTGTCGGAGACGGGCAGGGCGCTCATGCGTGCAGTTCCACGGGGATTTCGCGATGGGTGGGATAGGGCGGCAGCGCGATCACGCCGCTGCGGTGCAGGAAGTCGCCGAAGCCTTCGTCGCCGTCGCGCTCGCCGGCGTAGCGGGCCAGCAGCGGTTCCAGCGCGGCCAGGATCTCCGGCTCGGCGATGTTCTCGCGGTAGAGGGTGTTCAGGCGCTGGCCGCGGCGGTCGCCGCCGAGCATCAGGTTGTAGCGGCCGGGCGCCTTGCCGACCAGCGCGATCTCGGCCAGGTAGGGCCGCGAGCAGCCGTTCGGGCAGCCGGAGATGCGCAGCACGATCGGCGTCCGCGCCAGGCCGTGGCGCTCCAGCAGCGGCTGCAGCCGGTCGGCGAAGTCGGGCAGGTAGCGCTCGGCCTCGGCCATCGCCAGCCCGCAGGTGGGCAGCGCCACGCACGCCATCGCCCCGCGTGCCAGCGCGCTGGGCAGGCCGTTGCCCGCATCGAGGCCGTACTGCGCCACCCGTGCGTCGATGCGCGCGCGCTGGTCCGCGGGCACCCCGGCGATCACCAGGTTCTGGTTGGGCGTCATGCGGAACTCGCCGGCATGGATCGCGGCGATCTCGCGCAGGCCGCTCAGCTGCGCGGACGCCTCGGTGTCGGCGATGCGGCCGGCCGCCAGCGACAGGGTCAGGTGCCAGCGTCCGTCCTCGCCCTCGACCCAGCCGTAGCGGTCGCCGTTGTGCTCGAAGCGGTAGCCGCGCGCCGGCTGCAGCACGAAGCCGGCGCGGCGCTCGATCTCGGCGACGACCGTGTCCAGGCCGTGGTCGTCGATGGTGTACTTGAAGCGCGCGCGCTTGCGCAGCGTGCGGTTGCCGAGGTCGCGCTGGGTGGTGACCACCGCGGTGGCCAGGTCCAGCAGCTGCTCGCGGCGCACGAAGCCGACCACGTCGGCCACGCGCGGCCAGGTCTCGGCATCGCCGTGGCTGGCGCCCATGCCGCCGCCGAGGCTGACGTTGTAGCCGACCAGCGCGCCGTCCTCGATGATGGCGATGAAGCCCAGGTCGTTGGCGAACACGTCGACGTCGTTGAGCGGCGGCGCGGCGAAGCCGATCTTGAACTTGCGCGGCAGGTAGGTGTCGCCGTAGATCGGCTCCGCCTCCTGGCCCGCGCCGGCGACCTGTTCCTCGTCCAGCCAGATCTCGTAGTACGCCCGGGTGTTGGGCAGCAGGTGCTCGGAGACGCGCGCGGCGTCGGCGTAGAGGGTGGCGTGCGCGCCGGACAGCAGCGGGTTGGCGGCGACCAGCACGTTGCGGTTGACGTCGCCGCAGGCGGCGAGGGTGTCGATCAGCGCGGCGTTGATCGCCTGCATCGTCGCCTTCAGCTCGCGCTTGATGACGCCGTGGAACTGGAACGCCTGGCGCGTGGTGATGCGCAGCGAGTGGCTGGCGTAGCGGGTGGCGATGGCGTCGAGCTTGAGCCACTGCGCCGGGGTGATCACGCCGCCCGGCGTGCGCGTGCGGATCATGAACTGGTAGGCCGGCTCCAGTTTCTGCCGGCGGCGCTCGTCGCGCAGGTCGCGGTCGTCCTGCTGGTAGCTGCCGTGGTACTTGATCAGGGTCTGGTCGTCCTCGCGCAGCGCGCCGGTGACCGGGTCGGCCAGGCTCTTCAGCAGCGAGCCGCGCAGGCGGTGGCTCTCGGCCTTGATGTCTTCGACGGAATGGGTGCTCATGGGTGCCCGTGGAGGAAAGGGGACAGGGAACGGGAGAGTCGGAAGGGCGGCGGCTCCGCGCCTGCAGGACGGCGGCGACAACACCTCCCGCGGACCGGCGGGGCGACGCCGCTCCCCGGATTTCCCGTTCCCGAATTCCCGATCCCGGCTCTAATAGACATCGCGGCTGTAGCGGCCCTCGGCCTGCAGGCGGGTGAGGTAGGCGGACGCCTGCTCGGCATCCAGCGCGCCGTGCTCGGCGACGATCTCCAGCAGCGCGGCGTGCACGTCCTTGCCCATGCCGATGGCCCCGCACACGTACAGGTGGGCACCGTCCTGCAGCCAGGCGTAGACCTCGCGCCCGCGCTGGCGCAACCGGTGCTGCACGTAGAGCTTGTCGGCCTGGTCGCGCGAGAACGCCAGGTCCAGCTCGTGCAGTTCGCCGCGCCGCAGCGCCTCCTGCCACTCGCTCTGGTACAGGAAGTCGCGATTGAAGTGCTGGGCGCCGAAGAACAGCCAGTTGCGCCCGGCCGCGCCGGTCTCGGCGCGTTCCTGTACGAACCCGCGGAACGGCGCCACGCCGGTGCCGGGGCCGATCATCAGGATGTCGCGGCCGCCGTCGGCCGGGACCCGGAAGCGCTCGTTGGGCTCGATGTAGACCGGGGCCCGGTCGCCCTCGGCCAGCCCGGCCAGGTAGCCGCTGGCCGCGCCGACGTGGCGGTGGCCGTGGGCCTCGTACTGCAGTTCGTCGACAGTCAGGTGCACCTCGTCGCCCACCCGCTTGCGGCTGGAGGCGATCGAGTACAGCCGCGGGGTCAGCGGCCGCAGCGCGTTCAACAGCGCGGTGTGGTCCCAATCCGCCGGCCAGCGACGCAGCACGTCGATCAACTGGTGATCGGCCAGCAGCGCCGCCAGGCCGGCGGTCTGGGTAGGGTCGAGCAGCGCGCGCAGGGGGTCGGCGCCGGACCGCTCGGCATGCGCGGCCAGGAACGGCCGCGACAGCTTGGTCAGTTCGCGCCGGGCGGCGAGCCACTCGGACAGGGGCAGAGTCTCCTCGCCCACGGTGACCGGAACGTGACCTTCCAGTTGCAGGGCCAGCAGGGCGGCATCCACCAGCGCCGGCGGGTTGCGGTGGCGCACGCCGAGCGCGTCGCCGGGCTCGTAGTGCAGGCCGCTGCCTTCCAGCGACAGCTCCAGGTGGCGCACGCGCTTGCCGGCCGGGCCGTAGCGGCGGAAGCCCGGGCCCTTGAAGTCGCGGCCGCTGATCGGCTGGTTGGCCAGCACCTCGGCGCCGAACGGGCGCGCGTGCGACCAGGCGACGGAATCGGCGGCCGGGCTGCGCAGCGCGGTGACCGTGGCGCCCGCAGGTCCGGGCGCTCCGGCGGCGAGCTGCTCGCGGGCGTGCTTCAGCGCCTGCTCGCGCCACGGCGCGGCGACGCTGTCGACGTCCAGGTCGGCCTCGCCCAGGGGCTGCAGGCGCCGGGCGCCGAGCTCGGCCAGGCGCAGGTCGAGGCGGCGCGCGATGCCGCAGAAATCGGCATAGCTGGAGTCGCCCAGGCCGAGCACGCCGAACTTCAGCTCGGGCAGCTTCGGCGCGCGGCGGCCGGCCAGGAACTCCACCAGCCCGATGGCGTCGTCCGGCGGGTCGCCTTCGCCCTGGGTGCTGATCACCACGTACAGCAGGCGCTCGGCGGCCAGTTCGCGGGTGGGGTAGCTGTCGGCGCGGACCAGCCGGACGCGCAGGCCGGCGCCCTCGGCGTCGGCGGCGATCTGTTCGGCGACCCGGCGCGCGTTGCCGGTCTGGCTGCCGTACAGCACGGTCAGGCGGGGCGCGTCGTCGGCACGCGCGGCGCCCTGGCCACCCGGTACCACCGCCAGCGACGGCGGCGGGTGGCCCTGGGCCAGGCCGGCGGTGTAGCCGGACAACCACCACAGCGACGGCGCGTCGAGGCCCTCGACCAGCCGCGCCAGCAGCGCCTTGCGGTCCTCGGGCAAGGGGCTGGGGGGCAACGCGGGGCTGGCGGCGGTCATTCCCGATCCGGGGGCTGATGAGGGATGAACGATGTTAGGGAAACGTTGCGCCGGCCAGAAAGGAGCAGGGGTTATCGCGTTATGCCCGGCGCTTATTTCAGCGCGTGTCCGGGGCGCGACACACTGCCGGCCGCCGCCAGACCATCCCCCCCCATCGCTGCTACCCTGCCGGCGATCCTTCCCGCACCTCGCGATCGTCCTCGATGAGCCTTCCGCCCCTGTCCCACCTCGACCGCCTGGAGGCGGAGAGCCTGCACATCCTGCGCGAGGTCGCCGCCGAATTCCGCAACCCGGTGCTGCTGTACTCGGTGGGCAAGGACAGTTCGGTGCTGCTGCACCTGTTGCTGAAGGCGTTCGCGCCGGCGCCGGCGCCGATTCCGCTGCTGCACGTGGACACGCGCTGGAAGTTCCGCGAGATGATCGCCTTCCGCGACCGCCGCGCCGCCGAGACCGGTGTCGACCTGCGCGTGCACGTGAACCCCGATGGCGTGGCCCGCGGCATCGACCCGATCCGCCACGGGGCCACGGTGCATACCGACGTGATGAAGACCCAGGGCCTGAAGCAGGCGCTGGAGCACTGGAAGTTCGACGCCGCCATCGGCGGCGCGCGCCGCGACGAGGAGAAGTCGCGCGCCAAGGAGCGCGTGTTCTCGTTCCGCAACGACCGCCACCGCTGGGATCCCAAGAACCAGCGCCCGGAGCTGTGGAACCTGTACAACGCGCGCATCCACGCCGGCGAGAGCGTGCGCGCCTTCCCGCTGTCGAACTGGACCGAGCTGGACATCTGGCTGTACATCTACCGCGAGCGGATCCCGGTGGTGCCGCTGTACTTCGCGGCCGAGCGGCCGGTGGTGGAACGCGATGGCGCGCTGATCCTGGTCGACGACGAGCGCCTGCCGCTGCGCCCCGGCGAACGGCCGCAGCTGAAGTCGGTGCGCTTCCGCACGCTGGGCTGCTACCCGCTGACCGGCGCGATCGAGTCGCGTGCCGACTCGCTGGAGGCGATCATCGCCGAGATGCTGGTGGCCACCAGTTCCGAACGCCAGGGCCGGGTGATCGACCAGGACCCGGGCGCGTCGATGGAGCAGAAGAAGCTGGAAGGGTATTTCTGATGAGGCCGGGAATGGAGAATGGGGAGTGGGGAATCGGTGGCGCCGCGAACCCCGCGGGCGAGGACGGCGGGGCAGCCCCCGATTCTCGATTCTCCCCTCCCGATTCCGGCGCCATCGGCGCCTACCTGCGCCGGCACGAGGAAAAGCCGCTGCTGCGCTTCATCACCTGCGGCAGCGTCGACGACGGCAAGAGCACGCTGATCGGGCGGCTGCTGTACGACAGCAAGCGGCTGTTCGACGACCAGCTTGCGGCGCTGGAGCACGACAGCCGGCGCCACGGCACCCAGGGCGAGCGCATCGACTACGCGCTGCTGCTGGACGGCCTGGCCGCCGAACGCGAGCAGGGCATCACCATCGACGTGGCCTACCGCTACTTCGACACCGATCGCCGCAAGTACATCGTCGCCGACTGCCCCGGGCACGAGCAGTACACCCGCAACATGGCCACCGGCGCCTCCACCGCCGACGTGGCGGTGGTGCTGGTGGACGCGCGCAAGGGCCTGCTCACCCAGACCCGGCGGCACACCTTCATCGCCTCGCTGCTCGGCATCCGCCATGTGGTGCTGGCGGTGAACAAGATGGACCTGGTGGACTACGACGCCGCGGTGTTCGAGGCCATCGTGGCCGGCTACCGCGCGCTCGCCGGCCAGCTGGGCATCGGCGACGTGCAGTGCATCCCGCTGTCGGCGCTGGAGGGCGACAACCTGTCCGCGCGCTCGCCGCGCATGCCGTGGTACGCCGGCCCGAGCCTGCTGGACCACCTGGACACGGTGGTGCTGGCCGAGCACGGGGTCGCCAGCGGGCTGCGGCTACCGGTGCAGTGGGTGAATCGCCCGGACTCCGGCTTCCGCGGCTTCGCCGGCACGCTCGCGGCCGGTCAGGTGCGCCCGGGCGATGCGGTGGTGGTGCTGCCGTCGGGACGGCGCTCGACGGTGGCGCGGGTGCTCGCCGCCGACGGCGAGGCCGCGCTGGCGCGTGCCGGACAGGCGGTGACGCTGACCCTGGCCGACGAGATCGACATCAGCCGCGGCGACGTGATCGCCGCCGCCGACGACCCGCCCGAGGTGGCCGACCAGTTCGCCGCCCACCTGCTGTGGATGGACGACGCGGCGCTGCTGCCCGGCCGCCCCTACTGGCTGAAGCTGGGCACCCGCACCGTCGCCGCCAGCGTCAGCGAGATCAAGCACCGGGTCGACGTGAACACGCAGGAGCGGCTGGCCGCCAAGCGCCTGGAGCTCAACGAGGTCGGCTACTGCAACCTGTCGCTGGACGAGCCGGTGGCGTTCGCGCCGTATGCGCACAACCGCGTGCTCGGCGGCTTCATCCTGATCGACCGCCAGAGCAACGCCACCGTCGCCGCCGGCACCCTGGACTTCGCGCTGCGCCGCGCCGGCAACGTGCATTGGCAGCACCTGGACGTGGACAAGGCCGCGCGCGCCCGGATCAAGGGGCAGGCGCCACGGGTGCTCTGGTTCACCGGGTTGTCGGGCGCCGGCAAGTCGACGATCGCCAACCGGGTCGAGAAGCGCCTGCATGCGCTCGGCTACCACACCTTCCTGCTCGACGGCGACAACGTCCGCCACGGCCTCAACCGCGACCTCGGCTTCACCGACGAGGACCGCGTGGAGAACATCCGCCGTGTGGCCGAGGTGGCGCGGCTGATGGCCGATGCCGGCCTGATCGTGCTGGTGAGCTTCATCTCGCCGTTCCGGGCCGAGCGCCAGATGGCGCGCGAGCGCTTCGAGCCGGGCGAGTTCGTGGAGGTGTTCGTCGACGTGCCGCTCGCGGTGGCCGAGGCGCGCGACGTGAAGGGCCTGTACCGCAAGGCCCGTGCCGGGCAGATCCCGAACTTCACCGGCATCGATTCGCCGTACGAGCCGCCGCTGCAGCCCGAGCTGCACCTGCGCGCCGACGGCGACAACGCGCAGGCGCTCGCCGCGCAGGTGCTGGCGGCGCTGGGCGTGAAGGACTGAATCGCAGCGCCCGCGGCCTGCGGCCGCGCGTGCCGGCGGTCACGTGACAGGCACGCCGGCGCATGCTTAAGTCCGGGGTCTTCTGCTGCCGGGTGCCGTCGATGCCGCGTCTGTTCCGTTTCCTCTCGCCCTGCCTGCTGGCGCTGTGCGGCGGCACCGCGCTCGCACAACCGGCCGCCGAGGCGGTGCTGACCGGCCGCCTGCCGGACTGGGCGGTGCCGCAGCGCTACGCGCTCGACCTGAAGATCGATCCGGAGCAACAGGAGTTCAGCGGGCGCGTCACCGTGGAGATCGATCTGCGCCGGCGCGCCGACCACCTGTGGCTGCACGGCAAGCAGCTGAAGGTGTCCCGGGCCACGCTCGCTACCGCCGGCGGCGAGACGCTGGCGGTCGGCTATGCCGAGGCCGACCCGCAGGCCGGCGTGGCGCGCATCGATTTCGGCCGGGCGCTGCCGCCGCAGCGGCTGGCGCTGACGATCGACTACCGCGCACCGCTCAACCGCCAGCTGCAGGGCCTCTACCAGGTCCGCTACCAGGGCCAGGCCTATGCGATGACGCAGATGGAGCCGATCAGCGCTCGCTATGCGTTCCCCGGCTTCGACGAGCCGGGGTTCCGGACCCCGTTCACGCTGCGGCTGACCGTGCCGGAGGCCGAGCAGGCGCTGGCCAACACCCGCCAGGTCGACAGCCGTCCCGCCGGCCCGGGCTGGAAGACCGTCAGCTTTGCGCCGACCCTGCCGCTGCCGACCTACCTGGTCGCCTACGGCGTCGGCCCCTGGGACGTGGTCGAGGGCCCGCCGCTGGCGGCGTCCCCTCAGCGCGACCGCGCCACCGGCCTGCGCGGGGTCACCGCGCGCGGGCAGGGACCGCGCATCCGCCGCGCGCTGGAACAGACGCCCGCGATCATCGCGGCGCTGGAGGACTACTACGGGTACGGCTATCCGTTCGACAAGCTCGACCTGGTGGCGGCCCCGGACTTCTCCGCGGGCGCGATGGAGAACCCGGGCTTCGTGACCTTCCGCGACTGGCTGCTGCTGCTGGACGACGACTCGCCGCGCCGCAACGTCGAGGGCTCGTTCAACGTCACCGCCCACGAGCTGGCGCACCAGTGGACCGGCGACACGGTGACCATGGCGTGGTGGAACGACCTGTGGCTCAACGAGGCGTTCGCCACCTGGATGCAGCAGAAGGTCACGATGAAGCTGCGCCCGGACTACCGGGCCGACCTCGACCGCATCGCCGGCGCGCAGCACGCGATGGACAACGACAGCCTGGTGAGCGCGCGCAAGATCCGCCAGCCGATCACCGGCAACGGCGACATCGAGACCGCCTTCGACGGCATCACCTACCAGAAGGGCGCGGCGGTGCTGGGGATGTTCGAGGCCTTCGTCGGCGAGGACACCTTCCGGGCCGGCATGCGCAAGTACCTGCGCGACCACGCGTTCGGCAATGCCACCGCCGACGACCTGGTCGATGCGATCGCCGCCACGGCCGGGCAGGGCGACGCCTTCAGGGCCGCCTTCCGCAGCTTCCTCGACCAGCCCGGCGTGCCCTACCTGCAGGCGCGGCGGGAGACCGGCCCCGAGGGCACGCGGCTGCGGCTGCACCAGCAGCGCTACCTGCCGCTGGGTTCGCGCGGCGAGCCCGTGCAGCGCTGGGGCGTGCCGGTGTGCGTCAAGTACGGCACCGCGCAGGGGGTGCGCCGCGCCTGCGAGATGCTGACCGCCCGCGACGGCAGCATCGCGCTGGCGGGCGCCGACGCCCACAGCTGGGTGCTGCCCAATGCCGAGGCCGCCGGCTACTACCGCTTCGGCCTGCCGAAGGACCAGCTGGCCCAGTTGGGCACCCGACTGGACGCGCTCGACAATGCCGAGAAGCTGGCCTACGCCGATGCGATCGACGCGGCGTTCCGGCGGGGCGAGGTCGGGGTCGCGGAGGTGGGCGCGGCGATGCGGCAGCTGGCCTCGGCGCAGGCCGCGCCTGTCGCCACCGCGCTGGTCGATCGGTTCGGCTGGATCTGGCGCGTGCTGGCGCGCAGCGATGCCCAGCGCGCCACGTTGCGCGGGGAGGCCGAGCGCGCGTTCGGCCCGCGCCTGCGGGCGCTCGGCTACCAGCGGCGCGAGCGCGACAGCGCCGACGACGTGGCGCTGCGTTCGAGCCTGGCCACCCTGCTCGGGCTGGACCTGGGCGTGCCGCCGGTGCGGCAGGCGCTGCGGGCGCAGGGCGATGCGGTGCTCGCCCCGGGGCACGAACGGCTCGACTTCGCGGCGGCCGATCCGGATCTGCTCGGCGCCGCGCTGGCGGTGGCGGCGCAGGACCGCGGCGCGCCGGCGGTGGACCGGCTGATCGCCGCGCTGCGCACGCATGGCGAGCCGGCGCAGCGCAACGCGATGATCGCCGCGCTGTCCAGCCTGCGCGATCCGCAGCAACTGCAGAAGGTGCGCGAGTTCGCGCTGACCGACGCGGTCAAGGTCGGCGAGATGTCGAACCTGCTGATGGGCGCGCACGGCGACCCGGCGACCCACGCCTCGATGTGGGGCTGGTTCACCGCGAACTTCGACCGCATCGTCGCGCGCACCGGTTCGTTCGGGGGCGGCCGCCTGCCCGCGCTGGCGGCGTCGGGCGGCTGCGAAGAGGCCGAGGCCGACCGGCTCGAGGCGTTCTTCCTGCCGCGGCTGAAGGACCTCAGTGGCGCCGACCGCGGCCTGGCTCAGACCGCGGAGTCGATCCGGCTGTGCGCGGCGTTGCGCCAGGCCCAGCCCCTCGCCGGGCCCTGACCGGTCCGGCCAGGCTTCGGTCTTGGTCGAAAACCGGCGCCGTCGATCAATCCGTCCATCCGGGTCGTCGAACGCCGGTCGTGCCGTTTCAGGACCTGCCGAGGGCTTCCCGCCTCCGCGCGCGCCGTCGCCACATCCCGGGGGGCCGTGGGGCCGATCGGAGGCAGTCGCCCGCGTTGCGCCCGGCGCTGCCACCCGGTGACCGCGCGGGCGGCGGGCGGCCTTCGGCCGGCGGGCACGCCTGAGCGCGGGCCGGCGCCCAACAAGTTCCTAATCTGTGTGTCCTACGGTGGGACGTCGGCGCCCCGCCGGCCCGGCCGGCCACCGCGGACGTGCGCGTCCCCACGGCGGTCGCCCGCGGCCGCCGTGGCGCCGGTCCCGTCCAAGGAGCGAAGATGCCCGTGCAGGATCGCAATGCCCCCCGGATCCTGGTCACCGGCGGCTCGGGTTACCTCGGCTGCTGGATCGTGGCCGCGCTGCTGCGGCAGGGCTACCGGGTGCGCACCACGGTGCGCGATCCCGGTGCCGAGTGGCGGGTGCGGACCGCGCTGGCCGCCGACCTGCGGCAGGCCGGCGCGCTGGGGTTCGCCCAGGCCGACCTCGGCGACGACGCCAGCTGGGACGCGGCCTGCGCCGGCTGCGACGGGGTCGTGCACGCCGCCTCGCCGATGCCCGGCGACGGCCATCGCCGGCGCGACCTGGACCCGCTCGCGCGCGACGGCACCCGGCGCGTGCTGCGCGCGGCCGAGCGGGCTGGGGTGGCGCGGGTGGTGATGACCTCGTCCTCGCGGGCGGCGCACCTGGTCTCGGACAGCGGCATCGTCATCGACGAGCGCTGCTGGTCCGATCCCCGCTCGCGCAGCCTGGATGCGTATTCGCGTGCCAAGATCCTCGCCGAGCGCAGCGCCTGGGAGTTCATGCAGGGCGTGCGCAGCGGCATGACGCTGGCCACGGTGCTGCCGTCGCTGGTGCAGGGGCCGCTGTTCGGGCCGCTGCGCTCGCCGTCGCTGGCGGTCACCGCGCTGCTGCTGCAGGGCGGGCTGCGCCGGATTCCGCCGCTCGGCTTCAACATCGTCGATGTCCGCGACCTGGCCGACCTGCACCTGCGCGCGCTGTTCGACCCGGCCGCGGCCGGGCAGCGTTTCGTCGGGACCGGCGGGTTCCTGTGGATGCGGGAGATCGCCGCGCTGCTGCGCGGGCGTTTCCCGCAGCAGGCCGATGCGGTGCCGACGCGCATGGCGCCGGCGGCGATGATGGGCGTGGAGATGCTCGTCAACGCCGAGCTGCGGCGCCTGCTGCCGCGGCTGCGGGTACGCCGCGACTACACCGCCGCCAAGGCCGAGCGCCTGCTGCACTGGACGCCGCGCGATGTCGCCAGCAGCGTGCTCGACTGCGCGCGCAGCCTGCTCCTGTCCGGGCACGGCTAGCCTTGCACCGGCCGCGTGCGCTGCCGCGCGCGGCCGCGCCGCGCAGCCGCCGCAGGCACGAACGGCGCTGCGCCACCCCGACCGGCAGAAGCCCGGCAGGCTTGCCGCTGCCGCGCCGCCGATCGAGAATGGCCGCGGGCCGAGGCGAGGGACGCGACCGATGCAACCGCAGTCAGGAGCACCGTCCGGCGCCGGCTTCGCCCTGCGCCCGTGGCGCCTGGATGACCTCGAGGCGCTCGTGCGGTACGCCAACGACGAGCCCACCAGCCGCTACCTGAGCGACCGCTTCCCGTACCCGTACACCCGCGCCGACGGCGAGGCGTTCCTGGCCGCGCAGCTCGTCACGTCCCAGACACTGGCGATCGAGATCGACGGGAAGGCCTGCGGCGGCATCGGCCTGCGGCGCGGCAGCGGCGAACGCGCGCACTCGGCCACGCTCGGCTACTGGCTGGCGCGTCCGTACTGGGGCCGCGGCCTGATGACGCGGGTCGTCGCCGCCTACGTGCCGTGGGTGATGCGCACGCTGCCGCTGCAGCGGCTCGGGGCGGAGGTGCTGGCCGGCAACCCGGCCTCGGCACGGGTGCTGCTGGGCAACGGCTTTGTCGAGGAGGGCCTGCAGCGCTGCGCCATCCGCAAGCGCGGCCGGCTGCACGACGTGCGGCTGTTCGCGCGGATCGCCGCCGGGCCCTGAGCGCGGCTTCGCACGGCGGCGCAATTGGGGGAGAATCGCCCCCATCCCACCGACGCCGAGTGCCCTGGCCTGCCGCGCCCGGGAGGCCGCAGGGCGCCGTCCGGCGCCGGCTTCCCGGGCGCGACCGGCGTCGGCGGGAGCCGGGACGGCCGCAGGGCCCGACCGCGATCGCCGAGCATCAAGGGCGCCGACTTCTGGCGCGAACGCAGTCTGGAGAATCCCCGCAGTGAATGACCCCTGGAGTTCGTCGCGCCGTCCGGCGCCGCGCCCCGCGCGGCCCCCGCGCAGCCCCGCCGAGGGCGAGGCCGCGCCCGTGCGCAGCGGCCACGACGAGCTGCGGCTGTATGGCGTCAACGCGGTGCTGGCGATGTTCGCCCGGCGGCCCGAGGCGCTGCGCAAGCTGTATCTGTCCGAGGCGCTGATCCCGCGGCTGCAGCCGCTGCTGAAGTGGTGCGTGGGCCACCGCCTCGGCTACCGCGTGGTCGACGAGGCGGATCTCGACAAGCTCGCGGCCAGCTCCCACCACGAAGGGGTGGTGGCCGACGTGCGCCGGGTGGCGCCGTTGCCGTTGTCGGCGTGGCTGTCGGCCCTGCCGCCCGGGCCGGGGCTGGCGCTGTGGCTGGACGGCGTGGGCAACCCGCACAACTTCGGCGCGATCCTGCGCTCGGCGGCGCACTTCGGGGTCGCCGGCCTCCTGCTGCCGGCCGGCTCGACGCTGGCCCTGTCCGGTGCGGCCGCGCGCGTGGCCGAGGGCGGCGCCGAGGCGGTGCCGCTGGTGCAGCTGCCCGACGCGGCGCAGGCGCTGGCGCAGCTGCGCGCGGCCGGGTTCGCGGTGGGCGCCACCCTGGTGGACGGCGGCGAGGACGTGTTCGCCGCGGCGCTGCCGGCGCGGCTGGTCTACGTGATGGGCGCCGAGAGCGAGGGCATGGACCGCGGCTTCGCCGCCGGCTGCGACCTGCGGCTGTCGATCCCCGGCAGCGGTGCGGTCGAGAGCCTCAACGTGGCCGCGGCCACGGCGGTGTTCCTGGCCGGCTGGCGCCGCCGTGTGGCGGCGGGAGCCTGAGCCGATGAGCGGCCGGATCGCCGGCTGGGCCGCGGCGCTGTGGCTGTGGACCGGCATCGCCGTGGCGGCCCCCGCCGCGCCCGAGGTGACGCTTGACGGCGGCGTCCTGCGCGGCCGCGCGCAGGACGACGGCAGCCTGCTGTTCCGCGCGATCCCGTTCGCGGCCGCGCCGGTGGGCGTGCGGCGCTGGCAGGCGCCGCAGCCGGTGCCGGCCTGGCGCGGGGTGCGCCGCGCCGACACCGCCGCACCGACCTGCGCGCAGCCGGCACTGGGCTGGAACGATGCGATGGCGCGCCGCTCCAGCGAGGACTGCCTGTACCTCGAAGTGCAGACCCCGGCGCTGGACGCGGCCGCGCGCAAACCGGTGATGGTGTGGATCCATGGCGGCGCCAATGTTGCCGGCGGTGCCGACGGCTACCTGCCGTCCAGCCTGGTCGCGCAGGACGTGGTGGTGGTGACGGTGCAGTACCGGCTCGGCGTGTTCGGCTTCCTGTCGCTGCCGGAGCTGGGCGACGACGCCGCGTCGCCGGCGGGCAACTTCGCGCTGCTGGACCAGATCGCCGCGTTGCGCTGGGTGCAGGACAACATCGCCCGCTTCGGCGGCGACCCGGCGCGGGTGACGCTGTTCGGCCAGTCCGCCGGGGCGCAGGACGTGGGCCTGCTGATGCTCAGCCCGCTGGCACGGGGGCTGTTCGCCGGCGCGATCGAACAGAGCGGCACCGCCGGCTTCGGCCTGCCGGCGCGCAGCCTGGCGGAGAACCGCGCGCTGGGCGAGCGCATCGCGCAGCGTGCCGGCGCCAGCGGCCCGAGGCGCCTGGCACGGCTGCGCGCCGCGCCGGTGGCCACCCTCTTGCGTGCGGCGCAGGGCCTGGAGGTGCCGGCCCTCGACGACGACGGCGACCTGTGGCTGCAGGCGACCGTCGACGGCCAGGTGCTGCCGGCGCCGCCGGCCCGGCTGCTGGCCGAGGGCCGCCAGGCGCGGGTGCCGCTGCTGATCGGCAGCAATGCGCAGGAGCTGGTGTCCGGCGGCCTGGAAGGCGTCACCGCGCGGCTGCGCCGCGACTACCCCGGGCAGGCCGATGCGGTGTTGGCGGGCTACGACGACACGGCCGGGCGCTACGGCGACACCGCGATGCAGCTGTCGACGGACCTGGGCTTCCGCTGTCCGGCGCTGCGGGTGGCGCAGCTGCAGGCCGCCGCCGGCGCACCGACCTGGCACTACGAGTTCGACCTGGCCGGGCCCGGTGCCGCGGTGACCCACAGTGCCGAGCTGCCGTTCGTGTTCAAGGGCCTGCCGATCGGCACGCCGGCGCTGACCCTGCAGCGCTACTGGGCGGCCTTCGCGCATGCCGGCGATCCGAACGTGGCCGGGCTGCCGGCCTGGCCGGCGTTTGCGCCCGATCGCACCTCGCTGCGCTTCACCGACGCCGGCGCGGCGCCGGTCGGGCACCTGCGCCAGGCGATCTGCGAGCCCCTGGATCGTCCCTGAGCCCGGCGCGCCTGAGCCCGCTTCGCCGCTAGCGCAGCGGTGTCAGCCGTAGCGCCGCGCCGCCGTTGGCGGCCAGGGCCAGGCGCAGGGTGCGCGCCCCGGCTTCCAGCGTGCGGGTGTCGATGCGCACGTCGGTCGGGCTGTCGCCATCGGCGTAGACCGTGGCCTGCCAGCGGCCCGGGCCCAGGAACGCCAGCGGCAGGGTCAGCGTGCGGGCCTGCTCGTTGGTCATCGCGCCGACGAACCAGTCCCCGCCGCTGCGGCGGGCCACCGCGATCTGCTCGCCGATCGTGCCGGACAGCACGCGGGTCTCGTCCCAGCTGGCCGGCACCTCGCGCAGGAACTGCGCCGCCGGCACGCCGGCGTAGCGGTCCGGGCTGTCGGCCACCACCGCGAACGGGCTGTCGTAGACCACGTACATCGCCAGTTGCTGCGCCCGCGTGGTCATCACCTCCGGCGCGAGGTAGCGGGGCTCGAACTGCGCCGGGGTGACGTTGCCGAAGCCGCCGGGCGTGTAGTCCATCGGTCCCAGCAGCATGCGCGTGAACGGCAGGGTGAGGTTGTGGGTGGCGGTGATGCGCGTGCTCCACTTGTTGTTCTCCGCGCCCAGCACGCCCTCCTGCGTCAGGTAGTGCGGCCACGTGCGCACCAGCCCGGTGGGGTGGTAGGCGCCGTGCAGGTCGACCAGCAGGCGATGGCGCGCGGTGGCCTCCAGCAGGCGGTGGTAGAACGCGACCATCTGCTGGTCGTCGCGGTCCATGAAATCGACCTTGATGCCCTTGATGCCCAGGCGCTGGTACCACGCCAGCGCCGCTTCCATGTGCGCGTCCAGCGCACGCCAGTGCACCCACAGCCACAGGCCGACGCCGCGCTCGGCCGCGTAGGCCACCAGCTGCGGCAGGTCCAGCGCCGGCACCGCGCGCAGGATGTCGGCATCGGCGTGGTACTGGCCGTTGCCGGTGCTGCCCCGGTACCAGCCGTCGTCGATCAGCATGTACTGCAGCGACAGCTGCTGCGCATGGTCGATGTAGCGGCGGATCGTGGTGGTGTTCATGCCGGCGTCGGCCACGTCCGGGGCCCGGCTCCCGGACCACCAGTCCCAGGCGGCCTTGCCGGGCCGCACCCAGCCGGTGTCGGCGATCGCGGAGGGTGGGTTGAGGTTCTCGATCAGGGTCGACTCGATCAGGCGGCCGGGCGCGTCGCCGAGCATCACCACCCGCCACGGGGTCGCGAAGTCGCGGCCCTGCGCATCGGCCACCACCGCCAGCTCCGGCCGGTCCAGCCGCGGCGACAGTTTCGCGCTGGCGCCGAGGCCGCCGTCCTCGCGCCCGGTGAGGTACAGCCCGGCGTAGTCGTGCAGGTCGGCCTCGGCGATCGCCAGGGTGGTGCCCTGGGCCTCGGCCTGGCACACCAGCGGCAGTTCCAGCAGGTGGTGCGGGCGGAGGCGCGAGGCCGCGATCGGGTCGTACTCGCCCTCGTGGCTGGTGCCGAAGCGGCCGAGGTTGAGCGCCCAGCACGGATAGTCGCGCGGGAACGCGAAGCCGGTCAGCTCGTTGCGGATGCGGACCTGGCCGGCGGCCGGCAGGACGTAGCGCAGGGCGACGCCGTCGTCGTAGGCGCGCAGCAGCACGTCGAGCCGGCGGCCGCCGGCATCGGCCAGGCGCACGCGCAGTTCGCGGTAGTGGTCGCGGGCCTGCCGGGTCTTGCCCACCGGCAGCACATAGCGGCCATCATGGGCGCGCTCGTCGTGGCCGAGCAGGCGCAGCCCCTGCGACAACGTGCCGTCCGCGCCGAGGTCGAGCCCGAGCGGCGAGGCAGCGATGACCGGGCGCCCGCGATACAGCACGCGGTAGCGCGCGGCGCCGCCTTCCGCCAGCTCGAACTCGATCTGCGTGCGCTGGCCGGGCGACTGCACGCGCAGTCCCTCGGCCAGGGCGGGAAACGACAACGACAGCGAGACGCAGGCCATCGCGACGACGGCCCGGAGCAGCTTGCGCATGACGCCTTCCTCCTCCCAGAGGACGCCACCGTACCCCAGATCGCGCATATGCGGCAGGGCCGGCGGATAACGTTAACTCCCCGGCGACCAGGCCGGTTCGGAAGGGCGGCTGCGGCGGCACGGACGGGCGGCGCGTGGCCGAGCCGGCAGACCCGGATCCCTTGGCCGGAGCGCGGTCGCGGTGCCACGGCGACCGCGGCGATCGCGGCCGGCCGGCGCGCGGCTCGCCGGTGGTCGCCCTCAGCCGCCCGGCTTGGCCGTGGAGCCGCGCTTCACCAGCGTGGACTTCATCACCTGCTGCACGGCGCGGCCCTCGCCGCCCTGGCGGCGCGCGTGCACGTCCTCCACCAGCAGCGTCACCGCCGCACGGCCCATCGCCGTCACCGGCTGGTGGATGGTGGTCAGCGCCGGCCAGATCGTGGTCGCCACCGGGGTGTCGTCGAAGCCGGCCACCGACAGGTCCTCCGGCACCCGCAGCCCCAGCCCGTAGGCCACCGCCACCGCGGCGGCGGCCATGTCGTCGTTGCTGCAGAAGATCGCGCTGGGGCGCCCGGCCGGCGCCAGCAGCGCCTGCGCCGCGACCAGCCCGGAGCGGTAGGTGAACAGGCCGTCGGCCACGTGCGCGGGCGCGACCGCCAGCCCGGCCTCGGCCATGGTGTCGAAGAAGCCCGCCGCGCGCAGCGCGCTGGGGGTGTGCCGCGGGTCGCCCTTGACGAAGCCGATGCGGCGATGCCCCTGTTCGATCAGGTAGCGGGTCATGCTGCGCGCGCCCTGGTAGTCGTCGATGCGCACCGCGTTCACCGCCGGCATCGGCGTGCCGGTGGCCACCGCCACCACCGGGATGCCGCGCGCGTCGAGCTCGGCGATGGTCTGGCGCGAGTCGCACAGCGGCGGCGGCAGGATCACGCCGTCCACGCCCGCGGCGAGCAGGCGCTCGGTCGCTGCGCGCTGGCTGCGGATCGCGCCGCACTTCTCGACCAGGATCTGGCTGCCGTTGAGGCTGCTCTGCTCGAGCACGCCGAGCATGAACTGGTTGAGGTAGGCCGCGCTGGGATTGCTGTAGAGCACGCCGATGCGTACCAGGCTCGCGGTGCGCAGCGAGCGCCCGGCGAGGTTGGGGCGGTAGCCCAGCGCCTGCACCGAGGCCTCCACGCGCAGGCGCAGCGCCTCGCCCACGTTCGGGTTGCGGTTGATCACCCGCGAGGCGGTCATCGGCGACACGCGGGCGTGCCGGGCCACGTCCATCAGCGTTACCGGGCCGCTGTCGCGGCGTTTGCGTTTGGCCACCATCGTCTCGTGCCGTGTTCGTCGGGTCGCGCCGCCCGCGCGGGCGGGTGGCGACGGTACTGCCGCGCAGGGTAGGCGCGGCCGCTTACTCGTTGGGCGGCGTGGTCGACTTGGCCTGGCTGCCGAAGTCGCCCTCGGCCTCGGCCGCCAGGTAGGCGAACACGGTGTACGCGGCCACGTTCTGCGCCAGCGCCTTCGGGTCGATCTTGTCGAGGGTGTCGTCGGCGGTGTGGTGCAGGTCGAAGTAGTCGGTGCCATCCTGCGCCAGCCACGCCCAGGCCCCGCCCTTGGCCGCGATGGGGCCGATGTCCGGACCGGGGCCGCCCTGCTGCGGCGCGTAGGCGATGCCCAGCGGCGCCAGCACCTCGGCGATCTGCCGGGTCGCCGCGCGCGAGCCCTCGGGCGCCGCCGAGCCGGTGTTGAAGGCGTAGATGCGCCCGGCCCCGAAGTCGCTCTCCGCGCCGATCTGGTGGCGGCGCAGGTCCTGCGCCGTGCGGCCGTGCGCCTCGGCGTAGGCCTTGCCGCCGTACAGGCCCTGCTCCTCGTTGGCGAAGGCCACCACGCGGATGCTGCGCCGCGGCGGCTGCTTGAGCTGGCCGATCAGGTGGCCGGCGGCCATCGTGATGCCCACGCCCGCGGCGTCGTCGATCGCGCCGGTCCCCAGGTCCCAGGAGTCCAGGTGGCCGCCGATCACCACCACCTGCTCGGGGTGGGTGCGCCCGGTGATCTCGCCGATGACGTTGTACGAGGTCGCGGTGCCGTCCCAGCCGCAGTCCAGCGCCAGTTGCACGCGCGTGGTGCCGCGCTGCACCAGGCGCGCGAGCTGGTTGGCGTCGGGCACCGACAGCGCCGCCGCCGGCACCGGGGTCAGGCCCGCGTCGAAGCGGGTGATGCCGGTATGCGGCACCCGGTGCGAATCGGTGCCGGCCGAGCACATGACGAAGCCGATCGCGCCCTTGCGGATCGCTTCCGACGGCCCCTTGCTGCGCACCGCGCCGCCGTTGCCGTAGTCCTTGCCGTCGCGCTTCTTCAGCATCTGGTAGTCGACGAAGGCGATCTTGCCGGCGAGCGAACCGGCCGGCGCCGCCTGCAGCGCGGCCAGGTCGGCGAAGCGCACCACCTCGCCCTCGACGGTGCCGCCGGGGCTGCCGCCCAGCGCGGTGACGGTCAGCGGCTGCGCATGTGCGCCCAGGACCTGCGCGCGCTCGCCGCGCCGCTCCCATTTGGGAAAGGTCACCGGCTCGGTCCATACCTTGTCGAAGCCCAGCGCCTGGAACCGCGCCCTGGCCCAGGCCACGGCGCGCGGATCGGCCTCGCCGCCGGCGATGCGCGGGCCGACCTCGGTGGTCAGCGACTCGGTGATGTTCCAGCCGGTGTCGTCGGCCAGCGCCTGCTCGCGCAGCTGCGCGGCGGTGGCCAGGGCCGCGTCGGGTATCCGGGTCTCGGCGGCGAGACCGGCGGAGGAAGCGAGTAGGGCGGCGATGGCGACTGCGAGGCGGCGCATGGGCGGCTCCGGAAACAGGAAAGCCACGAGCTTAACAGCGCGTGGCTTTCCGTCTGCGTGCGGAAGGTCACCCTCCGCCGGCGCGTACCGCGGTCAGGGCTTGAGCGGCTCCTGCTTGAGCGTGTCGCGGATCTCGCGCAGCAGCAGCACCTCCTCGCTGGGACCCTTGGGCGCCGGGTCTTCCTTGTGGCTGAGGCGATTGATGAGCTTGACCACCATGAAGATCGCGAACGCCACGATCAGGAACTGCACGACGGTATTGATGAAGTCGCCATAGCCGATCACCACCGCCGGGATCTCCTTGCCGGCGGCATCCACCTCGGCCGGCTTGAGCGTCCATGACAACCGCGAGAAATCCACGTTGCCGATCAGCAGTCCCAGCGGCGGCATGATGATCTTGTCGACCAGCGCACTGACGATCTTGCTGAAGGCGGCACCGATCACCACGCCGACCGCCAGGTCGACCACGCTGCCGCGCATGGCGAACTTCTTGAACTCGCTGATCATTCCCATCTTGACTCCTTTGCCGTAACGGACCACTTGCCGCGGTCCGATCGTAGCGTGGCCGATGTCAGCGTGCGATGACCCCGTGGCGCTCGGCCACGTTCTCCAGCCGCGCGCTGAAACGGTCGCCCGGCTGCAGGCTGGCCACGCCCGCGGGCGTGCCCATGAACACCAGGTCGCCGGCGCGCAGCGCGTAGAGCTTGGACAACTCGTGCAGGATCTCCGGCACGTTCCAGATCATCTGGTCCAGCAGCGACTGCTGGCGGACCTCGCCGTTGACCTCCAGCGACAGGTTGAGCGCCTCCAGCGCACCGACCTCGCCGGCGTGCACCAGCTCGCTGACCGGCGCGGAATGGTCGAAGCCCTTGGCGATGTCCCAGGGCAGGCCCTTGGCCTTGGCCGCGGCCTGCAGGTCGCGGCGGGTCAGGTCCAGGCCGACGCCGTAGCCGTAGATCAGTGCCTCGGCGGCCTCGACCGCGAGCACGCCGGCCGGCGCGTCCCGGCCCAGCGCCACCACCAGTTCCACCTCGTGGTGCAGCTCCGAGGTGCCGGGCGGGTAGGGGATCGGGTCGCCATGGCCGACCACCACGGCATCGGCCGGCTTCATGAAGAAGGTGGGCTGCCCGCGCTCGGCCTTGGAGGCCGGCGCCGTGGCGCCCATCTCGCGCGCGTGGTCGGCGAAGTTGCGCCCCACGCAGTAGATGCGATGGACCGGGAAGGTACCGCCGCCCACCACGGGGATGCGCGGGATGTCGGGGGCGGGAATTACGTCGTTGGGCATGCACACGTCCTCCGGAGGGTGACGCGTGAGTCTAGCCGCTCGCTCGTTAGGCGGGATTGCAGGCGTGTGCGCGCCGGTGCGGCGCAGGCGCTGCCCGGCGCCTCAGCGCGACAGCGGCAGGGCGGGCTTGCGAACCACGCGGTACTCGCCCTCGACCACGCGCACCGGCTCCGCCGGCGTGCGCTTGCCGGACTTGCCCAGCAGCTTCCACGCCACGCCCGCCAGGATCATCGCCGCTCCCACGAACAGGCCGAAGAACACCAGCACCGCCAGGATCGCCAGCCCGGCCAGGCCGGCGGCCAGGCGCATCAGCGGGTGCCGCGGCTTGCGCGGTTCGAACAGGTGACGGACGGTGCCGAACTGGAAAATGTTTGCGCGCATGGCGATGTCGCTGCCGGGATGAGCCAGGCGGCAGTATCGTTGCGCGCGCCTGTCATTGAGTGAAAAGTTCGTTAATCGTGAAATTTCGGCAGCGATATCAGGTGCTTGCGCAGGCTCCGCATGCTGGCCAGGCGTGCGTGCGCGGGCATGGCACAATGCCGGCCCCGCGTGCGCGCGTCCGGTACAGGCCGATGGCTTCCGCAGATCCCCGGTTTCTGGCAACGCTGGCGCAGCTGCCGGACGGCGGCTTCCTCGAGGTCGAGGCCGAGATCGACGGCGCGCCCGAGTCGCTGGTGCTGTACCGCGAGGCCGATCGCGTCCGCGGCTGGCTCAACGTGTGCCCGCATGCCGGCCGCCGGCTGGACTGGGCGCCGGGGCAGTTCCTCAAGAGTCGCGAGGGGCACCTGGTCTGCGCCGCGCACGGGGCCTCGTTCGAGCTGGTCGACGGCACCTGCGTCGCCGGTCCCTGCCGGGGCGATGCCCTGCGCGCGGTGGCCCTGGCGGTCGAAGATGGGTGCGTGCGCCTGCGCCCCTGACTCAGCGGCCGGCCCACCAGAACATCAGGTTGATCATCGCCACCATCACGATTACGTAGATCAGCGACAGCGGCCCGCCCACTCGCCACAGCTCGCGCGGCTGGTAGTCGGCCGGGCCGGCGACCATCGAGATCACCGGGTTGGACGCGGTCATCAGGTTGTTCGAGGCCGACAGCGCCACGATCAGTGCGAAGGCGGTGGGATTGCCGCCCGCGGCCAGCGCCAGGTTCACCGCGATCGGCACCATCACGATGGTGGCGCCGACATGGCTGATCACCAGCGAGAACGCGGTGGTGAGCAGGGCCAGCGCGATCTCCAGCGCCCATACCGGCACGCCCTCGGGCAGGCGGTCGATGGTGTGGCCGGCGACCCAGGCCGCGGTGCCGCTGCTGTCCATCGCCC
Source organism: Lysobacteraceae bacterium USHLN149 (assembly GCA_037145635.1). Taxonomy (GTDB): domain Bacteria; phylum Pseudomonadota; class Gammaproteobacteria; order Xanthomonadales; family Xanthomonadaceae; genus JAATFS01. The sequence continues at coordinate 254,768 of JBBCXB010000001.1, forward strand.
AGCCCAGCGGGATCAGCCCGGCCATCATGAAAATGGTCTTCCAGTTGATCGAGGCATAGGCCTCGTCCATGCGCAGCACGCCGCTGACCAGCATGCAGGCCACGCCGGTCATCAGCGTCAGCGCCACCGGCAGCCGCGAGGTCAGCGCGATCACGATGGTCAGCGCGAAGATCGCCATCGCGATCTTGAACTTGTGCGGGCGCTGCTCGCCCTTGGGATAGTCGGTGACCGGCACGAAGTCGCGGCTTTCTGCCGCCTGCGCCAGGTCCTGCCAGATGCTGTGGAACACCAGCATGTCGCCCGCGCGCAGCGGCACCTTGCGCACGTCGTCGCGGATCACCTGCTTGTCGCGGTTGATCGCCAGCAGGCTCATGCCGTTCTGCTTGCGCAGCCGCAGCTCGGCGGCGCTCTTGCCGATGAAGCGCGAGTTCGGCGGGATCACCGCTTCGGAGATGCCGGCGCGGCTGGGGTTGAACAGGTCGCCGAGGTTGCGCAGGCGCGAGGACATGCGCAGGAACTGGTTCTGCGCGAAATCGGTCACGTCCTGGCGCGGGCCCATCGCGCCGAGCACGCTGCCGACCCAGATGCGCATGTCCGCCGGCGGCGCCAGGCGGGTGTCGTTGCCGGTCTTGAGCGCCAGCAGCAGCGGCGCGTCGTGGATCGTCTCGGCCTCGCCCAGGGTCATGCCGACCAGCGGGCTCTCGGCCGTGACCGTGAGCTCGAACACGTCGCCGTCGATGCCGTAGGTCTTGGCGAAGTAGCTGTCTGTGCGCGAGGGCGTGACGCCCTCGTTGATCAGGCCCTCCTCCTCGATCAGCTTGCGGTCGCCGTAGAGGCGGAAGTACAGCAGCGCCGCGACTAGCAGCGCCACGCCGATCGGCAGCGGCGCGAACATGCCCAGCGGCTCGATCGTCGCCATGCCCGAGGGCAGGTTGTTGTTGGCCGACTGCAGCAGGTCGTTGAGCAGGATCAGCGGCGAGTTGCCGACCATGGTCAGCGCGCCGCCCATCACGATCGCCGCGGCGATCGGCAGCAGCAGCCGCTGCAGCGTCAGCCCGGTGCGCGCGGCCAGCCGCGAGGCCACCGGCAGGTACAGCGCCATCACCGACGGGTTCTGCATGAACGAAGAATTGAGGCCGGAGATCGCCAGCGTCATCATCATCAGCCGGCTCTCGCTGCCGCGCGAGCGCCGCAGCAGCCACGAGGCCAGCCGGTTCAGCGCGCCGGTGCGCTCCAGGCCGGCGCCGAGGATGGTGGTGGCGATGATGCTCATCACCGCGTTGCCGGAGAAGCCGCCGAAGATCTCCTCCGGCGCGATCAGCCCGGTCACGCCCAGCACCACCAGCACGATCAGCGCCACCACGTCGGCGCGGATGCGCTCGAACAGGAACATCGCCATCGTGAAGCCGACCAGCCCGAGGACGAGCTTCATGTCGTTGGTCAGCGTCAGCGCGGTGTCCATAGGGGCCGGGAGTGGGGAGTGGGGAATAGAGAGTGGCAGAAGCGGACAGGCCGACGCAGCCGCGGGCTATCCGGTTGCCGCGGGTGACCGCCGTTCCGACTCCCCACTCACGCTTCCCGATTCCCGGTCGTAGAGCAGGTCCCAGACGCCATGGCCCAGGTTCTGGCCGCGGGTCTCGAAGTGCGTCTGCGGGCGCCAGGCCGGCCGCTCCACGTGGCCGCGCGGGCCGGCGCGGTTGGCCAGCCCCGGCGTGGCATCGAGCACGTCCCACATCTGCTCGGCGTAGTCCTGCCAGTCGGTGGCCGCGTGCAGGCGCCCGCCGGGGCGCAGCTTGCGCACCAGCAGCGCCGCGAATGCCGGCTGGATCAGGCGGCGCTTGTTGTGGCGCTTCTTGTGCCAGGGATCGGGGAAGTAGATCCGCACCTCGTCCAGTGCGCCATCGGCGATCTCCTGCTCGAGGACCTCCACCGCGTCGTGGTGGTACAGCCGCACATGGTCGCTGCCATCCTCGGCCAGTGCGTTGAGCAGGCGGCCCACGCCGGGCGCGTGCACCTCGATGCCGACGTAGTCGCGTGCCGGGTCCTGGCGCGCGGCGAAACGCAGCGCGGTGCCGTTGCCGAAGCCGATCTCCAGCACCTTGGGGGCCGCGCGGCCGAACAGCGCGTCGAGGTCGCGCGGCTGGCCGAGGAAGTCCACGCCGAAGCGCGGCCAGGCCTCGTCGAAGGCGCGTTGCTGGGCCGGGGTGAAGCGGCCCTGGCGCAGCACGAAGCTGCGGATCTGGCGGCGGCCTTCTTCCAGGGTGAACGGCTTGGGCGGCGCCTTGGCGCCATCGCTGGTGAACGGGTCGGTCATGGGGTGCGGGGTCTCATCCGATCAGGCCGTCGAGCGGGCTCGACGCCGAGGCGTTGCGCTTGCGCGGGATGCGGCCGGCCAGGAACGCCTCGCGTCCGGCCTCGACCGCCTTGCGCATCGCGCTGGCCATCAGCACCGGGTCGCGCGCGCCGGCGATGGCGGTGTTCATCAGCACGCCGTCGCAGCCCAGCTCCATCGCGATCGCGGCATCCGAGGCGGTGCCCACGCCGGCGTCGACGATGATCGGCACCTTGGCGTTCTCGACGATCTCCAGCAGGTTGTAGCGGTTCTGGATGCCCAGCCCCGAGCCGATCGGCGCGGCCAGCGGCATCACCGCCACACAGCCGATCTCCTCCAGGCGCTTGGCCAGGATCGGGTCGTCGGAGGTGTAGACCATCACGTGGAAGCCGTCGGCGACCAGTTGCTCGGCCGCCTTCAACGTCTGCACCACGTCCGGGTACAGCGTCCGGGCGTCGCCGAGCACCTCCAGCTTGGTCAGCGGATGGCCGTCGAGCAGTTCGCGTGCCAGCCGGCAGGTGCGCACCGCCTCCTCGGCGGTGTAGCAGCCGGCGGTGTTGGGCAGCAGGGTGAAGCGGTCCGGCGGCAGCACGTCGAGCAGGCTCGGCGCATCCGGGTCCTGGCCGATGTTCACGCGGCGGATCGCCACGGTGACGATCTCGGCCGCGGCGGCTTCGGTGGCGTGGCGGGTCTCGTCCAGGTCCTTGAACTTGCCGGTGCCGGTCAGCAGGCGCGAGCGGTAGGTCGTCCCGGCGATGGCCAGGGGATCGGAGGGCAGCAGGGTAGTCATGGCGCAATTATCACCGATCGCGCGGGCAGGCGCCGGTCGCCGGCCCCTCAGCCGCCGCCGAGCGCGTGCACGATCTCGACCGTGTCGCCCTCCTGCAGGAGGTGCGCGGCGTGCAGGCCGCGCGGCACGATCTGGCCGTTGACCTCCACCGCCACGCGGCGTTCGGCCAGGCCCTCGTCGGCGAGCAGGCGGGACAGCGGGGTGTCTTGCGGGATCGCGCGGGCGGCGCCGTTGAGCTGGATGTTCATGTCATCATTGTCGCATCGCGTGCCGGCCGGCACGCTTTTTCGCGTTATGCGGCACTGCAGCGTGAGCGTCGGCAAGGACGGTGGAAAGATCCGCCCATTCGCCGGCGTACGTGGGTGTCCGGTCCTGTTCCATCTCCTGAGGGGAGTTATCCGCATGTCGTCGCACCGTCCGCTCCGTTCCCTGATGGCCGTGGCCATCGCCCTGGCCGCCGCCCCGGCGCTGGCCGAATCCACCTTCGACCAGACCGTGTTCTTCGGAGACAGCCTGACCGACAGCGGCTACTACCGTCCGCTGCTGCCCGCGTCCGTGCAGGCCGTCACCGGCAAGTTCACCAACAACCCGGGCTGGGTGTGGGCCGAGTACGTGGCCGACTATTACGGCACCAACGCCTCGCCCAACGGCAACGGCCAGAGCGGCGACAACTATGCCGCCGGCGGCGCCCGCGTGCAGGCCAGCTCCACCAGCGTGCTCGGGGCCGCGCCGTCGCTGTCGACGCAGGTCAACAGCTACCTGGCCGCTACCGGCGGAGTCGCCAACCCGAATGCGCTGTACAGCGTCTGGGGCGGCGCCAACGACCTGCTGGCCGTGGCCGCCGCGCCCGCCCAGGCCCAGGCCATCATCGGCAGCGCCGTCACCGCCCAGGTCGGCCTGGTCGGCGCGCTGGAGAACGCCGGCGCCCGCTACGTCATGGTCACCACCATCCCCGACGTCGGCCTGACCCCGCGCTTCCGCGCCGGCGGCGCCGCGGCGATGGCGCAGGGCACCGCGCTGGCCAGCACCTACAACACGGCGCTGTTCAACGGCCTGACCGCCGCCGGCCTGCGCGTGATCCCGGTCGACACCTTCCACCTGCTGCAGGAAGTGGTCGCCAACCCGGGCACCTACGGCTTCACCAACGTCACCGGCACCGCGTGCACCCTGACCCTGCCGCTGTGCAACCCGACCAGCCTGGTCAGCGCCGATGCCGGCAGCACCTACGTGTTCGCCGACAGCATCCACCCGTCCACCGCCACCCACCAGATCCTGGGCGAGTACGCGCTGTCGATCCTGGAGGCGCCGCGCCTGCAGCAGGTGCTGACGCACTCGGCCCAGGTCACCGGCCGCGCGCGCGCCGACCAGGTCGCCTGGCACCTCGACGGCAAGCCCGACGCCGACGGCGCGCGCTGGTGGGGCAGCGTGCGCGGCGACATGCAGCGCTACGACCATGCCGACCTCTACGACGGCACCGCCCCGGCGGGCCTGTTCGGCGTGGACTGGACCCAGGGCGACGTGGTGTTCGGCGGCTTCGCCGGCTATGGCCACCTGGATGCGGACTTCGGCCAGGCCCGCGGCAGCTTCAAGCAGTCCGACACCACCCTGGGTGGCTTCTTCGGCTGGTACACCGGTCCGGTCTGGGTCAACGCCCAGGTCAGCTACAGCTGGCTGCGCTACGATGTCGACCGCCAGGTCAACCTCGGCCCGGCCACCCGCGAGCATTCCGGCTCGCCGGACGGCAGCAACCTCACCGCCGCGCTCAACGCCGGCTACGAGCTGGGCGAGGGCAGCTTCCGCCACGGCCCGGTGGTCGGCCTGACCTGGCAGAAGATCAAGCTCGACAGCTACACCGAGAGCAACGCCAGCGCCACCGCGCTGGGCTATGGCGACCAGGACATCGATTCGATGGTCGGCCGCGTCGGTTGGCAGGCGCGCCTGGAAGGCGGTGCGGTCAAGCCCTACGTGCAGGCGACCTACGACCACGAGTTCAAGGACGGCCAGGAGGCCAGCGCGTGGCTGCAGACCATGCCCGACGTGGGCATGTACTACGTGCCGGGTCTGGACCTGGACCGCAACTACGCCACCGTGGTGCTGGGCGCGCGCACCGGCGTCTGGGGCTTGCAGAGCAACTTCGGCGTGACCGCCACCACCGCGCAGAAGCGCGCGCGCGACGCGACGCTGTTCGTGAACTTCAGCGGCAGCTTCTGACGGCCGCGTGCCACCGCGAGGGGCCGGCGACCGGCCCCTCGTTGCACAACACCGGGTCAGGCGCATAGACTGCACCCCACGCCGCGCGGGCGTAGCTCAATGGTAGAGCTGTAGCTTCCCAAGCTACTGACGAGGGTTCGATTCCCTTCGCCCGCTCCACTCCCGCAAGGGTGTCGGCGGAACGGACCGCTCCGCCATCTTCGGAGCGCTCCGCAATTCAGCGGGTCGGGGTGGTTTTCGCGCCCTTCCGCACCTGCATGTAGATCTCCGTCGCGGTCACCGCGGCATGCCCCAGCTGGGCCGGTGCCTGCCGGATGTCGCCCGCCGGATCCGCCTGGTCCGTCCCCGCATGGGCGCGCAGGTCGAGGCATTGCGACTCGTCGTCGGCCACGCCGGCAGCCTTGCGCCTGGTCGAACCGGTAGCGCGTCGCCGCGCGCCGGGTGGCCAGCGCGTTCGCGTCCACGATCTGGCCGGGTAATGCGCAGGGTCAGGCCCCGCTTGCGTGCCGCGATCCGGTACGAAAGGGTCGCCAACTCGCCGGCTACCGCCCTCGTAAGCCTGCTGCTGGTGGTCCTTCCCTGGCGCACGACCAGCTCATCGGTGCCCAGTTGCCGCTCGTCAATTTAGTGGGTTCTACACGGAGGGGCGGGTGAATGCGATCACGCAACCGTACCGGGAGGCAGGCACGGGCTGTTCGAGGAGCCGCCGGGATTTGGGGCCCACCTTTACCCTGGATTGCCGCCGACCCCTTGCAGCCGCGCCTGGATGAACTCCAGCAACGCCCGCACCCGCGCAGTGACCGAATGGCGGTGACTGTAGGCGCCCAGCAATTGCAGCGGCGCAGGGCTTAGATCCAGCTGCACTGCCTGCAATCGGCCCGCGGCAAGATCTTCCTGGCAGGGGTAGGCCGCGACGATTGCGAAGCCCAGGCCCTGGCGCGCGCCCGCCACCGCAAGTTCCCCACTGTTGACGCGATAGCGGCTGCGCACGGGCACCTTGACGATTTCGCCCGCAGCGTCGAGGAACTGCCAAGGCTGGCCCTTCAGTGCACTCACGGTGGTGATGCAAGGCAAGAACCTGAGTTCGCGCACCTGGCGCGGCATCCCGGTCCGGGCAAGTAGCGCGGGCGCAGCCACCACGATGCTGGACAGCGTCGCGAGTTCGCGGGTGATGTACGCACTGTCATCCTGGCGCCCCCGGTGGAAGACGATGGAGAGGTCCATGTCTTCCCGCAGCACTTCCAGGCCGGAGAGGCGCGTGTCGCATTCCAGTTCGATGCCGGGATGGAGACTGCAGAATTCGGCGAGGATGGGAGCCAGCAGCCTCGGCGCCTCGTTGGGCATGCACATCCTCAGGGGCCCCTTCAGTTCGCGCTGTACGGCGCCGAGCTCCTCCTCCGTGGAGAGCAAGGTGTCGAGTAGCGGTTTGGCGCGCTCGTAAAGCAGCCTGCCGGCTTCCGTCATGCGCAGATGGCGAGTGCTGCGTTCCAGCAGGCGAACTCCCAGCCTGCGCTCCAGCGAGGCGACGTGACGGCTGACGTTCGACGATGGCAGGGCCAGCAGGCGCGCCGCGGCGGAAAAGCTCTGCTCGTCCACCACGGCCACGTAGACACGGACGGTATTCAGGTCCAGGGCATTGCGCATCATTATCCCGAATGAGGTATCAAAATTTCTCAATTCCCCATGCTATTTCGCAAAATCGGCAGAGTCTAGGATGCACTCCCGCCCAGCGGATGCCCTGCAACGGCGTATCCGGGCGAATTGAAGAGGGTGCATTGGAATGGAAATCGGAATACTGGGTGGCGGCATCGCCGGCTTGAGCGCGGCATTTGCATTGCACAGGCAGGGGCACGCCGTTCGCGTACATGAACGCCGGGCCGGGCCGGCGAGCATGGGGGCCGGGGTGACACTCTGGCCCAACGCCGGCTTCGTGCTGCAGGAACTTGGCCTGTTGGAGGATGTCGCGGCCGTGGGCGGGCGGCCATTGTCAGTGCACCGCAAAGACGCCGCGGGCGACTCGCTGGGAGGCCTGGACATCAGGGTGCTGGACCAGATCATGGGATACCCCACCCACACGATCCTGCGTCGGGACTTGCAGGGGGTGTTGCTGGACCATGTGGCACGCGCAGGTATCCCGGTGGAGTTCGGGCATCGAGTGGTAGCGATTGACCTGGATGCCGGCGGCAAGGCGGTGGCGCGGTTCGAGAACGGGGAGCGCATCCGTCCAGACCTGCTTGTCGGCGCGGATGGCCGCATGGACTCGGTGGCGCGCCGGTTCGTCGCGGGAGACAACACGCCGATCTATCAGGGCTTTGTGAACTGGATCGGGGTCGCGCAAGGCAATGGGACATTGGTGAGCGACCTCGGGATCCAGGACTACTGGGGTACGGGCGATCGTTTCGGTTGCGTCGCGATCCGGACAGACTTGGTGTATTGGGCGGCCGCTCAGGCGCGGCCCTTGCCCGAGACGACGCCCGCCGCGGATATGCACAAGGAGGTCATGGATCTGTTTGCAGGATGGCCCGAGCCTGTCGCCCGCCTCATCGAGGCCACGCCGGCGCACGCCATCCAGTTGATCGCCGTGCACGACTTGGAACCGCTGCACACGTGGAGCCGGGCAAACGTGCTGCTCATCGGCGATGCGGCGCACGCGCCGCTGCCGACCTCGGGCCAGGGAGCCTGTCAGGCGTTGGAGGACGCCTGGCATCTGGCGCGGTGCCTGGACGGGACTGACGGTTGCCTGGATGAAGCATTGCTGCGCTTCGCCGCGGTCCGCGAACCCAAGACCAGAAAGCTGGCGGAGCAGGGCCGGATGTTCGCGCGCGGCCTCTTCGCCAACGACCCCGAGGCCTGCCGTATCCGCAACGAGCGCGCCAAGGCGTCCGATGCGTTGCGCGATGCGCAGGCCATGGCGGCAGGATGGTCGCAGGGCCTGCCGATGGCCGACTGCACTCACACGGCGCCGGCAAGCGGCACGGGCAGCATGTACAGGCTATGAAAGACAAGCGCGGTCCAGCCGTCGCATGGCATTCCCGGCCGCAAGGAGCAGGTCCATGACCCGCCGTAGCACCGGCCACCCGTTGCTTTCCTTGGGTGCGGCCAGGGCGGGGTGAGGGCACTGCCAGCCTGAGGGTGGAGGCCCTCCTTCCTTGAAGGCTCAAGTGGAAGGCGATCGAAGCAAGAACGTACCCACGCAGCCGGTGCTGTTCGCCAACGGCGACCTCGACCAGGTCAACACCATCGTCGGGAACCGCTCGGGCGAGCCGCCTGCTCGGACTTTGCGGTGACCCGCCTGCCCGGCGCGCACGGGCTGCGCTGGAATGCAGGGCCGACCTCGTCCGGGCCATCCGGAGCTGGCTCCGGGACAAGGCCCTTTGGCAAAGGTCGCCAAGGCGCCCGACCTGGCCGCACCGGCGCCCGGCGAGGTGTCGCACCCGGCTGTTCGCCCGCGTTCCGCTAGGCTAAAGTGGCGCCCGAGGTACCGTTTCTCACTCCTTGGCCCGCTGGGGACGCTAGGTGGATCAGGGGTCGAGGGGGACGGGAACGTGCCTCGCCCGCTCCATCTTTCGGACCGCAAGGTCCGAGGCTGTCAGCCAACCGGTCGGGGCGGATGCGCCCGGGCCGCTCCGCGCGAATGCTGCGATGAAGCTCGCCATCCTGTCCCGCAACAGCAAGCTCTATTCCACGCGTCGCCTGGTGGAGGCGGCCCGTGCCCGCGGGCATACGGTCCGCATCCTCGATCCGCTGCGCTGCTACATGCGCATCGCCGCCGACGGCTTCAGCCTGCACTACAAGGGCAAGCCGATCACCGGCTACGACGCGGTGATCCCGCGCATCGGCGCCTCGGTCACGCGCTACGCCACCGCCGTGCTGCGCCAGTTCGAGCTGATGGGCACGCACACGCCCAACCCGTCCGACGCCATCCTGCGTTCGCGCGACAAGCTGCGCGCGCATCAACTGCTGGCGGCGCAGGGCATCGACATGCCGGTGACGGTGTTCGGCGACAACCCCGACGACACCCAGGACCTGCTGTCGATGCTGGGCCCGCCGCCGCACGTGGTGAAGCTCAACGAGGGCGCCCAGGGCGCCGGCGTGATCCTGACCGAGAAGACCAGCGCGTCGCGCGGGGTGGTAGAGGCGCTGCGCGGCCTGTACGCCAATTTCCTGGTGCAGGAGTTCATCGGCGAGGCGGACGGCGCCGACCTGCGCTGCTTCGTGGTCGGCGACCGCGTGGTCGCGGCGATGCGGCGCCAGGCCGCCGACGGCGACTTCCGCTCCAACCTGCACCTGGGCGGCAGCGCCGAATGGGCGGAAGCCTCGCCGCAGGAACAGGACGTGGCGGTGCGCTCGGCGCGCGCGCTCGGCCTGGCGGTGGCCGGCGTGGACCTGATCCGGTCGCGGCGGGGGCCGCTGGTGCTGGAGGTCAATTCCACGCCCGGGCTGGAAGGGGTGGAGTCGGTCTGCGCCGTGGATGTGGCGGCGCAGATCGTGATCTACCTGGAAGGGCAGTGCCGTACGGTCCGCGCATCGCGACGGCCGTCTTAGCGAAATATTAGCGAAAATTTAATAAGATCGACGCTAGCCTGTCCCGGCCGCAGTTCTGCCTCGCAGGAACGGCAATCGGGATGTTCTTCCTATTTGACCCAAGGCGATGGCTTTGGGTCTTTTTCTGTCGAGGGTTCCCTGCTGCGTTCGCTTGCGAACTTCGGCGGGATCTTTCGGTCATATGCCCACCAGGACGGTCCTCATGCGGCCCAGGATTTCCACCGGATACACCGATGCCCGAGGGGGCGGCGCCGCGCCGGTGCCAAGGTCCCTCGACATCGTGTTGACCCCGGCGGGCGAAGATGGCCTGGAGGCAGGCGCACACCGGTTCACGTAATGCCGTCCCGGACCGCAGGACCCTGGCGCAGCAAGGGCGCGCCGGGACCGGCGGAGCGGGCTCGAGGCCGCGCTGCACAGCAGGCAGCGCGGCCACTCCCATCGAATCAAACAACGAGGTTTCAGTGCGCATTCTGGTAATCGAAGACAACAGCGACATCGCCGCTAACCTGGGCGACTATCTCGAGGACCGCGGCCATACCGTGGACTTCGCCGCCGACGGCGTCACCGGCCTGCACCTGGCGGTGGTACACGAGTTCGACGCGATCGTGCTCGACCTCAACCTGCCCGGCATGGACGGGATCGAGGTCTGCCGCAAGCTGCGCAACGAGGCGCGCAAGCAGACGCCGGTGCTGATGCTGACCGCGCGCGACTCGCTGGACAACAAGCTGGCCGGCTTCGACTCCGGCGCCGACGACTACCTGATCAAGCCGTTCGCGCTGCAGGAAGTGGAAGTGCGCCTCAACGCCCTGTCGCGGCGCGGCAAGGGCGTGCACACCCGTGTGCTGGAAACCGGCGACCTGGAATACAACCTCGATACGCTGGAGGTGCGCCGTCGCGGCAAGCTGCTGCAGCTCAACCCGACCGCGCTCAAGATCCTGCAGGCGCTGATGGAGGCCTCGCCGGCCGTTGTCACCCGCCAGGAACTGGAGACCCGGGTCTGGGGCGAGGAACTGCCGGACTCCGATTCGCTGCGCGTGCATATCCACGGCCTGCGCGCCGTGGTGGACAAGCCGTTCGACGTGCCGTTGATCCAGACCCGCCATGGCATCGGCTACCGCATCGCCTCGCCCGATGCCTGAAGGCGAGGCAGGCCGGCCCGCGCGTGCGCGCGGGCGCTACCGGCGGCGGCTGCGCAGCCGCATCATCCTGTCGTTCGTGCTGCTGGGCACGGGGCTCACGGCCCTGTTCGCCTATCTGACCGACTACGCGCGCCAGCGCGTGGAGAGCCAGCTGGTCGAAGACGTGATGAACAAGAACATCGACGAGTATGCGCGGCGGTTCTACGTGGACCCGTCGCGCAGCCCGGACATGCCGGTGCAGCAGATGTTCGCGCGCGTGGTCAAGCGCGACAAGTTCGCCGACCTGCAGCGCGAGGAGCCGGACTGGTACGACCTGCCCAACGGCAACCACAGCATCACCGGGGTCGACGAGTCCGGCAAGCCGTTCGCCTACAAGCTGGCGGTGCGGAAGATGCCCAACGAGTGGTTCTTCCTGGCCTACGACGTGACCCAGAGCCAGCGCGGCGAGCAGCAGCTCAAGCGCGCGCTGTACATCTCGGTGATGGTGTTCAGCGGCCTGTCGCTGCTGATCGGCTGGTGGTCGGCGTCGAAGGTGATGCGGCCGGTGTCCGACCTGGCCGCGCGCCTGCGTGCCTATCGCGGCGGCACCAGCGAGCCCAAGCCGCTCGCGCCGCACTTTCCCGACGACGAGGTGGGGCAGCTGGCCGAGGCCCTGGACGACTATTCCGGCCGCCTGACCGAGGTGGTGCAGCGCGACCGCGAGTTCAACGCGGATGTCAGCCACGAGCTGCGTACGCCACTGGCGGTGATCCGCGGCGCCACCGAGCTGCTGCTGACCCGCCCCAACCTGGACGCGAAGATCCTGCAGCGGCTGCAGCGCATCCAGCGCGCCGAACAGCAGTGCACCGACCTGATCGGTGCGCTGCTGCTGCTGTCGCGCAACGAGCGCGGGCAGGGCAGCAGCAACGTCGCCCGGGTGGCCGAGCAGCTGCTCGAATCGCATCGCGCCCAGCTCGGCGGCAAGCCGCTCGAGCTGGTGCTGGAGGGCGCGCGCGGGCTGGTGGTCGATGCCCCGGAGTCGGCGTTGTCGGTCGCACTGGGCAACCTGATCGGCAATGCGGTCAAGTACACCCAGGATGGCCAGGTGCGGGTCCGGGTGCTCGCCGATGCGGTGGAAGTGATCGACTCCGGTCCCGGCCTGAGCGCAGAGGATGCGGCCAAGCTGTTCCAGCGTGGCTACCGCGGCACCCATGCCGGCCATTCCCAGGGCGGGGGCATCGGCCTTTCGATCGTCAGCCGGCTGTGCGACCTCTACGGCTGGGACGTCAGCGTGCGCCCGGGCGAACAGCGCGGCGTGGTCGCGGTGCTGCGGTTCGCGCCCTCGGGAATCTTGGCGTCCTGAAGGCGGATCGGTGGCGGGGCAGGTCCCCGCCGGCGGCCGCAGACCACCGGCGACGCCGGGCGATGGCGGGGATTCGGGCGCACGGCGGGAACGCGTACGGACCGGATCCAGTTCGCGCCCTCGTCGCTGCGTGACGCGTCCCGCGTGATGGCGCCCGGCATGACCTCGATGGGCCGCCGCTTGCCGAGTCGTGCACCGGCGCTGGGCGCTGGCCGCGGCCTTGGCGCGCTTCGCCTATTCCGTCGCGTGCAAGGCTTTGCTTGCGCGGCTACACCTGCGGCACCCGGGGGTTCTGCTAGGGATGTCGCCGGTCTGTAGGCAGGGAGGGGCGAGCACTCTGTGTGCCGACCCTCAAACAACCCGGCGTGGTCATCTTTTGGCGGCGGCGAGCGCCCGGTAGCGTAGGTCCAGCCGCGCGACCTCCCGGTCCAGTTCGGCCGGGTCGCCGGCGTTGACCACCACGTCGTCCGCCAGCGCCTGCCGCTGCTCGCGGCTGGCCTGCGCTGCGATCATGCGCTCGGCGAGCTCGGCGGTGATGCCGTCGCGGCGCATCAGCCGGGCCCGCTGCACCGCCACCGGCGCGTCCACCAGCAGGATGCGGTGCAGCCAGGGGTAGGTCGCGCGGCCGCCCGCCTCGGCGAGCAGCGGGATCGCGACCAGCGCGTAGGCGCCGGCCGCGGCCTCGGCGTCGCGCCGCAGGCCGGCGCGTATCGCCGGGTGGGTGATCGCCTCGAGTGCGGTCCGCTGCACCGGATCGGCGAAGACGATCTCGCGCAACGCGCGCCGGTCGAGCGTGCCGTCCTGCTGCAGGACCGACGCGCCGAACCGCTCGACGATCCGCGCCAGCACGGGACCCGGTGCCACCACCTGGCGCGCGACGACGTCGGCATCGACCACGGCGATCCCCAGCGCCTCGAAGCGCCGGCTCAGCTCGCTCTTGCCCGAGGCGACGCCCCCGGTGAGGCCGACGACGAAATCGCTCACGGCCGGCCGTCGGTCAGCGCAGTCCGGCGAGCTGCATGTAGCCGTTGACGAGCTGGTCGCCCCAGAAGAACGTCACCCATCCGGCGATGGCCAGGTAGGGGCCGAACGGGATCGGCGTGGCGCGGTCGCGGCCCTTGGCGGCCAGCCAGATGGAGCCGAGCACGGCCCCGACCAGCGACGAGATCAGGATGATCGGCAGGATGCCCTTCAGACCGCACCAGGCGCCGAGCGCCGCCAGCAGCTTGAAGTCGCCATGGCCCATGCCTTCCTTGCCGGTGAGCTGCTTGAACAGCCACCACACCGCCCACAGCGAGAAATAGCCCACCGCCGCGCCGAGCAGCGCCGGCTTGGCGGGCATGTAGAGGTTGTCCATCGAGCCGATCAGGCCCAGCCACATCAGCGGCAGGGTCAGCTGGTCGGGCAGCAGGCGGGTGCGCAGGTCGATGCCGGCCAGCGCCACCAGGAAGCAGCTCAGCACGATGCCGCCGAAACCCTGCCAGCCGAAGCCGAAGCGCCAGACGCTGGCGACCACCAGCAGGGCGGTCAGCAGTTCCACCAGCGGGTACTGCAGCGAGATCGGCTGTCCGCTGTAGCGCGAGCGCCCGCGCAGCATCAGCCAGCTCAGCACCGGGATGTTTTCCCACCATTTCAGGCGGTCGCCGGTGACCGGGTCGTGCGACGGCTCGACCACGATGCCCGGTGGCGCGGGTTCGTAGAGGTCGGGCTCGCCCAGGATCTCGCGGGCGTCGCGCTTCCACTGCCATTCCATGCGCTTGGGCAGGCGCAGGATCACCACGTTGAGGAAACTGCCCAGCAGCAGTCCCAGTCCGGCCGCGGCGGGGAAGCCGAGACCGGGATGCTGGTCGAGAAATGCCATGTGCCCTTAGACCACCGAAGCCAACTTGAAGATAGGCAGGTACATGCCGATGACCATGCCGCCGACGATGGTACCAATGAACACCATGATCAGGGGTTCGATCAGGCTGCTGAGCGCGTCGACCGCGTTGTTGACCTCCTGCTCGAAGTACTCGGCCACCTTGAACAGCATCGCGTCGAGCGCGCCGGCCTCCTCGCCGATGGCGGTCATCTGCACCACCATGTGCGGGAACAGGTTGACCTGCTTCATCGCCATGTTGACCGGGTAGCCGACCGAGACGTCGTCGCGCATGCGCAGCACCGCCTTCTCGTACACCGAGTTGCCGGTGGCGCCGGCGACGATGCCCAGCGCCTCGACCAGCGGCACGCCGGCCTTGAAGGTCACCGCCGTGGTCCGCGAGAAGCGCGCCACCGCGCTGTTGTGCATGATCTGGCCGATGATCGGCACTTTGAGCACCAAGCGGTCCATCCCGTGCTGCATCGCGGGGGAGCGCTTGTAGGCGAAAATGAAGCCTGCAATGGCGCCGATTGAGCCAAGCAGCATCAGCCACCACCAGGCGACCATGAAGCGGGACGCCGACACGATCATCTGGGTGAAGGCCGGAAGTTCGGCGCCGAAGCCCTTGAACACGTCCTCGAACTGGGGCACTACCCAGACAAGCAAAATGCCGCTGACCAGGATGGCCACCGCCATCACCATGGCCGGGTAGAACAGTGCCTTGCGGATCTTGCCTTTAAGAGTCTCGATATTTTCCTTATAGGTGGCGACTGTGTCGAGAACCGTTTCGAGAACGCCAGCACCCTCTCCTGCCCGAACCAGATTGCGGTAAAGTTCGTCGAACTGGACCGGGTGCTTACCGATAGCTTCATGCAAAGAAGAGCCGCCTTCGATATCGGTACGGATCTGCCCCACCATCTGCTTCATGCGCGGGTTCTTCTGACCGCTGCCGATGATCTCCAGCGCGCTTACGATGGGCACCCCGGACTTCATCATTGTCGCCATCTGGCGGCTGAAGAAGGCTATGTCCTTGGGGGTGACCTTCTTGCCCGCGGTGCCGAACAACGGCTTGGGCTTGGCTTTTACAATCTTGGGTGTGATTCCCTGGCGACGCAGCTCTGCTCGCAGCAGATTGGCGTTCCGTGCTGCCTGTTCGCCCTTCATCTTTATTCCGCGTCTGTCAGTCCCTTCCCAGATGAACGGAGAAAGTTGACTGGTTTCACGAGAAACCGATTCCTTCTTTGCAACACTGCGAATGGCGGCCACCTTCATCTCCAGTCCAGCTATTCCCAGCTAGGTCATGAGCAGATGGTAGCGGGTTCTGCAGGAATGAACAGCTAGCTGTCGCCAGACTTGAGTAGTCGCAATTAGTCAAAAACTGACGCTCAGCGTCATTGTGCTAGAGGAAGGCCAGACTGGCGGATGGCGTTCATACGCACATTGCTTCAGGGGATTGGATGTGGCGGGTTGGCACGATTTCTGCTTCAGGCCTGTCGTGGGGATATTCTGTTTCTGAAGTCGCTCAAGCTATTGGCACCGGCCCGGGCTGGTAACGGTTTTGATGACACCATTTTTTATCGTGCAGAGGATTTTTATGAAGAAGCAGCAGGGTTTCACTTTGATCGAGCTGATGATCGTTGTTGCGATCATTGCAATCTTGGCGGCTATTGCTATTCCGCAGTACCAAAATTATGTCTCGCGGGCGCGGGCGTCAGGTGCTGCAGCAGAACTTTCCGGTTATCGTACCGCTATCAGCTCGTGCATTTCCGAGCTGCAGACTGCGACAGGCTGCAATGCCAATACCAACGGTATTCCTGCGATCACCGCAGCCGCGTTTCCGCGGACGCAAAATGTCACGGATATCACGAGCATTGCTAACGGTGTGATTACTGCTACCACTGGTGCCACGGCCTCGAGTGGTGGTGCTAACCTCACCTACGTGCTGACCCCTACTGCTAATGACGGTTCTATTACCTGGGTCAACAGTGGTACTTCTTGTAACGCCACTCGTGGATTCAAGGGTGGACAGGGCGGTTGTCCAGTAAACTAATCTGCTAGCGTCCCGGGGTCGATTCCGATCCCGGGACGCTCCGATTAGATTGCTTTATGGCTTGGATTAGCACGGAGTAGATGGATATCATGCTTGGCTCCGTGAATTTGGTTGGCATCACCGGCATCGCTCGCCGTCTGGTCCAAGACGGTGCCTTGGACGAGGCCAATGCCCGCACGGCCATGACCCAGGCCGCAGCCGCCAAGGTGCCGCTGCCGCAGTGGTTTGCCGACAAGAAGCTGGTCACCGCCTCGCAGCTGGCTGCGGCCAATGCGGTAGAGTTCGGCATGCCGTTGCTGGACGTGTCGGCGTTCGATGCCGCGCACAATGCGATCAAGCTGGTCAGCGAGGAGCTGCTGCAGAAGCACCAGGTACTGCCGCTGTTCAAGCGTGGCAACCGGCTGTTCGTCGGCATCAGCAATCCGACCCAGACCCGCGCGCTGGACGACATCAAGTTCCACACCAACCTGGTGGTCGAGCCGATCCTGGTCGACGAGGACCAGATCCGGCGCACGCTGGAGCAGTGGCAGGCGAGCAACACCTCGCTCGGCGACGGGCTGGGCGCAGACGATGACGGCGGGATCGACAACCTCGATGTCGGCTCCGGCGACGAGGACATGGGGGCGGTCACCGATACCGGCATCGACGCCAAGGGCGACGACACCCCGGTAGTGAAGTTCGTCAACAAGGTGCTGGTGGACGCGATCCGCAAGGGCGCGTCGGACATCCACTTCGAGCCCTACGAGGACGACTACCGGGTGCGCTTCCGCATCGACGGGCTGCTCAAGCACGTGGCCAAGGCGCCGGTGAAGCTCAACCAGCGCATCGCCGCGCGACTGAAGGTGATGGCGCAACTGGACATCGCCGAGAAGCGGGTGCCGCAGGACGGGCGCATTAAGCTCAACCTCTCCAAGACCAAGCAGATCGACTTCCGCGTCAGCACGCTGCCGACGCTGTTCGGCGAGAAGATCGTGCTGCGCATCCTCGATGGCAGTGCGGCCAAGCTCGGCATCGACAAGCTCGGCTACGAGCCGGACCAGCAGAAGCTGTTCCTGGACGCCATCCACAAGCCCTACGGCATGGTGCTGGTGACCGGCCCGACCGGCTCGGGCAAGACGGTGTCGCTGTACACCGCGCTCGGCATCCTCAACGACGAGACGCGCAACATCTCCACTGCCGAGGACCCGGTGGAAATCCGCCTGCCCGGCGTGAACCAGGTGCAGCAGAACAACAAGCGCGGCATGACCTTCGCCGCGGCGCTGCGCTCGTTCCTGCGCCAGGACCCGGACATCATCATGGTCGGCGAGATCCGCGACCTGGAGACCGCCGAGATCGCGATCAAGGCCGCGCAGACCGGCCACATGGTGCTCTCGACGCTGCACACCAACGATGCGCCGCAGACCATCGCGCGCCTGATGAACATGGGCATCGCGCCGTACAACATCACCTCGTCGGTGACGCTGGTGATCGCGCAGCGCCTGGCGCGGCGGCTGTGCAACCACTGCAAGCGCCCGTCGCAGCTGCCCGAGCATGCGCTGCTGGCCGAGGGCTTCACCGCCGAGCAGCTCGCCCAGGGCATCCAGCTGTTCGAGGCGGTGGGCTGCGACGACTGCACCGAGGGCTACAAGGGCCGCACCGGCATCTACCAGGTGATGCCGATGAGCGACGACATCGGCGCCATCGTGCTCGCCGGCGGCAACGCGATGCAGATCGCCGAGACCGCGCAGCGCCTGGGCATCCGCGACCTGCGGCAGTCCGCGCTGCTCAAGGCCTCGCAGGGCATCACCAGCCTGGCCGAGATCAATCGCGTCACGAAGGACTGAGGGGCTGGGATTGGGGAATGGGGATTGGGGAATCGTAAAGGCGGGGCCGGCGGCTTCGGTGGTTGCTACCGTCACTCCGCTGTCGCGTTGACGGAGGGACAGCAACCGGAAGCACTAGAGTCTGATTCTAGGAATCCGGAATGCCGGCTCCTACTTCCCGCTCAGTTTCACACTCGTAGCACCCGTCCCTGAAAATCCACGCCAGGCCCCCGCAGCCGGCCGCCCGCTTTTCCATTCCCCAATCCCCAATCCCAGCCCCTCTACTCCATCCCCAGCTTCTTGAGCTTGTAGCGCAAGGCGCGGAAGGTGATGCCGAGCTGGGCGGCGGTGCGGGTCTTGTTCCAGCGGTTCTCCTCCAGCGCCTTCTGGATCGCCGCGCGCTCCAGCTGCTCGATGTAGGAGGGCAGGGCGGAGGAGGCGGGGTCGATGTCGACGACGGCCTCGGCCGGCTCGGGACGCCCGGTGCCGGCGGCCGCGCGCAGGCCGCCGTGGGCCGGCAGGCGCAGGTCGCCGGCGCCGATCCGGTCGTCCTCGGCCAGCGCCAGGGCGCGTTCGAGGATGTTCTCCAGTTCGCGCACGTTGCCGGGGAAGCCGTAGCGGTCCAGCGCTTCCAGCGCCGACGGCGACAGCAGCGGGATCGGCCGGCCATGGCCGGGCGCCAGCCGCGCCAGGATCGAGGCGGCCAGCATCGGCAGGTCGCCGCCGCGCTCGCGCAGCGGCGGCACGCGCAGCTCGATCACGTTGATGCGGTAGTAAAGGTCGTGGCGGAAGCGGCCGTCGGCCACCAGTTCGCCGAGGTCCTTGTGGGTGGCCGACAGGATGCGCACGTCCACCGCCACCTCGGTCGCCGCGCCGACCGGGCGCACCGACTTCTCCTGGATCGCACGCAGCAGCTTGACCTGCATCGCCACCGGCAGCTCGGCCACCTCGTCCAGGAACAGGGTGCCGCCGCTGGCGGCCTGGAACAGCCCGGGCTTGTCGGCATGCGCGCCGGTGAAGCTGCCGCGCTTGTGGCCGAAGAACTCGCTCTCCATCAGCTCGGCCGGGATCGCGCCGCAGTTGACCGGGACGAACGGGCCGTTGGCGCGCCCGCCCTGCTCGTGGATGGTGCGCGCGACCAGTTCCTTGCCGACGCCGGATTCGCCCAGGATGTACACCGGGGCCTGGCTGCGCGCGACCTTGCCGATCGTGGTGCGCAGGCTTTCCATCGCCGGCGAGTCGCCGAGCAGGCGGCTGGCCTGCTCCGGCGGCGGCGAGGCCGGTGCCGGGCGCTCCTGGTTGTCCAGTTCCAGCGCATGCTTGACCAGGCCGCGCAGCACGCCGAGGTCCACCGGCTTGCTGACGAAGTCGAAGGCACCGGCCTTCAGCGCCTCCACCGCCAGGTCCATGCTGCCGAAGGCGGTGATCATCGCCACCGGGGTCTGCGGGTAGTTGCGGGCGATCTCGGTGACCAGTTCGATGCCGTTGCCGTCGGGCAGGCGCATGTCGGTCAGGCACAGGGCATAGCGGTTGCTGGCCAGCAGTTCGCGCGCCTCGGCGAGATTGGCGGCGGTGCTGATGCGCAGGCCCATGCGGCCGAGGGTCAGGACGAGGAGTTCGCGGATGTCGCGCTCGTCGTCGACGACCAGGGCGCTTCGGGTTTCGTTCATGGGCGCGAAGATAGCCCAGCGCGAGGAGCCACGACAAATGCCGGGCGCCGCGATCGCAACGGGTTCAGTCCGGCAGCAGGGTGTGCGGGCCGGGCAGGACCACCCGGAAGCAGGCGCCGCCGGCCGGCACCGACACGTATTCCAGGCGCGCCTGGTTGGCCCGGCACAGCTCGCGCGCGATGTACAGGCCGAGCCCGGTGCCGTGCTCGGAGGTGGTGAAGAACGGCCGGAACAGCTGCGCGGCCACCGCATCGGGGATGCCGGGGCCGCGGTCGATGACCTCGACCACGGCGTTGCGGTCCTGCATCGCCACCCGCAGCCGTATCCGCGCCGGTTCCTCCGGGAGGCGGCCGTACTTCAGCGCGTTGTGGACCAGCGCGGTCAGCAGCTGATGCAGGTGCCTGGGGTCCACCAACGCCGGCACCGAGGTGGCGTGGATCACCGCGTCCAGGCTGTCGGTCTCGGTCGACAGGGTCTGCCGGTACTCCAGCACGAAGCGGCGCACGAAGCCGGCCAGGTCCAGGTGCTCCGGGTTGGCGCGCTCGCGCCGGGCCAGCCCGAGCACGCTCTCTACGATGCCGTTGGTGCGCTGGCACTGCTGGTGGATGATCTGCAGCAGGCGACGGTCGGCGTCGCCGATGTCGGGGGACTCCTCCAGCAGCTGCGAGGCATAGCTGATCGCCGCCAGCGGGTTGCGGATCTCGTGCGCGAGGCTGGCGGAGAAGCGGCCCATCGCCGACAGGGTGAGCGACTCGGCACGCCGCGACACCACCGTGGCGTCGTCGAGGAACACCAGCGACAGGTCGCTGTCGGCCAGCAGCCGCGCGAAGCGGGGCTGGATCTCGGGCTGGTCGGGCGACAGCTGCAGCGGCACTTCGTCCTGGGCCCAGCCATTGCGCCAGCGCTGCAGGCGGCGCGCCAGTTCCGGCGCGGCGCTGCCCAGGTCGAGCTGGCCCCCGGCCAGGGCGCCGTCGCCGTCGCCGACCAGGCCGGCGGCGGCCTCGTTGGCCACGGTCACGCGGTTGGCGGCATCCACGACCAGCACGCCGGTGCGCATGCGCCGGATGATCAGCTCGTTGATCTCGTACAGGTTGGCCACCTCGGCGCCGCGGCGCTCGGCCAGCGCCTGGTTGCGGCGTGCGCGCAGCCCGATCTGGTGGCAGATGTAGGCCAGCGCGAGGTAGCTGGTGGCGAACATCGCCAGCTCGGCGAGGGTCCGCGCCGAGCTGACGCCGTCCAGCTGGGTCCACAGGTACTCCAGCACCGTGGCCAGGCTGGCGAACGCGGCGATCGCCATGCCGTAGCGCAGCCGCAGCAGCATCGCCGCCGCCGCGACGTTGAACAGCAGCATCATCGCGATGCCGGCGCTGGCGTTGGGCAGGGCGTGGGTGATCAGGGTGGCGGCGACGATGTCGGCGACCGTGCTGCCGCAGACGATCGCGGCCAGCCGGCGTTCCTCGCGTCCCCACAGCAGCAGCACGATCGCCAGGAGCAGGTAGCCGGTGGCCACCCCCTCGGCCAGGCGGCCATGGCGGGCCTGGCCGACCAGCTCGGCCAGCGGGCTGAACACCAGCGCGGCGATCAGGCCGGCAACCAGGACCCGGTACAGCGCGAAGAAGTACAGCTCACGGTGCGGGACCGACTCGATCCGGTCGATGAGCGAGACAGTGGACGACAAGCCGGAGCTCCCAGCGGGCGGGGACGAATCCGGAGTATAGGGGGGCTGCGGCGGCGACCGGCGGGCGCGTTCGCGGCCGCCGCACGGCGGCCCGGGCGCGGAATTTTGCGCCGCCGGGCGTGGTCGGCGACAATGGGCGGCCCGCTCGCCTCCGATGGGGCTTCCGCCCCCGGCGGTCGCCATGCGCGCAGCGGTCGTTTCCTTTTCCCACGGTGACGCATGAATTTCCACGAATACCAGGCGAAACAACTGTTTGCCGACTACGGCATCCCTGTTCCGGCCGGACGCGTCGCGTCCACGGCCGACGAAGCGGTCGAGGCCGCCAACTCCCTGGGCAAGGGCCCCTGGATGGTCAAGGCCCAGATCCACGCGGGCGGCCGCGGCAAGGCCGGCGGCGTGAAGTTCTGCAAGACCACCGACGACGTGAAGGCCGCCGCCGAGAAGATGCTCGGCACCAAGATGGCCACCTACCAGTCCGCGGGCGTCGCCCTGCCGGTGAACCTGGTGCTGGTCACCGAGGCCGGCGAGATCGCCAAGGAACTGTACCTGTCGGTGCTGGTCGACCGCGGCACCCGCTCGATCACCTACATCGCCTCGTCCGAGGGCGGCGTGGACATCGAGCAGGTGGCGGCCGAGACCCCCGAGAAGATCCAGACCCTCAACGTCGACTTCGTCGAGGGCCTGCAGCCGTACCAGGGCCGCGAGATCGGCTTCAAACTGGGCCTCAACGCCAAGCAGGCCAACCAGCTGGCCAAGATCATGACCGGCCTGTACAACCTGTTCAACGCCAAGGACCTGTCGCTGGTCGAGCTGAACCCGCTGGCGATCCTGGAGTCGGGCGACCTGTACGCGCTCGACGGCAAGGTCAACTCCGACGACAACGCCACCTTCCGCCACAAGGACCTGGCCGGCATGCGCGACACGTCCCAGGAGGACGAGGCCGAGGTGCGCGCCAGCGAGTACGACCTGAACTACGTGACCATGGACGGCAACATCGGCTGCATGGTCAACGGCGCCGGCCTGGCGATGGCCACCATGGACGTGATCGCGCTCAACGGCGGTTCGCCGGCGAACTTCCTGGATGTCGGCGGCGGCGCCACCAAGGAGCGCGTGACCGAGGCGTTCAAGCTGATCCTGTCCAGCGACAAGGTCAAGGCGATCTTCGTCAACATCTTCGGCGGCATCGTGCGCTGCGACATGATCGCCGAGGGCATCATCGCCGCGGTCAAGGAAGTGGACGTCAAGGTCCCGGTGGTCGTGCGCCTGGAAGGCACCAACGTGGAAGCGGGCAAGAAGCTGCTGGCCGAATCCGGCCTGGCCATCACCCCGGCCGACGACATCAACGACGGTGCCAAGAAGGCCGTCGCTGCGGTCGCCGCCTGAACCCCCCACGAGACTAGGAAGAATTCATGTCTGTTCTGATCAACAAGAAGACGAAGGTCATCGTGCAGGGCTTCACCGGCCAGCAGGGTACCTTCCACGCCACCCAGATGGTGGAGTACGGCACCCAGGTCGTCGGCGGCGTCACGCCGGGCAAGGGCGGCACCACCCATATCGACCTGCCGGTGTTCAACACCGTGCGTGAGGCGGTCGAGGCCACCGGTGCCGACGCGTCGGTGATCTACGTGCCGCCGCCGTTCGCGGCCGACGCCATCCTGGAAGCGGCCGCAGCCGGCATCAAGGTCATCGTCTGCATCACCGAGGGCATCCCGGTGCTGGACATGCTGCGCGTCAAGAACGTGCTCAAGGGCCATCCGGACGTGACCCTGGTCGGTCCGAACTGCCCCGGCGTCATCACCCCGGGCGAGTGCAAGATCGGCATCATGCCGGGCCACATCCACCAGCCGGGCAAGATCGGCATCGTCTCGCGCTCGGGCACGCTGACCTACGAAGCGGTCAAGCAGACCACCGCGGCCGGCCTCGGCCAGTCCACGGTGATCGGCATCGGCGGCGATCCGATCAACGGCCTGAACTTCGTCGACTGCCTCAAGCTGTTCAACGAGGACCCGCAGACCGAAGGCATCATCATGGTCGGCGAGATCGGCGGCGACGCCGAAGAGGCGGGCGCCGAGTACATCAAGGCCCACGTCAAGAAGCCGGTCGTCGGCTTCATCGCCGGCGCCTCGGCCCCTCCGGGCAAGCGCATGGGCCACGCCGGCGCGATCGCCTCGGGCGGTTCGGGCACCGCCGCCGGTAAGTTCGCGGCGATGGAAGCGGCGGGCGTCAAGACCGTGCGTTCGCCGGGCGACCTGGGTGCGGCGATCGCCGCGCTGGTGAAGTAAGCGGCAGCGCTGTTCATCGTTTGACCGAGAAGGCCGCCTCCGGGCGGCCTTTTTTTATGCGGACGGCGGGCCCTCATCCGCCCTTCGGGCACCTTCTCCCGCAAGCGGGAGAAGGAGGCGTAATGACTTGCTGGCTCAGATGCGCAAGCCACAAGCCACAAGCCAAAAGCCAAAAGCCAAAAGCCAAAAGCCAAAAAAGCCAGCTGCCTGCGGCCGACAATCTGTAAGCCAGCACGTTTGCAGACAGCGAGCGACGAGCGGCGGACAGTAGGCAGCAAGCAACAAGTGGAACGCGACACGTAGCAAGCGGCAAGTAGCAGTCGGCAAGCGGCAAACAGCGGGTAGCAACGGCGGGCAGCAATTGGTAAGCGGCCTACGGGGGCGTCAACGGGAAGAGGCAAGCAGGACGCCAACGTCCCCTCTCCCGCTTGCGGGAGAGGGGTAGGGGTGAGGGCGCTTTTCCTATCCCCACAAGCGCCCATCGCCGATGGCTGGCTCCGGTGCTACCAGTCCACGCTAGCCCCACCGCGTCATTCCAGGCAATCGCGATGCGCCAGGGAGAGAAGACCCGCTTCGCACGGAAGTTGCGCCGCCAACTGACCGACGCCGAGCGCGTGCTGTGGTACCGGCTGCGTGACCGCCGCCTGCTCGGCTTCAAGTTCCGCAGGCAGTGCCCGATCGGGCCCTATGTCGCGGATTTCGCGTGCCTCGACCCAGCATTGATCGTGGAGGTCGATGGCAGCCAGCACCAGGATTGCCGCCGCGATGCCGTCCGCGAGGCCTTCCTGCGCGGGCAGGGCTTCGAGCTGCTGCGCTTCTGGAATAATGCGGTGCTGGCGAACACCGACCAGGTCTGCGACGCGATCGCACGACGGCTGCTCGGTCGTCGCCCTTCTTTTCCTCCTTTCCTCCCGTGGAAGGAACCGCACAAGGCCGCTGACATGTCCCAGACCCTCCGTATCGCCCTGGCCCAGTTCGATTTCCCGGTCGGGGCGGTGGCCCGCAACACCCAGCGCATCGTCGAGCTCATCGCCGAGGCGCGCGACGAACTCGGCGCCCAGGTCGTGCTGTTCCCGGAGCTGGCGGTCAGCGGCTATCCGCCGGAGGACCTGCTGCTGCGTCCGGGCTTCCTGGCGCACTGCGAGCAGGCGGTGGCGCGGATCGCCGCCGCCGCGAAGGGCATCGTCGCGGTGGTCGGCTGGCCGCAGAGCGCCGGCAGCGTGGTCTACAACGCCGCCAGCGTGCTGCGTGACGGTCGCATCGAGCGCACCTACCGCAAGCGCGAGCTGCCCAACTACGCCGTATTCGACGAGCGCCGCTACTTCGACGTCGATCCGGATGGTGAGAGCTGCGTGTTCAGCGTCGAGGGCGTGCAGGTGGGCGTGGTGATCTGCGAGGACCTGTGGTTCTCCGAGCCGCTGGCCGATACCGTCCGCCACGGGGCCGAACTGGTGCTGGTGCCCAACGCGTCGCCCTACGAGCGCGGCAAGCACGCCCAGCGCGATGCGCTGATGGCCGAGCGCACCCGCGAGAGCGGCGCTGCGATCGCCTATCTCAACGTGGTAGGTGGGCAGGACGCACTGGTGTTCGACGGCGCCTCGGTGGTGGCCGACGGCGACGGTACCGTGCACCCGGCGGCCGTGGCGTTTGCCGAGCAGTGGTTGGCGGTGGACTACGCCGCCGGCGAGCGCCGCTTCACGCCGGTGGTGTGGGTGGACGACGGCGACGAGAGCATGGATGCGCTGGCCTGGCGCGCAGTGGTGCGCGGCGTGCAGGACTACTGCCGCAAGAACGGCTTTTCCAAGGTCTGGCTGGGCGCCTCCGGCGGCATCGACTCGGCGCTGGTGCTGGCGATCGCGGTGGATGCGCTCGGTGCCGACAACGTCACCGCGGTGCGGCTGCCGTCGCGCTACACCGCCGACCTGTCCAACGATCTGGCCGCCGAGCAATGCCGCACCCTGGGGGTGAAGCTGGAGACGGTGGCGATCGAGCCGGCGTTCGAGGGCCTGCTGGCGGCCTTGGGGCCGCTGTTCGCCGGTACCGAGGCGGACGTCACCGAGGAGAACCTGCAGTCGCGCGCTCGCGGGGTGATCCTGATGGCGCTGGCCAACAAGTTCGGCGGGCTGCTGCTGACCACCGGCAACAAGAGCGAGTACGCGGTGGGCTACGCCACCATCTACGGCGACATGTGCGGCGGCTATGCGCCGCTGAAGGACCTCTACAAGACGGAGGTGTTCGGCCTGGCGAAGTGGCGCAACACCGTCGGCGGCGCCCCGGTGATCCCGCCGGCGGTGATCGCGCGGCCGCCATCGGCCGAGCTGCGGGCCAACCAGACCGACCAGGATTCGCTGCCGGCCTACGACGTGCTCGACGGCATCCTCTACCGCTACGTGGACCAGGAGCAGTCGCGCGAGGACATCGTCGCGGCCGGCTATGCCGCCGAGGTGGTGGACCGCGTGCTGGGGCTGGTGCGCATCAGCGAGTGGAAGCGCCACCAGGCCGCGCCCGGGCCCAAGGTGTCGCGGCGTGCGTTCGGGCGCGAGCGCCGCTACCCGATCACCAACGGCTACCGCGGCCAGTAACCGGAGGCGCCGGGTCGGCCCGGCGCCGCCCGGCCGCTCCGGCAACGCGAAGCGTCATTGCGCGAAGCCGGTCAGCAGGTCCAGCGTCGGCTTGGGATGGGACAGGTCGTACATCAGCCCGAAGTGGCGCTCGGCGCCCTGCATGTCCGGCTGGTCGCGCAATTCGTACACGTTCACCTCGGCCACCACGTCGGCATAGTCGTCGCGCAGCGTCTGCAGCACCTGCGCCAGCCCGTCGTAGCAGGCCCCGTCGCCGGGGCTGCCGCCGTCGGTGGTGCCGGTGTAGACCTCGGCGCAATTGACCTCGTTGAAGAAGATCCGCGTGTTGTAGGTCTGCGCCGCGGTGCGCATCTGGCCCAGGTACAGGTCCATCCAGTAGCCCTTGTCCAGGTGGAAGGGGTAGTAGTGGAAACTGATGTGGTCGAAGGCGAAGCCCGCCTGGCGGGCCGCCTGCAGGAACCACAGCGAGCCGTTGCGGTCGCCGGGGCAGCGGGCCCCGGCGCTGTGGTCGTCGCTGTTGCACGCGGTGATGTTGACGGTGAACTCGAGCCCGGCGCCCAGTTCGTCGGAGGCCTGCTTCATGCCGCGGTACATCTCGGTCATCGCCGCGATCCGGGCCGGCGCCGCGGCGCGGTCCAGGTCCAGCTCGTTGCCGATTTCCCACACCTTGATGTCGCCGGCGTAGCGCCGCGCCAGCTGGTAGCCGATCTCGCGCGACATCGGGTACACCATCGGCCGCAGGGTGATGCCGTAGCGGCGCGCCAGCGGGATCAGCGCGTCGAGCACGGCGTAGTTGCGCGGGTCGACGTCGAAGCGGTAGCTGCGCAGGTTGCGGGCGTCGAGCAGCCGGAACGCGGCCTCGGTGTCGCTCAGGGGGTAGTGGCCGCGGCCGTCATGGCCGTTGACGCCGTAGACGATCGGCGCGGCCCCGGCGGCGGTGAGTGCGGCCCCGGCGGGCGGCTCGGCCCGCGACGCCGGGCGCACTCCGGCGCAGAGCGCCAGGGCGAGCAGCGGGGCGGCGTGGCGCATGCGGTGTCCTCCGGATCCGGGTAGGGGGCGGCGGCTGCGCAAGGCGGCGGCGCCAGCGACAGCATGGCAGCGCCGGCCGGGCCGCGCGCGGAGGGGGCGCATTCAGTGACGCGGACTGTGACCGGCGGCTTCGCCGGTCTGTGGCCGGCCACGAAAAAGGGGCCTTGCGGCCCCTTGCTCGGTAGGACGGTTGCGCGGCGCCGGCCGGCCTACTTGCGTTCCATCGTGGCGTTGCGCTCGCCGGTCGCGGCGGACTTCTCGCCGGCGAAGGGGTTGAGCTTGCGGATCGCCCAGGGGTACTTCGGCCAGTTCCCGGCCAGCCACGGATGCTTGGGATCGTTCAGCTCCAGCACGCGACGCGCATCGTCGGCCAGCGGCTTGTTGCCCAGGTGCGTGTAGGCCTCGCCCAGCACCGCCACCGCGTCGTACTGGTAGGCGCTCTGCGGATAGGTCTGCAGCAGGTAGTTGGCGCGGCCGGCGGCCGAGACCCAGGCGTGGCGGCGCAGGTAGTACAGCGCGTTGTCCAGCTCGTGCTGGGCGAAGATGTCGCGCAGCATGATCATGCGCTCGCGGGCATCGGCGGCGTAGCGGCTGTTCGGGTAGCGGTCGGTGACGGTGTTGAAGTCGTTGTAGGCCTGCTGCGGCGACGACAGGTCGCGGCGGCTGGGATCCAGCGACCACACCCGGCGCAGGAACACCGTGTCGCGGTTGCCGTTGGCCAGGCCGCGCAGGTAGTACAGGTAGGCGATGTTGCGATGGGTCGGGTAGGTACGGATGAAGCGGTCGATGCTGGACACCGCGTCGTCGTTCTTGCCGGCCTTGTACTGGGCGTAGGCGCTTTCGATCATCGCCTGCTCGGTGTAGGGACCGTACGGGTACTGGGCGACCAGGCGCTTGAAGCTGGACTCGGCGCCGGCCCAGTTGCCCTTTTCCATCAGTCCGTGGGCCTTGCCATACAGCTGCTCGACCGGCATGCCCTCTTCGGGGTTCTTGTCCTTGGCGCCGCGGTGGCAGCCGGTGGCGACGAAGACCATGACCAGCATCAGGGCGATGAGGCGGGCGGTCGCGGAGAACTTGGAGCGTCGGATCATGGGGTCTGGGCGGGACGCGCGTCAGGAAAACGAAAGGGCGATGATAGCCTAGTGGCCTGTCCGGCGACTGACTCTGGCCGCCACGGACGCAAATTCTCCCGATCGCCGTACGAGTGCCGTGGTTGCCATGCCCCAGACCCCCCCCGAATCCCCCCGCCAGGCCGTCGTGCCCGACAGCGCCGCCGGCCGCCGCTTCGACGCCGTGCTGGCCGAGCTGTTCCCCGAATTCTCGCGCTCGCGCCTGGCCGAGTGGATCAAGTCCGGCGACGCCCTGCTGGACGGCGGGCCGGCGCGCCCGCGCGACCCGGTCCGCGGGGGCGAGAGCGTGCAGCTGCAGGCGGTGCTGGAGACCCAGACCCACGCCCAGCCGCAGGACATCCCGCTGGCGGTGCTGTACGAGGACGAGCAGGTGTTCGTGATCGACAAGCCGGCCGGGCTGGTGGTCCACCCCGGCGCCGGCAACCCGGACGGCACCCTGGTCAATGCCCTGCTGTTCCGCGACCCGTCGCTGTCGGCGCTGCCGCGCGCGGGCGTGGTGCACCGGCTGGACAAGGACACCAGCGGGGTGATGGTGGTGGCGCGCACCCTGCAGGCCCAGACCGCGCTGGTCGAGCAGCTGTCCGCGCGCCAGGTCCATCGCCAGTACCTGGCGGTGGTGGTCGGCGCGCTGGTCTCCGGCGGCACCGCCAACCTGCCGATCGACCGCCATCCGCGCGACCGCCTGAAGATGGCGGTGCGCGAGGACGGCCGCGACGCGGTCACCCACTACCGGCTGCGCGAGCGGTTCCGCGCGCACACCGCGCTGGAATGCCGGCTGGAGACCGGGCGCACGCACCAGATCCGCGTGCACATGGCCCATCTCAAGCACCCGATCGTGGGCGACCCGCTGTACGGCGGCCCGCTCAAGCTGCCCAAGGGCGCGACCGAGGAACTGGTGGCCGCCCTGCGCGGCTTCAAGCGCCAGGCCCTGCACGCGGAGACGCTGGAGTTCGTGCACCCGGTCAGCGGCGAGCCGGTGCGCGCGACCGCGCCGGTGCCGGCCGACCTGCAGCAGCTGATGGACGCGCTGCGGAGCGACAGCCAGCGCGCCGCCGAACTGGCGCGCCGCTGAGCATGGCCGCCGCCGCTTCTGCTGTGGTGCTGGCGGCGGACTGGCCGGCGCCGCCGGGCGTGCGCGCGCTGACCACGCTGCGCCACGGGCTGGGCGTGTCCGCGCCGCCCTTCGACCATCTCAACCTCGGCAACCGCAGCGCGGCCGGCGGCGACGATCCGCTGCGGGTGGCGCGCAACCGCGCGCTGCTGGCCGCGCAGCTCGACCTGCCCGGCGCACCGCACTGGCTGCGCCAGGTGCACGGCACCGGGGTGCTGCGGTTTGATGCGCCGCCGGCCATCGGCGGGGAAGCGGCCGAGCCCACCGCCGATGCGGCGGTGACGGCCGTGCCCGGCGTGGTGCTGGCGATCCTCACCGCGGACTGCCTGCCGGTGGTGTTCGCCGACGTCGACGGCCGCGAGGTCGCAGCGGCCCACGCCGGCTGGCGCGGGCTCGCCGACGGCGTGCTGGAGCGGACCCTGGCGGCGATGCGGACGGCACCGTCGCACCTGCGGGCCTGGCTGGGCCCGGCCGCCGGTCCCCAGGCCTACGAGGTCGGCGAGGATGTGTTCGCCGCGTTCGTCGACCTCGACCCCGCGGCGCGGGTAGCTTTCGTGGCCACGCGCCCCGGGCACTGGCGGGTGGACCTGTACGCGCTGGCGCGGCGACGCCTGGCCGCGGCCGGGCTGGCCGCGGACGCGGTCCACGGCGGCGGGCTGTGCACGATCTCCGACCCGCAGCGCTTCTTCTCGCACCGGCGCGACCGCCGCAGCGGACGCCTGGCGACCCTGGCATGGATCGCGCCGTGAGTCCGGCGGCGTCGGCCGCGTGTCCAGGTGCCGGGACCGGACGCCGGGCCCGCGTCCGGCACGCCGCCACGGGCGTCCGGGCGTGAAAGGCCTGGGACGGCTCCATTCCCGCCAAGACCCTTCAGGCGGCCTCGGCGGCCTGCGGCCCGGTCGCGGCGGCCGCCGCCGCCGCTGCGACGTGCGGACGCTGCAAGCGGCCTGCCGGCGTGCCACCGCCCACTGCTGCGCCGCATCCGCCGTGGTACCGACGCGCGGCGCCCGCGGTCGCCGCGGCCGGGGCGCGCAGGCCGCGGCCCGTGCCTGAGCCGCAGGACCCCGGGGCCGTGAACGGGCCGGCCGGCCGCGCCCGCGGCGATACCGCAGGCGCCGGCAGGCCCGCGGACGGGACCGCCCTCATCGTGTTCGACGGGACCTGCCTGCTGTGCAGCCGCTGGGTGCGCTTCCTGCTGCGGGTCGATCGCCGGGCGCGCTACCGCTTCGCGCCGATGCAGGCGCCGCCGGGCCGGGCGCTGCTGCGGCGCCACGGGCTGGATCCGGACGATCCGTTGTCGTTGCTGCTGCTGGACGGCGGTCGCGCCTGGACCGATTCGGACGCCGTGCTGCGGGTGCTGACCGGGCTGGGCGGCGGCTGGCGCCTGCTGGGCGTGCTGCGTGGGGTGCCGCGGGGGCTGCGCGATGCCGGCTACCGGTGGCTTGCGCGGAACCGCCACCGCTGGTTCGGGACCTCGTCCTCCTGCAGCGTGCCGGACGCGGCGCAGCGGGCGCGTTTCCTGGAGTAGCCGCCCTCGCCACGTTCGCCGACCGCGACAGGGGAGCGGCCCGGCGTGACAGTCGAGGCGTGTTCCGACCCGCTCCCGCGGTTGCGCTGCCGCGCGGACCGGCCAGGCGCCGGCCACCAGCGCCGGCCCCGCGTGGCGCGGTTCCGGGCATCGGCGCGAGGCGGGCTGCGGCAGCGGCCGGCCCCGCGATCCGGGAGGGGCGCCTCGACGTCGGGAACCTCCCGTGCGGCTCGCCGCCCGGCACACCCCGTCCTGCGCTTCGTCTCCCGCCGCGCTTCCGCCTCGGGCCGCGATGGTCGGCTACGGGAGGAATCCGGCAGGGCGCGGGAGGGCGAGGCAGGGCAGCAAGCGTGCCGGCTCGAGGCCCCCGGCCCCTCCCGGCTGGCGGCTGCTGCCCGCGCGACCGCGGGCTGGCCGCCCACAAAAAAGCCGGCCCTCGTCAGGGGGCCGGCTCGGTCGTGGCGGCGGGACGGGGCATCGCGCCCCGTCCCCGGGTCGCGATTACAGCGCCTGCAGTTCCTTGTTGGCGTTGCGCGACTGCTCGGCCGGCGGGGCCGGCGGCTTGGCCGGTGCCGCGGCCGGCGTGGTGCCGGTGTCGGCGGGCACTTCCAGGTAGGGCAGGTGCAGCGCCTGGCTGGTCGCGCCGCGGATCTCGTTGGTCAGCGCCGGGCTCTCGTTGATCTTGCGCCCATACGAGGGGACGATCTCCTTGAGCTTGGCCTGCCAGCCGTCCGCTATCTGCTGCGGGAAGGCCTTGGCCAGCAGCTCCAGCATGATCGGCGGCGAGGTCGAGGCGCCGGGCGAGGCGCCCAGCAGCGCGGCGATGGTGCGGTCCTTGTCGGTCACGATCTCGGTGCCGAACTGCAGGATCGCGCCCTTCTCCGGGTCGCGCTTGATCACCTGCACGCGCTGGCCGGCGGTCACCAGCTTCCAGTCCTGCGGCTTGGCGTTGGGGAAGTACTTCAGTAGCTCCGCCTGGCGGTCCTTGTCGGTCAGGCGCGCCTGGTTCATCAGGTACTTGACCAGGTCCAGGTTCTCGGCGCCGACGTCGAGCATGCCGGTCAGGTTGTTGTGGTTGACCGAGGAGAACAGGTCGAACCACGAGCCCTCCTTCAGGAACTTGGTGCTGTACAGGGCGAACGGCCCGAACAGCACCACCGGCTTGCCGTCGAGCTTGCGCGCGTCCAGGTGCGGCACCGACATCGGCGGCGAGCCGGTCTCGGCCATGCCGTAGGCCTTGACGTTGTGGCGGCCGGCGATCGCCGGCGCGTCGAACGCCAGGAACTGGCCGCCGACCGGGAACCCGGCATAGTTCTTCGACTCGGGGATGCCGGACAGCTGCAGCAGCTTGAGCGCGGCGCCGCCGGCGCCGATGAACACGAAGCGCGACTTGACGGTGCGCTCCTGGCCGCTCTTCAGGTCCTTGACGGTGACGTTCCAGGTCTTGTCGTCGTTCTGGCGCAGCGCGGTGACCTCGTGCTGCAGCTGCAGCCGGAAGTTCGGGTTGCGCTGCAGGCCCTGGGTCAGCGCGTTGGTGATCACGCCGAAGTTCACGTCGGTGCCCAGCGGCATGTAGGTCGCAGCGACCTGCTGCTTGGGGTCGCGGCCTTCCATCAGCAACGGCGCCCACTTGCGGATCTGCGCCGGGTCGGTGGA
Source organism: Lysobacteraceae bacterium USHLN149 (assembly GCA_037145635.1). Taxonomy (GTDB): domain Bacteria; phylum Pseudomonadota; class Gammaproteobacteria; order Xanthomonadales; family Xanthomonadaceae; genus JAATFS01. The sequence goes on from JBBCXB010000001.1 coordinate 287,503, forward strand.
GAACTGCATGCCGTAGAACAGCGGGTTCCTGACCAGGGCGTCATGGCGCTTGCGCAGGTAGTCGCTGCGGTCCTTGCCCCAGACGAAGCTCATGTGCGGGGTCGGGTTGATGAACTCGGACGGCTGCGGCAGCCGGCCCAGGCCCACCTGGTGCGACCAGAACTGGCGCGAGACCTCGAACTGCTCGGCGATGTTCACCGCGCGTTTGGTTTCGATCGAGCCATCCGGCATTTCCGGGGTGTAGTTCAGCTCGGCGAAGGCCGAATGGCCGGTGCCGGCGTTGTTCCAGCCGTTGGAGCTTTCCAGCGCCACGCCGTCCAGGCGCTCGAACAGGTCGATCTTCCAGTCCGGCTGCAGTTCCTGCAGGTAGGTACCCAGGGTGACGCTCATGATGCCGCCGCCGACCAGGACCACGTCCACCGGGGTGGCGTTCTCCGGCGGCGGGACGGAACGCTCGTGCAGCGGCCAGTACAGGAACAGCGCCAGCCCCACGATGAGGAGCGCGGCGATGCCGGCCAGGGCCTTTGTGAGTTTTTTCATGTCGTTTTCTTTGCGGCAAGGGGAGGAGCGACGACGTGGTGGGGCGAAGGCTGCCCAGCCGCCGAGGCGAGAATGTGCGCGTCCCTCCCAGGACCCAGCGCGCGACATATCCGCGCAGTTTACGCGACAAAGCGTCGCAGGGCGGTGGGATCCAGTGTTCCAGCCGCGCCCGCCGCCCGGAGGGCGGGCGCGGCCGGGCCTCAGGCCTCGGCCAGGGCCTGCAGGTAACGCTGGCGCCAGTGCGAGATGTCGTTGCGGCGCAGGTGATCCATCATCGCCTGCCAGCGCTCCACGCGCTTGGGCCTGGGCATGGTGGCCGCGGTGGCGATGGCATCGGCCACGCCGTCGAGGTCGTGCGGGTTGACCAGCAGCGCCTCCTTCATCTCGTCGGCGGCGCCGGCCAGCAGCGACAGCACCAGCATGCCGGGATCCTCGGGGTCCTGGGCGGCCACGTACTCCTTGGCCACCAGGTTCATGCCGTCGCGCAGCGGCGTCACCAGCCCCACCGACGCGGCCCGGTAGAAGCCGGTCAGGGTGGCATGGGTGAAGTTCTGGTTGACGTAGCGCAACGGGGTCCAGTCCGGCTCGGCGTGGCCGCCGTTGATGTGGCCGGCGATCTGCTCGAGCTGGTTGCGCAGCTGGCGGTACTCGGTGACGTCGCCGCGCGAGACCGGCGCGATCTGCAGGTAGGTCAGGCTGCCGCGCTGGTCGGGATGGCGATCCAGGTAGCGCTCGAAGCCGAGGAAGCGCTCGGGCAGGCCCTTGGAATAGTCGAGCCGGTCCACGCCGATGGCCAATTGGCGCCCGCGCAGGCTGCTGCGCAGGTCGCGCACCGCCTGCTTGGACACCGCGGCCTTGGCCTGGCGCGCGATCATCTCGGTGTCGATGCCGATCGGGAAGGCGGCCGCGCGGAAACGGCGCCCGCCCGGGGCCTCGACGTCGTCGTTGTCGAGCAGGCGGCCGCCGCCGAACAGGCGCACGTAGGACTTGAAGCGGTCGACGTCGCGCTGGGTCTGGAAGCCGATCAGGTCATAGGCGTAGAAGCTGGAGAACAGCCGCGCGTGGTCCGGCATCGCCTGCATCAGGTCGGCCGAGGGCATCGGCACGTGCAGGAAGAAGCCGATCTTGCAGCCGACGCCGCGCTCGCGCAGCAGCGCGCCCAGCGGGATCAGGTGGTAGTCGTGGATCCACAGCGTGTCGTCGTCACGCAGCATCGGCGCCAGCTTCTCGGCGAACAGCGCGTTGACCCGGCGGTAGCCCTCGCGGGTGGCGCGGTCGTAGTCGACCAGGTCCAGGCGGAAGTGCAGCAGCGGCCACAGCGTGCGGTTGGCGAAGCCGTTGTAGTAGGCGTCGATGTCGCGCTTGTTGAGGTCCATGGTGACGAAGCGGATGCCACCCTCCTCCTGCTCGTGCAGCGCACCGCTGTCGCCGCGCACGGTCTTGCCGCTCCAGCCGAACCAGACGCCGCCGCGTTCCTTGAGCGCGCCGAGCAGGCCCACCGCCAGGCCGCCGGCGCGGTTCTCGCCCGGCACGGCGACGCGGTTGGAGACCACCACCAGGCGGCTCATGACGCCTCCTGCCAGCTGCGCGACAGCCGCATCGCCGCGATGATCAGGCCCACGTGCGAGTAGGTCTGCGGGAAGTTGCCCCAGGCCTCGCCGTCCTCGAACGAGAGGTCCTCCGACAGCAGGCCCAGGTGGTTGCGGCGCGACAGCACGCGCTCGAACATCGCGCGCGCCTCGTCCTTGCGCCCGATCGCCGCGAGCGCGTCGATGTACCAGAACGTGCAGATGGTGAAGCTGGTCTCCGGTTCGCCGAAGTCGTCGGCCGCGACATAGCGGTACAGCGAGTCGCCGTGCTTGAGGTCGCGGCCGATGGCCTCGACGGTGCCGATGAAGCGCGGGTCGTCGCTGGCGACGATGCCGATGTCGGCGAGCAGTAGCAGCGAGGCATCCAGGCGGTGGCCGCCGAGGGTGTCGGTGAAGTGGCCGCGTTCCTCGCTCCAGGCCTCGCCCAGCACGCGCTCGCGGATCGCATCGGCGCGCTGGCGCCAGTACGCGCGGCGCTCGTCCAGCGCCAGGCGGTCGGCGATCTTGGCGAGGCGGTCGCAGGCCGCCCAGCACATCGCCGCGGTATAGGTGTGGACCTCGGCGCGGCCGCGGAACTCCCACAGCCCGGCATCGGGGGTGTTGTGCAGCGCGAAGGCGCGCTCGCCCAGCGGCTCCAGCCGGTGGAAGGTGGAGGCGTCGCCCGGATCCTTCAGGCGCAGGTCGAAGAACAGCTGGGTGGAGGCCAGCACCACGCTGCCGTAGACATCGTGCTGCTTCTGGATCCAGGCGAGGTTGCCGCGGCGCACCGGGCCCATGCCGCGGTAGCCGGCCAGCGACTCGACCTCGTGCTCTTCCAGCTGCGACTCGAAGCCGATGCCGTACAGCGGCTGCATCGTGCCGTCGCTGGTGGCGATGTTGAAGATGTAGCCGAGGAACTGCTCCATCGTGCGGGTGGCGCCGAGGCGGTTGAGCGCGCGCACCACGAACGCGGCGTCGCGCAGCCAGCAGTAGCGGTAGTCCCAGTTGCGCGGCGTGTTGGGTGCTTCCGGGATCGAGGTGGTCATCGCCGCGATGATCGCGCCGCTGTCCTCGTACTGGCACAGCTTGAGCGTGATCGCGCTGCGGATCACCGCCTCCTGCCAGTCCAGCGGCACCGACAGGTAGCGCACCCACTCGCGCCAGTATTCCTCGGTGCGCTCCTGCGCCTCCTGCACGTAGCCGGTGAGCGAGCGGGTCAGCGACTCGTCCACGCCCAGCACCAGGTTGACCGGGTGGTTGAGCACGAACGGCAGGCCGTCGCGGATGAAGCGCACCGGCACGTCGGTGGTCAGGCGCAGCGCGAAGTCCGGCAGCACCCAGCGGATGTGGTTGCTGCCCCAGGTGGACTCGGGCGTGCGTGCGCCCCAGTCGGCCAGCGGCCGCGCGCGCACCACGATGCGCGGATTGCCGGCGAGCGGGCGGATCTGGCGGATGATGCTGACCGGCCGGTAGAAGCGGCCGTTGTTGCGCCAGCGCGGGGCGAAATCGACGACCTCCACCGCGCCGCCATGGCGGTCGCGCAGCACGGTGCGCAGGATCGCGGTGTTGGGCAGGTAGTGCTGTTCGCTGTCGGCGAAGTCTTCCAGTTCGACCGCGAAATCGCCGCCTTCCTGCTGCTGCGGCGAGAGCAGCGCGCAGAAGGCCGGGTCGCCGTCGAAGGCGGGCAGGCAGCTCCACACCACGCGCGCGCGCTTGTCGATCAGGGCGCCGAAGCTGCAGTTGCCGATGACGCCCAGGTCCAGGTTCGGTTCGGTCATGGAGAGCGGAGATCCTTGGTTAGGCGAAGGAAGGCGGCCGCCGCGACGGGCGCCGCCGGTCGATGCAGGGTCAGCGGGCGTTGGCCTCGAGCCAGGCATGCACCGCCGCGGGGTCGGCCAGCCGGTAGCGGGCCTGGGTCCGGGCCCGCGGGCCCACCAGCACGCTCCAGCCGCCGAAGCGGTTGGCCGCGGCGAAGCCGAACTCGTCGGTGAGGTCGTCGCCGACGAACACCGGCGTCCGCCCGTGGAAGGCCGGCTGCTCGAGCAGCCGTGCCACCGCCGAGCCCTTGTCGCTGCCGACCGGCACGAACTCGACCACGTGGTCGCCCGGTTGCAGCCGGTAGCCGGCGGCCTGGGCCTCGGTCTCGGCTTCGGCGAAGGCGAGCACGGCCGGGCCGGCCTGCGGCGAGGCGCGCCAGTGCAGGGCCAGACTCACGCCCTTGTCCTCGACCAGGATGCCCGGATGCGCCTGGGCCAGATGCGCGGCGCGCTGGTGCAGGCCGTGCAGCCAGTCACCGGTGTCCTGCGGTATCGCGGCGCGGGCCGAGGCCTCGCCGCGCAGCTGATGCCCGTGCAGGCCGGCGGCCGGCAGCTGCATCGGGGCGAACAGCCGGTCGAGCTGGTCCAGCGGACGGCCGCTGACCAGTGCCACGGCGCCGCCGAGGCGATCGCTGAGGCGTCCCAGCGACTCGCGTACGGCAGGGATCAGGCGGACGTCGTCGGGACGCTCCGCGAATTCGATGAGGGTGCCATCCACATCCAGGAACAACGCACAGGCATCGTCCAAAGAGGGAGGCGACGGAAGGGAGGGGGACTCGTCTGCCATGCGCCCGATTGTGCGCAAGCGCTTGTGAGATTCAGGTTATGGAACGGCCGGGATTGGGGATTCGAGAATCGGGATTCGTGGCCAAACAGGCTTTTTCGAATCCCTAATCCCCAATCCCTAATCCCGGCTTGCCGTCAGAACGTATAGCGCACGCGGCCGTACCAGTAGGCGCCGTTGCTGCCGATCGGCGACAGCACGTCGTACGGCAGGTTGCCGTAGTAGTAGATGTCCTGGTTCGACCGGTCGGGGTAGTGGTCGAGCACGTTCTGGCCGCCGATCGCCACGCTCCACTGCGGGGTGATGCGGTACTCGGCCTCCAGGTCCAGCTGCCACTCGGCGCCGTAGACCTGGCGCGGCACGAAGCCGTCGCCGAAGTCGAACACGCGGGTCGCGCTTCCGTAGCGGTTGACCCGGGTCTGCAGGGTCCAGCGCTCGTTGCTCCAGTTGGCGGCCAGCGAGGCGCGGGTGCGCGGGGTGGCGTCGGTGAGCGTGTTGCTCTCCTCCACGCCGAACAGCACGTAGTCCGGGTCCAGCGCCAGCAGCTCGGACGGGGTGGCGACCACGTTCTTCAGCTCGGTCTTGGCATAGCTCCAGGTGCCGGTCAGCAGGAAGTTGCCGCCCAGCCACCACTGCCGCCAGTTGGCCACCAGCTCGGCGCCGCGGGTCCGGGTGTCGGCGGCGTTGACGAAGAAGCTCGCGCTCTGCACGCCGGCCACGCCGAAGGTCTGCTGCACGTAGGCGGTCAGCGCGTCTCCGGTGATGTCCTCCGACAGCGCGATGCGGTCGTCGATGTCGATCTGGAACAGGTCCAGCGACAGGTCGAAGTGGTCGCCGGCGCGGCTGGTGAAGCCGAGGCTGTAGTTGCGCGATTTCTCCGGCTTCAGCGCGGTGGCGCCCAGCGCCTGCGCGATCGGGTTGTTGACCGACAGCAGGCGCCCCTGCACCAGCTGGCCGGAGGCGTCGTAGCCGGTGGAGGTGGCCTCGTAGCCGATCTGGCTCAGCGACGGCGCGCGGAAGTTGTTGGACACCGCCGCGCGCAGCGCGAACGCCGGCACGAACTCGTAGCGCGCGGCGAGCTTGCCGGTCCACTGGCTGCCGAAGTCCTGGTAGTGCTCGTAGCGCCCGGCCAGGTCGGTGGAGAGCTTGTCGCCGAACTGGCTGGACACGCTGGCGTAGGCGCTGGCGACGTTGCGCGACAGGTCGGCCGCATCCTCCGGGGTCAGGCCGCCGCCGGCCTGCGAGCCGGTGGGACGGTCGGTGTACGGGCCGGCGGCATAGCTGGCCGGGTCGCCGGCGTGGGTGCGGTACTCCTCGCGCCGGAACTCGACCCCGGTGCCCAGGGTGTGGCGGCCGCCGGCGGTATCGAACACCCGGCTCAGGTCGAGGTTGGCCACGCCCTGGGCGAAGGCGTAGTCGCCGGTCTTGAAGCGGGTCGGGCTGCCGGGGCCGAGCGAGGCGTTGATCGAGTTGCGCAGGCGGTAGGTGAAGTCGTTGCGGCCGTAGTCCAGGCTGGCGTCGTAGGCCCACTCGCCCCATTGGCCGCGCGCGCCGGCCACGGTCTGGATGTCGCGGTTCTCGCCCTCGGAGATCGGGCGGTAGCCGTCGGGATACACCTGCGGCCAGTTGCTGCTGTCGTCGGGATAGCGGAAGTAGTTCGCACCCTCGGTGTCGCGCTGGTTGAAGGTGCCGAACGCGTAGAACTGGCCGGTCTGGCCGAACGGCAGCTCGGCGTTGAGCCAGGCGTTGAGGTCCTTGCTGGCGCCGTCGCCGAGCACGTAGTTGCGCCGGCCTTGCAGCGCCAGGTTGTTGTCGGTCTGTTCCCACGGCGGGATCAGGTCGTAGCCGGCGCGGTTGGTGCCCTCGCGGTTCTTCAGCTCCAGGCCGACCTTGAGGAAGCCGCCGTCGTCGCCCAGGCGGGTGCCGACCTTGCCGCTGAGGTAGCCGGTCTGCCCGTCGGTGATCTCGCGGCCGATCGGCTTCAGGTCGGTGTGGTGGGCGCCGAAGCTGGCCTCGATCTCGCCGCGCTCCGGGTTGTCGTCCAGGATCACGTTGATCACGCCGGCGATCGCGTCCGAGCCGTACTGCGCGCCGGCGCCGTCGCGCAGGACCTCGATGCGCTTGATCGCGCTGATCGGGATCGCGTTGAAGTCCACGGGCGTGGTGCCCTTGCCGATCTTGCTGTCGGTATTGACCAGCGCCGAGGTATGGCGGCGCTTGCCGTTGACCAGCACCAGTACCTGGTCCGGCGACAGGCCGCGCAGCTGCGCGGCGCGCACATGGTCGCCGCCGCCGGAGTTGGACTGGCGCGGGAAGTTGAACGACGGCAGCAGCGCCTGCAGCGCGCTGCCGAGCTCGCCGTTGACCACGCCGGCCTTGCGGATGTCCTCGGCGGTGAGCACGTCCACCGGCGAGGTGGACTCGAGCACGGTGCGGTCGCTGGCCCGGGTGCCGGTGACGATCACCGTGTCCAGGGTGGCGGCCTCGCCGCTCGCGGCGGCCTGCTGGGCGTGCGCCGGGGCGGACAGGGCCAGCGCGATGGCCAGGCCGAGGGTGGAGGGGAGGGGGCGGAACATGGGGCTCTCCTGGGACGACGGGCAGGGAGCCGCCGCGGATGCGTCCAGCGCGCGGAACGGCTCGAAGGGAAGCGAAACGGATGAAAATTCCCACATTCATCCGGATGGAGAGATATATTATCCGGATGTTAAGGCGGACGCGAGATCGGCGACGGTCCCGCGCCGGCATCACCCCATTACCCATGCTCATGAGGGCATGCGACGGAGACCCTGCCCATGCCCATCCTGCGTACCTCGCTGCTTCCCGTCCTGCTGGCGCTGAGCGCCTGCGCCACCGCCGCGGCCCCGCCGCCGGCCCCGCCGCCGCCCACCGCCGCCCTCCAGGGCGACGCCGCGCGCCCGGGCGAGGCCCGCGGCTGGGTGCGCAGCGAGCTCTACTTCGGCGTCGGCCAGGAGACCGGCCCGGCGGACCGCGCGCAGACCGAGAAGATCACCGAGGCGCAGTGGCGTGCGTTCCTGGACAAGGAGGTCACCCCGCGCTTCCCGGACGGGTTGACGGTGCTCGACGCCTACGGCCAGTGGCTGTTCCGCGGCGCCAAGGAGCCCAACCGCCTGTCGACCAAGGTCCTGGTGATCCTGCACGAGGACACCCCGCAGCGCCGCAACGACATCGAGGCGATCCGCCTGGCCTGGAAGCAGGCCACCGGCCACCAGTCGGTGCTGTGGTCGCGCCAGCCGGTGGAAGTGTCGTTCTGAGCGGGGAATCGGGAATGGGGAATCGGGAAGCAGGTGCAACGGCGCGCTCGGCGCGCTTTTCCATTCCCCATTCCCCTCTCCCCATTCCCGTCCCTGAGACATCCGGCTCACGGACCGCGGCCTAGCATCGGGGGCTCCATTCTCCCCCGGGAAGTCCCATGGCCAGCAAGAACGTCGCCCAGATCGTCGTCGATACCCTGGAAGCGGCCGGTGTCCGGCATTGCTACGGCATCGTCGGCGACACGCTCAACCACGTCACCGACGCCATCCACGACAGCGGCATCGAGTGGGTGCACGTGCGCCACGAGGAGGTCGCCGCGTTCGCGGCCGGGGCCGAGTCGCTGATCGGCGGCACCCTGACCGCGTGCGCCGGCTCGTGCGGGCCGGGCGGCCTGCACTTCATCAACGGCGTGTTCGAGGCCAACCGCAACCGCGCGCCGATGGTGCTGATCGCCAGCCAGGTGGTGACCGCCGAGCTCGGCATGGAATTCCCGCAGGAGGTCGACTTCAAGGCGGTCTACGCCAGCTGCAGCGTGTTCTGCCAGCAGGTGTTCAGTGCCGAGCAGGCGCGGCGCGTGGTCACCCTGGCCTGCCAGGCGGCGATCAGCCGGCGCGGCGTGGCGGTGGTGATCCTGCCGGCCGACATCAGCCGTGCCGAGGTCAAGCACGATGCGCCGTTCTCGGTGCACTACGCCGAGCCGGTGCTGCGGCCGTCGGACGCCGAGCTGCAGCGCATCGCCGCGCTGATCGGGGAGGGCGGCAAGATCGGCATCTACGCCGGCGCCGGCTGCGAGGGCGCGCACGACCTGCTGGTGGAACTGGGCGCGCGCCTGCAGGCGCCGATCGCCCACACCTCGCGCGCCAAGGACTTCGTCGAGTACGACAACCCGTACAACATGGGCATGACCGGCATCTTCGGCATCGAGTCCGGCTACCACACGCTGATGGCCTGCGACACGCTGCTGCTGCTCGGCGCCGACTTCGCCTGGGGCCAGTACTACCCCGACAAGGCCACGCTGATCCAGATCGACCGCGACGGCAGCCACCTCGGCCGCCGCCACCCGGTGCAGCTGGGCGTGGTCGGCGACATCGCGCCCACGCTGGAAGCGTTGCTGCCGCTGCTGCCGCAGCGCGAGGACACGAGCTTCCTGGACGAATGCATCCAGCACCGCGACAAGGCCCTGGCCAGGCGCGACAAGGAAGAGCAACCGGGGAAGGGCGAGCTGATCCACCCGCAGCACCTCACGTCGCTGCTGGACCTGTACGCCGACGACGATGCGCTGTTCACCGCCGATGGCGGCTCGCCGATGGTCTGGGTGCTGCGCCACATCCGCGTCAACGGGCGCCGGCGCACGCTCACCAGCCTGCTGCACGGCACGATGGCCAACGCGATGCCGCAGGCGCTGGGGTTGAAGAAGGCGTTCCCGCAGCGGCAGGTGATCTCGCTGTCCGGCGACGGCGGCCTGGCGATGCTGCTGGGCGACCTGCTGACCGCGGTGCAGGAGAACCTGCCGATCAAGGTGGTGGTCTACAACAACGCCTCGCTCAACTTCGTCGAGCTGGAGCAGAAGGTCGAGGGCCTGCTGGACAACTACACCGCGCTGAAGAACCCCGACTTCGGCCGCCTGGCCGAGGTGATCGGCTTCTACGGGCGCACGGTCACGCGTTCGGAGGAGCTGGAACAGGCGGTGCAGGACTTCCTGGCGCACCCGGGACCGGCGCTGCTGGACGTGCACACCAGCCCGACCGAACTGGTGATGCCGCCGGAGATCGAGGCCGGCCAGGTCGCCGGCACCGCGCTGTACGCGGCCAAGGCGGTGCTGAGCGGGCGCATCGGCGACGTCAAGGACCTGTTGGCGAACAACTTCCTCAAGAAGTAGGCGCTTCCAGTACCATCGGCCGACCCCCCGTCCATTCCGGCCCGCATGCCCACCTCGTCCTCCCTGCCGGCGCGCCCGCGCTGGTTCGTCGCCGGCGACCTCAACGGCTTCTTCGGCCTGGTCGTCGACAACCTGTCGATCCTCGGCTTCATCGCGATGGCCCTGATCGGGATGTTCCAGTTCCCCGCCGAGGTGGTGTTCGGCCGGATGTTCCCGGGCACCGCGTTCGGCGTGCTGGTCGGCAACCTGCTGTACACGCTGATGGCGCGCCGGCTGGCCGCGCGCAGCGGGCGCGACGACGTCACCGCGATGCCGCTGGGCCTCGACGCGCCCACCAGCATCGGCATGGCGCTGCTGGTGCTGGGCCCGGCGTTCGTCGCGTTCAAGGCCGGCGGGCTGGACCCGCAGGCCGCGGCGCTGGCCACCTGGAAGCTGGGCATGGCCGCGCTGGTGGTGATGGGCGTGCTCAAGCTGGTGCTGTCGTTCTTCGGCGAAGCGGTGACGCGCGCGCTGCCGCGGGCCGCGCTGCTGGGCTCCATCGCCGGCATCGCGCTGGTGCTGATGGGCCTGCTGCCGCTGCTGGAGACGCTGCGCTCGCCGGTGGCCGGGATGGTCACGCTGGGCCTGCTGCTGTACGTGCTGATCGCCAAGGGCCGGCTGCCGGTGAAGCTGCCGGGCGTGCTGGTGGCGTTCGTGGTCGGCACGCTGCTGTACTACGGCCTGGGCCTGGCCGGGCTCGGCGCGCCCGGGTTCGCCCTGCCGGCGTGGACGCCGCCGCAGGTGGTGCTGCCGTGGCCCAGCCTCGGCTTCGTCGAGGGGCTGCCGGCCACCGTGCCCTACCTGCCGCTGCTGCTGCCGTTCGGTCTGTTGATGGTGGTGGGCGGGATCAACGTCAGCGAGAGCGCGCGCGCGGCCGGCGACGACTACCGCACCCGCGACATCCTGCTGGTGGAGGCCCTGGCCACGCTGGTGGCGGGCGTCTGCGGCGGCGTCGCGCAGACCACGCCGTACATCGGCCAGCCGGCCTACAAGCACATGGGCGCGCGCAGCGGCTACACGCTGCTGACCGGCCTGTTCGTCGGCATCGGCGGCATGCTCGGGGTGATCTCCGGGCTGGTGCAGTGGCTGCCGCTGGCGGTGCTGGCGCCGATCATCGTGTATGTCGCGATCGACATCACCACCCAGGCGTTCCAGGCCACTCCCAGGCAGCATGCCGGGGCGATGGTGCTGGGCTTCCTGCCCTCGGTGGCCTATCTGCTGGCGATCAAGGCGCCCGGCTGGATCGCGCCGGAGCGGCTGGCCGCACTGACCACCACGCTGGACGGCCACGGCCTGCCGGAACTGGCGGTGATCTTCGCGCTCGGCAACGGCTTCATCATCACCGCGATGCTGTGGATCGCCACGGTGGCGGCGATGATCGACGGCCGCCTGCGGCGCGCCTGCGGCTTCCTGCTGGTGGCCGCGGCGCTCACGCTGTTCGGCCTGATCCACTCGGTGGATCCGCGCGGCGGCATCTACCTGCCGTGGTCGCTGCAGGGACTGGCGCGCATCATCAGCTGGCAGTTCGCCGGTGCCTATGTCGCGCTGGCCGCGGTGCTCGGGCTGTTGTCGCTGCAGCGGCCGCGCACGGCATGAGTGCGGCCGGGGCCGGGGACGGTCGCCGGCCGCCGCGGAACCTCGTGGGCACACCGCGGTCCTAGGAGGGTATTTCTCCGCAGAAGCAAGACCGCATGCAGTCCAGACAATCGCGTTGGCCGTGGGTCCTGGTGGCCGTGGCGGTGGTGGCGGCCGGAGGATGGCTGTTCCGCCGGGACGTGCCCGTGGCCGGCGGCCGCCCCGCCCCGCCGGCCGCGAACGCCGCAACGGCCGCGGCGGCTCCGGCCATCGGGGCGCCGCCCGCCGCGGCGGCGATCCGGCACCCGGTCGACCCCGCGCTGGCCGCGGATGCGGCGCTGCCCGCACTGGCCGACAGCGACGCCGCCGCCTGGGATGCGCTGACCGCGGTGTTCGGCGACGCGCCGCCGCTCGGCGCGATGCTGCGCGACCATCTGATCGCGCGCATCGTGGTGCTGGTCGACAACCTGACCCAGCCCAGCCTCGCCCCGCGGGTGCTGGCGTTCCGGCCGCTGCCGGACACGCTGCAGGTGGCCGACGACGGCCACGGCGGCACCACCCTGGCGGCCGCCAACGCGCAACGCTACGCGCCCTACGTGCAGGCCTTCACCCGCGCCGACGCGGCTGCCTGGGTGGCGGCCTACCAGCGGCTCTATCCGTTGTTCCAGCAGGCCTACGTGGAGCTGGGTTACCCGAAGGGCTACTTCAACGACCGCTTGGTCGCGGTGATCGACCATCTGCTGCAGGCACCGGAGCCGGCCGCGCCGCCGGCCGTGGTCGCGGACGGCCGCGGCCGCTACCGCTTCGCCGATCCGTCGCTGCAGTCGCTGTCGGTCGGGCAGAAGGCCCTGGTCCGGCTCGGGCCGGAGCAGGAAACCGCGGTCAAGGCGCAGCTGCGTGCGCTGCGCGCGGCGCTGACCGGCGGCTGAGGCGGGGCACCGGCGCCGCCGAGCGCGGGGGGCGCGGCCACGTCAGTCCGCGTCCAGTTCCGGGTAGTGGCGGAAGATCCCGTTGCGGTTGAACGCGAGGCGGCGATCGGAGGCCAGGTAGGCGGCGATCCGCGGCCGCTGCGCCACCCGCTGCTGCAGTGCGCGCAGCAGCGGCAGCTCGCGTTCCAGCGTGCGCATGCGCCGCGGGAACATGTAGTCCAGGCCGCTGAGCAGCTGGAACAGCGTCAGGTCCACATAGGAATGCTCGCGCAGCACGTGGCGCCCGCCGCCCTGCGCCAGCACGCCCTCGAAGTAGCCCAGGAACTTCGGCAGCCGCTGCTGGCGCAGGTCCTCGGCGCGGCGCTTGGCCTCGGCCTGCTGGTCCTCGTAGTACAGCGCGCTGGCGATCGGGTGGTGGGTGTCGTGGATTTCGGCGATCAGGTCGGCGAGGGTCATCTGCAGCTGCAGGGCCTGCAGCCGCCGCGATTCGGCCGCGGGCACCAGCTGCAGCGGCGGGCCGAGGTAATGCAGGATGGCCGCCACCTGGGCGATCACCTGCCGGCCGGCCTTCAGGAACGGCGGGGCGAAGGGGCGCGCACCCTCGTGCCCGCCGGCGAGAAAGGCGTCCATGGCCGCGTCGCCTTCGACCCGGGCCACGTCGGTGTAGGCGGCCCCGGCATCCTCGAGCGCCAGGCGCACGAACTCGCCGCGGCCCTGGATGCCGGTCCAGTAGTACAGCTGGTAGTGCATGGCACGCTCCTGCGGGAAGACCGCCGCGAGGCTAGGCGGCCTGCCGATACCGCGGCGTGATACGCGCGTGGCCGCGTCGTGATCTCAGCCCGCGGCGTCCGGCTGCGCTAGCAGCCACGCCAGCTTGCGCGCGCGCGGCAACTGCTTGATCGCCCACTCGGCGCGCGACGCCGCCGCGCGGTCGGGATACGGGCGGCTGGCGAGCACCTGCACGGGCGGGTGGGCGCGCGTGTAGCGTGCGCCGGTGCCGCGCAGGTGGGCCTGGAAGCGCGCGTCCAGGTCGTTGGTGATGCCGGCGTAATAGCTCCCGTTGCGGCAGAGCAGCAGGTAGAGGTGCCAGGACGTGGCCGGTCGCATGCCGCCATTATCGGCGCGCCCGTGCCGGCGCTCAACGGCGCGCGTCGCGCAAGCCCGCGCAGGCGCGGCCGGGCGACCACTCAGGGCGTGCGCCGGTGGTGAAGCATCCTGCCCATCGGCCCCCGCAGGCAGAGGATCATGCCGCTCCCGATCGCCAGCCCATGGCCGCGGGCAGCGCGGGGCCGATGTTGCACCGAGGACCAGGGGGCCAGTTACGGCAGGAGGCACGGGATCCTCCAGGTGCGGGGGCGGCGGGGCGGAGCGGCCGGCCCTGGCGGCGTCGCGGAGGGGGCGAGGCCCTCACAACGTCTCCAGGAATGCGACGATCGCGTCCTGGTCCTGCTTGTCGAGCTGCAGCGGGCGCAGCAACGGGTCGGGCCTGGGGAACGGCGGGTCGCCGGGCTGCGCGGCCCTGGCGCGCGGCGTGGCGCCGCCGGCGTTGTAGAAGGCCACGACCGAGTGCAGGTCGGCGAACAGGCCGTTGTGCATCCACGGGCCGGTCCGGGCCACGCCGCGCAGCGAGGGGGTGCGGAAGCGGCCGCTGTCGGCGGGGTCGCCGGTGACCTCGTAGCGGCCCAGGTCCTGGAAGCGGCGGCCGTGGAAGTGCAGCCCGAGGTTGTGGAAACGATCGTCGCTCAGGGTCGGTCCGCTGTGGCAGTTCATGCATCCGGCGCGGGTGCGGAACAGGTGCAGGCCCCGCAGCTGGCGGTCGTCCAGCGCGTCCGGGCGGCCCTGCAGGAAGCGGTCGAAGCGACCGGGACGCGGGGCCAGGCTGCGCTGGTAGGCGGCCAGCGCCCGGGCCACCTCCTGCACTCCGATCCGGCGCGTGCCGAACACCTGCGCGAACCGGTCCGGGTAGTCGGCGCTGCGGTTGAGGCGGCGTTCCAGCGCGGCGGCGGTGAACGCCATCTCGCGCGCGTCCTGGATCGGGTGCAGGGCCTGCGCCTCCAGTGTGTCGGCGCGGCCGTCCCAGAACAGCGAGCGTGCATGGCCGGCCATCGCCACGCTGGGCGCATTGCGGCGGCCGGCCTGGCGGTCGTGGCCGAAGGAGACGCGGCGCCCATCGCCCCAGCCGAGCTGGGGATCGTGGCAGCTGGCGCAGGCGATCTGGCCCGAGCGCGACAGCCGGGGATCCTCGAACAGCGAGCGCCCAAGCGCGATCTTGGCAGGGGTGCCGGGATTGTCGAGCGGTTCCGGCGGGTGGGCGGGCAGCGGTGCGAGTTCCTGCCAGGCAACGCCGGGCTGCACCTGGGGGAGCGGCCAGCGCGCGCGTGGTCCCGCGTAGCACGCACGCAGGCTGGAAGGATCGGGGCGGGCCGTTTGCGCAAACATGCAGGGCGCGTCGCCGGCCGGTGCGGGTCGGCCGGGGCCGCCGAGCAACGGCAGCGTCAACAGCAGGCACAGGCGCAGCCGGCTCGGGCGTCGGTGCCTGCGGCGAAGCGTCGTGGGCGGGCGGCTGCTGTGCATGTCGGGCTCAGAACGTGTAGCCCAGTTCCAGCCAGAAGCTGCGGCCGGGTTCGTAGTAGGCGGTGCTGGACGCGCCGGAGGTGCGGTTGCTGCGGTTGAGCACGTTCTGAACCTCTACCCGAGCGTAGGCCTCCCGAGCACGCGCCAGCGGCAGTCGGTACTCCAGCGTCGTATCCCAGTTCCAGCTGCTGGGATAGACCTCGCGCTTGAGCACCGGCAGCGCCACGCCGTCCACGACCTCCGTGCCGGCCGACTCCGTACCCTGGTAGCCGGCGCGGATGCGGAGGAAGTTGCTCCAGCTCAGGCCCAGCGCCGGCATCTCGGTGCGCGTGGACAGCCGTGCCGACCAGGGCCGCAGGTAATCGGTGGCGGGCAAGTCGTAGCGGTGCATCACCCGGCCCTGGTAGATCACCAGGTCGGTGCCGTCCTCGGTCGATTCGTAGCTGTTGTAGTTGCGGCGGGTGTCGGTGTGGTCGGCGGCCATTTGCCAATGGGTCTGCGTGCCGAGCCACAGCCATGACTGCTGCGGGGAGATGGCCAGGGTCCAGGTACGCGAGCGGCTGCGGCCGCTGTTGACGTATTCGTAGGTGCCGTTGCGATTGTAGAGCGAGGTGTCCAGCGGATCCGTGACCCGGCGGCGCAGCACGTCGCGGCGGCTCTGGCGATCGACGTACTTGAGATTGAAACGCAGGCCGGCGGCACGCTGGTCCAGGCCCACGGTCCATTCGTCGGTATACGGGATATCCAGGTCGGCGATGCGATTGGAGGTGGTCGCGCGGGTGCCTTCCACATCGTCCCAGTCGATGCGGCTACTGGTGCGGGACTTCTGCAGGCGCAGCGCCTCGCGGCCCTCGCGCAACAGGTAGTTGAAGAAGTTGCGACCGTAGTAGCGGTTAATCCCGGCATCGAGCACGCTGCGTTGGTCGCCGAAGGCGTCCCAGGAGACCGCCAGGCGTGGTGCGACGGTGGCCTGGGTCCAGAGGCTGCTGCGGTCCAGGCGCAGTCCCGGGCGCAGGCTCCAGCGGTTGATGGCGATGTCATCCTGCAGCCAGGCCTCGTACTCGGTCCCGCTCACCTGGAACCGGCCGGCGCTGTACAAGTACAGCGTGCTGAAGTACTGGCCGCGGCCGGCCACTACGCCGCGGGTCACGCTGGTGAAGACCGGTGACAGCGAGCAGGAGGCGCTGTCCACCCGGCCATCGGCCAGGGCGCAGCTCGTGGTGGAAAGCGGGTCCTGGAAGTTGTATTGATCGTTCAGACGCTCGTAATCCGCTTCGCGTCGCTGCACGCCCAGTCCCATCTGCAGCACGTGCTCGCTGGCGCCCAGCCCAAAGCCGACGCGTTCGGCAGTGACGCGGTAGCCGAGCTTGCGGTCGTGCTGATCGATATCGCCCCAGCTGCCTTCGGCGCTGCTGTTCCTGACGCCCCAGTCGTATTCGGGGGAACGTGCCCAGTTGCGGTAGTAGTTGACCTCGCTGCGCCGCGAGGTTTCCAGATCGCTGTAGCTGAGCGTATTGCGCAGGTTCCAGGTGTCGCCCCGCACGGTGGCACGCAAGCTGACGACCGGGCCGCCGGACTTGAGGTCGAACCCGGAGTGCTTGGTATTGGCGATGAAATAATGGTCATCCGTGGGTGCCCAGGCCAGGTTGGCGCCCAGGTCCAGATGCGTGCCGTCGCTCCAGTCCAGAGCGACGCTAGCGGCGGTGTTCTGGCGGGTCTGGGTACGGCTGTCGGCATCGTCACCGCGCGGACTGTCGCCGCCGCTGTAGGCGCGCAGAGGGATATCCGAGCGAGTGCGCGTGAACGTGCCGATGAGGCCGAGGCCGCTGTCGAGCCGGCCCTCCAGGCGCGCTCCCAGCTTGTACTTGTCGTAACGCGGTTGGTAGGCATAGGTGGCCGACTCGGCGTATCGATCCGCCTGTGCCGGATTGCTGACGACCTGGTCCCAGGCCGAGCGAGCCATGCGCATCCACAGCTTGCCACCGAAGCGGTCGCCCGCCTGGCGGCTGCGCGCATCAATCACCCCGCCGGTGAAGCCGCCATAGGCGGCCGGCACGTTGGCGTCGTAGACGGTCAGCGACTCCAGCAGGTCCACATCCAGTGCCACGCCCTGGGCAGCGCTGGGCACATCGGCGGGGTGGTTGGCCTGGATGCCGCTTTGGGAGATGCCTGCGGCGGGATCGAGATCGTTGTTGATGTCGGCCCCGTCCAGGGTGAACAGATTCTGGTAGAACGGTGCGCCATTGATCGAGATGTCCTGCGGGCGGATCTCGCCGCCATTGCGGGTACTGCGCGCGGTGTCGCTGAACTGGATGGAGGGATAGGCGCGCAGCACGGTGGCGATGTCGCCGTTGCCCTTGACCTGGGCCTGCAGCGCGTCGTCATCCAGGCTCGCACCCTGCCCATAGCGCAGCGGCGACGCCATGCCGCTGCTGGGCACGGCGCCCACCCGTAACGGCGCGGTCTGGTGGACCTCGGCGGCGACGGGCAGCACGGTGTAGCTGCCATCGGCGCGTTGCACGGCCTGCAGGCCGCTACCTGCCAGCAGCACGGAGAACGCGGTCTCCACGTCCAGCCCTGCAGGCAGCCCCGGAGCTTGGCGGCCATCGGTCAACGCCGGGTCGAACGACAGCGCGATGCCGTGCTGGCTGGCGAAGCTGGCCAGCGAACGGCCGAGCGGGCCGGCCGTCGCGGCACCGGCCTGGGCGGCGGCGGGCCCGGCCGGGATCGCCAGCGGGAGCGCGGCCAGGGCCGTGGCCAGCAGGCGGACACGGAGGGGGCGAGGGGAGCGGGCGATGGTGCGACTGCGCATGGAAGGATCGGTCGTGAGGGATGTCCTTCCCTTGCCACGCGAAACCCAAAAAAGTGTCAGGGGGCGGCGCGCGCGCCGGCCGCGCGGCGCGGCACGACCTCGGTCCAGCTGCCGTAGCCGCGCTGGCGGATCGCGACCGGGTAGGTCTGCACCAGCATCGCCAGGCTGCGGTCGGTGTCGTCCAGCGGGAAGGCGCCGGAGACCGGCAGCGACGCCAGCGCGGGCGCGCAGCGCAGCACGCCGCGGCGACGGCGCGCCAGCTCCCGCACCAGTTCCCCGAGCGGCAGCGCGTCGGCGACGAGCATGCCGTGGGTCCAGGCCAGGGCGCCCGCGTCGGCGGCCTGTGCCGCGCCGAAGCCACGGTCGTCGAAGCCGATCTGCTGGCCGGCCTCGATCCGGCGGGCGCGGTCGCCATGCCCGCCGGGTTCGGCGCGCACCGCGCCCTCGAGCACGGCCAGCCAGGTGTCGTTGGCCTCGGCCCGCACGCTGAAGTGGGTGCCCAGCGCTTCCAGCCGCCCGTGCGCGGTGACCACGCGGAACGGACGCGGCGGCCGCTGCGGATCCGGCGCGGTGGTGACTGCAATGCGGCCGCGGCGCAGGCGCAGCAGGCGCTGCTGCGGGCCATAGGCGAAGTCCAGCGCGGTACCGCTGTCCAGGTCGATCCGGCTGCCGTCGGGCAGGCGTGCGTGCCGCCGCGCGCCGATCGCGGTCTGCAGGCTGCCGTCCCAGGCGGCCTGGTCCCAGAGCCGCCAGGCCAGCCAGCCGCCGGGGGCCAGCAGCAGCCAGGCACCCAGGCGCTTGACCGCCGCGCGCCGCGACGGGCACGCGGGGCGGTCCAGCAGCGGGCGCGCCAGTGCCGGCGGCACCGAGCTCAGCAGCGTGCGCAAGCGCTCGGCGCGCGCCCAGGCACGGGCATGTTCGGGGTCCTGGCGCTGCCAGCGTTCGCAGGCGGCGCGGTCGGCCTCGCTGGGCGCGCCCGCGTCGAGACGCAGCAGCCAGTCGGCCGCCTGCTCCAGCACGTGCGGGTCGAGCGGGCGGTCGGGGCCGTCAGGGCGCATGCGCCAGGCAGCCCAGGAAGGCGCGTTTCATGTGGCGCTTGACCGTGCTCAGGGACAGGCCGAGGGCCTGCGCGATCTCCGCGTAGCCCAGGCCCTCGAACTGCGACAGCAGGAACACGCGGCGGGCCTGCGCCGGCAGCCCGTCGAGCATGGCATCGATCAGGTGCAGCGCCTCGCGCACCAGCGCCTGGTCCTCCAGCGACGGCACCCAGGCCTCGGGCAGGGCGGCCAGCTGTTCCAGGTAGGCGCGCTCCAGCGACTGCCGGCGGTACCAGTTCGCCACCAGGCCCTTGGCCACGGTGGTCAGGAAGGCGCGGGGCTCGTGCAGCCCGGCCAGGTCGCGGCCGCCGAGCAGGCGCGCGAAGGTGTCCTGGGCGAGGTCGGCGGCGACCTCGCGGCAGCCCAGGCGCCCGGCCAGCCAATGCCGCAGCCAGGGCTGGTGGTCGCGGTAGAGGGTGTCCAGGGAGAGCGGCGGGGCAGGCACGGGCGGGTCCTCGCAGGGACGCGGTTCCCGCCCAGCGAAGGACGGCCCAGACCCCTTTAATGATAATAGTTATCATTATCGCAAGATTAGGGCGCCGTTGCCAGCGGACGCCGGCCGCGCTGGGTCGGTAGCCCTCGTCCGATCGCTCAGGCGCCGAATCGGAAGGCGTGCGGCGCGCGCCGGCACCGCAGGGGTGGGGAAGCGTCAGGCCCGCTCGCGTCCGCAGCATGGCCTCGGCCGGGCGGCCAATACCGGCTCACGGGCGCGGCAGGCTCAAGCGTGTCATCAGGATCGCCGCGCGCTTGGCCTGGCGCGGCAGGCTCGCCAGGTCGGCGCGTTCGCCCGGTGCATGGCTGCCGTCGCCGGCGATGCCGAGGCCCACCAGCCCGTCGGTGTGGGCGGCGACGAAGGCGATGTCGCCGGCGCCGCGCTTGAGCGGATCCAGGACGGCCATCGCCGGCAGCCCGAGGTCGCGGTTGACCGCATTGAGCCGCTCCAGCAGCGCGCGGTTGCCGGCGGTCGGCGGCATCGCCGGGTAGCCCTGCTCGATGCGCAGGGTGGCGCCGGTGCGCGGCAGGTGGCGGTCGACGATCGCCTGCATCCGGGCACGCACGCGGTCGGTCTGGGCCTGGCTGAGGGTGCGGAAGTCGCCCTTCGCGATCGCGACCGCGGGGATGATGTTGCCCTTGCCGGTGGCGCTGATGCGCACGCCGTCGGCACCGAGCTCGGCGCTCTGGCCGCCGCCGATCAGGCCGACGTTGAAGGTCAGGTCGGGCTCGGGCAGCTCCTCGCGGAACGCGGCGACGATGCGCGCCAGCTCGTAGATCGCGCCGTCGCCCATGGCCTCGGAGAAGATGGTGGAGCTGTGCCCGGAGCGGCCGGTGGTGGTCAGGGTCCAGCTGTTGGACGAGCGCCGCGCGATCGAGCCCATGTCGTGGCCGTCCTCCTGCGCCAGGTTCTCGAAGTCCAGCGCCACGTCGGCGCGCTTGCCGGCCGCCACCAGGTCGGCCCGTGCCACGGTCACCGGCGCGCCCACGTCTTCCTCGTCGCCGGTCAGCACGATCTCGAGGTCGGCCGCGGCCAGGGTGCCGGCGGCCTGCATCGCGCGCAGCGCGGACAGCATCACCACCACGCCGCCCTTGTCGTCGCCGACGCCGGGGCCGATCGCGTGGTCGCCGTCGCGGCGGAAGCCGGTGAACGGCGAATCGGGCTCGAACACGGTGTCCAGGTGCCCGATCAGCAGTAGCCGGGCGGCGCCGGGGCGGCCGCGATGGGTGGCGACGAGATGCCCGGCGCGTCCGGTCCGCTGCATGGGCTTCCACTGCACCGTGAAGCCCAGCGCCTCCAGTTCGGGGCGCAGCAGGTCGGCGACCCGGGCCACGCCGGCCAGGTTCAGGGTGCCGCTGTTCTGCTCGACCAGCCGCTGCAGCAGCGCGACCGAACGGGCCTGGTCGGCGTCGACGGCGGCGGCGATGCGCTGCTCGGCCGGCGCCAGCGCGGCCGGGGCGACGCCGGGCAGCCACGCGGCCAGCAGCAGTGGAAGGGTACGGGCGCGGATCATGGGGGCCTCGGCAGCGGGGACGGGGCGGTCCAACATACGACAGTCCGGCGCCGCGGCGCGAGGCGCCGCCTTGAAAGCCCGGGCGCAAGCCGCATCTGCTGGGTATCGCCGGATCCACCGGCCGCTCTTCCCGAGGAACTCCCGATGCGGATGGACAAGCTCACCTCGCGTTTCCAGCAGGCGCTGGCCGACGCGCAGTCGCTGGCGGTAGGCCGCGACCACACCATCATCGAACCGCTGCACGTGTTCACCGCGCTGCTCGACCAGAGCGGCGGCAGCACGCGCCCGCTGCTGGCGCAGGCCGGCGTCAACGTGCCGGTGCTGCGCGAGCGCCTGGCCGAGGCGCTGGAGAAGCTGCCCAAGGTCTCCGGCCAGGACGGCAACCTGTCGATCGGCAACGACCTCAACCGCCTGCTCAACCAGACCGACAAGCTGGCGCAGCAGCGCGGCGACCAGTTCATCGCCAGCGAGTGGTTCGTGCTGGCCGCCGCCGACGATGCCGGCCCGCTCGGCCTGGCGCTGCGCGCGGCCGGGGCCGACAAGAAGAAGCTCGAGACCGCGATCGAGAAGCTGCGCGGCGGCGAGACCGTGCAGAGCGAGAACGCCGAGGACCAGCGCCAGGCGCTGGAGAAGTTCACCATCGACCTGACCGCACGCGCCGAGAGCGGCAAGCTCGATCCGGTGATCGGGCGCGACGAGGAGATCCGGCGCACGATCCAGGTGCTGCAGCGGCGCACCAAGAACAATCCGGTGCTGATCGGCGAGCCGGGCGTGGGCAAGACCGCGATCGTCGAGGGCCTGGCCCAGCGCATCGTCAACGGCGAGGTGCCCGAGGGCCTGCGCGGCAAGCGCGTGCTGTCGCTGGACATGGGCGCGCTGATCGCCGGCGCCAAGTTCCGCGGCGAGTTCGAGGAGCGCCTGAAGGGCGTGCTCAACGACCTGTCCAAGAACGAGGGACAGATCATCCTGTTCATCGACGAGCTGCACACCATGGTGGGGGCCGGCAAGGCCGACGGCGCGATGGACGCCGGCAACATGCTCAAGCCGGCGCTGGCCCGCGGCGAGCTGCACTGCATCGGCGCCACCACGCTGGACGAGTACCGCAAGTACATCGAGAAGGACGCCGCGCTGGAGCGCCGCTTCCAGAAGGTGTTCGTCGGCGAGCCGACGGTGGAGGACACGATCGCGATCCTGCGCGGGCTGAAGGAGCGCTACGCGGTGCACCACGGCGTGGAGATCACCGATCCGGCGATCGTCGCCGCGGCCACGCTGTCCAACCGCTACATCGCCGACCGCCAGCTGCCGGATAAGGCCATCGACCTGATGGACGAGGCGGCCTCGCGCATCCGCATGGAGATCGATTCCAAGCCGGAGGAACTGGACCGCCTGGAGCGCCGGCTGATCCAGCTCAAGATCCAGCGCGAGATGCTGAAGAAGGAAAAGGACGAGGCCTCACGCCAGCGCCTGGCCGACCTGGAGAGCGACATCGGCACGCTCGAGCGCGAGTTCTCGGATCTGGACGAGGTCTGGAAGTCGGAGAAGGCCGCCTTGCAGGGCGCCACCAAGATCAAGGAGCAGATCGAGCACGCGCGGGTCGAGCTGGAGGCCGCGCAGCGCCGCCAGGACTACGCCAAGATGAGCGAGATTCAGTACGGCCTGCTGCCGAACCTGGAGAAGCAGCTGGCGGTGGCCAACGAAGCCGAGCAGCACGACTTCAAGCTGGTGCAGGACCGGGTGACCGCCGAGGAGATCGCCGAGGTGGTGTCGCGCTGGACCGGCATCCCGGTCAACCGCATGCTCGAGGGCGAGCGCGACAAGCTGCTGCGCATGGAGCAGGAGCTGCACCGCCGCGTGGTCGGCCAGGAAGAGGCGATCAAGGTGGTCTCCGACGCGGTGCGGCGCTCGCGCGCCGGCCTGTCCGATCCGGACCGGCCGAGTGGCTCGTTCCTGTTCCTGGGCCCGACCGGCGTCGGCAAGACCGAGCTGTGCAAGGCGCTGGCGGACTTCCTGTTCGACAGCACCGACGCGATGATCCGCATCGACATGAGCGAGTTCATGGAGAAGCACAGCGTGGCGCGGCTGATCGGCGCGCCCCCGGGCTACGTGGGCTACGAGGAGGGCGGCTATCTCACCGAGGCGGTGCGGCGCCGGCCGTATTCGCTGATCCTGCTCGACGAGGTCGAGAAGGCCCATGGCGACGTGTTCAACATCCTGCTGCAGGTGCTCGACGACGGCCGCCTGACCGACGGCCAGGGCCGCACCGTGGACTTCCGCAACACCGTGATCGTGATGACCTCCAACCTGGGCTCGCACCAGATCCAGGAGCTGAGCGGCGACGATTCGGCCGAGGCCTACACCCAGATGAAGGCGGCGGTGATGGGCGTGGTGCAGGCGCACTTCCGCCCCGAGTTCGTCAACCGGCTCGACGACATCGTGGTGTTCCACCCGCTGGACAAGGCGCAGATCAAGCAGATCGCGCGCATCCAGCTGCAGGGCCTGGAGAAGCGCCTGGGCGAACGCGGGCTGCGCATCGAACTGAGCGAGCGAGCGCTGGACCTGCTCGGCAACATCGGTTTCGATCCGGTCTACGGCGCGCGGCCGCTGAAGCGCGCGATCCAGGCCCAGCTGGAGAACCCGCTGGCGCAGCGGATCCTGTCCGGCCAGTTCGTCGGGGGCGACACCATCACGGTGGATACCGACGGCGGCCAGCTGGTGTTCCAGTAGGCCGCGTAGGCGGGGCGCCGCGGCGGGTCGCCGGCGCCCCGGGGCAGGTCGCCGCGGTCATGCGCGGGGCGACCGCGTCCGCGGGGGCAGCGGTGGCGGTCGCCCGGCGGCCATCGCCGCGCCGCCGTCACCTGCGGTAGCGCGCGGCCGGGGTCATCCCTGCGCCCCATGGCCGCAGCCGGGGCGTTGGCCGGGACGCGGCCTCAGCGCCAGCCCAGCCCCGGCGCCACGTGCGCCAGGATCGATTCGATCACGTGGGTGCAGTAGTCCACGCCGAGCTGGTTGGGCACCGTCAGCAGCAGGGTGTCGGCCTCGGCGATGGCCTCGTCCCCGGCCAGCTGTTCGATCAGCCGGTCGGGCGTGGCGGCGTAGTTGCGGCCGAAGATCGCGCGGGTGGCCCCGCCCAGGTAGCCGATCTGGTCCGCCTCCTGGCCGCCCTGGCCGAAGTAGCGGCGGTCGGCGTCGTCGACCAACGGGAAGATGCTGCGGCTCACCGAGACCCGCGGTGCGTGGCGATGCCCGGCCGCCTCCCAGGCGCGCCGGTAGCCGCGGATCTGCTCGGCCTGCTGGACGTGGAACGGGCGCCCGTCCTCGTCGTCCTTCAGCGTCGAGCTCTGCAGGTGCATGCCGAGCCTGGCCGCCCAGGCGGCGGTGGCATTGGAGCCGGCGCCCCACCAGATCCGCTCGCGCAGGCCGGGCGAGTGCGGCTCCAGCCGCAGCAGGCCGGGCGGGTTGGGGAACATCGGCTGCGGGTTGGGCTGGGCGAAGCCCTAGCCCTGGAGCACGTCCAGCAGCAGTTCGGCGTGCTGCCGCGCCATCGCCGCGCCGTCCTGTTCCGGCCCGGGCACGTAGCCGAAGTGGCGCCAGCCGTCGATGACCTGCTCCGGCGAGCCGCGGCTGATGCCCAGCTGCAGGCGGCCGCCGGCGATCAGGTCGGCGGCGCCGGCGTCCTCGGCCATGTACAGCGGGTTCTCGTAGCGCATGTCGATCACCGCGGTGCCGATCTCGATGCGCCGGGTGCGGGCGCCGATCGCGGCCAGCAGCGGGAACGGCGCGGCCAGCTGGCGGGCGAAGTGGTGGACGCGGAAATACGCGCCGTCGGCTCCCAGCTGCTCGGCGGCGACCGCCAGTTCGATCGATTGCAGCAGCGCATCGGTGGCCGACCGCGTCTGCGACTGCGACGATGGCGTCCAGTGGCCAAAGGACAGGAAGCCGATCTTCTTCATGCAGCGCCTCGGGGCAGGGGAAGGGCCCGATTGTAGGGGCGGGCGCGTCGCCATGCCGTCGGCCGGCGCGCGCCGCCGGCGGCGTCGCGGCGGGCCGGCGGGATTGCCGGCGCGGGGGCCGAACTGTCGCCCCGCCCACCGAGGGCAGGGCCCGGCCCGCCGCCACGCTGGGGACGACGACCGCCCGGCTTGCGATGCCCGCGCGGCCACGGCACCGATCTGCGCGCCGTTGGCATGCGCCATCGACCGCGCTCCGCGTGGCTGACGGCCGGGTGCCCGGCCGGCACGCCGCCGGCCAGCGCGTCAGAGGCTGTGGCGCTCCTTCAGGTAGGCCTCGATCTGCTCCAGCGACTTGCGCCGCGTCTCCGGCACGCAGCGCCACACGAACGCCAGCGACAGCACGTTGATCGCGGCGAACACGAAGAACGTCGCGCTGCCGAAGCGCGCCAGCATGATCGGGAACAGGAACGACACCGCCGAGGTGAACAGCCATTGCACCGCCACCGCCAGGCCGGTGACCAGGCCGCGCACGTGCAGCGGGAACAGCTCGGACATCAGCAGCCAGTACACCGGCGCGATCAGCATCTGCATGAACAGCAGAAACACCAGGATGCAGGCCAGCGCCAGGTAGCTCTGCAGCGGCGAAGGCGGCAGCCACTGCATCACCGCGCCCAGGCACAGTTGCGCGACGATCACCAGCGCCAGCCCGCTCAGCAGCATCGGGCGGCGGCCGTGGCGGCCGATCAGCCAGATCCCGATCAGCACCGCGATCACTGCGACCACGCCGTTGCCGATGGTCGCGGTCAGCGCGGCATGGGTGCCCAGTCCGGTCGATTTGAGGATGATCGGCGTGAAGTACATGAAGGCATTGACGCCGGTGAACTGGATCACGAAGCCCAGGCCGATGCCGATCGCCAGCACTACGCGCACCCAGCGTTCGGCCGCGATGTCGCGCCAGCGCGCCTGCTGGCGCTCGGCCTCGGTCTCGGCGGTGATCGCGGCCAGCTCCTTGTCGACCTCGGCCTCGGTGGGCCGGATGCGCAGCAGCACTGCGCGGGCGTCGTCGATGCGGCCGCGCGCGGCCAGCCAGCGCGGCGAGCCCGGCACGAACAGCAGGCCCAGCCACAGCAGCGCGGCCGGAATGGCGGCGATGCCGAGCATGTAGCGCCAGATCCCGGCGTCGTCGGCAGCGTAGGCCAGCGCCGCGTTGGAGGTGTAGGCGATGCACTGTCCGGTGACGATCATCAGCTCGCTCTGGGTGACCAGCCGGCCGCGCCGCCCGGGTGCCGCCATCTCGGCGATGAACACCGGCACGATCGCCGAGGCGCCGCCGACCGCCAGGCCGAGCAGGAAGCGCATGCCCACCATCACCGGTACGTTCGGTGCCAGCGCGGTGCCCAGCGCCCCGACCACGAAGATCACCGCGACCAGCTTCAGCGAGTCGCGCCGGCCCCAGTTCTCGGAGAAGTGCCCGCTGAAGAACGAACCGAAGGCGGCGCCGAACACCAGCGAGGAGGCGATGATGCCTTCGGTCAGCGGGGTCAGGCCCAGGCCGCCTTCGGCGCGCGGCAGGGTCATGAAGGGCAGGGCCCCCGAGATCACACCGGTGTCGTAGCCGAACGCGAGTGCGCCCAGCGTGGCGATGAGGGCGATCAGCCGCACGAACCGGCTTTCCGGCGTGGAGGCCAGGGACGCAGGGGCGGAAGAGGAGGTCTGCATGCGGAGAGGATGTCCTGGGAAAGGTGACCTGTGATGGGCGTCGTGGCGGCGCCGGACCGCGCAGTGGCAGGCCTCCGGGAAGAGGGCCTGCGCTTGGCGCGGGATTGCTGCATCGCAGCAGCGGGCACCATAGGACACCGCGAGTCGTCGTTCCGTCACGGTCACGGGGCCGGCGGCGACCTGCTACGATGCGCGGCCCTGAGGTGACCGGCGGCCCGCCACCGGTTTAAACGGGAATCCGGTGCGTCGCCCGCCAGGGCAGCCAAGCCGGAGCTGCCCCCGCAACGGTGGGCGAGGCAAGGTTCCGCACGCAACGCCACTGTGCACCTGCATGGGAAGGCGCGGAACCGGGAGGCGCAGGCCTTCGCTCGCGAGCCCGGAGACCGGCCACAGGGACGACCCGGCACGCGGTGGGCGTGGCCATGGCCGTCCGTGCCCGTGGGCCCGGCGTCCGTGCGCGTTTCCGCCTGCCGTCCTTCAACGCTTCCGCGCGGGCAGGCGCGGACCCAGGAGTCACCCACCCGATGTGCTTCCCCTCCGTTTTGCTGCGCCGTGCCGCGCTGGCCGCTGCAGTGTCCGCGTGCGCCAGCGCCTCCGTGCAGGCCGAAGACGCCGCCACCGACCTGGACCAGGTCGTCGTCACCGCCTCGCGCACCGCGCAGACCCAGGACCAGGCGCTGGCGCCGGTGCGGGTGATCGACCGCGCCGAGATCGAGCGCCGCCAGGTCGACTCGCTGCCGGAACTGCTGCAGGGCGAGGCCGGCGTGGCGCTGTCCAACAACGGCGGCCCGGGCAAGGTGACCTCGCTGTTCCTGCGCGGCACCGAGTCGGACCACGTGCTGGTGCTGGTGGACGGGGTCAAGATCGGCTCGGCCACCGTCGGCGGCGCGGCGCTGCAGGACATCCCGCTCGAGCAGATCGAGCGCATCGAGATCGTGCGCGGCCCGTTCTCCAGCCTGTACGGCTCGGAGGCGATCGGCGGCGTGGTGCAGATCTTCACCCGGCGGCCCCAGGGCCGCTTCACGCCGACCTTCAGCGCCGCGCTCGGCAGCGACAATACGCGCCGCTACGCCGCCGGCCTGGCCGGCCGCAGCGCCGGCGACCTGGGCGAGCGCGGCGGCTGGTACGCCGTCAACGCGGTGCACGACCAGACCGACGGCATCAACGCCTACCTCGACACCGCCAGCGCCGACTACGACCCGGACCGCGACGGCTACCGCAACGACTCGCTGAGCGTGCAGGGTGGCTGGCGCTTCAACCGGCAATGGGATGCCGACGTGCAGGCACTGCGCACGCAGAGCCGCAACGAGTACGACGGCTCGGTCTACGGCGGCGACCTCGGCAAGGGCGTGCAGCAGGTGGTCGGCGGCCGCGTGCGCTACGCACCGAGCGACGCGCTGAAGCTCAGCGCCAGCCTCGGCACCAGTTCCGACCTCAGCGACGCCTATTACCAGGGCGTGTACGTCTCCAGCTACGACACCCGCCGCAAGCTCGGTTCGCTGCAGGCCGACCTCGCCGCCGGCCCGGGCCTGCTGACGGTCGGCTTCGACTGGCAGCGCGACGAGATCGCGAGCAGCGACGCCTACGACCGCGACCGCCGCAGCGACCGCGCCGGGTTCGCGCAGTGGCAGCAGCGCTTCGGCACGCAGTCGCTGCAGGCCAGCGTGCGTCGCAACGACAACAGCCAGTTCGGCGGCAAGACCACCGGCAGCCTGCTGTGGGGCTGGGACTTCGCCGAGCACCTGCGGCTGACCGCCAGCTACGGCACCGCGTTCAAGGCGCCCACCTTCAACGAGCTGTACTACCCGGGCTACGGCAATGCGCTGCTGCGGCCGGAGACCTCGCGCAGCGCCGAACTGGGCCTGCGCGGCGAGCACGACTGGGGCAACTGGACGCTCAACGCCTTCCAGACCCGGGTCGACGACCTGATCGCCTACGACGCCTCGCGGGTGGATGCCGCACATCCGTTCGGGCAGCCCAACAACATCGACAGGACGCGCCTGCGCGGCGCCGAGGCCGGCTACGACACCGTGCTGGCCGGCTGGACGCTGCGCACCGCGCTGACCTGGCTGGACGCGCGGGCCGACGGCGAGAGCGACCACGGCCACTGGCTGCCGCGGCGCGCGCGCCAGAGCGGCCGGGTCGACCTGGACCGGCGCTTCGGCGGGTTCGGCGTGGGCGCCAGCGTGTCTGGCGCGGGCAAGCGCTACGACGACCTGGCCAACACCACCCGGCTGGGTGGCTACGGCCTGCTGGACCTGCGCGTGAGCTACGCGCTGGGCGCGGACTGGAACCTGGGCCTGAGTGCGAACAACGTGTTCGATCGCCGCTACGAGACCGCGCGCTGGTACAACCAGCCGGGGCGCAACTACCTGCTCACGCTGCGCTACCACCCGGCGCAGTGAGGCCGGCCGGCGGCGGCGAGCAGGCGGCGGCAGCGACGCGGCCGCCCGCAGCACGCGGCCGCGCTCAGCCGAAGAAGCGGCTGGGCGGCACGCCGAACTGGCGGCGGAACATCGCGGTGAACGCGCTCGGGCTGTCGTAGCCGAGCTCGACCGCGATGTCGATGATGCGGTCGCCGGCGGCCAGCCGCTCCAGGCCGCGCAGCAGCCGCACCTGCTGCCGCCAGTGCCCGAAGGTCATGTCGAGCTCGCGCCGGAACAGGCGCTGCAGGGTCTTGACGTCCAGCTGCAGCCGCCGCGCCCACGCCTGCAGGGTGGAGGCGTCGGCCGGGTCCGCCTCCAGCGCGGCGCAGACCCGCTGCAGGCGCGGATCCTGCGGCTGCGGCAGGTGCAGCGGCAGCGTGGGCAGGGCATGCAGCTCGTCCAGGATCAGGCGCATCAGACGGCCGTCGCGCGAATCGGCGGGATGGTCCCAGGGCACCTGCGCCGCGCTGCGGATCAGTTCCGACAGCAGCGGTCCCACGTCCACCACCGCTGCGCGCACGGGCATGCGCTCGATCGCGTCCGGGCGGACATAGAGGCTGCGCATCCGCACCTGGCCGATGCAGCGCACCGCGTGTTCGGCGCCGGCGGGCATCCACAGCGCACGCGTGCTCGGCACCACCCAGCGGCCCTGGCCGGACAGCACCACCATCAGGCCGTGGATGGCGTAGACCAGCTGGTGGCGCGCATGGCGGTGCGGGGCGATGAAGGTGTCGGCCGGGTAGTCGGTGGCCTTGCACACCACCGCGGCCGGCGCGTCGTCGATGTCGGCGCCACGGCGCTGGGACGACGCGAGGACGCCCCTTTCGCGATGGTTGCTGGTCATGTCTCGCAGAAAAGTCATCGCCGCGCACCCTACCATGCGCCGCATCGCCCCGCTCGCCGGCGGCCGTCCCGTCCCTCAGGAGCCCGTGCCCTCCATGTCCACCCTGCGTTCCCCCGCCGCCGCCGCGCCGCGTCCCGTGGCGGCCGGCATCCTCGCCGCGATCACCTCCTCGCACCTGATCAACGACATGATGCAGTCGCTGATCCTGGCGCTGTACCCGATCCTCAAGGGCCAGTTCCATCTCAGCTTCGCGCAGGTGGGCCTGATCACGCTGACCTACCAGCTGACCGCCTCGCTGTTCCAGCCGCTGATCGGCCTGCGCACCGACCGCCGCCCGGCGCCGTACTCGCTGCCGTTCGGCATGGCCTCGACGCTGTGCGGGCTGTTGCTGCTGGCGTACGCGCCCAGCTTCACGGTGGTGCTGCTGGCCGCCGCGCTGGTCGGCGTCGGCTCGGCGATCTTCCACCCCGAGTCGTCGCGGATCGCGCGGCTGGCCTCGGGCGGGCGCCACGGGCTGGCGCAGTCGGTGTTCCAGGTCGGCGGCAACACCGGCACCGCGCTCGGGCCGCTGATCGCCGCGGCGGTGATCGTGCCCAACGGCCAGCACAGCGTGGCCTGGTTCGGCGCCGCCGCGCTGCTGGGCATCGGCCTGCTGTCCTACGTCGGCCGCTGGTACGCGCTGCACCTGGACGCGGCCCGTGCCGCGCCGCGCCCGGCCGTCGCGGCGGCGCCGCTGCCGCGGGCGGCGGTCACGCGCATCGTCGCCATCCTGCTGGTGCTGATCTTCTCCAAGTATTTCTACATCGCCGGCATCAGCAGCTACTACACGTTCTACCTGATCCATCGCTTCGGGCTCTCGGTGCAGAGCGCGCAGCTGCACCTGTTCGCGTTCCTGCTGGCGTCCGCGGCCGGCACCCTGGTCGGCGGGCCGGTCGGCGACCGCATCGGCCGCAAGCCGGTGATCTGGGTCTCGATCCTGGGCGTGGCGCCGTTCGCGCTGGCGTTGCCGTACGTGGGGCTGCCGGCGGTGACGGCGCTGACCGTGCTGATCGGCTTCGTGCTGTCGTCGGCGTTCTCGGCGATCCTGGTCTATGCCCAGGAGATGATGCCGAGCCGGATCGGCGCGGTGTCGGGGCTGTTCTTCGGCTTCGCGTTCGGCATGGGCGGCCTCGGCGCCGCGGTGCTCGGGCTGCTGGCCGACCGCACCAGCATCGAGTTCGTCTACGTCGCGATGTCCTACCTGCCGCTGCTGGGCGTCGTCGCGGCGCTGCTGCCGGGCCGGAGCGCGCTGCAGGCGGCGCGCTGACCGTGCCGCCGGCCGCGGGGGGGCGGCGCTCGGCGACCCCGGACGCGCCGCGCTAGACCGCCTGCTTGCGCATCGCCCGGTACGGCGGCGTCGACATCACCATCTCCGCCAGCGAGTAGGCCAGCTCGCGCTCGGCCATCACCGTGCCGTCGGCGCCGTGCTCCAGCAGGTGCTTGACCTCGGCGTCGCTGTGCGCGCGCGCCAGCAGGGTCAGGGTCGGGTTGAGTGCGCGCAGCTTGGCCAGCGCCTCGCCGGCCTCCAGCGGCTGCGGGATCGCCAGCACCGCGATCTTGGCGCGCTCCGGATGGGCCTCGGCCAGCACCCGGTCGGCCGCCGCGCTGCCGCGGATGCCGGGCAGGCCGGCCGCGTGCGCCCTGGCCACGTGCTCGCCGTTGTCGTCGATCACCAGCACCGGCACGCCGCGCTCGCGCAGCACCTCGGCCAGCGCACTGCCGACCCGGCCGTAGCCGATCACGATCGCGTGATCGGTCAGGTCCAGCGACGGGCCCGGCGGAAGCTCCGGTTCCACCGCCACCGGCGCCTCGCTGGCGTGCCGCGCCTGCCAGCGGTCCAGCCAGGAGAACAGGAACGGGTTGGCGATGATCGACAGCAGCGCGCCGGCCAGGATAAGGTCGCGCCCGGTCTCGGGCAGGATCGCCAGCTGCACGCCCAGCCCGGCGAGGATGAAGGAGAACTCGCCGATCTGCGCCAGGCTGGTGGAGATCGTCAGCGCGGTCCCGGTGGGATGGCCGAACGCCCGCACGATCACGAACGCGGCCGCGGACTTGCCGACGGTGATGGTCAGGAACGTGGCCAGCACCTGCCAGGGGTGCTCGATCAGGATGTTGGGATCGAACAGCATGCCGACCGAGACGAAGAACAGCACCGCGAACGCGTCGCGCAGCGGCAGCGAGTCGCTGGCGGCCTTGTGGCTGAGCTCGGACTCCTTGAGCAGCATGCCGGCGAAGAACGCACCCAGCGCGAACGACACCCCGAACAGGGTCGCCGAGACGAACGCCACGCCCAGCGCGATCGCCAGCACCGACAGCGTGAACAGCTCGCGCGAGCCGGTGGCGGCCACCTTCTCCAGCGACCACGGGATCACCCGCCGCCCGACCACCAGCATCACCACCACGAACGCGGCCATCTTCAGCACGGTCAGCCCGAGCGCCGCCAGGATCGAGCCGGAACCGCCGACCGCTCCGGCCGAGGGCGTGCCGGTGCCGAGCACCTCGGCCAGCGCCGGCAGCAGCACCAGCGCCAGCACCATCACCAGGTCCTCGACGATCAGCCAGCCCACCGCGATGCGCCCGCGCTTGGTTTCCAGCAGCCGGCGTTCCTCCAGGGCGCGCAGCAGCACCACGGTGCTGGCCACCGACAGCGCCAGGCCGAACACCAGGCCGTGGATCGCCGGCCAGCCCATGCTCCACGCCAGCGCCCAGCCGAGCAGGGTCGCGACCACGATCTGCGCCACCGCGCCGGGGATCGCGATCCACTTCACTTCCATCAGGTCTTCGAGCGAGAAGTGCAGCCCCACGCCGAACATCAGCAGCATCACGCCCAGCTCGGAGAGCTGGTTGGCCAGCTGCTGGTCGGCGACGAACCCCGGGGTGAACGGGCCGACGCAGACGCCCGCGACCAGGTAGCCGACCAGCGGCGAGAGCTTCAGCCGCTGCGCCAGCGTGCCCAGGATGAAGGCGACCGCGAGGCCGACGGCGATGATATCGATGAGGCTGGTGTCGTGATGCATCTAGGATCGCAGGGACAAGGGACTGGAGTGTCGCCGATGCACGCCGCCGCCGGCAAATCCGTCTCGCTTGAGCCTGAATGATCGCTTTACGATAGGCGCGGCGGTGCCTTAAAACAAGGCCGCAACGTCGGGCGCTCGGGCCCGGCCGGTGCCCGCGCCGCCTCGGCGGACGCGGGCGCCCGGATCAGTGGCCGTGCCCCGGCACGGGCCGGGGCGGGGGGCCGGGTCAGGCCGGTCTCACCACTTGTAGCTGGCGTTGGCGTAGACGAACGCGCCGTTGAATCCGAACGGCGAGGACCCGCTGTAGGGCAGGTAGGTGCTGGTGCCCAGGCCGGCCAGGGACTGGTCCGGATACTCGTTGGTGACGTTGTCGCCGCCGACGGTGAAGCGCCAGTCCGCCAGCTTCCAGGTCGCCGACAGGTCCAGCGTCCACTTGGCCGCGTAGGTCTGGTCGGTGGCGGCGGTGGTGCCGAAGGTGGTGAACTCGCCCCAGCGCGTGGCGGTGGCGCTGAACGCCCAATCGCCCGGCGACCACACCCCGCTGAGGAAGAACTTGTCGCGCGGGCTGCCCTCGGTGATGCGCCCGATCTCGGCCCGGCCGATGCGCACCGCGGTCGGGTCGATGGCCTCCAGCGCGGCCGGGTTGTCGGCGATCTTCTCGATCTCGGTCTTGTTGTGGTTGTAGCCGGCGGTGAGGTCCACGGTGCTGCCGGGCAGGGTCCAGCGGTAGCTGCCGACCGCGTCCACGCCCTGGGTCCGGGTGTCCACCGCGTTGGTGAAGTAGCGGCCGCCGCCGATGCCGGCATAGCCGTTGGCCTGCAGGTAGTTGCGCACCGCCGTGGAGGTCAGGTTCTCCGACAGCACGATGCGGTCGTCGATGTCGATGCGGTAGGCGTCGATGGTGATGTACAGCGCGTCCGCGGGCTGCAGCACCAGGCCCAGGCCGTAGTTCTTCGATTCCTCGGCCTTGAGCGGCTCGGCGCCGAGCGCGACGGCGGCCGGGTTGTCGGTGCGGAAGGTGCCGATCTCGTAGGGCACCCCGTCGATGAAGTTGGTGGCGATCGACTGGAAGTACTGCTGCTGCAGCGACGGCGCGCGGAAGCCGGTGGAGGCGGTGGCGCGCAGCGCGACCTTGTCGGTGAAGGCGTAGCGCAGCGACAGCTTGCCGGTGGCGGTGTCGCCGAAGTCGCTGTAGTTCTCGTAGCGCCCGGCCAGGCCGGCCGACAGCTTCTCGGTCAGGTCGCCTTCCAGGTCGACGTAGGCCGAGTAGCTGTTGCGGTCGTAGTGGCCGG
This sequence comes from Lysobacteraceae bacterium USHLN149, assembly GCA_037145635.1. GTDB lineage: Bacteria > Pseudomonadota > Gammaproteobacteria > Xanthomonadales > Xanthomonadaceae > JAATFS01. The sequence continues at coordinate 321,683 of JBBCXB010000001.1, forward strand.
AGTCGGTCGGCTTGAAGCCGGCGAACACCTGCGCGCCGGGCAGCAGCGCGCCGCTGGCCGACGGGATGCCGCCATTGACGTAGGACGCCGCGTCGCCGGGCGATTCGTTGAACTTCTCGCCGCGCCATTCGCCGCCGAACGCCAGCGTCACCGGGTAGGCCAGGCCCCAGTCGAGGGTCTTGCTGAAGTCGGCGTTGAGCAGGTTCTGCGTCACCTCGAGCGCGCCGGCGTAGAACTCGGTCGGGCTGTCCAGCCCGAGGCTGTTGTTGAGGCTGTTCTTGACGTCGAAGGTCAGGTGGTTCTGGCCGTAGTTGTAGCTCAGGTCGATGTTGAGCCCGCCCTCGGTGCTGGTCTTCAGCCCGCCCACCCACGACACGTCCTTGCTGACGTTGTAGATCTGCGGCAGGAAGCCGTCCGGGTAGATCTGCGGCCGGTTGCGGTTGTCGCTGGCGCTGCGGAAGTAGCCGTTGGACAGCACCTCGCGGCGGCTGACCATGCCGTAGGAATAGAACGTCAGGTAGTCGGCCGGGCTGTACTCGCCATTGTAGGAGAACGCGCCCTGGTCGATGTCCGGGTCGCCGTAACGCTGCTGCACCACGCCGTTGTACGGCTTGGCACGGTTGGTCTGGTCCTGGTGGCCGGCCTGCGCGGCGAAGTGCACGGTGCCGGTGCCGGCGAAGGTCAGCCCGGCGTCGCCGGACAGCTGGTACTGCTCGCCGTCGCCGGCGCTGTACTTGCCGTAGCGGGCGGCGAGGCTGCCGCCGCTGCTGCTGCCCTTGAGCACCACGTTGATGACGCCGGCGATGGCGTCCGAGCCGTACTGCGCGGAGGCGCCGTCGCGCAGCACCTCGATGCGTTCGACCGCGGCGATCGGAATGGTGTTGAGGTCGGCCGGCGAGGAGCCGCGGCCCTGCGCGCCGTTGAGGTTGATCAGCGCGGTGGTGTGGTAGCGCTTGCCGTTGACCAGCACTAGCACCTGGTCCGGTGCCAGCCCGCGCAGCTGCGCCGGGCGCACCGCGTCGGTACCGTCGGTGATCGCCGGGCGCGGGAAGTTCAGCGAGGGCACCGCCCGCGACAGCGCGGTGGCCAGCTCGGTGGTGCCGGTGGCTTCCAGCGTGGCCGGCGAGATGATGTCGATCGGCGAGGCCGACTCGGCCACGGTGCGATCGGCGACGCGGGTGCCGGTGACGATGACGGTATCCAGCGTCTGCGCGCTGGCGTCCTGCGCGCGGAGCGGGGCCGGGGCGCCGGCAAGGCCGAGCGCGAGGGTGACTGCGACTGCGAGGGGACAGGCATGGCACTTCATGTGGGAGCGACTCCGGATGAGGACGGGCGGCACCGCGGCACTTCCCCCTCCCAGGGCACATCCGTGGCGACGGCTGCGGTGCCGTCCACGAGTAACCCGAACCCAGGATAAATGTCAAATTTTAGTTAAGTTGCGCCTGTAACCGTCGGCGCTCCGCGGGCGGGGATGGCTTGGTGTCGTCGGCCGGGGGGATCGAGACGCGGTACGTCGCTCGGCGCCCAACCGGCCGCCGCAGTATCAGGCCCGGGCGGCGAGAGTGACCCCGAGCACCTGCGGCCGCGCTGCCGCATCCGGGACGATCTGCGGCCTGCACGACACGGACCCGGCCGGATCGCACTTGGGATTTCGCGCCGCACAAAGCCGCACGCCCCGGCGGGGCCGGGGCGTGCGGGGCGAAGCGACGGGACGAGCCGGCTTACCAGCGGTAGGCGATGCGCCCGTAGACGTAGGCGCCGTTGAAGCCGTACGGCGAGTAGTTGCTGTAGGGCAGCATGCCGTAGGTGGAGTTGATCAGGTTGGTGGTCTTGTCCGGGTACTCGTCGAGCAGGTTGTCCGCGCCGACGGTGAGCGTCCAGTTCTCGCTCGGCTTGAAGCTGGCCGAGGCGTCCACGACCCAGCTGGCATCGTAGGTCTGGTCGCGCGCGGCGGTCGCCGAGTTGCGCACGGTGAAGTCGCCGTAGCGGGTGGCGGCCAGGTTGAAGTCCCAGTGCGCCAGCTTCCAGGTGCCGCTGAGGATGATCTTGTCCTTCGGGAAGCTGTCCTCCAGCCGGCCAATCTCATCGCGGCCGAGGATGGTCTGGGTCGAGCCGATGTCGATCAGCGCCTGCGGCTGCTCGACCGCGTGGGTGATCTCGGTGGTGCTGTAGCCGTAGCTGGCGGTCAGGTCGAGCGAGCTGGCGGCGAACGGAATGGTGTAGGTGCCGACCAGGTCGACGCCGCGGGTGCGGGTGTCGGCCGAGTTGGCGAAGTAGCGCACGCTGGTGACGTTCGAGTAGCCCAGGCTCTGCAGCCGTGCGAGCACCGCCGCGTCGTTGAGGTTGGACGACAGCAGGATGCGATCGTCGATCTTGATCTGGTAGGCATCCAGGGTCACGTACAGGCGGTCCACCGGCTGCAGCACCAGGCCCAGGCTGTAGGACAGCGAGGTCTCGGCCTTGAGCGGGGTGGCGCCCAGCGCCTGGGCCACGGCACTGTCGACCGGGAAGGTGCCGGACTCGTAGAAGGCGCCGTTGATGTAGCTGCTGGTCACCGCCTGGTACTGCTGCTGTGCCAGCGAGGGCGCGCGGAAGCCGCTGGCCACGGTGCCACGCAGCGCCACCTTGTCGGTGAACGCGTAGCGCGCGGAGAGCTTGCCCGAGCTCTTGCTGCCGAAGTCCGAGTAGTCCTCGTAGCGGCCGGTCAGGCCGGCGGAGAACTTGTCGGTGAAGTCGGCTTCCAGCCCGGCGTAGACCGCGTAGTTGTGGCGGTCCGAATGCACGGCGTTGGCCGGCGAGAAGCCGGCGAAGCCCTGCGCGCCGCCGGTGGTGCCGGTGTAGGAGGCCAGTTCGCCCGGCGACTGGTTCCACTTCTCCTCGCGGTACTCGGCGCCGAACGACAGCGTCACCGGATACGCCAGGCCCCACTCCAGCGGCTGGGTGAAGTCGGCGTTGACGATGTTCTGGGTGTACTCCAGCGCGCCGTCGTAGAAGCTGCTGGGGCTGTCGGTGCCGAGGCTGTAGTTGATGCTGTTGCGGGTCTGGAAATCGATCTTGTTGTAGCCGTAGTTGTAGCTCACGTCCCAGGTCAGGCCGCCCTCGGTCGCGCCCTTGAGGCCGGCCACCAGCGAACGGTCCTTGGAGTACTGGTTGATCTCCGGCACGTAGCCGTCCGGGTAGACCTGCGCCAGCAGCGCGCTCTGGCCGCTGTGGTTGCGCGAGCGGTAGAACGCGAACGAGGTGATGTCGCGGTTGCTGGCGAGGGCGGTGGCGTAACCGGTGACGTTGTCGCTGAACTGGAACTCGCCGTTGGCCGAGACCGCGGTCGCGTCGACCTGCGGATCGCCGTAGACGAAGGTGGTCTGGCCGATGCTCGGATAGTTGCCGGTGTTCGGCGCGGTGCCCTGGTACGGACCGGCGCGGTTGGTCTCGTCCTGCTGGCTGATCTGGCCGGCCACGTGCAGGGTGCCGCGCCCGTCGGCGAAGCTGACGCCGGTGTCGCCGGAGAGCTGGTACTTCTCGCCGTCGCCGGCCGAGTACTGGCCGTAGTCCACCGCCAGGCTGCCGCCCTTGCCGGCGCCCTTGAGCACGATGTTGATCACGCCGGCGATCGCGTCCGAGCCGTACTGCGCCGAGGCGCCGTCGCGCAGCACCTCCACGCGCTCGATCGCCGCGATCGGGATGGTGTTGATGTCCACCGCCGAGGCGCCGCGGCCGATGGTGCCGTTGACGTTGATCTGCGCGGAGGTGTGGCGGCGCTTGCCGTTGACCAGCACCAGCACCTGGTCGGGCGACAGCCCGCGCAGCTGCGCCGGGCGGATGCCGCTGGTGCCGTCGGTCAGCGCCGGGCGCGGGAAGTTCAGCGAGGGCAGGGCGCGCGACAGCGCGGTGGCCAGCTCGGAGGTGCCGGTGGACTGCAGCGCCTCGGGGGTGATGATGTCGATCGGCGACTGCGATTCGGCGACCGTGCGGTCGCTGACATGGGTGCCGGTGACGATCACGGTGTCCAGGGTGCTGGGCGTGGCGGTGTCGGCCGACTGGGCCAGCGCAGGCAGCGGAAGGCCGAGCGCGAAGGCGACAGCGGCGGCAAGGGCGGTGGTGGGGCGGTTCATCTGTTCGGCAACTCCGGTGGGCGGTGAGGCGCTGCGGCGGCCTCGCCGCCATCGCCCGTTGCCGGGGATGCGGGGCCTGCCGCGGCGCGCAACAACGAATTAACGCGATATTAAGTTCAGTGTCAAACCAGTCTCTTCGTGAAACCTTAGGCGCATCAGCCACTTATCGCTGCAGGGCAGCGTGCTGCGGTGGACACGGCGGCGGCCAGCGCGGTGCATGAGGGCCGCCCGGGCGGGCCCGGAAGGTGTCAAGTATTCGTTAACGCTAGAATGGCGTCGCAGGAAGAGCGTTCATCTGCTTATTCCTTTTTGTTCTAACGGACCTCCCCATGATCTCCCTTCGTAATTTCGCCCTGCGCCGTGGCGAGCGGCTCCTGTTGTCCAATGTCGACCTGACCATGCATGCCGGCTACCGCGTGGGCGTGGTGGGCCGCAACGGCACCGGCAAGTCGAGCCTGTTCGCCGCCGTGCGCGGGGAGCTGGAGGCGGACAAGGGCGACGTTGACCTGCCGGGCAAGGTCCGCATCGCCAGCGTGTCGCAGGAGACGCCGTCGCTGCCGGACCCGGCCATCGATTTCGTGCTCGGCGGCGACGACGTGGTGGCCGGGGTGCTGCGCCAGGAGGCCGAGGCCACCGCGCGCGAGGACTGGGAAGCGGTGGCCGCCGCCCACCAGCGCCTGGCCGAGATCGACGGCTACGACGCCGAGGCCCGCGCCGGCAAGCTGCTGCACGGCCTGGGCTTCGCTGCCGATACCCATCATCGTGCGGTGTCGGCGTTCTCCGGCGGCTGGCGCGTGCGCCTGAACCTGGCCCGCGCGCTGATGATGCCGTCGGACCTGCTGCTGCTGGACGAGCCCACCAACCACCTCGACATGGATGCGGTGCTGTGGCTGGAGCAGTGGCTGCTCAAGTACCCCGGCACGCTGCTGCTGATCTCGCACGACCGCGAGTTCCTCGACAACGTCGCCACCCACACCCTGCACCTGCACGGCGGCGGCGCCAAGCTGTACGTGGGCGGCTACACCGACTTCGAGCGCCAGCGCATCGAGCACCTGCGCCAGCAGCAGATCGCCCACGAGAAGGAACAGGCCGAGCGCGCCCACCTGCAGAGCTTCATCGACCGCTTCAAGGCGCAGGCCAGCAAGGCCAGCCAGGCGCAGAGCCGGATGAAGCGGCTGGCCAAGATGGCCGGCACCGAGGCGGTGCGCGCCGAGCGCGAGTTCCGCATCGAGTTCGCCCAGCCCAGCCGCCTGCCGTTCTCGCTGATCCGCCTGAACCATGTCGAGGCCGGCTATCCCGCCACCTCCGCGCCGCTGGAAGGCACCCGCACCGCGGACGGCGGCAGCAGCGCCGCGCCGGCCACCGTCATCCTCGGCGACGTCGGCTTCGGCCTGGAGGCCGGCGACCGCATCGGCCTGCTCGGCCCCAACGGCGCCGGCAAGACCACCCTGGTCAAGACGCTGGTCGGCGAGCTGGCGCCGCTGGCCGGCGAGCGCAGCGCGCATCCGGACCTGCGCATCGGCTACTTCGCCCAGCACACGGTGGAGTCGCTGCACGAGGGCCAGTCGCCGATCGACCATTTCCGCGACATCTCGCCGGACGGGTCGAACCAGGCGTTCCGCGACTTCCTGGGCAAGTGGAACTTCCCGGGCGACCGCGCGTTCGAGCCGGTCGACGGCTTCTCCGGCGGCGAGCGCGCGCGCCTGGCGCTGGCGCTGATCGCCTGGCAGCAGCCCAACGTGCTGCTGCTCGACGAGCCCACCAACCACCTCGACCTGGAGATGCGCGAGGCCCTGGCCGAAGCGCTGAGCGATTTCGAAGGCGCGATCGTGATGGTCTCGCACGACCGCCACCTGATCGGCCTGGTCTGCGACAGCTTCTGGCGCGTGGCCGACGGCGTGGTCGAGCCGTTCGCCGGCGACCTGGACGAGTACGCGGCCTGGCTGCGCAGCCGCCCGGCCGCGCAGGGCACCAAGCAGAAGCTGGCCGAGGTCGCACCGACCCCGCCGCCGCCCACGCCGCCGCTGCCGGCGCGCAAGCCCGCCAATCCGCACAAGCTGGCCAGCGCCGAGAAGCGGGTCGGCGAACTGGAAGCCACGCTGGCCGAGCTCGACCGCCAGCTCGCCGACCCGGTCCACTACGCGGACAGCGAGAAGATGGCGGTGCTCGGCTGTGACCGCGAGACCACCGCGCAACAGCTGGCGCAGGCCGAGCAGGCCTGGCTGGAACTGCTCGACGGCGCGGCCTGAGCGCCGTACGCCGCGTCCGCATCCACGGACGCGGCATACGCGCCGGTCACTGCGCCTGACCGCTGCCATCGCACAGCGAGCGCCTGCGATCCAAGACCCGCAGGTGCCGGGCGCAGGGGGCTCCGCCCGGCGGAGCGGTCAGTGGCCGGTCGCGGGCGCCTGCGCGGCTGGTTCGTGGATCGGGCAGCGGTTGAAGCCCGAGCGGAACTGGCGCGAGGCCGCCATCACCACCTTGCGTGCGCGGTTGAGCGCGCCCAGCGGGCGGTGCGCGGCCAGCGCATGCCAGGGCGCGAACGCGAGCTCGTCCTCGCGCTGCGGCGACAGCCCCTGATCCCAGCTGGCCTGCGCGGCGATGCGCAGGCGCGCCACCGCCCGGTACGGGCTGAGCGACTGCGGCCACTCCACGCTGGCGTCCTCGATCGGCATCTGCTCGACGTCGGTGCACAGCTGCACGCGCAGCTCCCATTCCACCGGCGCGGCCAGGCCGGCGAAGAACGTGCCCACCGCCTCGCGCTGTGCGTCCTCGTCGCCGCCGTCCAGCTTCTCGCCGGTCAGGTCGGTCAGCGCCGGCGACACCGGCGCCAGCGAGAACTTGGCCATGTACGGCCCGTACAGGAACGGCACCTGGCTGAAGAAGGTCTCGCCCAGCGGATGCACCTGCGGCTGCCCGCCCATCGTCTTGAGCTTGCTGCTCTCGCCGCCGACCGCCTCCAGCGCCGCCTCGGTGCCGCGCAGCACCGCCGAGATCACCGACTTGGTGCGCGGCATCTTCTCGGTGGTCATCGCCAGCAGCTTGGAGTCGCGCAGGAAGCCCTTGGGGCCGGGCCGCACGAACACCGGGCCGTTGACCATCAGGAAGTCCTGGCTGTGCTGTTCCTCCGAACCGGCGACGCGTTCGCCCTCCACGCCCAGCACCTTCAGCGCCATCGCGCGCGGCGTGGACACGCTGTCGGGCAGCTGCTCGGCCGGCGGCGACGACAGCCGCACCAGCGCGTCGTAGCGCGCCGGCCGCGCGAACAGGCCCTGGGCCAGTTCCGGCGGCAGGCCGCCGAGCACCTCGAGTTCGGCGCGCAGCAGGCCCTGGCCCTTGGCGTGCACCGCGCGATGCGCATGCCCCTCGGTCTCGGCGACGGTGCGGGCCATGCCGACGAAGAGCTCCTCCAGTTCGGCGATGGGCTGCGCCTCGTCGTCCTCGGGCTGTTCGTGGGCGGGCTGGTAGACGACGGGGTGGGACGGCAGTGGCTGGGACATGACGGGTCCTGGCGGAGGGGATGCGTCGGACTATCCGCAAGCCCCGGTCGTCGTGCCGTGTAGAACCCGGCGGGCGGCTCAGGCCGCCGCCTGGGCCAGCATCCAGGCGTGGAAGCGGCGTGCCGCTTCGCTCTCCGGACGCGAGCGCAGCCGGGTCAGCCAGTAGCGGCCCACATCGATGCAGGGCGTGAACGGGCAGGCCAGGCGCCCGGCCTCGCGTTCCTGCCGGAACATCCGCACCGGCAGCAGGGCGACCCCGGCGCCGGCCGCCGCCGCACTGGCCAGCGCCAGCGACGAGTCGAACATCGGCCCGCGCGCCTCCAGCGCCGGCGCCCCGGCCGCGTGCAGCCACTGCGCCCATTCGCCCTGACGGTAGGACCGCAGCAGCGGCAGCCGCGCCAGGTCGTCCGGCCGGCGCAGCGAGCGCGCCAGCGCCGGCGTGCAAATCGGCGCCACCGGCGCCTCCAGCAGTGGCTGCGCCACCTGGCCCGGCCAGTCCCCGTCGCCGAAGCGGATCGCCAGGTCCAGGCCCTCGGCGGCCAGGTCGACGCGGTTGTTGTGGGTCTGCAGGCGCAGCTCGATGTCCGGGTGCGCGGCGGCGAAGGCCGGCATGCGCGGCAGCAGCCAGCCGGTGGCGAAGGTGGCGACCACGCCCACGCTCAATACCTCGCGGTAGCGACCGCCGGCGAACCGCTCCAGCGTGGCGGCGATGTCGTCGAAGGCCGCGTTGAGCACCGGGTACAGCGCCGCGCCTTCGTCGGTGAGCGCCACCCCGCGCGGCAGGCGGTGGAACAGGGTCACGCCCAGGCGCTGCTCCAGCGCCTTGATCTGGTGGCTGAGCGCGGCCTGGCCGACGCACAGCTCGCCGGCGGCCCGGGTCAGGTTCTGGTGGCGCGCGGCGGCCTCGAAGGCCCGCAGTGCGTTCAGCGGCAGCAGGGGGCGGATCGTGCGCAGAGATTAGCCGAGCTAATGGCTGGGATCGAATAAGGTCGCTGGTCGCGATAGGTCCCCGCTCCCATCATCGGGACTTTCGACGGAGGTGGAGCATGCTGGCGAGACGACGTTTCCTGCAGACGATGGGACTGGCCGCGGCCGCGCTGGCGGTCGGCCCCGGCCATGCCGGTCCGGCGCCGGCGCCGGCGCTGGCGGCGCTGCCGCGGCGACTGGCCGCGATCGAGCGCGCCACGGCCGGGTGGCTGGGGGTGGCGCTGCGCGACGCGCGCGGCACGCTGCTGGCCGCGCACCGCGCGGACGAGCGCTTCCCGATGTGCAGCACCTTCAAGCTGCTGGTGGCGGGGGCGGTGCTGCAGCGGGTGGACCGGGGCGACCTGGCGCTGGACCGGCCGCTGCCGATCCGCCGCGCCGACCTGCTCGCGCATGCGCCGGTGACCGAACGCCATGTCGGCGGCCGCCTGAGCGTGGCCGAGCTGTGCCAGGCCGCCATGATCTGGAGCGACAACCCGGCCGTGAACCTGCTGCTGCCGCTGGTCGGCGGCCCGCCCGGCGTGACCGCCTTCGTGCGCGGTCTCGGCGACACGGTGACCCGCAACGACCGCGCCGAGCCGGAGGTCAACCGCCACGCGCCCGGCGACCCGCGCGACACCACCAGCCCGGCGGCGATGACCGCGACCCTGCGCACGCTGCTGCTGGGCGAGGCCCTGCGGCCGGCCTCGCGGCAACGCCTGACCGACTGGATGCTCGACAACCGCACCGGCGACGCCTGCCTGCGCGCCGGCCTGCCGCGCGGCTGGCGGATCGGCGACAAGACCGGCAGCGACGGGCGCGACACCCGCAACGACATCGCGGTCGTGTGGCCGCCGGGCGGGCGCGCGCCGCTGCTGCTGAGCGCCTACCTCACCGGCGCTCGGGTCGACAGCGACGCGCGCGATGCGGCGCTGAAGGCGGTGGCCGCCGCGGTGAGCGAGGCACTGGCGGCCTGAACGGGTGCCGGCGCCGCGGGCAGCGGGCACGCGTGCGCACCCGCGGCGCCGGGCGCGGGATTCTCGGGGCGTTCCCGTAAGACCGCGGTAAGCGCGCGGCCGCGAGACTGCCGGCTCTCCCCGTCCGGTCGCCTTCCATGTCCCAGTCGTTCGTCGTCTGCGCGCTCGCGCTGTTGTCGCCGCTCCTCGCCCATGCCCAGTCCGGCGTGGCCGCCGATGTCGCCGTGCGCGAGAGCCCCTCGCGCTGGCAGCTGGGGGTGGGTGCCTCGATCAGCGACGGCCCCTATGCCGGCGAGGGCACCCGGATCCGGCCGGTGCCGTGGATCACCTACGAGGGCGAGCGCGTGTTCTGGCGCGGCGTCGGTGGCGGCGTGCACCTGTGGAAGCGCGAGGGGTTCGTGCTGGACGCGGTGCTGGCGGCGCGCCTGGACGGCTTCGACATCGGCGACCTGGGGCGGCGGGAACTGGCGCGCAACTGGCTCGACGCGGACCGGCTGGAGGACCGCGACGACAGCCTGGACGCCGGCCTGGCCGCCAGCTGGCGCGGCGCGGCCGGCGAGCTCAAGCTGCAGGCGCTGGCGGACGTGAGCGACGCCAGCGGCGGCTACGAGCTTTCCCTCGACTACGGCTACCCCTGGCGGCGCGGCCGCACCGTGTGGGTGCCGAGCGTGGGCGCGCGCTGGCTGTCCCGCGACCTGACGCGCTACTACTACGGCACCTGGGACACCGAAGCGGCGCGCGGCGTCCCGGGCTACCGGCCGGACGCGGCGCTGGTGCCGCAGCTGAAGCTGAGCGTGCTGCACCCGCTGGGCGAACGCTGGCGGCTGTTCGGCGCGGTCTCGTACCGGCTGCTGCCGGATGCGATCGGCGACAGCCCGTTCCTGGAGCCGGACCGGCACGGCTCGGGTAATGTGCAGGTCGGCGTCAGCCGCGGCTTCTAGGCCGCGTCGGGCGGCCGTCGGATTACGGAGCACAGCACGCATGAACAGGATCGCCCTGGTCGAGGACCATGCGCGGCTGGCCGGGCTGATCGGGCGCGGCCTCGACGCGGCCGGGATCGCCGTGGACGGCTTCGCGCGCATGGACGCGGCCTGGCACGCGCTCGGCCTGCAGGACTACGCCCTGCTGATCGTCGATCGCGGCCTGCCCGACGGCGACGGGCTGGACCTGGTACGCCGCCTGCGCACGGCCGGCCACCGCGTGCCCTGCCTGATGCTGACCTCGCGCGATGCGCTGCGCGACCGCGTCGACGGCCTGGACGCCGGTGCCGACGACTACCTGCCCAAGCCGTTCGCGATGGAGGAGCTGGTCGCCCGCGTGCATGCGCTGATGCGGCGCCCGCCGCTGCTGTGCGAGCTGCAGCCGCGCCACGGCGCGCTGCAGGTGCTGCCGGGCGAAGCCTGCATGTGCGCCGGCGAGGAGCGGGTCAGCCTGGCGCCCGCCGAATTGCAGATCATCCTCTGCCTGGTGCGCGCCGGCGGCGCCACCGTGCGCCACGCGCGCCTGGAGGCGGCCGCCTGGGGGCAGCACGAGGCGGTCACGCCCAACGCGCTGGAGGTGGCCCTGCACCGCCTGCGCCGCAAGCTGGCGGCGATCGACGCCGGGCTGGCGATCGTCAACCTGCGCGGCCACGGGTTCGCGCTGCGGGCCGGCGATGCCGCGTAGCCTGGGCGGGCGGCTGATGCTGGCGACCCTGGCCGGCATGCTCGCCGCCGCGGTCGCGGTGGCGCTGCTGCGGCCGTGGTCGCCGCCGGCGGCGGCGCTGATCGCCGGGGAACTGGCCGAGCAGGCCGAGCACGTGGTCGAGGGCCTGCGCTTCGCCGGCGACGGCCGCGCCGAGGTGCGGCTCAACGCCCGCAACGCCACCGCCTACGACGGCATCCTCAAGGATGCGGCCTACCGGATGGTGGACGCGCGCGGCCGCGCGGTCGCGCAGAGCAGCGAAGGCCCGGCGCTGGCCGCGCTGCGGCGGCTGCCGCCGGGCGTGGCCGCGTTCACCCTGCCCAACGCCGCCGGCGCCATCCGGCTGCGGGTGGCGACCCGCCCGGTGCGCCACGGCGGCCAGCGCTACACCGTGCAGGTGGCGCGCAGCGACCGCATGATGGCCACGCTCGGCGACTACGAGAGCCGGCTCTACCTGCGCGCCGGCCTGGCGACCGGCCTGTGCGCGCTGGCGGTGTTCTGCGCGGTGGTGTTCGTCACCCTGCAGCTCATGCTGCGGCCGGTGCGGCGGGTCTCGGAGGCCGCCGCCCACATCGAGCCGCGCAACCTCTCGGCCCGGCTGCAGGCCGAGGGCGTGCCCAGCGAGCTGACGCCGCTGATCGAGGCGTTCAATGCCGCGCTGGCGCGGCTGGAGGCCGGCTACCGCGTGCAGCAGGAATTCCTCGCCGCCGCCGCGCACGAGCTGAAGACGCCGCTCGCGCTGCTGCGCGCCGAGATCGAACTGGGGGGCGCCTCCCAGCGCGAAACGCTGCTGCGCGACACCGACCTGATGGCGCGCCAGGTGCACCAGCTGCTGCACCTGGCCGAAGTCAGCGAAGGGCACAACTACCGGGTCGCGGCGGTGGACCCGTGCCGGGTCGCGGCCGACGCGGTCGCCTATCTCGAACGGCTGGCCGCGCGCGGCGAGGTGCGGCTGCGGCTGCACTGCGAACGCCGGGGCGGGGCGACCCTGCAGGCTGACGCCGGCGCGCTGTTCGTGCTGCTCAAGAACCTGCTGGAGAACGCGCTGCAGCACGCCCCGGCCGGCAGCGCGGTGACGCTGTGGCTGGGCGCGGACGGGCTGAGCGTGGCCGACGCCGGGCCGGGTATCGCCGCGGCCGATCGCGCTTCGCTGTTCAAGCGGTTCTGGCGCGGCCCGCACAGCGAGGGTGCCGGCCTGGGCCTGGCCATCTGCCGCGAGATCGCCGAGGCCCACGGCTGGGAGATCGGCCTGCGCGGTGCCGGCAGCGGCGCGGGCGCCGTGTTCGAGCTGGCGTTCGCCCGCGACGCGGGCGCGGACCGTCGCGCATGAACCAACTGGATGGCGAATTAGACGGCGAGGCCGGGGTGCGTGCCCGCGTGCTGGCGCTGGCCACGCGCGTGGAACACTGCCGCATGCGCGCGCTGGACTGGTACCGGCACGAGGCGATCCGCGAGTTCGGCGAGGCCACCGCGGCGCAGATGGTGCGGCGTGGCGAGGGCGCGCGGGTACTGGCCTTCCTGTCGGCCATTGCCGGGGGCGAGCGCGATTGACGCCCCGGTCGTGCGGGCCCCGCGCGCGGGGCGCCGCGCGACGCGATGCGGCGGCTCAGCCGGGGCGCTCGGGCCCGTCGGACTGGTACAGCCGCGCCGGGCCACCCAGGGCCGGGTCGCTCAGCCCGGGACGGCCGGTTTCGACGCGTCCGGCCAGGCGCTGGCCGCTGCCGTCCTCGTGCAGCAGCCACAGGTCGTACCAGCCGGCGCTGGCGGTGGCCGGCCAGCACTGCGCGACCTGCCCGCCGGCAACCAGCGCCAGGTCCAGCCGCGGCATCGCCCCGGCGTAGGCCCCGGGACGCACCTGCAGCCGCAGCGGATGCGCGCCGTCGTGGCGCAGGCGCAACTGCAGGCCCTGTGCGTCGCCCGGGTCGGCGGTGACCTCGGCGAACAGGGCCGGCGTCGCGGCATGGCCGCGGTAGTGGCGGTGGAAGCCGTTGGGGCCGAGCAGCCACAGGTCGTAGCGGCCGTCGCGTAGCGGCCAGCGGCCCAGCAGCGGCTGCGGCCCGGCCACGGTGTAGCGGCGCGGGACCGCGTGCAGGTCGAGGCGGTCGTAGACGTGGACCACCGCCGCCGCGCCGGGGTTGTCCAGCTGCAGCACCACCTCGCCGCGCGCGGGGTCGTGCCGCAGCGTGCTGCGCAGCCGGTACGGCAGCGCACGCGAGGGACGCGTGCCCGGCGCCTGCCGCGGCGGCGCCAGCCCCTGCGGCAGGGGCGGGGTAGTGTGCGCGGGCAACGCCGCGGCGCGGGCGGCGGCGTCGGCGGTGGCCGGCAGCGCGGCGAAGAACGGGCGCGCGTCGGCCTGGCGGAAGTCGAAGGCGGCGGTCAGGTCGCCGCAGACCGCGCGCCGCCACGGCGTGATGCCGGACGCGGCGACGCCGAAGCGGCGCTCCAGCAGGCGCAGCACCGAGGTGTGGTCGTAGACCTGCGAGTCGACCCAGCCGCCGCGGCTCCACGGCGAGATCACGTACATCGGCACGCGCGGGCCCAGGCCGTAGGGCCGGCCGCGGAACTCGGGCAGGTCGGCCGTGGCGTCGCCGGGCGCGGGATGCCGGTGGTACTCGCCGTCGGTCGGCACCGCCGAGGCGCCGGCCCAGCCGCCGGGCGCGGCGGGATCGGGCGAGGGCGGCGCCGGCGGCGGCACATGGTCGAAGAAGCCGTCGTTCTCGTCGAACATCAGCAGCAGCGCGGTGCGTGCCCAGACCGCAGGATCGGCGGTCAGCGCATCCAGCACCTGCGCGGTGTAGGCCGCGCCCTGGGCCGGGCTGGACGGGTCGGGGTGCTCGCTGCCGGCGGCGTCGGCGATGACGAAGCTCACCGCCGGCAGGCGTCCGGCCAGCGCGTCCTCGCGCAGCTCCGCCAGCCCGCGGGTGGCGACGCCGCGGCGGCGCAGTTGCGGGTCGTGGCCCGGCGCCTGCCGCCACGCCGCGCGGAAACGCGCGAAGCCGGCCAGCGGGTTGTCGGTGAAGTTGTCGGCCATGTCCTGGTAGATCTGCCAGGACACGCCGGCCGACTGCAGCGCCTCGACGTAGCTGCCCCAGCGATAGTCCTCGGGGTGGCCGCCCAGCTCCGGGAAGTTGTCGTGCGAATTGGCGATCACCGGGCCACCGGCGCGCGCGTGCGGGTCGTTCTGGCCGGTCCACAGGAATACCCGGTTGGGGTTGGTGCCGGCCTGGATCGCGCAGTGGTAGGCGTCGCAGAGGGTAAAGGCCTCGGCCAGCGCGAACTGGAACGGCAGGTCGTCGCGCTCGTAGTGCGCCAGCGCGTGGTCCTGCTTGGCCGCGGGCCACCGGCCCATGCGGCCGTGGTCCCAGGCCTGCTGCGCGTTGGGCCAGGTATGCGGGGTGCCGGCCACGCGCATGTGGCCGAACGCGCGCGCGGTCTGCAGTGGGAACGGGGCCAGCAGCCGGCGCCCGTCCGCGCTCGGCTGCAGCCACACCGTGCGCGGCGGCACCCCGGGCAGCGGCGGCGCCGGGATCGGGAAGCGGTCGCCGAAGCCGCGGACACCGGGGAACGTGCCGAAATAGTGGTCGAACGCGCGGTTCTCCTGCATCAGCACGACCACGTGCTGCAGGTCGTCGAGGGTGCCGCTGCGGCGGTCGGGCGCGATCGCCGCGGCGCGGGCGATGCTGGGAGGCAGCAGCGAGGCGGCAGCGCCGGCGAGGCCGGCCTGCAGCAGCCGGCGGCGGGAGAAATCGGTCATCGCGTCGTCGTCGTGGGCGGGCGGGTCCGGCCGCTGGGGCCGGGGCGGTGCGGGGAGCGTGCCGCCGCGGCGCTCACAGGTCCAGCGTCAGGGCCAGGCCGAGCGTGCGCGGAGCGGCGATGAAGGCGCTGTCGCTGCCGTCCACGCCGGCCAGGTAGCGCTTGTCGGTGAGGTTGCTGACGACCAGCTCGACCTGCACCCCCTGCAGCCGCGTCGACACCTGCGCCAGCTCCAACCCCAGGTTGGCGTTGAAGGTGGTCACGCCCGGCAGGCTGCGCTGGTTGCCGGCGTCCAGATAGCGCCTGCCCAGGTAACGCCCGGACACGCCGACGCGCCAGGCCCGTCCCTGCCAGTCGGCCGACATCACCACGCTCTGCCGCGGCTGGCCGATCACCTGCGAGCCGGCGACGATCGCCAGCTCGGCATCGCGCGCGGCGTCGCCGCTGCCCAGGTAGGTGGCCTTGTTGAACGTGTAGGCGCCATTGAGCCGCCAGCCGTTGTCCCAGCCGTAGCCCAGCGCCGCCTCCACGCCGCGTGCATGCACGCCGCCGAAGTTCTCGTAGACGCCGTCGGTCTCGCCCAGGTAGTCGATCCCGTCGACGAAGTTGGCCGGCACATAGACGATGCGGTTGTCGAAGCGGATGTCGTAGACGGTGAGGCTGCCGGTCAGCGGCCAGCGGCTCAGGCGCAGCCCCAGCTCGACGTTGTCGGCGGTCTCCGGCCGGACCCGGCTCAGCGCCACCGGATCGGTCTCGCCGAGCACGCCGGACGGGATCGCCGCGAAGTTCTGCGAGTAGCCGGCGAAGGCCTCCAGCCCCTGGACCGGCGGGGTCCAGGTCAGGCCGGCCGACAGCAGCGGGTCGGAGCGCGAGTCGGAGACGACGCGCTCGCTGCCGCCGATGCGGCGATCGCGGCGCTGGTCGACGAAGAACTGCTTGACGCCCACGCGCCAGGCGAGCGCGCCGTAGCGCATCACGTCCTCGACGTAGTACATGCGTTCGTCGGTGTCGTAGCCGTCGCGGAACTGCACCCAGTACGGGGTCGGGTCGAAGGCGATGCCGGTGCCCACGTCGAGCAGCCGGTGCCAGTCGCGGGTGACGCTGCGCCGGTAGTTCTCCAGCCACAGGCCGGCGCGCACGGTGTTGTCGATCGCGCCCAGGCGGTGGCGCCAGTCGGCGTCGGCCATCACGCCGGCGCGGTCGTTGGCGTAGTGGCTGTGGCGGTAGGACTGCACCGGCACCGAGCCGGCCGGGTAGCACGACGGGCTGGCCTCGGCCGGTACGCCGTCGCTGCCGCTGCAGCCGGTGACCCGGGTCGCCGCCGCGCCGCCGGGCGTGAGGTAGTAGTGCTGGCCCAGCGCCTCGCCGCCGTAGGCGGGACGGCCGCCCAGCGCCTCGGATTCGGGCGCGCCCGGGCCGTCGGCGGTGACGTCCACCAGGTACGGCGGGATCCAGTCGCCGCGGCCGCGCATGCGGTGCGCGTAGCCGGTGAGCGTGGCCTTGAAGCCGTCGCCGCCGGCGAAGGCGCCGCGCAGGTAGCCGAAGGTGTTCCTGCGCAGCGCACGCGAGCCGGACCGGTAGTTCTGGTCGAGGTAGGGGATGCCGGTCAGGGTGCCGGTGAGCAGGTCGTGCCGGGGATCGCGCGCGAACTGCTCGGGCGTGACGCTGCTGTACTCCGGCTCGTCGGCGTCGTCGTGGGACAGGTAGCCGCTGAGCGTCCACGCCCCGAGGTCGCTGACGAACCTGCCGGCCAGGTGCTCGCGGGTGGTATGGCCGCTGCCGTCGATCCAGTCGTCGTTGCTGCTGTGCGAGGCGCTGAGCCACGCGCGGGTGGCGCCGAGCAGGCCGGTGTCGTAGCGCGCGTAGGCCTTGCGGGCGCGCTGGTCGCCGATGCCGCCGACCACGCGCACGCGCCGCGCCTCCAGCGGCTCGCCGGTCAGGTAGTTGAGGGTGCCGCCGAGCGCCTCGTTGGAGCGCGAGGCGATGTCGGCCGTGCCCTGGCTGACCTCGACCGTCTCCAGGTCCAGGGGATCGATGAAGCGGTTGGCCTTGGCGCCGCCACCGTAGGCCGAGCCGCCGTTGGGCACGCCATCGACGGTGGTGCCGATCTGCTGGGTGTCGCGGTTGCTGACGAA
Source organism: Lysobacteraceae bacterium USHLN149 (assembly GCA_037145635.1). Taxonomy (GTDB): domain Bacteria; phylum Pseudomonadota; class Gammaproteobacteria; order Xanthomonadales; family Xanthomonadaceae; genus JAATFS01. The sequence continues at coordinate 338,806 of JBBCXB010000001.1, forward strand.
GCCGCGCATGCTGATCTGCGTGCCCCAGTCGGAGGAGCCGAACGCGTCGGCCTCGGTCACCACCACGCCGGGCAGTTCGTTGAGCACGTCGTTGACGCTGCCGAGCACGAACTGGCGATCGAGCATCTCCTTGCTGACGGTGGTCCTGGAGAACGTCGTGGCCTGGTCGACCACCTGGACCTGGTCGAGGGTCGACACCGGGTCGTCGGGTGCGGCCTCGCTCGCGGTCGCGGCGCGGGCGGTGGTCGACTGGGCCTGCACGGTGGCGGGCAACAGCAGCAGGGCGGCGACGGCACGGCCGTGGCCGCGCCGCCGCAGCGTGTGCGTGGAAGGGAGGGTCATGGGGGAGCGGACGTCGGGGAGAACCGCGATCGTGTCCAGGTTTGGTTGCATGCCGATGACCGCATGCCGGGCGGCGCGCAGGGGCCCCGCTTCCGCCCGCGCCGCGGGTGCCGGGCGTTGCGCCGGACACCCGCGGACTCCCGCGATCAGGCCGCGGCGGGCACGCCGTCGCCGGCCTCGGCCACCGCCGCGAGGAAATCGCGGCCCCAGCGGTCGACATCGTAGTAGTCGACGATGCCGTAGAGCTGGCGCAGGCGCCCGGCGGCCTCGTCGTCGGGCATCGACAGCGCCTGCAGCAGGCCGGCACTGAGGTCGGCCTGGTCGTGCGGGTTGGTCAGCACCGCGCCCTTGAGCTCGGCCGCGGCCCCGGCGAACTCGCTGAGCACCAGCACGCCGCTGCCGCCCTCGATGCCCTGGGTGGCGACGAATTCCTTGGCCACCAGGTTGAGGCCGTCGCGCAGCGGGGTGATCCACATCACCTGCGCGGCCGCGTAGTGCGCCACCACTTCCGCGAACGGCAGCGCCTGCGCGAAGAAGCGCACCGGCGTCCAGTCCAGCCGCGCGAAGCGGCCGTTGATGCGTCCCACCGCCTGCTCGATCTGGTTCTGCAGCGTGCGGTAGATGGTCATCTCGCGCGCGGCCGGCACGCACACCATCAGCAGGGTCACCTTGCTGCACAGCTCCGGGTGCGTTTCCAGCAGGCGCTCGAAGGCCTCCAGCTTGGCCAGCGTGCCCTTGGTGTAGTCGAGCCGCTCGATCGACAGCACCAGCTTGCGCGCGCCGATCTCGCGGCGCAGCTTGAAGATGTCGTTGCGCACGTCCGGATGGCCCAGGGTGTCGCGGATGCGGCGCAGGTCGGTGCCCACCGGGTGGGCGCCCAGCGCCACCTCGCGGCCGCTGACGCGCAGCCGCGTGGTCATCGTGTCCAGGCCGACCGCGCAGCCGTAGGTGAGGAAGCGCGGTGCGCAGTTCTCGTAGGCCACGCGCTCGACCGGCATCGCCCCGCGCACCACGTCGACGAAGTTCTCCACCTGGCGCGGGATGTGGAAGCCGACGTAGTCGCAGCTCAGCAGGCTGCCGATGATCTCGCGCCGCCACGGCACCACGTTGAACACGTCGGCCGAGGGGAAGTAGGTGTGGTGGAAGAACGCGATCTTCAGGTCCGGACGCAACTCGCGCAGGTAGGCCGGCACCATCCACAGGTTGTAGTCGTGGATCCATACGGTGGCGCCGTGGGCGGCCTCGGCGGAGGTGGCCTCGGCGAACTTGCGGTTGACCTTCAGGAACACCTGCCAGTCGTCCTCGCGGAAGCGCGCACGCTCCCAGAACACGTGCAGCATCGGCCAGAACGCCTCCTTCGAGAAGCGCTTGTAGAAGATGTCCACCTCCTGCTTGCTCAGCGGCACGCGCGCGGCGGTCAGGGTGGGATAGCGCTCGGCATCGACCTCGGTATGGGTCTGGAACGGCCCGCGCTTGGGATCGTCGATGCTCCAGGCCACCCACGAGCCCTTCTGCCCGCCCTGGAAGAAGCCGAGCAGCGACGGGATGATGCCGTTGGGCGACTTCGGCTGGCGGCGGATCAGCTCGCCGTCCTCGACCACCTCCTCGTAGGGCAGGCGGTGGTACACCATCACCAGGTCGGCGCCGCCCTTGCGCGGGGCCTGCGCCACCGGCATGTAGGGGTCGTCGTCCTGCAGCAGGCCGAAGTGCGCGATCGCCTCGAGGATGCCGCCGCAGCCGGCTTCGCGGGCATGGTAGGTATGCGCCAGCGTGCCGGTGGCCTCGGTCAGCGCGGGCTCGGAGTCGCCGACGCAGACGCCGCGGAAGCCGGCCACGTACATCGACAGGTCGTTGAGGGTGTCGCCGGCGACTAGGATGCGGTCGTGCGGCAGCTCGAGCTGCCGCGCCAGGGCAGCCAGGGTGCGGCCCTTGTCGGTGTCCGGCGGCAGGATGTCGAGGTAGCGCTCGGCCGAGTACAGCACGTCGCAGCCGAGCCGGCGCGCGGTCTCCTCGATGCGCGAGCGCAGCGGCGCCAGGGTCTGGGCATCGCAGAAATAGGAACAGCGGCGTTCCTGCGGCACGTCCTGGCGCTGCAACTGCGGGAACGCGCGCATCGCCTGGGCCACGACCTGCTCGCCGGGCCAGTGCGCGTCGATCATCGACTGCAGCGGCTGCAGCGGCAGCAGGGTGCGGCCGTCGACCACGGTCGCGCCGACGTCGCAGACCACGTAGTCGGGGCGGGGGATGGACGGGTCGGTGAGCAGCGGCATCACCGCTTCCAGGCCGCGGCCGGTGATGAAGATCAGGCGGATCTCGGGGTGCTGGTCGACCAGCCGGTAGAGCCGGTGGCGCTGCTCGGCGGCGCCGGCCAGGAAGGTACCGTCCAGATCGGTGGCGAGGATCAGCCGGGGGTCGGGGCGGGAATGCGGACTACGGGGTGAGTGAACGGTAGGGGTCGTCGAAACAGTCAATGATCTTCCTTCTGAGGGTGGGAGGGGGATTCGGTTTCCGGCATCAGCTCCAGCGCCGAGGGGGTGGTGCGCAGCATCGTGCGGAACGCGACCGGATGGGGACGGCGGCGGTGGAAGCGCAACAGCCGCGCCAGGGTGAAGCCGGCCAGGGCCAGCAGCATCACCGCGAAGTACACCGGCAGCGCCGGCGGGCCGAACTTCTGCATCGCGCCGCCGGCCAGGGCCGGCCCGATCGCCGCGCCGACGCCGTGCACCAGCAGCAGGCTGCTGCAGCCGGAGAGCAGGTGCTCCTTCGGCAGGTAGTCGAGCATGTGCGCGACCGCGAACGGGTACAGCGAGAACGCCAGGCCGCCATAGACGAACAGCAGCACGAACAGCATCCGTGGCTGTGCCTGCACCGCCGGCACCGCCACCGCGATGGCGATCGCCGCGGCCAGCAGGCTGATCGTGGCCAGGCCGATGCGGCGGTCGTGGCCGTCGCTGATGCGGCCGATCGGCCACTGCAGCACCGCGCCGCCGACGATGGCGGTGAGCATGAACATCGCCACGCCCGAGGCGTCCAGGCCGATGCCGTCGGCGTAGACCGGCAGCAGGCCCCAGAACGCGCCCATCGCCAGCCCGGACAGCCCGGCACCGACCGTGGCCACCGGCGCCAGCGCGTACAGGTGCGCCAGCCTCAGCCGCGACACGTGCGGCACCTCCGGCGGCGGCAGCCGCGTGGTCACCACCGGCATCACCGCCGCGCAGATCAGGATCGCGGTGAGGCTGAACATGCCCGGGGCGGTGGCGTCGCCGAGCCCGAGCAGGATCTGCCCGAGCGCCAGCGCCGACAGGTTGACCATCATGTACACCGAGAACACCTGGCTGCGCCGTCGCGCATCCGGCTCGGCGTTGAGCCAGCTCTCGATGACCGTGTAGAGCCCGACCAGGGCGATGCCGGTGGCCACGCGCAGCAGGCCCCAGCCCCAGGGATCGACCCAGATCGGATGCAGCATCACCGCGATCGCCGCCAGCGAGGCATAGAACGCGAACGCACGGATATGCCCGATCCGGCGGATCAGGGGCGGCGCGAACAGGGTGCCGACGAAGAAGCCGGCGAAGTACCCGGACATGATCAGGCCCAGCGCGCGTGCATCGAAGCCGGCATGGCCGCCGCGGACGGCGAGCAGGGTGCCGAGCAGGCCGCTGCCGGTCAGCAGCAACGCGACGCCCATCAGCAGGGCGGTCAGGCGCAACATGCGGGAGGCCTTCGTGGGGAGGGCGAACCGGTCACGGCGCATATCTTAACATATTGATTGGATTGGACAAAACGCACGCGCATGGCGGCCGCTCCGGCAGGGGTGTTGCGGTGCAGCATGCCGCCGCGGCTGTCGAGGGGGCGGCAAGGGCGTGCGTGCGCGGGGTCGCCGGCGTCGCCGTCCCGCGCCTGGCCGTCTAGAATCGCGTCCCCCTAGCGCTGCTGCCCGTGCCCATGCCGATCTATGCCTTCCAGTGCGCCGACTGCGGCCACAGCTTCGACCGCCTGCAGAAGATGTCCGACCCGATCCCGGCGGCCTGCCCGGCCTGCGGCGCCGGCGGGGTGCGCCGGCAGGTGACCGCGCCGTCGTTCCGGCTGTCCGGCAGCGGCTGGTACGAGACCGATTTCAAGAAGGCCGGCGAGACCCGGCGCAACCTGGTCGACCGCGGCGGCGACACGCCGGCCGCCGCGAAGGAGGGCGGTGGCGACGCCAAGCCTGCCGCCGCGCCGGCCAAGACCGAATCCAAGCCGGCGGCGTCCAAGCCGGCGGCCGGCTCGACCTGACGCGCGCGCCGTTCACCCGCCGCGGCCGGGCCTTGCCGGCGTGGGGGGCCTGCGCCCGGTCAGCGGAGGACGGCCGGCTCGTTCCCGGGCGGGCGGCGGGCGGTCACCGTGCAGGCGCGTGCCCGGCCGGTGCCGCGCGCTGCGGCCTCAGCGCGCGCCGAAGCGTGCGCGGCAGCCGTCGTTGACCCACAGCGTGCCGTCGCGATAGCCCCAGGTGCGGCCCTCGACGCAGGGCGTGCTCGACAGCTGCTGGAGGAGTTGCGGGCGGCCCTGGCGGTGGTCCCAGTCGCAACGCTGCTGGCGCTGGTCGTTGCTGGAGCAGGTGAGCGAGTAGCCGGAACGACCGCCTCCCTGGCCCGGGCGCGGCTCCCAGTCGTTGCCACCGCCGCGGCCGCGTCCCTGCGCGAACTCGGCGCGGCAGCCGTCGTCGACCCAGACGCTGCCGTTGCGCTGGCCCCAGTTGCGGCCCTCCACGCAGCGCGTGCTCGACAGCTGGCGCACCAGCACCGCGCTGCGCCAGCCGGTGTCGCATACGTGCTGGCGCTTGTCCTGGCTCTCGCAGCGCACGCTGCGGCCGTCGCCGACCGGGCCGCCGCCGTCGCCCCAGCCGCCGCGCGCCTCGGCGAAGCGGCCGCGGCAGCCGTGGTCCACCCACAGCCGGCCGCGGTCGCTGCCCCAGTTGTCGCCCTCCACGCAGCGCGTGCCCGAGAGGTTCTCGACCAGGACCGCGCGACCGCGGAACGGGGTCTGGCAGTCGTGGCGGCGCTTGTCGTTGCTGGAGCAGGTCACGGTCTGCCCGCTCCAGCCCCGGTCCTGGGCGGCGGCGGGCAGGCTGCAGAGGCCGATCAGGCCGAGTCCGGAGAGCAGCAGGGCAGTACGCAGCATGGTCGGTTCCTTGTCCTTGGGAAGTGCGGGAAGGAGGTGGCCGGTATCTAGCCGGGGACCGACTTAAGCGGCGGTGACTGCGGCCCATTTGCCCCGGCCGGTCGCGGGCCCCAGAATATCGGGCTCTACCAGCCCCTCGCTGGCGAAAAACCCCCCTCCGGCGCGGTTCCGTGCCGGGTTTTCTGCGGAGCTCCTGATGCGTACCCACTTCTGCGGCCTGGTCGACGAGACCCTGATCGGCCAAACCGTCACCCTCGCCGGCTGGACCGATGTCGCCCGCAACCTCGGCGGCGTCTGCTTCATCGACCTGCGCGACCACGAGGGCATCGTGCAGGTGACGGTCGAGCCGGAGAACGCGGAGGTGTTCGCGGTGGCCGCCAGCCTCGGCTACGAGGACGTGCTGCAGGTCGAGGGCGTGGTGCGCGCGCGGCATGCGGTCAACGACAAGCTGCGCAGCGGCCAGGTCGAGGTGATCGCCACCCGCATCACCGTCCTCAACAAGGCCGCGCCGCTGCCGTTCCACGCCCACGAGAACCCGGGCGAGGACACCCGCCTGAAGTACCGCTACCTCGACCTGCGCCGCCCCGAGATGCAGCGCATGCAGCGCACCCGCATCAAGCTGGTGCAGGCGCTGCGCCGGCACCTGGACGCGCGCGGCTTCCAGGACATCGAGACCCCGATCCTGACCAAGGCCACGCCCGAGGGCGCGCGCGACTTCCTGGTGCCGGCACGCATGCACCCGGGCGAGTTCTACGCGCTGCCGCAGTCGCCGCAGCTGTTCAAGCAGATCCTGATGGTGGCCGGCTTCGACCGCTACTACCAAATCGCGCGCTGCTTCCGCGACGAGGCGCTGCGCGCCGACCGCCAGCTCGAGTTCACCCAGCTCGACATGGAGTTCGCGTTCGTGCGCGAGCGCGACGTGCAGGACGCGACCGAGGAGATGATCCGCGGGATCTTCAAGGAGGTCGTGGACGTCGAACTCGACGCGCAGTTCCCGCGCATGACCTGGGCCGAGGCGATGCGCCGCTTCGGTTCGGACAAGCCGGACCTGCGCATCGACCTGGAGCTGGTCGACGTGGCCGACTGGGTCAAGGACTGCGAGTTCCCGGTGTTCAGCGCCGCGGCCGCCGATGCCGACGGCCGCGTCGCCGCGCTGCGCATCCCCGGCGGCGCGCAGCTGTCGCGCAAGCAGATCGACGAGTACGCCGCCCACGCCGCCAAGTACGGCGCCAAGGGCCTGGCCTACGCCAAGCTGTCGGACAGTGGCGAGATCAGCTCGCCGATCGCCAAGTTCTTCGCCGCCGACGCGTTCGACGCGCTGCTGAAGCACATGGGCGCGGCGCACGGCGACATCGTGTTCTTCGGCGCCGGCGGCTACAACAAGGTCTCCGACTTCATGGGCGCGCTGCGGCTGAAGGCCGGCAAGGACTTCGGCCGGGTGGCGCAGGGCTGGAAGCCGCTGTGGGTCACCGACTTCCCGATGTTCGAGTGGGACGAGGAGGCGCAGCGCTACGTGGCGCTGCACCATCCGTTCACCGCGCCGGCGGTGGACGACATCGCCGAGCTGCGCGAGCATGCACGGACCGCGGTGTCGCGCGGCTACGACATGGTGCTCAACGGCAACGAGATCGGCGGCGGGTCGATCCGTATCCACCGGCCCGAGATGCAGAGCGCGGTGTTCGAGCTGCTCGGCATCGGCGCCGAGGAGGCCGAGGCCAAGTTCGGCTTCCTGCTGGACGCGCTCAAGTACGGCGCGCCGCCGCACGGCGGCATCGCCTTCGGCATCGACCGCATCGCCGCGCTGATGGCCGGCACCGAGTCGATCCGCGACGTCATCGCCTTCCCCAAGACCACCGGCGCACAGTGCCTGATGACCGATGCCCCGTCGCCGATCGCCGACGAACAGCTGGCCGAAGTGCACGTGCAGGTGCGCCCGCGCCCGGCGAAGGCCTGAGCAATGGGCTTCGCGATCCGCCGCGCCACGCCGGACGATGCCGAAGCCCTGTCGGCCCTGGCCGCGCGCACCTTCACCGAGACCTTCGGCCACCTCTACCCGGACGAGGACCTGCAGGGCTTCCTGGCCGAGACCTATGCGGTGGAGCGCGCGCGGATCGTGCTCGCGCACGCCGACTACGCGATCTGGCTGCTCGAGCGGGACGACGTGCCGGTCGGCCATGCCGCCGCCGGCCCGTGCGGGCTGCCGCATCCGCAGGTGCGCCCGGGTGACGGCGAGCTCAAGCGCCTGTACCTGCTGAAGGAACACCAGAACAGCGGCTGGGGCAGCCGCCTGTTCGAGACCACGCTGCAATGGCTGGAGCGCGAGGGCCCGCGCACGCTGTGGATCGGCGTGTGGTCGGAGAACTTCGGCGCGCAGCGCTTCTATGCCCGCTACGGCTTTGAAAAGGTCGGCGAGTACGATTTCCCGGTCGGTCGCATCGTCGACCGCGAGTTCATCCTGCGCCGGTCGCCGCCACCGGCCTGAGTGCCGCCCGGCGGCCGTGCCCCGGGGCCGCGACCTGCGTGCGGCCCGCCGGGGTCAGGGTGCCTGCTTTCGGTGCTCGCCGTGGGACTGGCGCGCGGTGCGCCGTGCCGTCGGCCACGCGGGCCCCCGGCCAAGGCCAGTAACCGCCGCCGGTTGCCCTTCCTGGCGGCCGTCCGGATTTCCCGTCATCGTTGCGGGCAGTGCCATCGCCCGGCTCCTGCAGGTCGCCATGTCCGAGTTTCCGCCCCGCTCGATCCCGCCCGCACCTGGCGAAGACGCCGCATCCGTGCCAGCGGCCAAGGTGCTGCTGGTCCATGGCATGTGGAACTCGCGCAGCTGGCTGTGGCCGCTGGCCTGGCGGCTGCGCGCGGCAGGGCTGTCGGTCGCCGTGTTCGGCTATGCCAGCGTGCTCGGCGGCCCGGAGGCGGCGGTGCCGCGGCTGGCCGCGCAGATCCGCCGCAGCGGGGCGACCGCGCTGGTCGGCCACAGCCTGGGCGGGCTGATCGCCCTGCAGGCGCTGCGGCAGGCGCCGGGGCTGCCGGTGGCGCGGGTGGTCTGCCTGGGCTCGCCGCTGCGCGGCAGCGGCGCCGCCCGCGGCCTGGCCCGGCGCGGCGGCGCGCTGGCGCTCGGGCGCAGTGCGGCCCTGCTGCAGCAGGGGCTGGAGCCCTGGGACGGGCGGGCCGAGGTCGGCCTGGTCGCCGGCTGCGTGCCGCGCGGGCTGGGGCGTTGGCTGGCCCCGCTGGACGGCGGCTCCGACGGCACCGTGGCGATCGCCGAGACCCGGCTGCCGGGGGTGTGCGACCACTGCGTGGTGCCCTGCAGCCACACCGGGCTGGTGCTGTCGGCGGCGGCGGTGGAGCAGACCGTCGCCTTCCTGCGCCAGGGCCGGTTCCTGCGCTGAGGCGCGCCGGTGGCCGTTGCGCGGCGACCGCGGGTCCCGTGCGGCCGCTCACCTGGCCCGGGCGGCCGGTCGCGGCACGTCGCGCGCCTCGATCCCCGCGAACCGCCGCCGGGGCGCCCGCCGGCGGCAGGGCAGGGTGACGGCCTGCGCCAGGCACGGCGGAGGGCCCGGGCATCAGGTAAAATCCGCGCCCTGTCACTCACGCAAGCCTGGAACATCCCATGGGTAGAGGCCCTTCCATCGAAGCCCGCAAGAACGCGTCCGACGCGAAGCGCGGCAAGGTGTTCACCAAGATCATCCGCGAGATCGGCGTCGCCGCGCGTGCCGGCGGAGGCGATCCCGCCAACAACCCGCGCCTGCGCGTGGCGATGGACAAGGGCCTGGGCTCGAACATGTCGAAGGACGTGATCGAGCGCGCCATCAAGAAGGCCACCGGCGAGCTGGAAGGCGTGGAGTACGAGGAAGTGCGCTACGAGGGCTATGCCCCCGGCGGCGTGGCGGTCATCGTCGACTGCCTCACCGACAACCGCGTGCGCACCGTGGCCGACGTGCGCCATGCCTTCAGCAAGTGCGGCGGCAACATGGGCACCGACGGCTCGGTGGCCTTCATGTTCAAGCGCCTGGGCGTGATCAGCTTCGCTCCCGGCGCCAGCGAGGACCAGCTGACCGAAGCGGCGATCGAGGCCGGCGCCGACGACGTGGTGGTATACCCGGAGGACGGCGCGATCGACGTGGTCACCGCCCCGGAGGCCTTCTCCTCGGTCAAGGACGCGCTGGCCGCGGCCGGCCTGGCGGCCGACCATGCCGAGATCACCTTCCGCGCCGACAACGACATCGCCGTCGACGGCGACACCGCGCTGCAGGTGCGCAAGCTGCTGGACATGCTCGAGGACCTGGACGACGTCCAGGACGTGTATTCCAACGTCGACCAGGCCTCGCTCGGCGCCTGAGGCGCCGGGCACCGGGGATGGCGAATCGGGAATCGAAACGGCCGCTGCTGGCGACCTCCTGCCTGGGCAGGGGCGCCGGCGGCGGGCGCCGCCCGATCCCGGCGGCCGATTCCCGGTTCCCGTCGGCATGACCCGCATCCTCGGCATCGACCCCGGCTCGCAGCGCACCGGGATCGGCATCATCGACATCGACGACAGTGGTCGCAGCCGGCACGTCTACCATGCGCCGCTGGTGCTGCTGGGCGAGGGCGACTTCGCCCAGCGCCTGAAGCGGCTGCTGCACGGGCTGGGCGCGCTGATCGAGGAGTACCGGCCGCAGGAAGTGGCCATCGAGAAGGTGTTCATGGGCAAGAGCGCCGATTCGGCGCTGAAGCTGGGGCACGCCCGCGGCGCGGCGATCTGCGCGGTGGTGCTGCGCGACCTGCCGGTCCACGAGTACGCCGCCACCGAGATCAAGCTGGCGCTGGTCGGCAAGGGCAGCGCGGACAAGGTGCAGGTCCAGCACATGGTCGGGATCATGCTCAACCTGAAAGGCAAGCTGCAGGCCGACGCCGCCGATGCGCTGGCGGTCGCCATCACCCACGCCCACGTGCGCGCCACCGCGCGCCGCCTGGGCGTCAACACCCAACAGGCCTGGAGCCGCAAGAAATGAGAATCGGGATTCGGGAGTCGGGATCGGGGAGTCGCAACAGCGGGTCCGCCTGCGCTGAGCTGATCGGGCTGTACGCGGCCGTCGCTAGCGGCAGCGAGGGAAATAACCCATCCCCAACCCCCAATGCCCGATCCCGGCACCTCCTTGGAGGTGCCCGATGATCGGCCGCCTGCGCGGGCTGCTGGCGCACAAGCAGCCGCCGTGGCTGGTGATCGATGTCGGCGGCGTCGGCTACGAGCTGGAGGCACCGATGAGCACCTTCTACGACCTGCCCGATGTCGGCCGCGAGGTGATCCTGTTCACCCACTACGCGCAGAAGGAGGACAGCGTGGCGCTGTACGGCTTCCTGCGCGAGGGCGAGCGGCGGCTGTTCCGCGACCTGCAGAAGGTCAGCGGCATCGGGGCCAAGATCGCGCTGGCGGTGCTGTCCGGGGTCAGCGTCGACGACTTCGCGCGGCTGATCCAGACCGCCGACGTCACCGCGCTGACCCGGGTGCCAGGGATCGGCAAGAAGACCGCCGAGCGCATGGTGGTCGAGCTCAAGGACCGGGCCGCCGACATCGGCGGCGGTGGCGCCCCGATCACCGGGCAGCTGGGCAACGACCCGGTGTCCGAGGCCACGGTGGCCCTGCAGCAGCTGGGCTACAAGCCCGCCGAGGCCGCCAAGATGGCGCGCGACGCCGGCGCCGAGGGCGACGATGTCGCCACGGTCATCCGCAAGGCCCTCCAGGCGGCGCTGCGCTAAGCGCGGTCCTGCCTTCTCCTTCACGCCGTCCGGCGATACCCTCGGCTGCCCATGTCCCATCCCACTCCCGCTTCACCCGGCACCGCCGGCACTTCCGGCCACGCGCCGGCCAAGGGCGGCTTCGCCCTGGTCCTGGGCGCGATCGGGGTCGTCTTCGGCGACATCGGCACCAGCCCGCTGTACACGCTCAAGGAGGCGTTCTCGCCGCACTACGGCCTGACCAGCGACCACGACACCGTGCTCGGCGTGCTGTCGCTGGCGTTCTGGGCGCTGATGATCACCGTCACCCTGAAGTACGTGACCATCATCATGCGCGCCGACAACGACGGCGAGGGCGGCATCATGGCGCTGATGGCGCTGGCCCAGCGCACCCTCAAGCGGGGCTCGCGCTCGGCCTACGTGGTCGGCATCCTGGGCATCTTCGGCGCCTCGCTGTTCTTCGGCGACGGCGTGATCACCCCGGCGATCTCGGTGATGGGTGCCGTGGAGGGCCTGGAGATCGCCGCCCCCAGCCTGCACCCGTTCATCGTGCCGATCACCGTGGTCGTGCTGATGCTGGTGTTCATGGCCCAGCGCTTCGGCACCGAGAAGGTCGGCAAGGTGTTCGGCCCGATCACCTCGCTGTGGTTCCTGTCGCTGGCGGCGATCGGCATCTGGAACATCGTCGATGCGCCGGAGGTGCTCAAGGCGTTCAACCCGTGGTGGGGCATGCGCTTCTTTATGGACCACGGCTGGCACGGGGTATTCATCCTCGGCGCGGTGGTGCTGGCGGTCACCGGCGGCGAGGCGCTGTACGCGGACATGGGCCACTTCGGCGCCCAGCCGATTCGCCATGCCTGGTACTTCTTCGTGTTGCCGTGCCTGCTGCTGAACTACCTGGGGCAGGGAGCACTGGTGCTCAACCACCCGGCGGCGCTGAAGAACCCGTTCTTCGAGGCGGTGCCGGGCTGGGCGCTGTACCCGATGATCGTGCTGGCCACGCTGGCGGCGGTGATCGCCTCGCAGGCGGTCATCACCGGTGCCTACTCGGTGGCGCGCCAGGCCATGCAGCTGGGCTACATCCCGCGCATGTTGGTCAAGCACACCTCCAGCGACACCATCGGCCAGATCTACGTGCCGGGCATCAACTGGCTGCTGGCGGTCATGGTGATCGCGCTGGTGCTGATCTTCCGCAGCTCCACCAACCTGGCGGTGGCCTACGGCATCTCGGTGTCGATGACGATGCTGATCGACACCCTGCTGCTGGCGCTGGTGGCGCGCGCGCTGTGGCCGCGCTGGCGGCGCTGGGTGCTGCCGCTGTGCGTGGTGTTCTTCGTGATCGAGCTGGCCTTCGTGGTCGCCAACGCCGCCAAGCTGCTGCAGGGCGCCTGGTTCCCGCTGGCACTGGGCCTGGTGGTGTTCACCCTGATGCGCACCTGGCGGCGCGGCCGCGAGCTGCTGCGCGAGGAGATCCGCAAGGACGGCATCCGCATCGACAGCTTCCTGCCCGGGCTGATGCTCGCGCCGCCGGTGCGCGTCCCCGGCACCGCGGTGTTCCTGACCGCCGACGCCATGGTCGTGCCGCACGCGCTGATGCACAACCTCAAGCACAACAAGGTGCTGCACGAGCGCAACGTGTTCCTGACCGTGGAGACCCTGCCGATTCCGTACGCGCCCAGCGACAAGCGCCTGAAGATCGAGTCGATCGGCGACGAGTTCTACCGCGTCTACATCCGCTTCGGCTTCATGGAGACCCCCGATGTGCCGCTGGCGCTGATGCGCTCCTGCGACAGCGGCGGCATCTACTTCGACCCCATGGACACCACCTTCTTCGCCAGCCGCGAGACCATCGTCGCCAGCGCTAATCGCGGCATGCCGATCTGGCGCGACAAGCTGTTCGCGGTGATGCACCGCAATGCCGCTCCGGCCACCGGCTTCTTCCGCATCCCGGGCAACCGGCTGGTGGAGCTGGGCGCGCAGGTGGAGATCTGAGTGCAACCGCCGCTGCGCCTCGGCCGGGCGTGGGGACTCGGCGATGGGGAAGGGCGAGGGCAGGGGGCGGACGCCGCTTGAGGCGCGACGCCTTCGAAACCGGCACCGGCGACGCCGGTAACCGCTACTATGGTCGGCGCCTTTCCCATCCCCCCGTCCCGTCTACCCATTCCCTGCCCCACATGGATCGCATCATCGCCAGCAGCGCCACCCGGGAAGACGAGGTCGTCGAGGCCAGCATCCGTCCCAAGCGGCTGGCCGACTATCTCGGGCAGCAGCCCGTGCGCGAGCAGCTGGGCATCTACATCGAGGCCGCCAAGGCCCGCGGCGAGGCCATGGACCATGTCCTGATCTTCGGGCCGCCGGGCTTGGGCAAGACCACCCTCAGCCATGTCATCGCCAACGAACTCGGGGTCAGCCTGCGGGTGACCTCCGGGCCGGTGATCGAGAAGGCCGGGGACCTGGCCGCGCTGCTGACCAACCTGCAGCCGCACGACGTGCTGTTCATCGACGAGATCCACCGCCTCTCGCCCGTGGTCGAGGAGGTGCTGTACCCGGCGATGGAGGACTTCCAGATCGACATCATGATCGGCGAGGGCCCGGCCGCGCGCTCGATCAAGATCGACCTGCCGCCGTTCACGCTGATCGGCGCCACCACCCGCGCCGGGCTGCTGACCGCGCCGCTGCGCGACCGCTTCGGCATCGTGCAGCGCCTGGAGTTCTACTCGGCGGCCGAGCTCACCCGCATCGTCAGCCGTTCGGCCGGGATCCTCGGCATCGACTGCAGCCTGGAGGGCGCGGCCGAGATCGCGCGCCGCGCCCGCGGCACCCCGCGCATCGCCAACCGTCTGCTGCGGCGGGTGCGCGACTACGCCCAGGTCAAGGCCGGCGGGCGCATCGACGTGGACGTCGCGCAGGCGGCCATGCAGATGCTCAAGGTCGACCCGGAGGGCTTCGACGAGCTGGACCGGCGCATGCTGCGCACCATCGTCGATTTCTTCGACGGCGGCCCGGTCGGGGTGGAGTCGCTGGCGGCCTCGCTGTCGGAGGAACGCGGCACCCTCGAGGACGTCATCGAGCCCTACCTGATCCAGCAGGGCTTCCTGGTCCGGACCGCGCGCGGCCGCATGGCCACCCACAAGGCCTACCGCCACCTGGGCCTGAAGCCCAAGGCGCCGGCCCCGGACCTGTTCGCGGAGGACAGCGATGCCGGTTGATTCCCGGTTCAGTTGGCCGACACGCATTTATTGGGAAGATACCGACGCCGGTGGCGTGGTCTACCACGCGCGCTACGTGGCCTTCATGGAACGCGCGCGCACCGAATGGATGCGCGCGCTTGGCTACGGGCAGGAACGGATGCGCCGCGAGCACGGGCTGGTGTTCGCGGTGCGCTCGATGCAGCTGGACTTTCTCAAGCCCGCACGGCTGGACGACGCGCTCGACGTGTCGGCGGTGCTGGTGACCTGCAAGCGGGCGAGCCTGGTGTTCGCCCAGTCGGTGCGCCGCGACGACGCGCTGCTGCTGACCGCCCAGGTGCGGATCGCGGCGCTCGGGGCGGACGATTTCCGGCCGCGCGGCATGGACGATGCGCTGTACGACGTGTTGAAGAGTTTCGAAACCACAGAAGCCGATTACTGAGGAAACAACGGATGTCGATCGCATTGCTCCTGGCCCTGCAGGACACGGTAGTGGAAGCGCTGCCGCAGGAAGTCACCAGCGCGGCCGCGCAGACGGCCAGCGTGGCCCACAGCGGCAGCATCAACTACCTGGAGCTGATCGTGCGCGCCAGCATCCCGGTCAAGCTGATCGTGCTGCTGCTGCTGCTGGGCTCGTTCATCAGCTGGGTGATCATCTTCCGCAAGGCGCGGGTGTTCAAGCAGGCCAACCGCGACGCGGACGAGTTCGAGAACCGGTTCTGGTCCGGCGCCGACCTAGGCAAGCTATACGCCTCGGCGACCGACCGCAACCGCGTGGTCGGCGGGCTGGAGGCGATCTTCGAGAGCGGCTTCCGCGAGTTCTCGCGCCTGCGCGACCGCCGCCGCCTGGATGCGCGGGTGCAGCTGGAAGGCGCCCAGCGCGCCATGCGCACCACCTATGCGCGCGAGGTCGACCAGCTCGAGCGCAACCTGGAACTGCTCGCCAACATCGGCTCGACCGCGCCCTACGTGGGCCTGGTGGGTACCGTGTTCGGCATCATGGTGACCATGCACGACATGATCAGCAGCGGCGAGCAGGCCGGCATCGCCTCGGTGGCGCCGGGCATCTCCGAGGCGCTGTTCGCCACCGCGATCGGCCTGTTCGTGGCGATTCCCGCGGTGTGGGCCTACAACCGCTTCACCACCCGCGTGGAGCGCCTGTCGGTGCGCTACGAGACCTTCGCCGACGAGTTCAGCTCGATCCTGCAGCGCCAGGCCGGCGGCGACGAGTAACCGCGCCATGCGTACGCGCGTCCGTCGCAATCGCCCGCACAGGCATGTGCGGAGACTCAACAGGGGCCTCCCGCGATGACATCCAGCATTTCCCGCCGCAAACGCCGCAAGCTCAAGTCCGAGATCAACGTCGTGCCGTACATCGACGTGATGCTGGTGCTGCTGATCATCTTCATGGTCACCGCCCCGCTGCTGACCCTGAGCACCGACGTCACCCTGCCGAACTCCCGCGCCAAGGCGCTGGAGAGCAAGCAGGACCCGATCGTGGTGGTGGTGGCCGCCGACGGCCAGCTCGCGCTGCAGCTGCCCAAGGGCAAGCCGCAGGCGATGGACGTGGCCACGCTGCAGGCCCAGCTCGCCGGGATCGTCGCCCAGGACAAGGACGCCCGCGTGGTCGTCGCCGGCGACCGGGCCGCCTCGTACCAGAAGATCATGGATGCGATCGACGCGCTCAAGCAGGCCAAGGTCGAGAAGGTCGGCCTGATTTCCGATTCGGGCGGCAATGCACGCTGACACGCTTCCCGCTCCGCGCAACGGCGACGGCGACTGGGGCCGTCCGGTCGCGCTCGCCCTGGCGGTGCACGTCCTGGTGCTGCTGGTGTTCGCCGCGGCCTGGCTGTGGTCGCCGCAGCGCAACGTCGAACCCGCCGCCGGCGATCCGTCGATGGAGGCCAGCCTCGACGTGTCCGCCTCCGACGCCCGCGCCGCGCGCCAGGCCCTGAAGCAGACCCCGGAGCCGGCCCCGCCGACCCCGGCGCCCGAGCCGCTGCCCGAGCCGGTGCCGGCGCCGCCGGTGCCCGAGGACACGGTGCCGCCGCCGCAGCCGGTGCCCGAGCCGCGCCCGCAGGATGCGCCCACGCCGCAGCAGGCGCAGGCCCAGGAACGCGTCGCGCAGCCGGACACGGTCGACCAGGAGCGGGTCAGCGCGCTGGCGATCTCCGAGGAAAAGGCCAAGAAGGAGCAGGAGGCCAAGCGCCGCCAGGAGCAGATCGACCTCACCGAGCGCAAGCGCCAGGAAGAGGCCGAACAGAAGTTGCGCCTGGCCAAGCAGCAGGAAGAGGCCGACCAGAAGAAGAAGCTCGCCGAGCAGCAGGCCCAGGCCGCCCAGGCCGAGCGCGAGAAGAAGCTGGCCGACCTGCGCAAGCAGCGCGAGCAGGCCGAGAAGGACGCCAAGCTGGCCGAGCAGAAGCTGCGCCAGCTGGCTGCGGCGCGTGCGCAGCAGGCTTCGTCCAGCGCGGTGTCCGCCAGCGCGCCGGCGACGGCGGGGCAGGGCGGCACCAACACCGACCTGTCCGCCAAGTACGCCGCGGCGATCCAGCAGGCGGTGCTGGCGCAGTGGGTCCGGCCGGACTCGGTGCCGCAGGGGCAGAAGTGCTCGATCAGCATCCGCCAGCTGCCGGGCGGCTCGGTGGTGGAGGCCAGCGTCTCGCCCAGCTGCCCGTTCGACGAGGCCGGTCGCCGCTCGATCGAGGCGGCGGTGCTGCGCGCCCAGCCGCTGCCCTACCGCGGCTTCGAATCCGTGTTCCAGCGCAATCTGACCTTCAACTTCACCGCGCAGGACCGCTGAGACCGCGTCTGCCGGTCGGGCCGCCCGGCCCGCGGCGGCCGTCCGGCGGGCCTGTGCGGGCCCCAGGCCGCCGCCGGCGGCCGGAGCCGGCCGCGGCTTTCACGCCATCTTTGTTCACGATTGCGAAAATGTTCATTCGGCACTTGTTATCCCTTGCACACTTTCCTGTCCGACCCACCGAGCGACCCATGAAGAAACTGCCGCGCTGGTTAGCCGTTATGACCGCCTTGTTGCTGCCGCTGTCCGCGATGGCCCAGCAACAAGGGTTGACCATCGACATCGTGGGAGGCAGCGCCTCGGCCACCCCGGTCACCGTCGTCCCGATGCCGTACCAGGGCTCGGGCACCGCGCCGCAGACCGACGTCTCGGCGGTGGTCGGCGCCGACCTGGACCGTTCCGGCCAGTTCCGCACGCTGCCGGCGGCCCAGATCACCGAGCGGCCGACCCGCGGCAGCGAGGTGCAGTTCCCGACCTGGCGCGCGCTCAAGCAGGACTACCTGGTGGTCGGCCGCGTGATGGACGCCGGCGACGGCGCCTACCGGGTCGAGTACGAGCTGTTCGACGTGGCCAAGGGCGAGCGGCTGTTGGGCCTGGCGATGACCGCCCGCGCCAACGCCATGCGCGACGTGGCCCACCAGATGGCCGACGCCGTGTACGAGAAGATCACCGGCGTGCGCGGCGCGTTCTGGACCCGCATCGCCTACGTCACCGCCAGCGGCAAGGGCGGGGCGATGCGCTACGCGCTGATGGTCGCCGACTCCGATGGCTACAACCCGCAGACCATCGTGCGTTCGGCCGAGCCGCTGCTGTCGCCCAACTGGAGCCCGGACGGCCGCAAGCTGGCCTACGTGAGCTTCGAGCGCGGCAACTCCTCGATCTACCTGCAGGACATCGCCACCGGCGCGCGCGAACTGGTCTCCAGCTTCCGCGGCATCAACGGCGCCCCGTCGTTCTCGCCGGATGGCCGCCGCCTGGCGCTGGCGCTGTCGCGCAGCGGCAATCCCGAGATCTACGTGATGGACCTGGGCAGCAAGCAGCTGACCCAGCTGACCAACCACTTCGGCATCGACACCGAGCCGACCTGGGCGCCGGACGGCGGCAGCATCTACTTCACCTCCGACCGCGGCGGCCGCCCGCAGATCTACCAGGTCTCGGCCAGCGGCGGCAGCGCCAACCGGGTGACCTTCCAGGGCAACTACAACGCTACCGCCAGCGTCTCGTTCGACGGCAAGAAGATCGCCGTGGCGCAGGGCAGCGGCAATACCTACAAGATCGCCATGATGGACCGCAGCCTGGGTTCGCCCAGCTGGAGCACGCTGTCGCCGGGCTCGCTGGACGAGTCGCCAAGCTTCGCGCCCAACGCCAGCATGGTCCTCTACGCCGCCCGTGAGGGCGGGCGCGGAGTCCTCTACGCCGTCTCCGCCGATGCCCGCGTACGCCAGCGTCTGGTCCTGGCCGACGGAGATGTGAGGGAACCCGCCTGGGGGCCTTACCGAACCGCGCATTAATGTTAATATTTCGCTGCGTTAAACCACTCATCGGCTTTAGGAGCCACCACTAGGTATCGCCATGAACAAGTCCACCCGCGTCTTGCTTGTTTCCCTGCTGTCCGTTGCTGTGCTGGCCGGTTGTTCCAAGAAGGTGAAGGAAACGCCGCCGCCGGCGTCGACCGACACCTCCGGCTCCACTGCCCCGACGGGTCCCTCCACCTCCGGCCTGTACGGTCCGGGCGACCTCGACACCGACGCCTGCCTGCGTCAGCGCGTGGTCTACTTCGACCTGGATCAGGACTCCCTGAAGCCGGAGTTCCAGGCCATCATGGCGTGCCACGCCAAGTACCTGCGTGACCGTCCGTCCTCGCGCATCACCCTGCAGGGCAATGCCGACGAGCGCGGTTCGCGCGAGTACAACATGGGTCTGGGCGAGCGTCGCGGCAACGCGGTGTCGTCCTCGCTGCAGGCGGCCGGTGGTTCGGCCAGCCAGCTGACCGTGGTCAGCTACGGCGAAGAGCGTCCGGTCTGCACCGAGTCCGGCGAGAGCTGCTGGTCGCAGAACCGCCGCGTCGAGATCGTGTACACGGCTCAGTAATAGATGCGTATCGGTGTCCTTACATCGATGATCGTCGCGGCGACCCTTGCGGTCGCCGCGCCGGCTCACGCGCAGCGGCAGAGCCTTGCCGATCGCGTGGCCGTGCTCGAACAGCAGGCCTCCAATACCCAGGCCAACAATGATCTGCTGAACCAGCTCGGCGCCCTGCGCTCGCAGATGCAGCAGATGCAGAGCACGATCGAGCAGCTCCAGCACGACAACGAGCAGCTCAAGCAGCAAGGCAAGGACCAGTACCTGGATCTGGACGGACGCCTGAACCGGCTGGAAGGTGGCGCGACGCCGCCGCTCCCCGCCGCCAATGGCGCTGCGCCCGCTCCGGCACCGGCACCGGCCAAACCCGCCACGGCGGCCACTTCCGAGCGGCCGCCTTCCGTGCACGGCGATGCCGGCACCCTGTCGGCCGGCGGCGACGAGCGCACGGCCTACAATGTGGCCTTCGAGGCCCTGAAGAACGGCAAGTACGACGACTCCGCGCAGCTCTTCCTGAGCTTCCTGGAGCTGTACCCCAATGGCGTCTATACCCCGAACGCGCTGTACTGGCTGGGTGAGAGCTATTACGCCACCCGCAATTTCCCGCTCGCCGAGGCGCAGTTCCGCGACCTCGTGGGCCGCTATCCCACCCACGACAAGGCCTCCGGCGGACTGCTGAAGCTGGGTCTGGCGCAGTACGGGGAGGGCAAGTCGGGCGAAGCCCAGCAGACCCTGCAGCAGGTGATCTCGCAGTACCCGGGCTCCGATGCCGCACGCGTGGCCCAGGATCGCCTGCAATCCATCAAGCTCGGCCAGCAGCTGCGCTGAGCCTGGAGCCTTCCGTCCGCACGCGCGGGCGCATACTTTCCCGATGAACGCCGTTGCCGTCCCTAGCGAGATCGTCCAGTCGCCGTTGCCGCGCCTGAAGATCACCGAGATATTCCTGTCGCTCCAGGGCGAGGCGGATGCCGCCGGCTGGCCGACCGTGTTCGTGCGCCTCACCGGCTGCCCGCTGCGCTGCCGCTACTGCGACACCGCCTATGCGTTCCATGGCGGCGAGTGGCACGACATCGACGCGATCGTCGCCGAGGTGGCCGGCTACGGCGTGCGCCACGTCTGCGTGACCGGCGGCGAGCCGCTGGCGCAGAAGCGCTGCCTGGTGCTGCTGGAGAAGCTGTGCGACGCCGGCTACGACGTCTCGCTGGAGACCTCCGGTGCGCTCGACGTGGCCGGCGTGGATGCGCGCGTGTCGCGCGTGGTGGACCTGAAGACGCCCGCCTCCGGCGAGGAACCGCGCAACCGCTGGGAGAACCTGCCGCTGCTGACCGCGCGCGACCAGGTCAAGTTCGTACTGTGCGGGCGGGCCGACTACGAGTGGGCGCGGGACATCGTCCGCACCCATGCGCTGGACCGGCGCTGCAGCGTGCTGTTCTCGCCCAGCAAGAGCGAGCTGGCGCCGCGCGACCTGGCCGACTGGATCGTCGCCGATCGCCTGCCGGTGCGCTTCCAGATGCAGTTGCACAAGCTGCTCTGGAACGACGAACCCGGGCGGTAGGGGCTACGCCGCCCCTGATACGCTCTCCCGATTCCCGATTCCCGATTCCCGATTCCCGATTCTCCATGAAGAAAGCCGTCGTCCTTCTCTCAGGTGGCATGGATTCCGCCGCCGTCGTCGCCCTGGCCCGCGAGCAGGGCTTTGCGGTGCATGCCTTGAGCGTGCGCTACGGCCAGCGCCACACCTCCGAACTGGAGGCCGCCGCGCGCGTGTCGCAGGCGCTGGGCGTGGTGGTGCACAAGGTGGTGGATGTCGATCTGCGCAGCATCGGCGGCTCGGCGCTGACCGACGACATCGACGTGCCCGAGGCCGGCGGCGCCGGCATCCCGGTGACCTACGTGCCTGCGCGCAACACCATCATGCTGTCGCTGGCGCTGGGCTGGGCCGAGGTGCTGGGCGCGAGCGACCTGTTCTGCGGCGTCAATGCGGTGGACTACTCCGGCTACCCGGACTGCCGCCCGGAATTCATCGACGCCTTCGAGAAGCTCGCCAACCTCGCCACCAAGGCGGGCGTCGAGGGGGCCGGGCTGCGCGTGCACGCGCCGCTGCAGTTCCTCAGCAAGGCCGACATTGTGCGCGAGGGCGTGCGCCTGGGCGTGGACTTCGGGCTGACCGTCTCGTGCTACCGCGCCGATGTCGAGGGCCGGGCCTGCGGCCACTGCGACGCCTGCACCCTGCGCGCCGCCGGCTTCGCCGACGCCGGCGTGCCGGATCCCACGCACTACGCAATTTCGCCCTGACACCGGTCTGGGGTAGAATGCGCACCCCGGTGCAAGGCCGGGGCGAGGGCCGTTAGCTCAGTCGGTAGAGCAGAAGACTTTTAATCTTTTGGTCGATGGTTCGAATCCATCACGGCCCACCATTCCTTCCCGTGATTCACGTCGCGCGTCAGGCACTCGCCGCCCGATCCTGAAAGCCGCGCCTGAAAACGACCGCAGTCCCGCAGCTTCCACGGGTGGCACCTCGTGGTCGTCGCACTGCGGGGCCATGTCGGCGCTGGCGAGGCCAGGTGTACGTCTTGGTCGAACCCCGAAGGGCGAGGACGACGAGGAAAGGGCAGCGTTGCACCAGCGTTCCTGTCGTTGAATCCGGAGAGGCAGCGGCCAGGTGTTGGCCAGCGATGCGCCTGCCAAAGCTGCTGGCGGGTCCAATACGTTCAACGCCGAAGGCGCCCCCTACCGCATACCTGTAGGAGACACCGCCGAGGCGGTTCACTACCGCCCGCTCTAGCGGCCCGCCGCAATCGCAGCGAGGGGCCGAGATGGGCAGGTCGCCGCGATTGGACGCGTCGCCCTACCGAGGTGCTGCCACGCTTTGAATGGCTTCCACAATCGCCGCCGGATCCTCGCGATGGATGTTGTGGCCCGTGGCGAAGTACCGGTGCGAGCCACGGGCGAAACCTGCAAACAGCACCGCGTGCTGGGCCTTCCAGATCGCCTTGCCCTCTGCCGTTTCCTCGAAAACCATGGGCTCGTTCGCAACGCGGGTAGACGTGAGCAGTGCGACTGGCACGTCCGGCATGGTGCGCGGCGTGGCAGCACCGGATGCGTCCAGCTGCGCTATCAGCGCGCGATAGTCGGCGGCCATCGACGGCGGCAGCATTCCGAGGAGCTTGGCATCGTCCGCCAGCACTCGCGCGTCGTTGGCCTGCCTGAATGCATGCCGCTGCCCCATTGTCGCCGGATCGACCAACACCAGGCCCTGCACGCGCTCTGGATGGCGACGCGCGAACTCGGTGACAAGCAGACCGCCGTATGAGTGGCCCACCAGAACGACCTTGTGCGATGGGGCAACCGTGTCAATCACCGCGGCCAGGTCGTTCAGATGATCGTCGATGCTCTTGGGGCGTCCATCGCTGCCCGACTGGCCCAGACCGGCGCGGGCATACGTGATGCTGCGGTAGCCGCTTCCCAACGCGGGCGCCACGTCCTTCCACACTCCGGGACCTTGGCCGAAACCCGACTCGAAAACGACGTCGACCGGGCCTGTTCCCGACACTTCCGCTTTGAGCGTATAGGCACCGCGGTTCACCGCAACATCGCCTGCCTGGGCGGTGCCTGCGGCTGCGAGCAGCGCTGCCATCATCCACTTCTTCAAAGCCTTGTTCATCACCCGAATCCCCTGAGTGGGCGCGCGATTGCCCGACGGATAGGAAGGTCTGCGCATGGACGCTCGCCTGTCGACTTCGCGACTAGTCGTGTTGGTAATGTAGTTATGTATAACACTACAATCTCCTGCCGGAAGTCATGGCCTTTCAATGAGGAAGCCGGAGAGGCCGCGCGGCCGATGTGCTGCGGATTGCCGTATGCCTTCCTGGGAGCATTGCGAGCGCCATCGGGGCATGCAGCCGCAGCCGCCGGCTCGCCATGCTCGCGTCGTCCCTCAATCACCGGTTCGCAGCACCCTGCGCGGGCGCCAGCGACGTGCTTGAGATGCGGCTTCCGCGCTCATCCGTTCACCATTTCGACTGACCGGCCACCCGCCCGACGTAGCGCGCGAGTCCATCCACGGCCGAGAACTGGCCGTGTGCCCCCAGTACCTAGCAGTGCAGCGAAGGATCGATATTGACGGAGCGGGCGGACAATCGTCCGCAGGGGGCGGGCACAAGTCGTGTCCAGGCGTGCGCCCTGTCAGGACACCGCCTTGCGGCGGATCGGCGCGCCTGCAGCCTGGAGAGTATCGACAACTCCACCGGCCGCGGCCGCGCGCTCGGCCGCCGCCTCACCCGGGCGCCCTAGGGCGAGGCCAGGCGTTGCGGGTAGTGGCTCGAGGAGCAGCTCCGGCCGCGGGGAAGTAGCGACCGCGCTCAGCCACCGCAGCTGTTTCAAGGAAGGTAGGTAGGGGCTGGACGGCTCGACTTGTGTAGTTCTGATCGAAGAGCAGCCGACTTTCAATCTCTAGTCGAGGATCCGATCCATCGCGTCGAAGATCCAGTCCATCACGGTCCACCATCACTTTTGGGCGGCCACGCGCGCGCGAAGCGCCGTTGCTCTCCCCTCGCTGTCGTCTCCCGAATGTCCGGCCGCCGCGCAGTCGGCCGGCGCGGTCGGGCGCTCGACATCCACCGACCGCCTTGGATGCGCATACGTCTGCGGTGGGTCAGGCACCGGCCCGACCGGCGTCGTCACACGCTGCCGCTTGCGTCCCGGGACGCCACGCGGCACAGTGCGCGCGCTTCACAGGGGGAAGTCGACATCATGAGTATCCGTACCAACCAGGTTGCCGGTCAGGACTCCGCGTTGTGGGAGATGGCGGGGCAGTTGCACGGCGCCTACATCGTGCTCGGTGGGGTGGCGCTCGCCATCGTGGCCGCCGGATTGTTCACCATGGCGCGTGGGCGTGCGATCCCAAGCGTGGTTGATTGGGTGGCGTGGCCGCTGTTCGGCATCGGCGCACTGGGCTGCGTTGCAGGCATCGTCCAGATTGCGGGCCTGGTCCGCTGGTTGTAGCGCTGGACGCCTCGGGACGCGGATGCGCACTGCCCGCGTACCTCGCGCTCGCCTTCTGTGACCGGGACGCGGTGGCCTGGTGGGCCGCGCTGCGTCGCCCGTGGCGCCCGAACTGGCCGACGGTGAGAACCGGGCGTGCAGGCGTGGCCGGGCCTTGCGATTTCCGGGTTGGCCCTGTTTTGGCGCGCGGGCTTGGTCATTCCTGCGAACCGCTGCAGTGCCGGTTCGACACTGCGCTGGGTCGGGCCTGTCGCGTTCGCACGCCGGTGGCAGGGTAATGGCGGGAACGAATAAGTGCGAACCGCATGCCTGCGGGAAGCACGGCGCGGTCCGGATCGCCCGCCGACATGCCCTGCATCTCGCCCCGGACCGCCCTCATGGGGTGGACGCCATGTGCCGTCCCGGGTGCGGGCCTGCGCGTTCGAGCATTCGACAGGGGTTGCCGCGTCGCCCAGTGCGCGCCCCAGTTCGTGTCCAGTGGCACGCGCGAGGCCGGAGACGGGACGCGGCAGCGGACGGCTGCGGTGGACGCTGGAGCGCCCGCGATCCCGGGCGTCGCCAGGAACGGAACGTGCCGGGCTGGCAGGATCGGGCCGGCCGGGTTCGTCTTCGGCCGGCCTCAGCGACCGCCCGGCCGATGCGGACATCCTCCTAACATCGGGACGGGCATGATGCGCCTACCAGCTGTGCAGCCGTAGGCATCACCCAGGGCAGCTTAAAGGGTGCGGGTATCCGCAGCTGGACCACTCAACTCCCCTCGGCAGCGCCTGCTGCCGGCTAAATCCTGCCTGGCAGGCGCTGGCGCAGTGGGATGTCATCGGCGCAATGTCCTCGGCACGAAAGCGCGGCGCCCAACCGGCACGCGACCCGCACCTTGAGGTACCCGTCGAACACGCGTCTACAAGCATGGCGAACGCGGTGCTATCGGTGAGAGGGCGGGTCTGCCACGGGTTAACTGTCACGGCTGACGTCGGGCCGTTACAGGGTCTGTTGATCGCGCCAGCGAGTCGGCTTCGAAGACTGGCCGTGAACGGGCCGCGGCGGTGGGCCGAAGCGACGCTTGCCTGCGTGTTTCGAACCAAAGGGAAAATCTGGACGCAGGTAGAGTAGTAGGATCCAGGGACCAGGCCTTCCGCGATACAGCCGGAGCCGTCCGCAACGCAATGGATACGGTGGGAGACGTCAGGTCTTGAGCCCGCACGTCCGGGTGGGAAGGCGCGCCGCGGCGTTACGGATGGGCTGCCAGTCAGCCTGGAACGCCCGGAAAGACGGCCGCGCGCCGCGGCCTTGTCGCGTAGCCGGCCACTGTCTGTGCGGGATAGCGTCTTCGTCGCCCTTGAGGTCAACGCAAACTTATTGCCTGGCGATTGCTCGGGAGCGCTCCCACCACGCGGACGGCCTCCTCGGCACGCGCACGGCTTTCGCGGCCACGCTAGCGCGGCCGGGTTTTCAAGCGACCGGCGCGAACTCCGCCCGGGTGGGACGTAACGCGGAGAGGCTGGTGTTGACGAAGTCACGGCCCAGCTGGAAACCGTCCAGCACCGCCTGCTGCCAGCTCGGCCAGCCTTGGCTCCTGCCGAGGATGCGGGTCTTGGCGCCGGTACGGTCGTAGACGTCCACCTTCACCATCCAGGGTGCCGCGGTATCCCGCTGGCCGGCCTGCAGGCGGATCTCGCAGCCGCGGAAGGTCTTGGTTTCGAATCGGGTCTGCCGGGTCATCGCTGTTCTCCTGGACTTGCAGGAACCACCCTAGAAAGCGCGGCCGCTGGACGATGTGATGATGCTGAATGGGCGGACAGGTACTGGTCCCTCGCATTAACGGTACCCGCGCGGGCAGCATCGGGACGCACCCGCTCCAGCCGACGCCCCAGGGGAGCGGGTGCTGGGCAACCGTACTGCGGTGATCAGGACTGCGTTGATCAGGTATGGATGCAGGCCCCAGCATCCGCCCGGATGCGTTGCCGCGTCATGACAGTCCGCGGTCCGATCGATCGCCGTGGATCAGCGGGGCTTCGCAGCGATGTCGCGAATGTCCAGTCGGCAAGGTGTCGAGCACTTCCGGTGGCCGGAAGCGAGGCCGGCAGGAGGGTGGCGCCCGCCTGGGTGGCGGTTGGACAGGTCAGTCCTCGGGGCATTGGGTGGAGCCTCTCTGCACTCGCCGCTCGGACCGCCGCGGTTCCGAGCCGAGTCTCACGAGGAATCCCGAGAGAGCCGCGAAGCGGCAACGCGTACGCCCGCCTGCGCGGCCGGGTCTCCCGGCGCGGGCGACGGGGCGCAGCAGCGGCGAGCCTAGGTCGCCGAGGTCAGCTCGGCCTTGTGCTTGGCCATCACCGAGCGGATGGCGGCCAGCAGCTGCTCCGGCGTGTAGGGCTTCTCGAGGAAGGACACGCCCTCGGGCAGGATCTCCTCGACGTACTCCACGGCCAGGCCCGAGGTCAGCAGCACGGGCAGGCTGTACGGGCTCTGGCGCGCCATCAGCGCCAGGTCGACGCCGGTCAGGCTGCCGGGGAAGTGGATGTCGGAGAACAGCACATCGATGCGCGGGTCGCTCTGGATCAGCGCCATGGCCTCCTCGATGGTGCCGGCGTTGCGGCAGGTGAAGCCGTAGCTCTCCAGCACCAGGCAGCTCAGCTCGCGCGTGCCCTCGCCATCCTCGACGACGAAAACGACCGGGCGATCCTTGTGGCTGGGCATGGCGACTTCCTCGATGAGAGCCGCATTTTCGACAAATCGGCGGTGAAGCACCCGTCAAGGCAACGGGCGCCCGTCCTTACCAGCCGAACGGCGGCGCGCCGTAGCCGCCGCGGCCGTAGTAGCCACGCCCGTAGCCGGGGCCTTCGCCCTGGCCGACGCTGATGCTGACCCCGATCTGGCGCGGCTTGCCGTCGTCGTTGTAGTAGGTCTTGCACAGGTTGAGATTGGCGGCCTGGTAGTTGCTGTTGCCGCCGCGGCTGGAGTACCCGATGCCGGTGGAGACGCTGCCATGGACCTCGCCCTGGCAGCTGTCGGCCTGGGCGACGGCGGCCTCGGCCTCGGCGGCCGCCTTGGCGGCCGAGGCGGAGCGGCCGCTCTTGTCGCCGTAATAGGTGCCCGGGGCATCGGCCTGGTAGGTCGGGTCGGAGCGGTACTGGATGTGCTCCTGCGGCACGCTCAGGTCGAGCTCGCGCGCGGTGGCGGCGGCGGTGGAGGTGTCGTTCGCCTGGGCGGATGCGGCTCCGGCGGCGAGCAGGGCACCCAGCAACAAGAACATGCGTTTCATCGGTCAGGACCCTGCAGGAGATGAGCGGCGATCCATGCCGGCTTCGACGCCTCGAACGCTATCAAGCCCAGATTGAATGCGGGCTGTCGATTCCGCGGATTTTTCTGTCGATCCTGACACATCTCCGCTGCGATGGCGTCAGCCCTGTTCACGCACGACCTCCACCAGCTGCTCGCCGTAGCGCGCCAGCTTGCTGCCGCCGATGCCGCCCACGCGCGCGAGCTCGGCGATGCTGCCGGGGCGTTGCTCGGCGATGTTGCGCAGGGTGCTGTCGTGGAAGATCACGAAGGCCGGTACGTTCTGCTCCTTGGCCAGCTCGGCGCGCAGCCCGCGCAGGGCGTTGAACAACGCCAGGTCCTGCGGCTGCACCGGCACGCCGGTACGCGGCGTGCTGCTGCGGTCGCCCCGTTCGCGGCTGGCCGGCTGTTCGCGGCGCATCATCACCTGGCGGTCGCCCTTGAGCACCTGGCGGCTGGCATCGGTCAGGCGCAGGCCGCCGTGGCCCTCGCTGTCGACCTCCAGCAGGCTCGCCGCCACCAGCTGCCGGAACACGCTGCGCCAGGTGCGCGCGTCGAGGTCGCGGCCGATGCCGTAGGTGCTGAGCTGGTCGTGACCGAACTGCTTGATCTTCTCGCCGTCGCTGCCGCGCAGGATGTCGATCAGGTGGCCGACGCCGAAGCGCTGGCCGCTGCGGTAGACGCAGCTCAGCGCCTTCTGCGCGGCCACGGTGGCGTCCCAGGCCGCGGCGGGGGTCAGGCAGTTGTCGCAGTTGCCGCAGGGCTGCGGGTAGGTCTCGCCGAAACCGGCCAGCAGCACCTGTCGCCGGCACTGCATCGATTCGCAGTAGCCGAGCAGGTGGTCGAGCTTGCCGCGTTCCAGGCGCTTGCGCTCCTCGCTGGCCTCGCCCTGCTCGATCATCTGCTTGAGCAGCACCACGTCGCCCAGGCCGTAGCACAGCCAGGCCTCGGCGGCCTCGCCGTCGCGGCCGGCACGGCCGGTCTCCTGGTAGTAGCCCTCCAGCGACTTGGGCAGGTCCACGTGCGCGACGAAGCGCACGTCCGGCTTGTCGATGCCCATGCCGAAGGCGATGGTGGCGGCCATCACGATGCCTTCCTCGCGCAGGAAGCGGCGCTGGTTCTCGGCGCGCACCTCCGCCGGCAGGCCGGCGTGGTAGGGCAGCGCGTTGAAGCCCTGCGTGCGCAGGTACTCGGCGGTCTCCTCGACCTTGCGCCGCGACATGGCGTAGACGATGCCGGCCGAGCCGCGGTGGCGGCCGAGCATGTCCAGCAGCTGGCGGCGGGCGTTGTCCTTCTGCACCACGGTGTAGCGGATGTTCGGGCGGTCGAACGAGCTGACGAAGTGGCGGGCCTCGGTCAGGTCCAGGCGCTCGGCGATCTCGCGCTGGGTCGGCGGATCGGCGGTGGCGGTCAGCGCCATGCGCGGGATCTGCGGCCAGCGCTCGTGCAGCACGGTGAGCTGGCGGTACTCGGGCCGGAAGTCGTGGCCCCACTGCGACACGCAGTGGGCCTCGTCGATCGCGAACAGGGCGATGCGGCTGCGTTCCAGCAGCGACAGGAAGCGCCCGGTCAGCAGGCGCTCGGGCGCCACGTACAGCATGTCCAGCTCGCCGGCCAGCAGCTCGCGCTCCACCCGCTGGGCGTTCTCCGCGTCCAGGGTGGAGTTGAGGAATTCGGCGCGCACGCCGAGCTGGCGCAGCGCCTCGACCTGGTCCTGCATCAGCGCGATCAGTGGCGAGACCACGATGCCGGTGCCCTCGCGCAGCAGGGCCGGGATCTGGTAGCACAGCGACTTGCCGCCGCCGGTGGGCATCAGCACCAGGGCATCGTTGCCGGCGGCGACGTGGTCGACGATGGCCTGCTGCGGACCGCGGAACTCGTCGTAGCCGAAGACGCGGCTCAGTACTTCATGGGCGGGGGATGACATGCGCCTAGGATACCGCGCGGGCCAAGCGGGCTGGCCGGGCGGCGCGGGGTCTGGCGCGTCCGCGAACCCCTCACGAGGCCGTAGGCGAGCCCAGGTCGCGCCCGTGGGGCGGAAGGCTGGCCGATCGGGGGATGTCGACAGGGCCGGTAGCAAGGGCCGGCAGATGCGCAGCAGGCCCGGAGCGATCGTCGGAACAGCTTCGGGCAAGGCCGCCGGGCCGGGTACCAGGACCCGGATCCAGTGCGCCGAACCCCTGCGGCGGCCTCGCGCGATGCGCGGGAGGAGCCCCTCGGGTCAGGAGGGGCGCGCCGGCCGGCGCGGGCATGGCCGGCGGGCGAGCCCAGGCCCGGGAAGGCGCGGCAGGCGCAGCCCGGGCCCACAACCACCCGAAGGGCGAAGCCCCGCGGGCTTACTGCAGCAGCGAGCGCAGCATCCAGGCGTACTTCTCGTGGGTCTGCAGGCGCTGGGTCAGCAGGTCCACGGTCGGGTCGTCGCCGGCGTCGTCGGCGGTGCCCAGCACCTTGCGCGCGGTGCGGCAGACCGCCTCGTTGCCGCTGACCAGCTGGCGCACCATCTCGCGCCAGTCGGCGCTGTCGCTCAGCCCCGGCTCCTCGGCGATCGAGGTCAGCGCCACGAACTCGCGGTACGAGCCGGGGGCGTTGAAGCCCAGGGCGCGGATGCGCTCGGCGACCTCGTCCAGTGCGCCCCACTGCTCGGTGTACTGGGTCTCGAACATGGTGTGCAGCGAGTTGAACATCGACCCGGTGACGTTCCAATGGAAGTTGTGGGTCTTCAGGTACAGCGTGAAGGCGTCGGCCATGTAGCGCGACAGGCCCTCGGAGATCTGCTTGCGATCGCCGTCCTTGATCCCGATATCGATGTGGGGCGCCGACGGCGCGGCCGCGGCCAGCTGGGATTTGCCTGCGTTCTTGGGCGATGCGTTCTTCTTGGACATGGGAATGGTCCTCCTTGGGAACTGATATGGCGTCACAATAGCCAGGCTAAAGGATTTCTTGTAATTCAATATTTCACATCGAACGATTGATGAGCGCTATACAGAAAGATCTGGCTGCCCAACTGAGCGAACGACGCCATGCGATCGACGGCGCGATGAGTCGCGATCGCGGCCGGCTGTTCGGCCTATGGTCGCGCTGGCAGGGCAAGCCGGGCAACCCCGCGGCGCGCGAGGCGTTCGAGCAGGCGCTGCAGGCCTCGCTGGCGCAGCGCCAGGCGCGGGCCGAGAGCCAGCCGGCGATCACCCTCGACGAGCAGTTGCCGATCGCGCGCGAGTCCGAGCGCATCGTCGCGCTGATCCGGGCGCATCCGGTGGTGGTGATCGCCGGCGAGACCGGTTCGGGCAAGACCACGCAGCTGCCCAAGCTGTGCCTGGCCGCCGGCCGCGGCGTGGCCGGGATGATCGGCTGTACCCAGCCGCGGCGGATCGCCGCACGCGCGGTGGCCACCCGCGTGGCCGAGGAGCTGCGCACGCCGCTGGGGACCACCGTCGGCTTCCAGGTGCGGTTCACCGACCGCGTCGGCGAGGCCTCGCGGATCAAGTTCATGACCGACGGCATCCTGCTGGCGGAGATCGCCAGCGACCGCTGGCTGTCGGCCTACGACACGATCATCGTCGACGAGGCGCACGAGCGCAGCCTCAACATCGACTTCCTGCTCGGCTATCTCAAGCAGCTGCTGCGCAAGCGCCCGGACCTGAAGGTCATCGTGACCTCGGCCACGATCGACACCGCACGCTTTTCCCGCCACTTCGACGACGCGCCGGTGATCGACGTGGAAGGCCGCACCTACCCGGTGGAGGTGCGCTACCGACCGCTGGAGGAGCCGGAAGCGCGGAGTGCGGATCCGGGCACGGGGGACGCGCGGGAAGGCCCGCGTCCGCCGCGGCCGGCCGCGGCCACTCCCGACGCCCGCAGCTCCGGTGCCGGCCTCGGCGTCAACGAGGCGATCGTGGCCGCGGTCGACGAGATCACCCGGCTCGACCCGCGTGGCGACGTGCTGATGTTCCTGCCCGGCGAACGCGAGATCCGCGATGCGCACCAGGCCCTGGAGCGGCGCAAGTACCGCGAGACCGAGGTGCTGCCGCTGTATGCACGGCTGTCCGCCGCCGACCAGGACCGGGTGTTCAACCCGGGGCCGCGGCGGCGGCTGGTGCTGGCCACGAACGTGGCCGAGACCTCGCTGACGGTGCCGCGCATCCGCTACGTGGTCGATCCGGGCTATGCGCGGATCAAGCGCTACAGCCCGCGCCAGAAACTGGACCGCCTGCACATCGAGCCGATCTCGCAGGCCAGCGCCAACCAGCGCATGGGCCGTTGCGGACGCATCGCCGAGGGCATCTGCTACCGGCTGTACGCCGAGGCCGACTTCGCCGCGCGCCCGGCCTTCACCGATCCGGAGATCCGGCGCGCGTCGCTGTCCGGGGTGATCCTGCGCATGCTGCAGCTGGGCCTGGGCCGGATCGAGGACTTCCCGTTCCTGGAGGCGCCGGACGAACGCGCGGTGGCCGACGGCTGGCAGCAGCTGGCCGAACTGGGGGCAGTCGACGCCGAGCGCCGGCTGACCCCGATCGGGCGGCAGATGGCGCGGCTGCCGGTGGACGTAAAGCTGGCACGGATGCTGGTGGCGGCGCAGCAGCACGGCTGCCTGCGCGAGATGACGGTCATCGCGGCATTCCTCGGCATCCAGGACCCGCGCGAGCGGCCGCCGGAGGCACGCGAGGCCGCCGACAACGCGCATGCGCAGTTCGCCGATGCGCGCTCGGAGTTCGTCGGCATCCTGCGGCTGTGGGAAGGCTACCGGCGCGCGCACGAGGACCTCACCCAGTCGAAACTGCGCGACTGGTGCGGCCGGCACTTCCTCGGCTTCCTGCGCATGCGCGAATGGCGCGAGCTGCACCGCCAGCTGCGGCTGCTGTGCGAGGAGCTGGGCTGGAGCGAAGCGCCGGCCGGCACGATGCTGGCGCCGCTGCTGGCCGGTGCCGGCGCGCCGCCGCGGGATGCGACGACGGCGGTGCGCGCCACGCGCGGCCAGCTGCATCGCGCCGCGCGCCTGGCGCGCGAGGGCAAGGCCGGGCCTGCACCCGTGCCGCCGGCCGGCCCGGTGCCGGCCGAGCCGGGCGCGGACATCGGCGAGCGCGAGCGCGCGGCGGCCTACCAGGCGCTGCACCGCGCGCTGCTGGCCGGGCTGCCGACCCAGGTGGGCCACCGCACCGAGAAGGGCGACTTCCTGGCCGCACGCCAGCGCCGTTTCCTGCTGTTCCCCGGCTCGGCACTGGCCCGCAAGCCGCCGCCCTGGGTCCTGGCGGCGACGCTGCTGGACACGCAGAAGGTCTGGGGCCTGACCAATGCCGCGATCGAGCCGGACTGGGTGATCGCCGAGCTGCCGCACCTGCTGGCGCGCAAGCACTTCGACGCGCACTGGTCGCGTGCGCAGGGGCAGGTGCTGGCGTCCGAGCAGATCAGCCTGTTCGGGCTGGTGCTGGCGCCGAAGAAGCCGGTGCACTACGGGCGCATCGACCCGGGCGCCTCGCACGACCTGTTCGTGCGCCAGGGCCTGGTGACCGGCGAGATCAACACGCGCGCCGGGTTCGTCGCCGACAACCTCAAGGTGCTGGAGCAGGCGCGCGAGGAAGAGGCCAAGCTGCGCCGCGCCGGCATCGTCGCCGACGAGGACTGGCAGACGCGCTGGTACCTGGACCGGCTGCCGCCCGAGCTGCACTCGGCGTCCGGGCTGGAGGCGTGGTGGAAGACGCTGCCGGCCGACAAGCGGCGCACGCTGTACTGGTCGCTGCAGGACCTGCTGCCGGGCGAAGGCAGCGAGGCCGACCGCTATCCCAAGTACTTCCCGCTGGGCGACGCGCGGCTGCCGCTGCACTATCGCTTCGAGCCGGGCAGCGAGGACGACGGCGTCACCCTGGACGTGCCGCTGCACCTGCTCAATGCGCTGGATCCGGCGCGGCTGTCGTGGCTGGCGCCGGGCTTCGTCGCCGACAAGGCCGCCGCCCTGATCCGCAGCCTGCCGAAGGCGCAACGGCGCAACTACGTGCCGGCGCCGGATTTCGGGCGCGCGTTCTACGAGGCGTTCGCGCAGCCGTCGGCCGACGACCTGCGCGGCGAACTGGCGCGCTTCCTGTCGCGCGCCACCGGCTCGCCGGTGGCGGCGGTGGATTTCGACGAGGCGTCGCTGGAGCCGCACCTGCGCATGAACCTGCGCGTGCGCGACGAGCACGGCAAGGTGTTGGCGAGCGCGCGCGACCTCGACGCGCTGCGCCAGCGCTTCGGCGATCGTGCCGGACAGGCGTTCGCCGCGCGCGCCGGACGCGCGTTGGCCGCCGAAGGCCTGCGCGAGTTTCCGCCGGCGCCGATCCCGCTGCAGGTGCCGGGCGAGGCCGGGGTGCCGGCGTACCCGGCGCTGGTGGACGACGGCGAGTCGGCGTCGCTGCGGATCTTCGCCGACCGCAGCGAGGCGGCCGAGGCCCATCCGCGCGGCGTGCGCCGGCTGCTGGAGATCGCACTTGCCGACAAGATCAAGCAGGCGCGCAAGCAGCTGCCGGTATCGCCCAAGACCGGCCTGCTGTATGCGGCCATCGAGTCGCAGGAGCGGCTGCGCGGCGACCTGGTGGACGCGGCGCTCAACGCGGTGCTCGCCGGCGGGCTGGACGCGATCCGCGACCCGGACGCCTTCGCGCAGCGCCGCGACGCCGCCGCCCGCCAGTTGTTCGGCGAGGCGATGACGCGGCTGAAGCTGGCCGAGAGCCTGCTGTCGGCGGTCGCCGAGCTGCGGCCGCTGCTGGAGGCGCCGCTGATGGGCTGGGCGCGCGGCAACCTCGACGACATGGAGCGGCAGCTCGCCGCGCTGGTGCACCCCGGCTTCCTGCGCGAGACCCCGGCCGAGGCGCTGGCGCAGTACCCGCGCTACCTGCGCGCGATGATCCTGCGCACCGAGCGCGCCAAGCGCGATCCCTCGCGCGACCAGGCGCGGATGCTGGAACTCAAGCCGTTCGTCGACGCGCTCGACGAGGCGGCGGCGCGGGGCCTGCAGGAGCGCCCGCAGTGGCAGGCGCTGCGCTGGGACCTGGAGGAACTGCGGGTGTCGATGTTCGCGCAGGAGCTGGGGGCCAAGACGGGCGTGTCGGCGAAGAAGCTGGCGCAGCGGGTCGCGGCACTGCGCTGAGGCGCAGCCGCGGGACGCGGCCTGCGCCGCGTGGGAGCGCGCCGGCAGGGCGACGGGGGACGGAGCCGCGGGGCGGGTCACGCCTGGCACCCCCGTCGCAGGCTGCGGGCCGGGCGCGGCCGGCAGCCTGTGGCTTGCCCGGTGTCCCGGCGGTGCTCAGTCGCTGTCTTCGACCCGCTCGCCCATCAGTTCGCGCTGGCGCTTGTCCAGTTCCTCGGCATAGCGCTTGCGGACGAAGCCTTCCGACAGCACGCCCAGCACCTGGCCGTCGGCGTCGACCACGGCCATTTCGTCGCTCTGCGTCTGGTCGAAGCGATGCATCACGGTGACCACGTCGGCGTCGGCGGCCAGCGCGACATCGCGGTTGCCGGCGAACTCGCCCACGCGTGCATCGGCCTTGATCCCGTCGGCATACAGGCGCGCGACCGGCACGATGCCGGCGTAGCGCTGGCGCTCGTCCAGCAACACCACCCGCGTGCCTGAGCCGAGCGGGAAGCGGTGCCGAAACTCGTCCACCGTCGCCGACGCGGGCAGGGTGCCGACGCCCTTGCGCATCATCCGCCCGGCACTGAGGTGCTGCACCCAGCCAACGTCGCGTGCGCTCTTGATCGACTCGCCGCGCAGGTGCAGGCGCCAGGTCGAGAACGAATAGCCGAACACCTGCCGCACGACCGTACTGGCGACCAGCACCGCCGCCATCACCGCGCTGGCCAGCACGAAGTCGTGGGTGCCCTCCAGCACCAGCATCGCCATCGTCATCGGCGCGCCGACCACGGCCGCGGCCAGCGCCGCCATGCCGGCCAGCGCCGCGGCGGTGCCGTCCAGCAGCGCGCCGCCGCCGGCGAGGTTGAGCAGCCCGGCGTACAGGGCGCCGACCAGGGTGCCCATGAACAGTGAGGCGAAGAACAGGCCGCCGCGGAACCCGAAGCCGAGCGAGACGCCGGAGGCCAGGCACTTGAGCAGCAGCAGCGCGCCGATCCACAGCAGGGGCGTATGGGTGGTGAGGTCCACATGCAGCGCGCCGTGGCCGGAGGACAGGGTCTGCGGCGAGGCCATCGCCAGCGGAATCAGCAACAGGCCGCCGACCACCGGCCGCGCCCAGCCGGGCAGCGGGCTGCGCTTGACCCACTGCTCGATGCCGGACACCAGGCGCATGATCGCGATGCCGATCAGCGCGCACACCAGGCCGAGCGCCGCGTACAGCGCGTAGTCGCGGGCATGCAGGGTGACCGCCGAGGCGGCGGGCAGCAGGTACGGCGGCACGCCCGCGCTCTGCGCGATGAAGGTGCCGGCCAGCGCCGCCACCGCCACCGGCGCCAGCGCGGACGGCGTATAGGCGCCGATCACGATCTCGAAGGCGTAGAAGGCCCCGGCCAGCGGTGCGCCGAAGGCCGCGGCGATCGCGCCGGCGGCCCCGGCCCCGACCAGCGTGCGCGTATCCGAGCGCCGCAGCCGCAGCACCCGCGCCAGCTGCGAGCCGCTGCCGGCGCCCATCTGGGTATATGCCGCCTCCAGCCCGACCGAGGCGCCGAAGCCGTTGGACAGCAGCGTCTGCGTGGACACGATCAGGTTGTCGCGCATCGACATGCGCCCGCCGTGCAGCGCGTTGGCCTCCACCGCATCGAGCAGCTGGCGCTTGCGACGGGTCGCGGCCAGGCTCACCAGGCCGACCAGCAGGCCACCGATTGGCAGCACCAGCAGGGCGGTGAAGCCCAGGTGCGGCATCGAGCTCAGCCGCATGTCGTCGTCCAGCCCGTACAGCCAGGTCTGCAGCGCGTGCGACAGGCCGCTCTGCAGCAGCGTGAGCAGCCCCGCGACCAGACCGACCAGCAGCGCCACCCCGATGAACCCGAGATCGCTGCGGCGCAGGCGCTGCCGCAGCGCCTGCACGGCGCGCGGCCACGGGCGCTGCGGCGGGGTGGCGTCCATCGCGGGCTACTTGGTGCGACGGACCTTGGCCATGGTGTTGTAGCCCTCGATCTGCAGGTACCAGACGCCGGCCACGCCCGGCTTGATCTTCACCGCCGGCGCAGGCTTGCGTACCGACAGGCTGGCGGCTTCGGTCTGTTCCCAGGTCTGGCCGTTCTCCAGCACGTAGCTGCGGCCCTTGCCGAAGCCGGTGAATTCGCCGACCAGGCGGCTCTCGATCGGCTCGCGCGAGCCGAAGTCGAAGAAGCCGCGGTTCTTGACGATCACTTCCTGGCGGCCGGCCTCCTTGGCCTGCTCCAGCGCCACCGCGGTCTGCTCGGCGACCCGGCCCTGCAGCCAGTCGTTGAGGGCGGCCAGTTCCTGCGGGCTCAGCTTGTCCAGGCCGGCGGCCTTGAACGCCTCGGCCGACATCTGGGTCTGCAGGTCGCCGGAGACGGTGCGCTGCGCCAGCGCGGGGGCGGCCGCGGCGGCAAGGGCCAGGCACAGCAGGGCGGGAACGGCGCGCGGGAGCGGCATGGAGGCGATTCCGATGGAGGGACGGGGGCTAGTGTAGTCCCGCGGCCCGGCGCGCAGCAGCCCTCAGCCCGGGTCCGGGGCGGCGGCGCGGGCGGGGCGCCGGTACACGAAGGCGGGCGCGGGCGCCGCTGCCTCCCGGGCGGCCAGGGCCTGCAGGGCGGCATGGCCGTCGGCCCGCGCGCAGACCGGGTCCAGGGTGGCGGCGTCGCCGCTCAGCGCCAGCGCTTGGCAGCGACAACCGCCCCAGTCGACCTCGCGCTGCGGGCAGGCCTGGCAGGTGCCGGGCATCCAGGCGGTGCCGCGGAAACGGGTGAAGGCCTCGCCGTCGCGCCAGATCTCGGCCAGCGGACGCTCGCGCAGGTTCTCGAAGCGCAGCCCCGGCACGCTCTCGGCGGCATGGCAGGGCAGCACGTCGCCGCGCGGCGAGATGTTGAGGAAGCGCCGTCCCCAGCCGCCCATGCAGGCCTTGGGACGATGTGCGTAGTAGTCCGGGGTGACGAAGTCGATGGCCAGGCGCTCGCCCAGCGCGGTCCGCGCCTGCGCCACCGCCGCCACGGTGGCGTCGACCTGGTCGCGGGTGGGCATCAGCGCGGCGCGGTTGCGCAGGCCCCAGCCGTAGTACTGGGTGTGCGCGATCTCCAGCCGCTCGGCGTCCAGGTCCAGCGCCAGTTCGATCATCGCCGGCACCCGCTCGGCGTTGTGGCGGTGGATCACGGCGTTGAGCGTCAGCGGCAGCCCGCGCGCGCGCGCGGCGCGCGCGAAGGCGATCTTCTTCGGCAGGCTGTCGCGGTAGCCGGCGATGCGGTCGGCGCCGGCGGCGTCGGCGTCCTGCACGCTCAGCTGCACATGCTCCAGGCCGGCCTCGCACAGGCGGTCGAGCATCGGCTCGCCACCGGCCACGCCGGAGGTGATCAGGTTGCTGTACAGGCCCAGCGTGCGCGCGTGCGCGACCAGCACCGGCAGGTCCTTGCGCAGCATCGGCTCGCCGCCCGAGAAGTGCGCCTGCAGCACCCCCATCGCCGCGGCCTGGTCCAGCGCCGAGCGCCATCCGTCGGTCTCCAGCTCCTCGCGCAGCGTGGCCAGCTGCAGCGGGTTGGAGCAGTACGGGCAGGCCAGCGGGCAGCGGTGGGTCAGCTCCAGCAGCAGCGACAGCGGCGGGGCCGGCACGGCGCTCATGGGCGCAGCACGCGCTTGTGGCCGAGCGTGGCGGCGAGCTCGATCACGTCGGCCTCGATCTCCGCGACCGGCGCGTCGAATTCCTGCGCCAGCGCCTGCGCGATCTGCGCCAGCGAGCGCTCGCCGTCGAAGCGTTGCACCACCTGGCGTGCGGTCTCGTCCAGCTCGATCACCCGTTCCGGCGCCAGCAGCACCCACTGGTCGCGGACGCGGTCGTGCTGCAGCCGGATGCCGGCGCGCAGCGCGGGGCGGCTGTCGCGGTCGGGCGCGGTCATGCCGTCCCCTGCGGGGCCGCGGGCTCGCCGGCCGGGACGAAGGCGTCGGGCCAGGCCACCCTGGGGTTGACGTAGGCGAAATGCAGCGCGTCCAGCTGCGACCACAGCACGCCGCACTTGAAGTGCAGCGCGGCCTTGACCTGCGCCTGCTTCTCGCCGGTGTCGGCCTGGCGCTTGACGTAGTCGAGCGCGAAGTCGGCATCGCGCGGGGCCTCGCCGAGGCGGTGCTCGAAGTAGGCCAGCGCGTCGCGCGGGACGAAGGCGTAGTGCTCGAGCATGCCGGCCATGCGCTGGCCGATGATCTGCGGCGCGAACAGTTCAGTCAGCGACGAGGCGATCGCCTCCAGCAGGCTCTTCTCGCGCACGAACTGCAGGTAGGCCTGCACCGCGAAGCGGGTGCCGGGCAGCAGCCCGCGGCCGGACTCCACCAGGTCGCGGTCCAGGCCCAGCGCGTCGGTCAGGTGCAGCCAGCGCGCGATGCCGCCGTCGCCCTCAGCCTGGCCGTCGTGGTCGAGGATGCGCTGGCGCCAGATCCGCCGCAGCGCCGGGTCGTCCATGCGCGCCAGGATCGTCGCGTCCTTGAGCGGGATGCAGCGCTGGTACTCGAACCGGTTCAGCGCCCAGGCCTGGATCTGGCCGCGGTCGAGCCGGCCGGCGTGCAGCAGCGCGTGGAACGGATGGCGGTCGTGGTAGAGCCGGGCGCCGATGGCGCGCAGCTCGGCTTCGAGCTGGTCGGGGGCAAGCAGAGCGGTCACAGGGTGATCTCCAGCCCGTCGTGGGCCACGTCCCAGCCTTGTGCGTTGACCGTGGCCCGCTCGGGCGAATGGGCGTCGAGCACCGGGTTGGTGGTGTTGACGTGGACGAAGTACTTGCGCGCCACGCCGAGCCCGGCGAACGCGGCCAGGGTGCCGTGCTCGCCGTCGATGCTCAGGTGGCCCATGCGCTGCCCGGTTTTGGCGCTCACGCCCAGCCGCACCAGCTCGTCGTCCTGCCACAGCGTGCCGTCGAACAGCACCAGCTCGGCGCCCTGCAGGCGCTCGCGCAACGCGTCGGTCATCGCCGCGCAGCCGGGGATGTAGTGGACGCGGTGGCGGCCGTCGTCGAAGGTCAGGCCCAGGGTCTCGTCGGCCGCGCCGGCGAGGTCGCCGGGGTGATGGCGCTCCATGAACAAGGGCACCTTGCCCGGCACTGCGAACGGCGTCACCTGCAGCCCGAGCAGCGCCAGCGGACGCTCCAGCTCGAACGGGTGGCGGGCGACGCAGCCGGGCTGCAGCGCGTCGAAGATCGGGTTCTGGGCGAGCAGGTCGAGCACCCGCGGGCTGGCATGGAGATCGAAGCGCTGGCCCTCGCGCATCGACAGCAGACCGGCGATGTGGTCGATCTCGCCGCTGGTCAGCAGCACCGCCTCGATCGGCGAGTGGCGCAGTCCGTGGCGGGGCCACAGCGCGGGGGTATCCAGCACCTGCTGGCGGAAGTCCGGCGAGGCGTTGACCAGCAGCCAGCGCTCGCCGTCGGCGCTGATGGCGAGACTGGCCTGGGTGCGGCGCCGGGCACCCGCGGCGTTCTGCCAGGCCCGCACGCTGGCGGGCGTATGGCAGTTCCACTGCGGATGCCCACCACCGGCCGCCGATCCCAGGACGATGATGCGCATGTCGAGGATTGCCTTTGCCGGTCGTCGGACCGGCACGCGTCGAGGGAGGGCGGGTGGAGCGTCAGAGCTCGCCGGAGGCGTAGCAGTTGATTTCGGCACCCACGCAGATCTCGCGGACTACCGGCTTCTTCCAGGTCTTCATCGCTGTGCTCTCTTGGCAGGGGGAACGACGACGCAGGTGACGTCGTCGACCGCGAGCATAGGAGCTGGGTCCCGCACGGGTGTAAAGCCGGTGTAAACGGCGCTCCGCACCGCGATGCACAGAGGCCGGCACGCGCGGAATCACAGGGTTTGGCGACTGAACCCCCGCTAAGCACTCCGGTCGGGCGCCGCGTGTCGCCGCGAGGGTGCGGAGCCGATCCGACGCATTGTGAGGAAGGCGGCGGGCACGCTAGTGTAGGGGCCGAACCTTCTCTGCCGAACCTTCGTCGTGACCCGTTCCCCGCTTCCCGTACTGGACACGCTGCTGCAGCGCCCGGCGGCGTCCGCCGTGGCGCCGGAGCTGCGCGAGGCGCTGCTGGCCGCCTGGTCCGAGCTGCCGGAGGCGGCGGCACCGGCGACGCTGTGGCCGTTGCTGGCCGATACGCTGGACGCGCTGGCGCTGCTGTCGGCCGACGAACCCACGTTGATCGCCGCCGTGCTGTTCGACCTGCCGGCCCTGCGTTCGGCGCTGCCCGCGCTGGCCCGGGAGAACGCGGCGCGGCGGCAGGCCGTGGAGGGCCTGCTGGAGGGGCTCGACGCCGCCGACCAGGTCTGGGCCCTGCATGCCGGGCGCGAGGCCGGCCGCAACAGCGAGGGCCTGCGCCGGCTGCTGCTGGCGATCATCCACGACCTGCGGGTAGTGCCGATCCTGCTGGCGCGCCAGCTCGCGCGCATGCGCGTGGCCGACCGTCTCAGCGAGGAACAGCGGCGCGCGCTGGCGCAGCTGACCCGCGACATCCACGCGCCGCTGGCCAACCGCCTGGGCATCTGGCAGCTGAAGTGGGAGCTGGAGGACCTGGCGTTCCGCCACCTGGAGCCGGACACCTACCGCCGCATCGCGCGCGAGGTGGACGAGACCCGGGTCGAGCGCGAGCGCTACATCGAGTCGGTCAAGCGCACGCTGTCGCGCGCCCTGGGCGAGCAGGGATTGCGCGCGGACGTCAGTGGCCGGCCGAAGCACATCTACAGCATCTGGCGGAAGATGCAGAAGAAGCGGCTCGCCTACGACCAGCTCTACGACATCCGCGCGGTGCGGGTGATGGTCGACGACGTCGCCGCCTGCTATGCCGCGCTCGGCGTGGTGCACGCGCTGTGGGCGCCGGTGCCGAGCGAGTTCGACGACTACATCGCCCGGCCCAAGGCCAACGACTACCGCTCGCTGCACACCGCGGTGGTGGGGCCGGAGGGGCGCACGGTCGAGATCCAGATCCGCACCCACGAGATGCACGCGCAGGCCGAGCTGGGCGTGGCCGCGCACTGGAAGTACAAGGAAGGCGGCAAGGGCGCGGAGAAGTCGTTCGACCGCAAGATCACCTGGATGCGCCAGCTACTGGAGCAGTCGCAGGATGGCGATGCCGGCGAGCTGGCCGGCGCGCTGGACGCCGAACTGGTGGAGGACCGGGTCTACGCGCTCACGCCCAAGGGCGAGGTCATCGACCTGCCGCAGGGCGCCACGCCGCTGGACTTCGCCTACCACGTGCACACCATGGTCGGGCACCGCTGCCGCGGCGCCAAGGTCAACCATCGCATCGTGCCGCTGACCTACCGGCTGCGCAGCGGCGACCGTGTCGAGATCATGACCGGCAAGGAGGCCGACCCGCGGCGCGACTGGCTGCTGCCGGCCAACGGCTTCCTCGCCAGCGGCCGCTCGCGCGACAAGGTGCGGGCGTGGTTCCACAAGCTCGACCGCGCCCGCAACGTGCAGGCCGGCAAGGACCTGCTCGACCGCGAGCTCAAGCGCCTGGGCCTGCAGCACGCCGACCTGCTGCCGGTGGCGCGCAAGTTCCACGCCGATGGCATCGACGACCTCCACATCCAGATCGCGCTCGGCGATACCGGGCCGAGCCAGGTCAGCCGCGCGCTGCTGGAGGCCGAGCGTGCGGCGTCGCAGCCGGCCGCGCCGCC
Organism: Lysobacteraceae bacterium USHLN149; assembly: GCA_037145635.1. Lineage (GTDB taxonomy): Bacteria > Pseudomonadota > Gammaproteobacteria > Xanthomonadales > Xanthomonadaceae > JAATFS01. The sequence continues at coordinate 381,131 of JBBCXB010000001.1, forward strand.
GCCGCTGCCGCGTCCGACCGCGCGCCGCGACGGCATCGGCCGTTCCACCTTCACCGTGCAGGGCGTGGGCAACCTGCTGGTGCAGCTGGCGCGCTGCTGCCAGCCGGTCGCCGGCGAGCCGATCGCCGGCTACCTGACGCGGGGCCGCGGCGTCACCGTGCACCGCAGCGACTGCGCGGCGCTGGCACGGCTGGCGGCCGCGCATCCGCAGCGGGTGCTGCCGGTGGAATGGGGGCAGGCCGGCGGCGGCTACGAGGTCGACGTGCAGGTGCGCGCGGTGGACCGGCGCTGGCTGCTGAAGGACATCACCAACCTGATCGCCCAGGAAGACGCGCACGTGCTGGACATCAACAGCGACAATGTCCGCGACAGCGGCCGCGCGCAGTTGCGGCTGCGGCTGAAGGTCAGCGACTACGGGCAGCTGTCGGCGCTGCTGGGCAAGCTCGACGCGTTGCCGGGCGTCAACGAGGTACGCCGGCTGGGCAACGCGGCGGCGGGCCGCTGAGCGCACCGGCCACGGTGCCGGAGCGGCCCGGCGCGGTGGGCGGCGGCGCCTAGCCGCGGCGCGCGGCCGGTCCCGGCCCGGCTGCCGGCGACGCTTGCCGCGACGCGTCCGTGACGCCGGCGACGGCTAAAATCCAGGGGTGAACACGCCCAGACCCGGCCGTGCGCCGAGCGGGCGCCGGCGTACGTTGCCGCGGCCACGATGGGCCCGGTCGCGCCTGTTGTGGCCGCTGCGCAGCCGCGTGCTGTGGGGCGCGCTGCTGGCGGCGCTGGGGCTGGCCCTGGTCCTGGCGCTGGGGTTCCGGCAACCGCTGGTCGACTGGGTCTGGCCCGATACGCGCATCCAGCAGCTGGTGCTGCGCGGCGATGCCGCGCTGACCGCGGGCCGGCTCAGCGCCGCCGACGGCAGCGGCGCGCGCGAACTGTTCGATGCGGCACTGGCGCTGGACAACGACCGCGACGAGGCCCGTGCCGGCCTGGCGCGCACCGGCGTCGCCGCGGTCGCGCAGGCGCGTCGCGCCCTGGCGGCAGGCGACCTGGCGCAGGCGCAGCGGATGCTGGCGCTGGCGCAGCAACTGCAGGTGCCGCAGGCCGAGGTCGCCCGGGTCGGGCGCGACCTGCGCCGGCAGCAGGCCCGCCGCGCCGGGCTCGACGGGCTGGTGGCGCAGGCGGTGGCGGCGCAGCGCCAGGGCCGTCTGGACGGGGCGCCCGACAGTGCGTTGCCGCTGTACCGGCGCGTGCTGGACCTGGCGCCGGAGCGCACCGATGCCCTGGAAGGACGCGAGGACGCGCTCTCGGACCTGCTGCAGCAGGCGCGCACCGAGCTGGCACGGGGGCGCCTCGCCGAGGCCGCGGCGCTGCTGGCCGCGGCCCGGGGCTACGACGGCGGGCACGTCGACCTGCCGCAGACCCAGGCCGCGTTCAATCGTGCACTGGAGGCGCGCAACGCCCGCGCCGCCGCGTTGCTGCGGCGTGGGCGGCTGCCCCCGGCCGCTCGCGACTTCGGCGCGGTGCTGGCGGCGCAGCCGGACGATGCCGGCGCCCGCCGCGGACTGGAACGCGTGGCGAACGAGTACGCCGCGCAGGCCGCGCGTGAGGCGGCCGATTTCGACTTCGAGGCGGCCACGCAGTCGCTGCGCCAGGCGCGCGCGATCGGGCCGGAGGTGCCGGCGATCGCCGCGGCGGAACAGGCGGTGGCCCGCGCCCGGCAGGCGCGCGACGCCCAGTCGCCGCCGCAGCCGACGGCCGCGCGCGAGCGCCGGCTGCGCGAGCTGATGCGCCAGGTGGAGGCCGCGGAGACCGCGCAGGAGTGGCTGACGCCGCCGGGGGCCAGCGCCTACGACCGGCTGCGTGCGGCCCAGGCGATCGCCCCGCGCGATCGCCGGGTGCTGCACGCGGTGCGCCGCATCGTGCCCGCGACGCGGCAGTGCTTCGAGGATGAGCTGCGCGGCAACCGGCTGCGGGCCGCGCGCGTCTGCCTGGACGCGTGGCGCACGATGGCGCCGCAGGACGAGGCCCTGGCGGCGGCGCGGCGGCGGCTGGCGCAACGCTGGATCGCGGTCGGCAGCGAGCGCCTGGGCGCCGAGGATGCGGCGTTCGCGCGCGAGGCGCTGGAGGAGGCGCGGCGGCTGGATCCGGCCACGCCCGAACTGCCGGCCTTCGGCGCACGGGTGGACGCGGCGAGCCTGCGGCCGCGTTGAGGCGGCGTGCCGCGGCCGCGCGCAGGTGCTTCCGGTCCAGCCCGCGCGGGGCTCGTCGCACCTCCGCGGCAGGGCTCGGCGGCGGGTGCGGCTCAGTCCAGGAACACCCGCCGCACGGTGGCGTGCGCCGCCTCCAGCGAGAAGTGCCGGGCCACGTTGTGCAGGCCGTTGCCCGCCAGGCGCTGCCACAGCTGCGGGTCGCGGTAGAGCCGCACGACCGCGTCGGCGAAGCCCTCGGCGTCGTCGGCCACCAGCACGTCCTCGCCGTCGCGCAGGTGCATGCCTTCCACCGCGCACAGGGTGGCGACCACCGGCTGGCCGTGCGCCATGCTCAGGTTGACCTTGCCCTTGACCCCGGCACCGAAGCGCAGCGGCGCCACGGCGACGCGCATGCCGTCCATGTACGGCGCCAGCACCGGCACGTGGCCCAGCAGCTGCACGCCCTCGCACGCGTCGGCGAGGCGCTGCAGCTCGTCGGGCACGTCGGCACCGACGCAATGGAACAGCACGTCGGGCAGCTGCGCGCGGATCCGCGGGAACACCTCCCGGATGAACCAGCGCACCCCGTCCACGTTCGGTGGATGGCGGAAGCCGCCCACGAAGACCAGGTCGCGGCGTGCCTCCCAGTCCGCACCCGCGCCGGCGACCTCGTGCAGGTTCGACAGCAGCTCGGCGCGGACCTGGGGCGCATCCACGCGCAGCTGCTCGCGCTCGGCGGCCGAGACCAGCAGGGTGACGTCGGTCTGCGCCATCACCTGCAGCTCCTGGCGGCGGGTGCGCTCGGCGGCGCGCAGCAGCCCGGCGTCGCCGGCGATCTCGGCGCCGCGGCGCTCGCGCAGGTAGTGCAGGTCCACGGTGTCGAACACCGTGCGTGCCTGCGGCGCCAGGCTGCGCAGCAGCGGCAGGCATTCCAGCGCGACATGGTGGCGCACCATCATCACCACCTGGAAGCGCGCGCCGTGCGCGCGCAGCCAGCTGCCGATGCCCTCCAGGAACGGCGCATACCAGACCTCGACGCCGAGCTGCTGCAGGGCCTCGGTGTGACGCCCGCCATGCTCGCGCCGGGTAGGCAGGAACACCACGTGCGCGCCCTCGCGCCGCAGCATCCGGATCAGGTTGAACTGGCGCAGCGAGCCGGAATCGCGGTCCGGCTGCGGCACCGCCTCGTCCACGATCAGCACCTGGCGCTGGCCGCGGTGCAGCAGGGCCGGGCCCGGCACCGCGCCGACCGGCCATTGCGCGGCCAGCGCGGCCTGCCACTTCCGTGCGAACACCGCCTGGTTGCGCACCTGGTAGGCCTTGACCCCGGTGCGGGTGTCGGTGCCGTTGCTGGTGCCCTCGTCATGCACCACCCGGCTGGCCGGCTGTACGCGCACGTGCAGCCCGGCCGCGCGCACCGCAAAGGCCAGGTCGGTGTCCTCGTAGTAGGCCGGGGCGTAGCGGAGGTCGAGCCCGCCCCATTGCGCCAGCAGTGCCCGCGGCATCGCAATGGCGGCGCCGGAGCAGTAGTCCATGTCGCGCAGGTAGGCGTAGCGGGGGTCCTCCGGCGACTCGAAGCGGCCGTAGCTCCACGCGCCGGCGTCGGCGAACACCAGACCGCCGGACTCCTGCAGGCGCCCGTCCGGATACAGCAGCTGGCTGCCGACCAGGCCGGTGTCGGGGTGCTGCACGAAGGTGTCGATCAGCGTGTCCAGCCAGCCCGGCTGCGGCACGGTGTCGTTGTTCAGCAGCACCACGTAGTCGCCCCGGGCCAGGGCGATGCCGTCGTTGCAGGCGGCGATGAAGCCGCCGTTGCCGTCACGGCGGTGGTAGTGCAGCCCCGCGACCTGCGCCATCCGTTCCCCGGTGCCGTCGCTGCCGCCGTCGTCGACGACCAGGATCTCGCACGGCAGCTGCGGCGGGTGTGCGGCCAGGGCGCGCAGGCAGGCCACGGTGTGCGCGACGTGGTTGTAGACCGGGATCACCACCGAGACCCGCGGCGCGTCGCTGTCCGGCACCGCGAAGGGCGCGAACGCCGCGTCGGGCGGGAACCACGGCGGGGCCTGGCGCGGCGCGGGCAGGGTCCGGGTATGCACGCGGATGCGCTGCCAGGTGGCGCGCCAGCCGCGGGTGCGCAGGCTGGCCAGGCTGCGGCGGATCAGGCCGAGCACGCGGTGGCTGAGGTAGCGCGCGTCGGCCAGCGACATCGACATCCGTTGGAGCTCCTGGTGGGCGAATCCGTCGCGGCGGCCCGCACGTCCGGGCGCGGGAGTTTGGCAGGGCAGACCCCCGCCACGGCCCGTGCGAGCCTGTGCGGGGATGTAACGAGTAGCGCGGCGGGGCCGCGCGGCCGACAGCGCTGCGCTAGACTCGCCAGAATTTACATTCTCGCATCCCTGTGCCACGACGCCACGACTACGACGGTCCCGAAGAACTCGAGGACGACATCGATCACGAAGGACCGCGCTGGCAGCGCCGTCTGATCGTCTGGGGCCTGGCCGCACTGGCGCTGGCGCTGGGCTTCCTGATCCCCTACACGCTGTACCTGAACCAGCAGGTCACCCAGCGCTTCGGCGAGCTGCGCTGGCAGATCCCCACGCGCGTGTACGCACGGCCGCTGGTGCTGGCGCCGGGCAAGGCGCTGGATCCGGCCAGCCTCAAGACCGAGCTGGACGCGGCGTCCTACCGCGACGACGGCCGCGGCGAGATGGCCGGCACCTACCGTCAGGAGGGCGGCCGCTTCAGCATCGCCAGCCGCGGCTATGTGGATGTCGACGGCCAGGTGCCTGCGCGGCGGATCGAGGTGAGCGTGTCCGGCGGGCGCGTGACCGGGGTGCGCGACGCCGCCAGCCGCAAGGCGCTGAACGCGGCGCGGCTGGACCCGGCGCGCATCGCCACGCTGTATGGCCAGAAGCAGGAGGAGCGGCGCCTGGTGCGGCTGGAGGAGGTGCCGGAGCTGTTGGTCACCGGCCTGCAGGCGGTGGAGGACCGCGACTTCAACTACCACCACGGCATCGACCTCAGCGGCATGTTCCGCGCGGCCTGGGTGATGCTGCGCTCGGGCGGGCACACCCGCCAGGGCGCCAGCACGCTGACCCAGCAGCTGGCGCGCAGTGGTCTGCTCGGCATCGGCAAGGAGCAGACGGTCACCCGCAAGTTCAACGAGATCCTGTACGCGTTGATCATGGAGGCGCGCTACGACAAGCGCACCATCCTCGAGGCCTACCTCAACCAGGTCTACCTGGGCCAGCGCGGCAGCCAGGCGATCCATGGCGTGTCGTCCGGCGCCGAGTTCTGGTTCGGGCGCGACCTGCATTCGATGACCACCGAGCAGGTGGCGCTGCTGATCGGCCTGGTCAAGGGGCCGTCCTACTACGATCCGCGGCGCAGCCCGGAGCGCGCGCTGGACCGCCGCAACTTCGTGCTCGGCAAGCTGCACGAGAACGCGCTGATCGACGAGGCCGAGTACAAGCGCGCGCTGGCCGCGCCGCTGGGGGTGCCCGAGGTGCCGGGCCTGGTGGCGGCCAACCGCTTCCCGGCGTACGTGGACCTGGTGCGGCGCCAGCTCGCTCACGACTACCCGGAGAACGTGCTGCAGGGCGCGGGCATGAGCGTGCTGACCGGCATGTCGCCCTCGGCCCAGGCCTACGCCGAGGGCGCGGTGACGCGCACGCTGAAGTCGCTGGACGGGTCGTCCCGCAAGGGCCGCAAGCGCCCGCCGTTGCAGGCCGGGCTGGTGGTGACCGACGTGCACAACGGCGACGTGCTCGCGGTGATCGGCAGCCGCGACGTCTCCCAGCCCGGCTTCAACCGTGCGGTCGAGGCGCAGCGCCAGGTGGGCTCGCTGCTGAAGCCGTTCGTCTACCTGCTGGCCCTGGCCTCGCCGGACCGCTGGTCGCTGGCCAGCTGGGTCGACGACTCGCCGGTGACGGTACAGCTCAGCCGCGGCAAGACCTGGTCGCCGGGCAATTCCGACAACCGCAGCCACGGCACGGTGCGGCTGGTCGATGCGCTGGCGCACTCGTACAACCAGGCGACGGTGCGGGTGGGCATGCAGGTCGGCCCCGAGCGCGTCGCGCAGCTGGTGCACGTGCTGGCGGGGATCAAGGCCGACACCAATCCGTCGCTGATCCTCGGGGCCACCGACCAGAGCCCGTACGCGATGGCGCAGCTGTACCAGTTCCTCGCGTCCGGCGGCGAGATCCAGCCGCTGCATGCGGTGCGCGGCGTGCTCGACCCGCAGGGCAAGCTGCTCAAGCGCTACGACAAGACCCCGGCACCGGCGCAGGAGGGCGACTCAGTCGCCGCCAACCTGATCGGCGTCGCCCTGCAGCAGGTGGTCAGCGGCGGTACCGGCCGCCAGCTGCTCAGCGACGGCCTGGGCCGGCTGACGCCGGCCGGCAAGACCGGCACCAGCAACGACGGACGCGACAGCTGGTATGCCGGCTACACCGGCGACCACCTGGCGGTCATCTGGATGGGCAACGACCAGAACGAGCAGACCGGCCTGTACGGCGCCACCGGCGCGATGCGGGTGTGGTCGGGCATCTTCACGCGCCTGCCCAGCGCGCCGCTGAAGGTCAACGGCAAGGGCCTGGACTGGCAGTGGGTCGAGGGCACCGGCTCGGGCGTGACCGACGTGGACTGCCCCGGCGCGCGCCAGTTCCCGTTCGTGGCCGGCTATGCTCCCGCCTACGCGGCCTGTTCCGGCGTGGCGCCGTCGGCCGATCCGTCCGCCCCGGACGGCAACGCCGGCGGTGGCGGCTGGCGCAGCTGGTTCGGGCTGGACAAGAAGCCGGAAGAGCCCGCGCCCGCGTCGTCGTCCCCCCCACCCCAGCCCTGATCCCCGAGAACCCTCCGATGCCCCGTCTGCGCCTCGTCCTCGTCGCCGCCTCGCTCAGCCTGTCGCTGGCGGCCTGCATGACCGCTCCGCCACCGGCCCCGGCTGCGGCGCCGGTCGACACCACCACGCCCGCGCAGCGCCTGGCCGCGGTCGAGGCCGCGGCCGGCGTCGACGACACCGAGCTGTCGGTGCAGCCGTTGCGCGACCCGCAGGTCGACGACCTGCGCGAGCTCGCCCGCCACAAGCGCGAGGCCGGCGACCTCGCTGCGGCCGGCGGCGCGCTCGACCAGGCGCTGAAGCTGGTGAGCGGGGACCCGGCGGTGCTGCAGGAGCGCGCCGAGCTGGCGCTGCTGCAGGCCGACTACCCCGGTGCCGAGCGCTACGCCAAGCAGGCCGTGGACCTGGGCTCCAAGACCGGCCCGCTGTGCCGCCGCCACTGGGCGACCATCGAGCAGGCGCGACTGGCGCGGGGCGAGAAGGAAAACGCCGCCTCCGCGCGGTCGCAGATGGCCACCTGCACCGTGCCCGGCGTCAAGCGCTACTGAGGGGGAGGGGGATTCGGGCGTAGGGATTCGCAGGGATCCGCCTTCGCGAATCCTCCCGCCCGAAACCGCCCTCCCATGTCGCTCCTTGCCGAAGCCAGCCGCGATGCCCTCAGCGAGGGCGGCGCGCTCGCACGCCAGCTGGCCTCGTTCGCGCCGCGCGCGGCGCAGCTGCGGCTGACCGAGGCCATCGCCGAGGCCTTCGAGCAACGCGAGGTGCTGCTGGCCGAGGCCGGCACCGGCACCGGCAAGACCTACGCCTACCTGGTGCCGGCGCTGCTGTCGGGACTGAAGACCATCGTCTCCACCGGCACCCGCGCCCTGCAGGACCAGCTCTACCACCGCGACCTGCCGCGGGTGCGGGCCGCGCTCGGCATCGGCCTGCGCAGCGCGCTGCTCAAGGGACGGGCCAACTACCTGTGCCGCTACCGGCTGCAGCAGGCGCGCGGCGAGCCGCGGCTGGCGAACGGGCTGTCCGCGACGCCCGAGCAGGTCTCGCAGTTCCAGCGCGTGGTGGCCTGGAGCGGGCGCACCCAGTTCGGCGACATGGCCGAGCTGGAGGCGCTGCCGGACGACTCGCCGCTGTTGCCGCTGGTGACCTCCACGGTCGACAACTGCCTGGGCAACGAGTGCCCGTTCTACGAGGACTGCTTCGTGGTCCAGGCGCGCCAGCGTGCGCAGGCGGCCGACGTGGTGGTGGTCAACCACCACCTGCTGCTGGCGGACCTGGCGCTCAAGCAGGAGGGGTTCGGCGAGATCCTGCCCGGCGCGCAGGCGTTCGTGATCGACGAGGCGCACCAGTTGCCGGAGCTGGCCGCCAATTTCTTCGGCGAGAGCTTCGGCATGCGCCCGTGGCAGGAGCTGGCCCGCGACTGCATGACCGAGTCGCGGCGGGTGGCCGGTGCGCAGGCGGCGCTGCAGGAGCCGGTGGCCGCGCTGGACGATGCCCTGCGCGAGTTGCGGGCGGGCATGGAGGGGCTGCCGCCGCGCGGCACCCAGTGGCGCGCGCTGGCCAAGCCGCAGGTGCGCGAGGGCTTCGATGCGGTGATGGCGGCGCTGGCGCGGCTGGGCCAGACGCTGCAGCCGCTGCGCCAGGCCTCGCCCGGGTTCGACGCCTGCGCGGCGCGCGCGCAGGACGCGCTGGGCCGGCTCGCGCACTGGCTCGGCGAGGCGCCCGGCTCGGGCCTGGCGGCGGCGAGCTGGGACGAGCTGCCCGGCGACGACGGCGAGGGCGACCCGGCGCCGCAGACGCCGGCCGCGGCGGCCGACTCGGACGTGCTGTGGTACGAGCTGAGCCCACGCGGCTTCCGCTGCCAGCGCACGCCGCTGGACGTCTCCGGTCCGTTGCGCGCGCACCGCGAGAAGTCGCACGCCGCCTGGGTGTTCACCTCGGCGACCCTGGCGGTGGGCGGCGACTTCGAGCACATCGCCCAGCGCCTGGGGCTCACCGACCCGGTGACGCTGCTGCAGCCGAGCCCGTTCGAATGGGAGCGCCAGGCGCTGTGCTACCTGCCGCCGGCGCTGCCAGACCCGACCGCGCGCGGCTACGGGACCGCGCTGATCGCGGCGGTGACGCCGGTGCTGACCGCCTCCGACGGCCGCGCGTTCCTGCTGTTCGCCTCGCACCGCGCGCTGCGCGAGGCCGCCGAGGCGCTGCGCGACGGCCCGTGGCCGCTGTTCGTGCAGGGCGAGGCGCCGCGCGCGACGCTGCTGCAGCGCTTCCGCGAGTCCGGCAACGGCGTGCTGCTGGGCTCGGCGAGCTTTCGCGAGGGCGTGGACGTGGTCGGCGACGCGCTGAGCGTGGTGGTGATCGACAAGCTGCCGTTCGCCGCGCCGGACGACCCGGTCTACGAAGCGCGGCTGGACGCGATCCGCCGCGACGGCGGCAACCCGTTCCGCGACGAGCAGCTGCCGCAGGCGGTGATCGCGCTCAAGCAGGGCGTGGGCCGGCTGATCCGCAGCGAGGGCGACCGCGGCGTGCTGGTGCTGTGCGATCCCCGGCTGCTGTCCAAGTCCTACGGCCGAGTGTTCCTCGGCTCGCTGCCGCCGTTCGCGCGCACGCGCGACATCGGCGACGTCCGGCGCTTCTTCGGCGCGCCGGACGCCGCTTCCGCAGCACCATCGCCGCCGGTCACCTGACCGACCGCGGGTCGCCGCGGCTCCCGTTCACGCACGCAGCAGCCGGTTCCCTTCCCCGTGCGTGGAGGTCCGGTTCCTTGCCGCCGGAAGACGTGCGTTTCCTATCGGGCGGGGTTCGGGGGCATGTCTGGGTGGGGCCGGCATTGGGGATTGAGGATTGAGGATTGAGGATTGAGGATTGAGGATTGAGGATTAGGGATTAGGGATTAGGGATTAGGGATTAGGGATTAGGGATGGGCGAGTCGCGGGTGGATGGCGGCGGCTCGATCTTGGACGCGACCGGACCTGTCCGTGGAAGCGCGTCTCCTTTCTGACCCTGGCATCCCGCTCCCTTTTCCTGCCGGTGTAGGCCTACGTGGGCGACCTGCGGAAGCCCGCTCTCTTCGCCGGGTACGGAAGCCATCCTCTTCCTTCCGCATGCGGAAACCGTCCTCTTCCTTCCGCATGCGGGAGCTATTCTCCTCCTCCCGCATGCGGGAGCTCGCCACCGTCTCCCCCCGTGTGGATGCCAGCTTCCTCCTCCCGCCTTCGGATGCCAGTTCCCTTCTCCCGCTTGCGGGAGAAGGTGGCGCGAAGCGCCGGATGAGGGTGAGCTCGTGCAGTCCACCGCCCCCGCCGCCCTTCGGGCACCTTTCCCCGCGAGAGGGGGCAGGGATTCGCGGCGCAGGGCCGGGGATCGGGAGGCCGCGCAGTCGGGCGAGGGCGGCGCGGTGGTAAGCTGCCGCGTTCGTTTCCTGGCCGCCGGCCTGCCTCTACGTCGATGAAACTGCTCGCCTTCGAGACCTCCACCGAAGCCTGCTCCGTGGCCGTCCATGTCGATGGCCGGGTGCTGGAGCGCTTCGAGATCGCCCCGCGCCGCCATGCCGAGCTGGCACTGCCGTGGGCCGAACAGCTGCTCGCCGAGGCCGGTATCGGCCGCCGCCAGCTCGATGCGGTCGCGGTCGGGCGCGGCCCGGGCGCATTCACCGGCGTCCGCCTGGCGATCGGACTGGCGCAGGGCATCGCACTGGGCCTGGACCTGCCGGTGATCGCGGTCTCCACGCTGCAGGTGCTCGCGCGGCGCGCGCCGGCGGAGGCGTCGCGGGTGCTGGCCAGCATCGATGCGCGCATGGGCGAGGTCTACGCCGGTGCGTTCGTGCGTGCTGGCGGCGAGTGGGTGGCCGCCGCACCGGAGCGGCTGGAGGCGCCGCAGGCGCTGGCACTGCCGGACGACGGGCCGCCCTGGTTCGGCGTGGGCACCGGCTGGGCGGCGGCCGAGGCGCTGCTGCAGGCCCGCTTCGCCGCACGGCTGGCCGGCGTCGACGCCGGCGCGCTGCCGCATGCGGCGGACCTGGCCGCGCTCGCGGTGCTGGCGTTCGCGCGGGGCGAGGCGGTGGCGCCGGAACGGGTCGAGCCCGCCTACCTGCGCAACAACGTGGCGCTGACGCTGGCCGAACAGCAGGCACAGCGGGCAGCGCGGTGAGCGTGGACGTGGACGTGGCGGAGCGTGCGCGCTTCCGCGGCTGCCTGCTGGGGCTGGCGGTCGGCGATGCGCTCGGCACCACGCTGGAGTTCCGCGCGCCCGGCAGCTTCGCGCCGATCGACGACCTGCTCGGGGGCGGCCCGTTCGCGTTGCGCGCCGGGCAATGGACCGACGACACCTCGATGGCGCTGTGCCTGGCACACAGCCTGCTGTACCGGCGCGGCTTCGACCCGGTCGACCAGATGAACCGCTATTGCAACTGGTATCGCCACGGCTACCTCAGCAGCACCGGCGAATGCTTCGACATCGGCAACACCGTGCGCCAGGCGCTGGAGCGCTACCTGCAAGGCGGCCCGGCCTTCAGCGGCAGCGACGATCCGCGCGCCGCCGGCAACGGCTCGCTGATGCGGCTGGCGCCGGTGGCGATGTACTACGCGCGGCGCCCGCAGGTCCTGGGCGAGCGCGCGGCCGACAGCTCGCGCACCACCCACGCCGCCGCCGAGGCGGTGGATGCCTGCCGGCTGTTCGCGTTCCAGTTGCGGGCGGCCCTGCTCGGCGGCGACCGCGACCAGGTGCTGCAGGCCCAGGGCGAGGTGCCGGTGACCCCGGCGCTGCGCGCCCTGGCGGCGCGCGACCACGCCGCCGTGCCGGTCGCGCGCATCCGCGGCACCGGCTACGTGGTCGATGCGCTGTCGGCGGCGCTGTGGTGCTTCGCCACCACCGACAGTTTCGCCGAGGCGGTGCTGCGCGCCGCCAACCTGGGCGACGACGCCGACACCACCGCGGCGATCTGCGGCCAGCTGGCCGGCGCCTACTACGGGCTCGACGGGATTCCCGCGGCCTGGCGCGAGCGGGTGCAGGACGCGGAGGCCATCGTCGCGCTGGCCGATGGATTGCACGCCGCCGCCACCGCCTGAGTCGGTTGCGCCAGGCCGCCCGGTGACGGTATCGCGCGCCGGGCCCGACGCCGCTCGCGTGCGGCCTGGCCGGTGGCACGCCGGCGTGCATGCCCCGGACGCGGGGGGAGAACACGGCGCGGCGGCTCCGTCGGCCGGGGCCGCCGCGCGCGCGGGCTCAGTAGTCGTAGCTGACGCTCAACCGCAGCGATCGTGGCGCCTGGCGCAGCGAGGCGGCGCCGTACAGCGGGTCGGCCTGGCCCGGATTGGTCTCCGAGTAGGGGTATTTCCACAGCGTGGCCTGGCTGTTGAAGACGTTGAACACGTCCAGGTTGAAGGCCAGCTTGTGGTCGGCCGCCGCCGGCCGCCAGGCCACCCCCAGGTCCAGCTGCTTCAGCCACGGCAGCCGTCCCTGGCTGCCCGGGGGCGCCGGCTGGCCCTGGTAGTAGTGGTAGGCGATGCCGTAGCCGGCCGGATCGCTCTGGTTGGCGCCGTACGAGCCGAGCGCGCTGAAGGGGGTGCCCGATTCCAGCCGCAGGTTGGCCGACACCAGCCACTGCGGCGTGAGCTGGTAGTAGCCGTGCAGCTTGAACTGGTGGGTCTTGTCGTTGCTCTGCGGGCCGTTGCTGTACTCCATCAGCTCGGCGTAGTCCCAGGACCGGGTGGTGGATACCGCAGTCTGCCCGATGCCCGACAGCAACTGGCCTTCGGTGGTGCCGTAGCTGCGCGACCAGGTGTAGTCGACGCGCCCGTACCAGCGCTGGTCGAACGGATGCTCCAGCGACAGGTTGAGCGAATAGTAGTTGCGCTTGAAGGCCGGGAAGCCGAGTTCGGCGTTGCTCAGCGGCACGCTGACGTAGTTGCCGGCGGTGTCCACCAGGGTGAAGGTGTTGGCCCGCCCGGGATTGATCAGCCAGCAGCTGACCGGGTTGCTGTCCTTGGTGACGTCGTAGCCGAGCGAGGAGGACTTGGCGAGCACCCGTTCGATGTCGCAGTAGTCGTCGACGCCGCTGCGCAGGATCCGGTAGGTGGCCTTGGCGCCGTATACCCATTGGTCGCCCAGGGCCTTGCTGAAGCCGAGGATGAACTCGTCCTGGTAGGACGGCTCGATGCCCTGGGTCGCGACGGTCTTCGGATCGGGCAGGACGCCGTAGTAGTTGTTGACCGAGACCGCATCGGAGATTTGGGTCAGGTCGGTGGGATAGCCGTTGGCGTCGATGCCGCCGTAGGTGTAGTAGGTCGAGGTCGCCAGGGTGGCGCCGGCGGCGTTGAACGCGGGGTTGAGCGGCAGCGCCAGGTAGTAGCGGCCGGCGTTGCCGAACACCTTGAAGCGGCCGTCGCCCTGGACGTCCCAGGCGAAGCCCAGGCGCGGCGCCCACTGCCCGCTGGTCTGCTTGATGTACGCGTCGCCGTCGCGGTTGTAGTTGGTGAACTGGTCCAGGCGCAGGCCGAGGCTGAGCAGCAGGCGGTCGGTGACCTGCCAGTTGTCCTCGACATATTGCGCGCGCTGCGCCGAACGCACCGAGGCCAGGGCGCTGTAGACGTACCTGCTCACGTAGTAGCCGTCCTCGCCGTTGGCGTAGCCGCCGGTCGCCGGTACGCCGAGGTCGGGGCTGATCGCCACGTTGGGATTGGACTTGCCGTAGATCCAGTAGTAACCGTCGCCCGAGGCGACCGAGCCGCGGTTGAGCGCGCGCGCGTTCTGGTTGTCGATGCCGAGCGTGAGGCTGTGGTTGCCGATGACGTAGTTCAGGTCCAGCCGCAGGTTGTCGGTGCGGTTGCCGCGGTCCGGATCGACCAGCAACGAGGTGGTCTGCGCGTTGGTGATCGGCGTTCCGCCGGTATAGGCCGGATTCTGGTACGAAGTGCCGGAGAGGTAGGTCAGCGCGTCGCTGTATGCCGGAGTGCTGGTGTAGTCGTCGGTCCGCTGCCGGCCGTACTGCGCGCTGAAGGTCAGGCGGTCGGTGAGGTAGCCGGTGTACTTGGCGGTCCACAGGCTGCCGCCGGTCTTGGTGGTGTTGGCGCTGCCGCGCAGGCTGCCGACCTGGCGGTCGCCGTAGTCGTAGTTGTAGTAGTTGCCACGGGTGAGGTAGCGGCTGGAGGCGCCGGTGATCTCCAGCAGCTGGCTGTCGCTGATGTTCCAGTCGAGCTTGGCGTACCAGCTGGGGCGGCGGTAGCGGTAGTCGTAGTAGTGGTTGGTGTCCTCGACGCTGTAGACCTTGTGGCCTTCCTGGCGCTGCAGTTCGTAGGAGCCGAAGAAGAACAGCCGGTCCTGGATCAGCGGGCCGCCGGCGTAGAGGCTCTGGGTCGTCAGCGACGAGTCGTTCTCGCTGTCCGGCCGGTACAGCGCGCCGTCGCCGGGGTAGTACACGTCCTTCTGCGACGCGCGCAGGCCGCCCGGTTCCCAGATCGCCTGGCCGCCGAAGTGCCACTCGTTGGTGCCGCGCTTGCCGACCGCATTGATCACGCCGCCGTCGGAGCGCCCGTACTTGGCGCTGTAGCCGCCGGTGTAGACCTCGAGCTGGTCGATGCTGCCGTAGGGCAGGGTCAGGCCGCCCAGCCCGCGCAACGGATCGGTGGTGTTGAAGCCGTTGATGTAATAGGCGTTCTCCGCCGCGGAAGAACCGCCGAAGCTGACCAGCTGGCTGCCGGTCGGGCCGACGTAGGTGCCGCTGCCGCTGTTGCCGGTGACGCCGGGCGCGAGCTGTGCGATCGCCTCGGACGAGCGCCCCAGCGGCAGGCGCTGCAGTTGCTCGGCGGTGACCACGGTGCGCGAGTCGACGCTGCTGATGTCGATCGCGGCGGCGGCGCGGTCGGCAGTGACCCGGACGCCATCGAGCTCGGCGATGCCGGCGAAGGAGACGTCGGTGCTGGCGCCGACGGTCAGGCCGACGTTGTCGCGGCTCTGCAGGGTCGCGCCGGTGGCGTCCTTGGCGGTCACGGAGTACGTCCCGAGGGGGAGCTGGGTGATCGCGTAACGGCCGCGGGCGTCGACCTCCACCTCGCGGCTCAGGCCGGTATCGCTGCGGACCAGCACGCGGCGGGCATCGGGCGGGGCCTGGCCGGCAATGGCGCCGGTGGTGGACTGGGCGAGAACGGAGGGGGCGAAGGCGGCGAACCCCAATGCCAGCGCGAGCGCGCTGGGCCGCAGGGTGGTGCGGATGGCTTTCATCGAACGGGCGGACTCGGGTGGAGGGAGGCGGGGTGGCGTCCTTGCCTCCAACAGCGCGCCTCACGCGTGGGCGTGTCGGTGCGGTGCGGTCCCCAGGCCATTAATCCCGAGCGTTCTGCCCATTCAGAAATGTTCTGTCGTTATGACGTCCCCGCCAATCGTCATTTGCCAGGCGGGCGCGCCGCTCAGCGGTCGTCCTGCAGCGCGCCGCCGGGCAGGAACAGCCAGGTGCGCGTGACCTGCAGGATGTCGATGTCGTCCTCGGTGCGCGGCAGCGGCGGGAACGGTTGCGCGAGCTGCACCACGCGCAGCGCGGCGGCATCGAGCAGCGGCGTGCCGCTGGAGACCAGGACGCGGCTGCTCTCGACGCTGCCGTCGCGGCGCACGCCGACGCTGATCACCACCTTGCCGCCGAGCCGCCGCCGCCGCGCCTCGTCCGGGTAGTTGAGGTTGCCGACGCGCTCGGCGCGGTCGACCCAGGCGCGCAGGTAGTTGGCGTAGGCGTACTCTCGGGTGCTGGCGGAGACGAACTTGCGGTTGGGACGCCGGGCGTACTGCTCCGAGCGCAGGTGCACCTCGGCGGCGAGCCGCGCCATCTCGGCGTCGCGCTGCTCGCGCACCGTGTCGGCGGATGGCGCGGTCTGCGGGACCGGCTGTGGGGCCGGCAGCCGGTCCTCGCCGCGGCGGCTGGCGACCACCCGGGTCTGCGGCGGCGCCGGTGCCTGCGCCGGGGTTTCGCGCTGGGCCTGCGGGGCCATCCCGGTGCGCGGCTGCGGCACCACGCCGGGCTGGCTGTCGCGCGGACGGCGCGCGGTGGCGTGGTCGCCGCCGCCCTGCTGGTTGGCCTGGGCCAGGAAGTCGGCCTGTTTGGGGGTCAGCGCGGTCTGGGTCTGGCTGAAGATGACGTCCAGGGTCGGCACCAGCGGGGCGCTGTCGCTGACCGCAAAGCCCACGCCCAGGATCAGCACCCCGTGCACCAGCAGCGACAGCGCCAGCGTGGCGGCCAGGCGCTGGCGTTCGTCGATGCGCGGCGGGGCGGGCGCCGCGGCGCTCATCGCGCGGCGCCGGCCTCGATGGCGTCGAACAGCAGGCCGGCGATGTTCAGGCCGAACTGGGCGTCGAGTTCGCGCACGCAGGTGGGGCTGGTGACGTTGACCTCGGTCAGGTAGTCGCCGATCACGTCCAGGCCGACGAAGCGCATGCCGCGGCGCTTCATCTCCGGGCCGACCTGCGCGGCGATCCAGCGGTCGCGCTCGCTCAGCGGGCGGCCCTCGCCGCGGCCGCCGGCGGCCAGGTTGCCGCGGAACTCGTCGCCCTGCGGGATCCGCGCCAGGCAATAGTCCACCGGTTCGCCGTCGATCAGCAGGATGCGCTTGTCGCCGGCGCTGATGTCGGGGATGAAGCGCTGCGCCAGGGCCAGGGTGCGGCCGCCGTCGGTGAGCGTCTCCAGGATCACGTTGAGGTTGGGGTCGCCGCTGCCGCTGCGGAAGATCGAGCGCCCGCCCATGCCGTCCAGCGGCTTGAGCACGGCCTGGCCGTGGCCGAGCACGAACGCCTTGAGCGCGGCCGCGTCGCGGCTGACCAGGGTCGGCGGGCAGCACTGCGGGAACAGCAGCGCGGCCAGCTTCTCGTTGAAGTCGCGCAGCCCCTGCGGGTCGTTGACGACCTGGGCGCCGGCGCGCTGGGCCACGCTCAGCACGTGGGTGTCGTAGACGAACTCGGCGTCGACCGGCGGGTCCTTGCGCATCAGCACCACCTGCCCGGGCCCGAAGTCGCGCGGGGCGAACTCGCCCAGGGTGAACCAGCCGGCGGGGTCGTCGCGCACCTGCAGCGGGGCCATGTCGGCCTGGGCCCGGCCTTCGCGCAGGCCGAGTCCGCCGGGGCGCACGTACAGCAGGCGGTGGCCGCGGCGCTGGGCCTCCAGCAGCATGGCGAAGGTGGTGTCTTTGGCGATCTTGATGGCGGCGATGGGATCCATCACCACGATGACGTCGAACGGCATGGTCTGACCCTGGAGAACAGGCTGTCGATGGTAACGGCTGGCGCCGCCGATGGCGCGTTCCGGCGCCCGCCGCCTGCGCGCGGACCGGCCCGGACCGGGGCCGCGACGGGCGGGCCGCGGCCGGAGCGGCCCGCGGGACGGGCACCACGGTTTTCGCCCTTGACAGCCTTGGCGGGTCTTGGGATATACATGTCGTTTCGTAGCGGCGTCGGAAGGGATGAATCGTCGCGCGCCCGGGGAATTTGAATGACTGAAAACATTGCTGCGGGTGGGGAGCTCGCAGGACTCAGGGTGATGGTCATCGACGATTCGAAGACCATTCGCCGCACCGCCGAAACGCTGCTCAAACGCGAGGGGTGCGAGGTCGTGACGGCGACCGACGGCTTCGAGGCGCTGGCCAAGATCGCCGACCGGCAGCCGCAGATCATTTTCGTCGACATCATGATGCCGCGTCTGGATGGGTACCAGACCTGCGCGCTGATCAAGGGCAACCAGCTGTTCAAGTCGACGCCGGTGATCATGCTCTCGTCCAAGGATGGCCTGTTCGACAAGGCACGCGGCCGCATCGTCGGCTCCGAGCACTATCTCACCAAGCCATTCACCCGCGAAGAACTGCTGAGCGCCATCCGCACATACGTCAACGCCTGACCAGGGGGAAAGGCACAATGGCTCGAATCTTGTTGATCGAGGACTCACCGACCGACCGGGCGGTCTTCAGTCAATGGCTGGAGAAGGCCGGCCACCAGGTGGTCACCACCGACAACGCCGAGGAGGGCCTGGAGCTCATCCGCCGGCAGGCGCCGGACCTGGTGCTGATGGACGTGGTGCTGCCCGGCATGAGCGGCTTCCAGGCCACCCGGGCGATGGCGCGCGACGAGGCGACCCGGCACATCCCGGTGCTGATCGTCAGCACCAAGAGCATGGAGACCGACAAGGCGTGGGGGCTGCGGCAGGGGGCCGCGGGCTACATCGTCAAGCCGCCGCGCGAGGACGACCTGATCGCGCGCATCCAGCAGCTGGTGGGCTGATGCGCTCGCCCTTCGACATCCTCGAGGCCTACGAGCGGCGCAGCCTGGCGCATGCCACCCAGCTGCCGGAGCGGCAGTTCGCCGCCGACATCTGGCGCGGGGTCGGCTACCGCGTGGGGACGCGGCGGCTGGTCTCCGACTTCCGCGAGGTGGTCGAGATCGTGCCGATGCCGCCGGTCACCCCGGTGCCCGGCGCGCAGCCATGGCTGCTGGGCGTGGGCAACCTGCGCGGCAACCTGTTCCCGGTGGTGGACCTCAAGCAGTTCATGGAGGGCCGGCGCACCGTGCTGCACGAAGGCCAGCGCGTGCTGATCATGCGCCAGAGCGGCGGCGACGTCGCCCTGACCATCGACGAGCTCTACGGCCAGCGCAGCTTCGACGGCGCGCAGGCGGTGGAGCCGGGCGAGCTGGCCCAGGGCCGCTACGCGCACTTCATCGACCGCGCCTTCCGCAGCGACACCCAGGACTGGGGCGTGTTCTCCCTGTCGCTGCTGTCGCGCACCCCCGAATTCAGGCAGGCCGCGGCCTGAGTCGCCGCCGTCCCGCATCAAAGACCGAGGTCGAACCATGAGTACCGCTCCGGACGCCCGCAAGACCCACAAGCTCGGCAGTGTGAGCACCAGTTTCTGGCTGGGCCTGCTGGTGCTGTCGATGATCGTGTTCGGTGCCAACACCGGTGTGGCGACCTGGCAGGGCAGCCGCCTGGCCGGCGCCGGCACCGGCGCGGCCGACCTGCAGGTGCTGTCGCAGCAGCTCGCCAACCAGGGCCGCGAGGCGGTGGCCGGCGACGCCAAGGCGTTCGCCGCGTTCAAGGACACCAAGGGCCGCATCGACGCCACCGTGAGCGAGCTGCAGGGGCGCTACGGCCAGGAGGCCGGCGTGTCCGGCGCGATCACCCAGCTGCGCGGCACCTGGACCCCGCTGGCCCGCAACGCCGACCAGGTGATCGCCAGCGAGCCGGCGGTGCTGGCCCTGGCCGGCAATGCCGATCGCTTCACCGGCAGCGTGCCGCAGCTGCAGGCGCAGCTCAACGAGGTGGTGCGCGCGATGACGGTCAGCGGCGCGCCCTCCGCGCAGGTCTTCAACACCCTGCAGCAGGTGGTGGTCGCCGGCACCATGGCGCGCCGGGTGACCGAGATGCGCGCCGGCGGCAACGGCGCCGCGGCCGCCGGCGATGCGCTGGCACGCGACTCGGTGGTGTTCAGCCAGATGCTGGAGGGCCTGCGCAGCGGCAATCCGGAGATGGGCATCGCCGCGGTGCGCACGCCCGCGGCGCTGGCGGCGCTGGAGCAGTCGCAGGCCCTGTGGGCGACGATGAAGCAGGACGTCGACACCATCCTGGCCAGCTCGCACAACCTGTTCGCCGCGCAGTCCTCGGCGGCGGCGCTGACCGCCGGCTCGGGGCGGATGCTGGACGACAGCAAGAAGCTGTTCGACGCGTTCTCGGCGTTCGGCTCGGCCCGCGACACCCGCCTGTTCCCCAACTTCTGGCTGGGCCTGGTGTCGGGCTTCCTGGCGCTGGTGTCGATCATCGGCTTCGTCTGGAGCACGGTGCGCGCGCGCTCGCGCGAGCAGGACCTGCGCTACCAGACCCAGGTCGAGTACAACAGCCGCAACCAGCAGGCGATCATGCGGCTGCTGGACGAGATCAGCTCGCTCGGCGAGGGCGACCTCACGGTGAAGGCGTCGGTGACCGAGGACATGACCGGCGCCATCGCCGACGCCATCAACTACGCGGTGGACGAGTTGCGCCACCTGGTGACGACCATCAACGCCACCTCGGCCAAGGTCGCCGTGTCCACCGAGGAGACCCAAGCCACGGCGATGCAGCTGGCCGAGGCCGCCGGCCACCAGGCCGACCAGATCACCACCGCCTCCGAGCGCATCAGCGAGATCGCCGCCAGCATCGAGCAGGTGTCGCGCAACTCCTCCGAGTCGGCGGAAGTGGCGCAGCGCTCGGTGGTCATCGCCGCCGAGGGCGCGGGCGTGGTGCGCGAGACCATCCAGGGCATGGACCAGATCCGCGACCAGATCCAGGAGACCTCCAAGCGCATCAAGCGGCTGGGCGAGTCCTCGCAGGAGATCGGCTCGATCGTCGAACTGATCAACGACATCTCCGAACAGACCAACATCCTGGCGCTCAACGCGGCGGTGCAGGCGGCCTCGGCGGGCGAGGCCGGCCGCGGCTTCGCGGTGGTGGCCGACGAAGTGCAGCGCCTGGCCGAACGCACCTCCGGCGCGACCCGCCGCATCGAGAGCCTGGTGCAGACCATCCAGGCCGACACCAACGAGGCGGTCAGCTCGATGGAGCAGACCACCTCGGAGGTGGTCTCCGGCGCACGCCTGGCCGAGGACGCGGGCACCGCGCTGACCGAGATCGAGCGCGTGTCCAACGCGCTGAACAACCTGATCAAGAACATCTCCATCGCCGCGCACCAGCAGTCCGCGGCGGCGACGGACATCACCCAGACCATGGGCGTGATCCGCCAGATCACCGGGCAGACCTCGCAGGGCGCCGGCCAGACCGCCGAGTCGATCGGCCGCCTGGCCGAACTGGCCGCCGACCTGCGCCGCTCGGTCGCCGACTTCAAGCTGCCGGCGTGAACGCAGTCCGGTCCAGGGAGGAGAGAGAGCCGATGACGCGTTGCGCCGGATCGATGCAGCACAGGCCCGCCGCGCGGTCGCGCATGGCCGCGGCCGAGGGGAGGGGACGGCGATGAGCGCGCTACGCGATGCGATGAGCCATGCCGCGCTGGGCTGGGTCAAGCCCGAGCTGGACGAGACCCTGCGCCAGGCCCGCCAAGAGATCGAGGCCTTCGCCGAGGCCCCGGCCGACACCGGCCGCATGCGCTTCTGCGCCGGCTACCTGCACCAGGTGCAGGGCACGCTGCGCATGCTGGAGCTGTACGCGCCGGCGATGGTGGCCGAGGAACTGGAGCTGCTGGCCCAGGCCGTGCAGTCGGGCGCCATCGCCGACCGCGACGAGGCCTGCGCGATGCTGATGCGCGGCGCCGTGCTGCTGCCCGACTATCTGGAACGCCTGCAGAACGGCCACCGCGACATCCCGATCGTGCTGCTGCCGCTGCTCAACGAGATCCGCGCCACGCGCGGCGAGGCCGGCCTCAGCGAGAGCGTGCTGTTCGCGTTCGACCCGGAGGCCGCCAACGCCACCGAGGCCGAGCTCGAGCACGCGCGCGGCAGCCTGAGCGGACGCAACCGCGAACTGCTCGACACCGTCGGCAACGCGGTCAAGGAGGAGCTGCTGCGCGTCAAGGATGCGCTCGACCTGCACCTGCGCACCGGCGGCGACGTCGCCGCGCTGCAGGGCCAGGTCGGCGAGCTCGGCAGCGTCGCCGACACCCTGGGCATGATGGGCCTGGGCGTGGCGCGCAACGTGGTGGTGCAGCAGCGCGACGCGCTGAGCCGCATCGTCGAGGGCCGCCAGCAGGTGGACGAGAGCCTGCTGCTGGACATCGCCGGGGCGCTGCTCTACGTGGATGCCTCGCTGGACGAGCAGGTCGCCAGCCTCGGCGCCGACGCCGGCCAGGATGACGCCGGCGCCGGCGCCGGTGCCTCCGAGGTGCGCCGCACGATCGAGGCGCTGGCGCACGAGGCGATCGCCAACTTCGCCGCCGCCCGCGAGCACTTCGTCGCCTTCATCGAGACCCACTGGGACCACGCATGCCTGGCCCCGGTGCCGCAGCTGCTCGACGAGGTCGGCGGTGCGCTGCGCATCCTCGAGCTGCCGCAGCCGGCCGACTATCTGCAGGGCGTGCGCCGCTACGTGCAGCAGGAACTGATCGCGCGCCAGCGCGTGCCCAGCGGGCGCCAGCTGGACACCCTGGCCGATGCGATGGCCAGCCTGGAGTACTACCTGGAGGCGCTGCGCGAGCGGCGCCCGGGCCGCGAGGAGATCCTCGACATCACCCGCAACAGCCTGGAGACGCTGCGCTACTGGCCGTTGCCGCCGGAAGCGGACACGCCGACCGGGCAGGAAGAGGATGCCGCCGCCCAGCGCGTCCACGAGGCCGGCACGCCTGCCTCGACGAGCGGGCAGGGCGATGGCCTGGAGGCGTCCGGCGGCCCGATCGCCGACGGCGGTAGCTGGACGCTCGCGGCCGAAGCCGTGGCGCCTGCGCAGGCCGCGCTGCCGCAGACCGAGAGCCCCGACAGCGCGTTCTCGTTCGATCCGGTCGCCGCCGAGGAGGAACTCTCCGGCCAGGCGCACGTGCCGTTCGCGATCGCGCCGGTGGACCTGTCGGTCGATGGCGAGCAGGCGCCGGCCGCGGCCAGCTGGGCCCTGTCCAGCGTGGAGCACGGGCCGTCCGGCGAGCATGCGTTCGACCCGGTCTACGCCGAGCAGGACGCGGACGCGGTCCGCGAGGCCGCGACCGTGACCTACACCCTGGACGTCAGCGCGCTGGAGCGCGACGAGGCCCTCGGACAGGACGCGGGCGACCTCGAGCCGCTCCAGGGCGGGGAGATCGAATTGCTCGAGGCCCTGGACGCGGTCGACGCGGCGGCGGACGCCCCCACACCGACCCACGTATCCTGGCGCGACCTCGAAGCGGAGCGGCTGGACGCTCCGGGCCCGTTGGACGACCTGGAAGAAATGCCAGCCCAGGCCGGGGTGGCCGATGCCGGCGACGGCGATGCGGCACCGATGAACGGCCTCGAGCCGGTAGCGTTTGCCGGCAACGACCGCGAAGACGAGGCGGACCCGATCGAGTCCGAGGCTGGAGCCGCGCGGGCCGTGTCCGCCGACACGCCGGTCGCCGCCGAGGATGGCGAGGCGCCGGCGGACGAGCCGCAGGCGGCGGATGGCGGAGAAGTCGTGCCTGGCGAGGCCGTCGCGTTCCCGGCCGAGCCGGACCGCGGGGCCCCGGACGCCACCCCCGACGTGCCTGCGCCTGGCAGGGCGGAAGCGGAGCCGGAACGCGAGCCGCAGCCCGCGCCGTCGCCCGCGCCGCCGTCGCGGCCGCCGCACGCCTTCGGCGGGTTCGAGGCCGATGCCGAGATCGATGACGAGATCCGCGAGGTGTTCCTCGAGGAATTCGACGAGGAGCTGGCCAACCTCGCGCAGCTGCTGCCGGCCTGGCGCGCGGCGCCGCAGAGCGCCGAGGCCCTGCGCCCGATCCGGCGCGTGTTCCATACCCTCAAGGGCAGCGGCCGGCTGGTCGGCGCGCGCACCCTGGGCGAATTCAGCTGGAAGATCGAGGGCATGCTCAACCGCGTGCTCGACGGCTCGCGCCCGGCCAGCCCGGCGGTGCTCGCGCTGGTGGGCCAGGCCTACGACGTGCTGCCTCAGCTCAACGCCGCGCTGCGCGGCGACGGCGAGATCAGCGCCGACCTGGATGCGATCCAGGGCGTGGCCGAGCGCGTCGCCGGGGGCGAGGAGGCGTACTACCTGCCCGCGGCACGGCCTGCCTCCGCCGACGCGGGGGAGACGCTGGCCGCCGCGCCGGCCGGCGGCACGCCGGCCTCGGTGGACAGCGTACTGCGCGAGATCCTCGAGGCCGAGGTCGCCACCCACCTGGAGACGGTGCACGGCTGGCTGCGCGTGGCGCAGGCCGAGCCGCAGCCGGCCAGCGAAGCGCTGCTGCGCGCGATGCACACCATGAACGGCGCGTTCGCGATGACGGACGTGCCGGAGATCACGCTGGTCACCACCCCGGCGGAAACCTACCTCAAGCGCTTGCTGGCCGCCGGCATCACGCCGTTGCGCGAGGGCGTGGACGCCCTGGCCGAGACCGCGGCCGCGATCGCCACCACGGTCGCCGCGCTGCAGGCCGATGCGCCGTTCATTCCCGCCTTCGGCGCCCTGAGTGCGCGCCTGCAGGCGCTGATCGCCACGCTGCCCGAGGCCCAGTGGCCGCGTCCGCTCGAGGACGAGCCCGACACGGGCGCGGAGGACGCCACCGCGCCGAACCCCGTGCAGGAGTGGGTCCCGTCCCTGGATCTGCCGCCTGCGGTCGAGGCCGCGTCCGCTGCCGGGGCGCCGCGCGAGGAATCGGCCGCGATCGCGGTGGACGAGCTGTCCGAGGCCGAGGCGATCGGCCAGGACGCCACCGCACTGGACGCGCCGTTCCCCGACGCGGTGGCGGCGGAGTGGAACGAGAGCGAGAGCGAGAGCGAGGGCCAGGGGCGCTCACCGGCCGACGGCGCGGCGGAGACCGGGACGGCCGAGGCGGACGCGTCCGTCGAGGGCGCGGTTGCGCAGCCGGGATCGGCGACGCGCTCGACCGGCGCCACCGATGCCGCGCCGGTCGAGGCGGCGTCGACGATGGCGGTCGACGAACTGGCCGAGGCCGAGGCCATCGGCCGGAGCGACGGCGTGCCGGACGCGCCGGAGCCGGAGGCGGTCGCAGCGCCGTGGAATGCGGAAGACGCGCAGGGGCCGACCTCGGGTTCGGCCGAGGCCGGGACGGTCGGCGTGGAGGCTTCTGTCGAAGGCGTGGATGCGCATCAGGCGGCGGAGGCCGACACGACCGATGCCGAGGTCGCCCACGGGGCCGCGTATGCGGACGCGGGGACGGCGGCCGAACCGGTCGATGCCGCCGGAAGCGACGGGGCGCCCGCGTCGATCGCGGTCGACGCACAGGCCGGGACCGAAGCGAGCGGCCAGGACGACACCGCGCCGGAAGCGCCCGTTCCCGAGGCAACTGCGGCGGAGCAGGCTCGCGACGACGCACAGCTGCCTACGCACGCCGCTGCGCAGGCGGGCGCCCATGTCGCTACGGACGCCGAGGCGTCCGCCGCCGCAGCGCAGGCGGAACACGGGCAGCCCGTCGACGTGACCGGTCACTCCGCGCACGAGGCACCGTCCGCGATCGCAGCGGACGCGCTGGCCGAGGCCGAGGCGGCCACCTCGTCGGAGACCGTGCCCGGGACCGCCGCATCGGACGGGCTGCCGGAGGCCGCCGACGCGGCCGACGCCCCGACCGAGGCGTTGCAGGATGCACCCGAGGCCGGCCCGGACCGGCAAGCCACGCCGACGGCTGGCGAAGCAGACATCCTGGTACGCGATGCTGCTGCCGAAACCGACACCCATAGCGATATAGAAACCGATACCGATACCGATACCGATAGCGAAACCGGGCGCACCGAAACCGCCGAGGCCGGGGACCACATCGGCACTGACGGTACCGCCACCACCGTCGCCGCCTCCAGCGGCGCCGATTCCGGGTCCGACGTCGCAGCCGAAGCCGAGGCCGAAGCCGCCACGGCTTCCCGCGGTGTCGAAGCCGAAGCCGTCATCGCCGCTTCCCGTTCCCGTGGCGAAGACGCGGGCATCGAAGCCGTCACCGACGCTTCTCACGACGAACAGGCGGGTGCCGACGCCGCCAACGCCGCTGCTCACGGCGCCGAGGCGGACACCGACGCCGACGCCGCCAGCGCCGCTTCTCGCGAAGCCGCGGCGGACGCCGACGCCGAAGCCCCGGCTTCCAGCAGCATCGTCGCCGACGCCGACGCCGACGCCGACACCGACACCGACACCGACGCCGACGCCGACGCCGACGCCGAAGCCGAAGCCGAAGCCGAAACCCCTGCTGGAACCGACACCGACACCGACACCGCCCCCCTTCCCGACGACACCACCACCGAGTCGATCCAGGCGTTCGAGATGGCGCAGGCGGCCGACACGTTCGAGCACACCGGCGACGAGCCCGTGCCTGCCGAAGCGCGCGCGCCGCAGGCCGACCGCGACGAGGGCGACGAGGGCGACGAGGGCGACGAGGGCGACGAGGGCGACACCGCTTCCGGTCGTGACGATGCGGCACGCCCGGCCGGCTCCGGCGATACGGCCGCCTTCGACCTGGGGCCGCTGGATTTCGGCGAGCTGGACGGCGAGCTGGTCGACATCTTCGTCGAGGAGGGCAACGACCTGCTCGACCACTGCGACGGCCTGATCGCCGGCCTGCGCGAGCAGCCCGACGACCGCGAGCACCTCACCGGGCTGCAGCGCGACCTGCATACCCTCAAGGGCGGCGCGCGCATGGCCGGGATCAACGCCATCGGCGACCTCGGCCACGGCATCGAGTCGTTCCTGGAGGCGGTGGCCGCGGGGCGTACCGACCTCGATCGCGACGACATCCACCTGCTCGAGCGCGGTTTCGACCGTCTGCACCAGTTGCTCACCCGCACCGGCGAGCACCGTGCGGTCGCCATGCCTTCCGATCTGGTGCAGGCCTTCGATGCCCGCACCCTGGGCCGCGGCGAGGCGCCGTCCAACGACGCCGACCTGCGCGCGAGGGCGCAGGCCACGGTGGCGCCGGCGCCGCTGTCGGCCCCGGTGCCGGTGGACGGCGCCCACGGCGACGACGACAGCCTGCTGCGGCCGTCGCAGGAACAGGTACGCGTGCGCGCCGACCTGCTCGACCGCCTGGTCAACCATGCCGGCGAAGTGGCGATCTACCGCTCGCGCCTGGAGCAGCAGCTGGGCGCGTTCCGCGGCGCCATGGGCGAGCTGGACCGCACCAATGCGCGCCTGCGCGACCAGCTGCGCCGCCTGGACCTGGAAACCGAGGCGCAGATCGTGGCGCGCTACCAGCGCGAGCAGGATCCGGGCGACCGCACCTTCGACCCGCTGGAACTGGACCGTTTCTCCACGCTGCAGCAGCTCAGCCGCGCGCTGAACGAGTCCGCCGCCGACCTCGGCGGCCTGCAGGGCGTGCTCGACGACTTGTCGCGCCAGTACGACGCGCTGCTGCAACAGCAGTCGCGCGTCAGCTCGGAGTTGCAGGACGGCCTGATGCGCGCGCGCATGGTGCCGTTCGAGAGCCTGGTGCCGCGCCTGCGCCGCGTCGTGCGCCAGGCCGCCGGCGAGACCGGCAAGCAGGTGCAGCTGCTGCTGGAGGGCACCCATGGCGAACTCGACCGCAACGTGCTCGACCGCATGGTCGCGCCGCTGGAACACATGCTGCGCAATGCCGTGGCGCACGGCCTGGAGACGCCCGCGCAGCGGCAGGCGGCCGGCAAGCCGGAGGAAGGCCGCATCGCCATCCGCCTGCGCCGCGAGGGCTCGGAGCTGGTGCTGGATGTGGCCGACGACGGCGCCGGGCTGGACCGCGAGGCGATCCGCCGCCGCGGCGAGCAGCGCGGCCTGCTGGCGCCGGGCGCCGAGGCGGGCGAGGCCGAGCTGGACGCGCTGATCTTCGCTTCCGGCTTCAGTACCTACGACCAGCTCGACCAGCTGGCCGGGCGTGGCGTCGGCATGGACGTGGTGCGCAACGAGGTCGCGCAGCTCGGCGGCTCGGTCGACATCGCGTCCACGCGCGGGCAGGGCGTCATCTTCACGCTGCGCCTGCCGCAGACGCTGGCGGTCACCCAGGCGGTGTTCGTGCGCATCGGCGACACCACCTTCGCGGTGCCGGTGGCCTCGGTCAGCGGCATCGGCCGCATCGCGCGCAGCCGCTATGCGGCCGGCGAGGGCGGCTACCACTACGCGGGCGAGGACTACACGCTGTACGACCTCGGCGCGCTGGTCGGCCAGGCCGCCGCGCGCGCCGACGGCCAGGCACAGGTGCCGCTGCTGCTGGTGCGCGCCGGCGACCTGCGCGCGGCGGTGGCGATCGACCAGGTGCTGGGCAACCGCGAGATCGTGGTCAAGCCGGTCGGCCTGCAGATCGCCTCGATCCCGGGCATCTACGGCGCCACCATCACCGGCGATGGCCGCGTGATCACCATCCTGGACGTGGCACCGCTGGTGCGGCGCCACCTCGCCCAGCCGGCACGCCCGGTGGTCGAGGCGTCGGTCGAGTCGCAGCGGCAGGCGCCACGGGTGATGGTGGTCGACGACTCGCTGACCATGCGCAAGGTCACCAGCCGCGTGCTGGAGCGCCACAATCTGGAGGTGGTGGTGGCGCGCGATGGCGTCGAGGCACTGGAACTGCTCGAGGAGCGGGTGCCGGACCTGATGCTGCTGGACATCGAGATGCCGCGCATGGACGGCTACGAGCTGGCGACGGCGATGCGCGCCGACCCGCGCTACCGCGACGTGCCGATCGTGATGATCACCTCGCGCAGCGGCGAGAAGCACCGCCAGCGCGCCTTCGAGATCGGCGTGCAGCGATATCTCGGCAAGCCCTACCAGGAACTGGATCTGATGCGAAACGTGTACGACCTGCTGGGGATCGCCCGTGTCCGTGAATGACGAAATCCCGGGCACGCCGGTGGCGTTGCTGGGGCGTGCCGGCCCGGCGCGCGAGCGCCTGCGCGAAGCGCTCGCGCTGGCCGGCGCCCAGATCGTGCTGGAGGACGACCCGGCCGCGGTCGACGCGCAGACCCTGTCCGATGCCGGGCCGACCGCGGTGCTGGTGGCGCTGGAACCGGCCATCGAGGATGCGCTCGAGGCGCTGGAGCCGGCGCTGGCACTGCCCGGCGTGACCGTGATCTTCGACGAGGCCGACCTGGCCGTGCGACGCGAAGGCTGGGAAGCGCAGCGCTGGGCCCGCCACCTGGCCGCCAAGCTGCACGGCCACGGCAACGTGCTGCCGCCGGGGGCCGAGAGCGAGGCGCCGCCGCAGCCCGAACCGGGCCGCCCGCTGGCCCCGCCCGCGCAGGCGCCCGAGCTGCCGCTGGACCTGCACCTGGAGGCCGCCGCCGCGGCGCTGGACGCGGTGCCGGGCGATGCCCTGTTCGAGGCGCCGCGTGCGCCGGCCCCGCCGCCTGCGGAGGCCGGTTCCGGCCGCCCGGACAACGGCGTCGCCCCGGCGCTGGGCGACTCCAGCACCTGGGGCCTGGTCGACGACGTCGCCGTGGTCACCCGCACCCGTACCGAGCCCGACCTGTCGCGGCTGTCGACCGGCGGGCTGTCGCTGGTGGACCTCGAATCCGGCGTGCCCGAGACCGACGCGGTCGGCGCGGTCCTGGTCGTCGCCGGCATCGGCGGGCCGGACGCGATCCGGCGCCTGCTGGCGGCACTGCCGGCCACGTTCCCGCGCGCGGTGCTGGTGCGCATGGCGCTGGACGGCGGGCAGTACGGCAACCTCGTGCGCCAGATGGGCCGGGTCTCGGCGCTGCCGGTGGAACTGGCCGCGCTCGGCGCCGCGGTCGTTCCCGGCACGGTCTACGTGCTGTCCGACGACCTCGGCCTGCGCGTGCGCGACGCCACCCTGGGCTTCGTCGCCGGCGGTGCCGCCGCGGACCTGGTGACCGCGCTGCCTGCGGCCGACAGCGCGGTGCTGATGCTCAGCGGCGCCAGCGACGCGCTGGTCGACGACGTGCTCGCCCTGGCCGCGCAGGGCGCCTGGGTCGCCGGGCAGGCGAGCGACGGCTGCTACGATCCGGCCGCCGCCGCCCGGCTGGCGCGGCAGGGCGCCGCGTCGGGCGACCCGGCGCAGCTGGCGCAGGCGCTCGCGCAGCGCTGGCCGGCGTGAGCGCGCTGCCGGCCCACCCCACACGATCGGAATACACGCCATGAGCTATGCCAGCAACGACGAGATCCGCGGCGTCCTGATCCAGGCGGGTCAGGAACGCGTGCTGCTGCCGAACGCGACCGTCGCCGAAGTGATGTCGCGCGTGCCGGTGGAACCGCTGGCCGACGTGCCGCGCTGGCTGGTCGGGCAGATCGCCTGGTACGGCTGGAAGGTGCCGCTGCTGTCGTTCGCACGCTTCAGCGGGCAGGGCGAGGATGCGGCCGCCGCCAACAAGGTCATCGTGCTGAAGGCGCTCGGCGGCAACCCGGCGCTGCCGTACTTCGCGCTGCTGACCGCCTCGTTCCCGCAGCTGATCTCGGTGCCGCGCGACGGCCTGCTCGCCGATGCCTCCGAGGACGCGCTGCCCGGGGGCGTGCACATGCGCGTACTGCTGGGCGAGCAGAGCGCGCTGCTGCCGGACCTGGATGCGATCGAGGCCGAACTGGCGCGGGTGTGGGCGGCCGAAGCCGCCTAGTCCGCCAGGGCGGCGTAGCGAGCTGCGCGGTGCCGCCGCGCCGCCGGGAAGACCCTGCCATGCCGCCGCCGGCGGCTGCCCGCGCGGCGTCGCGCCGCAGGCGGGGCCGCGTAGGCGCGGCAGCAGCGCGTGCGGCCCGGCCCGGTCTGGTCCGTAAAGACGCGAGCGGACCTGCCGTCCGCGCCGCGGACACGCCGGCGCGCATCGCGGTCTCCTGCAATGTGCCGATATCCGCGGCGAGGTGCAGCCCGGGCCGGTTTATCGCCCACGCCGCCTGCCGCATGATGGACGCCGCCCGCGCTTCGCGCGTGCGCTGTCCCCACCTGCCGATGGAGCCCTGCCGATGACCGAACGCCGCCACTTCCTCAAGACCGCCGCGCTCGGCGCGCTCGCCAGCGGGCTCGGTGGGCTCGGCCTGCGCGCGCAGGCCGCAGCGCCGAGGCCGCAGGTGCCGGCGCTGCCGCGCGGTGCCGCGCGGGTGGTGTCGACCTGGGACTTCGGCGTGGCCGCCAACCAGGCGGCCTGGTCGGTGCTCGCGGCCGGCGGCCACGCCCTGGACGCGGTGGAGGCCGGGGTGCGGGTGCCGGAGGCCGATCCGGACAACCCGACGGTCGGCCTGGGCGGCTACCCCGATCGCGACGGCCGGGTGACGCTGGACGCCTGCATCATGGATCACCTCGGCAACTGCGGCGCGGTCGCGGCGATGGAGGACATCGTGCACGCGGTCTCGGTCGCGCGCGCGGTGATGGAGAAGACGCCGCACGTGATGCTGGTCGGCGACGGTGCGTTGCAGTTCGCGCTGGCGCAGGGGTTCGAACGCGCCCGCCTGCTCACGCCGTCGTCGGAGAAGGCGTGGAAGGAATGGCTGAAGACCTCGCGCTACGCGCCCGAGGCCAACGTGGAGAACCGCGCCTACCAGCGGGGCACGCTGCCCGGCGGCAAGGACAACCACGACACCATCGGCATGCTGGCGCTGGATGCTCACGGCAATCTTTCCGGGGCCTGCACCACCAGCGGCATGGCCTGGAAGATGCACGGCCGCGTCGGCGACAGCCCGATCATCGGCGCCGGGCTGTATGTCGACAACGAGGTGGGCGGCGCCACGTCCACCGGCGTCGGCGAGGAAGTGATCCGCAACGTCGGCAGCTTCGCGGTGGTGGAGATGATGCGCCAGGGCAAGTCGCCGGGCGAGGCCTGCCGCGAGGTGGTGATGCGCCTGGTCCGGCGCAAGCCCGAGCTCACGCGCACGCTGCAGGTCGGCTTCCTGGCGATGAACACGCGCGGCGAGGTGGGCGCGTTCTCGATCCAGAAGGGCTTCAGCTACGCGGTCTGCGATGCCGCGCGCCAGGACCTGCTGCTGCCCGGCGACAGCCACTACCGCCACGAGCCGGCGGCATGAGCCCGGCGTACGCGCTCGAGGTCGCCGCCGACTCGCTGGCCTCTGCCCTGGCCGCGCAGGCCGGCGGCGCCACGCGCGTGGAGCTGTGCGGCGGGCTGGACGGCGGCGGCACCACGCCCTCGTTCGGGACCGTGGCGGTGGTGCGCGAGCGGCTGCGCCTCCCGCTGTACGTGCTGATCCGCCCGCGCAGCGGCGACTTCGTGTTCGACGAGGCCGAGGTGGAGGTGATGCGGCGCGACGTGGAGCAGTGCGTGCGCCTGGGGTGCGACGGCGTGGTGCTCGGCGCGCTGGATGCCGACGGCGCGGTGGACGCGGCGGCGATGCGCCCGCTGATCGCCGCCGCCGGCCCGCTGGGGGTGACCTTCCACCGCGCCTTCGACCTCAGTGCCGACCCCGTACGTGCGCTGGAAACGGTGATCGCGCTCGGCTGCGAGCGGGTGCTGACCTCCGGTGCGCGCGAGAGCGCCGAGCAGGGCGCCGGCCTGATCGCGGCCCTGGTGCGGCAGGCCGGCGCGCGGTTGAGCGTGATGCCGGGTGCCGGCGTCACCGAGGTAACCCTGCCGGCGCTGCGCGCGGCCACCGGCGCGCACGAGTTCCACGGGTCGCTGCGCAGTCCGGTCGCCGCGCGTGGTGCGCCGCATCCGCACATCGCCAGCCTCGGCGGCGACCGCCTGCAGACCGATGCCGCGCGCGTGCGGGCGGTGGTGGCCCTGCTGCAGGGCTGAACCCAGACCGGCGACACCCGTCGCCGGCCCCCGCCGGTCCGCGCGGCCACCGATCCGCGCGGCCACGATCCGCCACCGCACCGCACCGCCCCCGCCGCCGTAGCGCCGCCGCCGTAGCGCCGCCGCCGTCGCGCCGTCGCCTAGCGCCGGTCGTCCGCCGCGCGCAGCCGCGCCGGGTCCAGCACCACGTGGCGGATGCGCGTGCGCTTCCAGGTATAGCTGACGTGTACCCGGCCGTCGCGGGTCTGGATCACCGCGGGGTACGAGAACTCCGCCCCGGGGCTGTCCTCCAGCGTGAGCACGCGTCGCCAGTGCACGCCATCGTCCGACAGCGCGACCGCGAGCACGCCGCGGCCGTCCCACCAGTCCTTGCCGGCGCGCGCGGGGTTGTAGACCAGCAGGGCGCGGCCGTCGCGCAGCATCGTCGCATCGGTGCCGGCGTTGGGGTTGTCGAGCGCGAGCAGCGTCATCGGCGACCAGTGCCGGCCGCCGTCGTGCGAGAAGCTGCTGAACACCCGGTCCTGGCGGGTGCGCCCGAGCGCCTGCAGGCGGCCGTCGCGGTGCAGCAGCAGGCTCGGCTGGATCGCGTCGATCGTGCCGGGCACGTTGAGGTCGGCGCCGCGCGCCCAGTGCGTGCCGCCGTCGTCGCTCCATTCCACGTGCGCGCGCCAGCCGTCGTCCTCGCGGCTGCTGGGCGCGAGGATGCGGCCATCGGCGAGTTGCACCGGCTTGTTCTTGACCGGGCCGAGGATGCCGTCGGGCAGGCGCCGCGGCGGCGTCCAGTGGACCCCCTCGTCGGCCGAGGTCGTCAGCAGCCCCCACCATTGGCGCGGGTTCGGCCCGACCTTGTAGAACAGTTGCAGCGGGCCTTGGGCCGGCTGGAACAGCACCGGGTTCCAGGCCGGCAGCGGCTGCCGGCCCGCCCGGGCGCCGTCGGCGATCCGGCGCGGCGGCTGCCAGCCGTGCGCGTCGCGGCGCGCCAGCCAGATGCCGACGTCCGCGGCGCCCTCGTGGTCGCCGCCGAACCAGGCCGCGAGCAGGGTGCCTGCGCGGGTCTCGACGAGGGTGGAGGCATGGCATTGCGCGGTGGGCGGCTCGGCGGCGACGAACTCGCGGAGCAGTACCGGGGAGCGGGCCCACAGCGGGCCGGCGAGCAGCAGCGAAAGCCCGGCCAGGCGCCGGGGGAGGGTCGCGGAATGCCGCATGGTGGTCCGATCCTCTTCGGGGGTTGAAGATACCTATGTATTATCTATTGAATACCATATGCTCAAGCCTCCGCGCGGCCGCCGGTCGCCGACCCCACGAGGAACCGCGATGTCCCGACACCCGCTCTCCCCGTCGCGCTGGCTGGCCGTGCTCGGCCTCGGCGTCCTGGCCCTGCCGGCCGCGCTCGCGCAGAACTTCGCCGAGGTGACGCCGTCGCCGCAGCAGCTGGCCTGGCAGGACCTGGAGTTCGGCGTGATCGTGCACTTCGGCACCAATACCTACCTCGACCGCGAATGGGGCGATGGCACGGCCAGCCCGCGGCTGTTCGCCCCCGAGCAGGTGGACCCGGCGCAGTGGGCGCGCGCGGCCAAGGCCGCCGGTGCCAGATACCTGATCCTGGTCGCCAAGCACCACGACGGTTTCGCGCTGTGGCCCACCGCCGAGAGCGAGTATTCGGTCAAGAACAGCCCCTGGCTGGGCGGCAAGGGCGACCTGGTGCGGATGACCGGCGACGCCGTGCGCAAGGAGGGCCTGGGCTTCGGCATCTACCTGTCGCCGTGGGACCGCCACGAGCCGCGCTACGCCGATGCCAAGGCCTACGACAAGTTCTATGCCGCGCAGCTGGTCGACCTCGCCTCGCACTACGGCCCGCTGACCGAATGGTGGCTGGACGGTGCCGGCAGCGCCGGCCATGTCTACGACTTCGACAAGTACCTGGAGGAACTGCGCACCTACCAGCCGAACGCGATGGTGTTCGCCGACACCGCGTTGTTCGAGTACGGCGACGTGCGCTGGGTGGGCAATGAGGCCGGCGTGATCGAGGGCGAGAACTGGAACGTGATCGACCGCCACGGCTACCTGCGCTGGCGCCCGGTGGAGGTCGACACCCCCCTGCACAAGCTGCAGTGGTTCTGGCACCCCGACAGCGACCAGACCCTCAAGAGCGTCGACGAGCTGGTGCAGATCTGGGAGGACAGCGTCGGCCGCGGCGGCCAGCTGGTGCTCGGCATCGCGCCGGACCGGCGCGGCCTGCTGCCCGACGCCGACGTGCGCCGGTTGCAGGAGCTGGGGCAGGCGCTGCAGGCGCGCTACGGGGCCGAGCGCAACCTGGTGCGCGGGCGGCTGCGCGGCGAGGACGGCATCGCCGCGGCGGTGGACGGCGACCGCGACACCTTCTGGAGCGCGCCGGAGGGCTCGCACCATGCCACCCTGGAGCTGACCTTCAAGCAGCCGGTGACCTTCGACACCGCGATGTCGATGGAGTGGCTCAACGCCGGCCAGCGCGTGCAGAAGTACGCGGTGGAGGTGTATCGCGACGGCGCTTGGGTCAAGGTCGCGCAGGCACAGGCGATCGGCCAGCGCAAGATCGACCACTTCGCCCCGGTGACCGCCTCGCGCGTGCGCCTGAACATCCTGTCCAGCGCCGATGCGGCGCACATCCGCGAGTTCCAGCTGTTCGACACCGGCAAGGGCGCGCCGCGCTGAGGGCGGAGCGGAGGCCACGGCGGCGGTCCGCGCGGTCACGCCGCCGGCCTGTCGCGCCTCCGCAGCGTCCGCGCCGGCCCGCGCTCGCTTGTGACCGGCGTTGCCCCGATGCTAGGTTCGCAGGAAGGCAGCGCGGGACCCGGGGACCGTTCCTGCCGTATCCCGTTCACGTCGGTTCCCACCATGTCGGTTTCCACCATGTCGATGCTCTTCACCGAAGGCTACGTCCCCGGATGCATCGGGCGCATCGCGCAGTTGCACGCCGCCTACTATGCCGCGGCCAGCGGGTTTGGCGTGGCGTTCGAGGCCAAGGTGGCCCGCGAGCTGGCTGCGTTCTGTCAGTCGTACCGGCCCGGACGCGATGGCCTGTGGCTTGCGCGGAACCCGGAGATCGAAGGCAGTGTCGCCCTCGACGGGCCACACGCCGAGGACGGGGCTGCCCATCTCCGGTGGTTCATCGCCTCGGACGCGCTCCGCGGCCAGGGAACCGGCCGGCAGTTGCTGGCCCGCGCGCTGGCGTTCTCGGACCAGTGCGGCTACCGCAGCGTGCACCTGTGGACCTTCGCCGGGCTGGACGCGGCCCGGTACCTGTACGAGGCGAACGGGTTCCGGCTCGTGCACGAGAGCCCGGGATCGCAATGGGGCGCGGTGGTCCAGGAACAGCGCTTCGAACGCCTCCTGGCCTGACGCGACGACGGTGCGCTCCGTCCCGCCGCTTCGCGCCACGAGCTAGCGGCTTGGCAGCGGCGTGCCGAGCGGTGACCGGGCACGAGTCGGCTTGCGTGACGTCATCGGTGATCTGGGGGTTCGCTGCAGTCGGCAAAGCCATCTCATCCTCCGCAGTGGCACGACCCACGGCCGCGCTCGAATAGACCTGGATGCCGGCGCGCCGGCGATCACGGGGCCGGGGCCGCGCCGGTCTGCGAGCGCAGTGATTGCTCGGAGGGCGCCACCCGGGCGCCGCAGGTGCCGCGCCGTGTTGCGCGTCGCAACGACGGCGGAGGGGAAAGGCGGTGAGCGGGCGAGCCATGCGCGGGAGCCCGACCTGCATCGACCGGGCGCGGCCGGCTAGGACCGCAACGGTGCCGGCGAGGGTTTCCGCCTTCAGCCCGGCGCGTTCCCGCCGCTATCCCGGAGAGGCCCGCGGCGGCATTGCGGTCCGGTACGGGTGACGCGGCTGCGGGGGAGACCCCGAAGGCCGCGACCGCGATGGCGCGGTGCATCCGTTGGTCGAACTCCAGGAGCGCCCATGTCCGAGCCCGGTTCCGTGTCCCCCTTGCCGGCAGCGCTGCCGGAAGATCCGCAGCAGGCCTTCGCCGATGGCGTGCGCGACCGCGCCATGCCCACGGCCGAGGCCACCCAGCTGATGGCCTTCCTCAGCCGCACGCAGTCGGCGCGCCAGGCTTGCCTGCTGCTGGCCCCGTCCGAGGAGTCGCTGCGCACGCAGGCGGATCCGGCGCCGCCCCATGAGCCCCCTTCGGCTCGCCGCCTCGCGGATCGTTCCGCCGCGGCG
The DNA here is from genome assembly GCA_037145635.1 of Lysobacteraceae bacterium USHLN149. GTDB lineage: Bacteria > Pseudomonadota > Gammaproteobacteria > Xanthomonadales > Xanthomonadaceae > JAATFS01. Next base: position 417,618 of record JBBCXB010000001.1, read on the forward strand.
GAAGACTTCGTCCAGGCGCACGGATTGGTGACGGCCTCGTCCGCCTCGCTCTTCGGCGATGCGATCAAGTCGGGGCTGGTGAGCACCGCCGTACTGCTGAGAGCGCACGGCGATGCGCTCGCGGCAGGCGCGTCCGTGGACGCGTTGGACGTGCTGCACCTCGAACCGGTCGGCAGCCCGATCTGCGCAGAGGCCGCCGCGGGGGGCTCGGCCGCCGGTTCCCTAGCGGCCCCGTTCGACGCGTCCGTCGACTGATGCAAGGACCAGTCTGCCGGGCGCGCACGTGCTGTAAAGCCCAAGTCGCGTCGCTTGGAGGGCCTGTTCTTCAAACCGGGCGCCCGCCACGCCGGCGGTAGCGCAACCGCAACGTCGCGATGTTTCCAGGGCGATACGTCGCCCCTCTCAATCAGGAGCGCCACCATGGCCTATCCGGCCCAGCCGAACCAGCAGATCACCGACAGTGTCACCCAGAGCAACGTCAAGGTCATCGGCGAAGCCCCGGCCATGGCGATGGGGACCGTCTACGAGTCCATGGCGCACTCGTGCGGCATCCTGTTCCAGAACGCGGTCAGCGCCCAGCAGCAGAGCGCGCTTCAGCAGACCGCCCAGCATGGCGTGATGCAGATCTACAGCGTCGACACCGGCGGCGACGCGGCGAAGGCCACCGAGCGGATCGCGCAGGCGGGTGCCCCCGACAACCTGTCCAGCCTGTTGACCGTGTTGAACGCCTTCAAGCAGACGCCTTGACGACGTCGGTTGCCAGCGTCCGCATCGGCGCAGACCCGCGACGCTGCCACCGGCAACGACCGGCCCCGGGACGATCGACGATCGCTTGATCGTGTTTCACCCCGGCGTACGGCCGGTAGCTACCGGACGCGCCCGGCAGCTGCGGTGGCTCAGTGCTGCGGCGTGCTCCAGACCTGCCGCTCCACGCCGCGCACGCCCGGCTGCGCCACCGCGTCAAGGTCGAACACGATCACCGTGTTGTCGCCCCGGCGCTGCCATGGCGCCGGGAAGTACAGCGCGCGCTGCGGGCCGATGCGCCAGTGGCGGCCGAGGTTGCGGCCGTTGGCCCAGGCGAAGCCCTTGCCGAAGCCCTGCAGGTCGAGATACGTGTCGGCCGGCGCGGCGATCTTCAGGGTGCCGCGGTGGAACGCCGGGCCCGCGACCGGCGCGGTGGTCCAGCCGCGGATCGCGTCGGGGGCGTCCATCGGCAGCGGAAAGGCCTGCCAGCCCTTCAGTGGTTTGCCGCCGAGGAACACCGGGTCGACCAGGCCGGCGCGGCCATCGGCCATGCGCGGACCGTAGTTGATGCGGCCGCCGTTCTCGACCAGCACGTCGACGACGTGCTCGCCGGCGGGGAGGTCCAGGTCCACCGACACCTGCTGCAGGCGTCGCTCCGCCGTGCCGGCCAGTCGGCGGTCCACGTAGACGCGGGCGTAGTCGCGGATCTCGCCCAGGTACAGCGCGCCCTTGCGCGGCCCCTGCACGCGGGTGCGGTAGAGGATGTAGCCGTAGGCCTGGCCGTAGCGCTCCATCGGTTGCGGATCGGCGCTGGCCGGCTGCGGCGGCGGCAGGTTGTCCCATAGCGAGGCCGATTCGCGCAGCGGCGCGGCGGGCACGGCGGCGAAGCGGGTCGGGGCGGGCAGCGCCGGCGGTCGGGCGCCGGTGGCGCGCGCGATGGCGTCGCGGAACAACGCGAACTTGGGCGTGGGCCGGCCGGCTTCGTCGAGCACGGCGTCGTAGTCGTAGCTGGTGGTCTGCGGGGCGTAGTGGTCGGCGGGATTGCCCTGGAAGTTGGCGCCGTTCATGAAGCCGAAGCTGGTGCCGCCGACGAACATGTAGAGGTTGGCGGAGTGGCCCTGGCGCAGGATCCACTCGAATTCGCCGGCCTGTTGCCGGGCGTCGGTGGCGGCATGCTTCTCGCCCCAGTGGTCGAACCAGCCGGCCCAGTACTCGCCGACCATCTGCGGCTGGCCGGGACGGAACCGGGCCAGCTTCTCGAAGGCGCTCGCGGCCTCGCCGGGGGCGAAGTTCACCACCGCCAGGGTGTCGGGCAGGGTGCCGTGGGCGAGCATGTCGGCGCCGTCGGAGGTGAACAGCAATGCGCGGTCGAAGCCGGCCTGCACGAACAGCTCGCGGTTGGCCTGCATGTAGGCAGAGTCGTCGTCGTACGAGCCGTACTCGTTCTCCACCTGCACGGCGATGATCGGGCCGCCATTGCGGTTGAGCAGCGGCCGCACCTGTGCGGCGACCGCTTGAAGATAGGCGCCGCTGGCGGCGAGGAAGCGCGGGTCGCGGCTGCGCACGCGCATGCCGGGCTCGGCGAACAGCCAGGCCGGGTAGCCGCCCGCTTCCCATTCGGCACAGGCATACGGGCCGGGCCGCAGGATCACGTTGAGGCCGAGCGCGGCGGCCTCGCGCACGAAGGCGGCGACGTCGTTGTCGCCGCCGAAGTCGAAGCGACCCGGCCGCGGTTCGACCAGGTTCCAGAACACGTAGGTCTCGACGGTGTTGAGGCCGAGCGCGCGCGCCTTCAGCAGGCGGTCCTTCCAGTAGGCGCGCGGGATGCGCTGGAAGTGGATCGCGCCGGAAACGATCTGGTAGGGCCGGCCGTCACGGGTGAACTGCGCGCCCGCGGTGGCGAAGGCCGGCCACGGCTGCTCCGGGCCCTGGGCGCGGGCGGGAGGGCACAGCGCGAGGACGAGGGCGAGGGCGAGCGTGGGCAGGGCGGAACGGATCATGGGCGTGACTCGGGAGCGGGAAGGACGGTCGATGGAGGGTCTGCAGGCCCGGCGTGCGGCCTGCACAGCGGCGACGCGCGGGAGCGCCGTGGCGCCGGGCGGACCGGCGCAGGACGCGCCTGCAGGTCGCGCCGGCGCCGGGGCCGGGCCGAACCGGACGCACGCCCGTGCCGGCCCCTGGGCGAGCCCGGGCGGGCTCGCGTCGCGAGGCCGGGGCGGACACGGCCGGCTCATGCGAACGAGGGCGGCAGGTCGTCCCGGCCGCTGCCGAACGCCGGGTGCGGCCGCGGCCCCATCGCGAACTCCAGGGTGCCGCCGGCGGCGAGGTCGGCATGCCGCAGCCAGCTGCGGGTGAGCGGCTGGCCGTTCCAGCGCAGGCCCTGCACGTAGACGTTCCCGGCGCTGTTGTCCGGGGCCAGCAGGAGCAGGCGCTTGCCGCCGCCGACATCGAGCTCGGCGCGCGTGAACAGCGGGCTGCCGATCACGTAGTGGCCGCTGACCGGGTCCACGGGATAGAAGCCCAGCGCGCTGAGCACGAACCACGCGCTCATCTGCCCGCAGTCCTCGTTGCCGGACAGGCCGTTGCGCGCGTCGTGGTACTGCTCGCGCAGCAGCCGCCGCACCATCGCCTGGGTCTTGTACGGCTGGCCGGCGTAGGCGTAGAGGTAGGCGACGTGGTGGCTGGGCTCGTTGCCGTGTGCGTACTGGCCGACCAGGCCGTCGATGTCCGGCGGCGCGTCGGCCGGCAGCTCGGAGCTGGTGGAGAACAGTTCGTCGAGCTTGGCGACGAAGCCGTCGCGGCCGCCGAACAGGTCCATGTAGCCGTAGAGGTCGTGCTGGTTGAGGAAGGTGGCCTGCCAGGCGTTGGACTCGGTGAAGTCGCGCCACTGCTTCATGTGCCCCATCGCGCGCGGGTCGAACGGCGCGGCCCAGTCGCCATTGGCCAGGCGCGGCTGCACGAAGCCGCTGGCCCGGTTGAACACGTTGCGGTAGTTGCGCGAGCGCTGGCGCAGCGCGCGCGCGTCGTCGTGCGCCCCGGCCGCCTGCGCCAGCCGCGCCACCGCCCAGTCGTCGTAGGCGTATTCCAGGGTCCGGCTCACCGCCTCGTCGACCGCGTCGCTGGGGATGTAGCCCTTGGCGCGGTACAGGTCCAGGCCGTGCCCGGTGTCGTCCATCGCGCGCTTGCGGTAGGCCGGCCACGCGGCGGCGTAGTCGATGCCGGTGAAGCCCTTGGCATGCGCCTCGGCCAGCACCACCGCCGAGTGGTAGCCAATCATGCAGCCGGTCTCCACGCCCTGCAGCGGCCAGATGCCGACGCCGTCCGGGCACTCCTGCGCGCCGCGCACCAGGCACTGCATCAGGTCGGGCACGCGCTCGGGCTGCACCAGGGTCAGCAGCGGGTGCAGCGCGCGGTAGGTGTCCCACAGCGAGTAGGTGCTGTAGTTGTGGTAGCCGGGCGGTGCGGTGTGCACCTGCAGGTCCATGCCGCGGTAGCGGCCGTCGGTGTCGGAGAACAGCGTCGGCGCCAGCAGGCTGTGGTAGAGGCCGGTGTAGAAGATGCGGCGCTGCGCGTCGTCGTCGGTGGCGATGCGCACGCGGGCCAGTGCCTTCTCCCACGCGGCCACCGCGGCGGCGTGCACGCGCGGGAAATCGAAATCCGGCAGCTCGGCGTCGAGGTTGGACAGGGCGTTGTCGGCGCTGACCGCGGACAGGCCCACCTTGACCAGCAGCGGCGCCTGCCCGGCGTCGGGGAAATGCAGCGCGGCCTTGAGGTGGGCGCCGTCGGCCTGGCGCGCACCGGCGGCCAGCGGCTGGTCGTCGCGGTAGAGGCGGGCGCTGGCGAACGGACGCGACAGCCGCAGCGCGAAGTAGATGTGGCGGCCCTGGGCCCACTGGTGGACGCGGCGGCCGCCGGTCACGGTGCGGTCGTCGACGAGGCGCAGCTGCGCGTCGCTGACGCGCGTGGGTACGCCCGGCCGGTCCTGCATGCCGTGGCACAGGTCCAGCAGCAGGTGGCCCGGGCGGTCCCTGGGGAAGTGGTAGCGGTGCAGGCCGGCGCGCGCGGTGGCGGTGAGTTCGGCATGCACGCCGCTGTCCTTGAGGCGGACGCGGTAGTAGCCCGGCGAGGCCGCCTCGTCGGCGGGATCGTAGCGCGAGCGATAGCCAGCGTCGGGATCGTCCAGCGGTCCGGGCTGCAGCTGCACCGCGCCGGTGGCGGGCACCACCAGCACGTCGAGCAGGTCGCCGATGCCGGTGCCGGACAGGTGGGTGTGCGAGAAGCCCATGATCGAGCCGTCGCGCTCGTGGTAGCCGGAGCAGGCGTCCCACACCGCGTTGTAGGTGTCCGGGCTCAGCTGCACCATGCCGAACGGCAGCGTGGCGCCGGGGAAGGTGTGGCCGTGGCCCCCGGTGCCGATGAACACGTCGACGTGGCGGGTGAGGTCGGGCTGCGTACGTGCATCGGCCGGCAGCGCAAAGTTGCCGGCCCGTGCGCGGGCGCGGCCGGGCAGGCCGAGCCCGCCGAACAGGGCCAGGGCGATGGCGCCCTGCAGGAAACCGCGTCGTGTCGCCATGGAAGTCCTTGCGTCGCGTGATCGAGGGGGGAAGGCTCAGCCGCGCAGCAGCAGCAGCTGCGGCCGGCGCCGGTGCAGGTCGACGATCAGTTCGCCGAACAGGGTGTTGGCCCAGGCGAACCAGTCGCGGGTGAAGACGGCCGGGTCGTCCTGGTCGAACGCCTCGTGCATGAAGCCGGTGCCGGCATGGGTGGCCTTGAGCCACTGCAGGCACTGGCGGATCTGCGCGTCGTCGTCGCTGGCCAGCGCGTACTGGATGATCGCCATCGGCCAGATCATGCGCAGCCCGGCGTGCGGGCCGCCGACGCCCTCGGCCGCGCGGCCGCGGAAGAAGTACGGGTTGCGCGGGCTCCAGGCCAGCGCGCGGCTGCGCCGGAACACCGGGTCGTCGCGTTCGCAGCAGCCCAGGTAGGCCAGGCTCAGCAGGCCGGGGGCGTTGGCGTCGTCGATGAACAGCTGGTTGCCGTAGCCGTCCACCTCGTAGGCCCAGTAGGCCTGGCCGTCGGCATCGCGCATCTGCCCGAACCGCCGGGTGGCGGTCTCGACCTCGTCGGCCAGCGCGCTGCACTGCGCGGCGAAGTCGTGGTCGTGGTGGAGCTGCGTGCTCATCGTCGCCAGCTGGCGCAGCGCGGCCACCGCGAACAGGTTGGCCGGCACGAACAGCGGGTACACGCAGGCATCGTCGGAAGGGCGGAACATCGAGTGGATCATGCCGTTGGGCCGGGTCGGCTGGCCGTAGCCTTCGAGCACCAGGGTCTCGGTGGCCAGCGGCGACGGGCGCTGGAACACGTAGGGGCCGCGGTCGTGCAGGCGCTGCTGTTCGCGGAAGGTGCGCAGCACCGTGTGCATGGCCTGGCGCCAGTCGTCGTCGAACGGCGCGGTGTCGCCGCTGGCGCGCCAGTACGCATGCGCCAGCCGGATCGGATAGCACAGCGAGTCCACCTCCCACTTGCGCTCGCCGACGCCGGGCTTCATCTCGGTGAGATCGTTGACCGACCATTTCAGGCGCTTGCCGTGCGGGTCGGCGAGGAAGGCATTGGCATAGGGATCGAGCCGGATGCACGCCGCCTGGCGCTGGATCAGGCCATGGAACATGCGCCGCAGCGCCGGGTCGCGTCGTGCCAGCGGCACGTAGGGGTGCACCTGCGCGGAGGAATCGCGCAGCCACATTGCCTCGATGTCGCCGGTGATCACGAAGGTATCCGGCTTGCCGTTCAGCGTGCCGGTCTCGACCGTGGTGTCGAGGGTGTTCGGGTAGCAGTTCTCGAACAGCCAGGCCAGTTCGGGGTCGCCGATGCCGGCCTTGACCGTGCGCAGCTGCTGCTCCACCGCGGCGCTGGTGAAGCGGCGTTGCGCCGGGGGCGGGCGGCGGCTGGGCGGGGTCTTCGCGGCCGCGGCGAATCCGGGGAGCGCGCTGCCGAGCAGACCGGCGCCGGCGGCGGAGCCGAGGAGGGTGAGGACGTCACGGCGGGTGGGCATCGGAGTACTCCTGGACGGAAACATCAAGCGGTCGCAAGGCCGCGAGGGGGCCGCAGCGCGGGAAGCGCGCGTTCCCTTCTCCCGCGCGCGGGAGAAGGTGGCGCGCAGCGCCGGATGAGGGCGCACTTCGCATACGAGCGTGCCCCCTCCGCCCTGCGGGCACCTGCCCCCGCGGGCGGGGGAAGGACGCGCGGAACGCCGGGAAACGGCGGCAGGATCATTTCGGCAGCGGCCTGTCGCCCTCGATCGAGAACGTGGCGGTGCCGCCGGCGGCCCCGGTGCCGGGCTGGCCGCCGCCGACGAACAGCCGGTAGTCGCCGGCGCGCACCGCGCGCTGCCCGGCCCGGTCGACGTCGCTCAGCTGGCGCGCATCGAGCGTGAAACTCAGCTCGCGCGTCTCGCCCGGCTGCAGCGTCACGCGCTGGAAGCCCACCAGCGAGCGCAGCGGCGACAGCGGCCGCGACGGGTATTCCAGGTAGACCTGCACCACCTCGTCGCCGGCCCGGTCGCCGCGGTTGCCGACGCGGGTGCGCACCTGCAGCGGCTCGCCGGCGCGCAGCCGCGGGGTCGACAGCTGCGGGGCGGTGTAGTCGAAGCGGGTGTAGCTCAGGCCGTAGCCGAACGGGAACAGCGGGGTGCCGCCGAAGTAGCGGTAGGTGCGGCCCTTCATGTCGTAGCTGACGTAGGGCGGCAGGTCTTGGGTGGAGCGGTAGAAGGTCACCGGCAGGCGCCCGCCCGGGCTGTAGTCGCCGGCCAGCGCCTGCGCGACCGCGGTGCCGCCGGCCTGGCCGGGGTACCACGCCGCGAGCACGGCGTCGGCGTGCTCCGCGGCCCAGTTCAATGCCACCGCGCTGCCGCTCATCAGCACCACCACCAGCGGCTTGCCGGCGGCCCGGGCGCGCTCGAGCAGGGCCTGCTGCGGCGCGGGCAGGGCGAGGTCGTTGCGGTCGCCGCCGTCGAAGCCGGGCACGTCGATCTTCAGCTCCTCGCCTTCCACGTCCGGCGACAGGCCGACGAAGGCCACCACCGCGTCGGCCTCGGCCACCGCGCGTTCGGCCTCGGCCAGCTGCGCGGCCGGCGGCGGCAGCCATTCCAGCCGCACGCCCTGGTCCTGGCCGCGGTGCTCGAGCTCCAGCCGGAGGCGGCGGGGACGGGCATCGTCGAAGTGCAGTACCGCCTCGACGTTGCGGCCGTCGGCGTTGTGCATGCCGGCCGGCAGGTGCCGGTCCTCGGCGTTGCCGGCGACCACCAGGCGGTCGTCCACGTACAGCCGCACCGGATCGTGGCCGGCGCAGTCGAAGCAGCGCGCCACCCGGACGGCGAGGGTGTAGTCGCCGGGACCGGGCGGCAGCAGCTCGCCGCTCCAGCGCACCGCGTAACGGTCCGGGTCCATGCCCGGCGCGGGCGCGACGCGGTCCCAGTTGAAGTTGACCACGCGGTCCTGGCGGACCTGGCGCGGACGTCCGTCCAGCTCCACGCCGTCGAAGTACTCGCCGCGCAGGCCGGGCCGGCCGTCGCTGCGCAGCGCGGTCTCGGGGATCATCGCCGGCACGCCCGCGGCCAGCGGCGCGCCCTGCGCATAGCGCACGCGGTCGGCACCGAAGCGCGCGCGCAGGCCCTGCAGCGGCGTCACCGGCGCGGCCGAGGTGCCCTGGTAGTTGGCCTCCAACGCCTGCAGCGCGTCGGCATTGGGGCCGATCACCGCCAGCCGCGTGCCGGGCTGCAGCGGCAGGGTGGCGTCGCGGTTCTTCAGCAGGACCAGCGACTGCAGCGCCGCCTGCAGCGCCAGGGCGCGGTGAGCCGGGTTGTCGATGTCGCCGCGGCCGAGACCGGCATAGGGATCGCCGGTGCCGGACGCCAGTTCGCCCAGGCGGTAGCGGGCGGCGAACAGGCGCACCAGCGAGCGGTCCAGCAGCGCCGGGTCGGCCTCGCCGCGGTCCAGCGCCTTGCCCAGTTCGCGGTAGGCGTAGCCGCAGTTGAGGTCGTGGCCGGCGCGCAGCGCGGCGGCGGACGAGCCGGCGTTGTCGGGGCGGAAGTAGTGGAACTGGGTCATGTCGTCGACCGCGTCGCAGTCCGAGACCACGAACCCGGTAAAGCCCCAGTCGCCGCGCAGGCGCTGGCCGAGCAGCGTCTCCGACGCGCAGGCGGGGGTGCCGTGCAGCGAGTTGTAGGCACACATCACCGAGCCGGCGCGTCCGTCCACGAGCGCGGCGCGGAACGCCGGGGTATAGGTGGCCTCGAGGTCGCGCGGCGACACGTCCACGTCGAAGCCGTGGCGGCCGGGCTCCGGCCCGCTGTGCACCGCCAGGTGCTTGGGCGTGGCGAGGGTACGCGGGTGTGCCGGGTCGTCGCCCTGCAGGCCGCGGATGAAGCCGACCGCCAGCTGCCCGGTGAGGTAGGGATCCTCGCCGTAGGTCTCCATGCCGCGGCCCCAGCGCGGGTCGCGGAAGATGTTGACGTTGGGCGACCACAGCGTCAGGCCCTCGTAGCGGCGATGGTCGTGGCCCGGGCCGCCGGCGAGGTTGAACTTGGCGCGGGCCTCCGTGGAGACCACTGTCCCCACCTGCTGCAGCAGTGGCGCGTTGAAGGTGGCGGCCAGGCCGATCGCCTGCGGGAACACGGTGGCGTAGCCGTTGCGGGCGATGCCGTGCAGGCCCTCGCTCCACCATTCGTAGGCCGGCACGCCCAGCCGCGGGATCGCCGGTGCGTCGTTCATCGCCTGCGCGATCTTTTCCTCGCGCGTCATCTTCGCCACCAGGGCGGTGGCGCGGGCCTCCGCTTCGTCGGCATGGGCGGTGGGCAGCGCGGTCGCCATGGCGATCAGGGCGAGGGCCAGGGCTGCCCTCATCCGCCCCTTCGGGGCACCTTCTCCCGCGAGCGGGAGAAGGGCGAGGGATGCGAGCGGGGCAAGGGGTGCGAGCGAGAGCGAGAGCAGAGGCGATGCCGCGGGCGCGGGAAGCAGCAGGGGGGCGGACGAGAAAAGGCGCGGGGGTCGATGGCCCGCTGCACCGCTCGAAGCGCTGCATGCCTCCCCGTTCTCCTGCCTAGCGGGCGAAAAGGCTTGAACTCCCGCGAACGGGAGAAGGGCGGGGGATGCGAGCGGGACAAGGGGCGAGGACGAGAGCACAGGCAATGGCGCGGACGCGGGCAATGGCGAGACCGCGGGCGATGGCGCGGGAAGGGACGGTGGCGTGGGAAGGGACAGGGGTGCGGCCGGGAAAAGGGGCGGCGGGCGATGCCCCGCTGCGCCGCTCGGGGCGCGGCCTGCCCCTCCCTTCTCCCGCCCGGCGGGAGAAGGTGCCCGAAGGGCGGATGAGGGCCGCCTCACTTCGTCTCCGCCGGTTCGGTCGGCGCGCCGGCCAGGGTGCCGGCCAGGTCGCGCACCTGCAGCGCGGCCTTCAGTTGCGCCAGCGGCAGCGGGCTGCGCACGTGCAGCGTTCGGGTCTCGCCCGGCAGCAGGTCGAAGGCGTTGTCGGAGACGTCCGCGTCGAGATCGCCGAACGCCAGCCAGACCTCGCGCGCCAGCGTGTCGCTCGACAGCGTGAGGGCGTAGCCGTCGCCCTCGGCCTTCCAGTCGGTGGACAGCCGCGGGCGCGGCAGGGCCAGGCGTTTGGCGGCGTCGAAGAACACCAGCTGCCGCGACAGCACGCGATCGCCGTCGAGCAGCTCGAACACGGCCAGCGTGCGGCGCGGGTCGGCACGGCCGAGCAACGAGCCGTCGTCGAAGCGGCCGACCTCGGTGCTGCTCAGCGGCGGCAGGGTCACGGCCTTGCCGCGTTCGGCCCGCAGCGTGCCGTCGAAGTCCATCACCCGCAGGCGCCAGCGCGCCGCCAGCGGCGTGGTGCGGTCGGACACCAGCGCCAGCGCGGTGTGGCCGTCGTTGCGCGCCGCCACCGCCAGTTCCGGCGCATAGAAGCGGCGGGCGTGGTAGTGCAGGGCCTTCCAGCGCCCGAAGTAGTCCACGCTGGACCAGGACGCGCCCGGCCAGACGTCGTTGAGCTGCCAGTACAGCGAGCCCATCGTGCGCGGCCGCGAGGCGCGATGGTGCGAGGCCGCCAGGCTGATGCCCTCGGCCTGCATCGCCTGGCTCAGGTAGACGAAGCTGTCGAAGTCCTTCGGCTCGCCGAACTCGCGGCGGACGTACAGCAGCAGCCGCTGGTTGCCGTTGCCCTTGTCGAACTTCTGGCGGCCACGCATCACCGGCGACTCCGGATCGAGATCGCCCGGCTGCGCGAAGGCACGGATCGTGCGCGGGTCCGGGAACGACTGCAGCCCGTATTCGGACATGAAGCGCGGGGTGACGTTGAGGTACTCGGTCACCGGCTTGGCCGGGCCGCCCCAGACCTGCCAGTAGTGCAGGTCGCCGTCGTCCGGCTGGTCGGCGCCGCCGTCGAAATCGGTGCCGGGGGAGGTGGCCCAGTACGGCACGTCGCCGTCGTACTGCGCGACCACCTGGCGGAACACCGTGCCGAACAGCGTGGTCATGCCGCGTTCGACGCGCGTGCGCTCTTCCGGGTCGAGCGACTGCTTGAACTTCACCCGGTCGCCCCAGTGCTCCCAGCCGGTCTGCACCTCGTTGTTGCCGCACCACAGCACGATGCTGGGATGGTCGCGCAGGCGCTTGACCTGCTCGATCGCCTCCTGCCGGGTGTTCTCGCGGAACGCCACGTCGTACGGCGGGATCGCGCCGCCGAACATGAAGTCCTGCCAGATCATGATGCCGAGTTCGTCGGCGATGGCGTAGAAGCGGTCGTCCTGGTAGTGGCCGCCGCCCCACATGCGCAGCATGTTCATGTTGGCGTCGCGCGCGTCCTGCAGGGTGCGGCGCATGGAAGCCTCGCTCACCCGGCTCGGGAACATGTCCAGCGGGATCAGGTTGGCGCCCTTGGCGAACACCGGGATGCCGTTGATCACGAACGCCATGCTCCGTCCCCAGGCGTCGGGCTCGCGGCGCAGCTCGACCGTGCGCAGGCCGGCGACGCGCTCGAGCTGCTGGCGCTCGCCCTGGGCGTCGCCGATCCGGGCGATGAAGGTGTAGCGGTCCTGCGCGCCGTAGCCGGCGGGGAACCAGCGCCTGGGCTGGGCGATGCGGACCGGGACGTGGACGGCGTTGCGGCCGGGATCAAGCTGCGCCTGCTGGCGCAGCTGCGCGACCGCGCGGCCGTCGGGGCCGAGCACGTCCAGCGTGACCTCGACCGCGCCGGGCGCGGCCGCCTCCACCTCGATCTGGGCCTCGAGCTGGGCGACCTCGGCGCTCACCCGTTGCTGCTGGATGTGCAGGTCCTGCATCCGCAGCGTGTCCCAGGCCTCCAGCCGCACGCCCTGCCAGATGCCGGCGGTGACGATGCGCGGGCCCCAGTCCCAGCCGAACTGGTAGGGCGCCTTGCGCACGTAGGTGGAGCTGTGGCGGGCCACCGGCTCGTCGCCGAACGCGGAGTCGTAGGCACCCGGCAGCGCGTAGGGCTGCTTGGCCAGCCACGGCTGCAGTTTCTTGATCGGCGAGAACAGCCGGACCTCGAGCACGTTGTCGCCGCGCTTGAGCAGCGGCCGCGCGTCGGCCCGCCACTGCCGGAACATGTTGTCGGCGTCGATCAGCTGCTTGCCGTTGAGGTAGACCTCGGCGTAGGTGTCCAGGCCATCGAACACCAGCTCCACGTGCGTGCGCGCCAGCAGTGCGGCGTCGGCGGCGAAGTGGGTCTGGTACTGCCAGTCGGACAGGCCCACCCACTGGATCGCGGCCTCGGTGTCGGTGACGTAGGGATCGGCCACCACGCCGGCGGCGATCAGGTCGGTCTGCACCGTGCCCGGCACCTGCGCCGGCAGCCAGCGCGCCGCCCGGGCGTGTTCGCCGGCGTTGGCGTCGCCCGGCGCCAGCCGCAGCTGCCAGCCCTGTTGCAGCGGCACTGCGGTCGGCGCCGCCGCCCAGGCCAGCACCGGCAGCGCCAGCGCCAGCGCCATCAGCAGGGCCCCCCGCGCCCGGCGCCTGCCGCGGCTCCCCGGCGGCGCGAGTTCCTGCTGGGCCGGCAGGCGTGGCGGTACGCGGGGATTCGAGTGGAACAGGGGCATGACGCTCTCCTTGGGCGGTCAGCGGGCGGCGGGGGGCGCCTGCGCGGTGGTTTCGATGAGGTGGACGCCGCCGATGGCGTACAGCGGGCCCTGGATCGGCGCGGTGAAGCGCAGGCACAGGTCGTGGGTGCCGCTGCGCGCGGGCAGGGCCGCCTCCAGCGGGAAGGTCTCGCCCAGGGTGTCGCCGGCCGGCAGCGGTACCTGGGCCAGCAGCGCCCCGTCGCAGCCTTCGCGGATCTCCAGCTCGCCGCCCGGCGCGGTCGCCGGGTACTGCTGCACCTTGGACTGGTCGTGCGCCAGGCCGTAGTTGCGCGCCAGGCGCGCGGCGTCGACGCGGATCGCGCCCACCCCGTCCAGCCGTGCCTGCGGGTAGATCCAGCACGCGTGGAACAGGTCGACGTTGTAGACCGGGGCGTCGGCACCCGGCAGGTCCGGCAGCAGCGGCACGCGCAGGCCCAGCGGCCCCTGGTCGGCGCAGTTGCGCAGGCCCTGGGTGTCCACGCTCAGCAGCGCGGCGCGGTCGAAGCGGCGGCTGCGCGTGGCCGCCAGCGGCACCCCGGCCTCGCTGAACACTGCGGCCTTGACCGTGGCCGGCAACGTGACCGGGAACGGCGCGGTGTAGCGCGGCGAGCTCGCGCCCGGCTCGCTGCCGTCGGTGGTGTAGTGGATCTGGCCGAACCCGGTCTGGTTGCCGAGCCGGACCCGGGCCGGGCCGCCGGCCAGCACCGGATTGGGGCCGCCGTCGAGTTCGATGTCGGCGGCGAAGGCGCCGTCGCTGTAGTCGATGCCGAGCGCGCGGTAGCGCTGCAGCTGCGCCGGCAGCCGCTGCAGGAACCCGTCCCAGCCGCGTACCGCCATCGGCGACCACGCCACCTCGGCCACCGCGGCCAGGCGCGGGAACAGCGCATGGTCCACGTGCCAGGCCGACGGGATGTACTCGCTCCACAGCGCGCCCTGCGCACCGAGCACGTGCCTGCCCTGTGCGGCGGTCAGTTCCGCCGGGACCGGGTCCAGTTCGTAGACGCGCGACAGCGGCAGCACCGACAGCCGGCCGTTGGGCTCGTCGCTGCGCGCGGTCTGCAGGTTGTCCAGGTACATCCAGCCGGCCGGGGCGAGCACCACGTCGTGGCCCTGCCGGGCGGCCGCCACCGCCCCCTCGGTGCCGCGCCACGACATCACCGAGGCGCTGGCCGGCAACCCGCCCTCCAGGATCTCGTCCCAGCCGATCAGGCGCCGGCCGTGCGCGGTGAGGTACTGCGCCAGCTGCTCGTTGAACCAGCCCTGCAACGCGTGCGCGTCCTTGACCCCGAGCGAGCGCATCTGCGCCTGGATCGCCGGCGAGGCCTCCCACTGGTCCTTGACCGCCTCGTCGCCGCCGATGTGGATGAAGGTCGAGGGGAACAACGCCAGCACCTCGTCCAGCACGCCCTTGATGAAGGTCAGGCTGCGCGCGTCGGTATCGAACAGGTAGGGGTTGACGCCCCAGTCCACCGACACCTGCGGCCGCGGGCCGCCCACGCCGACGTCCTCCGGGTAGGCCGCCACCGCCGCCTGGGCATGGCCCGGCATGTCCAGCTCGGGTACCACGGTGATGTGGCGCGCCGCGGCGTAGGCGACGACCTCGCGGATCTGGTCCTGGGTGTAGAAGCCGCCGTAGCGCGCCGGCGTGCCGAGCCGGCCGGCGCCGGGCGGGGTGCGCCAGGCGCCGGTCTCGGTCAGCCGCGGGTAGCGCTTGATCTCGATGCGCCAGCCCTGGTCGTCGGTGAGGTGCCAGTGCAGCACGTTGAGCTTGTGCGCGGCCATCGCGTCGAGCACGTGCTTGACCGTCTCCACGCTGTGGAAGTGCCGGGCCACGTCCAGCAGCTGGCCGCGCCAGCCGAACCGCGGCCAGTCGCGGATCGACACGCCCGGCACCTCGACCTCGCCCTGCGCGGCATCGGGCGTCATCAGCTGCCAGGCACTGATCGCGCCGTAGAACAGGCCGCGCTCTTCGCGGGCGCGGATGCGCAGGCCGGTGTCGTCCACGTCCAGCGCATAGCCTTCCGGCTGCGCCACCGGCGACTGCGGGTCCAGCTGCAGGCGGATGCTGCCCGGCGTGGGACGGTCTTCGGCGCGCACCTGCAGCGCCAGCCCGCGGGTGCTCTGCAGCAGCGTGGCCAGCTGGTCGGCACTCTGGCGCGCGGCCGCGTCGCCCACCGGCACCGACAGCACCGTGGCGCTGCCGACCCGCAGCCGGCCGCGGCCGCGGGTGGACTCGGCCGGCATCGGGATCAGCGGCAGCGGTGCCGGGGCCGCCAGCGGCGCCGGCGCATTGCTGGGAAACGCCGGCGGCCGGCCGGCCTGGCGATCGTTGCAGCCGGCCAGCAACAGCGCTCCGCACAGCAGGCCGCCGAGCAGCAGGGCCGGCAGGCGGCGCGCGGGCCGCGAAGCCTGCCGGTCCGATCCGGTCCGGTCCCGCTTGTGGGGCTTCGGGGCCTCGGCAGGTCGGCGCGCTCTTCCGGCGTCGGCCCCGCACAGGGCGGCCGGCCCCGCTTCCAGGGCGCGCAGCGGTACCGCGGAAACAACGGGGCGAGGATTCATGCGGGGGGCTTCCTTCGAGGAGTCGCGGATCCGGAGCGCGGCGGCCGTGCGGCCTCGGCGCGGAGGCGGGCCGTGGATAACGTTATCAGCATAAGACCTTCGCCCGGACGGCGCCGCGTGCATTGCAGCATCGCGGTGCCGTGCCCAGGGCGTCGCGCCGGTGATCGCGCAGGGCCATGGCGGCGCCGGTCAGCCGCCCGTGCCGTGGGCCGGCGGCAGCTCGTCCCACACCTTCGGGTCCTCGGCGCCCACCACCCAGCAGCTGAAGCCTTCCAGCCCGTACTGCTTCACCAGCTCGTAGCGGGCCCGGAAGCTGCGCGCGTCCGGACGGAACACCCACTCGCGCATGTCGTCGCGGTAGAAGTAGAACCACGATTCCTGCTCGACCGGGTCCCACTGCACGGTGGCGTTCTGCTCGGTCGCCAGCGGGAATGACTCGTCGGCGTCGATGTAGTCGGCGGCGATGTTGGAGGCCTCGCTGCCGTCGGGCTTGACCGGGTCGCCGGTGTACCAGCGGTAGCCGTAGGTGGCGATGCCCAGCGACAGCTTCTGCGCCGGCACCTGGGTCAGGGCGTAGTCCAGGTGCTTCTTCATCCACACCATGCCGTCGACCGGCCCGGGCGTGGTCCAGCGGGTGTGCTGGTCGTAGGTCATCAGGCTGACCAGGTCGGCCGCCTGGCCCAGCGCCTTCAGGTCGTAGGCGCCGCGCCAGTATTCCCACATCCACTTGGAGAAGCGGCCGCCCTCGCCGTAGCCGGGCGCGTTGGGCACCACCGCCACCGACAGCTTCAGCCCGGTCTTGTGCAGTGCCTCGGCGGTCTGCCGGACCATCAGCGTATAGGCATCGCGGTCGGTCCAGGCGATGTTCTCGAAGTCGAACTGGAAGCCTTCGTAGCCCTGTTTCTTCCCGTGGATCAGCAGCGAGGCGATCATGCGCCGCTTGGCGTCCTCGTCGTGCATGAGCTTGTGGAAGCCGTCGCGCCCGGTGGTCATCGACAGGATCGGCATCACCCGCAGCTTCTTCTGGCGGGCGATGGCGTACACGTAGTCGTTCGGGGTGCCGTTGACCAGCCCGTTCTGGTCCACGCCGTACCAGGTGGGGACCAGCACGTCGATCTTGTCGGCGTGGGCGAGGAAGGCGTTGGTCGATTTCTGCGTGTTCATCAGGTAGAACAGCGCGGTCGGCGGCTTTGCCGGGGCCGCTGCGGCGGGGCAGGCCAGGGCCAGGGCGAGCAGCAGCCCTGCGAATCGCTTGATCATCGTGGCGGGTGTCCGTCGGTGGGGGAGGGCGAGGAGGAAGTGGGAGGCGTGGCCAGGTCGATGCGGAACACGTAGGCGTGCTCGCCGGCGGGCCGCTTCGGCAGGGTCAGGTGCAGGCCGTCGGCGCGTTGCGCGAACGGCACCGGGCGCCCGTCCGCCAGCAGGGTGACGCCGCGCACGCCGTCGGCGGCGGTGAGCGAGCGGATCACCGCCTGGCCATCGGCCGGCCAGCCCATCTCGATCGCGTACAGCGCGCCGTCGCGCACGGTGAAGCGGAAATCCTCGGCGGTATAGGGCCGGGTCTTGGTGTCCTGGAAGGTGCCGCCGACCACCTCGGTCGGGCCCTCGCCGTAGGTGCGCCAGGGCCGGCTGTCGTAGATCGCCTCGCCATTGGTCTTCAGCCAGCGGCCGATCGCCAGCAGGATGTCGCGCTCGGTGTCGGGGATCGAGCCATCGGCGCGCGGGCCGATGTTGAGCATCAGGTTGCCGTTCTTGCTGACCACGTCCACCAGCATGTGCAGGATGAAGGTCGGGGTCTTGTAGGTGTCGTTCTCCACGTAGCCCCACGAGGCGTTGCTGACCGAGGTGTCGGTCTGCCAGTGCGTGGGATGGATGCCGGTGAGCTGGCCGCGCTCGATGTCCAGCGTGCCCGCGCCTTCCGGGAACGCCCCGAGCTTGTAGTTGACCACCACCCCGTCGCCGCGCGCCGCGCCGTGGTTGTAGTAGTACGCCAGCATCGTCGGCAGGGTGCCGCGGAACGTGGGATGGGCGATCCACCAGTCGAAGTAGATCAGCTCCGGGTTGTAGCGGTCGATCAGCTCGGTGGTGCGTGCCAGCCAGTCGTCCAGCCAGGCCTGCGAGACCGGCGTCCAGTCGTTGTGGACATCGGCGTCGTCCTTGCCGGGCAGCCGCACCTGCGCCGGACCGTAGAGCCCGGCATAGCGCGGATCGTTGACGTCCGAATCGAACTGGCGGCCACCATCGAAGAACCAGTCGTGCTCGGCGCGGTGCGAGGACAGGCCGAAGTGCAGGCCCTGCGCGCGGATCGCGGTGGACAGGTCGCCGAGCAGGTCGCGCCGGGGTCCCATCTTCACCGCGGTCCAGTCCGACAGCCGCGAGTCGTAGAGCGCGAAGCCGTCGTGGTGCTCGGCCACCGGCACCACGTAGCGCGCGCCGGCCGCGCGGAACAGCCTGGCCCACGCGTCCGGATCGAACTTGGGCGCGGTGAACAGCGGGATCAGGTCCTTGTAGCCGAACCGGGCCTGCGGCCCGTAGGTGGCGAGGTGGTGCGCGTAGTCCTTGCTGTCCTGCTGGTACATGTTGCGCGAGTACCACTCGTTGCCGAACGCCGGCACCGAGAACACGCCCCAGTGGATGAAGATGCCGAACTTGGCGTCGTCGTACCACGCCGGCGAGCGGTAGGCCTTGAGCGCGCTCCAGTCGGGCCGGAACGGTCCCTGGCGCGCACCGGCCTCGGCCTGGCGCACCCGCCGCGTGCGCTCTGGCGCGTAGCGGGCGGTGGCCTGCAGCCATTGCTGGTCGATCTGCTCCGGGCTCAGGCGCGTGGCCGTGGGGACGGTGGGTGCGGGGGCAGCGGGGGCGGCGGTCGCCGCCCAGGGCAGTGCCAGGGCGAGCGCGGCGGCCAGAAATCCGGGTACAGCTCCGGCGTGGCGGGATCGGGCCGCGCGGGCGCGGGTCTCGGACGTCATGCGAACTGCACTCCTGTCGGAACGGGACGCAGCCGGAAGGCTCCGTCTGGGGAAGAAGCGCGCCACCGTGGAGGGACGGTGGCGCGCCGGCACCGCATCAGAACTTGAAGTTCAGCTGGGCCACGTAGCCGCGCCCGCTCTTGTACATGCCGATCGGCGCGTACTTGACCTCGTTGTACCAGTAATAGGTGGAGTCGAGCAGGTTGGTGGCGCTGAAGCTGATGCCCATCCAGTCGTTGATCTGGTACGAGGCGGTCAGGTCCAGCTGCTTGTACTCGTCGGTGAAGATGTTCGAGTCCAGCCGGCCGATCTGGGTGAAGTACTTGGAGCGGTAGCTGTAGTTCACCCGCACCATCCAGTCGCCGTGCTCCCAGTACGGGATGACGTTGTAGGTGTTCTCCGACAGGTAGGGCAGGTTGAGGCCGTCCTGCGAGTCGGACTCGGCGTAGGTGTAGTTCGCCTGCAGGCCGAAGCCGTAGCCGAAGGTCTGCTGGTAGTTCAGCGACGCACCGGTGACCTTGGCGCCGGTGGCGTTCACCGGCGAGCTCACCGTGTACAGGCCGCTGACGCCGGTCAGCGCATCGGTCAGTTGCTGCTGGGTGGTGGTGGTGACGATGTAGGAGCTGATGTCACGGTAGAAGATTTCCGCCGACAGCATGCTGGACGGTGCGAAGTACCACTCGGCGGCCAGGTCGTAGTTGGTGGACTCGTAGGGCTTCAGGTCCGGGTTGCCGCCGCTGGCGGTCAGGTTGCCGTTGCTGCTGCTGATGGTGAACGAGCCGGCGAGGTCGCTGTAGCGCGGCCTCGCGATCACCTTGGCGGCGGAGAAGCGCAGTACCTTGTCGTCGTCCAGGTCGTAGGCGATGTTGAAGCTGGGCAGCGGCTTGTAGTAGTGCGTGCTGCTCTGCACGTGCGAGTAGCTGCTGCCACCGTCATCGCTCTGCCAGTACAGCGACTTGTCCTTGGTGTCGACATAGCGCAGGCCGAGGTTGCCGCGCCACGGGCCGGACTCGAAGTTCAGCTGCGCATACAGGTTGCTGGTGATCTCCTTGACGTCGAAGGACGAACCGTAGTCGATCTTGTACTCGCCCTGCGGCAGCGACTTCAGGTACGCGATCACCGAGTTGAGGTTGGCGGTCGACCAGTTGGTGAGATCGCCGCTGGCGCCCAGGCCGTCGTACAGGCCCCCCGGGGTGGTGCCAGGGCTGAAGTCGGTCAGCGACACGTAGTCGGTGGCGTACAGCGAGTTGCCGCTGGCGGCGACGCCGTTCTCGTGGTTGATGTACTTGTAGCCCAGCTGCAGCTTGTTGAGCGGGCCCCAGTCCAGGTCGCGTGCCGCGTCGAACTGGAAGTACTTCTCCTGGTCGGTGCTCTTGGAATAGTAGATGCCGCCTGCCTGCTGGCCGCTGCTCAGGCCCCAGTTCGATGCGCTGCCGTCGTCGTAGTTGACGGTGGTGTTGCTGCCGTCGTAGTTGAAGTCGTAGCCGCCGTTCTGCAGCAGGAACTTCATCAGGTATTCCGGGTTCTTGCCGCCGGTCGCCTTGGTGTCGCCCACCTGCGAGGTGAACACCCATTTGTCGCCGTACCAGTCGTGGCGCAGGTTCAAACTCTTGGTGGTGACCTCGCTCTCGCGGTAGTTGGTGTCCAGTTGCGCGTAGGGCTGGCCGGCGGCGCCGTCGGACACGGTGGCCGAAGTGATGTAGCCGTTGCTGACGTTGGCCGCAGTGACCTTCTCCAGGTCGCTGTTGCAGGTCGGGCAGACGTAGCGCGACTCGCTGAAGTTGTTGTACTTGCCCTTGATGTACAGCCCGGTCAGGTTGAACTCGTTCTGGTCGTTGGGCTTCCACTGCAGCGCGCCCTGCAGGCCGTTGCGCTCGCGCGTCTGCTGGAAGAAGGCGCTGTTGATGCCGGCCGGGACCTTGGCGGTGGCGACGTCGCCACCGTCGCCGGTGATCGCGGCGCTGGCCGGGATGCTGGCACCGGTGGTGTAGCCGAAGAACTCGATGCCGGCGCGGGAGATGTCCTGCTTGTCGTGGGTGGCCGAGATCAGCGCGCCGAAGGTCTCGTCGTCGTTCTTCCAGCTCCACAGCGCCGAGCCGCGCGGATTGCCTTCCTCGGAACGGTCGTTGTAGTTGTAGCCCACCGAGCCGCGAATCGTGTTCTTGGGCAGGTCCAGCGGCTTGCGCGTGTGCACGATCACGGTGCCGCCGATCGAGCCTTCGTCGATGCGCGCCTCGGGGGTCTTGTAGACCTCCATCAGTCCGATGATCTCGGGCTACAGCAGGGTGTAGTTGAAGGTGCGGCCGCTGGTGTCGGTGGGGTTGCCGCCCCAGTCGCCGGAGGCGATGGTCTGGCCGTTGAGCAGCACGCGGTTGAGCGCCGGGTCGGTGCCGTTGATGCTGACCTTCTCGCCTTCGCCGAACTGGCGGTCCACGCTGATGCCGGGCAGGTGCGCCAGCGATTCGGCGGCGTTGGTGTCGGGGAACTTGCCGATGTCCTCGGCGCTGATCGCATCCACGATGGAGTTGGCCGAGCGCTTGACCGACTGGCTCTTCTCCAGCGAGGCGCGGTAGCCGGTGACGGTCACCGCATCCAGCTCGGTGGTGGCGGCGCCGCTGGCGGGCGCCTCCTGGGCCTGCGCGGCCGCAGGGCCGGCGCAGTAGAGGGCGGCCGTGATACAGAGTGCTAACGTCGTGGTGCGGCTACGCATGGCTAAACCTCGTTGGTTAGTACAGAGAGCGAGAGCGGCTTGCGCGGCGGCGAGCCGTCTCCCGCTCGGCCTGATACCGGCGGAGCGTTCGCTCCGCCGATGCTCGATGGGTGACGCGTCGTGCGGTCGTCCATGGGAAGCCCCGCACCGGCGATGTCCGGCAGGGCGGCTTCGGGTGTTCCCCAAAACACTCGGTGGAGCGGTGATGCGTTTGCGGTGGCGCGGGCGGCCTCCCTGCGGAAGCCTCGCTGATGCACCTGGCCGACCCTCCGGCGCGACCCCTGCGGTCGCCGCACGGGTCTTCGATGCATCCCGCGATCCCTTCGCGGCCGAGCCCTGATTTGTCTCGAGTCTGTAATACGCATGACAGCGATGTCAATAACTCTTCCGGCCTAATCGGCGTTTTCCGTCGCGCCTTTCGTCGGCGCCTTTGCAGCACCTCGAAGCGGCGCGTCCAGGAAATTATTCATAAAGAAACTACCTGTTTTTGGTGGTTGGTAGCGTTATCGCAGGATGGACCGCATACATTTGTGCGGGATTCGCCGGAATCCGTGCGGAAATATTTCCAATCGCATCGGTGGCCGTGTGCGGCGCGGCGCATCGGGTTAAGTTGCTCGGCAGGACAAATGCTGACAACGTTGTCTAGGTGCTGCGGTTACAGTGGCAGGCGCAGCTGCGGCGGACGTCGCTGCAACCAATCAGGAGAATGTGTGGCCGCAAGCAATCCAGTGGAAGCAATGACGTACTCCCCGCCCGAGCCCTTCCTCGCCGCCGACGTCGGCGGCACCCACGTACGGGTCGCGCTGATGGGCGCAGGCGCCGATGCGCGCTCGCCGGTCGCGGTGCTCGAGTACCGCAAGTACCGCTGCGCCGATCACCCGGGGCTGGCGGAGATCCTGGCGAAGTTCGTCGCCGAGGTCGGCTGCGGCCCGGTGCGGCGCGGCGTGATCGCCAGCGCGGGCTATGCCCTGGAGGACGGCAGCGTCATTGCCGCGAACCTGCCGTGGGCGCTGTCGCCCCCGCGCATCCGGCAGCAGCTGGGGATGGACGCCCTGCACCTGGTCAACGACTTCGAGGCGGTGGCCCATGCCGCCGGCGCGATGGCCGACAACGAGGTGATGCACCTGTCCGGGCCCCGCGCGGTGCAGCCCGGCCCGGCGCTGGTGCTGGGCCCGGGCACCGGGCTGGGCGCGGCGCTGTGGATCCCGCAGGGGGACCGCCCGGTGGTGCTGGCCACCGAGGCCGGCCATGCCGCGCTGGCGGTGAGCAGCGACCTGGAGCTGGAGCTGCTGCGCGAACTGCGGCGCACGCGCACGCACGTGGCGACCGAGCACCTGCTGTCGGGCCCCGGCCTGCTGACGCTGTACCGCACGCTGTGCACCCTGCGCGCGCTCGACCCGGTTTGCGCGACGCCCGCCGAGGTGACCGCGGCTGCGCTGGCGGGCAGCGACGCGACGGCGCACGACGCGCTGGCGGCCTTCTGCGGCCTGCTCGGCAGCGTGGTCGGCGACATGGCTTCGCTGTACGGCATCCGCGGCGGTGTCTACCTGGCGGGCGGCTTCCTGCCGCAGATCGCCGGGTTCCTGGCGGCGAGCACGTTCGCCGCGCGCCTGCTCGACAAGGGGCAGATGCGGCCGGCCCTGGAGCAGATCCCGGTCAAGCTGGTCGAACACGGGCAACTGGGCGTGATCGGCGCGGCGCACTGGTTGTTGCAGCACGAGGCCGGGACCCGGGACTAGGGATTGGACGGGCGGCGGGGCGATCCCGTGATCGGGCAGGCCGCGCCGCCGAGGCATGGCGAAGCGACCGCGGGCCGCCGGCGAGCGTTGCCGGATCCCACCGCCTGACGCCCGGCCCGACCGTGACGCCGACGCCGCGCGCGTGCCATCGTGCCGCGGGAGGCATCGGACGCCCGCGGCGTTCGTCCCGCTTTAAAGGTCGCCGAACCGCGCCTGCAGCGCTGCGATCGCCGCCAGGCCGGCGGTCTCGGTGCGCAGGATGCGCGGGCCCAGCTGCAGCCCGGCGAAGCCCGCGTCCGCCAGGGTCTGGCGATCGCGCGGCGACCAGCCGCCTTCCGGGCCGATCGCGATCACCGCCGTGGCATCCGCCGGGGGCGCCAGCGTCGCCAGGCGGTGCGCGCCCTGCGGGTCCAGGGTCAGGCGCATGGCCTGCGCGGCCACCCGCTGCGCTGCCTCGGCCAGGGACGCCGGCAGTCCCAGCGCCGGCACGCGCGCGCGCCCGGACTGCTCGCAGGCGGACACGATCACGCTGTGCCAGTGCGCCATCCGCTTCTCGGTGCGCGCCGCGTCCAGCCGCACCTCGGTACGCTCGGCATTCACCGGCACCACCGCGGCCACGCCGAGCTCGGTGGCCTTCTGCAGGATCAGGTCCATCTTCTCGCCGCGCGCGATGCCCTGGATCAGCGTGATCGCCAGCGGCGACTCGTTGTCCACGGCCGCGGCGGATTCGACCGCCACCCGCGCCTCGCGCTTGCCGACGGCGACCAGCCGCGCCGCATAGTCGCGGCCGTCGCCGTTGAACAGCACGCAGCGGTCGCCCTCGCGCAGGCGCAGCACGCGCAGCAGGTGGTTGGCGGTGTCCTCGGGCAGCGCGAGCTCGGCCTGCGGCGCCAGCGCCAGGTCGACGTGGCAGCGGGTCAGGCGCATGCGACGGCCTCGTCGATGGCGGCCCGGGTGGTGTCGGCGAGCAGCGCCAGCTGTTCCTCGTCGATGCAGTACGGCGGCATCCAGTACAGGATGTCGCCGAGCGGGCGCAGGACCACCCCGCGTGCGAGTGCCGCGCGGTAGGCCTGCAGGCCCACGCGCGCGGCGGCCGGGAACGGCGTGCGGCGATCGCCGTCGCGGGTCAGCTCGAACGCCACCACCATGCCGGCCTGGCGCACGTCGGCGACGTGGCGGTGGTCCTGGAACGGTGCGGCCAGGCGGCGCAGGGTCTCGGCGGTGGCCTGGTTGCGCTCGATCACGCGGTCGCTCGCGAAGATGTCCAGGGTGGCCAGCGCCGCGGAGCAGGCCAGTGGATTGCCGGTGTAGCTGTGCGAGTGCAGGAAGGCGCGCTCGCGCGAATCGTCCAGGAAGGCGTCGTACAGCACCTGGGTGGTGAGTACCGCGGCCAGCGGCAGGAAGCCGCCGGTCAGCCCCTTCGACAGGCACAGCAGGTCCGGCATGACGCCGGCCTGCTCGCAGGCGAACAGGGTGCCGGTCCGGCCGAAGCCGGTGGCGATCTCGTCGGCGATCAGGAACGCGCCATTGGCGTCGCACAGTTCGCGCGCGCGCTGCAGGTAGACCGGGTCGTGCATGCGCATGCCGCCGGCGCATTGCAGGCGCGGCTCCAGGATCAGCGCGCAGATCTCGCCAGGATGCCGGTCGAACAGGTCGGCCAGCGCGTCGGCGGCCTGCAGCGCCCGCTCGGCCGCGCTCTGGCCGGGCACGGCCAGGTAGGCGTCCGGCGAGGGCGCGAACACCGCCTCGGCCAGCAGTGGCGCGTAGACGCGCCGGTACAGCGGGATGTCGCCCACCGACAGTGCGCCGATCGTCTCGCCGTGGTAGCCGTTCTCCAGCGCGATGAAGCGGGTGCGCTGCGGCTCGTCGCGGTTGCGGAAATAGTGGAAGGCCATCTTCAGCGCCACCTCCACCCCGGCCGAGCCGTTGTCGGCATAGAACACCTTGCTCAGCGGCGCGCGCCCGCGCTGGCGCGGCGCGATCGCCAGCAGCCGCTCGGCCAGCCGCACCGCCGGTTCGTGGGTGAAGCCGGCCAGCATCACCTGCTCGAGCCTGCCGGCCTGCGCGGCGATCGCCGCGCCGATGCGCGGCTCGGCGTGGCCGAACAGGTTGGTCCACCAGCTGCTGACCGCGTCGAGGTAGCGGCGGCCGTCATGGCCGATCAGCCAGGCGCCGTCGCCGCGGGCGATGGGCACCAGCGGCAGGGCGTGCGGATGCTCGCGCATCTGCGTGCACGGGTGCCACAGCACGTCGAGGTCGCGCGCCCGCCAGCGCTCGGCAGCGTCCTGGAGAGCCGGGTCTGCTAGCATTTCGGATTCATGGACATGTCGATGCATCTTCCCATTCTATCGGCCGGCCGCTCCGGTGCGGAGTTCGCATGAGCCGCCCCCTGCCGGTCATCCACCGCATCGCCGAAATCGGCGACGGGCCGTTCCGCCGCCAGCAGCTGGACCTGGAGTTCTCCAACGGCGAGCGCCGGCTCTACGAGCGCCAGCTCAGCCAGGGCCACGGCGCGGTCGTGGTGGTGCCGATGCTCGACGCCGAGACCGTGCTGCTGGTGCGCGAGTACGCCGCGGGCATGCACCGCTACGAGCTGGGCCTGGTGAAGGGCCGCATCGACGCCGGCGAGACCCCCGAGCAGGCGGCCGACCGCGAGCTCAAGGAAGAAGCCGGCTATGGCGCGCGCGAGGTGAAGGTGCTGCGCGCCATGACCCTGGCACCTACTTATATGAGTCACCAATCCTGGCTGGTGCTGGCGCGCGACCTCTATCCCGAGCGCCTGCCCGGCGACGAGCCGGAGCCGCTGGACGTGGTGCCCTGGAAGCTTTCCCGCCTGGACGAGCTGATGCTGCGCGAGGATTTCTCGGAAGGGCGCTCGCTGGCCGCGCTGTTCATCGCCCGCGAATGGCTGGAGCGTCACGCGTGATCCGGCTCACCGCGGACCTGCGCGAGACCGTGATCGCGATCGCCGCCGAGGCCGGCGCCGCGATCATGGCGGTCTACGCCAACGACTTCGAGGTGCAGATCAAGGCCGACGCCAGTCCGCTGACCCAGGCCGACCTCGCCGCGAACCGGGTGATCGTCGACGGCCTGCGCCGGCTCACGCCCTCGGTGCCGGTGCTGTCGGAAGAGTCCGCCCAGGTGCCGTGGGACGAGCGCCGCCACTGGACCAGCTACTGGCTGGTGGACCCGCTCGACGGCACCCGCGAGTTCGTCAAGCGCAACGGCGAGTTCAGCGTCAACATCGCGCTGATCCACCTGGGCTCCCCGGTGCTGGGCGTCGTGCAGGCGCCGGTCGACGGCCGCATCTGGCATGCCGCGCGGGGCGAGCAGGCGCTGCTGCGCGAGGGCCGCCGCGACACCGCGTTGAGCGTGCGCGCGCCGGCGGCGTCTCCGCTGCGGGTGGCCGCCAGCCGCTCCCACCGCGGCGAGCGCACCGAGGCACTGCTCGCGCGCATGGGCGAGATCGAGGTGGTCGCGCAGGGGTCGTCGCTGAAGTTCTGCCGCATCGCCGCGGGCGAACTCGATGTCTACCCGCGCTTCGGCCCGACCTCGGAATGGGACACGGCCGCGGGCCAGTGCGTGCTGCAGGCCGCCGGCGGCTCGCTGCTCGCGGCCGACACAGGCAAGCCGTTCCGCTACAACCGGCGCGAGACGCTGCTCAACGGCGACTTCATGGCGCTGGGCGATGCCTCGCTGCCATGGCAAAACTGGCTGCGGTGAGCGCGGCGCCGGGCGCGGGCCGCCAGCCTTCCCCCTCGAACAGGAACACGACGCGATGACCGATACCCCGAGCGCCCCGGCGCGCGACATCCGTGAGCTGCTGGGGATCATGGCGCGGCTGCGCGATCCCGACCGCGGCTGCCCGTGGGACCTGCAGCAGGACTTCGCCAGCATCGCCCCGTATACCGTCGAAGAGGCCTACGAGGTCGCCGACGCGATCGACCGCCAGGACCTGGCGGGCCTGAAGGACGAGCTGGGCGACCTGCTGCTGCAGGTGGTCTTCCATGCGCAGATGGCGGCCGAGCAGGAGGTGTTCGATTTCGGCGACGTGGTCGGCGCGATCTGCGACAAGCTGGTGCGCCGGCACCCGCACGTGTTCGCCGAGGGCGACGCCGACGATGCGCAGGCGGTCGGCGTGCGCTGGGACGCGATCAAGCGCGAGGAGCGCCAGGCCGCCGGCGATGCCGATCCGTCGGCGCTCGCCGGCATCGCGCGCGGCCTGCCGGAATGGCTGCGGGCCGGCAAGCTGCAGGCGCGCGCCGCGCGCACGGGGTTCGACTGGCCGGACCCGCTCCCGGTGATGGCCAAGCTGCAGGAAGAGCTGGAGGAGGTGCGCGCGGAGTTCGCGCGCGGGCCGGTCGCCGACAACCATGCGCGGCTGCAGGACGAGCTCGGCGACGTATTGTTCGTCTGTGCCAACCTGGCGCGGCACGCCCGGGTCGATCCCGGCGCCGCGCTGCGGCACGCCAATCTCAAGTTCGAGCGCCGCTTCCGTGCCATGGAGGCCGCGGCGCGCCAGGACGGCGTGGCGTTCGAGCGGCTGTCGCTGGCCGAGCAGGAGGCCTACTGGCAGCGGGTCAAGCGGCAGGAACGGGCCGCGCAATGAAGACGCTGCTGCTGTTCGTCGTCACCGCCGTCGCCGAGATCGTCGGCTGCTACCTGCCCTACCTGTGGCTGCGCCGGGCCGGCAGTCCCTGGCTGCTGCTGCCCGCCGCTGCCAGCCTGGCCCTGTTCGCCTGGCTGCTGACCCTGCACCCCACCGCCGCGGGCCGGGTCTACGCGGCCTATGGCGGCGTCTACATCGCGGTCGCGCTGCTGTGGCTGTGGCGGGTGGACGGGGTCGCGCCCACGCGCTGGGACCTGCTGGGCGCGGCGCTGTGCCTGGCCGGGATGGCGGTGATCATGTTCTCGCCGCGCCCGGCCTGACGCCGGCCGGCGCCCGGGGCATACTGCGGCGAGCGTTCCACGTCTGGTTCGGGGAAAGGAGATGGTGATGTCGACAGGATTCTTGGCGTTGGTGGTGCTGGTCGCCGGGGTGGTGGTGCTGTTCAAGACCGTGCGCATGGTGCCGCAGGGCTACGAGTGGACCGTGGAGCGGTTCGGCCGCTACACCCACACGATGACCCCGGGGCTGCACTTCCTCATCCCGGTCGTCTACGGCGTGGGCCGCAAGATCAACATGATGGAGCAGGTGCTGGACGTGCCGCGCCAGGACGTGATCACCAAGGACAACGCGGTGGTCGCGGTGGACGGCGTGGTGTTCTTCCAGGTGCTGGACGCGGCCAAGGCCGCCTACGAGGTCGCCAACCTGGAGCTGGCCACGATCGCCTTGGTGCAGACCAACATCCGCACCGTGATCGGCTCGATGGACCTGGACGAGTCGCTGAGCCAGCGCGAGACCATCAACGCGCAGCTGCTGAACGTGGTCGACCACGCCACCAACCCGTGGGGCATCAAGGTCACCCGCATCGAGATCCGCGACATCCAGCCGCCGCGCGACCTGGTCGACGCGATGGCGCGGCAGATGAAGGCCGAGCGCGAAAAGCGCGCGCAGATCCTGGAGGCCGAGGGCTCGCGCCAGTCCGAGATCCTGCGTGCCGAGGGCGAGAAGCAGGCCGCGGTGCTGGAGGCCGAAGGCCGCAAGGAGGCGGCGTTCCGCGACGCCGAGGCGCGCGAGCGCCTGGCCGAGGCCGAGGCCCGGGCGACGCAGATGGTGTCCGACGCGATCTCGCAGGGCAACGTGCAGGCGATCAACTACTTCGTCGCGCAGAAGTACGTGGAGGCGTTCAAGGCCCTGGCCACCGCGCCGAACCAGAAGTTCGTGCTGATGCCGATGGAGGCTAGCGGCATCATCGGCTCGATCGCGGGCATCGGCGAGCTGGCCCGGGAGGCGCTCGGCAAGCAGGGTGACGCACCGGCACGCCCGGTCCCGCCGCGCTTCGGGAACTGAGGCCATGCGCTGGGAGGCGGTTGCCTGGGGCGCGCTGGCGCTGTTGCTGTTCGCCGCTGAGGCGCTGGCGCCGGGCGCCTTCATGCTGTGGATGGGGTTCGCCGCTGCGGCGGTGTTCGCCGGCGTGCTGCTGCTGCCTGGCAGCCCGCTGCTGGTGCAGGTGGTGGCGTTCGTGCTGCTCAGCTTCGTGTCCATCCAGGTCTATCGCACGTGGTTCCGCCGCGGTGGGCGCGAGAGCGACCGGCCGCTGCTCAACCGCCGCGCCGAGCAACTGGTCGGCCGGGTCGTGGTGCTGGACCAGCCCCTCCGCGACGGTCGCGGCCGGGTCAAGATCGACGATGCGTTCTGGGTCGTCAGCGGTCCCGACCTCGCGGCCGGCACCCCCGTGCGCGTGGTCGCGGTGGAGGGCATGACGCTGCAGGTGCAGGCGGCCTGAGCGCAGCGCGCGTGTGCACCCGGCGCCGGGCTGCGAGAGCGCACGCGCGCACCGCGCGGTCGCGGCATGCCTGGGGGGCGCACCGGCGGATCGATCCGCAGCGGCCCCGGCATGGCCGATGCCGGGCAGGCCGATGCCTCGCCCGGGGAGCGCAGCGGCGGCGGATATTGCCCGGTCGCCGGTCGCCGGTCGCCGGTCGCCGCAGGAGCCGCGTCGCCGCGCCCGCCCATGCTGCAGCGCGACGCGGACGCGAGCGTCCCGACGACGCCCGCACCGCGCCGCCTGCGTCCGGCGTGCATCGCCGCCGCCGACCTATCCGCGGCGTCGCCGCTGCGGGGATAATGGCGGCCTTTCCTTCGGACCCTCGCCATGACCCAGAAGACCCTCCTCAACGACACCCACCGTGGCCTCGGTGCCAAGATGGTCGACTTCGGCGGCTGGGACATGCCGATCCACTATGGCTCGCAGATCGACGAGCACCACCAGGTCCGTCGCGACGCCGGCATGTTCGACGTCAGCCACATGACCGTGGTCGACCTGCACGGCGCGGGAACGCGCGCGTTCCTGCGCCGGCTGCTCGCCAACTCGGTCGACAAGCTCAAGCTGCCGGGCAAGGCGCTCTACAGCTGCATGCTCAACCCGCAGGGCGGCGTGATCGACGACCTGATCGTCTACTACCTGGCCGAGGACTTCTTCCGCCTGGTGGTCAACGCCGCCACCCGCGACAAGGACCTGGCCTGGATCGGCGAGCAGGCCACCGGCTTCGACGTGCGCGTGGAGGAACGTCCCGACTTCGCCATGATCGCCGTGCAGGGCCCGAACGCGCGCGCCAAGGCGATCGGCCTGGTGGTGGAGGGCGAACGCACCGCCGCCGACAGGCTCGGCCGCTTCGCCGCGCTGCAGACCACGTCGGTCGCGGGCGTGCCGCTGTTCCTGGCGCGCACCGGCTACACCGGCGAGGACGGTTTCGAGATCGTGCTGCCGCAGACCGACGCGGTCGCGTTCTGGAACGCGCTGCTGGAGGCGGGCGTGCGCCCGGCCGGGCTGGGCGCACGCGACACGCTGCGGCTGGAGGCCGGCATGAACCTCTATGGCCAGGACATGGACGATGGCGTGTCGCCGTACGAAGCCGGCCTGGCGTGGACGGTGGCGCTGGACGAGGGGCGCGACTTCATCGGCCGCGCCGTGCTCGAGTCGCAGAAGGCCGGGGGCGCGCCGCGCCAGATGGTCGGCCTGGTGATGGACGACAAGGGCGTGCTGCGCCATGGCCAGAAGGTGCTCACCGACCAGGGCGAGGGCGAGATCCTGTCCGGGACCTTCTCCCCGACCCTGGGCAAGGCGATCGCGTTCGCGCGCGTGCCGGCGGGCGAGCCGGGCTCGGTACGAGTCGACATCCGCGGCAAGGAAGTGCCGGTGCGCGTGGTCAGGTTCCCGTTCGTGCGCGAAGGCCAGGCCCAGCCCGGCGTGCTGGCCTGACCGAGGTGTCCGTGTGCCGGCGCGGCGGTTCCCGCAGGAGCACCGCGCCGCTCGCGATGTCCCCGCACGCGGCGATCCTCAACCCGCGCCGGGTTGGTTAAACTACGATCCCGTCCCCGAACCCGTTTTCCCGGAGCAGCCCCATGAGCGAGATCCCTGGCGACCTCAAGTTCCTCAAATCCCACGAGTGGGCCCGCGTCGAAGGCAACGGCCGCGTCACCGTCGGCATCTCCGACCATGCGCAGGGACTGCTCGGCGACCTGGTCTATGTCGAGCTGCCCAACGTCGGCGACAGCGTCGAGGCCGGCAACGGTGCGGCGGTGGTCGAGTCGGTCAAGGCCGCGTCCGACGTCTACAGCCCGGTCAGCGGCAAGGTGGTCGAGGTCAACACGGCGCTGAGCGACAAGCCCGAGACCATCAACGAGGATGCCTACGGCGAGGGCTGGATCTTCGTGGTCGAGATCGAGGACCAGGAGCAGCTCAACGAACTGCTCGCCCCGGACGACTACGCCGAGCTGCTGGAAGACGCGGATCACTGATCCGTCACGCGCTCCAGTGAGTCGTCGACGGCCGCTTCGTGCGGCCGTTTTTTTTTGCGGCATCGGGCGTCCGGCAGCGGAGCGAGGGGTCGGACGGGATGCAGTGCCGTGCGCCGAAACGCAGCCGAGGGTGGCGTCGGCGTTAGTGGCACGTGAGGGATTGCGATCGCGATCGCGTGCCGCTGCGCAGGCGGCCGGACCGTCACTGCCGCCTGGGTCGTCGTCGCGCCACCGCATCGGTGCGCGCCGGGGTGGCGATGGCGTCTGTCCTGCGCGGTGCGCACCCGCAAAAAAACCTGCGCGAAGTTTGCGCATTTCCGCTTGTGCGACGCCAGAACCGCATCGCCCGGGAAAAATATTTTCAGGTGGCGGACAGCCAGCGCGAACGGTGCGGGATCGCCTCATCGTGTTCGGGCCGGCGCGTGCGCCGCGCCGCCGGCGGTCATCGCCCTGAAACAAGAGTGCTGAAAAAAAGCCTTTTTCTCCAACGCGTCGGCCCGAGCTGCAGTCCGCGCCGGCGCGCGTTCCCGAGCGTGGCCGCCGCTCGCGGCTCCATGCCGCTGCGGCCGAAGCGATGTGGGAAGTTTTTTTTTGCGAAGGACTGTTGACAGTAAAAAAAAGCGTGATTAGGTTTCGCCCCAGCAGACGTTGCTGCCGAAGCGAGTGAGCCGAATCAACATCAAGGCGAAAAGTGCAGACCGGACATCCACCCCTGGACCTTCGACGGTGGAGTCGGACGCGCTTCCCCTCCGGAAAGCCGCAACACGCTCATCACGCACCCGTGTCACGCCCGATGCGGGTGTTTCTGTATCCGTCGCGTCACGCATCAAAGACGGTTGCCCGCTGGCGGTTCGCCGCCGCGGATTTGCTTCAACTGGGCGTTACAAACTCCATAGTTCACTGACGAGGAGCCAATCACATGGCCACTAAGAAAGCTGCGAAAAAGCCTGCCGCCAAGAAGGCGGTGAAGAAGGTCGCCAAGAAACCGGCGAAGAAGACTTCCGTGAAGAAGGCCGTCAAGAAGGCGGTCAAGAAGGTCGCCAAGAAGGTCGGCGCCGCCAAGAAGACGGTGAAGAAGGCCGCGAAGAAGGTCGCCAAGAAGGTCACCGCCAAGAAGGCGACCAAGAAGGCGGCCACCAAGAAGACCGCGACCAAGAAGACGGCCACCAAGAAGGCCGCGACCAAGAAGAGCGCGACCAAGAAGGCCGCGACCAAGAAGACCACCGCGAAGAAGGCCACGGCGAAGAAGGCCGTGAAGAAGTCGGCCACCAAGTCGCCTGCCAAGAAGACCGCGAAGAAGGCCGCCACCAAGAAGTCGGCTGCCAAGAAGCCGGCCGCGAAGAAGGTCGCCACCAAGAAGCCGGCCGCTCGCAAGAAGAAGACCGCTCCGGTCGCGCTGCCGGCGACCCCGGCGCCGCTGATCTGATCGCATCCCGATAGCCGTAACGATAGGCTCTCTCCCCGGCGCCCAGCGGGGAGGGAGCCTTTTTTATGCCCGTCGTCCGGGCGCGCATCCGGCGCCATCGCCGCCGGTGGCGAATCGGCATCTTATGCGTCGACCTGCGCGATCGGGACAGGCCCGCATGTGTCCGCGCGCACTCGCACTCGCAGATTCGAGAACTCGCAGAGTCTGCGGGTTCGGCAGATTCGCCGGTCGGCCGGCACGCGGGCGATCCGGATCACGCCGCTGCCGGCGGACAGGCCGGTACGGGAAGTCGCCGACTACCATCGCGGCGGCGCCGGACGCGCACAAAAAAGGGTGGCCTAGGCCACCCTCTCGCAGATCCGGCGACGCCGTGGTCAGCGCGGCGAGGCGACCGCCTTGCCGGAGGAGGCGCCCTTGCGCTTCGGTTCCGGGCGCTCGCGCTCGGCCAGCATGTTGTCGCTGCCGAAGTCGCCGTCCACGTCGATGTCCAGCCAGCGCTGCGCCGGCAGGCCCATCGCGCGATCCAGGATGGTCGGCATCAGGCCCGACGGCAGCCCGCTCTCGCCGTTCCACAGGATGGCGATGCCCAGGTCGCGCTCGGGGATCAGCGCGACCAGCCCGCGATAGCCCTGCACCGCGCCCGCATGGAATACCACCTGATGGCCCGCGTAGTCGAACACGCGCCAGCCCAGCGCATAGCTGGCCGAGTCGACGCGCTGGTGGCGCCAGCCCGAGCGCATTTCGCCGGGGGTGGAGATCAGCGGCGCATGCAGCGTGGCCAGCAGTGGCGCCGGCAGCACGTCGGGACGGTGCCCGGTCTGCGCGATCAGCCACTGCGCCATGTCGCTGGCGCTGGCATTGACGCCGGCGGCCGGCGCCAGCCGGTAGTAGGTCGGCTTGGGGGTCAGCGAGACCCAGCCGTTGCGGCTGCGCACGTGCGGACGTGCCCAGCGCGGGCTGGCCTGGATGCCGGCCAGGCCCATGCTGGCGTCGTTCATGCCCAGCGGCTTGAAGATGCGCCGCTCCACCGACTGCTCGTAGAAGCTGCCGGAGGCGGCGAACACCACGTCGCCGACCAGGCTGAAGGCCACGTTCTGGTAGGCGTAGCACTGGCCCGGGGTGCAGCGCAGCGGCGCCAGCGCCAGCTTGTGGCTGAGCGTGTAGTAGTCGGCGTTGGACTCGATGTCGCTGTCGTAGGCGTTGCGGGTCAGGCCGACGCGGTGGCTCAGCAGGTCGGCGACGGTGAGCTGGCGGGTGGCCACCGGGTCGCTGAGCTGGAAGCCCGGCACGTAGTCGACCACCTTGCTGTCCCAGCGCAGGGTGCCGTCGTTGACCAGCAGCCCGGCCATCGTGCCGGCGAAGGCCTTGGACAGCGATGCCAGGCGGAACACGGTGTGCGCATCGACCGGCTGCGCGCTGTTGACGTCGGTGACGCCGTAGCCGCGCGCGCTGAGCACGCGGCCGTTCTGCACGATCGCCATCGCCAGGCCGGGCACGCGCTGGCCGTAGGTCAGCTGTTGCGCCATGGACTCGAAGGCGGCCACGTCGAAGCCCTGCGCCGGCGGCTGCACGCTGGTCTGCGGCAGCGCCGCGCGGTAGGTCATCGGCGCGGTGGGCGACTGCCGCACGGCGGGCGCGCCGGCCTGCAGCGACTGCGGCGGCGAGGTCGGCGTCTGTGCGGTCGAAACCAGGGCGAAGGGCAGCAACAGCCCGAGCACCCCCGATGCCACCGGACGGATGCGCCGGCGCCTGCTCTTGTCGTTCATTCGTCGATCCGCCTGTAGACCACTGCTTGCGGCGATTCTAGCGCCGCTTTTCGCGATAGCACAAACCGCCGTAAGATGAATGGGCATCGTATTGATCCTGCTGGCGATTTTGCGGCCGGATCCGGGCGTTCCGGGGCCCCGCGGGTCAGCCGGCGGGGCGGCCCAGGATCAGGTCGGCGGCGCGCTCGGCGAGCATCAGGGTCGGCGCATTGGTATTGCCGGTGGGCAGGCAGGGCATCACCGAGGCGTCGACCACGCGCAGCGCGTCCACGCCGCGCACGCGCAGCTGAGGGTCCACCACCGCGCCGGCATCGCTGCCCATGCGGCAGGTGCCGGCCGGGTGGTAGATGGTCTCGGCCTTGCGGCGCACGAACTCGGCCAGCCGTGCGTCGTCGAGGTCGTCGCGCTCCGGGAAGATGGGGGTGCCGCGGCAGGGGTCGAACGCCGGCTGCGCCAGGATCGTGCGCGCGAGCCGGGCAGCCTCGACCATCATCTTCAGGTCGAAGCCCTCCGGATCGCTGAGGTAGCCGGCGTCGATCCGCGGCGCGCTGAGCGGACTGGCGTCGGCCAGCGCGATGCGGCCGCGGCTGCGCGGGTGCAGGAAGCAGGCATGCAGGGTGTAGCCGTCGCCCGCCAGCCGGTGGCGGCCGTGGTCGTCGAGCATGGCCGGCACGAAGTGCAGCTGGAGGTCGGCGCGGGCATCGGGGGCGAAGCGCGAGCGCACGAAGCCGCCGGCCTCGGCGATGTTGCTGGAGCCAGCGCCGCGGCGCCCGCGCAGGAAGTAGTCGAAGGCGATCGCCAGTTCGCTGGTGCGGTCGTAGCTGAGCCCCGGGTGGGTGCGGTACAGCGTGCAGATGTCCAGGTGGTCCTGCAGGTTGCCGCCGACCTGCGGCGCGTCGGCATGCACCGGCAGCCCCAGCGCGCGCAGCGCGTCGGCGGGGCCGATGCCGGACAGCATCAGCAACTGCGGCGAGTTGATGGCGCCGGCGCACACCAGCACCTCGCGCTCGGCGCGCGCCTGCTGCTCGGTCCCGCCCGCGGCGTAGGCGATGCCGGTGGCGCGGCCGTTCTCGACCAGCAGCCGCCGCACCAGCGCGCCGGAGACGATCTTCAGGTTGCGCCGATGGCGGACCGGGGCGAGGTAGGCCGACGCCGCCGAACAGCGTGCGCCGTCCTTCTGGGTGACCTGGTAGAAGCCCACGCCCTGCTGGCGCGGCCCGTTGAAGTCCGGATTGTGCGGGTAGCCCGCCTGCTGCCCGGCCTCGACGAAGGCCGCGGACAACCGGTTGTGGTGGCGCAGGTCGGACACGCTCAGCGGGCCGTCGCCGCCGTGCAGCGCATCGGCGCCGCGCGTGTTGCTCTCGCTGCGCCGGAAGTAGGGCAGCACCGTGTCCCAGTCCCAGCCGTGCGCACCGGCGGCGGCCCAGCCGTCGTAGTCGGCCGGCACCCCGCGCACGTAGCACATCGCGTTGATCGAGCTGGAGCCGCCCCAGACCTTGCCGCGCGGCCACCACAGACGGCGGCCTTCCAGTGCCGGCTCCGGCTCGGTCGAGTAGTTCCAGTTGATGCGCGCGTTGTGCACCAGCCGGCCCAGGCCGGCGGGCATGTGGATCAGCGGATGCCAGTCGCGCGCGCCCGCTTCCACCAGCAGCACCCGGCAGCCGGGGTCGGCGCTGAGCCGGTGGGCCAGCACGCAGCCGGCGGAGCCTGCACCGACGATCACATAGTCGTACACGAGCCGATCTCCCCCTCCAGAGGCCCCGAGCATAGAACAAGCCCGCGGTGGCCGGGAGCCTGCCGCCATCGGGAACTGGCGATGTTGCAGTGCATCGGATACCGTGCGCGCTTTCCCCCGTGGAGTCGCCGCGATGTTCCTCCTCCGTGCCTCGTGGACAGGGGGCCGCCCGTGAGCGAGCCGACGCCGCCGCGGCGGGGGCTGTCACGGCTGCGCGGCGCGCTGGGCGAGTCGCCGCCGCTGGCCTGGGCCTTCCTGTATTTCTTCTGCCTGCTCAGCGGCTACTACGTGCTGCGCCCGGTGCGCGAGGCCATGGGGGCCTCGTCCGACGTGGCGGCGGTGTTCCCGCCGGCGATGATCGCGTTCTTCGCCGCACACGGCATGCCGCTGAAGGACTTCACCCTGCAGGTGCTGTTCACCTGCACCTTCGTGATCATGCTGGTGCTGCAGCCGGTCTACGGGGCGCTGGTCAGCCGCTACCCGCGCCGGGTGTTCCTGCCGGCGGTCTACAGCTTCTTCATCGTCACCCTGCTGCTGTTCTACGTGCTGTTCGACAGCGGCATGCCCGGCCGCGGCATGGCGTTCTTCCTCTGGATCACCGTGTTCAACCTGTTCGCGGTGGCGGTGTTCTGGAGCTTCATGGCCGACGTCTTCAGCAATGCCGAGGCGCGTGCCTACTACGGCTACATCGGGGCGGCCGGCACGTTGGGGGCCTTTCTCGGCCCGGTCATCACCCGCAGCCTGGTCGAGCGCATCGGCATCGCCCACCTGATGCTGGTATCGGCCGGGTTCCTGGCGGTCTGCGTGGTCTGCCTGCTGCGCCTTCGGCTGTGGGCGGTGGCGCGCGAACGCGAGCGCAACCTCGCCTCCGGCGAGACCCCGATGGGCGGCGACGTGCTGGCCGGTCTCAGGCTGATCGTGCGTGAGCCGCTGCTGCGCTGGCTGGCGGTGATGGTGGTGTTCGGCGTGGGCGTCGGCACCCTGCTGTACAACGAGCAGGCGGCGATCGTGCGGCGCCTGTATGCCGATGCGGCCGCGAGCACCGCCTACTACGCCGGCATCGACCTGGCGGTCAACGCGCTGACCCTGGTGCTGCAGTTGCTGGTGACGCGGGTGCTGCTGTCGCGCTTCGGCATTGCGCCGGCACTGTTGATCCCCGGCGCCGCCATCGTCCTCGGCTACGCCGCCCTGGCCGCCTCGCCGCTGCCCATGCTGGTGGCGGTGGTCCAGGTGATGACCCGCGCCAGCGAATTCGCGCTGGCCAAGCCCGCGCGCGAGACGATCTACACCCGCGTCGGCCGCGAATGGCGCTACAAGGCCGGGGCCGCGATCGACACCGTGGTCTATCGCGGCGGCGACCTGAGCTTCGTGTGGCTGCACAAGCTGCTGTCGGTGTTCGGCTCGCAGGTGGTGTTCGGCGCCGGCCTGCTGGTGGCCTCGGGCATGACCCTGGGGGCCTGGCGCGTGCTGCGCGAGGCCGCCCGGCTGCCGCCCGAGCGCACGGGCGCGACCGACGCCGACGGGCCGGAGGCAGCGCAGGAGGTGTCGGAGGCGGGCAGGGCGGCCAACGCACGGCGCGGCGGCTGAGCGCAGGGCGCTGGGCGGCCGCGGGCGTGGCCGCTATGCTGCGCGCTCTTCCGTGCGAGCCGAACCGCCATGCCCGTGTCTGCGATGATCGTCAGCCTGCTGGTCGCGCTGCTGCACCTGTACTTCCTGGTGCTCGAGATGTTCCTGTGGACGCGCCCGCTCGGGCTGCGCACGTTCCGCAACACGCCGGAGAAGGCCGAGCTGACCCGCGTGCTCGCCGCCAACCAGGGCCTGTACAACGGCTTCCTGGCGGCCGGCCTGCTGTGGGGCGTGCTGCAGGCGCGCGCCGACGTGCTGGCGTTCTTCCTGACCTGCGTGGCCGTGGCCGGGGTCTACGGTGCGTGGAGCGTCAACCGCCGCATCTTCTTCGTGCAGGCGCTGCCGGCCTTGGTCGCGCTGCTGTTGCTGCCCTGGCAAGGATGAGATGCCGCCCGCGCGAGGCGTAGCCCGCGTGGCCGCCACGGATGCGGCCTGCTGACCGGGCCTGGCCGGGAAGCGATGCGGCCTGTGTCCCGACGTGTCGTTGCCGAGGCCGTCTTGCGGGGCCGCCAGGCCGGGCCGGCGGCCGCTTCGCCCAGCCCGGCGGGCAGCTGGGCCTGGCAGCGGGCGGCGCGGGCCCACGGCGCCGCCCCTGAGGCCTGCATGCTTGCTTCCCCGGCGCTGCCGGGCCCGGACACGACGACGGCGGACCGAGGTCCGCCGTCGTCCGGGTGCCGCCTCAGGCTCAGGCCGCTTCGCGCGAGCGGCCCGGCGAGGGCTGATCGTAGTAGCTGGCGGCACGCAGCTCGTGCGCATCGAAGTCGTCGACGCTGATCGTGTCCATCGTGATCTCGCGCAGCTCCTCCAGCAGCTTGCGCTCCTCGGCGTTGAGCACGCCGCCGGCCACGGCTTCGTCGAGCTGCGCGGCGAAGTCCAGCGCCTCGATGCCCTTGCCCTTGAGCGCCTTGAGGAACTTGCGCTCCACCGGCTCGGCCATCACCGCCTTGTTGAGATAGCTGGCGATGCGGCCGCCCGGGTTGTTCTCGCACGGGGTCAGGAACACGCCCTGGCCGAGGCGGTCGCGTGCCTCGTTCGGCGTCATCAGCAGCGACGCGACGCGGTGGCCGAGGCGATCGCCCGGGGCCTCGGCACGGCGGCCCAGCGGGAAGATCAGCGCCCACATCAGCCAGCCGACCGGGCGGATCGGGAAGTTGCGCAGCGCCGCCGACAGCGACAGCTCGATCTT
Source organism: Lysobacteraceae bacterium USHLN149 (assembly GCA_037145635.1). GTDB lineage: Bacteria > Pseudomonadota > Gammaproteobacteria > Xanthomonadales > Xanthomonadaceae > JAATFS01. Next base: position 456,621 of record JBBCXB010000001.1, read on the forward strand.
GTGCACGCTGTCGTGGAACGCCCAGGCCAGCAGCGGCTGGTCGGTCTGCGGCGCGCCCTCGTCGTGGTAGCGCTTGAGCATCGCGCTGGTCATGTAGATGTGGCTGAGCACGTCGCCCAGGCGCCCGGACAGCGATTCCTTGAACTTCAGCTTGCCGCCGAGCATCAGCATCGACACGTCGGCCATCAGCGCCAGGTTGGCCGAATAGCGGTCCAGCTTACGGAAGAAGCGGCGGGTGTAGTCGTCGCCCGGGGCGGCGCCGATGCGCGCACCGGTCAGGCCGAACCAGAACGAGCGCACCGCGTTGGAGATGCCGAAGCGGATGTGCCCGAACAGGCTGCGGTCGAACTCCTCCAGGCCACGTGCGGCATCGGTGTCCTGCGCGGCCTTCATCTCCTTCATCACCCACGGATGGCACAGGATCGCGCCCTGGCCGAAGATCAGCAGGCTGCGGGTCATGATGTTGGCGCCCTCGACGGTGATGCCGATCGGCGCGGCCTGCCACGAGCGTCCGGCGAAGTTGCGCGGCCCGAGGATGATGCCCTTGCCGCCGACCACGTCCATAACGTCGCTGACGACCTCGCGGCCCATCGTCGTGCAGTGGTACTTGGCGATCGCCGACGGTACCGACGGCACGTCGCCGCGGTCCACCGCCGCGGCGGTGGCCTGGGCCAGCGCGCTGATCGCGTAGGCCTTGCCGCCGATGCGCGCCAGCGCCTCTTCCACGCCCTCGAAGCGACCGACCGACAGGCCGAACTGCTTGCGGATGCGCGCGTACGCACCGGTCACCACGGCGCCGAACTTGGCGCCGCCGCTGGCGGTGGAGGGCAGGGTGATCGAGCGGCCCACGGCCAGGCACTCGTTGAGCATGTTCCAGCCCTTGCCGACCATGTCCACGCCGCCGATCAGCTGGCTCAGCGGGATGAAGACGTCCTTGCCGTGGATCGGGCCGTTCTGGAACGGCGAGTTCAGCGGGAAGTGGCGGCGGCCGATCTCGACCCCGGGCGTCTCGCGCGGCAGCAGCGCCAGGGTGATGCCGATGTCGCGGGTGTCGCCGATCAGGCCGTCCGGGTCGTACATGCGGAACGCCAGGCCCACCAGCGTCGCCACCGGCGCCAGGGTGATGTAGCGCTTGTCGAAGGTGAGGCGGACGCCGAGCACGTTGGCGCCGTTCCACTCGCCCTTGCAGACGATGCCGTAGTCGGGGATCGAGGTCGCGTCCGAGCCGGCGAACGGGCCGGTCAGGCCGAAGCAGGGCACCTCGACACCGGCGGCCAGGCGCGGCAGGTAGTAGTCCTTCTGTTCCTGGGTACCGTAGTGGTTGAGCAGCTCACCCGGGCCCAGCGAGTTGGGCACGCCGACGGTGGAGCTGACCACGCTCGACACCGAGGCCAGCTTCTGGATCACCTTGTGGTGCGCCAGCGCACTGAAGCCCAGGCCGCCGAACTGCTTGGGGATGATCATGCCGAAGAACCGGTTCTTCTTGACGAAGTCCCAGGTCTCCGGCGGCAGGTCGGCGTGGACGTGGGTGATCTCCCAGTCGTTGACCATGCGGCACAGTTCCTCGACCGGGCCGTCGAGGAAGGCCTGCTCCTCGGCGCTGAGCTCGGGCTTCGGGTAGCTCAGCAGCTTGTCCCAGTCCGGGTCGCCGGTGAACAGCTCGCCCTCGAACCCCACCGAGCCGGTCTCCAGGGCGATGCGCTCGGTCTGCGACAGCGGCGGCAGCACCTTGCGGAACACCTTGATCAGCGGCGCGGTCAGCAGCGGCTTGCGGATGAAGGGCAGCAGGACCGGTGCCGACACCAGCACCACCAGCACCGCGGCGATGATCGTCGCAGTGAGATTGGCGCCCAGCAGCCAGCACGCCACCAGCAGCGTCGCACTGATCGCCACCCAGGCCGCCAGGCGCATGCGGTGGTAGGCGGCGACACCGGCCGCCAACAGGATGAGGAGGAACGGCGCAACGATGCTCATGGTCTTGCTCCAGTGACATGCTCGGTGGTGTTGGACGATGCGATGGCCGGAACCGAGGGCAGCCCGTCCAGATAATGCAACACGGTGGCGGTAAATGCGGTGTTGTCGTCGCCGGCGACCATGTGGGTGGCCTCCGGAAGCTCCACATGCTGCGCATGCGGGGCGATCGCCAGGAACTCGGCGATGCTCTGCGGGGTGACCAGGTCGCTGCGCCCGCCGCTGATCAGCAGCAGTGGGCAGCGCACCTGTGCCGCCGCCTCCCGCAAGGCGTGCTGCTGCGCCACCGGATCGCCGCCGGCGAGTTCGGCGACCAGCCGCGGGTCCCAGTGCCAGCGCCAGCGGCCGTCGCCGTGCGGGCGCAGCACCTTGCGCAGGCCGTCGTCGGACTTGCGCGCGCGGTGCGGCAGGTAGGCGGCGATCGCATCGGCGGCCGCGTCCAGGCTGTCGAAGCCGTCCGGGTGGGCGGTCATGAAGCGCAGGATGCGCTCCACCCCGGCCACGTCCCAGCGCGGGGTGATGTCGACCATCACCATGGCCCGGAACAGGCCCGGCCAGCGTGACTCCGCGACCAGGCCGAACAGCCCGCCCATCGATGCGGCGACCAGCACGGGCGGCTCCGGCAGCTCGCCGGCGAGCACGATCAGGTCGTCGGCGAACTGCTTGCCGGAATAGGCGAGCCCGCGCGGATTCCAGCCGGATTCGCCGTGGCCGCGCGCATCGTAGGCAATGACGTGATAACCGGCCTGTGCCAGCGCCGACGCGGTGGCGTCCCAGGCATTGCGGGTCTGGCCGAAGCCATGTGCCAGCAGCACGCAGGGCCGCGAGTCCGCGCCCCATTCGGAGGCCGCGAGGCGCGTCTCACCCTCGCCCGGCAGGACGAGGGTGCGGGGTAGGCCGGGAAGGGGGGTAGGTTCAACCATACTTAATGGTATGGACCATCGGGCGACCGTGTCAATACTGCTGGGTATGGTTGGTTAAGTGGCTGAATCGCTAAGAAGTTAGTTGTCGCAGTGCGTGCTACATACTGCAACCGACGCTGGCGTATGGTTAAATCGGTAGATGAGCAACGACACCGATTCCAGCGCCGCTTCGTCCCGCCCCGGCAACGGCCGCAACAACCGCCTCAGCGCGGACGACTGGGCGCAGGCCGCGCTCGACCTGATCGCCGAGCAGGGCGTGGGCGCGGTGGCGGTGGAACCGCTGGCGCGGCGCCTGGGCGTCACCAAGGGCAGCTTCTACTGGCATTTCCCGTCGCGCGACGCGCTGCTGCAGGCAGCGCTGGAACGCTGGGAGCTGTTCGAGCAGGAGCAGGTGTTCGGCAGCCTGGAGGATGTGCCCGACCCCAGCGCCCGCCTGCGCGCGCTGTTCCAGCTGGTGGCGCACGAGGTCAAGCCGCACGCCATCTACAGCGAACTGCTCAAGGCCCTGGACCATCCGGCGGTCCGCCCGGTCATCGACCGCGTCTCGCAGCGCCGCCTCGACTACCTGGTCGCCTCGTTCCGCCAGGCCGGCCTCAGCCGCACCGATGCCCAGCACCGCGCCCGCCTGGCCTATGCCGCGTACGTCGGCTTCCTGCAGCTGTCGCTGCAGCTGCAGCAGCCCAAGCAGGCCCGCGAGGAATTCGAGTCCTACGTCGAGCATGTGATCCAGACGTTGATTCCGGGCTGAGAGCGCCGAACCAATTCATCCATGCGCGGCCGCGCTTGTCGTTTCCCGTGTCTGGGCAGGGATCTGCAACCGTACGCGGCATACCTGTAAAGGGGGGCTGCAGGATGCGCTGCCCCGCACGCCGCTGCTGAGCGTTTCCCTCAACGCAAAAAAAGACCGGGGCCCTGAGGCCCCGGTCTTTTTGCAGTGTCGCCAATCAGCCGATCAGAAGCGCTGGGTGTACTTGGCGTAGATGAAACGGCCGATGTCGAAGCCGCCGTAGTACGGGAAGTTGCTGTTCGGGGCCGAGAACTGGATAGCGCCCTGGTGATCGAACAGGTTGTTGGCACCCAGTGCGACCGTGGCGTTCCAGGGGGCCTTCCAGCTGATCTGCAGGTCGTGGAAGGTATTGGAACCGGTCTTGCGGATCGGATCGGCCTCGCCGTTCGCGTAGTGGTCGGGATCGGTGCAAGGACGGTTGGTGACGCAGCTTTCCTTGATGCCGGAGTAGTAGCGCGCGGTGTAATTCACACCGAAGTCGCCCAGTTCCCAGTTGATGCCCACGTTCGAGCGCACGCGGAAGATACCGGCCTCGCCCACGCGACCGACCATGATGTCGTCGCCATCGCTGTTCTGGCTGGCTTCGTCGTACTTGGCGACGTAGCTGGTCTGCCAGTCGAGGATGAACTGGCCGATTCCCAGCTGCGGCAGGCGGTACTTGATGCCCAGGTCGTAGCCTTCCGTCTCCAGGCTGCCGAGGTTGGCCAGGCCGAAGAACATCGAGCTGATGTGGCCATCCGCAGCGCGGACGATGCCTTCGCAGCGCGCAGCGTTGCCCAGCACGTAGCAGTCACGCAGGATGCGGTCCACGCTGTCGGAGATGATGGCGTCGGTCAGCTCGTAGCGGTACCAGTCCAGCGAGACGTCCAGCCCTTCCACCCACTGCGGGCTCCAGACGATGCCGGCGGTCCGGCTCTTCGACTTTTCGGGGATCAGGTTGGGGTTGGAGCCGCTGATGAACTGGTCGGGCGTCTGGCAGGGATAGGCCGTGCACGGTACCAGGCCCTGGCCCAGCTGCACGTATCCCAGCGGGACGCCGGCGGCGTTACAGGCGGCATTGCCATTCACGCTCGCCGAAGCGCCGGTGCCGCAGGGATCCACGTAGGACTCGAAGCTGCTGCCGATGCCGCCGTACAGATTGTCGATGGTCGGTGCGCGGAAGCCTTCGGCATAGGTGCCGCGGATCAGCAGGCCGTCGATCGGACGCCAGACCACGCCGAACTTCGAGTTGGTGGTGTCGCCGAAGTTGCTGTAGTCCGAATAGCGGCTGGCCAGGTTGACGCTCAGTTCCTTCGCGAACGGCACATCGGACAGCAGCGGCACGTTCAACTCGAGGTAGAACTCGTCCAGGTCGTACTTGCCGTCCGTGGTGGTGGCGGCCAGGCCGGTGCTCTCGCCCGACTGATTGAAAGCGTCGGGCACGAAGCGACCGATTTCCTCTCGGTGTTCGTAACCCACGGCGATGCCCAGGTCGCCCGCCGGAAGCGTCAGGATGCTGCCCGACAGGTTCGCGGTGTAGCTGTTGGTCTTGGTGCGGCCGGTGTCGGTGTAATACGGGAACAGGTAGGTCTGCAGGTTTGCATCCGCCAGCGAACCCTGGCCGGCAACTCCGTACGGGAGCAGCGGGTTCCACGGACGGCAGGAGCCCAGGTCGATCGGGTCGGCGGCAGTGCCGCACTGGGCCACGCCGTTGGCATTGATGAAGGACGGGCCCAGCGCCTGTTCCGCGGCGATGAGGCTCATGTCGCCATGGCTGTTCTTGGTGCTGTCGTTGCGATTCCACAGCGCGCCGACGTCCCAGTCCCAAGTCTTGTCGCCGATCTCGAAATAGCCGCTGAGGGTCGGTGCGAAGCGGATGGTCTTCAGCTCGCTCTGCGTGGTGCGGGGCACCTCCCACAGGCGGCGGCGGAAGGCCACATCCGTGCCCACCGGATTGAACGCGCTGTCGGCGTCCAGCGGCGTGCCGAACGAACCCGACTGGTACGGGTAGCCGGCGATCTGCTGGTCAGTGGTGCGCTGGTTGTACAGCAGGTCCGCGTTGAACGTGATGGTGTCGGTGAGGTCGTAGTTGGCGTTGGCGTACAGCGACTTACGCTCGATTCCCGTCTGCAGGGACATCTGCTCGTTGGAGTTGGCGTATTCCGCGGCGGTGATCGGATGGTAGTCCGCCACGTTGTTCGGATTGCCGCCACTGTTGAGCGTGCACCAGGTGTTCGCGCCACCTGCGCCGCAGGGACCGAACCAGGAGCCGTTCTGGCTCACCGGGCTCCAGCCGGAACCGGGGTAGTTCGGGCCGGCGTTGCCGTACTTGCTGAATTCGCGATTCCGCGCGAACACCGGGTCCTGCTTGTTGTACTCGGCCGACAGCGTCACGCCGCCGCGCTCGCCCTGGGAGCCGATGGTGAAGGAATACTGTTCGGTCTCACCGTCGCCCTGGCTGTACTGGCCGAAGTACACGCCTGCTTCCGCACCGTCGAAGCGCTTGCGGGTGATGACGTTCACCACGCCGGCGATGGCGTCGGAACCATAGATCGACGATGCGCCGTCCTTGAGGACGTCGATGCGCTCGATCGCCGAGAACGGGATCTGGCTCAGGTCCTGATAGCCGCCCGTGGTCGCACCGAGGCGCTTGCCGTTCATCAGCACCAGGGTGCGCGGCGCACCAAGGTTGCGGATGTCGACGTAGTAGCCGCCGACGTTTTCGCCGGAGGCCAGCGCTTCTGCGCGGGAGATCGCTGGCGAGCCTGCCGAGGTCAGGTTCTGAAGGACGTCGGCCACCGAGGTGAAGCCCTGCTTCTCCAGCTGCTGGCGATCGAGCGAGATGACCGGCTGTTGCGTGGCGATTTCAGAGCCGCGGATGCGCGAGCCCGTGATCTCGATACGATCCAGGGTGGTCGTGGTGCCGCTGGTCTCTTCCTGCGCAAACGCAGAGGTGGCGCTGCCTGCTGCGCCCACGACCAGCGCGAACACAACTGCATCGCGCAGTTTGTTGGTCTTGCAATTCATTGGCTCTCTCTCCAAGTGAGATCTTGGGTACTGCTCTAGGGTTTTTGCCTGGGGTGGATCCGAAAGGGCGGGTCCAAAACCGTCAGGGTGAACCGATGGTATATGCGTTGCGGCTGAAATTAAAGTCCCGTTAACGATTGGGTAGGTTTGTGTGAAATGGCCTGTCCCGGGCCAGACCCGAGCCAAAAAAAAAGCACCCGACCTGAGTCGGATGCCTTGTCTAAATCATTGATTGTCGAGGGCTAGAGGTCTTGCTCGTAGCGGACATACGGCACCGTGCCGTCGCCATTGCTCTCGTTGTTGGGCGCGAACGGGTTCTTGCCCCGGGTGATCACGTTCTCGGCGCCGACCGTCAGCTGGCCGCTCCAGGGGGTGCGCCAGGTCAGGCCCAGGCCCAGGCCTTCCCACTTCTCGGGCTGGCCGGGGACATCGACGACGCGGCCGACGATGTTGGCGCTGAAGGCGCCATAGCCGCCGCCGACGCTGATGGTCTTGCTGTCCCACTGGTCGGCCAGGGCCGGCGAGACGTCCGCCAGCGGCACCAGGCGCGCGCGCGCGAAGGTGCCGCCGATGGAGACGAAGCCCTCGCGCCCGATGTTTTTCTGCCCGAACACGGTCAGGTCGTTCTGCTCCATGCGCGAGGACGGCGACTTCACGTTGCCGGACAGCCAGGCGGGCAGGGTGTCGCGGCCGGTGCCGGCGGAGATCGCGACGCGGCCGCCGGCGCGGTTGAAGCCGGCCGTCGCCGAGACGTGGCGGCTGAGGTCGTCGTCGTCGTCGCCCAGGCTGGCGAGCATGCAGTGACTGGCCAGGCCGCTGATGCTGGTGCCGCGGCTGCTGTTGCAGAGCAGGCCCAGCGAATCGCCGGACGACAGCCCGAATGCCGCATCCAGCGAGTTGCGGCCGAAGTGCCAGCGCGCCCCGGCCTTCTGTTCTCCGGTCGGCTCCAGGTAGAGGAAGGCCTCCACCTTGCCGCTGCCCTTGTTCCACACCGGCAGCACGGTGCCACTGTTGTCGCGCGTCAACGGCACCATCTGCGCATGCACGCCCGTCGCGCTGGCGAGCGCGATCATCAGGGCAAGGGGCAGGCGCAACAGGTTTCGCATGACGTGCAGTCAGACTCGAAGGCAGACGTTAAGTTCCCGAGAGCCGGGAGTGAAGATGCTAGGGTGTTTATGATTCTTTAACAAGTCTCCGCTCTCCCCAGAACGCTCCCCGTCATAGGCTACTGGAGCCTGTCGGGCGCCGGCGCTTGGGCCGGCGTCTGGCTGAACAATACCCCGAATTCCATCAACGGGAAGTGATACTCGCGGCCGCAGAACTCGCAGCGCACCTCCACCGCGCCGGTGGGCTCGGCCGCGGCCCGCGCCTCGTCCTCGCCCAGCGACTGCAGCATGGCGGCCACGCGCTCGCGCGAGCAGGAACAGGCGAACGCCAGGGGCCGGTCGCCCAGCAGCTCCGGGGTCTCCTCGTGGAACAGCCGGTGCAGCAGGGTCGGGGCGTCCACCGCCAGCAGCTCCGGCTGCGCGAGGGTGTCGAACAGTGCGCAGGCGCGGGTCCAGCCGTCCTGGTCGCCGGCGTCGCCGGGCAGCTTCTGCAGCAGCAGGCCGGCGGCGTGGTCGGGGCCGGCGGCCAGCAGCAGGCGGGTCGGCAACTGCTCGGACTGCCGGAAGTAGTTCTCGAACGCGTCCCCCAGGTCCGCCGACTCCAGGGCCACCAGGCTCTGGTAGCGCTGCGGCTCGCGCGGGTCCAGGCCGGGGTTCTCGATGGTGATGGCCAGCAGGGCGGATTCGCCCAGCTCGCGCAGGTCGGCCGGCGCATCCTCGCCCTGGGCCAGTTGCACGATGCCGCGCAGGGTGCCGGCGGCGGTGCATTCGGCGAACAGGGTGCGCATCGCCCCGTTGCCGCGCAACTGCACGGACAGGCGGCCATCCACCTTGGTGTGGCCGGTGAACAGCGCGGCCGCCACCGCGGCCTCGCCGAGCAGACGCTGGGCGACCGGCGGATAACTGGCGCGGCCCTGGATGTCCGTCCAGACCGTGTCCAGGCGGACGTGCACGCCGCGCACGCCGGCCGCGGGCAGGAGGAATCGGGTCAGGCGATCGGGCGCGATCATGGCTTCGGTATCGGACATAGGGGGGCTTTGCCGGATAATGCGGCAGATATCGGATAAGGGGATGGCATCGACGATGGGGGCGGAGCACGTGATTCACAAGCCGAAGCGGGCGGGGCGCTGGCTGCGCTGGCTGCTGGCGCTGCCGTTCCTGTTCGCCGCCGCGAGCGCGCTGCAGGTGGCGGTCCTGCGCTTCGTGGACCCGCCGATCAGCGGCATGATGGTGTGGCGCTACGCCGAGGCGTGGGGCGAGGGCGACGGGGGCTTCCGGCTCCACCACGACTGGCGCGACCTGGACCGGATCGCGCCATCGCTGCCGATCTCGGTGGTGGCCGCGGAGGACCAGCGCTTCCCGTTCCACCACGGCTTCGACCTGGACGCGATCGAGAAGGCGCGCGACCACAACGCGCGCGGCGGGCGCGTGCGCGGGGCCAGCACGATCAGCCAGCAGGTCGCCAAGAACCTGTTCCTGTGGCAGGGCCGCAGCTGGGTGCGCAAGGGCCTGGAGGCCTGGTACACGGTGCTGATCGAGGCGCTTTGGTCCAAGCGGCGGATCCTGGAGGTCTATGTCAACGTCGCCGAGTTCGGCGACGGCATCTACGGTGCACAGGCCGCGGCCGTCCGGTTCTGGGGCAAGGACGCGGCGCAGCTGGCGCCGGCCGAGTCCGCGCGGCTCGCCGCGGTGCTGCCGTCCCCGCGCCGCTACGACGCGCGCCAGCCCGGGCCTTACGTGATGCGGCGGGCCGGCTGGATCCAGCGGCAGGCGCGCCAGCTCGGCGGGCCGGGCTACCTGGCGGCGCCGTGAGCACGGGGTCGCCGTGCACCGGCGCACAGGCCCCCGGGCGGCCGTGCCTATGGTCGGCGCGCCTCGCCCTGCCTACGATGGGCGCATGAAGCCCGAACGCCTGACCGTGGTGATTGCCGCCTACAACGAGGCCGGCAACATCCCCCTGCTGCACCCGCGCATCGTCGCCGCCCTGGCCACGCTGGAGGGGCTGGAGACGCGGGTGCTGTACGTCGACGACGGCAGCACCGACGGCACCTGGGACGTGCTGAGCGGCCTGGCCGCGGCCGCGGCGGACGTCGGCGTTATCCGGCTGTCGCGCAACTTCGGCAAGGAGGTGGCGGTCACCGCGGGGCTGGACAACGTGGCCCGCGGCGCGGCGATCCTGCTGGACGCCGATGGCCAGGATCCGCCGGAACTGATCCCCGCGTTCGTGGCGCAGTGGCGGGCCGGCTACGACAACGTGTTCGGCACGCGCGTGTTCCGCGAGGGCGAGGGCTGGCTGAAGCGGGCCGCCGCGGCCTCGTTCTACCGCGTGATCCGGCGGCTGTCGCACACCCCGATCCCGGCCGACACCGGCGATTTCCGGCTGCTGTCGCCACGCGCGCTGGCCGCCCTGCGGCAGCTGCGCGAGCGCCACCGCTTCATGAAGGGACTGTTCGGCTGGGTCGGGTTCCGCCAGGTGGCGCTGCCCTACCGGCGCGCGCCACGGCTGTCGGGGCGCAGCAAGTTCACGTTCTGGCGGCTGTGGAACTTCGCGCTGGACGGCATCACCAGCTTCTCCACCGCACCGCTGCGCGCGGCTACCTACCTGGGGCTGGTCACGGCGATGGTGGCCTTCGGGTTCGGGCTGTGGGTGGTGATCAAGGCCGCGGTGGTGGGCGATCCGGTGGCGGGCTGGCCGACGATGATGGCGGTGATCCTGTTCCTGGGCGGCGTGCAGCTGATCGCGCTGGGCATGATCGGCGAGTACCTGGGCCGGCTCTACGACGAGTCCAAGCAGCGTCCGCTGTACCTGGTGGATACCCAGGCCGGCCCGCCGGGAGTACCCTCCGCGCACCAGTCCTACGACGGAGCGCGCCATGCAGACGGTACGGCAGCTGTTGGAGACGAAGTCCGCTGAGGTCTATGCGGTCGGGGCCGACGCGGCGGTGATCGACGCGGTACGGCTGATGGCCGACAAGGGCGTCGGCGCGGTCCTGGTGATGCAGGGCCAGCGCCTGGCCGGCATCCTGTCCGAGCGCGACTACGCCCGCAAGGTGGTGCTGCGCAGCCGCGCGTCCGCCGACACGCCGGTGCGCGAGATCATGACCGCCGAGGTGGTGACGGTGGGGCCGGCCGACACGGTCGACCACTGCATGCAGCTCATGACCGAGCGTCGCTTCCGCCACCTGCCGGTCGTGGACGGCGGCCGGGTGACCGGCGTGATCTCGATCGGCGACCTAGTCAAGGCGGTGATCGAGCGCCAGCGCCACGACATCGACCAGCTGCAGCGCTACATCGCCGGCTGAGCCCGGGGACACGGCCCCGGGCCCGCCCGCTCACTTGGCGTACTTGCCGCCGCAGTCGCTGTCCTTGCCCGGGCCGGTCTCGATGGTCGCCAGCAGCGCGGCCGGCGGGGCGATCGTGGCCAGGGCCAGAGCGATCGCGCCGCGCGCGCCCAGCGCCTTGAAGTCGGGACGGAACGACGGGTCCTTGAAGCTGCCGCCGATGCGCAGCGGCGAGCGGAAGCTCAGGATGCTGCGGTCCTTGGGTCGCGGGCGCAGCAGCAGGTCGAGCTTTTCGTCCTTCAGGTTGATGGTGCCTTCGCCGAGGATGATGGTGTCGGTGGTGTCGATCGCCATCGAGCGCGAGGTCATCAGGCCATCGCGCACGCCGAAGTCGCCGAAGGCGCAGCGCAGCGGGATTTCCGGATCCTTGGTGATCAGGTACTTGAGCGTCTCGGTCACGTCCAGGCCGGCCAGTTCCATGATCAGGTTGCTGATGTGGCCGCGGCCCATGCCGAAGGCGATGTTGCCGTCGGAGGTGCCGAGCATGGCCGCCACCGAGTTGCCGCGGCCGGTGACGTCGACCTCGCCGCCGATGGCGCCGCCGGCCTGGTCCACCAGCTTGGCGTCCGGGAACAGCCGGCCGAGGTTCAACTTGCGGATGCTGGCCTGCAGGTGGGTGCTGATCACCGGCTTGCGCGCGTCCATGCGGATGTTGGAACGGATGTCGCCGCCGGCCACGCCGAAGTTGAGCGGCTTGAGCTCGAGCAGGCCGTCGTCCAGGGTCAGGTGCGCGTCCATGTCGTCCAGCGGCAGCGACGGTGCGTTGATGCGGTGGGCGCGCCAGCGTACGTCGGCGTCCATCGAGCGCAGCTTGGACAGGTCGTAGGGATGGTCCGGCAGCACCTTGGCGCTGGCCGCGACCTTGGCCGCCTCGGCCTTCTGCTCCGGGCTGGCCGATTCGCCGGCGCCGGTCTTGGGCGGGGCGCCGATGAAGCCGGCCAGGTCGTCGAAGTCCAGGCGCTTGGACACCAGGTCCGCCCGCAGGAACGGGCGCTCGCCGGCGACGTCGACCTGCGCGGTGCCGGACAGGTCGCTCTCGCCGGCGCGGCCATTGAAGTTCTCGTAGCGCCAGACCTCGCCGTTGCGGCGCAGCCGGCCGTCGAGCCGGTAGGGCGGGGTGGACGGGATCGCCACGCCGGTCAGCGGGTACAGATCGGCCATGTCGTTGCCGGCCAGCAGCATCTGCAGGTCGAAGGTGCGGAACTGGAACGGGTTGGTCAGGGTGCCGCGGATATGGGTGCGGGTGGCGCCGGCGCTGCCCTGCAGGTCGATCCGGAACGGGTGCTCGGTCTGGCTGAGCTCCATCGGCGAGGCGGTGTCGCCCTTGAGCGTGAACGGGTTGCCCTGCCAGCGGCCCTTGCCGGCGATGGCGATCGGCGGCGCGGTGTCGCCGTCGCGCGGCGTCGGCTGGCTGTCCACGCTGACGTCGACGTCGGTGCGCCCGGCGGCGTCGACGAACTTGACCCGGCCCTGGTGCACCAGCAGGCGCCCCAACGCCGGCATGCTGCCGTCGCTGTCGGAATCAGGGAACACCCAGTTGCCCGGATGCTTGTCGTTGCCGCTTTCCAGCAGCAGGTCGGCCTGGTCCAGGCGGATCTCGGGAATGACGACCTTGCCGCGCAGCAGCGGCCACGGCCGGATGTCGATCTCGGCGCGGCCGACGCCGGCCATCTGCGGCTGCTTGGACCACTCGGCGTTGGCCAAGGTGAGGCGGTCGCCGCGGATGGTGGTGGTGCGGCCGAGGTGGACGTCGAGGTTGCCGATGTGGAACTCGCGCCCGGTGCGGGTCTGGACCGCGCGTTCGATCGGGCCCTTGAACCAGTTCCAGTCCCACAGGGCGATCAGCAGCAGGATCAGGCCCAGCAGGATGGCGAAGGCGGCCAGCCAGCGCTGCTTGCGGGGGCTGGGGGCGCGCCACCGGGGGCGCGCGGCGGCTGGCGTGTCGGTTGCGCTGTTCATGCCCGCATAGTTCGCAATGCGCTGTGCAGAGCGTGCGAAACGGCCATGTGAATACCGCTCAGAGCACCTGCGCGGTCACCGCGACGAAGTGGCAGACGCTGCCGGCCAGCACGAACAGGTGCCAGATCGCGTGGAAGTAGCGCACGGTGTCGCGCTGATAGAAATAGGTGCCCAGCGTGTAGAACAGCCCGCCGGCCAGCAGCCAGCACAGCGAACTCACGTCCACCGAGCGCAGCAGCGGCTCGATCGCCACCACGATCAGCCAGCCCATCGCCAGGTAGATGATGGTGGACAGCAGGCGGAACCGGCCGGTGAAGAACAGCTTGAAGATCACCCCGGTGGCGGCGATGGTCCAGATCGCGGCGAACAGCGCCCAGCCCCAGCTGCCGCGCAGGTTGATCAGGGTGAAAGGGGTGTAGGTGCCGGCGATCAGCAGGTAGATGGCGCAGTGGTCGAGCACCTGCAGGCGCGCCTTGGCGCCCGGGTGCGGGATGGCGTGGTACAGCGTCGAGGCCACGTACAGCAGCAGCAGGGTGACGCTGAAGACGATGGAGGTGACCAGTTGCCAGGCATCGCCGTAGATGGCGGCCAGGGTGATCAGGACCGAGCCGCCGGCCAGCGAGGCGATCGCGCCGAGGCCGTGGGTCACGGCGCTGGCAATCTCGTCACGCAGGTCGGTCGAGGGGGAGGCGTCTGCGTTCATCCCGGCAAGGTACCCCAATTGCGAGGCGTTCGCATCGCCGCTGCCGACATGCGCAGGCATCGGTTCAAGTCCCGGTCAATCCACGGCCACGCTGTAGGCGTGTTCGCGGGTGGCGGCGAAGCGCACGTCCGGGGCACGTTCCTGCGCCAGCTGCAGGTTGACCCGGGTCGGCGCCAGGTAGACCAGTTCGCCGGCGGCGTCGATGCCCAGGTTGGAGGCGTTCTTCTCGCGGAACTCCTCCAGCTTGCGCGGGTTGTCGCAGTGGATCCAGCGCGCGGTGGTCACGCCCACCGGCTCGAAGATCGCGTCCACGCCGTACTCGTCCTTCAGCCGGTAGGCGACCACGTCGAACTGCAGCACGCCGACCGCGCCCAGGATCAGGTCGTTGCTCATCAACGGCCGGAAGAACTGGGTCGCCCCCTCCTCGGACAGCTGCGCCAGGCCCTTCTGCAGCTGCTTGAGCTTGAGCGGGTCGCGCAGGCGCGCGCGGCGGAACAGTTCCGGCGCGAAGTTGGGGATGCCGGTGAACGACAGCGACTCGCCCTCGGTGAAGGTGTCGCCGATGGAGATGGTGCCGTGGTTGTGGATGCCGATCACGTCGCCCGGCCAGGCCTCGGCGGCGATCTCGCGGTCGCTGGCCATGAAGGTCAGCGCATTGGCCAGCTTCACGTCCTTGCCGCTGCGCACGTGCAGGGTCTTCATGCCGGCGACGAAGCGACCGGAGCAGATGCGCATGAACGCCACCCGGTCGCGGTGCTGCGGATCCATGTTGGCCTGGATCTTGAACACGAAGCCGCTCAGCTTGCCTTCGTCCGGCCGCACCTGGCGGCCGGTGGTGGCGCGCGCCTGCGGCGGCGGCGCATGCTCGACGAAGAAGTCCAGCAACGGCTGCACGCCGAAGTTGTTGACGCCGGAGCCGAAGAACACCGGGGTCTGGCGCCCGGCCCGGTAGGCGTCCAGGTCGAACGCGTTGCTCGCGCCCTGTACCAGTTCCAGCTCGTCGCGCAGTTCGGCGAGCATCTGCTCGCCGAGCTTTTCGGCCAGGCCGGGCGCGTCGAGCGAGGGGAAGATGGTGGAGTCCTGGCGGGTGAAGTTGCGGCCCTGCTCGTACAGGTGCACCTCGCCGGTGATCAGGTGGACCACGCCCTTCAGGCGCTGGCCCATGCCGATCGGCCAGGTCACCGGTGCGCACTGGATCCCGAGCACGGTCTCGACCTCGTCGAGCAGGTCGATCGGGTCCTTGCCCTCGCGGTCGAGCTTGTTGATGAAGGTCATGATCGGGGTGTCGCGCAGGCGGCAGACCTCCATCAGCTTGATGGTGCGCTCCTCCACGCCCTTGGCCACGTCGATCACCATCAGCGCCGAGTCCACCGCGGTGAGCACGCGGTAGGTGTCCTCGCCGAAGTCGGCGTGGCCGGGGGTGTCGAGCAGGTTGACGATCTTGCCCTCGTACGGGAACTGCATCACCGAGGAGGTCACCGAGATGCCGCGCTCCTTCTCCAGCGCCATCCAGTCCGAGGTGGCGTGGCGCGCGGCCTTGCGGCCCTTGACCGAGCCGGCCATCTGGATCGCCCCGCCGAACAGCAGCAGCTTCTCGGTCAGCGTTGTCTTGCCGGCATCGGGGTGGGAAATGATGGCGAAGGTGCGGCGGCGCGCGGCTTCGGTGGAGACTTCGGACATGGGAAGGCGCGCCCGGCAGGACGCATCGCGGCAAAGGAAGCCGACGATTATAGCGGGGTGCGGTGGTTCAGGGCCCGGGGCCGCCGGTCCGCGGGAAGCGCAGCTCGCCCAGCGGCCCGGCGATGCGGAACGGCACCGACACCAGCTGCATGCCGCCGTTGAGCTGGATGGCGAAATGCAGGTGCGGGGCGGTGCTGAAGCCGGTGCTGCCGGAGCGGCCCAGCCCCTGCCCGGCGCGCACCGCCTGGCCCGGGCGCACGTCCACGCCGCCGGGGGCCAGGTGGGCGTAGAGCGCCATGCTGCCGTCGTCGTGCAGGACCCGGACGAGGTTGCCGCCGCCGTCGGACGGGGCGCGGTCCTCGCCGGTCTCGACCTGCAGCACGCGGCCGTCGCGCGCGGCCAGCACCGGCGTGCCCTGCGGCAGCGCGAAGTCCAGCGCGTAGCGGTTGCCGGCGTCGTGGTGGCTGAAGCGGCCGCCGAAACCCTGGTCCACGTGCACCGGGCCCGGCGCGAACGGCAGCCGGTACAGCATGTCCCGCGCCTGGGCGCCGGGAGCGCCCGGCACCGCGTCCAGCCACAGGTCCAGCGGCCCGGCGGCCGCGGCGGCGACCGGGTAGAGCTCGGTGAGTCGGCGGCGCTCGTGCGCCTGCAGCGTCAGGATCCGCGGCAGCGCCGGCACGGCGGCGTAGCCGGCGCCGGCGCGCGCAGCCAGCCGGACCTGGACCGGACCCGGCAGCGGGTTGGCGGCCCACACCTGGTAGGCGGCGCCGTGGCGCTCCAGTTGCAGCCACGGATTGCCTCCGCCGGCCACGGCCCCGGTGTCCGCCGGGGCCACGGCCGCCGTCCCGGCGCGCTGGGCGCGCCAGTCCAGCAGCCGCTGGGCCGGCAGCGGCTGCGCGGCGGCGGCCAGGGCCAGCAGGCAGCAGCCCGACAGGACGGGGCGGGGCCGGGATGGGCGCACGGCAACGGGGCGAAGATTGGGGGAACGATTATGGGCCGCGATGGGCCCGGTGGTATCGAATGAAAATATATATCGCTCCATCCGAATAAAGAGATTGACAAGGGTCGAGGGCGCTGGCATCGTAGCCTGACCATCGAGACCGGCGGAGGGACAGGCCCTTTGATGCCGGGGCAGCCAGCGGAGCGCGAAAGCGCTGCGCGTTTGGTGCCAAATCCTGCGGGGACCTCCGCGTCCGCCGAAAGATGGTTCGTACCGTGCCCTCCGCACGACGAACGCGAGCTCCGCGAAGCTCGATGGCCGTTTTTCCAGGTTCTTCCCGGATACCGCCATGAGTCTCGTGAACATCGCCTCCTCCAACGAAAACACCTACGCCTGTTCCCCCGTCGCCGATGACGAGGGCCGCATCGCCGTGCGCGGCGAACTCGTGGTGGCGCTGCCGATGCGCCACGCCGGGGTGCGGTCGCTGACGCTGCGCTACGAGCTGGTGGGCGCGGCCGGCGCGCCGGTGGTGTTCGTGGCCGGCGGCATCTCCGCGCACCGGCACCTGGCCGCCGGCGCCCTGTTCCCCGAAAAGGGCTGGGCCGAGGGCCTGGTCGCCGCCGGGCGCGCGCTGGACCCGGCCACGTGCCGGCTGCTGGCCTTCGACTTCATCGGCGCCGACGGCCAGCTGGACGTGCCGATCGACACCGCCGACCAGGCCGATGCCGTGGCCGCGCTGCTGGACGCGCTGGGCGTGGCCCAGTTGCACGGCTTCGTCGGCTATTCCTACGGGGCGCTGGTGGGCCTGCAGCTGGCGATCCGGCATCCGGCGCGGCTGCGCCGGCTGGTGGCGGTCAGCGGCGCCCACCGCGCGCATCCCTACGCGGCGGCCTGGCGCGCGCTGCAGCGGCGCGCGGTGGCGCTGGGACAGCTGCAGTGCGCCGAGAGCCACGGGCTGTCGCTGGCGCGCCAGTTCGCGATGCTCAGCTACCGCACGCCGGAGGAATTCGGCGAGCGCTTCGACGCCGCGCCGGAGGTGGTCAACGGCCGCGTGCGCGTGGCCGCCGAGGACTATCTCGACGCCGCCGGCGCGCAGTACGTGGCGCGCACGCCGGTCAACGCCTACCTGCGCCTTTCCGAATCGATCGACCTGCACCGGGTCGACCCGGCCGCCGTCGCGGTGCCCACCGTGGTGGTGGCCGTGGAAGGCGACCGCCTGGTGCCGCTGTCCGACCTCGTCACCCTCGTCGAGGGCCTCGGCCCCCGCGGCAGCCTGCGCGTGCTGCGCTCGCCCTACGGCCACGACGCCTTCCTGAAAGAAACCGACCGCATCGACGCGATCCTCGCCACCGCCCTTCGCCCCACCGGAGAAACCGCATGAGCTTCCGTGACCCCGCCGACACCCCCTGTACCGCCGCCACCGCCGCCGTGCGTGCCGGCATCGACCGCGACACCGCCTATGGCGCGGTGACCCCGCCGATCGTGCTGTCGTCCAATTTCTCCTTCGACGGTTTCGGCAACAAGCGCCAGTACGACTACACCCGCAGCGGCAACCCCACCCGTGACCTGCTCGGCGAGGCGCTGGCGGAGCTGGAAGGCGGGGCGGGCGGGGTGATCACCTCCACCGGCATGGGCGCGATCACGCTGGTGCTCAACGCGCTGCTGCAGCCGGGCGACAAGCTGGTGGTGCCGCACGACGCGTACGGCGGCAGCTGGCGGCTGTTCAACGCGCTGGCCGGCAAGGGCCACTTCGAGCTGATCACCGCCGACCTGACCGATCCGCGCGCGCTCGGCGAGGCGCTGGCGCAGGCGCCGAAGCTGGTGCTGATCGAGACCCCGTCCAACCCGCTGCTGCGGATCACCGACCTGCGCTTCGTGATCGATGCCGCGCACCGCGCCGGCGCGCTGACCGTGGTCGACAACACCTTCCTGTCGCCGGCGCTGCAGACGCCGCTGGCGTTCGGGGCGGACCTGGTGCTGCATTCGACCACCAAGTACGTCAACGGCCACAGCGACGTGGTGGGCGGGGCGGTGGTGGCGCGCGAGCCGGAGCTGCACCAGCAGCTGGTGTGGTGGGCCAATGCGCTGGGGCTGACCGGTTCGCCGTTCGACGCCTTCCTGACGCTGCGCGGCCTGCGCACGCTGGATGCACGCCTGCGCGTGCACCAGGAGAACGCGAACGCGATCGCCACGCTGCTCGACGAGCACGCGGCGGTCAACCAGGTCTACTTCCCGGGCCTGGCCTCGCATCCCGGGCATGCGCTGGCGGCGCGGCAGCAGAAGGGCTTCGGCGCGATGATCAGCTTCGAGCTGGCCGGCGGCGAGCCGGCGGTGCGCGCCTTCGTCGATGGCCTGCGCTACTTCACCCTGGCCGAGTCGCTGGGCGGGGTGGAAAGCCTGATCGCACATCCGGCCTCGATGACGCATGCGGCGATGACCGCCGAGGCGCGGGCCCAGGCCGGCATCTCCGACGGCCTGCTGCGGCTGTCGGTGGGCATCGAGTCGAGCGAGGACCTGCTGGCCGATCTCGGTGCCGGGCTGGTGCGGGCGCAGGCCGCCGGCGCTGCGGCGCAGGCCCGGCACCCGGCGAAACGGGTCGACGCGTGAGCAGCGTCGCACCTGCGCTCCGGCGGCCCGCCGTGGCGGCGGCGCCGCCGCTGGCGCGGCTGGCGTTGCTCGGCACCGGCACGGTGGGGCGCGCGTTCGTGGCGCGCTACCAGTCGCTGCAACAGCGGCGCCTGCGACTGCCGCGGTTCGAGTGGCTGGCCAATTCACGCACCGCGCAGGCGTGCGGCAGCGACCTGGCGCAGGCGCTGGCCAGCGCCAACGCCGCGCCGCGCGAGCGGCCGCCGCTGCAGCCGTGGGCGGAGACCGCCGCACTGCAGGCCGGCGACGTGCTGGTGGACGCGACCGCCAGCGAGGCGGTGGCCGGCTGGCACGTGGAGTGGCTGCAACGCGGCGTGCACGTGGTGACCGCCAACAAGCTCGGCCAGGGCGCGCAGCTGCCACGTGCACTGGCGATCCAGGCGGCGCGGCACGCGGCCGGTGCGCAGTATGGCGACAGCGCGACCGTGGGCGCCGGGCTGCCGCTGCTGAGCAGCGTGCGCGTCCTGGTGGCCGGCGGCGACCACGTGCATGCGGTCGAGGGCGTGCTGTCCGGCTCGCTGGCCTGGCTGTTCCACCGCTACGACGGGCAGCGACCGTTCTCCGAGTGCGTGCGCGAGGCGGTGGCGGCCGGCTACACCGAACCGGACCCGCGCATCGACCTGTCGGGCGAGGACGTGCGCCGCAAGCTGCTGATCCTGGCGCGCGCGGCCGGCCTGGCGCTGACCGCCGAGCAGGTGCAGGTGGAATCGCTGGTGCCGCCGGCGCTGGCGGACGCAGCGCCGCACGAACTCGACGCGCGGCTGGCGCAACTCGACGCGGCCCTGGCGCAACGCTGGCAGGCGGCACATGCGGGCGGTCGCTGCCTGCGTTTCGTCGGCCGCTTCGATACCGACGGCGCCCGCGTGGGCCTGCGCGAACTGGCCCTGGACCACCCGCTGGCCGGCGGCAGCGGGACCGACAACCGGGTCGCCATCCGCAGCGACCGCTACCGTACCCAGCCGCTGCTGATCCAGGGTCCCGGCGCCGGGGCCGAGGTGACCGCGGCGGCGTTGCTGGACGACGTGCTGCGGATCGTGGCCGGCTAGCCGGCCCGCCGCGGCGGCGGCGGGC
Organism: Lysobacteraceae bacterium USHLN149; assembly: GCA_037145635.1. Taxonomy (GTDB): domain Bacteria; phylum Pseudomonadota; class Gammaproteobacteria; order Xanthomonadales; family Xanthomonadaceae; genus JAATFS01. Next base: position 476,754 of record JBBCXB010000001.1, read on the forward strand.
CGCCGGGCGGAACCGGCGCGTCCCCCGCCGCGCGCAGGCATCGGGCGTGCGGCCCCGATCCGGCGCAGACCCGGCGGCCGGCGCCGGTCCGGGCGCGCCCGCGACGATGCGACCACAACGCCGGCACGGGGCCGGCGCCGGGGGCGTTGCGGCCGGCCGGGAGAGGCCGCCCGCGGGGGCTCACTGCAGGCCCTGGCCCATCGTCTTCAGCAGTTCGCCCTGGTAGTCGCCGCTGAATTCCCAGAAGAACGCGCCGCCCAGGCCCTGGGTCTTGACGTAGTTCATCTTCTCGGTGACCAGCGCCGGGTTGTCGTAGCTCCAGAAGGTGGTGCCGTCATACTTCCAGTGCGCGTGCGCCTGGGCGTCGACATGGCTGGTGCCGGCGCGGCCGCGCAGCACCTTGTAGTCCTCGATGCCCGACTCGTAGGTGCCCGGCGCGGCGCTGCCGCTCTGGTACAGCCCCTGGTTGACGTTGGGTACCTGGGTCCAGCCGCGGCCGTAGAAGCCGATGCCGAGGTTGAGCTTGCTGGCCGGCACGCCACGGTCGAGGAAGGCCTGGAGGGCGTCGTTGCTGTTGTAGCTGCGCTGGTCGCCGGTGGACGGGTCGGCGGGCGAATCGAACAGCGCCGAGTGGTGGTTGGTCTGCGGGTCCCAGGCGCCGTGGAAGTCGTAGGTCATCACGTTGAGGTAGTCCAGGTACTGTGCGTACTGGTTCGGGTCGGTGACGCGGATCTTGTCGATGCCGGCGCCGACGGCCACGGTCAGCAGCAGGCCCGGCCGCACCTGGTCGAGCTGGCGGCGGAACTCGGCCAGCAGCGCGGTGAAGTTCTGGCGGTCCTCGGCGCTGCCGCAGGCGATCCCGCAGGCCACCGGGTACTCCCAGTCGATGTCGATGCCGTCGAACACGCCGGCCGCGGCCGCGCTGCCGCCGGCGCCGTCGGTGACCGGCAGGTTGCCGCGCACGTAGGCGTCGATGCAGGAGGCGACGAAGGCCTGGCGGTTCTCGGCGCGGGCGGCGCTGGAGAAGCCGCGCGACCAGGTCCAGCCGCCCAGCGAGATCAGCACCTTCAGCCCCGGGTGGGCGGCCTTGAGCTTCTTCAGCTGGTTCCAGTTGCCGCGCAGCGGCTGGTCCCAGGTGTCGGCCACGCCATCCACGCTCTGCGCTGCGGCGAACGCCTTGGTGTAGTCGGCGAAGGCGTCGCCGCCGGCGCCGGTGCTGCTGTCGGACGGCTGGGTGACGCCGACCTCGCAGCGGTTGTTGCGCACGTTGCCGAAGGCGTAGTTGACGTGGGTCAGGTAGCCGGCCGCACCGCTGGCCTGGATGTCCCGGACCTGGTAGTTGCGTCCGTAGATGCCCCACTGGGTGAAGTAGCCGATCACGCGCTTGCCGCCGCCGGCGGTGGCGGGCGTGGTGCGCACGCTGAGCGTGGCGCTGGGGGCGGAGGCGTTGCCGGCGTTGTCGCGGGCGCGCACCGCATACAGGTAGGCGGTGTCGGCGACGAGTGCGGCGTCGGTGTAGCCGGGCGTGGCCGGGCTGCCGACGAGGCTGCCGTTGCGGTAGACGTCGTAGCCGGCCACGCCGCTGCCGCCGGCGTTGTCGGTCGAGGCGTTCCAGGCCAGCGTGATCGCCTGGCTGGCGCGCGCGCTCGCGGCCAGGCCGGTGGGCACGCTGGGGGCGGTGGTGTCGCTCGACGGGGCCGCGGCCACGATGATCGCCACCGCGGCGGAAGTGGTGCGGGCACCGGCGTTGTCGGTGGCCACCGCGGTCAGGCTGTAGCTGCCGGCCGCGGCGCCGCTCCAGCTGAGCGTATAGGGCGCGGCGGTCACGCTGCCCAGCGAGGTGCTGCCGCGGAAGAACTCGACCCGTGCGACGCTGCCATCGGCGTCGCTGGCCGAGGCCTGCAGGGGAATGGCGCTGCCCACCCCGAACCGGGTGCCGGCTGCGGGCGAGGTCAGGGCCACGCTCGGCGGCTGGTTGGCGGGCGTGCCGCTGCACGCGCCCAGGTCCTGGTACCAGCCGCAGCTGCTGCAGTAGGTCGGGGCGGTGTTCCAGATCGGTCCGGTGGCGCGGTACAGGCGGCCATCGTAGGTCAGGGTGTCGCCGGCAGCGTAGATCGTGGCCGGGTTCCACGCGGCGACCCCGCTGCAGGCAGCGGCCAGGGCCCGGTCCGGCAGCAGGCCGGCCAGGAGGACGAGACAGCAGAAGAGCACCCACGATCCAGCGGATTTCACGTTCATGGCGAAGCCTCCGATGCGCAGCGCGACTGTGGACCGGCCGTCGGCCGGTGTCTTTTCCCTTTGAATCCGAACGTTTCTGGGCAGGCGGTACGCGGGCCCGGAAGGGGGCTGCCGACGACCACGGTGCCTGCGGGAGGCAGGTTTTCGAGAGGAGACAACGTTGTCAACGCCGATGCCGGAAGAAGGCGAGGCGAATCACAGATCGCCCGGATGGCACCGTTTCCAGGCGCGTGGCGATGCTGCGGCGCAGGGCGGCCGGCGACTGGACGGTGGCGTGACGTGGAAGCGCGGAGCGGCGTGCGGATCGGGACGGGGCCACTGCGCGGCAGCGGCGCCGCCGGCGCGGGACATCGCGTGGCGATGGCGCGTTCCGCGCGCCCCTGCGTGGCACGGGCGTGCGCCCGTGCACGGCGTTCGCTCGCCGCCGCGGCTAGGCGCGGCAGCGCCGCCGGCGGCCTGCGGCTATCGCCGCGCGAGGTAGCGCTCGACCTCGGGCCTGCGCAGGGCGGTCCCGTCGGGGCCGATCACCCGGAAGTCGACGCCGTTGTCCCAGAGCTGCAGCACGTCCAGCACCGCGATGTCCTCCGCGGCGGTGTTCTTCTGCAGGGCGAGCAGGCGCGCGTTGAAGCCCGCACTGCGCAGCCAGCCGTCGTAGCTGGAGGCGTGGTCGGTGGCGAACTGCGCCTGGTAGCGGCATTCCTCGCGCTGGGGCGAGGGCAGGGCCTCGCATTGCGGGTTCCACTGGTGCAGGCCGATCACCGCGTCCGGTTCCATCTGCCGCTGTGCCGCGGCCGCCCACAAGGCGACGCAGATGCTGGCGCAATGGGAGCGGACCCTGACGATCAGGTTGCGCTTGCGAACCAGGCGGGCGGCCTCGAGCCCCGACGTCGCGTAGCCGCCGCCGCTGGTGATGTCGATGCGTTGCAGGGAGGGATGGCTGTCCAGCAGCTGCGCCAGCGCGTCGGCGAAGTGCCGGCCCACGCCGCCTTCGATGCGCACGACGAGCCCGTCCGCACTGACCGCCATGCGGGCCTCGTCGACCTGCGCCAGGCGGTTGGATTTGCGGCCTTGCAGCACCCGCGGGGGCGCCGGCGCGGCGGCGCCTTCCGGGCCGGCGGCGGCGGTGCGGGCGGCTGCGGGGCCCGGCGCGCGGCCGTTGCGCTGGCCGACGAAGTAGGCGATGAGCAACAGCGCGGTCGCCGCGAACAGCAGTCTGCCCAGGCTGAGGGAGCTCTTGCCGGGCCGGGCGCGGGCCCGAGCACGCGGTCGCGCGCCGGGGGGCCGGCGGCCGGGGGTCGATCCTTGCTGCAAGCGTGTTCTCCTGGGCGACAGGCCACAAAGCGCGGCCCATTGTCCGCGCTCGGCGGCGTTCACCGCCAGTCCGCGTGGACGGCGGTGCGCGTCACCGACGCGGCGGCAGGCGGGCGTGGTGAGGCCTTCGTGGCGGCGTCGTCGGGGCGTGCACGCCGGCGGGTCCCGCGCGCGGCCCGGCCTGCCCGCCGCGGCGGCTCAGCGCGTCAGGGCCTTCAGCAGGGCGGCATTGAAGCGCGCCGGGTCCTGCACCTGGGGCGAGTGGCCGAGCTCGGCGAACTCCACCAGGGTCGCGCCGGGAATCGCCGCGGCGGCGCGCTTGCCCAGCGCGGCGTAGTCGCCGATCCGTGCCTTCACCGCGGGCGGTGCCGCGTCCTTGCCGATCGCGGTGCGGTCCTTGAGCCCGATGAACAGCGTGGTGGGCACCGTGAGCCGGGGCAGTTCGTAGACCACCGGCTGGTTGAAGACCATGTCGTAGGTCAGGGCCTGGTTCCAGGCCACCGCCTGTCTGCCCGGACCGCTGTACATGCCGGCCTGCATGCGCGCCCAGCGTTCGTAGGCCGGTTTCCACTCGCCGCCGTAGTAGACGTCGAGCTGGTACTTCCTGATGCTGTCGTAGCTGGTCTTGAGTTCGCCGGCGTACCAGGTGTCGACGCTGCGCCACGGGACGCCTTCGACCTTCCAGTCCTCCAGCCCGAGCGGATCGACCAGGGCGAGGTGCTCGGTGGCCTGCGGATACATCAGTGCGTAGCGGATCGCCAGCATGCCGCCCATCGAGTGCCCCACGACCACGGCACGGGGGATGCCGAGGGTCTCCAGCAGCGCGTGGGTGTTGGCGGCCAGCTGGCCGAACGAGAACTGGTAGGCCGCGGGCTTGCTGGACTTGCAGAAGCCCACCTGGTCCGGCGCGATCACCCGGTAGCCGGCACGCGCCAGTGCGGCGATGCTGTCCTCCCAGGTGGCGGCGCAGAAGTTCTTGCCATGCAGCAGCACCGCCACGCGGCCGTTGGCGGCGCCGGTCGGGGCGACGTCGAGGTAGGCCATTTCCAGGTCCTGCTGCTGGGAGCGGAACGCGTAGGTCTTCACCGGATGCGGGTAGTCGAAGCCTTCCAGCCGTGGGCCGTAGGAGGGCGCGGACTGGGCCTGCGCCGGAGCGAGGGCGCAGGACGCGAGCAGCAGGGAGGCGATGATCGGGCGCATGGCGGTCTCCGGGGGGCGAAGGCCACAGCCTACGGCGGCAGGCGTCGCCAGGCCATGCCGGGGCCGCGTCCGGCCGCCGCGGCGCGGTCTCGCGCTACAGTGGCCCCTCCCTCCCCGGACTGGCCGCATGCGCGTTCCCGACATCGACGGCTGGATCCACAACGCGGCGGCGGCACCGGGCCTGGAGCGGATCGAGGCGTACTTCGGGGGCCACGGCTACGGCCTGCACCGGCACGACACCTACGCGATCGGGCTGACCCTGGCCGGCGTGCAGTGCTTCCGCTACCGCCGCAGCCTGCGCGCCAGCCTCGCCGGCACCGCGATGGTGCTGCACCCGGACGAGCTGCACGACGGGCAGGCCGGCACCGCGGACGGCTTCCGCTACCGCATGCTGTACCTGGCGCCGGGCCTGCTGCAGGAGGTGCTGGGCGGGCGCGCGCTGCCGTTCGTCGAGGGCGGCCTGAGCGGCGATGCCGGGCTGCGCGCCGCGGTGGCGCCGCTGCTGGCGGACCTGTCGCGGCCACTGGAACCGCTGGAGCAGTCCGACGCGCTGATCGATCTGGCCACGCAGCTGTGCCGGGCGGCGGGCGCGCCGCCGCGGCGCGGCACCCCGGACGCGGTGGCCGCGCGGCGCGCCCGCGACTACCTCGACGCCCTCGGCGCAGAAACCTGCACGCTGCAGGCGCTGGAACGCGTCAGCGGCCGCGACCGCTACCGGCTGTCGCGCGACTTCCGCGTGCTGTACGGCACCAGTCCCTACCGCTACCTGAGCCTGCGCCGGCTGGAGCGGGCGCGGCGTGCGATCGCCGCCGGCGTGGCGCTGCCCACCGCCGCGCTGGACGCCGGCTTCGCCGACCAGAGCCACCTGACCCGCCAGTTCGCCCGCGCCTACGGGCTGCCCCCGGCACGCTGGCGGCGCCTGCTGCGCTGAGCGCGCACGATCGTTCAAGACCGCCGCGGCGATGGCGCCGAGCATGGCCGGATTCTTCCGTGACGAGCACACCCTGCCATGACCGTTTCCGCTTCCCCCGCCGCGCCCCGGGCCATCCCGCTGCTGGGCAGTTTCGCCCGGATCGATGCGCCGTGGTCGCCGCGCGTGATCGCCGCGCTCAACGACTACCACTTCAAGCTGGTACGGGTGCAGGGCGAGTTCGTCTGGCACCGCCATCCCGACACCGACGAGGCGTTCCTGGTGCTGGAGGGCGAGCTGCGCATCGGCCTGCGCGACGGCGAGGTGCGCGTGCGTGCCGGCGAGCTGTACGTGGTGCCGCGCGGCGTGGAGCACCGGCCGTGCGCCGATGCCGAGGTCAAGCTGCTGCTGATCGAACCGTGCGGGGTGCCCAACACCGGCGACGCGGGCGGCGAGCGCACCGCGCCGGCCGACCGCTGGCTGTGAGCGCGCCGGGGCTCAGCACTCGATGACGTTCACCGCCAGGCCGCCGCGGCTGGTCTCCTTGTACTTGTCCTGCATGTCGCGGCCGGTGTCGCGCATGGTGCGGATGACCTTGTCCAGCGAGACCTTGTGCTTGCCGTCGCCGCGCATCGCCATGCGGCTGGCGTTGATGGCCTTGACCGCGCCCATCGCGTTGCGCTCGATGCAGGGGATCTGCACCAGCCCGCCGATCGGGTCGCAGGTCAGGCCGAGGTTGTGTTCCATGCCGATCTCGGCGGCGTTCTCGATCTGCCCGGGGTTGCCGCCGAGCGCGGCGACCAGGCCGCCGGCGGCCATCGAGCAGGCCACGCCGACCTCGCCCTGACAGCCGACCTCGGCGCCGGAGATCGAGGCGTTCTCCTTGTAGAGGATGCCGATCGCCGCGGCGGTGAGCAGGAAGTCGAAGATGCGCTGCTCGCTGCTGGGGCAGAAGCGGTCGAAGTAGTGCAGCACCGCCGGGATGATGCCGGCGGCGCCATTGGTCGGGGCGGTGACCACGCGGCCACCGGCGGCGTTCTCCTCGTTGACCGCCAGCGCGTACAGGTTGACCCAGTCGAGCGTGGTCAGCGGGTCGCGCATCGCCGCCTCGGGCTTGGAGGAGAGCTCCCGGTGCAGCGACGGCGCCCGCCGCGACACGTGCAGACCGCCGGGTAGGGTGCCTTCCTCGCGGATGCCGCGCGCCACGCAGCTCTGCATCGCCGCCCACAGTTCGCGCAGTCCGTCGCGGATCGCGTCCTCGCTGCGCCAGCTCTTCTCGTTCTCGAACATCAGCTCGGCGATGCTCAGCCCGCTGCGCGCGCACTGCGCCAGCAGCTCGTCGCCGCTGAGGAACGGATACGGCAGCGGGGTCTCGTCGGCGACGATGCGATCGTCGGCCGCGTCGTCCTGGTTGACCACGAAGCCGCCGCCGACCGAGTAGTAGTCGCGGGTGGCGATCACCGCGTCGTCGGCGTCGTAGGCGGTGAAGCGCATGCCGTTGGTGTGGTACGGCAGCTTCTGGCGCTTGTTCATCGGCAGGTCGCGCTTCTCGTCGAAGGCGATCTCGTGCTGGCCCATCAGGTTGATGCGCTTGCGCGCGCGGATGCGTTCCAGCGCGGCCGGGATGATGTCCGGGTCGATCAGGTTCGGGCGGTGGCCCTCCAGCCCCAGCAGCACGGCCTTGTCGGTGCCGTGGCCGCGGCCGGTCAGCGCCAGCGAGCCGAACACCTCGGCGCGCACGCGCACCACGTCCGGCAGCCGGCCCGGCTCCAGCAGCCAGCGATGGATGAAGCGCTCGGCCGCCCGCATCGGTCCCACGGTGTGGGAGGAACTCGGACCGATGCCGATCTTGAACAGGTCGAACGTGCTGACAGCCATGCGTGCCGGAGAGGTGGGCGAAAGGCCGCTATTCTAGTCCGCCCCCGCCCGGGCACGGCCCGCACTGCAGCATCGGAAGCCCCTGTTCATGGTCCTGACCCTGTTCCAGCGCGACGACTGCCACCTCTGCGACCTGGCGCTGCAGGTCCTGGCCGAGGCCCGTGCGCCCGCGTTCGACAGTGTGTTCATCGACGCGGCCCCGGCCCTGGAGGCGCGCTACGGGCTGCGCGTGCCGGTGCTGCGCGACGGCAGTGGCCGCGAGCTGGACTGGCCGTTCGACGCGGCACGGCTGCGGGCGTGGCTGGCGGCGCCGCCGGCCCCGGCGTCCTGACGGCAGCGGCCGCGCCTGCGGCCGAGGGCACGCTCAGGCAGGAGGCGAGGGCCCTGGCGCGAGACCGGCGCGGGCCTGGACCGCGCCGGCCACGAGGCGCGCGGGCGCTCGGCGGTATGGCTACTTGAGATAGCTCTTCAGGATCCCGGCCACGTCGTCTACGGCGGCCTGGCGTTCCCCGGCGTGCGCCGGCGCAGCCACGTGGTGGCGCAGGTGGTCGGCCAGCAGTTCCACCATCAGGCCCTGCGCCGCGCCGCGCACGGCGGCGACCTGAGTCAGCACGTCGCTGCAGTCGACCTCGGAGGACAGGGCCTTTTCCAGGGCCTCGACCTGGCCGCGGAGGCGCCGCACGCGCGCCAGCAGCTTCGGCCGGTTCTGATTGAGATGTGCCATGCCATATACCCCTGGGGGGTACCTCGTATACCCTGAGGGGGTATCCTAACCGAGAGGCCGCCCCATGTCGTTCGAAGCGATCGCCGCGCAGCGCGCGCACTCCCACTCGTTCGGTGCCGGCAACCCGCTGGCCGAGCGCAGCACGCGGCGGGCGGTGCTGCTGACCGCCCTCATGATGGTCGTGGAGATCGTCGGCGGCTGGACCTTCAACTCCATGGCGCTGCTGGCCGACGGCTGGCACATGAGCTCACATGCGCTGGCGCTGGGCCTGTCGCTGTTCGCCTACGCCTGTGCACGCCGCTATGCGACCGATGTCCGCTTCGCGTTCGGCACCTGGAAGATCGAGGTGCTCGGCGGCTACACCAGCGCGATGCTGCTGCTCGGCGTGGCGGCGCTGATGGCGTTCCAGTCGCTGGAGCGGCTGTTCTCGCCGCAACCCATCCACTACCCGCAGGCCATCGCCATTGCGGTGATCGGGCTGGCGGTGAACCTGGTGTGCGCGTGGTGGCTGCGCGACAGCCATGGCCACGCGCACGGGCATGCCCACGCACATGCACATGCACATGCACATGCACATGCACATGACCATGCACACGGCCACGGCCACGGCCACGAGCATCGACCCGGTCCCGGGCGCGAGCCGGCCGCCCACGGCCACGATCATGCCGACCTCAACCTGCGCGCGGCCTACCTGCACGTGGTCGCCGACGCGGCGACCTCGGTGCTGGCGATCGTGGCGCTGTGCGCGGGCATGGCCTGGGGCGTGACCTGGATGGATCCGCTGATGGGGATCGTCGGCGCGGTGCTGGTGACGGTCTGGGCCTGGGGTCTGCTGCGGCGCACCGGGCGGGTACTGCTGGATGCGGAGATGGACGCCCCGGTGGTCGCGGAGGTGCGCGAGGTGATCGCCGGCGACCCGTACCCGGCGGCCATCAGCGACCTGCACGTGTGGCGGGTGGGCAACGACCGCTACGCGTGCGTGCTGAGCCTGGTGACCGACGCGGCGGTCGATGCCGACCACTACCGGCGCGCGCTGCAGGTGCACGAGGAACTGGTGCACATCACCGTGGAGATCCATCGCCCGGCGGGCGGGCCGGGCTGAAGCGGACCGCGCCCGCCCGCGCAGGCCAGGGAGCGCGGCGGCCGGGTCACCGGCGATCGATCGACGCGAAAATGAGCGCGTAGGCCTGGAGCCTGCGCCGGATCGCCGGATCGCCGGTGCGTCCTTGCGGAACGCCGGCGGGCACGCGCCCGGCCGGGACGCACGGGCGCAACCTGCGGTTACGGGCCAGCCCGCAGGCCTGTCGACCGCGCCCGAGGCCAGCGGGGCTCCCGGACCAGCGAGACGGCGGACCCGACGAGGGGGCCGCCGTGCGGGGCCGGGTCGAGGACGCTGGCCGCTGGCGTCACTTCGCCTTGAAGACGACCTTGGTGCTGATCGCGGTCTCGTTGGGGATGGTCTGGGTGTCGGCCCAGTCGCCGCCGCCCACGCCGAAGTCCAGGCGCTTGACCGTGGCCTTGCCGGCGAGCACCGGCTGCGCACCCGGCGTCCAGGTGAAGGTCAGGGTGACCGGCTTGGACACGCCGCGCAGCTCCAGGGTGCCGTCGGCGGCGTACTGGTTGCCGCCCAGCGCGCGGAACGCGGTGGCGCGGTAGCGTGCGGTGGCGAACTTGGCGACGTTGAAGAAGTCCGCGCCCTGCAGCGTGGAGTCGCGGTCGCCGTTGCCGCTCCTGGCGCCGGCCAGCGGGATGCTGACCTCGAGCCGGGCGCCGGCCAGGTTGGCCGGGTCGAAGCTCAGCCGGGTGTCGAAGCCGGGGAAGGTGCCGCTGAACACCTCGCCGTCGTACTTGCTGGCGAACGCCAGCACCGAGCCGGGCGCCTGCACGTAATCGGCCGCGCGGGCCGGGGCGGCGGCGAAGGCGGCCACCAGCGAGGCGGCGACCAGCGCCGGCGAAGCGAACAACTTAGACGACATGTCGGGAATCCTCGGTCTTGGGAGAGAGCCAGCCGCGCGGCAGCATTCGCGCCAGCGTGGCGTCGCGTTGGAAGAGATGGTGGTAGAAGGCGGCCGCGGCGTGGGCGAGCACCACCGCGATCAGCACCCAGAAGCCCCATTCGTGCACGAAGTGCGACAGCGCGCGCAGCTGCGCGTCCGGCGCGCTGAGCTTGGGCACCGCGAACAGGCCGAACCAGCGGAACGGACGCAGGCCGCTGCTGGAGTCGTACAGCCAGCCGGACAGCGGCATCGCGAAGATCAGCACGTACAGCAGCCCGTGCGTGAGCGCGGCGATGCGTTCCTGCCAGGTCGGCGTGCCCGGCACCGGGGCCGGCGCGCCGGCGTACACGCGCCAGCCCAGGCGCAGGATCACCAGCGCCAGCACGCTCAGTCCCAGCGACTTGTGCGCGGTGTAGACCCAGAAGTACTTCGGGGTGCGCGGCAGTTCGCCCATGGTCAGGCCGACCACGCCCAGCACCAGGATCAGCAGCGCGATCAGCCAGTGCAGCGCCTGGCTGACGCCGCCCCAGCGCTGGCCGGTGTTCCTGAGGTTCATGGCGTCGTGTCCGCGGCGGTGGGCGAGGCCGGTGCCGGTGCCGCGTCGGCGGGCTCGGCGTCGGCCTTGCCGTCGCGGACCGCCTCGGCCTCGATGCGCAGTTCCACGCGATCGCCGATCATCGATTTCCAGGCGTCGATGCCGAACTCGGCGCGGCTGAGCACGGCAGTGGCGGAGAACCCGGCGGTGCGGCGGAACGGCGGCAGCGGGTGGCGCTTGAGTGCGTTGAGGGTGACCTCCAGCGTGACCTCGCGGCTGACCCCGTGCAGGGTCAGGGTGCCGACCACCCGGGCGTGGCCGGGACTCGTCGGTTCCACCCGCGAGGACACGAAGTGCGCGTCGGGGAAACGCTCGCCGTCCAGCAGGCCGCGTGCCAGCGTCGCCTCGTTCCACTTGGCATCGCCCAGGTCGAGGCGATGGATCGGCACGGTGACGTCCAGGGTGGCGTGCTGCCAGTCGTCGGGATCGAACACCAGCGTGCCGCTGCTGCCGGACACGGTGCCCAGCGCCTGCGAGAAGCCGGCGTGCTCGATCGCGAACAGCACCCGGGTGTGCACCGGGTCCAGCGCGTAGCGGGCCGGCGCCGCGTGTGCCGCGGCGGGCAGGACCAGGGCGGCGGCGAGCCACAGGCGGGAAGCGAGAGTCGTCATGGGGCGATTCTAGGCACATCCCCGCCCCCGGCGCTCGGCTTGCACTCGCAACGATCCGTTGCGAGTATGCCGGCTGGACGTGGGTGAACGGACGGGTGAAGGAATGCCCCCTCTGCGTGCGCTGAGGCTTCTGCTGTGGGTGACGCTGGCCGCCGGGGTGGCCGGTGCCCCGGCCGCGGTCCCGCAGATGCCGCGCTTCCGCATCGTCGACGCGGCGGCGGGCCTGCCGTCCAGCGCCATCGCCGGGCTGGCCCAGGACCGCGCCGGCTACCTGTGGCTGGCCACCGGCGACGGCCTGGCCCGCTACGACGGGGCCGAGTTCAAGGTGTGGCGGCACGACCCGCGCGATCCGGCCTCGCTGGCCGCCAACTCGGTGCAGACCCTGTACATCGATCCGCAGGACCGGATCTGGGTCAGCTCGGAGAGCGCGGGCATCAGCATGCTGGATGCCGAGCGCAGGCGTTTCCGCCACTTCCGCGCCGCGCAGATCCCGCAGATGAGCAACGACGAGGTGTTCGTGCTCACCGGGCGCGGCGACGAGGTGTGGTTCGGCAACTACGGCGGCGACGTGCACCGCATCGGGTCCGACGGCCGGGTCACCCGCTTCGACCTGGCCGCGATGGACGATCCGCTGCCGCGCAGCCACGTGCTGGCGATGGCCGCCGACGACCGTGGCCGGATGTGGATCGGCACGCCGGAGGGCCTGGCCTACTTCGACGGCGCGCGGCTGCACCGCGAGCGGCTGCCGGACCGCGAGGCCGGGGTGTATTCGCTGGCGTGGCTGGACGGGCAGCTGTGGGTGGGCAGTTCCGCCGGCGTCTACCTGCGCGATGCGCAGGGGCGCTGGCAGGTGCCGGCGTGGTCGGCGATGTTCGCCGCCGGCAACCTGCTGTGGTCGGTGGTGGCCGGCGGCGACGGTGCGTTCTGGCTGGGCAGCGAGAAGGGCCTGTGGCGCACCCAGCCGGGGCGGCCGCCGGTGCCGGTGCTCGACGGCGACCGCCCGCTGGTCTCCGGCCGCAACGTGCAGGCGCTGTGGCGCGGCCCCAACGGCGGGCTGTGGGTGCCGGTGCACGGGCGCGGGCTGGCCTACCTGCGCGAGGACTGGAAGCGCACGGCGGCGTTCCGCCCGCCGCACGACCTCGGCGACGGCGTGTACTGCGGGATCGCGCCGGCCGCGCGCTCGGGCGGGCTGTGGCAGCTCGACGGCAGCGGCCGCCTGCTGCGCTTCGATACCGCCAGCGGCGAGACCCGGCAGAGCGGCTGGCAGCATGCCGAGCTGGGCGGCATGCAGGTGACCTCGGCGCAGGAGGACCGCCACGGCCGGTTGTGGCTGGGCAACCTGGACAGCGGCCTGGCGCGCATCGACCTGGCCACCGGCGAGCTGCGGCACTGGCCGCCGGGCGGCCCCGACGCGGCGCCCGACTACGGCGCGCCGGACTGGCTGCTGGAGGCGGCGGATGGCCACCTGTGGCTGAGCACGATGGGAGTGCTGCAGCAGCGCGACGCCGACAGCGGCCGGGTGCTGGAGACGATCGCCACCGGGTCCGGCCACGGCCTGGTCTCCAGCCAGGTGGAACAGCTCGGCAACGGCCCGGACGGGCGGGTGTGGGTGGCCGGAGGCGAGGGCGTGCTGGCGTGGCAGGCCGCCCTGCGCCGCTTCGTGCCGGTGCCGGGCCTGCAGGGCGGGCGTGTCTACAGCTTCGCCGCCGGCGCGGACGGGCAGCTGTGGGTGCATCGCATCGGCGGACTGGAGCGCTGGCGGCCCGGCGCCGCGGGCTGGCGGCGCACGCAGGTGGTGGACGCCGCGCAAGGACTGCCGGTGATGGAGTCGATGGGCATGCAGCTGGACCGGCAGGGACGGGTCTGGCTGTCGACCCGGCGCGGCCTGTGGCGCATCGACGCCGCGCGGCCGGCCGCCCAGGTCCGCACCTTCGGCCTGCGCGACGGCCTGCCCAGCCAGGAGTTCATCGACGGCTGCCTGATGCTGCTGCACGACGGCGTGCTGGCCGGCGGCACCACCGACGGCTACGTGACGCTGTTCGACACCGCGCTGCCCGACGCCGCGCCGTTCACCCCGGAAATGCGGGTGGAGGCGGCCAGCGTGCTGCGCGACGGCGCGCGGGTCGAGCTGCCGCTGGCGCAGCCGTTCCGGTTGCGCGCCGACGACCGCCAGCTGCAGGTGGGCACGCGGCTGCTGTCATTCGGCGATCCCTCGTCCAACCGCTACCGCTCGTGGCTGCAGGGCTTCGACGGCGGCTGGGTGGAGCAGGGCACGGCCAGTACGCGTGAGTTCTCGTCGTTGCCCGACGGCAGCTACACGCTGTCGCTGCAGGGCATCGACTCGATGGGCAACCGCTCGCGGGTGCATACGCTGCGCTTCTCGGTGGCGCCGCCGTGGTGGCGCAGCCCCTGGGGCATCGCCGCGCTGGCGCTGCTGTGCGGGCTGCTGTTCGCCGCCGCCGCGCTGCTGTACCGGCGCCGGATCAAGGCGCGGGCCGGCTGGCAGCTGGCCCAGCACAAGCGCGAGCTCGCCGAGCAGGCCTCGCTGGCGAAGACCCGCTTCCTGGCCACGCTCGGGCACGAGGTGCGCACGCCGATGACCGGCGTGCTCGGCATGAGCGAGCTGCTGCTGCAGACCCGGCTCGACGCGCGCCAGCGCGGCTATGCCAGTGCGATCGAAGCCGCCGGCCGGCACCTGCTGCGGCTGGTCAACGACGCGCTGGATCTGGCGCGGATCGAGGCCGGCAAGCTGCCGCTGGAGCCGCGCGACTTCGACCTGCCGGCGCTGCTTGCGCAGGTGGTGGCGCTGGTGCGGCCGACCGCCGAGGCCAAGGGCCTGGCGTTCGATTACCACGCCGCCGCCGACCTGCCGCGCGGGCTGCACGGCGATCCCCACCGGGTGCAGCAGATCCTGCTGAACCTGCTGACCAACGCGATCAAGTTCACCGAGCGCGGCAGCGTGTGCCTGCGCGCCGGCGCGGCGGCGGCAGCGCCGGCCGGGCGCGGGATCCGCTTCGAGGTGGGCGACACCGGTCCGGGCATCGGCGAGGCGCAGCGCGAGCGGCTGTTCCGCCGTTTCGAGCAGGCCGACGGTGCGCGGACCGCGGCGCGCTATGGCGGCAGCGGCCTGGGCCTGGCGATCTGCCGCGAACTGGCGGTGGCGATGGGCGGCGGCATCCGGGTCGACAGCCAGCTCGGTGCCGGTACCCGCTTCGAGGTGGAACTGCCGTTGCCGTGGTCCGATGCCGAGGTCGCCGCGCCGGCGTTCGCGCCGCAGCCGCGCATCGCGCGGACGCTGCGGCTGCTGCTGGTCGAGGACGACCCGACCGTGGCGCGGGTCATCGCCGGGCTGCTGCAGGCGCGCGCGCACCAGGTCACGCACGTCGCGCATGGGCTGGCGGCGCTGGCCGAGGTCTCGGCCGGCCGCTTCGACGCGGCGCTGTGCGACCTCGACCTGCCGGGCCTGGACGGGCTGGCGCTGGTAGGGCAGCTGCGCGGTCTGGGCCATGCCTTCCCGATCGTCGCGGTGACCGCGCGCTCGGATGCCGAGGCCGAACCGCAGGCACGCGCAGCCGGTTGCGACGGCTTCCTGCGCAAGCCGCTGACCGGCGAGATGCTGGAGCAGGCGCTGGCCGAGGTCCTCGGGGGCTAGGGGCGGCGCAGCGTTCGGCACTGGGTCGACCGTGCGCGGCGCGTATCCGGCGCGCGGGCGACCGGCGCCGCGCGCGCTCGCGCCGTGGCCGCAGGCCTTGCCGGCACAGGGCCGCGCCGCCGTGGCAGGCCGCCATGCCCGGCGGCCCGCGAGCGGGGCGGCCGGGCTCGTGCGGCGGCTACGCTGCGCGGCCGGCGTTGGTGTCCGTCGCCACGCGCTATACAGTGGCGCTCCCGCGCGAGGCGCGGGCTAGGGAAGCCATTGCAACGTCCCGGCGCCGCGGCGGCGCCCGGGGCCGAGGGGATGCCGCCGCGATGAACATCAAGCTGCTGTGCCTGCTCGCCGGGCTGCTGACGCTGCCGGGCCCGGCATTGGACGCGGCGCCGTGGGTGGAGACCCCGCGCATGCGCCGGCTGGGGATCGCCGACGGGCTGCCGTCGCGCATGGTGCTGGCGCTGGCGCAGGATCGCCAGGGCCATGTCTGGGCGGCCACCGACGATGGCCTGGCCCGCTACGACGGCGTCGGCCTGCGCGTGTGGCGGCACGATCCGGCCGATCCCGCGTCCCTGCCGGCCAACAGCGTGGAGACGCTGCTGGTGGATCCGCTGGACCGGGTCTGGGTGGGCACCCACGGCGGCGGGCTGGGCATGCTCGATCGCCGCCGCAGCGGCTTCGCGCGTTTCGACCTGGTCGACCGCAGCTGCGACAGCCCGCTGTGGAGCCTGGCCTACGCGCAGCACGCGCTGTGGATCGGCAGCAGCGAGAGCGGCCTGTGCCGGCGCGGCGAGGATGGCCGCGTCACCCGTTTCCGCGCGCGGCCCGGCGATCCGGCCGCGCTGCCCAGCGACACCATCTACAGCATGCTCACCGACGCGCGCGGACGGCTGTGGATCGGCACCGGGGCCGGCCTGGTGCGGCGCGACGGCGAGCGTTTCACCCGGGTCTTTCCCGAACGTCTGGACAGCGAGGTGCTCAAGCTCAGCCAGGCGGCCGACGGCACCCTGTGGATCGGCAGCGGGGCGGGGCTGTGGCGGCTGTCGCCCGACGGCGAGCTGAGTCCGGCGCCGTGGGCCACCGGCGCCGACCTGCGCGGCGCCTCGGTGGTGCAGGACCGCGACGGCGGCTACTGGGTGGGCGCCGCGGACGGTCTCTACCGCCAGGCCGCGGGCGCGGGACCCGACGCGCTGCAGCTGATGGCGGGCGACCGCGGCAGCGGCTTCCTGACCGCGCACAGCGGCGTGCTGGACGTGCTGCAGGACCACGAGGGCGGGGTGTGGTTCGCGCTGGTCACCCAGGGGCTGGCCTACCTGCCGCCGGGCTGGCAGCGGTTCTCCACGTTCCTGGACGGCGGCGACGGTTCGCTGGAAAGCCTGTTCCTGATCAACGCCGCCGCGCAGGGCGACGGCTTCCTGGTCGCCACCGCACAGGGCATCTACCGCCTGGACGGGCAGGGCGCGATCCGCCGGGTGGTCGGGCTCGACCGCCTGGGCAAGGGCAGCGCCCGCGCGGTGCTGGCGCATCCGGACGGGACGCTGTGGATCGGCCGCCCCGGCCGGCTGACGCTGTACGACCCGGCCAGCGGGCGCCGGCGCGATCTGGCCACCGGCTTCGGCGACGAGCCGTTCAAGCTGGTGGACCTGCTGCGCCCGGCCGCGGACGGCTCGGTGTGGATGTCGGTGCTCAGCGGCGGCGTGCAGCGGCGCGACGCGCAGGGCCGGGTGCTGGACTCGATCGCCTTCGACGACGGCCGCGGGCTGCCGCAGGCCCTGGTCGAGCAGCTGCGTATCGCGCCGGACGGGCGCCTGTGGGTCGCCGATTCCAAGGGCCTGCGGGTCTGGACCGGCCGCCGCTTCGAGGCGGTGGCCGGGCTCCGCCCCGGCGCGGTGCACGATGTCGCGTTCGACGGGCACGGCCGCGTGTGGCTGGCGCGCGCCGGCCTGCTGGAACGCTACGACGTGGACGGGACCCGGCTGCGGCTGCGCGAGCAGGTCGGGCGGGTGGAAGGCGTGCCGGCGGTGGAGCTGGGCGGGCTGGTGCTGGGCGACGACGGCTCGGTCTGGGCCACCACGCCGCGCGGCATGGTGGTCTATCGCCCGCGGCAGAAGCAGTTGCGCGTGTTCGGGCTGGACAGCGGTCTGCCGGACATCGAGTTCTCGATCCGGCCGCCGGTGGACAACGGCCATGGCCGCGCGCTCGCGCTGACGGCGACCGGGCTGGTGGTGTTCGATCCGTCGGCGCGGTTCCCGCCGCTGCCGCGCTCGCAACTGGTGATCGAATCGCTGCAGGTGCGCCGCGACGACGCCGAGCGTCCGCAGGCGCTGTCGCCGCAGGTGCCGGTCGCGTTGCGCGCCGGCGACCGCGACCTGCGCATCGGGGCGCGCCTGCTGTCGTTCGTCAACCCGGCGGCCACGCGCTACCGCTACCGCGTCGGCGGCTACGACCAGAACTGGGTGGAGCAGGGCCACGGCGGCGAGCGCGTGCTCTCGCGCCTGCCCGCCGGCGACTACCGCATCGAGGTGCAGGCCCGCGGCGTGGAAGGGCCGTGGACGCCATCGCAGACGCTGGCGGTCTCGGTCGCGCCGCCGTGGTGGCGCAGCCTACCGGCCCTGGCCGCGGCACTGGCGCTGGCGGGACTGGCGGCGTGGCTGGGGCTGCAGGGCTGGCGCCGCCGCCTGCGGCGCCAGCAGGCCTGGAAGCTGTCGCGCCAGCAGCAGGCGCTCGCCGAGCAGGCCTCGCTGGCCAAGACCCGGTTCCTGGCCACGCTCGGGCACGAGGTGCGCACGCCGATGACCGGGGTGCTCGGCATGAGCGAGCTGCTGCTGTCCACGCCGCTGGACCCGCGCCAGCGCGGCTACATCGAATCGATCCGGCTGGCCGGGACCCACCTGCTGCGGCTGGTCAACGACGCGCTGGACCTGGCCCGGATCGAGGCCGGCCGGCTGGAGCTGGAGGACCAGCCGTTCGACCTGCCGCAGGTGCTGCAGGAGCTGGTCGACTTCGTGGCGCCGATCGCGCGGGCGCGGGGCCTGGCGTTCGAGCACCGGATCGCGCTGCCGCCGGGACTGGTGGTGCGCGGCGACGCCACCCGGCTGCGCCAGATCCTGATGAACCTGCTCGGCAATGCGATCAAGTTCACCGCGCACGGCCGCGTCGGGCTGGCGGCCACGCGCGACGCGGCGGATGGCGTGCTGCGCTTCGAGATCAGCGACACCGGCCCGGGCATTCCCGCCGAGCAGCAGGCGCGGCTGTTCCAGCGCTTCGAGCAGGGCGAGGGCGCGCGCGACGCCGCACGCTACGGCAGCAGCGGCCTGGGCCTGGCGATCTGCCAGGAGCTGGCGCTGGCGATGAAGGGCAGCATCCGCCTCGACAGCCGGCCGGGCGCGGGCACCTGCTTCCGCGTGGAGCTGCCGCTGCCGCCGGGTCGGTTCGTGGCGGACGGCGCCCCGGCCGCCACCGCCCCGGCGGCCATGCCGCCGCCGCTGCGGATCCTGCTGGTGGAGGACGACCCCACCGTCGCCGAGGTCATCGCCGGCCTGCTCGGCCTGCACGGGCATCGCGTGGTGCACGCCGTCCACGCGCTGGCGGCGCTGTCGGAAACGGTCGCCGGCGGCTTCGACCTCGCGCTGCTGGACCTGGACCTGCCCGGCCTGGACGGCCTGGCGCTGGCCACGCAGATGCGTGCGCTGGGGCATCGCTTCCCGCTGGTGGCGGTGACGGCGCGCTCGGATGCGGGCGCGGAGGCGCAGGCCCGCGCGGCCGGTTTCGACGGGTTCGTGCGCAAGCCGGTGACCGGGGACCTGCTGGCCGAGGCGATCGCCGGCGTGCGCGCCGAGCGGCAGCGCGCCGAGCGCCGGGATGCGCTCGGCGAATCGCTGCGCGGGCAGCGCGTGCCCGGCACCGGCGGCGCGGACGGAGCGCCGGCCTAGTGCGCGGGCCGCACCGGTGACGCCCGCGGGCCGGCCGCTCCCCGGGCGCGCGCCGGCGTGCCGCGCAGGGATGCCCGCCCGCGCGGCGCCGCCGCGCACTGGCGCGGCACTGGCGCGGTCCGCGGTGTGCGGCACGCCGTGGTCGCGACCGCGCGTGTGGCCCAAGTTGCCAGACGCCAGCGCTGCCCGCAGGATGCGCGACGGGATGGATGGAGACGCGATGGCTTCGGAACGACTGCGAGCGCGGCATCGGCTTGCCCGCCTGTGCAGGGACGTCGGCGTGTGGGCGTGGCTGGTGCTGTTCCTGCTCGCGGGCGCCGCGCCGGCCAAGGTGCCGGCCACGCCGCAGCCGCGCCAGCTCACCGTCGCCGACGGCCTGCCGTCCAACGCGGTCAACGATTTCGCCGAGGACGCGCACGGCTACCTGTGGCTGGCCACCGGCGACGGCCTGGCGCGCTTCGACGGCCGCAGCTACCGGATCTGGCGCATCGAGGACGGGCTGCGCGACAACTTCGTGTGGTCGGTGCACGTCGACGCGCGCAACCGGGTGTGGATCGGCACCGAGAACGCCGGGCTGGTCATGCTCACCGCCGACCGCCGCCGGTTCCATTTCTACGACCATCGCGGCTATCCACAGCTATTGGGCAGCACCGTGTGGTGCATCGAGTCCACGCCCGACGGCAGCGTCTGGTTCGGCACCTCCAACAACGGCCTGTACCGGCTGCGGCCGGACGGCGGCATGGACCGCTTCGTGCCGGTCAAGGGCGACCCGCGCAGCCTGCCGGCCACCGCGGTCAACCTGCTCAAGGTCGATGCCGAGGGCGACCTGTGGGTGGGCACCAAGAGCGGCCTGGCGCGCTGGACCGGCCACGACTTCGAGCGCCAGCGGCTGCCGGCGGGGGTCAGCGGCACCGTCAACGGCCTGACCCGCGACCGCGACGGCAGCCTGTGGATCGCCGACGCCAACGGCCCGCTGGTGCGGCGCACGCCGCAGGGCGGCTTCGAGGTGGCCCGCTGGAACGGCCGCCCCGACCCGGGCGTGCTCGGCGTGCTGCTGCGCGACCGCGGCGGCGGCTACTGGCTGGACACCATGTCCGGGCTGGGGCGGGCCGCCGGCGGCCCGGTGCAGAACGTGCCGCTGTACAGCGCCTCGGCGCACGGCCTGGTCAAGCCGAGCTGGGCCAGTGCCTACGAGGACCACGAAGGCGGCATCTGGTTCGCCAGCCCCAACACCGGGCTGTGGCACCTGGCCGCGAACTGGCAGCAGTTCGCGGTGCTGTCGCATCGCAGCGCCGAGCCGGAGTCGATCGGCAATCCCTACGTGCGCGCCACCGCGCGCTCGGCGGACGGCAGCGTCTGGCTGACCGGCACCCGCGGCGTGCTCGACCGCCTCGATCCGGCGACCGGGCGGGTGGAGCACCGGCTGCAGGCGATCGACGGCCTGAAGTGGCCGAGCTCGCTGCTGGAGGACCGCCGCGGGCGGGTCTGGATCGGCCTCTACCAGGGCCTGGTGCGCTACGACCCGGCCACGCACGCGGTACTGCGCTGGCACGAAGACAGCGTGGCCGACGCGGCGCTGTCGGACGAGGCCGAGATGATCCGGCAGACCGCCGACGGCCACCTGTGGCTGTACTCCAACGTCGACGGCTTCCAGGTGCGCGACGAGGACGGCCACGTGCTGCGCAACC
This sequence comes from Lysobacteraceae bacterium USHLN149, assembly GCA_037145635.1. Taxonomy (GTDB): domain Bacteria; phylum Pseudomonadota; class Gammaproteobacteria; order Xanthomonadales; family Xanthomonadaceae; genus JAATFS01. Next base: position 497,484 of record JBBCXB010000001.1, read on the forward strand.
TGCCGCACGATGCGCACGGGCTGACCCGCGACCTGCGCATCAACGACATGCGCGCCGGCCCCGACGGCGTGCTGTGGCTGGCGACCAGCCGCGGCCTGCTGCGCTGGGACGCGGCCGCGGACCGGTTCGCGCCGGTGCCGGGCTCGCCGGCGCTGCCGCTGTACGTGTTCCGCGTCACCGACGCCGGGGTGGCCTGGCTCGGCGGCATGGGCCAGCTGCAGCAGTACCTGTGGGATGGCGGGCGGCTGCAGCTGCTGGACACCATCGGCGCCCGCGAGGACTTCCCCGCGGTCGCGCCCGGCGCGCTGGTGGTGGACCACAGCGGCGTGGCCTGGGTGTCGAGCATGCGCGGCCTGATCCGGGTCGATCCGGCCAACCGCGCGATCCGGGTCTACGGCGTGCACGACGGCCTGCCCAACCAGCAGTTCCACCGCCACACGCTGCTGCAGTCGCGCCACGGCCAGATCGTCGGCGCCACGCCCGACGGCCTGGTGCTGTTCGACCCCGACGCCGTGCGGCCGGCCTCGCGGCAGCCGCCGCTGGTGATCGAGCGGGTGGGCATCCGCCGCGGCGAACGCGGGCTGGACCTGACCCACCTCGATCCGCTGGTGATCGAGGACGGCGACCGCGACCTGCATATCGTCGCGCGCATGCTGTCCTTCGCCGATTCCGACTCCAGCAGCTACCGCTTCCGGCTTGGCGGCTACGACCCGGAGTGGATCGATGTCGGCCCCAGCGGCGAGCGCCTGTTCTCGCGCCTGCCGGCCGGCCGCTACACCCTGGAGGTGCAGGGCCGCACCGCCGACAGCGTGTGGTCCAAGGTGCAGACGGTGCACTTCCGGGTGCTGCCGCCGTGGTGGCGCAGCCCCTGGGGCCTGACCGCGCTGGCGCTGCTCGGCGTGTGCGTCGTCGCCGCGGTGGTGCTGCTGTACCGGCGGCGGCTGCGCCGGCTGCATGCCTGGCAGCTGGCGGTGCACAAGCAGGAGGTCGCCGAGCAGGCCTCGCTGGCCAAGACCCGCTTCCTGGCCACGCTCGGGCACGAGGTGCGCACGCCGATGACCGGCGTGCTCGGCATGAGCGAGCTGCTGCTCAACACCGCGCTCGACGCCAAGCAGCGTGGCTACACCGAGTCCATCCGCCGCGCCGGCTCGCACCTGCTGCGCCTGGTCAACGACGCGCTGGACCTGGCCCGGATCGAGTCCGGGCGGCTGGAGCTGGACCTGCAGCCGTTCTCGGTGCGCCAGCTGGTGATGGAGGTGGAGAGCCTGATGGCGCCGCTGGCGCAGAGCCGCGGCCTGCGCTTCAGCCTGGAGGTCGGGCTGGTGGGCGACATCACCGCCAACGGCGACGCCACGCGCGTGCGCCAGATCCTGCTCAACCTGCTGGGCAACGCGATCAAGTTCACCGAGCGCGGCGTGGTGGCGCTCAAGCTCAACACGCTGGGCTCGCACCAGGGCCTGCGCTTCGAGGTGGCCGACACCGGCCCGGGCATCAACGCCGAGCAGCAGGCGCGGCTGTTCCAGCGCTTCGAGCAGGGCGAGGGCGCGCGCACCACCTCGCGCTACGGCGGCAGCGGCCTGGGCCTGGCGATCTGCCAGGAACTGGCGATGGCGATGGGCGGGCACATCGCCATCGTCAGCCGGCTCGGCGCCGGCACCCGCTTCATGGTCGACCTGCCGCTGCGCTGGATCGCCTCGCAGTACGCCGGCCCGCACGAGTCGCCGCGCGCGCTGGCGCCGGCGGCCCCGCAGCGCATCCTGCTGGTGGAGGACGACATCACCGTGGCCGAGGTCATCGTCGGCCTGCTGCGGGCGCAGGGACATTCGGTGGTGCACGCCCCGCACGGGCTGGCGGCGCTGACCGAGGTCTCCGACAACGTCTTCGACCTGGCATTGCTGGACCTGGACCTGCCGGGCCTGGACGGCTTCGCGCTGGCGCGCCAGCTGCGCGTGTTCGGCTACGAGATGCCGCTGGTGGCGGTGACCGCGCGTTCGGACGAGATCGCCGAACCGCGCGCGCAGGAGGCCGGGTTCGACGCCTTCCTGCGCAAGCCGGTGACCGGCGAGATGCTGGCCGACGTGATCGCGGCGATGCAGATCCTGGGCCGGCGCCGCGGCGACGCGCCGTGACCGCGCGCGACCGCCGCTAGCCGCCCGCGCGCGCGTCGGCCTGCGGCAGCGGCACGGACAGCGACTGGTGCGCGGCGGCCCCGGCCATTGCGCCGTCGCCGACCGCCAGGGCGACGTTGCCGGCCAGGCGGGCGGCGTCGCCGCAGGCGAACACGCCGGGCACCGAGGTCTGCTTGCGGGCATCGGTGCGCACGAACGGCCCGAGCGGGCCGTCCTCGTGCACGCAGCCCAGCTGCGCGGCCAGCGGAGTGGACGGGCGGGTCCGCGGCGCGACGAACAGCCCGTCCAGCGGCAGCCGGCGGCCATCGCCCAGTTCCACCGTGGCGCGGTCATGCAGGCGCACCACCGGCGCGGTCTCCACGCTCACGCCGCGCGCCGCCAGCGCCGCGCGCTGTTCGGCGTCCGGCACGAACGCCTCGCCGGTGAACAGCGTTACCGTGCCCCAGTCCGGCAGCATCAGCGCCTGGTGCAGCGCCGCCGCCGGCGACCCGGCCAGTACCCCGATGCGGCCGCGCTCGAGCTCGTAGCCATGGCAGTACGGGCAGTGGAACACGCTGCGGCCCCAGCGCTCGGCCAGGCCGGGCACGGGCGGCAGGCTGTCGTGCACGCCGAGCGCCAGCAGCAGCCGGCGGCCGGCGACCCGGGTGCCGTCGTCCAGGCTCAGCGCGAAGCCGGCCCCGCCTTCGGCCTCGGCCTGGGTGGCGGTGGCATCGCGCCAGGCGACGTTCGGATAGGCCAGCAGCTGCGCGCGGGCCTCGTCGGCGATCGCGCCGGGCGGCCGCCCGTCCTGGCCGAGGAAGCCGTGCGAGGTGGCGGCGAAGCGGTTGCGGCGCAGGCCGGCGTCGACCACCAGCACCTGCCGGCGCGCCCGTGCCAGCTGCAGGGCGGCCGACAGCCCGGCGTAGCTGCCGCCGACGACCAGCGCGTCGAAGCGGGGAAGGGGAGAGGGGGTCATGCGCAGGCCTCGTGGGCGGTGTCGGGATGGTGGGCGCTGAAGTCGGCGGCGAGCGCCGACAGCGGGGTCTGCGCCAGGCGCGTGCGCAGCAGCGCCTCGGCCGCCGCGAACTCGGGCGCCAGCGCGCGGTTGACCGCCTGCGCCACCAGGCAGGCCGGGTCCGCCTCCTGGTGCCCCAGCGCGAGCAGCGGCGGTGCGCCGACCGCCTCGTGGATGTCCAGCAGGCTCACGCGGTCCAGGTCGCAGCTCAGGGTCCAGCCGCCGCCGTGGCCCTTGCTCGAGGTCACGTAGCCCTGCGCGCGCAGGCCGGCCAGCGTGCGCCGGACCACGACCGGGTGCGTGCGCATGTAGCCGGCCAGCGCTTCGGACGTCAGCGGCTGGCGGTGGTGGGCCATGTGCAGCAGCACATGCAGGACGGCGGAGAGGCGGCTGTCGGTTTTCATGTAACAAAAAATATTACATGAAGCCCCGGGTGTCCAGTGCGGTGCCGCGAACGTCGGCCGGCGTCGCCGGTCTGGGACAGGCCGCCGCGGCCGTGCCCGGCCGCGACGGCGGCCCCGGCGTGCGCGGTCCGTGGGCTAGGACGATCGCGGGCCGTGACGCCGCCGCCGTTGCGAAGCGCCGCCTCCCGCGACGCACCGCCCGGACGGTGCGTGCGCCCTGCCGGACCGGCCGGCCGCCGGCGCTACTCGGCCACTTCCTCCACTTCCCGCGGATGCGGGCGGGTGTCGGCCAGCTGCCAGAAGATCAGGGTGGAGGTCAGCGTGATCGCCCCGACGCAGACGAAGGTGGCGTGCAGCGCCGCGGTGGCGCCCTGGTCCGCACCCAGGTGGTCGTTGAACGCGGCCAGCAGGCTGCCGGCCGCCGCCGCGCCGAAGCCGGTGGCCAGCATCATCACCATCGACAGCAGGCTGTTGCCCGAGCTGGCGAACGCGCGGTCGAGGTCGCGCAGGGTGACGGTGTTCATCACCGTGAACTGCAGCGAGTTGACCGCGCCGAAGCAGGCCAGCTGCAACAGCCGCAGCCACAGCGGCTGGCCGGCCGCGATCAGCGCGAAGCTCGCCATCGCCAGGCCCACCAGCACGGTGTTGACCATCAGCACGCGGCGGTAGCCGAAGCGGCCCACCAGCTTCACCGCGGCGCGCTTGGAGGCCATGCCGGCCAGCGCCACCGGCACCATCATCAGCCCGGCGTTCATCGGGGTCATGCCCAGGCCCACCTGCAGCAGCAACGGGATCAGGAACGGCATCGAGCCGCTGCCGACCCGCGCGAACAGGTTGCCGAGGATGCCGATGCGGTAGCTGGCCACCTTGAACAGGTCCAGCGGGAATAGCGGCGCGCGCGCGCTGGCCGCATGCAGCCAGTAGCCGATCAGCGCCGCGAGCCCGCCGATCGCCAGCAGCATCACGAACGCATGCCGCAGGCCCAGCTCCGAGATGCCGTCCAGCGCCAGCGACAGCGCCACCATGCCGAAGGCCAGCATCAGGTAGCCGGCCAGGTCGAAGCGCTGGCGCCGGTCGCCGTAGTGGTCGGGCATCACCTTCAGCGCCGCGGCAAAGCCGATCGCGCCGATCGGCAGGTTGATCAGGAACACCCAGTGCCACGACGCGATCTCCACCAGCCAGCCGCCCAGGGTGGGGCCGACCAGCGGGCCGATCAGCGCCGGGATCGCGATGAAGCTCATCGCGCGCAGGAAGTCCTCGCGCGACACCGAGCGCAGCACCGCCAGGCGCCCGACCGGCAGCAGCATCGCGCCGCCGATGCCCTGCACCACGCGCGCGGCCACCAGCTGCGGCAGCTGCTGCGCCGCCGCGCACAGCAGCGAGCCCAGCGTGAACACGATGATCGCCGCCAGGAAGGTGCGGCGGGTGCCGAAGCGGTCGGCGATCCAGCCGGAGGCCGGGATGAACATCGCCACCGCCAGCGCATAGCTGAACACCACCGACTGCATCTGCAGCGGGCTCTCGTGCAGGCTCCGGGCCATCGCCGGCAACGCGGTGTTGACGATGGTCGAGTCCAGCATCTGCATGAAGATCGCCAGCGACACCAGCCACAGCAGCGGCTGGATCGCGGCATAGTCGGGCTGGAGCGGTACCGGTTGCGGTGAGGTCATCGCGTGGGCAGGCGGCGCACGGGGGCGGGGAAGACCGCGATTATCCGGCACGCCGTGTAAACGCACCGGCAGCGCCACGGCCGCCTCGCGCGTCGTCGCGGCCCGGGCAGGAACCGGCACGCGTGGCGCAACGCGGGTGCCGCGGCGTACCCCGGGCGCGTCCCTCCGGTCGGCGGCGACCCGCGCTCGCAGCTTCGTGCCCCGCGGGTCGGCGGGTGGGGAGCGGCATCCGGCCGCGTGGGCGAGGCCCGCGCCTGCGGTCCGGCCTCGTGCCGCGGTGCGGTTCCCGGTGCATCAGGGGCATGCCGTCCGCGGCCGGCGAACCGCCGGCACCGGCTTGGCGCAGCGGGCCCTCGCCGCGGACGTGGCGGCCGCGCGTGCGCCTAGCCGCGCCGGCTGAGCGCGTGCACCGCCTCGACCAGCACGGCGACGTGCTCGGGGTTCATGTCCGGCGACATGCCGTGGCCGAGGTTGAACACGTGGCCCTCGCGCGAACCGCCGTTGCCGTCGGCGTAGCTGTCCAGCGCCACGCCGACCTGGCGGCGGATCGCGTCCGGCGAGCCGTACAGCGTGGCCGGGTCCAGGTTGCCCTGCAGCGCGACGCGGCCGCCGCTGCGCCGCGCCGCCTGCGCCAGCTCGATGGTCCAGTCCACGCCCAGCGCGTCGGTGCCGGTGGCGGCCAGTTCCTCCACGTACGGCCCGTTGCCCTTGCCGAACAGGATCAGCGGCGCACGCTCGGCGCCCTCGCCGCGGTCGAGCTCGGCGGCGATGCGGGCCAGGTAGGGTAGCGAGAACTCGCGGTACATCGCCGGCGACAGCACCCCGCCCCAGGTGTCGAACACCTGCAGCGCCTGCGCGCCGGCCAGGCGCTGCGCCGACAGGTAGGCGATCACCGCGTCGGTGACCACGCCGAGCAGGCGGTGCAGCAGGGCCGGCGCGTTGAAGGCCATCGCCTTGATGCGCGCGTAGTCCTTGCTGCCGCCGCCCTCGATCATGTAGCAGGCCAGCGTCCACGGGCTGCCGGAGAAGCCGATCAGCGGCACCTGGCCGTCGAGCTCGCGGCGGATCAGGCGCACCGCGTCCATCACGTAGCGCAGCTCGGTCTCCATGTCGGGCACGGCCAGCCGCTCGATCGCGGCGGCGTCGCGCACCGGGTGCCGGAACTTCGGGCCCTCGCCCTCGACGAAGTACAGCTCCAGCCCCATCGCGTCGGGGATGGTGAGGATGTCGGAGAACAGGATCGCCGCGTCCAGCGGGAACCGCCGCAGCGGCTGCAGGGTGACCTCGCAGGCGATCTCCGGATGCTTGGCCATGCCCAGGAAGCTGCCGGCCCGCGCGCGGGTGGCGCGGTACTCCGGCAGGTAGCGCCCGGCCTGGCGCATCAGCCACACCGGCGTGCAGTCCACGGGTTCGCGGCGCAGCGCGCGCAGTAGGCGGTCGTTCTTCAGCATGGGAATCGGTTCCTCAGCGCGGCGCGTCGGCGCCGTGGGTGGGCATGACCTGGAAGCCGCGCTTGAGCTGTGCGTCGCGGGCCTTCTCGAAGGCGTGGTGGGCATCGTCCTGCTGCAGGAACTGGTCGCGCCGCAGCTGGGTGCGTCCGCCGATCTGGCCGCTCTCGCGCAGCAGCTCCCAGCCGCCGAACAGGTCCGGCTGCAGGGTCAGCTGAAGATAGCGGGGCGGCTCGTTGCCGGCGGGAGGTTGTTGCAGGAGTACGCGCATGCCGCCGATTGTAGCGGTTGGCGGCCGCCGATCCGGCGCTTAGCCGGCGCGGAAGCCGCGGCGGTAGGCCGACGGTGTCACCCCCAGCACGCGCAGGAACTGCTGGCGCAGCGCGCCGGCGCTGCCGAAGCCGCAGTCGGCGGCCACCCGCTCCAGCGCCAGGTCGGTGCCCTCCAGCAGCTGCTGCGCCCGGGCCAGGCGCTGGTGCGCCAGCCATTGCACCACGGTGGTCCCGGTGGCGTCGCGGAAGTGCCGGGTGAAGCTGCGCCGGCTCATGTGCGCATGCGCGGCCAGCCCGTCGAGCCACTGCGGCTGCTGCAGCCGCTCCAGCATCCAGTCCAGGGTGGGGCCGAGCAAGGCGTCGCGGCGCGTGGCCGGCAGCGGCTGCTCGACGTACTGCGCCTGGCCGCCCTGGCGGTGCGGCGCCACCACCAGCCGCCGCGCGATGCGGTTGGCGATCTCGGCGCCGTGGCGCCGGCGGACCAGGTGCAGGCAGCAGTCGATGCCGGCCACGGTCCCGGCCGAGGTCAGCACGTCGCCGTCGTCCACGTAAAGCACGTCCGGCTGCAGCCGCACCCGCGGATGGCGCCGGGCGAAGCCGTCCAGCGCGGCCCAGTGGGTGGTGGCGGGGCGGCCGTCCAGCAGGCCGGCGTCCGCCAGCACGAAGGTGCCCAGGCACAGCCCGACCAGCTGCGCGCCGGCGGCGTGCGCGCGCCGCAGCGCCTGGCACAGCGCCGCCGGCGCCGGCTCCTCGGGGTCGCGCCAGGACGGCACGATCACGGTGTCGGCGCCCTCCAGGCCCTCCAGGCCGTAGGCCGGCTGCACCGCGAAGCCGGCATCGGTGCGCAGCGGGCCGGGGTCGGCCGCGCACATCCGTAACTCGAACGCGGGCAGGCCCGGGGCCGGCCGCGGATCGAACACCAGGCACGGCACCGACAGGTGGAAGGGACTGATGCGGTCGAAGGCGACCACCGCGATGCGCTGAAGTGTCATGGCCCGATTCTAACGAAAAGCGTGCATCGGGCCACTCGCGGCGCTGCCGGCGCCTGCGCAGACTGGCCGCTCCTCCCAACAAGAGCCTCGACCCATGTCCTCTCCCCGCCGCGCCCTGCTGGTCATCGACGTCCAGAACGAGTACTTCAGCGGACAGCTGCGCATCGCCCATCCGCCGGTGGCCGAGTCACTGCCCAACATCGTCCGCGCCATGGCGGCGGCCCATGCGCAGGGCGTGCCGGTGGTGGTGTTCCAGCACACCGCCCCGGAGCAGTCGCCGGTGTTCGCCCGCGGCAGCGCCGCCTGGGCGCTGCACCCCGAAGTCGCGGCGCAGCCGCGCGACCACCACCTGCTCAAGGCCCAGCCGAGCGTGTTCGCCGGCACCGGCCTGGCCGCTTGGCTGGCGGCGCGCCAGATCGATACCGTGACCGTGGTCGGCTACATGACCCACAACTGCAACGCCTCCAGCATCTACGAGGCCTTCCACCGCGGCCTGCGGGTGGAGGTGCTGGGCGATGCCAGCGGTGCGCTGCCCTACGCCAATGCCGCCGGACGCGTGTCCGCCGAGGAGATCTACCGGGTCTTCAGCGTCGTGTTCCACAGCAACTTCGCCGCGGTGGCGAGCACCGCGCAGTGGATCGCGGCGCTGCAGGCCGGCCAGGCGCTGCCGCTGGACGACGTGCTGCACTCGCACCTGCGCGGCCGTGGTGCCGCATGAGCGCGACACCCCGGGGGGGTGCGCCGCCGCGCTCACACCGGCCACTGGGCCTGGGAAGCGCTGCCGGTCGCCGCCATCGACGGCGTCGGCGTGCGCCTGCCCTGGACCGGCCGGCCCCAGGCCTGGCACGTCAATGCCGGTCAGGAGGTGTTCGTGGTGCGGGACGGGCAGGTCGACACGCGTGGCGTGCCGATGGCCGCGAACACGCGGCGCTGCTGCGCAGCGGCGACCTGTTCCCTGCGCCGGACGGCACCGAGTACGGGGCGCATCCGCAGGGTGCGGCGCGGGTGCGGGGGATCGAGCGCGAGGGCAGTCCCTGACGCGGCGGCGACCGGCTCAGCCGCGGGCCAGGACCGCCAGCACGGCGGCCTCGTCGACGTCGGGCACGATCTCGGCCTGGCCGATGCCGCGCCACAGCACCAGGCGCAGGCGGCCGGCCACGTTCTTCTTGTCCAGCCGCATGCGCGCCAGCAGCGCGGCCGGGTCGAGCCCGGCGGGGATCGCGGTCGGCAACTCGTAGGCGGCCAGCAGCGTGCGCAGCGTCTCGGTGTCGGCCTCGGCGGCCCGGCCCAGCGCCGCCGACAGCCGCGCCGCCAGCACCATGCCCACCGCCACCGCCTCGCCATGGTTGAGGTTGGCGTTGTCCGGGGCGCCGTAGCCCTGCTCGGTCTCGATCGCGTGGCCGAAGGTGTGGCCGAGGTTGAGCAGGGCGCGTTCGCCCTGCTCCAGCGGGTCGCGCGCGACGATCTCGGCCTTGTGCTCGCAGCTGCGGGCGATCGCCTGGGCCAGCGCCGCCGCGTCGCCGGCCAGCAGCGCGTGGCGCTCGGCGTGCAGCCACTGGAAGAACAGCGGGTCGCGGATCGCGCCGTACTTGATCACTTCCGCCAGGCCGGCGCGCAGTTCGCGCGCGGGCAGGGTGAACAGGGTGGCGGTATCGGCGATCACCGCGCGCGGCGGATGGAACGCGCCGACCAGGTTCTTGCCCTGCGGGATGTCGACCGCGGTCTTGCCGCCGACCGACGAATCCACCATCGACAGCAGCGTGGTCGGCAGCTGCACGCAGTCCACCCCGCGCATCCAGCAGGCGGCGACGAAGCCCGCCAGGTCGCCGACGACGCCGCCGCCCAGCGCGAACACGCAGGTGTCGCGGGTGGCGCCGAGCTCGGCCAGGGCGGTGATCGCCGCGCCGAAGCTGGCCAGGGTCTTGGAGGCCTCGCCGGCGGGGACCGCGAACTCGCCGATCCGCAGGTCCGGGCGCGCGGCCAGCAGCGCCTCGCGCACCCGCGCCGCGTACAGCGGGGCTACCGCCGAATCGCTGAGCAGCAGCACGTGGCGGCCGCGCACGTGCGCGGCCAGGCGCGCGCCGTCGGCCAGCAGGTCCGGCGCGATGGCGATGGTGTAGGGATGGGTGCCGCCGACTTCGACGGTGCGCGCGGACGCGGAAGGACTCATGCAGGGGTACTCAGGATCTGCCAGCGCGCGGCCAGCCGCAGCACCAGCTGGGCGGTGGCGTCGCCGGGGGAAAGGTGGTCGGTATCGAGGGTGAGGTCGGCGACCTCGCGGTACAGCGGGTCGCGATGCCGCGCCAGTTCGTGCAGCACCTGCACGCGGTCCTCGCGTTGCAGCAGCGGGCGGCTGCGGTCGCGCGCCAGCCGCTCCAGCTGTGCCTGCACGCCCACGTGCAGGTAGACCACGAAGCCGCGCTCGCGGAGGCGCCGGCGGTTGTCGGCATCGAGCACGGCGCCGCCGCCGGTGGAGATCAGCTGGTGGTCCTGGTCCAGCAACCGGTGCAGCACCTGGCGCTCGTGCTCGCGGAACACCGCCTCGCCGGAATGCTCGAACAGCGCCGGGATGCTCGCGCCGGCGTGCTCGACGATGGCGTGGTCGACGTCGACGAAACGCAGGCCGAAGCGCTCGGCCAGGCGGCGGCCGATGCAGCTCTTGCCTGCGCCCATCGGGCCGACCATGACGAGGTTCGAGGCGGGATTCATGCCCCGTGATGCTAGCACCGGCGGCGCGGATTGGGCCGGATGGCTGCGCCTGAAACCAATTCCGGCCGGCGGCCGGGGCGCAGGCTCACGGCGGCAGCGGGCGCCGCGCGCTGTCCAGCCGGATCGTGCGGTCGGCCAGCGCCGGCAGCGTACGCAGCGCTTGGCGGCTGGTGCGCTCGTAGAACTGCACGAAGCGGGCGATGGCCGCAGCGGACATGCCGCCGCGCCCGGGCGTGGCCGCCTGCAGGGCCTGTTCCTGCTGCAGGCGCCAGGCCGGCACGATCTCGAAGTCGGGCGCGCACAGCAGCCACAGCCGGTCGAAACGCCGCCACAGCGCCGGGTAGTGCAGGCGCAGCGCGTCGTTGCAGTAGCGGCGCCAGTGGCCGTCGGGATCCTCGTCGCGCTCCAGCGGGTTCAGCGGGGCCGCCAGCTGCGCGTCGGACTCGGCCGGGGTGCCCAGGCACCAGCCCTCGAACACCAGCAGGTCCAGCGCCCGCTCCAGCCGCGGCCAGTGCGACACCGGCAGGCGCTCGTCGGCGAGCTTGTCGAAGCGCGGCAGCCGCAGCGGCGCGCCGGCGGCGACCGCATCGAGCGTGGCCGCGGCCAGCGCCAGGTCGTGGGTGCCGGCCGGACCGCGGGTGGCCAGCAGCGGATGCACCTCGCGCGCCAGCCGCGCGCGCTCGGCCCGCGGCAGGTAGACGTCGTCGATCGACAGCGCCGCGGCCTGCAGCCCGCGCGCCTGCGCCGCCGCCACGACCTGCGCCGCGAAGGTGGACTTGCCGCTGCCCTGCAGGCCGCTCACCGCCAGCAGCGCCGGCGCGCCCTGGCGGCGGTGCGCCAGCGCGTCGTCGCAGGCGGCCTGCACCCACGCGTCGGGAAAGCCGTTGATCTGGGTCATAGGCGAAGACCGGGACATGCGGCCACAATACGGCCAACCTCGCCGCCTGTCCGGGAAGCCATGACCGATCTCTACGCCGAAGCCCTCGCCACCTTCGCCTCGCTGTATGCCGAGGCCGGCCAAAGCCGCGAGCCCGAGCCCAGCGCCATGACCGTGGCGACCGCCGGGCTGGACGGCCGTCCCAGCGCCCGGACCGTGCTGCTGAAGTCCTTCGACGAGCGCGGCTTCGTGTTCTACACCCACCTGGACAGCGCCAAGGGCCGCGAGCTGCAGGCCAATCCGCAGGCCGCGCTGCTGTTCCTGTGGCGCAGCCTGCGCGAGGCCGGCCTGCAGGTGCGGATCGAGGGCGGGGTGCAGCGGGTGGGCACCGACGAGGCCGACGCGTATTTCGCCTCGCGCCCGCGCATGAGCCAGGTCGGTGCCTGGGCGTCGATGCAGTCGCAGACGCTGGCCTCGCGCGAGGAGTTCGAGGCGCGCCTGGCCAAGGTCGAGGCCAGCTTCGAGGGGCGCGAGGTGCCGCGGCCGGAAGGCTGGGGCGGATTCCGCGTGGTGCCGCAGCTGTTCGAGTTCTGGTATGGCGCGCAGTTCCGGCTGCACGAGCGCTGGCGTTACGAGAGCGACCTCGCCGGCGGCTGGAGCAAGCGCCTGCTGTACCCGTGAGGGCCGCGGCGGCGCGATGCACGCGGCGGCCGGCCGGCGCCAGGCGCGTGGCCGGGGGCGCCGCTAGATCCGCCGCGCCACGGCCAGCGCCACGAGCGCCAGCAGCAGCGATACCGCGAAGGTGGCCAGGTAGGCGCCGCGCGGGCCGTGCGTCAGCAGCAGGGCGAACAGCGAGCCGCCGATGGCCAGCGTGGTGGCCACCGCGATCGCCTCGCTGAACTGCAGGGCCGAGCTGTTGCTGCCCTGCTGCTGCGGCGGCGACAGCGCCAGGGTCAGCACCGACAGGCTCGGATACAGCAGGCCCATGCCCAGGCCGGCCACGGCCCAGCCCGCGATCGCCAGCGGTACCGGCGCCCCCAGCGCCGCGCCCGCGGTGACCGCGATGCCGGCGATCATCAACGCCGCACCGGTGGTCAGCAGCTGCGGGCGCGACCAGCGCGCACCGTGGTGGCCCTGGTACCACGAGCCGCTGAACCAGCCGAGCGCGCCCACGCTCAGCGCCGCGCCGGCCAGCAGCGCCGACAGGCCGCGCTCGCGCGACAGCAGCAGCGGCAGGAACGCCTCGCAGCCGAAGAACGCCGAAGCGGCGATCCCGCGCAGGGCGATCACGCTGGGCAGCCCGCGCGCCAGCCGCAGCGTGCCCGCCGGCAGCAGGCGCCAGGCGCAGACCGCCAGCAGCGCCAGCCCCGGCAGCATCAGCAGCGGTGCCCGCATCCCGTGCAGCTGGCCGCCGAGGTAGAGCATCAACACGCCGGCCGCGGCCCCCAGCGCCCACGGCACGCGGCCGGGGGCGGCCGCGGGTCGCGACGCGGATCCGCGGTCCGCCCCGGCATCGGGCGCCCGCGCGAGGCGCGCCGCCGGTGCCGCAGCGTCCACCCCGCCCTCGCAAGGCGCGCCGGCGGGCGCCGGCATGGTGCCGGCCGCCGGCCGCGCGGACACCCGGGACAGCACCGGCCGCAGCAGCAATCCCGCCGGCACCGCCAGCGCCGGCACCGCCAGGAACACCCAGCGCCATCCCACGTGTTGGACGATCAGGCCGCTCAGCCCCGGGCCGAGCAGCGACGGCACCACCCAGCCCGCCGAGAACGCCGCGAACACCCGCGGCTGCAACGCCTCGGGGTAGAGCCGCGCGACGATGACGTACAGCACCACCGAGTAGGCGCCGGCGCCCAGGCCCTGCAGCAGCCGTCCCGCGATCAGCGCGCCCATGTTCGGCGCCAGTCCGGCCAGCAGCAGCCCGGCAACGAAGCAGCCCAGGCCCAGCCACAGCGGCCGCGTCGGCCCGGCGCGGTCGCTCCAGTGCCCGGCCAGGGTCATGCCGACGACGCTGGTGGCCAGGGTGCCGCCGAACGCCAGTGCGTACAGCCGCAGGCCATCGAGTTCGCGTGCCACCGTCGGCATCGCCGCGGCCACCGCCAGCGCCTCGAAGGCGCCGAGCGAGACCAGCGCCACCATGCCCACGGTGGCGGCCCGGTAGCGCGGCGCGAGGATGGAGGTGTCGGTGTCGGTGTCGGTGGCGAGGACGGCGGACGGGGCGGGCGCGGGAGAGACGTCGGACTTCATGGGCATCCAGGAAACGGAGGGTGCGCAGGGCGCATCGGGATCGGCCTGCGCTTGCATCGCCGGTCCGACCTGCGCAGCATCCTTCCTCAACCCCGGTTGAGGTCAAGTGGCGATGTCGCAGGAACTGAGTGTGGGAGAGGTGGCGCAGCGTAGCGGGATCGCGGTGTCGGCGCTGCATTTCTACGAGCGCAAGGGACTGATCCGCAGCCTGCGCACCGCCGGCAACCAGCGCCGCTATGCGCGCGACGTGCTGCGGCGGCTGGCGGTGATCCGGGCGGCGCAGCGGCTCGGCATCCCGCTGCAGCGGGTGTTCGAGGCGTTCTCGGCGCTGCCGCAGCAGCGCACGCCGACGCGCGCGGAATGGGCGGCGATGTCGGCGCGCTGGCGCAGCGAGCTCGATGCCCGCATCGCCGACCTGCAGGCCTTGCGCGACCAGCTCACCGACTGCATCGGCTGCGGCTGCCTGTCGCTGCGGCGGTGCCGGCTGAGCAATCCCGGCGACGCCCTGGCGCAGGCCGGTGGCGGCCCGCCGCGCTGGCCGGGCGGCGTGCGCGACTGAGCCTTGGCCCGCGCGACGCTCGGTCGCGCCGGGCCCCGCGGCGCGTACCGGGCATCGCGCGGGCCGGCCGGCCGCGGCGTCGGCGATGGGCTACGAACGGACGCCATGCGGCCATGCCGTCCCCCGCCGCACCCCGTCACAGGCATGATGGTCGCCTCTTCCGCCTGACCGCTCCTGCCGATGAAGATCGCCGTCTACAGTGCCCGCCGCTACGACCGGGCCATGCTCGAACGCGCCAATGCCGCGCATGGCCACGACCTGCTGTTCGTGCAGGACGCGCTGACGGTGGAGACCGCGCCGCTGGCGGTGGACTGCGGCGCGGTCTGCGTGTTCGTCAACGACAGCGTCGATGCCGCGGTGCTGCAGGCGCTGAAGGACCTGGGCATCGGCCTGGTGGTCACGCGCTCCACCGGCTTCAACCATGTCGACGCGGTGGCGGCGCGACGGCTGGGCATCGCCACGGCGCGGGTCAGCGACTATTCGCCGTACTCGGTGGCCGAGTTCACGGTCGGCCTGCTGCTGGCGGTGAACCGGCGCATCGCCCGCGCCAGCCAGCGCACCCGCGACGGCAACTTCGAGCTCGACGGGCTGATGGGCTTCGACCTGCACGGGCGCACCGTCGGCGTGGTCGGCACCGGCAAGATCGGCCGCATCTTCGCCGGCATCATGCGTGGCTTCGGCTGCCAGGTGCTGGGCTTCGACCCGTTCCCGCACCCGGACTTCGAGGCCCTGGGCGGCCGCTACGTGGCGCTGCCGGAACTGCTGGCCGGCAGCGACGTGATCTCGCTGCACTGCCCGCTGACGCCGGAGAACCGCTATCTGATCAACGCCGCGTCGCTGGCGCAGGTGCGTCCGGGCGCGCTGCTGGTCAACACCAGCCGCGGCGGCCTGATCGACACCGAGGCGGTGATCGCCGAACTCAAGTCCGGGCGCCTGAGCGGGCTGGCGATCGACGTCTACGAACAGGAGGCGGACCTGTTCTTCCAGGACCTGTCGGCGACGGTGATCACCGACGACGTGATCCAGCGGCTGGTGTCGTTCCCCAATGTGATCGTCACCGGCCACCAGGCCTTCTTCACCCGCGAGGCGATCGGACAGATCATGGCCGCCACGCTGGAGAACGTCAGCGCCTACGAGCGCGGCGAGCCGCTGCTCAACGCGATCCCGCTGCCGTTGCAGTGACCGGCGTCCGGGTGCGCGCGTCGAGTCCGCAGGTGGCCGCCGACGCACGCCGCGTCCGCGGCCGGGCGACGCTCAGCCGCGGACGGCGGTGGCCAGACGCAGCCCGAAGGACACGAACACCGCGCCGATGGCGCGATGGATCCAGCGCGCGAGCGCGCCGCGCAGCTGCACGCGCTGGCCCGCGGCCGCCGCGGCCAGCGCCAGGCCATGGCACCACAGCATGCCGTCGAGATTGAAGATCAGCCCCAGCAGCATGAACGCCGCGGTCTTGTTCGTGGACTCGGGCGCGATGAACTGCGGCATGAAGGCCAGGAAGAACAGCGCGATCTTCGGGTTGAGCACGTTGGTGACCAGCCCCTGCACGAAGATCCGCCGGTACGGCAACGCCGGCACCGCCGCGCCCGGGGCAGCGGGTGCGCCGCCCCGGGACAGCAGCAGGCACAGGCCGAGATACAGCAGGTAGGCCGCGCCCAGGTACTTGACCACCGCGAACGCCGTGGCCGAGGCTGTCAGCAGGGCCGACAGGCCCAGCGCGGCCGCGGCGACGTGCACGCAGGTGCCGGCGCCGATCCCGAGCGCGGCCGCCGAGCCGGCGCGCCAGCCCTGGCGGGCGCTGCGGGTGACGATCAGCAGCGAGTCCGGCCCGGGCGCCATGTTCAGCAGCAACCCCGAGACGATGAAGACCGGCAGGTCGTGGATTCCGAACACGGCGACGCTCCGAAAGCGCGATTAGACCGCAGCCCCCGCCCCGAGTCACGCGGTTTCGAGCGCGCGCAGGCAGGTGCGGGGCAACCGCATGCGCCCGCGACCGCCGCCGTGGTGGTCAGTCGTTGGCGGCCGACAGCGCGGCCCCGCGCGCGGCGGCGGCGGCGATGGCGCGCGCGGTGAGCGCCTCGAAGCCGCCGGCCTGGAAGGTCTCCACCGCCGCCTGGGTGGTGCCGTTGGGCGAGGTGACGCGGCGGCGCAGCTCCGCCGGCGCCTCGCCGGATTCGGTCAGCATGCGCGCGGCGCCGAGCACGGTCTGCAGCACCAGGGTGCGCGCGGCCACGGCCGGCAGGCCCTGCTGCAGCGCCGCCGCCTCCATTGCCTCGGCGAGCAGGAACACGTAGGCCGGGCCGCTGCCCGAGACCGCGGTGACCGCATCCATCTGCGCCTCGTCGTCGATCCACACCGTGGCGCCGGCGCTGGCCAGCAGCTGCTCGGCCTGTGTGCGCCCGGCCGCGTCCACGCGCGCGTTGGCATGCAGGCCGGTGACGCCGGCCCCGAGCAGCGCCGGGGTATTGGGCATCGCGCGCACCAGTGCCTGGCCGCCGCCGAGCCAGCGGTCGAGCTGGGCCCCGGTGATGCCGGCGGCGATCGACACCACCAGGGGCGCCTGCGCCCGTGCCGTTGGCGCCAGCGCGGCGCAGACCGTGCGCATCACCTGCGGCTTGACCGCCAGCAGCCACAGGCCGGCGCCGGCCACGGCCTCGGCCGCCTCGGCGAACGCCTGCACGCCGAAGTCGGCCGCCAGCTGCTCGCGCAGCGCCGCCACCGGTTCGGCGACATGGATTCGCGCGCCCGGCACGCCCTGGCGGACCAGTCCGGCGATCAGGCTGCGCGCCATGTTGCCGCCGCCGACGAAGGCGACGGGCGCCGCGGGAACCGGGGAAGGGGCAGGCGGAGTCGGGACGGATGCGGACATGGGCAAGGAACCTCGGGGAGACGCCGGGATGGTAATGCGGTTTCGCCCGGAGGCCACGGCCGCCGGTGGCGCGGATCCCGCTCCGGGTCGCTGCGCGCCGTGGCCCCTGGTCGGGGCGGCACGGGCGGCGCCGTGTGGCCTATCCTCGATGCCCCACGCCCGATTCCCGGCGTCCGAACAGCGCCGTGCCCACCCGCACCATCGTGGCGCCGCAGGCGATGGCCTCGGCGAAGTCGCCGCTCATGCCCATCGACAGCGTGTCGGCCTGCGGGTGCCGTGCGGCGAGGGTGTCGAACAGCGCCCGCATGCGCGCGAAGGCATCGCGACGGCGCTCGGGCTGCGGGTGTGGCGCCGGGATCGCCATCAGCCCGCGCAGCGCCAGCCGCGGCTGCGCGGCGATCGCCGCGGCCAGGGCCGGCACCGCGTCCGGCGTGCAGCCGTGCTTGCTGGACTCGTCGTCGATATTGACCTGGATCAGCACGTTCAGTGGCGGGCGCGGGGCAGGGCGGTGGCGCGCCAGCGCGTCGACCAGCTTGACGCGGTCCACGGTCTGCACCCAGTCGAACAGGCGGGCCGCCGGCTCGGCCTTGTTGGACTGCAGGTGGCCGATCAGGTGCCACTCCAGCGCCAGCGGGCGCAGCGCCTCGATCTTCGCTGCCGCCTCCTGCACGTAGTTCTCGCCGAAGGCGTGCTGGCCCTGCGCCGCCAGCGCGGCCACCGCCTCGGCGGGCTGGGTCTTGGACACGGCCAGCAGCCGGGCCTCGGGGCGGCCGGCTTCGCGGGCGGCGGCGGCCATCGCCAGGTGGATCTGTTGCAGCGGGGGAACGGGCACGGCGCCTTCCAGCGATGGGCAAGGACGCTATACTGCCGCCCGGGGAAACATCCTTCCAGTCGCAGCCCAGGGGAAAATGCAGCGTATGGATATCGCTGAACTATTGGCGTTCTCGGTCAAGAACAGGGCCTCGGACCTGCACCTGTCCGCAGGGCTGCCGCCGATGATCCGGGTCGATGGCGACGTGCGCCGCATCAACATCCCGGCGCTGGACCACAAGCAGGTGCACGCGCTGGTCTACGACATCATGTCCGACCGCCAGCGCCGCGACTACGAGGAGTTCCTCGAGGTCGACTTCTCGTTCGAGATCCCCTCGCTGGCCCGCTTCCGCGTCAACGCCTTCAACCAGAACCGCGGCGCCGGCGCGGTGTTCCGCACCATTCCGTCCGAGGTGCTGACCCTGGAGGAGCTGGGCTGCCCGCCGATCTTCCGCCAGCTGATCGAGCAGCCCCAGGGCCTGATCCTGGTGACCGGGCCGACCGGCTCGGGCAAGTCGACCACGCTCGCCGGCATGATCGACTTCATCAACAAGAACGAATACGGCCACATCCTCACCGTCGAGGACCCGATCGAGTTCGTGCACACCTCGCAGAAGTGCCTGATCAACCAGCGCGAGGTGCACCGCGACACCCACGGCTTCAACGAGGCGCTGCGCTCGGCCCTGCGCGAGGACCCGGACATCATCATGGTCGGCGAGCTGCGCGACCTGGAGACCGTGCGCCTGGCGCTGACCGCTGCCGAGACCGGCCACCTGGTGTTCGGCACCCTTCACACCAGCTCGGCGGCCAAGACCATCGACCGCATCATCGACGTGTTCCCTGCCGGCGAGAAGCCGATGGTGCGCTCGATGCTGTCCGAGTCGCTGCGCGCGGTGATTTCGCAGGCGCTGCTGAAGAAGGTCGGCGGCGGCCGCACCGCGGTCTGGGAGATCATGGTCGGCACCCCGGCCATCCGCAACCTGATCCGCGAGGACAAGGTGGCGCAGATGTACTCGGCGATCCAGACCGGCCAGCAGTACGGCATGCAGACCCTGGACCAGCACCTGCAGGACCTGGTCAAGCGCAGCCTGATCACCCGCCACCAGGCGCGCGACTACGCCAAGGACAAGCGGATCTTCGAGTGATTCGGGAATAGGGGATCGGGAATGGGGAATCGCGAAAGCACGCAACCCTCACCGGTCCCGGCTCCCGGCTTTTCCAATTCCCGATTCTCGATTCACCATTTCCGGCTCCGAAGGAGCACGCCATGAGCACCATCGACTTCACCTCGTTCCTCAAGCTGATGGCGCACCAGAAGGCGTCGGACCTGTTCATCACCTCCGGCATGCCGCCGTCGATCAAGGTGCATGGCAAGATCAGCCCGATCACGCAGACCCCGCTGACCGCGCAGCAGAGCCGCGACCTGGTGCTGAACGTGATGACGCCGGGGCAGCGCGAGGAGTTCGAGAAGACCCACGAGTGCAACTTCGCCATCGGCGTGGCCGGGGTGGGGCGCTTCCGCGTCAGCTGCTTCTACCAGCGCAACCAGGTGGGCATGGTGCTGCGCCGGATCGAGACCCGCATCCCGACGGTCGACGAGCTGAGCCTGCCGCCGGTGATCAAGACCCTGGCGATGACCAAGCGCGGCATCATCCTGTTCGTCGGCGCCACCGGCACCGGCAAGTCGACCTCGCTGGCGGCGATGATCGGGCACCGCAACCACAACTCCAGCGGCCACATCATCACGATCGAGGATCCGATCGAGTTCGTGCACAAGCACGAGGGCTGCATCATCACCCAGCGCGAGGTCGGCATCGACACCGACAGCTGGGACAACGCGCTGAAGAACACCCTGCGCCAGGCCCCGGACGTGATCATGATCGGCGAGGTCCGCACCCGCGAGAGCATGGACCACGCCATCTCCTTCGCCGAGACCGGTCACCTGGTGCTGTGCACGCTGCACGCCAACAACGCCAACCAGGCAATGGACCGCATCATCAACTTCTTCCCCGACGAGCGCCGCCACCAGCTGCTGATGGACCTGTCGCTGAACCTGCGCGGCGTCATCGCGCAGCAGCTGATCCCCACTCCGGACGGCCGCGGCCGCCGCGTCGCGCTGGAGATCCTGCTCGGCACCCCGCTGGTGCAGGACTACATCCGCGACGGCGAGGTCCACAAGCTCAAGGACATCATGAAGGAGTCCACCAACCTGGGCATGAAGACCTTCGACCAGAGCCTGTTCGAGCTGTACCAGGCCGGCGAGATCAGCTACGAGGATGCACTGCGCCACGCCGACTCGCAGAACGAGGTGCGCCTGCGCATCAAGCTCTCGCAGGGCGGCGACGCGCGCACCCTGGCGCAGGGGCTGGACGGGGTGGATATCGCGGAGGTGCGGTGAATTTGGATTTTTTGTCGTCAGATCAACTTTGGGGTGATGATGATTGTGCGTAGATCGTTGAGCTTATTTTGCGCGAGCTTATATTTATTAGGAAATTCTGCTCAAGCGCAAACAGTCAAATACATTCATACTGATGCTCTGGGTTCGGTGGTGATGGTTACCGATGCTAACCGTAATGTGGTCGAACGTCGTGAATACGAGCCATATGGTGCCCAGTTAACGCCTGTTATAGAGGATGGTCCTGGTTATACAGGGCATGTGCAGGATGCAGCGACCGGCCTGACGTACATGCAGCAGCGTTACTATGATCCATTGCTTGGAGTGTTCCTTAGTATAGATCCAGTGGGACCGCTCTCGAACACTCAGCAATTTAATAGGTATAGATACTCTAACGGTAATCCTTATTCTTTTGTCGATCCGGATGGTAGGTTCGCATTTCTTATTCCAATGTTGGCAGGTGGTGTCATTGGTGCTGGCGTGGATATTCTGGTGCAGAAATCTATGAGCCCGGACAAGCCAATTAATAAGACTGAGGTTGCCGCAGCTTTTGGAGGAGGCGCAGTCACTGCTGGAGTGGGTGGTGTTCTCGTTACTGCAGTAAGCCGTGGCGCGATCTCTGTGGGGAGTGCGATTGCAATACAGGCCGGAACTAACACTAGTGTTGGCGTCGCAAGTGCCGTTGCGACTAATGCATCAGAAGGAAAGAGCACTTCGGCTGGTGAGATAGCTGCAACAGCTGCGGTGAGTGCGGTAACGAGTGTGGCTGGATCGGGTGTTGCAGTGCGGCTAGGGGATTTTGCAGGCGCGGCAAAAATTAGTGAATTAAACAAAATGGCTAGTTCCAAACTTGCCGGAGTCTACAATGTATCAAGTACCACAATGTCAACAGGAAATGCAATTCCCGCGCAAAGTGTATTGCAGGCGGGAGCGTCACAAGGTGCACAAGCTTCCATTGGCTCGGCAGGTACAGTTGTCCAACCTTTGGTTAATGATCGGGTGAATGAAAGAAAGCAGAAAGAAAGATGAGGTATTGGCTTAAATATTTGATCAAGTGCGAGGTCGCTTGTGCCTTTATATTCTGTTTTTTCTATATTTTGGCCATTCTAGTAAATAGCCCCTGTCATTTATGTCTTGCTTTGGCCGTGAGTGTATCGATCAATTTTTTCCTTTTATTGAGCATATTATTTAATTACTTTATGTCACGAAACAAGTAGGTATCAATGTTGGAAGGGAAAATTTCCGCAATGAACACACTTTTCTTGGTTAATCGCTGTTTTGCCAAGTTCGCCTATTAGGCTTCCTTTGCAAGATGCACAAGTCAAATTAAATTTCTTTGCTTTATTGAAAGATGTAAAAAGCAAAATTAAAGTAAAACCTAATACTAGTGCGATGAATATGAAGGCGAATATTGAGTCATATTCGCTAGGTATTGAGGTTGATATCACTCCGCTCACTACAAAAAAAACAAGTGCTGCCACACCTAAGTGCGTCATTTTCTTTTTTTCTGCTGCGTTAAATAGTGCGAGATTATTAATAAATTCGTGTTTTTTCACCATTGACTCCCATCAAGATAGCAACGCTTCGCGTGGTAAAGTTTCGCCACTAATTTTTATTTATTCTTTACAACAAGAAAGGTATTTAAGCATAAAAATAAAAAAGGCGCAATTGGCTGAGTCAATTTTAGAGTTGCTAGATTTAAGTTTTTCTTAAGCAAGTCTTAAACTCCTATCAATGAGACGGGCAATTCACTCAGTTTACCTATATAGAATATTTATAATATAGCCACTCGCATTCATCGTTAAGTCGCTAAGGCTGCTATGGATCCTGGGAATTAGAGGGTTAGGATTTTAATGGTTAAATGGCTGCATGATAATTTTAGTTATTGTTATTGAAGGTTGTTTTAAATAGGGCTGGTGGGCGTCACCCACATGCGTAAATATCTAATAAGCATTTCATCGTTGCTGTAATGTGGGCTTAGTAAATTTTAAGTTGCTGTAGGGTGGCTTTCGTATGGTTCTTCCAATACTTAGTCATTCAATTGGTAATGATGGTTTCTAATGCGTTATCTCCTTGGGAAAAATTGTTCAACGTGATCTTCCCCGATTCCGACCTGCGCCCCGAGCAGGAACCGCTACCCGAGGACGGCGCCGTCTTCACCGCCGGGCCGCTGACGCCGCCGCCGGACTCGGCCGGCACTCCGGCCGACGACCGGGCCTACCATCACTCGGTCGGCGAGGACGTGCAGGGCATGGTGCTGGCCACGCTGGTGGCCTCGCTGGGGCTGGCGGTGTTCGCCAAGGGCGGGCTGATGATCGGCGGCATGGCCGGGGTGGCGTTCCTGCTGCACTACACGCTGCACTGGAACTTCGGGCTGCTGTTCGTGCTGGTCAACCTGCCGTTCTACTGGCTGTCGGTGCGCCGGATGGGCTGGGAGTTCACGCTCAAGACCTTCGCCGCGGTCGGCGCCTGCGGCCTGCTGACCGACCTGCTGCCGCGCTGGGCCGAGTACGCGCGCATGAGTCCGCTGTACTCGGCGCTGGTCGGCGGGGCGCTGGTCGGGCTGGGCATCCTGTTCTTCATCCGCCACCGCGCCAGCCTCGGCGGCGTCGGCATCCTGGCGGTCTACCTGCAGCGCGAGCGCGGCTGGAGCGCGGGCAAGGTGCAGATGGGCTTCGACACCCTGCTGATGGCGGTGGCATTCTCGGTGCTGGCGCCGTCCAAGGTGCTGTACTCGGCGATCGGCGCCGTGGTGCTCAGCCTGGTGCTGATGTTGAACCATCGCCCGCACCGCTACATGGGCGTCTGAGGCGGCGTGTTAGCCGCCACCGTGCTCTGCTTCGTCCGGAGGCCAGTCGGCCGGTAACCCGAGTTGGCGCGAGAGCCGCTGCGCGTCGAACGGGGCATGCACCTTCAGGTCGTTGTCGAAGTAGGCATAGACGTCGCGTCTTGCGCGCCGGGCGGCCTTTGGGCCCGCGCGCATGGCATCTGCCGGCTCGCCGCCGCCGGACCAGGCTTCGATCCGCTGCGCCCAGCGCCGCAGGGCGGCGTCGCCGTAGCCGCTGGCATAGAGGTGCGCATCGCCGTGCAGGCGCAGGTACACGAAGTCGCTGGTGACGTCCTCCAGATAGGGGAACTTGCCAGCGGTATCGGCGACCACCAGCGCGACCCGGTGCCGGCGCAGCAACCGCAGGCAGGCCGGGTCGGCGAAGCTCGGGTGGCGCACCTCGAGCGCATGGCGGATGCGGCGCGGGCGGTCGATCGCGAGCGCGCTGCGTCCGCGCATCCGCGCCACGTCGCGGCGGCGGGCCAGCGCCAGCGCGGCCTCGCTGTCGTGCGGCAGGGCGGCGAGGAAGGCGTCCAGCACCGCCGCGTCGAAGCGCAGCGTCGGCGGCAGCTGCCACAGCACCGGCCCCAACTTGGGCCCGAGCCGCAGCACGCCGGAGGCGAAGAAGTTGGCCAGCGCCTGCCCGCAGTCGCGCAGGCGCTTCATGTGGGTGACGAAGCGCGGGCCCTTCAGCGCGAACACGAAGTCGTCCGGGACGGCATCGTGCCAGGCCTGGAAGCTCTCGGGCCGCTGCAGCGAGTAGAACGAGCCGTTGATCTCCAGGCTGGGGAAGCAACGTGCCGCATACTCGAGCTCGCGTCGCTGCGCCAGGCCGGCGGGATAGAAGCGGCCGCGCCACCGCGGGTAGCGCCAGCCGGAGATGCCGATGCGGATGCTCATGCCGCAAGGATTGGGGCGGCGGCGTGCAGGGCGGGTGCACACCGCGCGGTCGGGTGGGCTGGTGCCGCCGGCGCCGGCTCGCCGCGGGTCAGCGCCGTCGCGCCGTCCGCCGGCAGGGGCGCAGGGCTGCCGTCAACGCGGGAGCGCGCCGTCGACGTGGGCGGCCTGCATCCAGGCCGGCTCCAGCGCCTCGATCCGGGCGTACACCGGGCAGTCGCGGTGGTGCGCGCCGGGCAGGTAGCCCAGGCTCATCAGGAACTCGCCGGTGATCTCGCCGCCGGTGAAGCGGAAGGTCTGCTTGAACAGCTTCACCCAGGCCGCCTTGTCGCGCGGGTGGTGCGCGTCCAGCCACGCCGCGAAGCTGCCGTGGGTGGCGCGCAGGCCCTGGATCACCCCGGCGTTGTGGATCGCCGCCAGCACCTTCAGGCGGTTGCGGATGATGGCCGGGTCGGCCAGCAGCCGTGCGATGTCCGCCTCGCCGTAGGCGGCGACGGTGTCCACGTCGAAGCCGCCGTAGGCGCGGCGGAAGCCCTCGCGCTTGCGCAGGATGGTCTCCCAGCTGAGGCCGGCCTGGTTGATCTCCAGCACCAGGCGCTCGAACAGCTCGGCCTCCTGGCGCTGCGGGAAGCCGTACTCGTGGTCATGGTAGGGACCGTGAACCGGATGCCCCGGCGCGCTGGTGCAATAACCGCTCATCCAGACAGCATAGGCCAACAGGCCCTAAAATGGTCCCCATGCCCGATGCGACCACCACCCTGACCCAGCAGCTCCTGATCGCGCTCCCGGCGCTGTCCGACCCCAGTTTCTCGCGCAGCGTGGCATTGATCTGCCAGCACGACGACAACGGCGCGATGGGGGTGCTGGTCAACCGGCCCTCCGAGTACACGCTGGGCGAGGTCCTGTCGCAGATGGGGATCGAGACCGGCGACAGCGCGCTGCGCGAGCAGATCGTGCTCAGCGGCGGCCCGATGCACCCGGAGCGCGGTTTCGTGATCCACGACGACGCCGGCGCCTGGGACTCCAGCCTGGAGGTCGGCCCCGGGCTGTTCCTGACCACCTCGCGCGACATCCTCGAGGCGATGGCCGCGGGCCGCGGCCCGCGCAACGTGCTGGTCGCGCTGGGCTGCGCCGGCTGGGGCGCCGGGCAGCTGGAGTTCGAGCTCGGCGAGAACAGCTGGCTCACGGTGCCGTCCGACGCCGAGCTGCTGTTCGGCACGCCGCTGGAGGAGCGCTGGCAGAGCGCCGCCGGCCGCATCGGCGTGGACCTGTTCCGGCTCACCGACTACAGCGGGCATGCCTGAGGCCGCGGCGATCCGCGCCGATGCCACGGTGCTCGGCTTCGATGTCGGCTCGCGCCGGATCGGCGTGGCCGTGGGCAGCGCGCTCGGCGCCGGCGCCCGCGCGGTGGCGGTGATCGACGTGCACGGCAACGGCCCGGACTGGGCTGCGCTGGACCGGCTGCAGCGCGAGTGGCGCCCGCACGGGTTGGTGGTGGGCGACCCGCTCACGCTCGAGGGCGAGGACCAGCCGGCGCGCCGGCGCGCGCACGCCTTCGCCCGCCAGCTGCAGGCGCGCTACCGGCTGCCGGTGGTGCTGGTGGACGAGCGTTCCAGTTCGGTCGAGGCCGCGCAACGCTTCGCCGGCGAACGCGCCGAAGGCCGCAAGCGCCGGCGCGATGCCGAGGCGCTGGACGCGATGGCCGCGGCCGTCATCATCGAGCGCTGGCTGTCCGCGCCCGACCAGGCGCTCCCCCTTTCCTGATTTCCTCCCGACCTAAAGCGAAGACCCCATGCAACTCGATTCGGACGGACGCCTGCGCCACCTGTTGACCCTGGACGGCCTGCCGCGCGCCACGCTGTTGCAGCTGCTCGACCGCGCCGGCCAGATCCGCGACGCCGCGGTCGGGCGCGTCGGCAAGCGCAGCGTGCTCGGCGGCACCGCGGTGTGCACCCTGTTCTTCGAGCCGTCCACCCGCACCCGCAGCTCGTTCCACCTGGCCGCGCAGCGCCTGGGCGCGGACGTGCTGAACTTCGATGCCTCCACCTCGTCCACCCGCAAGGGCGAGACCGCGCGCGACACGCTGAAGAACCTGGAGGCGATGGGGGTGCGCGGCTTCGTGGTGCGCCATCCCGAGGACGGCGCGGTGGAGCGCCTGGTCGAGGCGGCGGGCGAGGGCACCGCGCTGATCAACGCCGGCGA
This sequence comes from Lysobacteraceae bacterium USHLN149, assembly GCA_037145635.1. Classification (GTDB taxonomy): domain Bacteria; phylum Pseudomonadota; class Gammaproteobacteria; order Xanthomonadales; family Xanthomonadaceae; genus JAATFS01. The sequence continues at coordinate 523,779 of JBBCXB010000001.1, forward strand.
CGGACGCAGCGCGCACCCGACCCAGGGCCTGCTCGACATGCTCACGCTGCGCCAGGCCAAGGGCGGCGATTTCTCCAAGCTCAAGCTGGTCATCGTCGGCGACGTCAAGCATTCGCGCGTGGCGCGCTCGGACCTGCATGCGCTGCGCACGCTGGGCGCCGGCGAGATCCGCGTGTGCGCGCCGGCGGCGCTGCTGCCGGACGACGACACCCTGGCCGGCTGCGTGGTCGGCGACGACTTCGACGCCATGCTCGAGGGCGCCGATGCGCTGATGATGCTGCGGCTGCAGCGCGAGCGCATGGAAGAGGGGCTGGTGGCCTCGCTGGAGGGCTACCACGCCCAGTACGGGCTGACCGCCGAGCGCCTGCGCCGCGCCGCGCCGGATGCGGCGGTGCTGCACCCGGGCCCGATCAACCGAGGCGTGGAGATCACCGACGAGGTCGCCGACGGCGCGCAGTCGTGGGTGCTGCGCCAGGTCGCCAATGGCGTGGCCGTGCGCATGGCGGTGCTGGAGACGCTGCTGGGCTGAACGCCCGCGGGTGGCCGTCGGCGCTCTCGGCCCGGCTTCCCGAGCCGCCCGGAGCCCCTGCCCGCCGGCGCAGCGTTGCGCCGGCGGACGCGGCGTCGCCGGGGCGGCGCGTGGCGTCCGGGCGCCGGGACGCGGCGTGGCAGGACCTATGGCAGGGCCCCGGCCGGGGCCGCGCTCGCTATGATCGGGCGTCCCCCCGCCGTCGAACGAGATCGATGACCCTTGCCCTGCGTCGCGGCCTGTTCGCCGCCCTCTGCCTGGCCGCTGCCGCCCCGGCCGCCGCCGTCCCCGCTTCCGCGCCGGCCGCCGCCGGCGGCGGCTTCGATCCGCTGGCGCTGTTCGCGCCGCTGCAACTGCCGCAAGCGGCCACCGCCTACCGCGGCGGTGGCGGGCAGCCGGGCCCGCTGTTCTGGCAGAACCGGGCCGACTACGACCTGCAGGCCACGCTCGACACGGTTGCGCATACGCTGAGCGGCGAGGCCGCCATCACCTACACCAACCACAGCCCGGACACGCTGGACGTGCTGTGGCTGCAGCTGGACCAGAACCTGTACCGGGCCGACTCGCGTGCCGCCGCCAGCCGCCCGTCGCGGCGCACCCAGACCACCGAGGGCCTGCAGATCGCCGCGGTCGAGGTCGAGGCCGGCGGCCGCCGCCTGCCGGCGCACTACCTGATCGACGACACCCGCATGCGCGTGGACCTGCCGCAGCCGCTCGCCGGCCAGGGCCAGGCGCTGACCCTGCACATCCGCTACCGCTACGCCCTGCCCGGGACCTGGGGCGGGCGCACGGCGGTCACGCCCAGCCGCAACGGCGAGATCTTCGAGATCGCGCAGTGGTACCCGCGCATGGCGGTCTACGACGACCTGCGGGGCTGGGATACCCAGCCCTACCTGGGCTCGGAGTTCTACCTGGAGTACGGCAGTTTCGACTATGCGGTCACCGTGCCGGCCGGCTTCGTGGTCGCCGGCTCCGGCGAGCTGGTCAACCCGGACGCGGTGCTCAGCCCGCTGCAGCGCCGGCGCCTGCAGCAGGCGCGCGGCAGCGACCGCACGGTGCTGATCCGCACGCCCGAGGAGGTCGCCGCCGAGGTCGCGCACCGCGATCCCGCCGCACCGCGCACCTGGCGCTTCCACATGGACCATACCCGCGACGTGGCCTTCGCCGCCTCGCCGGCGTTCGTCTGGGACGCGGCCCGCATCAACCTGCCACAGGGCCGGCACGCGCTGGCGATGTCGGTGTACCCGGTCGAGGGCGTGGGCGCGGACAAGTGGGCCCGCTCCACCGAGTACGTGAAGGGGGCGATCGAGCATTTCTCGCAGTGGTACCCGTATCCGTGGCCGGCCGCGGTGAACCTGGGCGGGCACGGGGCCGGCATGGAATACCCGGGCATCGTCTTCGACGGTTTCGAGGACGCCGGCAAGGAGCTGTTCTGGATCACCGCGCACGAGCTGGGCCACGGCTGGTTCCCGATGATCGTCGGCTCCAACGAGCGCCGCCATGCGTTCATGGACGAGGGCTTCAACACCTTCATCGACGTCTACGCGTCGGACGCCTTCAACGGCGGCGAGTACGGGCCCAAGCGCGACAGCGAGTACGCCCCCGACGGCGGCAACCCGGTGGACGAGATCCTGCCGCTGCTGGCCGACGCCCAGGCGCCGACGCTGATGGACACCGCCGATGCCACCAGCGAGAAGTACCGCCACCCGCTGACCTACTTCAAGGGCGCGCTTGGCCTGGTGCTGCTGCGCGAGCAGATCCTGGGGCCGGACCGCTTCGACCCGGCGTTCCGCAAGTACATCGCCACCTGGGCCTACAAGCACCCGACGCCGTCGGACTTCTTCCGGCTGATGGAGAGCGAGGCCGGCGAGGACCTGTCGTGGTGGTGGCGCGGGTGGTACCTCAACAACTGGCAGCTGGACATGGGCATCGCCGAGGCGCACTACGTGGACCACGACCCTGCCAAGGGCGCGGTGGTCACGCTGTCGAGCCGGCAGAAGCTGGTGATGCCGGCCACGTTGCGCGTCGACCTGGCCGACGGCAGCCACGTCGACCGGCGCGTGCCGGTGGAGGCATGGCTGCAGCAGACCGCGCCGAAGGTGAGCCTGCCCACCACGCAGAAGATCCTGCACGTCACGCTCGACCCCGACGCCAAGCTGCCCGATGCCGACCGCAGCAACAACCGCGTGGACGCGGTGGGCTAGCGAGGCCGGTGCCGGCGGCGTTCGGCGGAAGGCGCGGTCAGGCCCCGCACGGGTCGCGGTATGGCGGGAGGAAGCGCCGGGCGGTCCCTGCCTGAGCGGGAGGGCGCCGGCGGCCGCACGAAGGGCCGGCCGGTTCGTGCCGGTGCGCCTGCGGGGCGGGCGCTGCTTCGGGCGCAGGGCATCGGATTCGATGACTCGAAAAAAAGAGCGGCCGCAGGATCTGCGGCCGCTCGGTCTCGCAACGGCGATCTCGAACCCGGGGCTTACGGGCCCAGGTAGGTCTGGATCGTGGAGTACACGTCCGAGAAGCGCGAGTAGTAGTCCGGATCGCTCTGCGCGGTGCAGAACGAATAGCCGCCGTACAGGCCGCCGCGCAGCTGGTAGTTGCCGGATGTGGTGGTGAACAGGGCCGAGCCGGACGAGCCGCCTTCGGTGGTGCCGTCGGTCCACCGCACCTGGTACAGCGGCGACTTGCCGTCGAGGGTGGTGGAGAGCGCGGTGACCGTGCCCAGCGAGTACTTCTTCACGTCGCCCGACGGGTGGTGGATGCCCTCGATCGCGGTGCCGGTGGCGGTGATCGCGGTGCTGCTCCAGCCGGCGTAGAAGGTGCCCGACGGCGGCGCGCTCTTGAGTTCCAGCAGCGCGGTGTCGCGGGTGGTGTTGGCATGGCGCAGGTAGGCGCCGCCCGACAGCGTCACCGCCGAGGAGCTGACCGTGTTGCCATTGCAGGTCGCCGCGTCGTACAGCCAGTAGGTCTGCAGCGTGTTGGCCACGGTCTGGGTGCTGATGCAGTGCGCCGCGGTCCAGAACAACGCGCGCTTGGGCGAGTTGCTGTTGTTCAGCAGCGTGCCGGTGCACAGGTAGGAGCCGCCGCTCTGCGTGAACACCATGCGCGCCACGGCCTTGGACGCATTGGTGAAGCCGGTGCTGGGATTGCTGCGGCAGACCACGTCGTTCTGGCACGAGTCGCTCTCGCCGATGGCGATGCGCAGCATGTCGCGGGTGCTGGCGGTGGGGCTGATGTCCAGGTGCGAAAGCTGCGGGATCTTCAGGCTGAAGTTCTCCGGGTACTGGCCCGCCGGCAGTGCGATTTCCACCAGCAGCGTGGCGCCGTCCACCGTCGGCGACCAGCCGGCCTCGCTGCCGGCGAAGCTGGCACCGGACTGCTCGAACACGCGCCCGTCGTCGCCGGCGAAGCGCAGCGTCACCTGGTCGGGCTGGCCCGCGCCGGTGCCCTTGAGCTGCAGGGCCGCGCGCAGCGACGCCGCGTTGGCCGAGGTGATCTTGAACGTGGCCACCCGCGAGCCGTCGGCGGCGGTCTGCCAGTCGAGCTTGCCCAGGTTGACCGTGGGCTGCGCCACGTTGCGTGCGAAGCCGATCTGCAGCGGCTGGCCGTGCTTGACCTGCTGGATGCGGCGCTGCTTCACGTTCGACAGTTCGGTGGCGGTAGGCGCGGCCAGGTTGACGGCCTGGGTGGGCAGGGTGGCGCGGCCGAGTTTGGCGGACTGCAGCTCGGCGGCACCGAGCCTGGCGGCCTGGGGCGCGGTGGTCACCGGTTCGGTCTTCATCTCCTGCGGCGCGGCCAGCGCGGAGCCGGACAGTGCGGAGAACAGGGCAAGGTAAAGCGCGTTCTTGCGATTCATGGACATTCCTTGGGTTCATGGGAACTACGGCAATCCCCCTGCGGGGGCAGGAGAAGGCGTCCGCCACATCCGTGGCGTCCGACGAGCCTACCGAAGGATCCAAGCTGAAGTTGTGCTTAAAGTCTCGTTGCAGCGGCAACAAATATCGCAGTGCATGACATGCGCCGAGCCGATCCCGGCTGCCGGCGTGCAGTTCGTTTGCTTTCGGTGAAGGGCGCGGCCCGCAGGCCCGCCGTGCGGGCGCAGGCGTGCGGATGCACCTCCACATGGCCCCGGCGCTGTCCCGCGACAGCCGGTCCTGTCCCTTTCCGCTGTCCTGCCGGGCGAATGCCGCCGCCGGTCTAAGTTCGGCATCGCGCCGATTGTGCCGCCGCCGCGCACGGCCGAAGAATGCGCACGGCCCCCACGCCCCGTGCCGCCGCTGCGCCGATGCCGGACAGCGTGCCGCACCCCTGCTCGACTGGGAGACACACCGCATGAAAATCCATCCGCTCCAGGGCGCCCTGGCGCTCGCGCTGGCTTCGGCCGCCGCGCCGGCCGCCGCCGGTCCCGTGGGCTACGGCGCCGCCACCACCGGCGGCGGCAACGCCGTGGCGGTCAACGTCGCCACGCTGGAGGCCGCGCAGGCCGCCGTCGACGGCTACAGCGGCAGCGGCGGCCTGGTGCTCAACTACACCGGCCGCTTCGACTTCGGCACGCTCACCGACGTCTGCGCGCAGTGGAAGCGGCCGGCCCAGATCCTGCAGATCAAGAACAAGAGCCACATCACCCTCAAGGGGGCCGACGGCTCCTCGGCCAACTTCGGCGTGCGCGTGGTGGGCGACGCGCACAACGTGATCGTCCGCAACATGACCATCGGGCTGCTGCCCGGCGGCGAGGACGCCGATTCGATCTCGCTGGAGGGCAACTCCACCGGGCAGCCGTCCAACATCTGGATCGACCACAACACCCTCTTCGCGTCGCTGACCCATTGCGAGGGCGCCGGCGACGCGTCGTTCGACGGCGGGATCGACATGAAGAAGGGGGTCCACCACGTGACCGTGTCCTACAACTACATCCACGACTACCAGAAGGTGGCGCTCAACGGCTTCAGCGACAGCGACACCGCCAACGCCGCCGCGCGCACCACCTACCACCACAACCGCTACGAGAACGTGCAGTCGCGCCTGCCGCTGCAGCGCCGCGGGCTCAGCCACATCTACAACAACTACTTCAACAACGTCACCACGTCGGGCATCAATGTGCGCATGGGCGGGGTGGCGCTGATCGAGTCGAACTACTTCGAGAACGTCAACAACCCGGTGACCTCGCGCGACAGCAGCGAGATCGGCTACTGGGACCTGATCAACAACTTCATCGGCGGCGGCATCACCTGGACGGTGCCGGAGAGCACCAGCAAGCCCTACGCCAATGCCACCACCTGGATCTCGTCCAAGGCGTTCCCCGAGCCGCTGGGTTACGTCTACGCGGTCACGCCGGCGGCCCAGGTCAAGGCCCGGGTGATCGCCACGGCGGGGGCTGGCACCGGGCTGGCGGAGTAGGGCGGCGGCGGGCCGTGGCCAGGCGCGCGGTTCGAATTCAGCGATGTGGACGCCAGCCCGCCCGGCGCGACCTCGATCACAGCCTGCCCGCTCCCGGCCGGCCGGGACTCAAGCCGGCGGTCGCAGCGCCGCTATTGCCCTTGCGGACGGCACGCGGACGCGTGTTGCCCGCAAGGTTCAGCGTGACGCACGGCCAGGGCACCTGCCCGCGTACCGGCAGGCGCATGGCTCGATCCGCGAGGAGCGTGCCATGCCGAACGCGCCCCGGCGCGGCCGGGCAACGGGCCGCTGCACGTCGAACACGGAAGTGGATGTCCCCATCAACCAGGGCCAGGTGGCCGATCTGACAGGAAAGGAAAACGATGATGAAGAACACGATGACGGCCGCAGTGGCGGCGCTGGCGCTCGGCATGCTGGCGGTGGTGCCGCTCGCGGGTGCCAAGGACAAGCTGGACAAGAGCGTGCACCAGGACGGCCACGATCTCGACAAGGACTTCAAGCACGACGCCAAGGCCGTGGGCAAGGGTGCGGACCGCGACGTCAAGGACGTCAACCAGGCGGTCGATGACGGCGTCGACCACGACGCCAAGGAAGTCGACAAGGCGGCCAAGCACGACAATGCCGAGCGCCACCGCATCGACAAGAAGATCGACAAGGAAGCCAAGAAGATCTTCTGAGCTTCCGCAGCGCTTCAGCGCTTCGTGCAAGGCCCGCCATCGTGCGGGCCTTCGCATGAGAGGCGTGGCCGCTCCACGTGGCCCGGGCGCCGGCGAAGATTCGCCGCAGGGGCGGCGGCGCGCCGGCGCCGGCGGGCGCCCTCCGGCCGCCGCCGTGCCGGAAGGCGCACGCCGCGCGCCGACGCGGTATCGTGTCGCGTTTCCGACTGCCGACCCTGCCGATGTCGCCCCTGCCCCTGCCGCCCGAGCCGAGCCCTTCCTCCCCGTCGCAGCTCGGGCACGCGCTCAAGCCGCGCCAGCTGATCATGATGGGCCTGGGCAGCGCCATCGGCGCAGGGCTGTTCCTGGGCTCGGGCGTCGGCGTGCAGGCCGCCGGGCCGGCGGTGCTGCTCTCGTACCTGGTGGCCGGCGCGCTGGTGATCATCGTGATGAACGCGCTGGGCGAGATGGCCGCGGCCAAGCCGGCCAGCGGCGCGTTCTCGGTCTATGCCGCCGACGCGATGGGACCGACCGCCGGGGCCACCGTGGGCTGGCTGTGGTGGCTGCAGGTGGTGATCGTGGTGGCCGCCGAGGCGGTGGGCGCGGCCGGGCTGCTGGCCACGGTCTGGCCGCAGCTGCCGGCCCCGGCGCTGGCGCTGCTGTTCATGGCGGTGTTCACCGCGATCAACCTGATGGGCGTGCGCAATTTCGGCGAATTCGAGTTCTGGTTCGCGATCCTCAAGGTGGTCGCGATCGTGGGGTTCCTGTGCGTCGGCGTGGCGCTGCTGGCCGGCTGGCTGCCGGGCGTGGCGTCGCCGGGCCTGGCCCACTTCACCGCCAACGGCGGCTTCGCACCCCGCGGGCTGGCCGGCGTGGGCGCGGCGCTGCTGGTGGTGGTGTTCGCCTTCGGCGGCACCGAGATCGTGGCGGTGGCCGCGGCCGAGACCGCCGATCCCGGGCGCAGCCTGGCCCGTGCCATCCGCACCGTGGCCTGGCGCATCCTGGTGTTCTACATCGGCTCGCTGAGCGTGATCATCGCGGTGGTGCCGTGGCAGAGCGAGGCGCTGGCGTCGCCGTTCGCCGCGGTGCTGCAGGTGGCGCGCATTCCCGGTGCCGCCACCGGCATCACCCTGATCGCGGTGATCGCGCTGCTGTCGGCGCTCAACGCCAACCTCTACGGCGCGTCGCGGATGATCTATTCGCTGGGGCAGCGGGGCGAGGCCCCGCGCGCGCTGGGCCGGGCCAATGGCCGCCGCGTGCCGGTGCTGGCGGTGCTGGCGAGCGTGCTGTTCGGCTTCGTGGCGGCGGTGCTGGAGCTGCTCTACCCGCACCGCGTGCTGCCGGTGCTGCTGAACATCGTCGGTGCCACCTGCCTGCTGGTGTGGACGATCTCGCTGCTGTCGCAGCTGATCCTGCGGCGGCGGGCCGATCGCGCCGGTACCCCGCTGCCGTTCCGCATGCGCGGCTTCCCGGGGCTGACGCTGCTGGCGCTGGCGATCCTGGCGCTGATCTTCGCACTGCTGGTGGGCTCGCCCGAGACCCGCGTCCAGTTCCTGTCGATGGCGGCGCTGACCGCGGCGATCGCCGCGCTCAGCGCGCTGGCGCGGCGCGTGCGGACGGCGCGCCGGCGCCCCGGCGCGGGTTGAGCCGGCGCCGGGAGCGGATCACCCGAGCAGCAGGCGAGCGCCCAGGGCGCACAGCAGTGCGGGCGGCATCACCACCAGGCCCACCTTCAGGAAGCGCCAGAACCCGACGTCCTCGCCTTCGCGGCGGATCGCGGCCAGCCACAGCAGGGTGGCCAGCGAACCGGTGATCGACAGGTTCGGTCCCAGGTCGACGCCGATCAACAGCGCATCGGTGACCACCTGCGGCGGTTGCGCTTGGGCCAGCGCGGTGCCGGCGACCAGGCCGGCCGGCAGGTTGTTGGTGAGGTTGCTGGCGAACGCGAGCACGCTGCCGGCGGTCGCGGCGGTGGCCAGCGGCGACTGCGCCGCCGCGCCGGCCAGCAGGCGCGCCAGCTGCGCGATCACGCCGGTACGGGCCAGCGCCTCGACCAGCACGAACAGGCCGGCCACCAGCGGCAGCACGCCCCACGACACCGCCCTGGCCAGCGGCAGCGGCGAGCGGCGCGCGCCGAGGCTGACCGCGGCCAGGGTGGCCAGTCCGGCCAGGCAGGTCGGCAGCCCCAGTTCCCGGCCGGCGGCCGACACCGCGACCAGCCCGCCCGCGGTGGCCAGCAGGCCGGCCAGGGCGAAGCGGCCGCCGCGCGTGAGCGGGGCCAGCTCCACGCGTTCGGCACAGCGCCCGGCCAGCTCGCCACGCTCGGCCCAGCGCAGCATCGCGAAGGTCGCGCCGATGGCCAGCAGCGACGGCCACCCGAACGCGGCCAGCCACTCGCCCAGCGGCGGCAGGTGCCCGCCGTACAGCACCAGGTTGGCGGGATTGGAGATCGGCAGCACGAAGCTGGCGGCGTTGGCGATCAGCGCGCAGGCGAACAGCAGCGGCAGCGGCCGGGCGCCGGCCTTGCGCGCGGCCGCGTACACCGCCGGCGTCAGCACCACCGCGGTGGCATCGTTGGACAGGAAGGTGGTGACCACGATGCCGACGGCGAACACCAGCGCGAACAGCCGCCGCGGCGAACCGCCGGCGGCGTTGACCGCATGCGTGGCGGCCCAGTCGAACAGGCCTTCGGCGCGCGCGCTCTCGGACAGCAGCATCATCCCGATCAGGAACAGGTAGACGTCCCCGCCCTTGAGCACGGCGGCGGCGGCGGACGGCAGCGGCAGCAGCCCGAATGCCACCAGCAGGGCGGCGCCGGCCACCGCCCAGACCGCCTCCGGCAGCCGCCACGGGCGCGCGATCACGCAGGCGGTGGCCAGCGCGCACAGGCTCCAGGTGGCGAGGGTCGCCGGAGCGCCGGGCGCCATCGCTAGCGCCCCCGGGCGGATGCGGGGAGCCGCCTCCGCGCAGGCGGGAGCAGCGGGCGGTCGGGGGCGGGGCAGGGCTGGAACGACGGGGCGAGGGGCACGGACACGGCACGCAGGCGGGGAAGCGCATGGTGCGCATCGGCGTGTTGGCATGTCGCGAAGGACCTCCGTCGCCTGCGCGGGCATCGCGGTGCGTGCCGGCCCCGTGCGACGCGGTGTCGCATCAACCTGCCGATGCATCGTCGCTATCATCGTCGCTGCGTCGCGCAGTCCCCCTGCATACCGGGCAGGGCCGGAGCCGCGACCGCTTCCCCTGGGCCGGTGCACGTGCGCCGCGCCCGCCTTGCGCATCTCCTCCCCCTTGGTGCCCTTCCATGGATGCATTGCTGTTGTCGCGAATCCAGTTCGGATTCGTCATTACCTTCCACGTGCTGTTTCCCGCGTTCACGATCGGCCTGTCCAGCCTGCTGGCGTTCCTGGAGTGGCGCTGGCTGCGCACGCGCCTGCCGGTCTGGCGCGAGCTGTACTTCTTCTGGCAGAAGATCTTCGCCGTCTCGTTCGGCATGGGCGTGGTCAGCGGCATCGTCATGGCCTTCCAGTTCGGCGCCAACTGGCCCGAGCTGAGCCGCATCGCCGGCAGCGTGATCGGGCCGCTGCTCAGCTACGAGGTGCTGACCGCGTTCTTCCTGGAGGCCAGCTTCCTCGGCGTGATGATGTTCGGCTGGGGCCGCCTGTCCGAGCGCCTGCATTTCTTCTCCACCTGCATGGTGGCGCTGGGCACGCTGTTCTCCACGTTCTGGATCCTGGCGTCCAACAGCTGGCTGCAGACCCCGGCCGGCTACGCGCTGGTCAATGGCATCGTGCAGCCGGTGGACTGGCTGCAGGTGATCTTCAATCCTTCGTTCCCGTACCGGCTGGCGCACATGGCGCTGGGTTCCTTCATCACCACCTGCTTCGTGGTGGGGGCGGTCGGGGCGGGATACCTGCACCGCGGGGTGCACCGCGAGGCCGCGGTGCGCATGCTGAAGCTGGCGGTGGGCTTCGCCGCGATCGCGCTGCCGGTGCAGATCTTCGTCGGCGACCAGCACGGCCTGAACACGCTGCAGCACCAGCCGATGAAGGTCGCCGCGATGGAGGCGCACTGGCGCAGCGAAGGCGAGGGCGAAGGCTTCCCGCTGGTGCTGTTCGCGGTGCCGAACGCGGCCGCCGAGCGCAACGACCACGCACTGGCGATCCCGCGCCTGGGCAGCCTGATCCTGACCCACCGCCTGGACGGCGAGATCGCGCCGCTGACCTCGGTGCCGGCGCAGGACCGCCCGCCGGTGGCGCCGGTGTTCTTCGCGTTCCGCCTCATGGTCGGGCTGGGCACGCTGATGCTGCTGCTGGCCTGGGTGTCGGCGTTCGCCTGGTGGCGCGGCCGGCTGCTGCGCTGGCGCTGGCTGCCGGCACTGTGGCGCTGGATGCTGCCGTCCGGCTTCGTCGCGCTGGTGGCGGGCTGGTACGTCACCGAGATGGGCCGGCAGCCCTACGTGGTCTACGGGGTGCTGCGCACCGCCGACGCGGTGGGCCCGCAGTCGACCTGGATGACCGCGATCTCGCTGGGCGTGTACGTGCTCGGCTACGCCTTCGTGTTCGGCTGGGGCCTGTGGTACCTGGTCAAGATCGCCCGCACCGGGCCGCAGCCGCAGGCCGACGGACCGCATCTGGACCACGGCGAGCACACCCCCGCGCGGCCGCTGTCGGCCGCCGGCGACTCGATCGAGGAGACACGCTGATGGATCTCGCAACCCTGTTGCCGGTGGCCTGGTTCGCCGTGATCGGCTTCGGCGTGCTGATGTACGTGGTGCTGGACGGTTTCGTGCTGGGCATCGGCATCCTGGCGCCGCTGCGCCGCGACGAGGCCCAGCTGGACCTGATGATGAACACCGCCGCGCCGATCTGGGACGGCAACGAGACCTGGCTGGTGCTGGGCGGGGCGGGCCTGATGGCGGCGTTCCCGGTCGCCTACGCGGTGGTGCTGTCGTCGCTGTACCTGCCGGTGCTGCTGATGGTGATGGCGCTGGTGTTCCGCGGCGTGGCGTTCGAGTTCCGCTTCAAGGCGCAGCGTTCGCGCCGGCTGTGGAGCCATGCGTTCGCGGCCGGCTCGATCCTGGCGGCCTTCGCCCAGGGCGTGATCCTCGGCGCCCTGGTCAAGGGCCTGCCGATCGAGAACGGCGCCTACGTCGGCGGCGCGTGGGGCTGGTTCAGCCCGTTCTCGATGCTGACCGGAGCGGCGCTGGTGTTCGGCTACGCGCTGCTCGGCAGCACCTGGCTGATCCTCAAGACCGACGGCCATGCGCAGCGTCTGGCGCGCGAGCTGACGCGGCCGCTGACGATCGTGGTGCTGGTGTTCATGGGCCTGGTCAGCGCCTGGCTGCCGTCGCTGGACTCGCGGATCATGGCGCGCTGGTTCGCCGGCGACGCCTTCCTGTGGCTGCTGCCGGTGCCGCTGCTGGTGCTGGCGGCCGGCACGGCGCTGTGGACGTCCGCGACCCGGGCCGGGTCGGACGTGCCGCCGTTCCTGTGGGCCCTGGCGCTGTTCGTGCTCGGCTTCGTCGGCCTGGTGCTGGGCATGTGGCCCTATCTGGTGCCGCCGGCGTACACGATCTGGCAGGCGGCGGCACCGGCGTCGTCGCAGGCCTTCGCGATGGTCGGACTGGTGGTGATGCTGCCGCTGATCCTGGGCTACACGGTGTGGTCGTACCGAGTGTTCCGCGGCAAGGTCAGCGCGGACACCGGCTACCACTGAGGCCGGGGCGGCTCAGCGCCGGGCCTGCCGGAACAGCCAGGCCCACATCGCCGGATCGGTATAGGTCGGGTCCCAGGCGTTGTGGTTGCCGTCGGGGTATTCGCTGTAGCGCATGTTGGCCCCTACCGCGCGTGCGGCGCGGTAGAGCGCGCGGTCGTCCTCGGGCGACACCACGTCGTCGCGGCCGCCGTGGAAGATCCACACCGGCACCTGCTTCAGGCGCGTGGCCAGGGCGGTGTACGGATCGGCCTCGGCCGCCATCTCGGTGACGTACAGCGTCTCGCGCTCCTCGCGCGGGGCCTTGATCGCACCGCAGACCGGCACCAGCGCGGCGAAGCGCTGCGGCTGCAGCAGCGCCACTTCCCAGGTGCCGTAGCCGCCCATCGACATGCCGGTGAGGTAGGTGCGCGCCGGGTCGGCCTGGAACTCGGTGGCCGTCGCGTCCAGCGCGGCCAGCGCCATGCGGGCGTTCACGCCCATCCATTCCTCGTCGTCGGGCACCTGCGGCAGCACCACCAGCGCCGGGAACGTGGCGGCCTGCGTACGCAGGTAGGGACCGACCCCGGCCTCGGTCTGCTGCCGGCCGTCGCGGCCGCGCTCGCCGGAGCCATGCAGGAACAGCACGATCGGCAGCGGTGCGGTGGCGGCGGCAGCGGCCGGCACGAACACCTGGTAGCGGTAGCGGCGCCCTTCCAGGGTCAGCTCGCGCTTCACGAAATGGCCGCCGCCAGGAGGCTGCGGCACGGTGCTGCAGCCGGCCAGCATCGCCAGTCCCAGGGTGAGCAGAAAATGGCGACGGATCATCGGGCGTTCCGGGGCAGGGGAAGGAAGCGGCAGTATGGCGGGCCTGCACGGCGTCGGCACGCTGCGCTGCGACCGCACGGGTCCGGACCGCGCCACGCCGGCCGCGCGGCTTGCCGCTTCGGTGCCGCGGCGGCCGGCCCGGCGTCGTGCGATGGCTGCTGCGGCGTGTCTTGCGAGGCGCCGTTCGCGAGGCTTAGCTCCCGAGCCTTGACGGGCGTGCGCGCGTGCGCGGCCGGCAGCGTTGCCGGCCCAATCCTGGGCGCGCGCCCCTGGGCCGCGTGATCGCGAGCACATGCGGGTCCATCTTCGCTGCCTTGCCCCGCGTCCGTGCAGGGGCGGCGCGGCCTGCGCGGCGCGCGGTGGCCGCCGCTAGCCGGCCGCTCCCGTGGCGAGCAGCCGCCACAGATGGCCCAGCGTCGCCTCGTGCAGCAGCACGCAGGCCCAGAACGCGAACTGGTAACGGAGCTTGCGGTTCTTGTGGCGCAGCCAGCGCTGCGCGAGCAGGGCCCCCGGCCAGCCGCCGGACAGTTCCAGCAGGTGCAGGGTGAGTTCGGGCGTGCGCCGCGTGGCGGCGACCGCGGCGCGCTTGTCGCGCGCGTAGGCGGCCAGGGTCAGCGCCGACAGTGCGGCGAAGCCTGCCAGGGCCCAGGCCGGCAGCACGCCGGCCTTCCACATCAGCAGCAGCACGCAGGCGTGCGCGGCGACCACCGCCAGCGCGGCGAGGTCGGCGAGCAGCCGGCCGCGCGCCGGCCGGGGCGCGGGAGCGCGAGGGCGGCGGCGGGCACGGCCGCCGCGGGTGCGGGCGGGGGCCGGGCTCAATGCAGCAGGATCAGCGTCGCCAGGCCGAGGAAGCAGAAGAAGCCGGTCACGTCGGTCACCGCGGTGACGACCACGGTCCCGGCCACCGCCGGATCGATGTTCATCCGCTTGAGCAGCAACGGCAGCAGCACGCCGGCGCTGGCCGCCGCGCAGAAGTTGATGATCAACGCCAGCGCGATCACCAGCGACAGCAGCGGGCTGCGGAACCAGGCGAAGGCGATGAGGCCGACGATGCCGCCGATCAGCGCGCCGTTGATCAGCGCCACCCGGATCTCCTTCCATAGCAGGATGCGGGCATTGCTGGCGCCGACCTGGCCCAGCGCCAGGCCGCGCACCATCAGCGTCAGCACCTGCACCGCGGCGTTGCCGCCGATGCCGGCCACGATCGGCATCAGCACCGCCAGCGCCACCACCTTCTGCAGCGTCATCTCGAACTGGCCGATCACGCTGGCGGCCAGGAACGCGGTGAACAGGTTGATGCCCAGCCACACCACACGGCCGCGCACGGCGCGCTTGATCGGCGAGAACAGGTCCTCGTCCTCGTCCAGGCCGGCCGCGCCCAGGGCCTGGTGCTCGGCCTGCTCGCGGATGATGTCGACCACGTCGTCGATGGTGATGCGGCCGAGCAGGATGTTGTTGTCGTCCACCACCGGCGCCGAGATCCAGTCGTGGTCGGAGAACTGCCGCGCCACTTCCTGGGCGCTCTCGCCGACATCGATGGCCGGCTGTTCGTCGTCGATCAGGCGGTTGACCGGGGTGTTGTCCTCGTGGGTGACCAGCGCCGCCAGCGACACCCGCCCCAGGTACTGGTGACGGCGGCTGACCACGAACAGGTGGTCGGTATGGTCGGGCAGCTCGCCGCGCAGGCGCAGGTAGCGCAGCACGACGTCGACGTTGACGTCGGCGCGCACGGTGACCACATCCGGGTTCATCAGGCGGCCGGCGGTGTCCTCCGGGTACGACAGCACCTGCTCGAGCCGCTCGCGGTTCTCGCGGTCCATCGACTTGAGCACTTCGTCGATGACGGTGTCGGGCAGGTCCTCGACCAGGTTGGCGAGGTCGTCGATGTCCAGGTCTTCGACCGCGGCGATGATCTCGTCCGGGTCCATGTCCGCCAGCAGGCTCTCGCGCACCTCGTCGCCGACGTGGACCAGCACCTCGCCGTCGTCGTCCGGGTCCACCAGGCCCCACACGATCTCGCGCTTGCCCGGCGGTAGCGATTCCAGCAGGTTGCCGATTTCCGCCGGCGCCAGCGTGTTGACCAGACGGCGCACCGGGCCGAGCCGGCCGCTGTCCAGTGCATCGGACAGCAGCCGCAGCTGGCGTGCGGTCTTGTCGTGGCGGACGGCTTCGGCCATGCGCGGCTCCCGGTAGAGTGGACGAACCGCTCCGGCAGGAGGCGGCGAGGCGGAGATCAGCGTCGCATTATCGCCTGCGTGCGTGACGGAAACAGCGTCGACGCGAACCTGCGCCGGCCGCGCACGCCGCCGGCCTCAGCGTGCGCTCGCGTCCGCATGCGCGGCGAGCCACTTCTCGATGCCCTTGCGGTCGCGCGCGCGCAGCAGCTTGCCGGCCTCGTCGTGCAGGGTGCCCAGGTGGCAGTCGCGGATCGCGCGGCGCACCTCCAGCAGCGTGGCCGGGTGCAGGCTGAACTCGGTGAGGCCCAGGGCCAGCAGCATCGGCACGTAGCGGGCGTCGCCGGCGATCTCGCCGCAGACCGCCACCGGGGTGGCGTGCGCCCGGGCGGTGGCGATCACCTGCGCGATCAGGCGCAGCACCGCCGGATGCAGCGGCGAGTACAACTCGCCCAGCGCCTCGTTGTTGCGGTCCACGGCCAGCAGGTACTGCACCAGGTCGTTGGTGCCGATGGACAGGAAGTCCACCTGGTCGATGAAGCTGTCCAGCGCGATCGCCGCCGCCGGCACCTCGATCATCGCGCCCAGCGGGATGCGCTCGGCGATCTCGTGGCCTTCCTCGCGCAGCTGCAGGGTCAGGCGCTTGAGCTGGCGGCGCACCTGCATGAGCTCCTCGCGGCCGCTGACCATCGGCACCAGGATGCGCACCGGCCCGTAGCCGGAGGCGCGCAGGATGGCGCGCAGCTGGGACTGCGCCACCGCCGGCCGCGCCAGCGACAGGCGGACGCCGCGCAGCCCCAGCGCCGGGTTGTCCTCGTCGCCGAGGGTGAGCCCGGTGCGGTCGGCCTTGTCGGCGCCGAGGTCGAGCGTGCGGATCGTGACCGGGCGCCCGCTCATGCCCAGCACGGTGTCGCGGTAGGTCTGGAACTGTTCCTCCTCGTCCGGCAGCTCGTGGCGCTGCAGGAACAGGAACTCGGTGCGGTACAGGCCCAGGCCGCTGGCGCCGAGCGCGTGCGCCAGCGCCACGTCGTCCAGCGACTCGGCGTTGGCCAGCAGGGTGATGTCGACGTTGTCGCGGGTGCGGGTGGGCTTGGAGCGCAGGCGCCCGAGCTCGCGCTGTTCCTTGGCCAGCTCGCGCAGCCGGCTGCGGTAGTCGCGCAGGTGCTCGGGCGTGGGGTCCACGATCACCTGGCCGCTGCCGCCGTCGACGATCAGCACGTCGCCGTCGTTGATCCGCTGCGGTGCGTCGGGTGCGCCCACCACCAGCGGCAGGTGCAGGCTGCGCGCCAGGATCGCGCTGTGCGACAGCGCGCTGCCGGCACTGGTGACGATGGCCACCACGCCCTGCGCCTGCAGCTGCGCCAGCTCGGACGGGGCGACGTTGTCGCACACCAGGATCTCGCCGGCCACGCCCTTGAGGTCGTGGGGGCGCTTGTGCAGGAACGCGTGGATGCGGCCGATGACGTGGTCCAGGTCGTCCATGCGGCTCTTGAGGTAGGCGTCCTCCATGCCGTCGAACACCGCGGCCAGGCGGTCGCGCTGCACGCGCAGGGCATAGTCGGCGCTGTAGCGGCTGGTGCGGATCAGTTCGTCCAGCCCGTGCAGCAGTTCTGGATCGTCCAGCAGCAGCGCATGCAGGTCGAGGAACTCGCCGACCTCGCGTGCCAGCGCGCCGTGCAGGCGCTCGCGCAGCTGGTGCATCTCCTGGCGCGCGGCCTCCACCGCCAGGCGCAGGCGGGCCAGTTCGGCCTCGACCTGGGCGGCGGGGATGCGCTGCTCGGCGATCTCCAGCGCATGGGTCTGGCGCACCCGCGCGCGCCCCAGCGCGTTGCCGCGCGCGGCACCGTGCCCGCGCAGGCGCAGGCTCAAGGCCGCCCCCCGCAGGGCGGGGCGGCGGAGCGGACGCGCAGGGCGGTGGACGCGCCCCGCATGCTCAGGCGTCCTCGTCGAACCGGCGGTCGAACAGGTCGGTCAGCGCCTGCAGCGCGTCGGCCTCATCCTCGCCGTCCAGGCGCACCGTGACCGTGGTGCCCTGGCCGGCGGCCAGCAGCATCACGCCCATGATGCTCTTGGCGTTGACCTCGCGCCCCTTCGCCGCGAGCGTGGCGTTCGCGCGGAACGACGACAGGGTCTGCACCAGCTTGGCGGTGGCCCTGGCGTGCAGTCCGAGGCGGTTGGAAACTGTGAGTTCGCGTTCAAGCATCGTCGACTATCGCTCCATTGCGGGTGCCTGCGGCGGCCGTGGCAGGCAGGTCGTGCAGTCCTTGTTCGGCATAATTCATCACCCGCAGCAGCATCGGCAGGCTGAGCGCGGACACCCGCCGGACCGGCGTGCCCAGCCGGGCCAGGCGGCTGGCGAGATTGCTCGGGCTGGCGCCGTAGAGGTCGGTCATGACCAGCACGCCGTCGCCGGCGTCGACCCGCCGCAGCGCCGACGACGCCTGGGGCAGCAGGGCGTCCAGGTCCGCGTCGAGCGGCACCTCGAAGGCTTCGGTCGCCAGCGGCAGCTGCCGCAGCAGGCCGGTCGCCACGCTCAGCAGCGCGGAGCCGATACCGGGATGAGTGATGAGAAGAATGCCGCAGGCCATGCCGGAACGTTAACAGGTCGCGGGGACCGGACGATAGCGTTTGCGCGCGCTCCGGCGCGGGATGATGAAGCCCGTCGCGGCGCCCTTGTGAAGACCCGCACACGCCCTTATGGCGGGGCGCGCCGCCGGCGCCGCGAGCGCCGGCTCAGTCGAGCTCGCGGTGGAACGTGGCCACTTCCGGCCAGCCCTGTTCGCGCGCGTGGCGCGCCATCTGCTCGGCCATGTACACCGAGCGGTGCTTGCCGCCGGTGCAGCCGAAGGCGATGGTCACGTAGCTGCGGGTGTCGTTGCGCAGGCGCGGCAGCCAGGTGTCGAGCAGGTCGGTGATCTGGCCGCGGTAGCGGACCACGTCCGGCTGCTGGTCGAGATACTCGCGCACGCCGGCGTCGCGGCCGGTGAGCGGGCGCAGGTCCGGGTCCCAGTGCGGGTTGGGCAGCACCCGCGCGTCGAACACGAAGTCGGCCTCGGCCGGCACGCCGCGCTTGTAGGCGAACGATTCGAACAGCAGCGACAGCCGTTCGTTCTGGCTCAGCGCGAACTCGGTGACCACGCGGCGGCGCAGCTGGTGCACGTTCAGGGCGCTGGTGTCGATTACCGCGTCGGCCTGCTGCCGCAGCGGCTCGGTCAGCACCCGCTCGCGCGCGATCGCCTCCGGCAGCGACAGTCCCAGGTGGCTCAGCGGATGGCGCCGGCGGGTATCGGCGTAGCGCTTGAGCAGGGCCTCGTCGTGGGCGTCGAAGAACAGCAGCCGCGCCTCGATCCCGTACTCCTGCGCCGCATGCCGCCATTGCGCCAGCTGGGTGAGGTCGCTGCGGCTGCGCACGTCGATGCCCACCGCCAGGCGCTGGTCGCCCAGCGGGTTGCCGCGCAGCCGGCTGCGCACGAAGTCCGGCAGCAGCTCGACCGGCAGGTTGTCCGAACAGTAGTAGTCCAGGTCCTCGAAGGTCTTCAGGGCCACGGTCTTGCCGGAGCCCGACAGGCCGCTGACGATCACCAGGCTGGAGGGCACCGCGCTCATGGGTGGCGCCGCTCCAGCAGGTTGCTGTGGCGCGCGATGAACATCGCCGCCGGGTCGATGCCCTTGGTCCGCAGGATGTGCAGGCGCGTGGCGGCCTCGGTGAGCACCGCCAGGTTGCGGCCGGGCATCACCGGCAGCGTGATCAGCGGCACGTCCAGGTCCAGCACGTGGCGGCTGCCGGAATCGCCGGTCAGGCGTTCGTAGCCGTGGGGCTTGGGCTCGGTCATCGGGCGGGTCAGGTGCACGATCAGGCGCAGGTACTTGTTCTTCTTCACGGCGGTGTCGCCGAACATGTCACGGATGTTGAGCACGCCCAGGCCGCGGACCTCCAGCAGGTCCTGCAGCAGTTCCGGGCAGGTGCCGTCGAGCACGTCGGGCGCGATCTGGGTGAATTCTGGCGCGTCGTCGGCGACAAGACGATGACCGCGGCTGAGCAGTTCCAGCGCCAGCTCGCTCTTGCCGGAGCCGGCCTCGCCGGTGATCAGCACGCCGATCGAGTAGATCTCCATGAACACGCCGTGCAGCGTGACCCGCGGCGCCAGCGTGCGCGCCAGGTGGTAGGACAGGTGGTTGAGCAGCTCGTGGCCGCGCTTGGGCGAGATCCACAGCGGCGTGCTGGCTTCCTCGGCGGCCGCGCGCAGGTCCTCCGGGCAGGACTGGTTCTTGCTGATCACCAGCGCCAGCGGCTGCCCGCGCACGATCTTCTCGATCGTCTCCCAGCGCTGGCGCGGCTCCAGCGAATCCAGCCAGGTCAGCTCCTCGGTCCCGAGGATCTGCACCTTGTTGGGATAGATGGCGTTGAGGTAGCCCGCCAGCGACGGCCGGCGCGAGATGGTGTCGCCGGCCTCCAGTTCGTGGTCGCCGCCCTTCTGGCCGGCGAGCCAGCGCAGGCCCAGCTTCTCGCGCTGCTGGTCGAACAGCTCGCGGGCGGTGATGCTGGTATTCATGCGGCACTGGCCTGGGTGGGGGGCGGCTGCAGCAGCAGGTCGAGCATCGCCGGTGCGTCGGCGGCGGCGCGCAGCTGGCGGCGGACGTCGGCATCGGAGAAGCGCTCGGCCAGCTCCGAGAGCAGCATCAGGTGCTGGTGGGTGTAGTGCGCGGGCACCGCCATCGCGAACACCAGGTCGACCGGGCCGTCGCCGCCGAAGTCGACCGGCGTCTCCAGGCGCAGCAGCGCGCCGCGCGGTTCGGAAAGGGTGGGGGAGCGTCCGTGCGGGATCGCGATGCCGTGGCCGATCGCGGTGCTGCCCAGCGTCTCGCGCTGGCACAGGCTGTCGTAGAGCTCGGCGGCGCCGGCCTGGCGGCAGGACAGCAGGTCGGCGGCGGTACGCAGGACGGTGTCGCGATCGGCGGCCGGCGACACCACGGTGCGCACGGCCGCCATCAGGTCGGTCAAAGGCATGAGTCAATCAGGCGGAGGCGTCAGGCCGGATTGTCGCGCACCTCGCGTGCATGGTGGTCACATTTCTTTTCCTTGTGCTTGAGCACGAGCCGGTCGAGCTTGTCGGCCAGCAGGTCGATCGCCGCGTACATCGTGGGGCCGCTGGCGTCGGCATGGAGGGTACGGCCGGGGAGGTTGACGGTGGCGACGACGTGGTGGTCGGGCTTGCGCAGGGCCAGCTGGGTGCGGACTTCGCAGTGCTGGTCGAAATGACGCTGCAGGCGCTGCAGCTTGCTCTCCACATACTCCCGCAGCGCGGGGGTGACTTCCAACTGCTGGCCATACGTCTCGATACGCATCGGATACCTCCATTGGTTTCGGTGGGCCAATGAACATTCCCGTTCCCCGCGAGTCCCCGGCACGCAGCGCGCCGGTTTCAACGGAGGACTCGACTCAGGCGATACGTACTCGCTCGTGGGAGGCGGAGATGTTCATGGCCTCACGATACTTCGCCACGGTGCGGCGCGCCACTGGTACCCCGGAGGTCTTCAGCAGGTCGGCCAGCTTGGCGTCAGAAAGCGGCTTGCGCGGGTTCTCGGCCTCGATCAGGCGCCGGATCATCGCCTGAATGGCGGTGCTGGAGGCCTCGCCGCCGCTGTCGGTGTCGATCCCGGAGGCGAAGAAGGCGCGCAGCGGGATGGTCCCGCGCGGGGTGCGCACGTACTTGCGGGCGATCGCGCGGGAGATGGTGGATTCGTGCAGGCCCAGCTCGCCGGCGATCTCGCGCAGCGTCAGCGGGCGCAGCGCCTGCTCGCCGAACTCCAGGAACCCGGCCTGCTGGCGCAGCAGGCTGCGCACCACCCGCAGCAGGGTCTCGCCGCGCGCCTCCACGCTCTTCAGCAGCCAGCGCGCCTCCTGCAGCTGGGTGCGCAGGTAGCCGGCGTCGGCCTCGCCGCAGCGGCGGATCAGCTGCTCGTAGCCGCGGTGGATGGTGATCCTGGGTTGCGAACGCCCGGCCAGGGCCGCGCGCCAGACCCCGCGCTGGCGCCAGATCACGCAGTCCGGCACCACGTAGGTGTCGGCGGACAGCTCGCCGATCTGCTTGCCCGGGCGCGGGTCCAGCGTGCGGACCAGCTGCACCGCCTCCTCGACCTCGGCCAGCGGGCGCTTGAGTTCCTGGGCCAGGCCGGCCACGCCGCTGCGCGGCAGCCGCTCCAGCGGCCCGGCGACGATCCGCAGCGCGAGGGCGCGGCCGGGGGTCGCGGGGGCCAGCACGTCCAGCTGCAGGGCCAGGCACTCGCCCAGGCTGCGCGCGGCGATGCCGACCGGGTCGAAGCGCTGGATCTGGTGCAGGACGGTGAGGATCTCCTCCTCGTCGGCCACCAGGGCCGGCGCCAGGGCCTCGGCGATGCTGCTCAGCGGCTCGCGCAGGTAGCCGTCGTCCTCGAGCGAGTCGATCAGCGCGGCGCCGATCTGGCGGTCGCGCGCGGACAGGTGCGACAGGTGCAGCTGCCACAACAGGTGGTCGGGCAGGGTCTCGGGATCGGCGACGCGTTCGGCCGCGCTGCCCAGCTCGTCGTCGTCCTGGCCGCCGCCGCTGCCGCTCCAGGCGCTCTCGTCGGGGGTCCAGTCGTCGGCGCGCTCGGGGCCGTCGCCGGGATCCGGCGCGGTGTCGCCGCCGGCGTCGCCGCTGCCGGGCACGTCCGGACCGGGCGGCGGTGGCGCGTCCTCGGCCCATTCCAGCAGGGGGTTGCTCTCGACCGCCTCGGCGATCTCCAGCTCCAGTTCGGCCGACGACATCTGCAGCAGCTTGATGGCCTGACGCAGCTGGGGCGTCATCACCAGCTGTTGCCCCATCGATGTCTGCAGCCGAGCCTTCATGTAGGTCCTGATCGGGTGGCGTCCGGGGACGGCCTGCCGATCAGAGACGGAAGGTCTCGCCCAGGTAGACGCGTCGCACCTCGGGGTTGGAGAGAATGGCGTCCGGCGATCCCTGCGCCAGCACGCTGCCCTCGGCGAGGATATACGCGCGGTCGCAGATTCCCAAGGTTTCGCGCACGTTGTGGTCGGTGATCAGCACCCCGATGCCGCGGTCCTTGAGGTGGGTGACGATGCGCTGGATCTCGCCGACCGAGATCGGGTCCACGCCGGCGAACGGCTCGTCGAGCAGCATCATCCGCGGCTTGGCGGCCAGGGCGCGGGCGATCTCGCAGCGGCGGCGCTCGCCGCCGGACAGGCTGGCACCGGCCTGGTCGGCCACGTGGCCGATCTGCAGCTCCTCCAGCAGCGAGGCCAGCTCGCGCTCGCGCGCGGCGCTGTCGGGCAGGTCCTCGCGCAGCTCCAGCACCAGGCGGATGTTGTCGGCCACGGTCAGCTTGCGGAACACCGACGGTTCCTGCGGCAGGTAGCCCACGCCGAGCTTGGCGCGGCGGTACATCGGGTCGGCGGTGATGTCCTGGCCGTCGAGCTCGATGCGCCCGGCATCGGCCTCCACCAGCCCGACGATCATGTAGAAGCAGGTCGTCTTGCCGGCGCCGTTGGGCCCGAGCAGGCCCACCACCTCGCCGGCCTCCAGGGTCAGCCCGAACTCCTTGACGACCTCGCGCTGCTTGTACTTCTTGCGCAGTCCGGTGGCGACCAGCATTACTTCTTCCCCTGGGTCGCGGGCTTGGCCGGCGCGGCGGCGGGGGCGGCGGCCGCGTTCTTAGGCTGGATCACGGTGCGCACGCGGCTGCCGTCGCCGCCGCTCTGCATGTTGCCGGTCTTGGTGTTGTAGACCATGCGCTGGCCGGCATTGGTGCCCTTGGGCGACTTCACCGAGTAGTTGCCGGTGAGGATGATGATCTCCTCGCCGACCTTGTACTCGATGGTGTCGGCCTGGCCGTTCATCATCGAGCCGTCGTCCATCTGCTGCTTGAGCGTGGCCTGCTTGCCGTTGAGCACGACGCGGTCGGTCTCGCCGTTCTTCTGGAAGATGTCGGCGGTATCGGCGTGGATCTCCAGCGTGCCCTGGGTGATGACGACATTGCCGGTGAACCGGACCTTGCCGTTGTCGTTGAGCATGTCGCCTTCCTGGGCGGTGGAGTCGATCGTCATCGGCTGGTTGCGGTCGCTGGTCTTGGCCAGGGCGGCGAGCGGGACCAGCAGGGCGATCAAGGCCAGCTTAGCGGGCAGCGTTCGGTTCATATCGGGTCTTGACCTGGGAAAGGAGCTTGTACTGCTTGGACTTGAGGTCGGCCTGGAAGCCGACCCCGCTCTGCATGATACCGGGGCGGGTCATGCTCACCGCGTCGGCGGTGCGGGCCTGGTTCTGCTGCGGGAACACGTCCAGGCTCTGGGTGCGGAACGTGGTCGGCACCACGCCGGGCGCCACCGGGCTGTCGCCGGCGACATCGCCGCGCAGCCGCAGCTCCTCGCCCTTGGGGCTGAGCCAGCCGGTCTTGGCGCGCAGGGTCCACTGCAGGCCGCCGTTGTCCGGGAGCAGGAACACCGGGGTGGTGATGTCGGAGGTCAGGTCGGCGCGGTTGCGGTGCATCTCCGGCGCGCGCAGCGCCAGCGATTCCTTGCCGGTGGCCTTGTCCAGCGCGATCAGCTCGAAATCGTGCAGGGTGTAGTCCGAGCGCGCGTCGTCGGCCGCCGCGGTCACCGGCAGCTTGCGCTGGTGCCAGGCCGACCAGGCGCTGACGATGGCGGCGATCAGCAGCACGACGCCAAGCGTGGTACGCCAGTTCATGCGGAAAACCTCTCGATAAGGGCGTCGACCCGGCCCTGGGCGGCCAGCAGCACGTCGCAGACCTCGCGGGCGGCGCCTTCGCCGCCACGGGCACGCGTATGCCACTGTACCCGCTCGGCGATCCAGGGATGGGCGTTGGCGGGGGCGACCGGCAGGCCGACCGCCAGCAGCGCGGTCAGGTCGGGCAGGTCGTCGCCCATGAACAGCACCTCGTCCAGGGCCACGCCGTGTTCCCGGCACAGCGTCTCGACCGCGCTGCGCTTGTGGCGCACGCCGATCTGCACGTGCAGGCCCAGGTCCTGGCCGCGCTTCTCGGCCGACAGGCTCGCCCGCGCGGTGATCAGGGCGACATGGATGCCGGCGTGCTCCAGCTGCTTGAGGCCCTGGCCGTCCAGCACGCTGAACGCCTTGCTCTCGTTGCCGGCATGGTCGTAGTACAGGCGACCGTCGGTCAGGGTGCCGTCGACGTCGAAGCACGCCAGCCGGATGCGGGCGGCGCGGGCGACGAGGTCGGCGGGAAGGGCGTGCAGGGGCGAATAGGGCATGGGGCGGCGCAGTGGGAAGGGAGGTCCGTCGGTCAGCGGGGTTAAGGGAGTTAAACCACCTTGGCGCGCAACAGGTCGTGAATGTTAAGCGCGCCGACCGCGCGCTGCTGCGCGTCGACCACGATCAGCCCGGTGATCTTGTGCGTCTCCATCAGCCGCGCCGCCTCGGCGGCGAGCTGGTCGGCGCCGATCGTGCGCGGGTGGCGGGTCATCACGTCGGCGATGCCGGCGTTGCGCACGTCGATGTCGCTGTCCAGCGCGCGGCGCAGGTCGCCGTCGGTGAACAGGCCGATCAGCCGGTCCTGGCTGTCGACCACCGCGGTCATGCCCAGGCGCTTGCGGCTCATCTCCATCAGCGCCTCGCTGAGGCTGGCGTCCTCGCGCACGCGCGGCAGCTCCTCGCCGCTGTGCATCACGTCGGTGATGTGCAGCAGCAGGCGCCGGCCCAGGCTGCCGGCCGGGTGCGAGCGCGCGAAGTCGTCGGCGGTGAAGCCGCGCGCGTCCAGCAGCGCCACCGCCAGGGCGTCGCCCATCGCCAGCGACGCGGTGGTGCTGGAGGTGGGCGCCAGGTCCAGCGGGCAGGCCTCGGCCGGCACGCTGACATCCAGGTGCACGTCGGCCGCCAGCGCCAGCGAGGAGCGCGCGCGCCCGGTCATGGCGATGATCGGATTGCCCTGGCGCTTGAGCACCGGCAGCAGCATCCGCACCTCGTCGGACTCGCCCGAATACGACAGCGCCAGCACCACGTCGGCCTCGGTGATCATGCCCAGGTCGCCATGGCCGGCCTCGCCCGGATGCACGAAGAACGCCGGCGTGCCGGTGGAGGCCAGGGTCGCGGCGATCTTGCGCGCCACGTGCCCCGACTTGCCCATGCCGGTGGCGACGACGCGGCCGCGCGAGCCCAGCACCAGCCGGCAGGCCGCGGCGAACTCGGTGCCGATGCGGGCCGCCATCGCCGCCAGCGCGCCCTGCTCGATTTCGACCACGCGGCGGCCGCTGGCGACCAGGCTGGCGTCGTCGGTGGCGGCGGGGGACAGGGGCGAGACGGCCATGCGGGGCTCGGTCGAAGGGTAGAATGGCCGCACATTTTATTAGGAAAGCCCGTTGGACGCCGAAACCATCCGTAAACTCATCGAATCCGGCCTGCCGCAGGCCCGTGCCGAGGTGCAAGGCGACGACGGCGTGCACTTCGAGGCCACCGTGGTCTGCGAGGCGTTCCGCGGCAAGCTGCCGCTCGCCCGCCACCGCATGGTGTACGCCACCCTGGGCGAGCTCATGGGCGGCGCGATCCACGCGCTGCAGCTGAAGACCGTCACCCCCGATGAAGCCGGGACCCAGGATTCGTGATGCGGGACGGGCACGCGCCCGTCCGCTCCGGTTCCCTCCCGCGATCCCCGTCCCCCAATTCCGAATCCCGACCCATGCAGAAGATCATCGTCACCGGCGGCCGCAGGCTCAACGGTGAAGTCACCATTTCCGGCGCCAAGAACGCCGTGCTCCCCATCCTGTGCGCCACCCTGCTGGCCGACGCGCCGGTGGAGATCAGCAACGTGCCGCACCTGCACGACGTGATCACCACGGTGAAGCTGCTGGGCGAACTCGGCGCGGAGGTCAGCATCGACGAGGGCACCCTGGCCCGCGGCAGCTCGATCGTGGTCGACCCGCGCTCGGTCACCCAGCACGTGGCGCCCTACGAACTGGTCAAGACCATGCGCGCCTCGATCCTGGTGTTGGGGCCGCTGCTGGCCAAGTACGGCGCGGCGGAGGTCTCGCTGCCCGGCGGCTGCGCGATCGGCTCGCGCCCGGTGGACCAGCACATCAAGGGCCTGCAGGCGCTGGGTGCGGAGATCAGCGTCGAGAACGGCTACATCAAGGCCTCCAGCAACGGGCGCCTGAAGGGCGGGCGCTTCGTGTTCGACATGGTCAGCGTCACCGGCACCGAGAACGTGCTGATGGCCGCGACCCTGGCCGAGGGCACTTCGGTGCTGGAGAACGCGGCGATGGAGCCGGAGGTCACCGACCTGGCCGACTGCCTGATCGCCCTGGGCGCCCGGATCGAGGGCGCCGGCACGCCGCGGATCGTGGTGCACGGCGTCGAGCGCCTGGGCGGCGGCCGCCACGCGGTGCTGCCCGACCGCATCGAGACCGGCACCTTCCTGGTCGCCGCGGCGATGACCGGCGGCCGCGTCACCGTGCGCCGCGCGCGCCCGCAGACGCTGGACGCGGTGCTCGACAAGCTGGTCGAGGCCGGCGCCGAGATCAGTGTCGATGCCGACAGCATCACCCTGGACATGAAGGGCCAGCGCCCGCGCGCGGTGAGCCTGACCACCGCGCCGTACCCCGCGTTCCCCACCGACATGCAGGCGCAGTTCATGGCGCTCAACTGCGTGGCCGACGGGGTCGGCGTGATCAACGAGACGATCTTCGAGAACCGCTTCATGCACGTCAACGAGCTGCTGCGGCTCGGGGCGGACATCCAGGTCGAGGGCCACACCGCGATCGTGCGCGGCAACGAGCGGCTGAGCGGGGCGCCGGTGATGGCCACCGACCTGCGCGCCTCGGCCTCGCTGATCCTGGCCGGGCTGGTGGCCGAGGGCGATACGACCATCGACCGCATCTACCACCTGGACCGTGGCTACGAGAACATCGAGGAGAAGCTGGGGGCGCTGGGCGCGACCATCCGGCGCGAGGCATGATCCTGCGCGGCCGCTTCACCGGCCGTCGCAAGGCGCTGGCGGTGGTGATGCTGCTGATCCTGGCGTGGCTGGCCTATGCCTGGCATGCCGGCATGGCCATCACCCAGGGCGTGGAGACCCGCGACATGGACTGGAACGCCGACGGCACCACCAGCCGCGACGAGATCGCCCAGGCGTTCTACGCGGTGGCGGTGAAGAAGACCGTCGAGGGCAACCGCCACTGCAGCCTGTTCTACTGGCGCGGCAGCGGCGAGCAGATCCGCATGGACTGCAAGACCGTGTTCGCCACCGGCAAGCCGTAGCCGGCCGATGGCCGTGCCCGCGGACGGCCGGTACGGCTCGAGCACTGCCGGCGCGGGGCCGCGGCTATGGATCGGGGTCGCCGGCCGCCCGCGGCGATGACAAAGTTGAACGGAAGCTGTCTGGTCGCGTGGGCGAACGGTGGCGGCCGTCATTTCTTGGCAGGCCGGCCACGCACGGATCGACCGGCTGAAACGGCAGGGGTGCGGCGCTTTCGGCCGTGCCGGGTGCCGCGGCCGCGCGCTGCCGACGGAGCCGCGTGTCGGCCTGTGTCGGCGCCTGCGATTCGATTCGCAGTGGGGAAATGTTCATCGGGAAGGCGCTCGTTAGATTCGCGCTAAGTCTTCGTGCAGGGATTGTTCACCTGCACGGGCACGAACCCGCCGCACGCACGTGCCGTTGCGCCGTGTGCGGCGTCTCCCGCGACGAACCGCAGAGCCCTCATGAGCCGATCCCGCATTCCTCCGTCTTCCGTCCTCAAGCGCACCGTCCTGGCGACGGTGCTCGGGCTGTGCCTGGCGCACGCGCCCGCCATGGCGCAGAGCACCGCCGGCGACATCGTCGGCAGCGCTCCCTATGCCGCCGGCGCGCAGGTGCAGATCAAAGGGCTGAGTTCGGGCCTGTCCCGCACCGTCGCGCTGGGAGCGGACGGCAAGTTCCGGATCTCCGCGCTGCCGATCGGCAACTACGAGCTGAGCCTGGTCGAGGCGGACCGCGTGGTGTCGACGCGGCAGGTATCGGTGGTGGCCGGGCAGACCGCCCAGGCCAGCTTCGATGCGTCCAAGGACATGGATACCGTGGTGGTGCGCGCGCCGATGGTCGTCAACGGCATCGACACCAGCAGCGTCGAGTCGCGCAGCACCTTCACCGCCGAACAGCTCAACGAGCTGCCGGTCCCGCGCGACGTCAGCAGCGTCGCCCGGCTCACGCCCGGCACCAGCCAGGGCAGCGGCTACTTCGGCAACCTCAACTCGTTCGGCGGCGCCTCCGTGGCGGAGAACAGCTACTACGTCAACGGCATGAACGTGACCGACTCGTACGACTACCTGTCGTTCAGCGAGGTGCCGTGGCAGGCGATCGACCAGCTCGACGTGCAGACCGGCGGCTATGGCGCCGAGTACGGGTTTTCCACCGGCGGGGTGACCAGCGTCAACATCAAGCGCGGCACCAACGAGTGGCATGGCGGCGTCAGCATCGATTCGGCGCCCGACGCGCTGCGCGCCCACCTGGACGACGAGACGTTCCGCGACGGCAGCCTGTACCGCGCGCTCAGCAAGAACAAGACCAGCAGCAACACGTATTCGATCTGGGAAGGCGGCCCGCTGATCGAGGACAAACTCTACATCTTTGCCATCGGCCAGCTGACCAGGAATACCGGCAGCAGCTGGAACGGCCGTGCCTCGACGACCGGCACCACCTCGACCTCGTACGACTACGACGCCTCCAAGCCGTACAAGCTGGTCAAGCTGGACTGGTACCTCAACGACAGCAACCATCTCGAATACACCGGCTTCGACAACAGCAGCCGCACGTCCTACGCGTACTACAACGTCGGCTACGGCGACGACAACTCGGCCTACCGCACCACCTACAACGGGCGGCTGATCTCCAAGAGCGGAGGGCCCACGCACATCTTCAAGTGGACGAGCAACCTGACCGACGACCTGACCATGGCCCTGCAGTACGGCCGCATGAAGACCAAGAGCGAGCAGTCGCTCGTCAGTCCGAATGGCTCGACGACCCGCTACGACGGCGACGTGACCTCCACCGGCAGCGGCTGTCCCTACGTGTACTACGCGTCCCGCTATACCGGGTCGCAGAACAGCTGCTATATCAGCTCGTCGCTGGGCGTGGACAACGGCTACAGCCAGCGCGAGGACTACCGGCTCGACTTCGACTGGGTGCTCGGCGACCACGAGCTGAAGTTCGGCTACGACTACAACGACTTCACCGCCAAGCAGGGGTCCTCCTACTCCGGCGGCCATTACTACTATTACTACAACGACAATTACGTCTACGACTACGTCTACAAGACCGGCGGCAAGGTCGAGGTCAAGCAGAACTCCTGGTACGTGCAGGACCACTGGCACGTCACCGACAATTTCCTGCTGTCCCTGGGCGTGCGCAACGACTCGTTCGAGAACTACAACACCTCCGGGCAGGTCTTCGTCAAACAGGACAATATCTGGCAGCCGCGCCTCGGTTTCTCGTGGGACGTGGCGGGCGACGGGTCCTCGCGCCTCTACGGCAACCTGGGTCGCTATGCGCTGCCGATCGCGGCCAACGTGGCGCTGCGTGCGGCCAGCGCGTCGATCTACTCGGAGACCCTCTATACCTATACCGGCGTGAGCGCCACCGGCGTGCCGACCGGCACTTCCCAGGTCGGCGAGACCGCCTACTACAACGGCGAGGACGGTTCGACGCCCAGCGCCAGCTCGGTCACCAGCAAGGACCTGAAGCCCTACACGCAGGACGAGGCCATCCTGGGCTACCAGCACACGCTGGCCGTCGACAACGACTGGCTGAACGGCTGGGTGCTCGGCATCAAGGCCACCTACCGCAACATCCACAATGCGATCGACGACAGCTGCTCCAGCCAGGCCCTGTACAACGCCGCCAACGAAGCGGGCTACGACACCTCGAACTGGGATGACGAATGGACCACGCCATCGGGGATCGCCGGATGCTGGCTCTACAACCCGGGCAGCAGTTCGACCATAACGACCGACGTGGACGGCGATGGCGCCGCCGAGACCGTCACCATGTCGGCCAGTGCCCTGGGTCCCAAGGCCAAGCGGACCTACAAGGCAGTGACCCTCAGTGCGGAGAAGGCCACCGACCGGTGGTACGGCAACGTCAGCTACACCTGGTCCAAGAGCCAGGGCAACTACGAGGGCCTAGTCAAGTCCAGCAACGGCCAGGACGATACCGGCACCACCGCGGACTTCGACTTCGCGCAGATCATGCAGGGCGCCTACGGCTATCTCGCCAACGATCACCGCCACAGCCTGAAGGCCTACGGCGGCTACAAGTTCACCCCCGAGTGGCAGCTGGGCGTGAACCTGGAGGTGCAGTCGGGCGCGCCGATCAGTTGCTTCGGCGGCGGCTACGGCACGTTCGATAGCTACTACGGCTATTACAGCCAGTACCACTACTGCAACGGCGAACTCAGCGAGCAGGGCAGCCAGGGCCGCACGCCGTGGACCTTCACCCTGAGCCCGAACCTGGTCTACAAGCCCGAGGCGGTGAAGGGGCTGACCGCGCAGCTGTCGGTGCTCAACCTGTTCAACAACGTCAAGCCGCTGCAGGTGTACCAGACCTACGAGCGCGTGACGTCCGCCGGTACCACCTACTACGACTACTACAAGCTGGGGCAGTACTACCAGACCCCGCGCTACGTGCGCCTGCAGCTGATGTACGAGTGGTGAGCGCGCGCTAGGCGTTCGCTCTGCGCGGTTCGATGCGCGCAACAGGAAACGGCCCCGATCGGGGCCGTTTCTTCCAGACCGGCGTGCCTCGGCCTTACCTCAGCGACTTGATCGTCAGGTCCAGCGCATCCTGGCCGTTTTCCTTCTGCAGCAGGCGCGCCGGCACCGGCAGGTCGGGCACCACCCAGGCGATCAGTTCCTTCTCGCCGTCCACGCGCGAGACCTTGGTGGCCTGCTGCGGCTTGCCGTTGACGGTGATGGTCTCCTTGCCGACGACCTTGTAGCTCATCGGCTTGATCCGGCCCTCGTCCACCATGCGGTAGTTCAGCGGCTTGCCCGCCGCCAGGTCGCGCGCGATCGCCAGGTTGATCAGCAGCGCATCCATGTCGCCGGACTTGAGCTTGACCGGGCCGCGGCGGTCGCCCTTGACGTCGCCGCTCCAGGTCGCCTGGCCGCTGGCCCAGTCGTACTTGGCGTCCACGTTCTTCTTCTTCACCAGCAGCGAGGACTTGTCGCTGGAGCTCAGCGGCCGCAGGGTGCCGTCGCGCTCCTCGAACGTGGTGCTCTGGCTGAGGTTGGCCAACTGGTTCTGGATCGTCAGCGTGTAGCGCCACTGGTTGGCGCCGGCCGAGGCCAGCGTCATCACGCCGTTGGCCTGCATGCCCATGTAGCTGGCCTGGTAGTCGGCCTGGAACGGCTGGATCGCCAGCGCGGGCAGGCTGGCCAGCGCCAGGCCGGCGGCGGCGATCACGGAAAGCGGGCGGGAAAGGTGCTTCATGGCTCAGACTCCTTGGTATTCGACCAGGCGCAGATCGACCTGATCCTCACCTTTGTCACGTTGCAGGATGCGCACCGGGGTGGGGACCCCGTTGGCGATCCACAGGATGGTTTCGTTGTCGCCGCCGTTGACGCGGTATACGCGCAGGGCGTCGTAGCTGATGTCGCCCACCTGCACGAGCTCGGTGGCGTCGGCGGCGCGGTAGTCGTGCTGGCGGACCCGGCCCACGTCCACGTAGCGGTAGTGCAGGGTGCTGCCGGGCCGGGCGTCGCGCATCAGCGACAGGTTCAGCAGCAGCGCGCTCTGGTCGCCGCGCTGCAGCGGGATCGGCTGCTGGCGCTCCTTCTTCACGTCGCCCTGCCACTGCGCGCTGCCGGCCTTCCAGTCGTAGGTGCCGACGACCTTCTTGCCGAAGAACACCGCCTTCTTGACCGTGCTCTGGGTCAGCGGCACATAGGTGGCGCCCTGGTCCTGGAACACCGTGCTCTGCTCCAGGTTGAGGCCGAGCACGCTGGCGAAGCCCTTGCGGCCGCGCACGGCCAGGTCCACCCGCCACTGGTCGCCGTCGCCGTGCGACACCTGCAAGGTGGCATCGCCGGCCTCCTTGCCGCGGTAGAACGCCTGGTAGCTGGCGCTGAACGGCTGCAGCGCGGGCGCGGTCCAGCTGGCCGCGGCCGGCGGCGCTGCGGCGGGCGTCGCCGCCGGGGCGGCCGGGGCGGCCGGGGCGGTCTGTGCGCTGCCCGGGCCGATCGGGACCAGCACGCAGGCGGTGAGCAGGGCGATCTTCAGGGAGAGGGTGTTCATGCGCAGGAAGTGGGGGCGAAGGACCGAGGATGCCCGAAGCCGGATCAATGCGACGTATCCGTGTTCAGCGCGCGAGATGGTCGTCCGAATCTAGTCGCAGGGGAGTAAACAGGCACTGACCGTCCAGGTGGATCGCGCCGTCGCGTTCACGGACCCGGCCGCCGGCGAGCAGTTCCAGGCTGGCGATCAGCAGCGGGTGCTCGCGGGCCAGCACCCTGGCACCCAGGGTCTCGGGGCTGTCGCCGGGCTGCACCGGCACCCGCACCTGGGCGATCACGCCGCCGGCATCGAGCTCGGGCACCACCACGTGCACGCTGGCGCCGTGCTCGCGGTCGCCGGCCTCCAGCGCCCGGGCGTGGGTGTGCAGGCCGCGGTGGCGCGGCAGCAGCGAAGGGTGGATGTTGACCATGCGCCCGGCGAAGCGGCGCACCAGGGCCTCGCCGAGGATGCGCATGTAGCCGGCGCAGACCACCCAGTCGGGGCGGGCGGCGGCGAGCGCGTCGCCGAGCGCGGCGTCGAACGCGGCGCGGTCGGGGAAGTCGCGCGGCAGCGCCGCCCAGCGGCGTTCCGCCGGCACCCGCGCCAGCGCGGCGGCCTGCGGCCGGTCGGAAAACACCCCGACCACCTCGGCGTCGAGCCGGCCCGCGCCGATCGCGTCGAGGATGGCCTGCAGGTTGCTGCCGCGGCCGGAGGCCAGCACCGCCAGGCGTGTGCTCATGGCCGCGCCGACGGGTCGAACCATGCCTTCACGCCCGGGCGCAGCAGCACCACCAGGGTGAACACGCCCAGGATCGTGCCATGCGGCATCAGCAGGCAGGCCACCCCGGCGACCACCAGGCAGAAGGTGTAGTGGCGCCGCCGTGACAGGCTGCGGCCGCCCAGCGCCAGCAGCGCGGCCAGGGTCAGCCCGGTCAGGATGAGGACGCCGGCGATCGCGATGAAGAACCAGCCGCCCAGCGCCGCGTCCGGATCGCGGGCGCCCAGGCGCCCGCTGACCAGCCCGATCCCCACCGCCAGATGCAGCAGCGGGAACATCGAGAACAGGGCGGTCAGGCCCGCCGCCACGTAATGGAAGATCGCCAGCAGCCGCAGCTGCCCGAGATCGTCGCTCGCGGCGGCCGGCAACGGAGGAGGCGCCTGCATGCGCCGGCTCAGCCGATCCGCACGCGTTCTTCGCCTTCGGCGGCGGTGACCACGCCGATCCGCCAGTGCTGCAGCGACAGCGCGTCCAGCGCCTGCTCCAGTGCCCCGGCCTGGTCGGCCGCGGCGACCAGCACGAAGCCGATGCCGCAATTGAAGGTGCGCCACATCTCGCTGTCGGCCACCACGCCTTCGCGCTGCAGCCACTGGAACACCGGCGGCAGCGGCCAGGCGCCGGCGTCGATGTCCAGGCCCAGGCCCTCGGGCACCACCCGGATGATGTTCTCGGTCAGGCCGCCGCCGGTGACGTGCGCCATCGCGTGGATGGCCTCGCCATGCGAGGCCAGCAGCGACAGCACCGGCTTGACGTAGAGCGCGGTCGGCGCCATCAGCGCGTCGATCAGCGCGACGCCGCCCAGGTCCAGGTCGGCCGGCGCGCCGGCGCGCTCGTAGATCCGGCGGATCAGCGAATAACCGTTGGAATGCGGGCCGGACGAGGCCAGGCCGATCAGCACGTCGCCCTGGCGGACCTGCTGCCCGTCCAGCAGCTGCGACTTCTCCACCGCGCCCACGGTGAAGCCGGCCAGGTCGTACTCGCCCGGCGGGTACATGTCGGGCATCTCCGCGGTCTCGCCGCCGATCAGCGCGCAGCCGGCCAGCTCGCAGCCGCGGGCGATGCCGCCGATCACGGCCGCGGCGGTGTCCACGTCCAGCTTGCCGGTGGCGAAGTAGTCCAGGAAGAACAGCGGTTCGGCGCCCTGCACCAGCACGTCGTTGACACACATGCCGACCAGGTCGATGCCGATGGTGTCGTGGCGGTTCAGCTGCTGGGACAGCTTCAGCTTGGTGCCGACGCCGTCGGTGCCGGACACCAGCACCGGCTCGCGGTACTTGCCGGACAGGTCGAACAGCGCGCCGAAGCCGCCCAGGCCGCCCATCACCTCGGGCCGGAAGCTGCGCTTGACCAGCGGCTTGATGCGCTCCACCAGGGCGTTGCCGGCATCGATGTCGACGCCGGCGTCGCGGTAGGTCAGGGGCGAGGGGGCGGAAGGCGATTGGCTGGTCACGGGGAGGCCGCTTGACGGAAAGGCGGCGATTTTAGCAGCCGCATTGGCGCCCAGGCCGCATTCGGGCAACAATTCCCCCCGGATACGCCCAGCAATGGAATCTTCGATGCGCCGCAGTCTCGTCCTACTCATCGCCCTCGTGGCCGGCCTGGCCACCGTACCGGCCCTCGCGCAGGCCGACCTGCGCACCGAAGGCGACGTCGCCCGGGCGCAGGGCGCCTACGAGGCCGAGGTGCCGGTCAACAGCCAGGGCGAGGGCGACCGCCCCGGCGCACTGGCGCGCGCGCTCGGCGTGGTGCTGGGCAAGCTCTCCGGCGACCGCAACATCATGGCGCGCCCGGGCGTGCCGCAGGCGCTGCGCGGCGCCCCCGGCTACGTCGAGGGCTACGACTACCGCCAGGACCAGGGCACCTCGCCGTCGGGCGCGCCCAGCTTCCGCACCACCCTGGTCGCGCGCTTCCGCCAGTCCGACGTGGACGGGCTGGTGGCGGCGCTGGGCCTGCCGGTGTGGCCGCAGCCGCGTCCCAAGCCGGTGCTGTGGCTGGCCATCGACGACGGCAGCGGCCCGCGCCTGGTGGGCGTGCCGCAGTCTAACGCCGCGCGCAGCGTGCTCGACCGCGCGATCGAGCGCGGCTACCGGCTGGGCCTGCCCGGTGGCGGCGCCGCCGAGCAGGCGCTGGTCGGCGCGATCTGGCGCAAGGACACCGCGGCCATCGCGCGTGCCTCGGCCCGCTACAGCCCGCCGATGCAACTGGTCGGCAAGCTCTACCGCGGCAGCGGCGGCTGGACCGCGGACTGGACCTTCATCGACGACGGCAAGGTGCTGTCGAGCTGGACCACCAGCGACGGCGACGCACGCCGGGCGATGGCCGGCGGTGCCGACGGTGCCGCCGACGCCCTGGTCAAGCGCTACGCCAAGCGCGTGGACTCCGGCGTGCCGGGCGTCTACCGCGCGGTGTTCACCGGCATCTACAGCGCCGACGCCTACCTGCGGCTGTCCTCGGCGCTGCAGGGCGTGTCGGTGGTGCGCGGCATCCGCCCGGTCAGCGCCTCCGGCGACCGGCTGGAGCTGGACCTGGAGCTGCTGACCGGCCTGTCCGGCCTCAACCGCATGCTCGGCGACAACAGTCCCGTGGTGCCGGTGAGCATGCCCACCGAGGGTCCGGTCATCCTCGAAGGCGAGCACGCGGAGTACCGCCTCAAATGAACCTGAGCCCCGAGGCCGAGATCGCCCAGTTCCTGCGCCGCCTGAAGTGGGTGGCGCTGGGGGTGGCGGTGCTGTGGGTGATCTGGCTGCTGGCACCGGTGCTCACCCCGTTCGTGCTGGCGCTGCTGCTGGGCTGGCTGGGCGATCCGCTGGTGGACCGCATCGAGCGCGCCGGCCGCTCGCGCAACGTCGCGGTGACCCTGGTGTTCGTGCTGATGGTGCTGCTGGTGGTGCTGGCGCTGATGATCCTGGTGCCGATGATCGAGCGCCAGATCATGACCCTGATCGCGGCGCTGCCGCAGATGCGCGATTGGACCATGGGCACGGCGATCCCCTGGCTGGAACAGAAGACCGGGCTGGAGCTGATGGGCTGGCTGGATCCGCAGCGCCTGATCGAGTGGGTGCGCAGCCACTGGGAGCAGGCCGGCGGCGTCGCCAAGACCTTCTTCGGCTATCTCTCGGCGTCGGGCTTCGCGATGGTCACCTGGGTGATCAACATCGCGCTGCTGCCGATCCTGACGTTCTACTTCCTGCGCGACTGGGACAAGCTGGTCGAGCGCGTGGCCGCGGTGATCCCGCGCGCCTACATCGGTACCGTCAGCCGGCTGGCGCTGGAATCCAACGACGTGCTGGGCGCGTTCATCCGCGGCCAGTTCCTGGTGATGGTGGCGCTGGGCGCGATCTACGCGGCCGGCCTGTCGCTGGTGGGGCTCAAGCTCGGCCTGCTGATCGGCATGGTGGCCGGGCTGATCAGCTTCATCCCGTACCTCGGGGCGACCACCGGCATCGTGCTCGCGGTGCTGGCCGCGCTGGTGCAGGCGCAGGGCTTCGACCTCAAGCTGCTGATCGGCGTGGGCGTGGTGTTCACCGTCGGCCAGCTGCTGGAGAGCTACGTGCTCACCCCGCGCATCGTCGGCGACAAGATCGGCCTGCACCCGGTGGCGGTGATCTTCGCGGTGATGGCCGGCGGCCAGCTGTTCGGCTTCCTCGGCATGCTGCTGGCGCTGCCGGTCTCGGCGGTGGCCAACGTGCTGCTGCGCTACGCCCACGAGCGCTACACCCAGAGCGAGCTGTACGGCGGCGAGCGCCCGGGCATCCTGCTGGAGACCCGCGGCGAGCGGCCATTGATCGTGGAACTGCCGAAGGACCCCGACCGCCCGTGAGCGTGCCGCAACTGCCGCTGGCGCTGCGCTATCCGCCGGACCAGCGCCTGGAGAGCTACGTCGCCGCGCCGGCGGGGCTGATCGCCCAGCTGCAGGCGGTGGCCGAGGGCGGCCTGGCGGACTGGGTGTACCTGGCCGGGCCGGCCGGCAGCGGCAAGACCCACCTGGCGCTGTCGCTGTGCGCGGCGGCCGAGCAGGCCGGGCGCGCGCCGGCCTACCTGCCGCTGCAGGCGGCAGCGGGGCGGTTGCGCGACGCGGTCGAGGCGTTCGAAGGACGCGACCTGGTGGCGCTGGACGGGCTGGAGGCGATCGCCGGCCGGCGCGAGGACGAGGTCGCGCTGTTCGACTTCCACAACCGCGCGCGCGCGGCCGGCATCACGCTGGTGTACACCGCGCGCGCCATGCCCGACGGGCTGGCGCTGGGGCTGCCGGACCTGCGCTCGCGGCTGGCGCAGTGCGTGCGCATCGCGCTGCCGACGCTGGACGACGCCGGACGCGCGGCGGTGCTGCGCGACCGCGCGCAACGACGCGGGCTGGCGCTGGACGAGGCCGCCATCGACTGGCTGCTGGCCCACAGCGACCGCGAACTGGCCGGGCTGGTGGCCCTGCTGGAGCGCCTGGACCGCGAATCGCTGGCGGCGCAGCGGCGCATCACCGTGCCGTTCCTGCGGCGGGTGCTCGAGGACGCGGGACGGCGCTGAGGCGGCGGGCCGGCGCGGAGGTGCGCGGCCGGCCTCCGGCGGCCGCTGCGGCGCCCCGGCCGCAGCGCGGAGGCCGCACGCACTGCGGCCTCGGGCCGGACGGTGTAGCCCCCCGGGGTGCGGCGCGCGAAGCGCACTGCCGGCCCTGTCATGGTTTCGCCTGCGCGGCTCGCCCGCACCGGCGTCCCGCCCTGCGGCAGCGCCGCCGGTGGCGGGCGCGACGTGTCGCGCTTAGTCCGCGGGCAGCTGCAACTGCGCGTCGAGTGCGTGCAGCCGTTCCGGCGTGCCCACGTCGGTCCAGCGGCCGCGGTGGTGCTGGCCGGTCACCGCCGCGCGCGCCATCGCCGCGCGCAGCAGCGGGGCCAGCCGGAACCGCGGCGGGGTGGCGTCGGCACCGGGCGCCGCGCCGATCACCTCGCGCCAGTCGCGCAGCAGGGCCGGGCGGTAGACGCCGATGCCGGCGAAGGTCAGCGCCGGGTGTCCCTCGCGGCGATCCTCCACGCGCCCGCCGTCGCCCAGCGTGAAGTCGCCCTGCCGGTGGTGCGCCGGGTTGTCGACCAGCACCAGGTGGGCGTCGCCGTCCGGCTGCGAGGGCAGGCGCGCAAAGTCGAAGTCGCTCCAGATGTCGCCGTTGACCGCCAGGAACGGCGCATCGCCCAGCAGCGGCAGCGCGTGTTGCATGCCGCCGCCGGTCTCCAACGGCGTGTCGCCCTCGAACGAGTAGGCGATCCGCACCCCGTAGGCGCTGCCGTCGCCGAGCGTGCGCGGGAATTCGTGCGCCAGCCAGGACGTGTTGACCACCACCTCGGCGATGCCCAGCGCGGCCAGGCGCCGCAGGTGCCAGCCGATCAGCGGCTGGCCGCCGGCGCGCAGCAGCGGCTTGGGCGTGTGGTCGGTCAGCGGGCGCATGCGCTCGCCCAGGCCGGCGGCGAAGATCAGCGCCTTCATGCGCCGGTGGCCGCGGTGCGGGCAGCCAGCGCCGGCTTGACGCGCGTGTCCAGCAGCGCGGCCAGCGCTTGCAGTGCGGGATGGCGCGGCAGCGCCTCGTCCAGGTAGGCGATGAAGCGCGGCACGTTGTCCAGGTACCAGTGCTTGCCGTCGCGATGGCTCAGGCGCGCGAAGATGCCCAGGTTCTTGAGATGGCGCTGCACTCCCATCCATTCCGCGTCGCGCAGGAACTGCGGCAGCGGCGGCAACGCGATGCCCGCGTCCAGCGCGCGCGCGTGGTACCGCGCCAGCCAGGCGTCCACCCGCTCCAGCGGCCAGCTCACCGTGGTGTCCTTGAACAGGCTGATCGCGTCGTAGCCCACCGGGCCGACGACGCAGTCCTGGAAATCCAGCACCGCCGGGCCGTCGTCGACCGGCATCAGGTTGCGCGGCATGAAGTCGCGGTGGGTCAGCACCCGCGGCTGGGCCAGGGCATTGGCCTGCAGCAGGCGCTGCACCTGTCGCAATGCCTCGGCCTCGGCGTCGGTCAGCGCAAGGCCCAGGTGCCGGCCCAGGAACCATTCCTCGAACAGGCCGGCGTCGCGCGCCAGCAGCGCCTCGCCGAACTCGCCGAGGCCGGCCGGCGGCGGAATCCGCTGCAGCCGCAGCAGCTGGCCGAGGGCCGCGTCGAAATGCGCATCGGCATTGTCCGGGGTCAGCGATTGCGCCAGCGTCGGCACCCCCAGGTCCTCCAGCAGCAGGAACCCGGCCTCCAGGTCCTGGGCGAGCACGTGCGGGACGCGCACGCCGCCGTCGGCCAGCAGCTGGCGCATGCGCAGCCACGGGCGGGCATCCTCCAGCCCGGGCGGGGCATCCATCACGATCCGCGCCGGGGTGTGGCGGACGCCGCCGCTGCGCCAGTAACTGCGGAACCCGGCGTCGATGGACGCGCGCTGCAGGCTGGCCTGCGGGTCGTCCAGTGCGGCGCGGGCCCATTGCAGGCGGGTCTGGTCGCGGAGGAGATCGGGGCTGGCTGGAATCATCGGACGCAACGAAGGCACGGAAGGACGGCCGTGCAGGCACGGCGCGCGGACCCGGGAAGGGGGAGGAGAGGGGGCGGCTCAGCGCTTGCCGCTGACCAGGCGCAGCAGGGCCAGGATGGCCACGGCACCGAGCAGCGCACCGACGAAGCCGGCCGGCTCGCCTGCCGCGTACCAGCCCATGTACTGGCCGAACCAGCCGGCGACCAGCGCGCCGACGATGCCGAGCACGATCGTCAGCAGGCAGCCCAGGCGCTGGGTGCCCGGCATCACGAAGCGCGCCAGCAGGCCGACCACGAAGCCGACCAGGATGATGTACAGCCAGCTGCTGCTACCGAAAAGTCCGTTCATCGCACGACGCTAGGAGAAGGTGCCGGCAGCCTAGCATCAACGCGAAACCGGAATCGAGCGCCGGGCCCTGGCCCGGCTCCCGACTCGCGAATCAACAGCACCCATGCCCGCCGTGGCGGGTGCCGCTGTCGGCCGCCACCGGCGAACCGCTGGTCTCGCCGCGCAGGCAGGCCGCGTGGTGCTCGGTGATCACCCGGGACACGCAGGCGGTGACGCGCTTGCCCATCGGGATGTGCAGGAACTCGTTGGGGCCGTGCGCGTTGGAGTGCGGGCCGAGCACGCCGGTGATCATGAACTGCGCGCCCGGGAACTTCTCGCCGAGCATGCCCATGAACGGGATCGAGCCGCCTTCGCCCATGTACATCGCCGGCTTGCCGAAGAACGCCTGGCTGGCGTCGTCGATCGCCCGCTCCAGCCAGGGCGCCATCGCCGGCGCGTTCCAGCCGGTGGAGGCCTTCTCCAGCTCCAGCGTCACCTGCGCGCCGTTGGGCGGGTCGCGCAGCAGCGCGGCCTTCAGCAGCTCGCCGCACTGCTTGCCGTCGGCGATCGGTGGCAGCCGCAGCGACAGCTTCACCGCGGTCATCGGCCGCAGCACGTTGCCGGCCGATTCCAGTGCCGGCATGCCGCCGATGCCGGTGACCGACAGCGCCGGGCGCCAGGTCCGGTTGAGCACCAGCTCGGTCAGGTCCCCGCTCATCGGGGTCAGGCCGTCGACCAGCGGGAACTTGTCGAAGATCGCCGTGTCGACCACCTCGGCCGCGCGCGCGGCCTGGGCCAGGCGCTCGGCCGGCACCTCCACGTGCAGCCCTTCCAGCAGGATGCGGCCGGTGGCCTCGTCCTCGATGCGGGACAACAGCTGCCGCAGCAGGCGGAAGCTCGACGGCACCACCCCCGACGCGTCGCCGGAGTGCACGCCTTCCTCCAGCACCTTCACGGTCAGGTTGCCGCCGGTGAGCCCGCGCAGCGAGGTGGTGCACCACAGCTGGTCGTAGTTGGCGCAGCCCGAATCCAGGCAGACCACCAGCGAGGGCTGGCCGATGCGCGCGGCCAGGTGGTCCACGTAGGCCGGCAGGTCGTAGCTGCCCGATTCCTCGCAGGCCTCGATCAGGATCACGCAGCGCGCGTGCGGCAGGCCCTGCGCCTGCAGCGCCAGCACCGCCGCCAGCGAGCCGAACAGGGCATAGCCGTCATCGGCACCGCCGCGCCCGTAGAGCTTGTCGTCGCGCAGCACCGGCTCCCAGGGCCCCAGGTCCGGGTCCCAGCCGGTCATCTCCGGCTGCTTGTCCAGGTGGCCGTACAGCAGCACGGTGTCGTCGCCGGACTCGGCGCCGCTGGCCGGGATCTCGATGAAGATCAGCGGGGTGCGGCCTTCCAGGCGCACCACGTCCACCTGCATGCCGGGGATCGACTGCGCCCGGGCCCAGGACTCCATCAGCGTCACCGCCTGCTCCATATAGCCGTTCTGCACCCAATCGGCATCGAACATCGGCGATTTGTTGGGAATGCGGATGTAGTCGACCAGCTGCGGGACGATGTCTGCGTCCCACTTCTCAGCGATGAACCGGTCGATCTGGGCGCTGTCCATGTGTACTCCGGAAATGCGGGTAAAGAGGACGCCATTCTACGCCGCGGGCCGGGGGTAGGGTTTTTCCTACACGACTGCGCGCGTTTCACCGGCTGTGTCAACGGCGTGTCGACGATAGGCTTCTCTGCATGTGGCGCGGGACACTGGCACCGCCGGCAGGAATGCTGGCAAGGACCTCTACCCAAGCCACAAGGAGCGTTGCCATGAAGTCTTTCACCGTGATCCTGAAGTCCCTGATCCTGGTGCTGCTGTTGTCCACGACCGCTCAGGCGGCCGACAAGGTCGACATCAACACGGCCTCCGCGGAGGAACTGGACAGGGTATTGACGAATGTCGGGCCATCGAAGGCCCAGGCCATCGTCGAACACCGACAGGCGAGCGGGCCCTTCAAAAGTGCCGAGGAACTGGCACTGGTCAAGGGCATCGGACTCAAGACGGTCGAACGGAATCGTGACCTGATCGAGGTGGGCGCCACGATGGCACCCGCCAAGAAGGCTGCCAAGGCGGCGGCTGTGAAGCCGGTGGAACGACGCTAGGGGAAAGGGACATCACGCAATACGGTCCGACGCGGGATGCGTGGCCGCTACCTATCTGGACAGGAGGTCCAGGGGAAGGCTGGAAGCCGACAAGGACGTGCTGTCGCCCGGTGTTGCACTTGGATGTGCAGCCGGGCGCTTTTGTTTTCGGGCGCAGGCGTCGACCGCGCCTGCGAGGAGACCGAGGCGCTCCGGCTGGGGCAGAATGGCCCGATGCAGCTCTCCGACGCACCGAGCCGGTTGGTCCCGGCCCTCGACTATCACCGCGAACGCTGGCGAAACGGCCTGGGCTGGACGCGTGAGATCCTTCGGCTGGGGCCGCCGCAGGGCTGGATGCTGCGGCTCTCGATCGCGGAGATCGAGCAGGATGCGGCGTTTTCCGCGTTTCCCGGGGTCGAGCGCGAGCTGGTGCTGCTGCGCGGCAACGGCCTGCGCCTGCGCTTCGCCGACGGCCGCTGCGAGGTGCTGCAGCCGCCGCACCAGCGCCTGCGCTTCCCGGGCGAGGCAGTGCTGAGCGGCGAGCTGGTCGACGGCCCGACCCACGACTTCAACCTGATGTGGCGTCGCGACGCCCTGGACTGCGAGCTGCTGCACCGGCCGCTGGTGGGGACGATGCTGTTCTTCGCCGAA
Source organism: Lysobacteraceae bacterium USHLN149 (assembly GCA_037145635.1). GTDB lineage: Bacteria > Pseudomonadota > Gammaproteobacteria > Xanthomonadales > Xanthomonadaceae > JAATFS01. The sequence continues at coordinate 566,663 of JBBCXB010000001.1, forward strand.
CCGGACACGGCGTGGGCGATCCACCTGATCGCCGGCCATGCCGCGTTCGATCGTGCCAGCGGGCTGACGCCGCTGGCCGCCGGCGATACCGCCTGGCTCGCCGCGGGCCCGCGCCGGCGCTACGCCCTGGAGGGCGGCGGGGAGCTGCTGGCGATCCGGGTGCGCGGCATCGGCACCGAGGCGCCGGACGCAGCTCCAGAAACGCACTGATCCCCGGCGAGGCGGCGCGCGCACCGCGCGGCAGTGGGGACGTCGATTCCCGCCCGTCGCGGCCGCTGCCGCCTGCCCGTTGTGGCGCGCGGCCCGCCGACGCCTGGCCGCGTTTATCGTCCGCCGTCCGCCGTCCGCCGTCCGCCGTCCGTCGGCAGGGCATCGGCGGCCCCGCCGGGACGCCTCGTGTGTCGCGTCTGACACGCGGCGCCATCGCCCTGGCAAACGACCGCGGAACACTGGATACGCCGGAATGGGTGCCGGCGCATTCAGGGGGCAGCATGAGTGGCATCACGTCCATAGGAAGCAGCAGCTACGCCAGCCCGCTGTCGGCCGGCAACACGCGGTCGTCGGCGACGGGGACCTCGGAGAATCCGCTCAAGAAGCTGTTCTCGTCGCTCGACAGCGACGGCGACGGCAGCCTCTCGGCCAGCGAGTTGTCGACTGCGGCCTCGGCCAGCGGCAGCGCCGGCTCCGGCCAGATCGATGTCCAGGGCCTGCTGGGCCTGCTCGACCAGGACGGCGGCGGCACCGTCAGCGAGGACGAGTTCACCCAGGCGCTGGCGCCGCCTCCGCCGCCGGACGCAGGCAAGCAGGCGCAGTCGCTGCTGTCGGCGCTGGATACCGATGGCGACGGCAGCATCAGCAGCGACGAACTGCTCGCCGCCAGCCAGGGCGATAGCAGCACCGCCTCGCAGCTGCTTTCCTCGCTGGACAGCGATGGCGATGGCGCGGTGAGCCTGAGCGAACTGCAGGACACGCTGGCCGCGACCCCGCCGCCTCCGCCGCCGGGCGGGCAGCCGCCGGCCGGGGCGGGCGAGGGCACCAGTGAGAGTACCGACGCCTACGCCGCCTTCGTGCAGATGGCGCTGGGCCAGTACCAGGACGTCGGCTCGATGACGACGACCGCCACCCGCACCACGACCAGCCAGTTCTACGCGATCGTCTGAGCTCTGCACGCGCGCCGCGTCGGCGGCGCTGCAGCAGGGCCCGGCCCGGTCTCAGTAGACGTCGCGCCGGTAGCGCCCCTGCGACTGCAGGGATCGGGTCAGCTCTGCGCCCAGCGCCTCGGACAGCGCCTGGTCCACGGCGGGCGTCATGCCGCGCAGGCTGCCACAGACATAGATCGCTGCGCCGTCGTGCACCCAGGCGCGCAGCGCGTCGTGCGCGTCGCGCAGCACGTGCTGGACATAGCGGTGCCGGGCCCCGGCCTCGCGCGAGAACGCCAGGTCCAGCCGCTCCAGCACGCCCGCGCGTTGCCAGGCGTCCAGCTCGTCCGCATACAGGCGGTCGTGCGCGGCATTGCGTTCGCCGAAGATCAGCCAGTGGCGGCGGGCACCGGCCGCCACGCGCGCGGCCAGCTGGGCGCGCAGGCCGGCGATGCCGGTGCCGTTGCCGATCAGGATCATCGGCCGCTGCGCCGGCGGCGGATGGAAGCCGGGGTTGCTGCGGATGCGCAGTGCGATCGGGTCGCCCGGCTGCGCGTGCTCGCACAGCCAGCCGCTGCCCAGGCCGGGAACGCCGTCGGCGCCGACCTGGCGGCGGACCAGCAACGCGAGGTGATGCTCGGCCGGCAGCGACGCGATCGAGTATTCGCGGTGCGGCAGCGGCACCAGGGCGTCTACCAGCGCGGCCGGCGTCGCATCGGCGGGCACCGTCTCGGGCAGCCGGGAGGCCGACAGCGCGTCGCGCAGCGTGCGGTCGCCGACCACGGCCTCGCCGTCCAGGCCCTGCGCCTGCAGCCAGGCCCGGACGCTGGCGGGTGCGTGGCACGGCACCACCTCGGCGATGTCGCCAGCCTGCCACGCCGGCAGTGGCGCGTCCGCTGGCTGCAGACGCAGGCGGTACACCGCGCCGCCGGCGCTGCCGGCATCGAGCAGCACGCGCTCGTGCAACCGCCAGCGCTCGTAGCGCGGCTGGATGCCGTCGCGCCCGGGCGCGGCCACGCCGCCGAGCCCGGCCAGCAGGCGTTGCCACTCGCCCAGCGCCCCGGGGTCGGCATTGTCGACCTCGATGCGATCGGCCAGGGCGCGGGCGCCGCACTGCTGCAGCCACCGGTCGAGCCGCTGGCCGAAGGCGCAGAAGTGGCCATAGCCGCGGTCGCCCAGCGCCAGCACCGCGTAACGCAGGCCTGCCAGCGCCGGGGCCTGCGCCAGGGTCGTGTGCACGAAGCGCTGGGCATGATCGGGGGCGTCGCCCTCGCCGGTGGTGCTGACCACGAACAAGGCCTGCGAACTGGCCGCCAGCCGGGCGGCGTCGACACGCTCCAGCGGCAGCACCTGCGCCGGCTGCCCGGCCGCTGCCAGGGCGGTGGCACTGCGCTCGGCCAATTCACGCGCGAAGCCGGTCTGGCTGGCCCACGCGACCAGGACGGCACTGCGCGGTGCCGCGCCGCGCCGCAGCCGGCGCCCCCGCAGGCCCAGGGCGGCGCAGGCCATCAGGTACAGCGCGACGCTGAGGCCGGCGACGCGCCACTGCCACGGCAGCGGCGGTGCCGTCCACCAGTCGCCGTCGTGCAGGCGCAGCAGTCCCGCGGCCAGCGCCGCCAGCAGCAGCGCGACCGCCGCGGTGCCGGCGCGCTCCCGCCCGCGCCGCGCGCCGCTCATCCGGTGCGCTCCAGGTGCCGCCGGAACGCGGGACTGAGGTGTTCGGTCAGTCCCTCGGGGGTGCGGACCAGGAAGCGCACCGCCAGCCCGCGTTCGTCGGCCAGGCGCAGGCCGTCGCCAGCGCCCATCACCGTCATCGCCGTGGCCCAGGCATCGGCGTGCATCGCGTCGTCGGCGACCACGGTGACGGCCGCCGGCGCCCGCGCCACCGGGCGGCCGCTGCGGGGGTCGACGCTGTGCGAGTAGCGCTCGCCATCGTGCTCGAAGCGGTGCCAGCGGTCGCCCGAGGTCGCCACCGCCTGCCCGTCCAGCACCAGCACCCGCGCAGGCAGCGCGGATGCCGCGTCTTCCTCGGGGGCCGACTCCACCAGCACCCGCCAGGGGCTGCCGTCGGGCTTGCGGCCATAGCCGAGCAGCTCGCCGCCGACCTCGACCAGCGCGCCGGTGACCGCCTGCTCGCGCAGGTAGCGATGCACGCGGTCCACGCCGTAGCCCTTGGCGATCGCCGACAGGTCGAGCTGCACGCCGCCGGGCTGCCGCAGGTCCGCACCGGCCGGCCACGGCAACTGCCGCCAGCCGGTGCGTTCGCGCACCCGCGCGATGTCCGCGGCGGCGGGCACCCGGCGCGCGCCGCCGTCGGCGCCGAAGCCCCACAGCGCCACCGCCGGCCCGACGGTGGGGTCGAACGCGCCGCCGCTGGCCTCGGCGACGGCGAGCGCGGCGCGCAGCACGTCCTCGAAGCCTTCGGGCAGGCGCTGCCGTGTCCCGGCGGGCGCGCGGTTGTAGCGGCTGATGTCCGAGTCCGGCTCCCAGGTGCTCATCTGCGCGACCACGGCATCCAGCTGGCGCTGGATGCCGGCGTGCAGCGGGTGCAGGTCGCGGTCGTGCGGCAGGACCAGGCGGACGCTCCAGGTCGTGCCCATGGTGGGGCCGCCGAGCGTGGCCAGGTCCGGGACGGGGCGGGGCAGGGGCGTCATGTCCGTTCTACTGCGGCAGCACCTCGAAGGTGGCCACGTAGCTCAGGCGCCGCTGCCGGGCCTGGGGCACGGTGGTCCGGCCGTCCTGGCTGGCGGTCTCCAGCCAGTACATGCCCGGTTCGGGCCAGGTCACCGAGAAGCCGCCGCCGGCATCGGTGGTGAGCTTGATCTCGTCCTGGGCGTTGCGGTAGCGGGTGCCGCCGCGGACGATCTCCACCTCCAGCCCGGCGGCCGGCTTGCCATCGATCTGCAACTTGAACTGCGCCGCCTCGCCGGCGAACAGGTCGTTGGGGTGGGTCACCGGGATCAGCTCGATGCCCTTGCCGCTCGGCGCCAGCGCGGTGCGGGTCGGCGCGCCGTGGGTGACGAAGGTCTCCACCCGGCCCAGCGTCTGCGCCACCTGCAGGTCGGCCGCGGCCTGGGGCACCTCGCTGGCGAAGCGGCCCGCGTCGCCGCGCCAGCGCCTGGCCTTGCCGTCCTCCTTCCACGAGGCGAACAGCCCGTCGTTGAGCACGCTCAGCCGGTAGGTGCCGGCCTGCGCGAGCTGCAGGTCGAACACGCTGCGGTAGCGGCCGGTGGCGGGGTTCTGCGGCTCGACGCGGCGCCCGTCGGGCGCGGTGATGGCGAGGTGCTCCAGCCGCAGCGGGACGTGGTTGAAATAGAACAGGTCGTTGGAGACCGCCGCATCGACGGTGATCCACGGCTGTTCGCCGGCCAGGACGGTCTGCGACGGCAGCAGCCAGGCCTTGTGCGCGAGGGCGGAGCAGGGGAGGGCGGCCAACAGCGCGGCCAGGACGAGGGAACGGTTCATTGCGGCTCCTTGAACGAGGGAAGGCATCACGGCTTGGCGACCAGGGCGACGGCACCGAGCTCGCTGCTGCCCTGGGCCCTGGCCGTGGTGGCGCGGCCGGCCGGCCAGGTGAACGGGATCTTGAGCAGCTCGCGGCCGCCCACCTCGCGTACCGCCTCCACCACCAGCGTGTACTGGCCGGGGGCGAGCCCCTTCAGCGGCGGCTGGCGGTCGCTGAAGGACAGCGCGTGCCGCCCTGCGGGCCGCGTGGGACCGGTCACCCCGTCCACCGGCACCTCCAGCGTGCGCCCGCTCTTGCGCCACCATTGGCGCAGGTCCGGCAGCCACTTGGTGCCATGGCCTTCGACCGTGTCCCGGGACTGGTACCAGACCGCGAGGTTGGCGGCGACCTGCGGGTCGGCGCCTTCCAGCCACACCGCCACGTAAGGGCGATGGTATTCGGCGACGTTGAGCTTGGGGATCTCGACCTCGATGTCGAGCGTGGCGGCATAGGCCGGCAGCGCCAGCAGGCCGCTCAGGGCGATGGTGAGGGTAAGGGTGGCGCGCATGGTGCGTCTCCGGGGGCGGGATTCGGGATCAGTGGATGAGGAGCAGGGCGAGCAGCAGCGGCAGCAGCAGTCCCAGCCCGACCAGCGGCCAGGTCATCCGGCGCTGGCGCGCGTGCAGGTGCAGCAGCAACAGCCCGGTGATGCAGAACACCAGGCAGGCCACCGCGAACAGGTCGATGAACCAGCCCCAGGCCGGGCCGGCGTTGCGACCCTTGTGCAGGTCGTTGAGATAGGAGATCCAGCCGCGCTCGGTGCGCTCGTACTCGATCGCGCCGCTGGCGCGGTCCAGGCTGAGCCAGGCATCGGTGCCCGGCCCGGGCATCGCCAGGTAGATCTCGTCCGGCGACCACTCCGCCGTGCGGCGGCCGATCGAGACGTCCAGCACCTCGCCCAGCCACGTCGCCACCGCCGGCGGCAGCGGCGCGTCGCCGTCCGCGTGTCCCTCCAGCGCGGCCAGCAGCGCCGGCGGCAGCGTCAGCGCACGCTGGGCCACCTGCGGGGTCGCCTCGATCCGCGCGGCATGGTTGAGCGTCAGGCCGGTGAACGCGAACACCAGCATGCCGACCAGGCACAGCGCCGAGCTGATCCAGTGCCACTGGTGCAGCGTGCGCAGCCAGAAGCCGCGGCGCTGCTGCGAGCGCGCACCATCCGAGGAGGAGAGCATGGCAGCGGGAGAGAGGGGAAGACGAGTTGATCGATTATATAATGATAATCAGTCGCAATTGTGGATGGCGATGGGATCCAGCGTCAGGGTCAGGCGTCGGCGGCTGCGATCTGGCGCGCGTGCTGCCGCGGGACCGCGGCGAGCACCAGGCCCTACGCGCTTCTCCCGCTGCGCCGCTGCCACCGGGATAGGCGGGTTACGCGCTCACCGGCCGGCCTGGGAGGTCTAGCGCCCGCCGCCGGCCGGCCTCGCCACGGGTCGCGCGGGGCCGCGGTGAGGCCGGTCTGCCGGCGGGACGGCGCGGCGATGCACCCAATCGGTGGCACTGCCCAGGCCGTCTTCAAGAGGAACGGCATCACTACCGGGCGGCGCCGTCTCCGCCTAGGCCAGGCGGATTCCGGAGCGCGCCGGCCTGCTGGCGACAGCGCGCCAATGCGTCCGACGTGCGGCATTGCCCCACGCCGTCGTCACCGAGGAACGGCACCGCCCCGGGCGGCGCCGCTCCCGGCCGGTCAGGCGGGCACCGCCTGCGCCCAACCGGCTCCGTGGAACTCGGCCGCGCCTCGTGACGCGGCTGCGCGCCGTGCCGGTCCCAGTGCTGTGGGCGCCGAGACGCCGGGGCGTGCGCCGAGCCGGAACGTGGAGACCGCCGTTTCCAGCACGTCCGCCTGTTCCTCCATCGCACGCGCGGCGGCAGTGGCTTCCTCGACCAGCGCGGCGTTCTGCTGGGTGGCCTCGTCCATCTGGGTCACGGTCTGGTTGACCTGCTCGATGCCGGCCGACTGTTCCTGCGAGGCGGCGGAGATCTCACCCATGATGTCGGTCACCCGCTGCACCGAGGCCACGATCTCGCCCATGGTCCGGCCGGCGGTATGCACCAGCGCCGAGCCCTCGGCGACCTTGCCGACGGAGTCGTCGATCAGGCCCTTGATTTCCTTGGCGGCACCGGCCGAGCGCTGTGCCAGCGTGCGCACCTCGGAGGCGACCACCGCGAAGCCGCGGCCCTGTTCGCCGGCGCGTGCCGCTTCCACCGCGGCGTTGAGCGCCAGGATGTTGGTCTGGAAGGCGATGCCGTCGATCACCGAGATGATCTCGGCGATCTTCTTCGACGAGGTCTCGATGCCGGTCATGGTCTCGACCACCTGGCTGACCACCTCGCCGCCGCGCGAGGCGACGTCGGCGGCGCCGATCGCCAGCTGGTTGGCCTGGCGCGCGTGTTCGGCGTTCTGGCGCACGGTGGAGGTCAGCTCCTCCATCGACGCGGCGGTCTCCTCGAGGCTGGCGGCCTGCTGCTCGGTGCGGCGCGACAGGTCGCCATTGCCGGTGGCGATCTCGCTGGCCGCGGTATTGATCGCCGACGACGCGTGCTGAATGCGGCCGACGATGCCGGTCAGCTGCTCGATGGTGAAATGGGTGTCGTCACGCATCTGCGCGAACACGCCATGGAACTCGCCCTGCAGGCGCTGGCTCAGGTCGCCCGAGGCGATGGTCTTGAGCATGCCCGACACCGCGCCCAGGCTGGCATCGGTGGCACCGACCATGCCGTTGAGCGTGTCCAGCATCTGCTTGAATGCGTACTGGAAGCGCTCTGCATCGCCGCGGACGCTGAAGTCGCCTTCGGCCACCGCGCTCGCGAGCCGGGTGATCTCGGCGTTGACGTCGGTGAGGTTGCGCTTGCAGGTGGTCATGGCCTCGGTGATGCGCGCCTGCTCGCCGGGCAGCGCCTCCATGTCGCCGGACAGGTCGCCGATCGAATAGTGGCCCATCAGTTCCACCAGCCGCAGGTTGAGCCCGATCTGGGCGTCGACCAGTCCGTTGACCTGGCCGACCATGCTGCCGTAGTCGCCGGGGAAGGCCTCGGCATCGATCCGGAAGCCGGTGGCCCCGGCCTGGTGCCGTTCCGTCATCCCGCCGAGCGCGCCGATGACGCTCTTGAGCTGCCGCTGCATGTGCGACAGGCTCCGCAACAGGGCGGCCGTCTCGTCGTTGCCGACGATGCGGATGTCGTTGTCCAGCCTGCCGGCCGCGACCTCGTCGGCCACCTGCATCGCCCGCTGCAGCGGCCGGGTGAGGCTCCGGGTGATCAGCACGGCCGCGAGGAGGCCGAGCACCAGGCTGGTCGCGCCCAGCACCAGGGTCTGCATCCGCGCGTTGCGGCCGATGTCGCTCATCTTGAGCTTGGCGAGCGTGGCGGCCTTCTCCTGGTAGGCGATGCCCTTGGCGAGCGCGCGGTTCCAGGCCTGCATGGCCGGGGTGGCGACCTCGATGGTCTGGCGGATGGCGCCGTCGATGTCGCCGGCCGCGGCCAGCTCGCTCATCCTGCGGTTCGCGGCCTGCGCGACCGCGCGGGTCGCCATCACTTCCTTGCGGATGGCGGTGCCGTTCGCATCGACCGGCAGCTTCATGTACTGGGCCCAGACCGTCTCGTAGCGCTGGCGCAGCCGGCCAAGCTCGGCCTCGGCCTGGGGCAGGTCGCTGCCGCGCTTGAGCAGCATCTCCCGGCGGATGCGGACCATCGCGTCGTTGATGTTGAGCAGCTCGTTGAACTGCCGCATCTTGACCATGTTGACGTTCGCGATCTGGTCGAACTGCTGGGTCTGCTGGCGATTGCCGCGCAGCGAGGCGAACAGGATCAGCGCGATGAGCGCCAGGAGCAGGGCGAAGCCCGCCAGCAGCCGGGTGCCGACGTTGAAGCGTTGAAGAAAGGCCATAGCGGCGTCTCCTTGGAGTGGGAGTGAGCTGAGTGCGCCGGAAGAATCCGTGTGGGGGGGAAAGCTCCATACGCCATCCGCTGCACGGCAGTGAATGCCGGGCAGTGCCTCGGTTGCGGCGGGTCACGAGTTTTCTGGATGCGACAGAACGTCGCACCCGGCGCCCGTGCGGACGGCTCGGGCGATCATGCGATCAGGCGACGGATAACCAGGCGACGGGTTCGTGCGGCCGGGCCGGTAACGAAACGCGCGCGCAGCGCGCGGCGGCCTGCTACGCGCGGTCGTCGCGGGTCCACACCGCGTCGTGCTCGCGCTTGACCGGGAAGCGGGGCACCGCGGTGTAGGCGGGCGCGCACAGAGGGCGGCCGTCGCGCACGTCGAAACGCGCGCCGTGCAGCACGCACTCGATGCTGCCGGCCTGCGGATCGAAGCTGCCGGGTGACAGCTCGTAGTCCTCGTGGCTGCAGCGGTCCTCCAGCGCGTACAGCTCGCCGTCGAGGTTGAACACCACGATCGGCGTGTCGGTGACCTCGTCCCAGGTGGTCCTCATCTCGCCCGGCAGCAGTTCGGCCGCCGCACACACAAAGGTCCAGGTCTCGCTCATGCCGGCGCCCCCAGCGCCTTTTCCAGCACCTCGAAGCGCAGGTCCTGGCGCAGCGGCACGCCGAAGCGCGGATCGCCGTAGGGGAAGGGCTTGTGGATGCCGGTACGGCGGTAGCCGCGGCGCTCGTAGAAGGCGATCAGCTCGTCGCGGATGTCGATCACGGTCATGCGCATCCAGGGCAGGCCCCACTGCACCTGTGCGATGCGCTCGGCCTCGGCCAGCACCGCCTTGCCGAGGCCGCCGCCCTGCAGCGCCGGGCTCACCGAGAACATGCCGAAATAACCGGCACCGGCCTCCTCGGCGATGTGCGCGCAGGCCACCAGGACGCCGTCCTGTTCTACCAGCAGCACCAGGCTGCGGTCGCGCAGGATGTCCTGGCGCAGTACCTCGGCGTCGATGCGGTTGCCGTCGAGGAAGTCGGCCTCGGTGGTCCAGCCGGCACGGCTGGCATCGCCGCGATAGGCCGAGGTCACCAGCGCGACGATGGCGTCGAGGTCGGCGACGGTGGCGGTACGGAAGGTGGTCGTGTGCATGGGAGCAGTTTAATCGGGAATCGGGAAGGGGGAATCGGCGGGGCGCCCGGGCTGGCCGCCTTCCGTCTTCAATCCCCAATCCCCAATCCCGGCACTTCGCTCAGGCGAGCAGCTTGCGCACCTTGTTCAACGCCACGACGAAACGCTCGATCTCGTCGTGCGTGTTGTAGAACGCCAGCGACGCGCGGCAGGTCGCGGCCACGCCGTAGAACTGCAGCAGCGGGTGCGCGCAATGCTGGCCGGAGCGGATCGCCACGCCTTCCAGGTCGAGCAGGGTGGCCAGGTCGTGCGCGTGCGCGCCCTCGATCAGGAACGAGACCACCGCGGCCTTGTCCGGCGTGGTGCCGAACAGGCGCAGTCCGTCGATGCGCTGCAACTCCTCGGTGAGGTGCGCCAGCAGTTCGGACTCGCGCGCCTCGATGTGCGCCAGGCCGACCGATTCCAGGTAGTCCACCGCCGCGCCCAGGCCGACGAAGCCGGCGATGTTGGGCGTGCCGGCCTCGAACTTGTGCGGCGCGTCGTTGTAGACCGTGCCCTCGAAGCTGACTTCCTTGATCATTTCGCCGCCGCCCAGGAACGGCGGCATCGACTGCAGGTGCTCGCGACGCGCCCACAGCGCGCCGGTGCCGGTGGGACCGCACATCTTGTGGCCGGTGATGGCGTAGAAGTCGCAGCCGATGCCGCTGACGTCGATGCGCCGGTGCGGTGCGGCCTGCGAGCCGTCGACCACGGTGACGATCCCGCGCCGGCGTGCCTCGCGGCAGATCTCGCGCACCGGGTTGACGGTGCCGAGCACGTTGGAGACGTGGGCGATGGCCAGCAGCCGCACCTCGGGCGTCATCGCCGCCCGCAGCGCGTCCAGGTCGAGCGCGCCGTCGGCGCTGATCTCGGCCACGCGCAGGCTCGCGCCGGTACGTTCGGCCACCAGCTGCCACGGCACGATGTTGGCGTGGTGCTCCATCCGCGACACCAGGATCACGTCGCCGTGCTTGAGCCGCGGCAGCGCCCAGGAATAGGCCACCAGGTTGAGCGCGAAGGTGGTGCCGCTGCACAGCACCAGTTCGTCCGAGCGCACGTTGAGGAACCGCGCCAGCCGGGAGCGCGCACCTTCGTAGGCCTCGGTCGCCTCGGTGCCGAGCGCGTGCACCGCGCGGCTGACGTTGGCGTTCTGGCGCCGGTAGAACTCGTCGGTGGCGGCGATCACCGTCAGCGGCTTCTGGCCGGTGTTGGCGTTGTCGAAGTAGATCAGCGGCTTGCCGTGCACCTGCCGCATCAGCAGCGGGAAGTCCGCGCGAACGCGTTCCCAGTCCGGCGGGGTGTCGGCCGCGGCGGCGACGGTGTTCATGCCACCCCCGCCGAGCTCAGTGCCCGGTCCAGGTGCGCGGCGAGCGCCTCGCCCAGCGGCGCGGGCAGCGCGCGCAGCGGCTCGTGGCAGAACGCGGCACTGAGCAGCTGCTGCGCGCGCTCCCTGGGCAGGCCGCGCGAACGCAGGTAGAACAGCGCGTTCGCGTCGATCTGGCCCACGGTGGCGCCATGCGCCGCCTGCACCTCGTCGGCGTCGATCACCAGCACCGGCTGGGTGTCGATCTCGGCATTCGGCGACAGCAGCAGGTTCTTGTTGGACAGCCGCGCATCGGTGCCGTCGGCGCCCTCGCGGATATGGATGCCGCCATGGAACACCACGCGGCTGCGATCGGCGGCGACCCCGCGCCACAGCAGCTCGGCCGCGGTGTCGCGGGCGATGTGCTCGATGCCCAGGCGGGTGTCGACATGGCGGCGGCCGTTGCCGAGCAGCACGCCGTTGGCGGTGAGCCGGGCGTTGTCGCCCTCCAGGCGCACGTTGAGTTCGTGGCGCGAGAGGCCGCCGCCGAGTTCGAGGTCCACGCGGTGGTATTCGGCCTCGCGCGCCAGCACCGCGTCGGTGCGCAGCAGCGAGGTGGCGGCGTCGGCATCGGCCTGCACGCGGGCGTGGGCCAGGCGTGCGCCCTGCGCCAGGTGCACGTGCGCCACGGTGTTGCCCAGGTGCGCGGACGCCCCCTGGTGGAGGTGGTGTTCGACCACGTGCAGCGACGCGCCCTGGCGCAGCTCGATCAGGTGCCGGTGGTGCCAGGCGGGATCGGCCGCCGGCGCGCCGGCGGGAGCCGCGGCGGGGACGCTGACGAACACCAGGTGCACCGGCGTCTCGACGGCGACCCCGGCGTCGACGCGCAGCAGCACCCCCTCGTCGGCCAGCGCGGCGTTGAGGCGGGCGAACACCTCGTCGCTGCGCTCGAAGCGGCGGCCGAGGAACCGCAGCGCCTCCTCGCCGTCGCCCAGGGCGTCGGACAGCGGCCGCAGGGCGACGCCGGCCGGCAGGTCGCCGGCCTCCGACAGCCCCGCGGCGTGGCGGCCGTTGACGAACACCAGGCGCGGGGCCGGGATGTCGGCCAGCAGCGCGGGATCCACCGGGGCGACCTGTGCCGGGGCCGGGGCGAAGGCGCGGCGCTCCAGCGCCCGCAGCGAGGTGTACTTCCACGCCTCGCTGCGCGGCCCGGGCAGGCCGTCGCGCAGCGCCTCGTCGAGCGCGAGCCGGCGTGCGGCGTCGCGCCGCGGATCGGTGCCCGCGCCGGTGCCGGCGTGGGCGAAGGCGTCGCGCAGGGAGTCGAGCAGGACGCTCATCAGGCCACCGCCTGCGGCGCGACGCGGTCCTTCAGCCACTCGTAGCCGTGCTTTTCCAGCTCCAGCGCGAGCTCGGGTCCGCCGGTCTGCACGATGCGGCCCTCGGCCAGCACGTGCACCACGTCGGGCTTGATGTAGTCGAGCAGGCGCTGGTAGTGGGTGATCACCAGGAACGAGCGCTCCGGCGAGCGCAGCGCGTTGACGCCCTCGGCCACGGTCTTGAGCGCGTCGATGTCCAGGCCGGAGTCGGTCTCGTCCAGAATCGCCAGCCGGGGCTCGAGCACGGCCAGCTGAAAGATCTCGTTGCGCTTCTTCTCGCCACCGGAGAAGCCTTCGTTGACGCCACGGTGCAGCAGCTCGTCCTTCAGGTGCAGCACGGCCAGCTTCTGCCGCACCAGCTTGAGGAACTGCATCGAGTCCAGCTCGTCCTGGCCGCGCGCCTTGCGCTGGGCATTGAGCGCGGCGCGCAGGAAATAGGTGTTGTTCACGCCCGGGATCTCGACCGGGTACTGGAACGCCAGGAACAGGCCGGCGGCGGCGCGCTCCTCCGGCTCCAGCGCGAGCAGGTCGGCGCCCTCGAACTCGACGCGGCCGCTGCCGACCTCGTAGCCCTCGCGCCCGGCCAGCACGTTGCCCAGGGTGGACTTGCCGGCGCCGTTGGGGCCCATGATGGCGTGCACCTGGCCCGGCTGCACCTGCAGCGACAGACCCTTGAGGATGTCCTTGCCGGCGACGCTGGCGTGGAGGTTTTCGATGTTCAGCATGTCACTTCACTTCCGCAGAATTTTTGATGGAACCGGCGCACATCTCGCCTTCCTCGACGCCGTCGAGCCAGGCCTGCAGCTGCTTCACGCGCTGCAGGGTCAGCTCGGCCTGGATCTGGCCGACGCACATCGGATAGACCGAGCCGTATTCGGCGGTGGGATCGGCGTGCGCGGCGAGCGGCATCCGGGCCTCCAGCTCGGCGTCGCGGAACGCGAGCCAGCGCTGCTGGGCGAGCTTGAGCTTGGCCAGGAACAGCGGGCTGTCGGCGTACTTGGCCTGGATCGCCTTCCAGGTCCGGTTGAGGCGGGCGTCGGCGTCCTTGAACTCGTTCGCGGCGCACTGGTTCAGCGCGCCCTGGCTGGGGGCGTCGTAGCAACTGGGGGCGGGCGCCGGCGCGGCCGCCAGGGCCAGCGTCGGCAGCGCCGAGGCCAGCAGCAGGAGCAGGGGCCTGATCATCCGACCGAACCCTCCAGCGAGACTTCCAGCAGCTTCTTGGCTTCCACCGCGAACTCCATCGGCAGTTCGCGGAACACCTGCTTGCAGAAGCCGTCGACAATCATCGACACCGCGTCCTCCTGGCCGATGCCGCGCGAGCGGCAATAGAACAGCTGGTCGTCGCTGATCTTGGAGGTCGTGGCCTCGTGCTCGACGGTGGCGCCCGGGTTCTTCACCTCGATGTAGGGGAAGGTGTGGGCGCCGCACTTCTTGCCGATCAGCAGCGAATCGCACTGGGTGTAGTTGCGCGCGCCGTCGGCGTTGCGGTCGACCTTGACCAGGCCGCGGTAGGTGTTCTGCCCGCGCCCGGCGCTGATGCCCTTGCTGACGATCTTGCTCTTGGTGCGCTTGCCAATGTGGATCATCTTGGTGCCGGTGTCGGCCTGCTGGCGATGGTGGGTCAGCGCGACCGAGTGGAACTCGCCCACCGAGTCGTCGCCCAGCAGCACGCACGAAGGATACTTCCAGGTGATCGCCGAGCCGGTCTCGACCTGGGTCCAGGTGACCTTGCTGCGGTCGCCGCGGCATTCGGCACGCTTGGTGACGAAGTTGTAGATGCCGCCGCGGCCTTCCTCGTCGCCCGGATACCAGTTCTGCACGGTGGAATACTTGATCTCGGCATCCTCCAGCGTCACCAGCTCGACCACCGCCGCATGCAGCTGGTTCTCGTCGCGCATCGGCGCGGTGCAGCCCTCGAGGTAGGACACGTAGGCCTGGTCCTCGCACACGATCAGGGTGCGCTCGAACTGGCCGGTGTGGCCGGCGTTGATGCGGAAGTAGGTGCTCAGTTCCATCGGGCAGCGCACGCCCCGGGGGATGAACACGAAGCTGCCGTCGGAGAACACCGCCGAGTTGAGCGCGGCGAAGTAGTTGTCGCCTACCGGCACCACGCTGCCCAGGTACTGCCGCACCAGCTCGGGATGCTCCTTGATGGCCTCGGACATCGAGCAGAAGATCACGCCCTTCTCGGCCAGTTCCTTGCGGAAGGTGGTGCCGACCGAGACCGAGTCGAACACCGCGTCCACCGCCACGCCGGCCAGCTTGGCGCGCTCGTGCAGCGGCACGCCGAGCTTGTCGTAGGTGTCCAGCAGCTCCTTCGGCACGTCGTCGAGCGAGGCGTACTTCGGCCCCTTGGGCGCGGAGTAGTAGCTCAGCGCCTGGAAATCGATCGGCGCGATCTGCAGCTTGGCCCACTCCGGCATCGGCATCCTCAGCCAGTGCCGGTAGGCCTCCAGGCGCCAGTCGGTCATCCACTGCGGCTCCTCCTTCTTGGCGGAGAGCGCGCGGATGATGTCCTCGTCGAGGCCGGGGGGGAGCGAGTCCGATTCGATGTCGGTGATGAAGCCGGCGTCGTAGCGTCGGCCCAGCCGTTCGAGGATCTCGGCGTTCTGCGGGGGGGCAAGTTCGGTGGCCATGGGGCTGCCTACAGGTCAGGTGGTCGCGACGCGAGCGGCGATGGAACGCCGCCGGCCGTCGCCGGAAGGGAGGGGAAGCGGATGCAGCATCTGCGCCAGGGTGACGCCGCGCAGCGCGTCGGCGACCACGTCGTTGATCAGCCGCCAGTTGGCGCGCACGCCGCACTGGTGGGCGATGCCGCACTGGCCGTGGTCCTGGCTGCACTCGGTGATCGCCAGCGGGCCCTCCATCGCCTCGACGATCTCGATCAGGGTGATGTCGCCGGCGGCCCGCGCCAGGCGGTAGCCGCCGTGCACGCCGCGCAGGCCTTCGACCAGGCCGGCCTGGGCCAGCGGCTTGAGCAGCTTGCTGACCGTGGGCGGCTCCAGGCCGGCCTGCTCGGCCAGCTCGCTCGCGCTCAGCACGTCGCCCGCGCGCGCGGCGAGCACCGTCAGGACGACGGTGGCGTAGTCGGTAAGCTTGGTGACGCGCAGCATCGGCGTGGCCGGGAGGGAAAGCGGACCGAAATTGTACGCTTTATCGCCGGCGGAGGCCAACCCGCGGTTCAGCGCGGCGCCAGGCGCGGCCCGGGGTGGCCGCGGCCGGGCCTCCGGCCGGCGGGGATTGGCGCGCCCGGTCCGGCGCGCCACAATGGCGCCGCCCCCTCAATGGAAGCCTTCATGTCGCGCAAGATCGCCGCCCGCAAGTCCCGCATCCACGGCAACGGCGTCTTCGCTGTCGCCCCGCTCAAGAAAGGCGAGCGCATCATCGAGTACAAGGGTCGCCGGCGTACGCATGCCGAGGTGGATCGCGACGACAGCGGCGACGTCGAGAGCGGCCATACCTTCCTGTTCACGCTCAGCGACGACTACGTGATCGACGCCAACTACGAAGGCAACGACGCACGCTGGATCAACCACAGCTGCAGTCCCAACTGCGAGGCGCTGATCGAGGAGGCCGAGGGCGACGACCGCCGCAAGGACAAGGTCGTCATCGAGGCGTTGCGCAGCATCAAGCCGGGCGAGGAACTGACCTACAACTACGGCATCACCCTGGGCGAGCGCCACACGCCGCGCCTGAAGAAGATCTGGGAATGCCGCTGCGGCTCGAAGAACTGCACCGGCACGATGCTGCAGCCCAAGCGCTGAGCGGCGCCGCGGCGGGCCCGTGACGCGGCGCCCACATCGGTTCACGGGTGCGCAACGTGTCGGCTCCTACGGTCGTGGCCCATTCCCTGCACGAGGCACCCGCCATGACCCATTCGCTCGCCGGAAAGCACGTCGCCCTGCTCGCCACCGACGGTTTCGAGCAGTCCGAGCTGCAGGAGCCCAAGCGCCTGCTCGAATCCTGGGGTGCCCGGGTCGAGGTGGTCTCGCCGGGCGGGGTCCGGCAGATCCGCGGCTGGAAGGACAAGGACTGGGGCGAGTCCGTGGCGGTCGACACCGACCTGGACGGCGCCGATGCATCCCGCTACGACGCGCTGGTGCTGCCCGGCGGGGTGATCAATCCGGATTCGCTGCGCACCGAGCCGGCCGCGATCGCCTTCATCCGCGCGTTCGCGGACGCGGGCAAGCCGGTGGCGGCGATCTGCCACGGCCCGTGGCTGCTGGCCGAGAGCGACCTGGTCCGGGATCGCCAGGTGACCTCGTGGCCGTCGCTGAAGACCGACCTGTCGAACGCAGGCGGGCGCTGGACCGATGCCGAGGTAGTGGTGGACGGCAACCTCATCACCAGCCGCAAGCCGGACGACATCCCGGCCTTCGCCGACGCGGTGGCCCAGGCGCTGTCGGCCTGAGCACCGCTCCGCGGGGCTGCGCCCGGCGGCCTTGCGGGGACAATGCAGAAGGGGGGCGCGGCACCCGCCGCGCGGCCCTTCGTTTGTCCGCAGCCCGAGCGGCGTACGCGGCTTGGGCTGCTACGTCAGTGGCCCATCAGTGCGCCGGCCGGCACCAGTTTCTCGATGTCCTGGTTGAAGTTCACGGCCAGCCGGCCGTTCTCGACGGTCGCCGACTCCACCTGCACCGTCCCGAGCATGCTCGCCAGCGCCGGATCGATCTTGTAGATCGGTTCCTTGCGCGCATAGTCGGTCAGCCAGGCGTTGAGCAGCTGGCGGGTATTGGCGTCGAGCTTGGCGCCGGCGTGTGCGGGACGGAAGTCGTCGACCGTCGGCTGGTCGAGGAAGAAGCCCTGACGCGCCTGGTCGTAGCGCAGCGCGCTGCTGAGCGACACGTTGCCTACCGGCGACGGAGCGCCGCCAGCGGTGGCCATCGCCAGGTCGAACGCCATGTTGAGGCGGTTGCCCGGCGGCAGCGTGAGTCTGGGGTCGCTGACGGTCAGTTCCACCAGGCCGCCGAGGGCGTCCTGGGTGCGTGGGAAATTGCCGGCCAGGTATTGCTGCACGTCGGCGGCCTGGACGCTGACCTGGCGGCCGTGGATCTGCGGCGCGGCGTGTGCGGCCAGGCCGGCCGACAGCAGGCCGGCGGCGAGGGTGGAAAACAGGACGGGGCGGAGCTTCATCGGGGTGGGCCTGCTGGGAGTCGGGTTCAACATAGCCGGCGCCGGTGAACCGTGGGTTAGTGTCGTGCGGCGGTCAGTCGAGCACGGGCTGCAGCGCGGCGGACGTGATCTCCCAGCCGCGGCCGTCCACGCGCGCGCGCAGCCGGTACCAGCCGGTGAAGCGCCGCGTGCCGCGGTCGGTGCGTGCCAGCAGGGTCACCGGCACCTCGACCGCGCGCGGCGGCTGTTCGCGGTCCAGCGCCAGCGGTGCGGCGTTCTGCACGCGCAGGCTGATCAGCCCGGTCAGCGCGCGCAGGTTGGCATCGTCGGGCCGCGGCGACGGGCGCCCGCCGGTCCAGGCGGCATCGGCGGCGGTGCGGTCGGCGTTGGGCAGGGCGGCGAGGTAGCCATGCACGGCCGAGGCCGCGTCGCGCAGGGCGGTGGCCGCGCGCCGGGCGCGCTCGCGCTCGGCCAGCGCCTCCGGCGTTAGCGCCTGCGCTGATGGCGATGCGGCCGCAGCCGTGTCGGCCGCGATCGCGGGAGGCGGCGCGTCCGCGCTCGGCGTGCGCGCCGGATCGCGTTGGCAACTGCACGCCGCCAGCAGCCAGGGCGCCGCCACCAGCAGCACGCTGGTCCGTTTCATCGCCGCTCCTTCATCGCCGCTCCTCCCGGGGAGAGCGGAGTGTAGCCGGGCCCGCGTCCGCGGGGGCTCAGTGCGCCGGCCTGAGCACGGCCACCCGGTCGATCAGCGCCTGCAGTTCGGGCTGGAGGCGCGCCAGCCCGCCATCGGCCTGGGCACGCGGGAGGCTGGCCAGGTCCTTGAGCAGTTGCGTGCCGACGGTGAACGCGGCGCACTGGTCGCCGCTGAGGTCGCGCTGGCGCTGCAGCGTCTCCAGCCGGCGCATCCAGTCGTCCTGCGAGCGTTGTTCGAACTCGATGGTGCAGCGGCCGCTGCACTGGCGGCCATCGGCCTCGATCGGCGTGACCGTGATGCGATAGCGTTGTGTGGACATGGGCGGGGCCAAGGCGAGGGGCTGGGACCAAGATAGGACCCGCCTGCCGCGCTCGCGAGAGCGCTGCCCGCGACGGAGTGTTCCAGCCAACGCTGAGCGCGGTCAGCGCGGCGCCCGCAGCAGCGGCAGCGGGTCGTAGGCGCCGTCGCGGCGATAGATGCCGTAG
Source organism: Lysobacteraceae bacterium USHLN149 (assembly GCA_037145635.1). Lineage (GTDB taxonomy): Bacteria > Pseudomonadota > Gammaproteobacteria > Xanthomonadales > Xanthomonadaceae > JAATFS01. The sequence continues at coordinate 585,315 of JBBCXB010000001.1, forward strand.
TGCAGGTGCGGGGGCGTGGAACGGGCGTTGCCGCTGTTGCCGACCTCGCCCAGCAGGGTGCCCGGCGCGACCACGTCGCCCACGGCCAGCCCGGCGGCCCAGGCGTCGAGATGGGCGTAGTAGTGCCGCTCCAGCGCCGGGCCGGTCACCCAGACCTGGCGCCCGCCCAGCCCCTGATCGCGGAGTGCGCTGACGATGCCGGGCGTGGTGGCGCGCACCGGCGTCCCACGCGGGGCGAAGATATCGACGCCGGCATGGCGGCGGTCACGGCCGCGCGGCGCGCCGAAGGTGTCGGCCACGCGGCGGGCGTCCACCCCGTCCACCGGCGGGGCCAGCCGGGTCGGTGGCGGCATGCGCGCCAGCGCCCAGCCGGTCCGCAGCTGCACCGCCCGGGGATGCTGCCAGGCCCAGCGCGCGGTCACGATCGTCGCGAACGCCAGCAGCACGGCCAGCAGCAGGCGGCGCACGCGGCGTGCGGGAGAGGGGCGGGGCGGGGCGGCCAACGGGAAGCCTGCACGGGCGGCGTCGATCGACGGGAGCGACAGGCTAGCCGTGCCCGCATGAGCGTCCCGTCATCCGCCCCGCCGCTGCGGGCAAAACAAAACGGGACGGCCGATGGCCGTCCCGTTCGAAGTGTCCGAGGGTGACGCGCTGATCAGAGCGCGGCGTCCTTGAGCTTCTTCAGCGGACGCACCTTGACCTTGACACCGGCCGGCTTGGCGGCGAACCACTGCTCTTCCTTGGTGAACGGGTTGATGCCCTTGCGCTTCGGCTTGGCCGGCACGCTCACGGCGGTGATCTTCAGCAGGCCGGGCAGGGTAAACGCGCCCGCGCCCTTCTTGTTGACCGACGCGTGGACGGCACCTTCCAGCGACGACAGCACGGCGCGCACGTCCTTCGGAGCGACGGCAGTGGCTTCGGCGATGTGGGCGACCAGACCCGACTTGCTCAGGGCTTCCTTGATCGGCTTGGGCGCAGCCGGCTTGGCGGCCTTGGTGGCGACTTTCTTCACTGCCTTCTTCGGGGCAGCCTTCTTAGCGGTCTTTGCCATGATTTCCTGTTCCGTGAACGGTTGGTTGTTGGGTCGTGCCGACCCCGTCGGCAACGCGAAATGTAGGGCATGTATGGCGCCGCGCCAATAGGCAATGCGCGAAAATCCGCATAAAAAAGCGTCCGGGCGGCAGTTTCGCGCAGCGGCCGCCGCCCAGGGCGCGACAAACCGGCGCATCCCGGCACCTCCGGGGTACGCGCAGGTCGCTGGCAGCACCACCCCCGGGGTGCCGCCGCGGCCCGGGACGCGGCGGCCGCGCAGACGCGATGTCACGTCGACGACGGACGCAGCCGGGGCGGTGGCGGCCATCCCCACAGGGGCGGCCCGCGACCACGCACGCGGGCGAGCGCCGTGCGCTGCGGCATCCGGCGGGGCGCACGGAGCCGTAACGCCGGCTGTCCTAACGTAGCGGTTTCATCCACCACAGAGGACACACGGCATGGGTATTTCGCGTCACGCACACGCGCATTGGGAAGGTGACCTCAAGACCGGCAAGGGCCAGCTCAGCACGCCACAGAGCGGCCTGCTCGAAAACACCCGCTATGCGTTCAGCAGCCGCTTCGGCGACGAGAAGGGCACCAACCCGGAAGAGCTGATCGCGGCCGCGCACGCCGGCTGCTTCACCATGGCGCTGTCGGCGCAGCTGACCGAGGCCGGGTTCCCGCCGACCTCGCTGGACACGCGCGCCGACGTCGACCTGTCGATGGAAGGCGGCCCGCAGCTGTCGCAGATCCGCCTCAAGCTCAAGGCGGTGGTACCGAACGTCGACGAGGCCAAGTTCCGCGAGCTGGCCGATACCGCCAAACAGAACTGCCCGGTCTCCAAGGCACTGAGCGCCGTGCCGATCAGCCTGGAGAGCGAGTTCTCCAACTGAGTTGCGAAGCGCCCGGCCACCGGGGCGGAGGACACCCGCCGCAGCCGGGCGACGCTTGGTGCGAGGCTGAATAGAAGGCAGGCCCTGGACTCCGGTTCAGGGCCTTTTCACTGGGCCGCGCCGAGCATCGCGCTGTCCTCCTCCGTGCGAAGCCAATCCGATGAAACTGCAGATGCTGGGTGTGCTGGTGGCCGGGCTGGCCGTGGTGGGCAACGCGGCCGCACAGCGCTACGACGACTATGGCGACCGCGGCAACGGCCGCTACGACTACGCGCGGGTGGTGCGGGTGGACCCGATCATCGTCTCCGATTATCGCGACGAGCCCAGCGAGCGCTGCTACGAGCGGTCGTCCAGCCCGGGCTACAGCGATCGCGGCGGCGACTACCGCGACGGTGGCTACAGCAATCCCGGCAGCCGTGGCCTGGCCACCGTGCTGGGCGGCGTGGCCGGCGCGGTCCTCGGCAGCCGCGTCGGCGGCGGCAGCGGCCAGCTGGTCGGTACCGCCGTGGGCACCATGGTCGGCGGCGTGGCCGGGCGCTCGATCTACGATGCCAACCACCGCGACTACCAGGGCGATGTGCGCGTCTGCGAGCCGGTCGCCTACCGGCAGGAGCGCGAGCGCGTGGACGGCTACGACGTGACCTACGAGTACGCCGGCCGCACCTACCACACCCGCAGCGACTACAACCCCGGCGACCGCATCCGCGTGCGCGTGGACGTCGTCGCCGACTGAGGCGCCGCCTGCCGGCGATGGGGCCGTGGTCGCGCCCGGACCGCGGCGCTCACGGCCAGTCGATCACGCCCTCGATGACGGTCTGCACCTGGCCGCCCGACCAGACGTCGCCGGCATCGTCCAGGCCGAGCTCCAGCAGCGCGTCGAAACCGAGCTCGCGCCCCTGGCTGGCGACGTAGTGCCGTTCCGCGCGCGGCAGCGCCTGGCGGCTGTCCAGCCAGGCCGCGAGCACCGCGTTGGCCGCCCCGGACGCGGCGTCCTCGAAGCGCCGGCCGTTGCCGACGAAGGCGCGCACCGCCAGGTCGTAGCTGTCGTGCGGTGCGCGTGCGTAGGCGAACACGCCCATGCTGCCGGTGGCCTCGGCCAGCGCGGCGATCGCGTCCCAGTCCGGCTGCAGCGCGCGCAGCGGCGCCTCGCCGGCCAGTTCCACCACCCACCAGCAGCGTCCACCGTCCATCAGCGCCGGCGGCAGCGCGCCGAGCGCCCAGCCCCGCAGGGCGGCGCGCAGGCGCGGATCGTCGGCCGCGGCGACCTCGGCCAGGCGCGCGCGCGGCGTGCGGATGGCGATGCTGCGCCGGCCGTCCCGCCGGTCCACGCGCAGCGGCAGGGCCCCGGCGATGCCGTCCTGCACCAGGCGGCCGTCGCTTGCACTGGCCAGGCCGGCCTCCAGCGCCGCGTGCGCGCTGCCGACGCTGGGATGGCCGGCGAACGGCACTTCCTTCTGGGGCGAGAACATCCGCAGCCGATAGCTGGTGCCTGGCGTCTGCGGCGGAAACAGGAAGGTGGTCTCCGGCAGCTTGGTCCAGCGGGCGATCGCCTGCATCGCCGCCTCGTCCAGGCCTTCGGCATCGAGCACGACGGCCAGCGGGTTGCCGCTGCCGGCGCGGGCGGAGAACACATCCAGCTGCAGAAAACGGCGTCGGGTCATCGGGACGGGTCCAGGCGGAGCGGGAGCGCAGCTTAGCAACCGCGGCCCCGGCAGCGGACGGAGGCGGCTGGCGTGGAGGGTCATGGGCCGCCGCCGCCGCACAGGGGGCGCGACGTTTGCGATGGCTGGCGACGGCACGCCGGGCATGACGTGGCCGCGGGGCCCGGGCACCGGTATCCGGCGCAGTGCGGCCATGCGGACGCCGGCGAGCCGGCCGCGGGCATGACCGGGCGCTGCGCACGGCGAACCGGTGGGAGCCCGCGTACGCCTGGCGTGCGCGCACACCGGCGCCGGCATCGCAGTAGAATCGGGGGTTCCGCCCGGTGCGCCGGGCGGCCCTCCCCCTCCCTACACACTTCCCCCTCCATGTCAGCTTCCTTTTCTGCCGATCGCTGGATCGTCCTCAAGTTCGGCGGCACTTCGGTGTCGCGTCGTCATCGCTGGGACACGATTGGGAAACTGGCGAAGAAACGGGCGGAAGAGACCGGCGCGCGGGTACTGGTGGTGGTGTCGGCGCTTTCGGGCGTCACCAACGAACTGACCGCCATCGCCGACGGCGCCGAGGACGCGGCGCAGCGCGTGGCCGCGCTGGAGCAGCGCCATCGTGCGTTCCTGGACGAGCTGGAGCTGGAGGCCGACGCGGTGCTCGGCACCCGCCTGGCGGCACTGCACGCGCTGCTGGCCGATCCGCGCGCGGCCACGCGCACGCTGGACTGGCAGGCCGAGGTGCTGGGCCAGGGCGAGCTGCTCTCGTCCACGCTGGGCGCGGCCTACCTGCACGCCAACGGCCTGGACATGGGCTGGATGGACGCGCGCGACTGGCTCGACGCACTGCCGCCGCAGCCCAACCAGAGCGAGTGGTCCAAACGCCTGTCGGTGTCCTGCCAGTGGCAGGCCGATGCCGCCTGGCGCGCGCGCTTCACCGCCCAGTCGAACCGGATGCTGATCACCCAGGGCTTCATCTCCCGCCACCAGGACGGCGGCACCGCCATCCTCGGGCGCGGCGGCTCGGACACCTCGGCGGCGTACTTCGGCGCCTTGCTGGGCGCCAGCCGCGTGGAGATCTGGACCGACGTGCCGGGCATGTTCAGCGCCAATCCGAAGGAGGTGCCGGACGCGCGCCTGCTGACGCGGCTGGACTACTACGAGGCGCAGGAGATCGCCACCACCGGCGCCAAGGTGCTGCACCCGCGTTCGATCAAGCCGTGCCGCGACGGCGGCGTGCCGATGGCGATCCTGGACACCGAGCGGCCCGAACTGCCGGGCACCAGCATCGACGGCAATGCCGAGCCGGTGCCGGGGGTCAAGGCGATCAGCCGCCGCAACGGCATCGTGCTGGTGTCGATGGAAGGCATCGGCATGTGGCAGCAGGTGGGCTTCCTGGCCGACGTGTTCGGCCTGTTCAAGAAGCACGGGCTGTCGGTGGACCTGATCGGTTCGGCCGAGACCAACGTCACCGTGTCGCTGGACCCGTCCGAGAACCTGGTCAACACCGACGTGCTGGCGGCGCTGTCGGCCGACCTGTCGACGATCTGCAAGGTCAAGATCATCGTGCCGTGCGCGGCGATCACCCTGGTCGGGCGTGGCATGCGCTCGCTGCTGCACAAGCTCTCGGACGTGTGGGCCACGTTCGGGCAAGAGCGCGTGCACATGATCTCGCAGTCGTCCAACGACCTGAACCTGACATTCGTGATCGACGAGGTCGACGCCGACGGCCTGCTGCCGATCCTGCATGCCGAGCTGATCGACAGCGGGGCGATGCCAGTGGGCGAGGGCGAGGTGTTCGGCCCGCGCTGGCGCGAGATCACCGGGGCGGTGCGGCCGCGGCCGACGCCGTGGTGGCGCGGCGAGCGCGAGCACCTGCTGACCCTGGCCCGGGCGGGCACGCCACGCTACGTCTACCACCTGCCGACCGTGCGCGAACGCGCGCGTGCGCTGGCCGCGATCCCGGCGATCGACCAGCGCTACTACGCGATCAAGGCCAACTCGCATCCGGCGATCCTGGAGACGCTGGTGCAGGAAGGCTTCGGGCTGGAGTGTGTCTCGCACGGCGAGCTGCGGCGGGTGTTCGATACCGTGCCCGAGCTGTCGCCGCGGCGGGTGCTGTTCACCCCGAGCTTCGCGCCGCGCGGCGAGTACGAGGCCGCGTTCGCGCTGGGCGTCACCGTCACCGTCGACAACGTCGAGGCGCTGCAGCGCTGGCCGGAGCTGTTCCGCGGCCGCAGCGTGTGGCTGCGCATCGACCTCGGCCACGGCGACGGCCACCACGAGAAGGTCAACACCGGCGGCAAGGCCTCCAAGTTCGGCCTGTCGACCGCGCGCGTGGACGAGTTCGTCGAGGCGGCGCGCGCGCTGGAGATGAGCATCACCGGGCTGCATGCGCACCTGGGCAGCGGCGTGGAGACCTCGCAGCACTGGCGGCTGATGTGCGACGAGCTGGCCGGGTTCGCGCGCCGCATCGGCAGCATCGAGACCATCGACATCGGGGGCGGGTTGCCGATCCCGTACAGCGCCGACGACGAGCCGTTCGACCTGGAGGCCTGGGCCGCCGGGCTGGCTGAGGTGAAGTCGGTGCACCCGGCGTTCCGGCTGGCGATCGAGCCCGGCCGGTTCCTGGTGGCCGAGGCCGGGGTGCTGCTGACGCAGGTGACCCAGGTGATCGAGAAGGACGGCGTGCACCGGGTCGGCCTGGACGCGGGCATGAACACCCTGATCCGCCCGGCGCTGTACGACGCCTGGCACGACATCGAGAACCTGAGCCGTTGGCAGGACGCGGCCGACGGCTGCTTCGACGTGGTCGGCCCGATCTGCGAGTCCTCGGACGTGTTCGGCCGGCGCCGCCGCCTGCCGGCCGCCACGGCGCCCGGCGAGCTGGTGCTGGTCGCCGATGCCGGCGCCTACGGCTACACGATGGCCAGCGTCTACAACCAGCGCGAGCTGCCGCGCGAGGATGCGATCGATGCGCCCGCGCGCTGAGCCCACCGGCGCCGGCGCGATGCCGGCCGCCGCCGTCGGCCCGGCCGGCGGTGCGCCGCGCGCAGGCAAGGCGCGGCGCCTTCCCGTCCGTTGTCCGCAATCTTTCCTGCCGGCGCGTTCCGCGTCGTGGCGGGGCCCTGCAGGTAGTCCATGAGCGCTTTCGACAAACATCAGATCTCCCGCTTCCGCTTCGTCCGCTGCGGTTTCGACGCCGCCACCGGCATCGCCACGCTGGTCTACGCCTTCGACCAGGGCCCGGAGATGGTGGAGACCGTCACCGTGCCCGGCGCGCCGTTCGTGCTGGAGGGCGCGCGCGCCGCGGCGGTGACACAGGCGCTGCGCCTGCTCCACCTGATCGCCGGCGTCAGCTACTACAAGGCCGCGGTGCCCGCGCAGGTGGGCATCGACGACTACGCCATCGATGCGGACACCGCGGCGCTGGTGGAGAGCGTCTACCTGAACGGCCTGGGCGAGTTCGCCTACCGCAACGGTCTCGACCTGCAGGGCCGCTTCCGGCTGCCGGTCGCCGCGCCGGCCGCGCCTGCCGCGGGCGCGGCCGGCCTGGGCGACGCCGCGCTGGTGGCGATCGGCGGCGGCAAGGATTCGCTGGTCAGCATCGAGGCGCTGCGCGCGGCCGGAGTCGCGCAGACGGTGACCTGGATCGGCGGTTCGCAGCTGATCCGCGCCTGCGCCGAGCGCACCGGGCTGCCGACGCTCAACATCGGCCGTACGCTGGCGCCGGAACTGTTCGAGCTCAACCGCCAGGGCGCCTGGAACGGGCACATCCCGGTGACCGCGGTGAACTCGGCGATCCTGGCGTTCGTCGGGCTGCTCACGGGTGCGGGACAGGTGGTGTTCTCCAACGAGCGCTCGGCCAGCTACGGCAGCCGGATCGTCGCCGCCGACGGCACGCTCACCGCCGAGGTCAACCACCAGTGGTCCAAGGGCTGGGCCTTCGAGCGTGCGTTCGGCGAATACGTCGAGCGCCACGTCGCCGCGGACCTGCATTACTACTCGCTGCTGCGGCCGCTGTCGGAACTGGCGGTGGCGCGGCAGTTCGCCCGCAGCGACCGCTACGACGCGCACTTCTCCAGCTGCAACCGCAATTTCCACATCATGGGCGAGCGCCCGGCGCACCGCTGGTGCGGGGTCTGCCCCAAGTGCCACTTCGTGTTCCTGGCGCTGGCGCCGTTCATGCCGAAGACGCGGCTGGTGAAGATCTTCGGCCGCAACCTGCTGGACGATGCGGCGCAGGCCGGCGGCTTCGACGCCCTGCTGGAATTCAAGGACCACAAGCCGTTCGAATGCGTGGGCGAGGGCCGCGAGTCTCGCGCGGCGATGGCCACGCTCGCCGCGCGTCCGGAATGGACCGAGGATGCGCTGGTGAAGCGCTTCCTGCGCGAGATCCAGCCGCAGCTGGCGGCCGGCGAGCTGCAGCTGGAGGACCTGCTGGGGGTCGAGGACAATCCGCCCGCCGCGCACGACGACCCCGGCCGCGGCGTGCACCGCATCCCGCCGGCGCTGTGGGAGCGCGTGCGTGCGAATTTCGCAGCTTGACGGCCAGGCGGTCGCGCTCTGGGGCTGGGGCCGCGAGGGCCGCGCCGCCTATCGCGCGTTACGCGCGGGCTTGGAGCCCGGAGCGTCGGGCGGGCCGCGGCCGCTGACGGTGTTCTGCGGCGCGGACGAGGTGGACGCGGTGCGCGCGCTGCACGATCCCGCGCTGACCGTGGAGACCGAGCCCAGCGCCGAGCGGCTGGCCGCCTTCGACGTGGTGATCAAGTCGCCGGGCATCAGCCCGTACCTCCCGCAGGCGCAGGCGGCCGCCGCGCGCGGCACCCGGTTCGTCGGCGGCACCGCGCTGTGGTTCGCCGAGCACGCCCAGCCGGGCGGGCAGGTGCCGGGTGCGATCTGCGTCACCGGCACCAAGGGCAAGAGCACCACCACCGCGCTGCTGGCGCACCTGCTGCGCGCCGGCGGGCATCGCACCGCGCTGGTCGGCAACATCGGCCTGCCGCTGCTGGAGGTGCTGGCGCCGCAGCCGCCGCCGGCCTACTGGGCGATCGAGCTGTCCAGCTACCAGACCGGCGAGGTCGCGCGCAGCGGGGCGCGCCCGGAGCTGGCACTGGTGCTGAACCTGTTCCCCGAGCACCTGGACTGGCACGGCAGCGAGGCGCGCTATGTCGCCGACAAGCTGGCGCTGGTCACGGCCGCGGCCCCGCGCATCGCGCTGCTGAACGCCGCCGACCCGCACCTGGCGCAGCTGCGACTGCCCGACAGCCAGGTGCGCTGGTTCAACCGCGCCGACGGCTGGCACCTGCGTGGGGAGGTGGTCCACCGCGGCGAGGCGGCGGTCTTCGACACCGCCAGCGTGCCGCTGCCGGGCCGCCACAACCGCGGCAACCTGTGCGCGGTGCTGGCGGCGCTGGAAGCGCTGGGGCTGGACGCCGCGGCGCTGGCGCCGGCGGCGCTGACGTTCCGGCCGCTGCCGAACCGGCTGCAGACGCTCGGCAGCCAGGACGGCGTCACCTACGTCAACGACTCGATCAGCACCACGCCGCACGCCACGCTGGCGGCGCTGGCCTGCTTCCCGCAGCGCCGGGTCGCGCTGCTGGTCGGCGGCCACGATCGCGGCCTGGACTGGCACGATTTCGCCGCCCACATGGCCACCGACGCGCCGCTGGAGATCGTGACGATGGGCGCCAACGGGCCGCGCATCCATGCCCTGCTGGCGCCGCTGGCCGCGGCCGGCCGCTTCGGCCTGCACGCGGCGGACGACCTGCCGCAGGCGGTGGCGCGGGCGCGCGCGGCGCTCGGCGACGCGGGCGGGGTGGTGCTGCTGTCGCCGGGCGCGCCCAGCTTCGGCGCCTACCGCGACTACGTCGAGCGCGGCCGCCATTTCGCCCGCATCGCCGGGTTCGATCCCGAAGCGATCAGCACGATCCCGGGGCTCGGGGTGATTTGAGGGCGCTCGCGCCGGACTAATGCGTCCGTTCGATCGCGTAGCGCGCCAGGCCGCGCAGCGCGGCGACCGCGTCGCTCTCGGGCAGGCCGTCCAGCGCCTGCTCGGCGGCGGCGGCGTACGCGGCGGCGCGGCGGCGGCTGTAGTCCAGCCCGCCGGTGGCGTGGATCGCGGCCAGGACTTCCGGCATCGCGTCGGCGTCGCCCTGCTCGACGATGCGGCGCAGGCGCTGGCGGGTGTCGGCGTCCGAGTGCGCCATCGCATGGATCAGCGGCAGGGTGGCCTTGCCCTCGGCGAGGTCGTCGCCCAGGTTCTTGCCCAGATCGGCGGCGTCGGCGGCGTAGTCGAGCACGTCGTCGGCGATCTGGAAGGCGTAGCCCAGCTGCATGCCGTAGTCGTACAGGCGCTGCTGCAGCGCCGGGTCGGCGCCGGCGGCCAGCGCGCCGAGGCGGGTGCCGGCGGCGAACAGCACCGCGGTCTTGCGCTCGATCACGCGCAGGTACGCGGCCTCGTCGGTATCGGGGTTGTGCACGTGCAGCAGCTGCAGCACCTCGCCTTCGGCGATGCGGTTGGTGGTGTCGGCCAGGATCTGCATCACTTCCATGCGGTCCAGCTCGACCATCAGCTGGAAGCTGCGCGAGTACAGGAAGTCGCCCACCAGCACGCTGGGCGCGTTGCCCCACAGCGCGTTGGCGGTGCTGCGGCCGCGGCGCAGGTCGGACTCGTCGACCACGTCGTCGTGCAGCAGGGTCGAGGTGTGGATGAACTCGATGATCGCCGCCAGCTGGTGGTGGTCGGCGCCGGCGTGGCCGACGGCCTGGCCGGCCAGCACCACCAGCATCGGCCGCAGGCGCTTGCCGCCGGCCGAGATGATGTGGTCGGCGATCTGGTTGATCAGCACGACATCCGAAGCCAGGCGACGGCGGATCAGCGCATCGACCGCGGCCATCTCGGGTGCGGCGAGCGTCTGGATCTGGGGCAGGCCCAGGGCGGGGCGGAGGTCTTCGGCGATGGTCATGCGTTCAGGACTGGATGCGTGCGCAAATTATAGGCTGCGCGGCCACGCCCGTCCCCGTCGACCGGGACCGGCCGCCCGCCGCGGGCCGTGCCACGGTTCCGGGCGAGGTCGGGCAGACCCGCGCCGGGCGGGGATTCCGACAGCGCGCCGCGCCGTTTCCTGTCCCGTTCAGGGGTGGATCGCGCCGGTCCGGCCGCCCGTGGAATGTTAGGATTGACCCCCAAATTCTCTACCGCCCCGCGTGCCGCCAGGTCGCGGGGGACAACAGACGGAAGCAGCTCATGGCCCGCGGCATCAACAAAGTCATCCTCGTCGGCAACCTCGGCAACGATCCCGACACCAAGTACACCCAGAGCGGCATGGCGATCACCCGGATCAGCCTGGCCACCACCAGCGTGCGCAAGGACAAGGACGGCAACCAGCAGGAACGTACCGAATGGCACCGCGTGGTGTTTTTTGGCAAGTTGGGCGAGATCGCCGGCGAGTACCTGCGCAAGGGCAGCTCGGTCTACGTCGAGGGCTCGCTACGCTACGACAAGTACACCGGCCAGGACGGCGTGGAGAAGTACTCCACCGACATCGTTGCCGACGAGATGCAGATGCTGGGCGGCCGCGGTGAAGGCGGCGGTGGCGGCATGGGCGGCGATCGTCCGCAGCGCTCGGCGCCGCCGCGCCAGAGCGGTGGTGGTGGTGGTGGCCAGGACTACGCGCCGCGCCGCCAGCAGTCCGCACCGCAGTCGGCGCCGCCGATGGACGACTTCGCCGACGACGACATCCCGTTCTGAGGCGGGCGGGCCGCCACGGCCCGGTCCCCGCGTTGCCGCCGAAAGCCCCTGTCGCCAGGGGCTTTCGCGTTTCCGCAGGCCGCTGCGGCTCGTTGCGGCCGGTCATGTGTCGCACGGGTGCGCGGGCGCGGTCGCGTCGGTCACCGGGCCGCGACGCCGGACGTCCTAGGCTGGGGACGCCCCCTTCCCGAGCCCACCGGCATGTCCGCAGCCAGGCACAGCATCGAAGCGTCACTGCGCGCCTGCCGTCCGGGCGAGGCATCGACGCTCGCGCTGGTCATGGCCACCGAGGGCTCGAACTACAGCCAGCCCGGGGCGATGGCCTGGTTCGGTCCCGACGCGGCGCAGGTGGGCTGGCTGAGCGGCGGCTGCCTGGAGGACGAGATCGCCGGGCATGCCGCCGAGGCGGCCCGCAGTGGCCGCGTCGGCTGGCTGGAGGTGGACACCCGCGACGACGAGTCGCTGCTGTCCGGATCGGCGGTGGGCTGCCGCGGCCGGCTGTGCCTGGCGCTGCTGCCGGTGTCGGCGCTGCGGGGCTGGGCCGCGCTCGCCGGGGCCTGGCTGCAGCGGCGCGGCGCGCTGACGGTGGCCCTGCAGGCGGACGCCCTGGTGGCCCGCGTCGGGGACCGCGACGAACGCTGGCCGCTGTCGCCGCTGGTCGCGCGCGCGCTGGCCGCGGCCGGCGCGGCGCCCCTGCGTATCGATCCGCCGCCCGCGGTGGCGCTGTTCGGCGCCGGCCCGGAGACACCGGTGCTGGTGCCGCTGCTGCGCCAGCTCGGCTGGCTGACCCTGCTGGTGGAAAGGCGCCCGCGCTGGAACGCGCCGGCCGCCGGCGCCGACCGGGTGCTGGCGCTGACGCCCGGCGAGGCGGTCATGGCCTGCACCGACCACGATGCCGCGCTGGTGATGCACCACAATTTCGAACTCGACCGCGAGGCGTTGGACGCACTGGCGGCCTCGCGCATTCCCTTCATCGGGCTGCTCGGGCCGGCGCGCCGGCGCGAGGACCTGTTCCGGCTGCTGCGGCGGCCCCAGCACGATCGCCTGGCGCCGCGGCTGCATTCGCCGGTGGGGTTGCCGCTCGGCGGCAAGGGCCCGGAAGCGATCGCGTTGAGCATCGCCGCGCAGCTGCAGCAGTGGCGGACCGAGCCGGCGGTCCTGCGGCAGGCGCCGCAGGCGTGGAGCGCGTGAGCGGCGCCCATGCGGCGCTGATCCTCGCCGCCGGGGGCAGCCGCCGGCTCGGGCAGCCCAAGCAGCGGCTCGCCCGCGGCGGCGAGCCATTGCTGCGGCGCACCGTGCGCCTGGCGCTGGCGACCGCGCCGCGCCGCTGCCTGGTGGTCCTTGGCGCCGGGGCGGCGGCCTTGCAGCCCTTGCTCGACGGGTTGCCCGTCGAATGCCTGCGCAACGAAGACTGGGCGCAGGGCATGGGCAGCAGCCTGGCGCGGCTGCGCCGGGGCGTGCAGGACGACCCGGCGATCCAGCGCTGCCTGATCCTGGGCTGCGACCAGCCCGCGCTCGAGACGGCACACCTGCGGGCCCTGCTGGAGGCCGCCGCGCAGGCTGCCTGCCGCTGTGCCGTCAGCGCCTACGCAGGCATTGACGGCTTGCCCGTGGTGATGGCGCAGGCGGCCTGGCGGGACGCGCCGCTGCAGGGCGACCAGGGACTGCGCGGGTGGCTTGCGCGCCTGCCGGCGGCGCAGCTGGGGCGTGTCGCCGCGCCGGCGCTGGCGCTGGACCTGGACACCGACTGGGACGTCGCGGAGGCGCGGCAATGCGGCTGGCTGGACCCGGCCTAGCGGCGTCGGGTACCGGTCAGGGGCGCCGGGCTGGCAGCTGTGTCGGGGGCTGGACCTCGGGGCTCACGCCCAGAGCGACAGCGCCATCCGCACGATCAGCAGGTAGGCGACCACCATGGTCAGTTTCACGGGTAGCTGGTATCTGCGGAAAACGCTCATCTTCCGTCTCCAAGCCCTGTGGCTTCGAGCGGAGCCTAGCGCCTCGTACCGGCGGCGTCGCGTCAGAGAATTCCTACCCCCGGGTCCGTATCCGCCTGACAGCAGTCCTGGCCCGGCGGCGCGATGCTGGGATCGCCGGACGCGGAGCCCTCATGGCTACTCACCCGCGGCCCCTTGAGTAAGGGCGCGCCGGTCTGTTCGAACTGCTGGAAGCACTGCTTGGCCTTTCCCCAAGGCGAAGATCCCCTTTGCTTGGCGCCCCCGGCTCGCCGTGACCAGCGATTTCGATCCCACGACATCGTCGCGCGACGCCCTCGCTTGAGCACCGCGTTCGCGTGTACACCCTCTGCCCCCGCTGTCGCTGTCGTCTTCGTTTTCGTCTTCGTCGGGCGCCGCCCTGCGCCTGCGTCCCTCGCTGTCGAGCGCTTCCGTTCGCCGTCGCTGCCGCGCCGGCCTCTCCGCCCATCCCGCATGCCGGCCTCCGCCGCCGCGCCGTCGTGCACCGTCAGGTGCGGGGCGCCGCTGCGGTGCCGGCTGCAGGCCCCCGGGCGCCTGCATGCGCCGGCCGCCGGGCGCGGGGTTCCCGGGCGGTGGCGGCTGGGATAGATTCGGGGATTCGCCTTCCGCACGGGGCGGTGGCCCCGCCGCCGGACGCCGTTGCCGGGCCCGACCAGGACCGCCGTTGCCGTGACTTCCGTGCCGCATGCCCTGATCCGGAACGACATCGTCGTGTTCGGCCTGATCGCCGCCACCCTGGGGGCCGTGTTCTGGACCGCCTCGCGCGAGCGCGGCGCCTGGAAGCGCTTCTACACCTATGTCCCGGCGCTGCTGCTGTGCTACCTGATTCCGGGCCTCTACAACACCGTCGGCCTGATCGACGGCCAGGCCACGCGGCTGTACGACCCGGTGGCGCGCGACGTGCTGCTGCCGGCCGCGCTGGTGCTGCTGACCCTGACCATCGACCTGAAGGGCATCCTGCGGTTGGGGCCGAAGCTCGTGGCGATGTACCTGGGCGCCTCGCTCAGCATCATGCTTGGCGCGGTGGTGGCGTTCCAGCCGATGCGGTGGCTGCACCCGGCCACCGTGGCCGGCGACACCTGGGCCGGCATGGCGGCGCTGGCGGGCAGCTGGATCGGCGGCGGCGCCAACATGCTGGCGATGCGCGAGGTGTTCCAGGTCGATGCCACCACCTTCGGCCAATTCGCGGTGGTCGATGTCGGGGTGGGCTACGTGTGGATGGCGGTGCTGATCTTCCTGGCCGCGCGCGCGCCCGCGATCGATGCCCGGTCCGGGGCCGACACCCGCGGCCTCGACGAACTCCAGGCGCGCATCGCCCGCTTCCAGGCGCAGCACGAGCGCGTGGCCAGCCTGACCGACCTGATGCTGATCGTGGGCGTGGCGTTCGGTGCGGTCGGCCTGGCGCATGCCATCGCGCAGCCGCTGGCGGCGTGGTTCGACGCCCACGTCAGCTGGGCGGCGCAGTTCAGCCTGGGCTCGCCGTTCGTCTGGGTGGTGGTGCTGGCGACCACGATCGGGCTGCTGCTGAGCTTCACCCGCGCACGCACGCTGGAGGGCGCCGGGGCATCGCGCATCGGCTCGCTGCTGCTGTACTTCCTGATCGCCTGCATCGGCATGCAGATGGACCTGCTGGCGCTGCTGGACCGGCCGTGGATCTTCCTGCTCGGGCTGATCTGGCTCGCGGTGCACATCGTGCTGCTGCTGGGGCTGGGGCGCCTGCTGCGGGTGCCGTTCTTCTACTTCGCGATCGGCTCGCAGTCCAACGTCGGGGGGCCGGCGTCGGCGCCGGTGGTGGCCGCGGCGTTCCATCCGGCACTGGCGCCGGTGGGGGTGCTGCTGGGGACGATGGGCTACGCCACTGGCACCTACCTGGCCTACCTGGTCGGCATCACCCTGCGCGCGATGGCGACAGGATGAACCTGAGCGGCCGCCCGGGTGGGCGGCCGCTCAGCCCGCCTGCGTCGGGGTTCGCTTCGTCGGGCTTTCTGGGGACGGCACGCCGCTGCGGCGCGGCCTCCTGTCGACGCCGCGGCGGCCGTCCGGCGCCGCGGCCCCAGCCGGACCGGGTCAGCCCAGAGCACGATGACGCTGCGGGTCCTCCGGCTGCGCCGGGGCCGGGACGCGGCCCTGGTCCTGCTGCTGCAGCTGGCTGACGCTGCTGGGCGCGGGCGTGCCGGCGGCCTCGGCGGCCGGCAGCTGGCTGCGCAGGTGGCCGGGATCGTCCAGGCGGCCCTGCACCGCGACCAGGCGCTCGCCGTCGCGGCTGGCGACCAGGTGGTCGATCCGGCTCAGGCCGTCGCTGCCGGCACGCGCGGCCACGCCGGCCGCGGTATTGAAGAAATCGGCATCGCGGCCCAGGCCGAGCTGCTCGCGCTGCGGCTTGAGCTGGTCGACCGCGTCGTTGAACAGGCGGCCGCCCGGGGTGGACGTGCCCTGCACGCCGACGCCGCGCCCGTCGTGCTCGCGCAGCTGCTGCAGGTCCTGCGCCTTCATCACCGAATCGATGCCATGCAGGTCGAGCCGGTGCATCAGCATCTTGCCGGGGATCAGGCGCTGGCCGAACGACAGCGGGTCCGGCTCCGGCAGCTCGATCTGGTGGCCGGCCGCGTTGGGCATGGCCCACTTCAGCGGCAGGCTGTCCTCCTGCAGGTGGGTCAGCAGCTCGTTCTTGACGTGGTAGCCGCGGATCAGGCCGTCCGCGGCGTAGGCCTTGGCGGCCGCCGCATCCAGGCCCTCGCGCTCCAGGGTGCGTGAGTTGACGCCGGCGGCGTTGTAGGTGATCGCGGGGGTGTTGCTGGCCATCGCGGCCGCGGCGGCGAGCCCGCCGCCGAGCGAGTGGCCGCTCAGCACGACCTCGCTGCCGAAGGCCTGCCGGGCCTCCTTGGCCAGCCGGATCGCCGAGCCGTACTGCGCGTCGTCGAAGCCCAGGCCCTGGCCGATGTTGTGCTTCCAGTCCTTGGTCTCGTCGGTGCCGCACAGCGCCACCACCACGTGTCCTTGCGGGTCGCGGTAGAGGCCTGCGTCGAAGCCGCTCTTGGCGTCGTGCAGCAGGCCGGGGTCGATGCCAGCCTGGCGCAGCGCGGCGTCGTCCATGCGTGCCCAGTGGCCGGGCAGCTCGGTGGCGGGGGCGGCGGTGCCCTGGCGGCGGTGCTCGGCCACCGCGTACAGGTCCTGCAACACAGACGGCAGTTCGCGGTCGAGCGCGTGCGGCTGGCGCCCGCGGGTGGCGTCGGCGAAGCCGGTCGAGGCGCTGGCAGCGGCGGTGGGATCGGGAGAATTCATGCGCGACTCCTTGTCGGGTTCTGCACGCGGTGGTTCAGCGCGACGCTTCGAGCGGGATGTGGTGGGCACTCAGCCAGGCCTGCACCTGCTGGCGTGCCTCGCGGCCCTGGGCATTGAGCAGCGGCTCGGGGGTGGCGAAAAAATAGGACTGGAAGCTGGCGTGCTGCGCATTCTTCAGCGTGGGATCTACGCCGCGCTCGAGCAAGGTCAGCACCAGGGCGCTGCTGGCGCCGGACTTGGCGGCCTGGTGCAGCAGCGAATTGCCCATCGCGTCGACCTGCCGCAGATTGGCGCCGGCGGCGATCAGCAGGTCGACCTGCGCCTGGCGCTTGCTCTCCACGGCGCGGAACAGCGGGGTCCAGCCGGCGCGCGGGCTGACGATGTCGACGGGTGCGTGGTGGTCGAGCAGGAGGCGCAGGTAGCGCTCGTCCTTGACCATCGCGGCCATGTGCACGACGGTCTCGTCGTCCATGCCCAGCTGCGCCGGATCGGCGCCGGCGTCGAGCAGCGCGACCAGCGACTCGGGCTGCTGGTTCCAGACCGCCCACTCCAGCAGGGTGACGTGCTGGTCGCCGCGAGCCGACAGGTCGGCCTGGCCGGCGAGGCGGCGGATCGCGGCGACATCGCCGCGGGCGACGGCCTCGGCGAGCGGTGCGATCTGCGGATCGGTGAAGACGGCGGGGGTGGACTTCGGGGTCGCTGACATGACGGAATGCTCCTTGGCGCCGACAGGGCCGGCCAGACATGACATGGGAAACAGCAGCAGGGCGGAGGCTGCCAGCAGGAGGCGAGGGCTGAGCATGGATCGTTCCTTTCCTTGCGCTCGGAAGCCGTGTGCGTCCGGGCCATGAGCCTGTCGGCTCGAGGATCCGGACCGTGCCGACCGCGTCGCGGCGACGAGGTCGGCAGGGCCGGGCACGACGCGGCGGGCGCGCCCGGTGCGGAGACGACCCGTCGCGGCGCCGCGCGGAGGCGACCGCAGGACACGCCAGGGCGTCTTCCGCGGCGGCAGTCTAGCGTGCAGGCGTTAAGGAAGCATGCGTACGCCGGGCAGGCTGCGGGTCATCCCCATGCTGCAGTGCAGCGTCATAATGGGGTTCCCTCGTTACCGGAGCTGGCGATGACGTCCCCGCCCATCGAACTGCTGATCAGCGATTGCGACGGCGTGCTCGTCGACAGCGAAGTGCTGGCCGACCGCGTGATGCTCGACGCGCTGAGCGCCTACGTGCCGCGTCCGGCGCTGCAGGCGTTCCTGCATGGCAGCTTCGGGTTGACCGCGGGCGAGATCATGCGCCGGGTCGAGCGCCAGTTCGAGCTGCGCTTCCCGGAGACGCTGTTCGGCGAGATCTGCGCGCGCTCCGAGGCGCTGATCGCCGCGGAAGTGGCGCCGATCGACGGGGCGCGCGAGGCGCTGCTGGGCCTGCCGCTGCCGCTGGCGGTGGCGTCCAACAGCCGCCGCCACAGCGTGGTGGCCTCGCTGGCACGGGTCGGGCTGGGCGACCGGGTGGGCGGCAACATCTTCAGTGCGGACATGGTGGCGCATCCCAAGCCCGCGCCTGACGTGTACCTGTTGGCGGCCACGACGATGGGGGTACCGCCGGAGCGCTGCCTGGTGATCGAGGACAGCAGCACCGGCGTCACCGCGGCGCGGGCGGCCGGGATGCGGGTGATCGGCTTCACCGGGGCGGGGCACGTGCCGGCCGGCCATGCCGCGACCCTGCGCCAGCTCGGGGTGGCAGCGGTGATGGAGCGCATGCAGCAGTTGCCGGAGATCTACGCGCGCCTGCAGCACGCCGCCGCGGCCTGAGCCGCCCGGGCCGGTCCCCGGCGATCCAGGTTCCCTCTTCAGATCGCATGGTCACGGAGCGAGCGCCTCGCCGACGATCGGTCGATCGTCGGCGAGAACGCAACGGTCAGCAGCAGCGGAAGCCGCTCTTGCCGCCGTAGCGGGCTTCCTGGCGCTCGCGGAAGAACGTCGGGTAGTCCATGATCGGGCGGTCGGGGTGCTTCTCGCGCACGTGGCGCACGTAGTTGTCGTAGTCGGGGATGCCGCAGCACAGCCGTGCGGTCTGTACCAGGCGCCGCCACAACCGGCGGTGCGCCTGGTACTGCCCGACCGGGACCAGGTCGGTACTCATCACAGGTCCGCCATCTGGTGCGGCTGCAGCGCCACGTACGCGGTCTCGCGGTCGCTGCGCTGCGGGTTGCGGCGCGCGGCCACGATGGTCTTCACCGCGTAGATCAGGATCGACAGCACCACGAACAGGAACAGCACGGTCAGGCCGGTGTTGACATAGGCGTTGGTGACGATCTGCTGCATCTGCGCCACCGACTTGGCCGGCGCGGTGACGGTGCCGCTGGCGATCGCGTCCTGGAACTTGTGCGCCTGCGCGAGGAAGCCCTGCGCCGGGTTGCGGTCGAAGATCTTGATCAGGCCCGCGTAGGTGGTGCAGATCAGCAGCCACGCCGCGGGGACCACGGTGACCCAGGCGTAGCGGTCGCGCTTCATCTTGAACAGCACCACCGTGCCCAGCATCAGCGCGATGCCGGCCAGCATCTGGTTGGAGATGCCGAACAGCGGCCACAGCGTCTGGATGCCGCCGAACGGGTCGACCACGCCGGTGTACAGCAGGTAGCCCCACAGCGCGACGCAGCCGGCGGTGGCGATGATGTTGGCGGCCCACGACTCGGTGCGGCGCATCGACGGGATGAAGTTGCCCAGCAGGTCCTGCAGCATGAAGCGGCCGGCGCGGGTGCCCGCGTCCACCGCGGTCAGGATGAACAGGGCCTCGAACAGGATCGCGAAGTGGTACCAGAACGCCATCGCGTCGGCACTCGGCAGCGCGTGGTGCAGGATCTGCGCGATGCCGACCGCCAGCGTCGGCGCGCCGCCGGCCCGCGCCAGTACGGTGTGCTCGCCGATGTCGCGGGCGGTGGCCTCGAGCACGTCGGGCGTGATCGCGAACCCCCACTCCGAGACCTTGGCCGCCACCGCGACCACGTCGCTGCCGACCAGCGAGGCCGGGCTGTTCATCGCGAAGTACACGCCCGGCTCGATGATCGAGGCCGCGACCAGCGCCATGATCGCCACGAACGATTCCATCAGCATGCCGCCGTAGCCGATGTAGCGCATGTGGCCCTCGCTGGCGAGCAGCTTGGGCGTGGTGCCGGAGGCGATCAGCGCGTGGAAGCCGGAGACCGCGCCGCAGGCGATGGTGATGAACAGGAACGGGAAGATGCCGCCCTTCCACACCGGGCCGTCGCCGCTGCCGGCGAACTGGGTCAGCGCCGGCATCTTCAGCTCCGGCATCACGATCAGGATGCCGATCGCCAGGGCGACGATGGTGCCGATCTTGAGGAAGGTGGACAGGTAGTCGCGCGGGGCCAGCAGCAGCCACACCGGCAGCACCGAGGCCACGAAGCCGTAGCCGATCAGCATCCAGGTGATCTGCTGCGCGGTGAAGGTGAAGGCCGGGCCCCAGGTCGGATCGGCGGCGACACGGCCGCCGAACCAGATCGCGGCCAGCAGCAGGATCAGGCCGACCACCGAGATCTCGCCGATCTTGCCGGGGCGGATGTAGCGCATGTACACGCCCATCATGATCGCGATCGGCATGGTCGCGATCACGGTGAACATGCCCCAGGGACTTTCGGCCAGCGCCTTGACCACCACCATCGCCAGCACCGCCAGGATGATGATCATGATCAGGAAGGCGCCGAACAGCGCGATGGTGCCGGGCACCTGGCCCATTTCCTCGCGCACCAGGTCGCCGAGCGAGCGGCCGTTGCGGCGGCTCGACAGGAACAGCACCACGAAGTCCTGCACCGCGCCGGCGAACACCACGCCGACCACCAGCCACAGCAGGCCGGGCAGGTAGCCCATCTGCGCGGCGAGCACCGGGCCCACCAGTGGCCCGGCGCCGGCGATCGCGGCAAAGTGGTGGCCGAACAGCACGTGCTTGTTGGTGGGCACGTAGTCCAGGCCGTCGTTGTTGAGCACCGCCGGGGTGGCACGGGTCGGGTCCAGCTGCATCACCTTGTCGGCGATGAAGCGGCTGTAGAAGCGGTAGGCGATCAGGTAGATCGAGACCGCCGCCACCACGATCCACAGGGCGTTGATGTGTTCGCCCCGGCGCAGCGCGACCGTCCCCAGGCAGAACGCGGCCACGACCGCGAGTGCGGCCCACGCCAGTTTGGAAAAGCCTTTCATGCCATCCCCTCCGGAAATATCGGGCCAAGGGTGCTCTGACGCCGCGGGGCGGTCAATCCCGCCGGGGCAGGGGCTCCTAGCACTTTGGTCGTACGCGCGCGCGGGCCGCCGCGCGGTGGCCGGCCTTCGCGCGCCACGAAGCGGCCGGCAGGACACGCACCCGGACCCAACAGGCGAAGGTTTATGGAACGATGGGTTGCGCGCGCCAGGATTGGCCGGCGGCAGGGCAGGGCGCATATAGCCTGTCTTCCCAGGAGAACCTTCCATGAGCGATATCCTCCACGCCGCCCCGGCCCGCGTGCTGCGCACGATCCGCGGGCTGCCCACGTCCGACGGGGCCGGCGTCAAGCTGACCCGCGTGATCGGCACGCCCGAGCTGCCGGCGCTGGACCCGTTCCTGATGCTCGACGAGTTCGGCACCGAGCAGGCCGAGGACTACCTCGCCGGTTTTCCGAGCCATCCGCACCGCGGCTTCGAGACCGTCACCTACATGCTCGACGGGCGCATGCGGCACAAGGACAACCACGGCAACGAGGGCCTGCTGACCCCGGGCAGCGTGCAGTGGATGACCGCCGGGCGCGGACTGATCCATTCCGAGATGCCCGAGCAGGAGTCCGGGCGCATGCGCGGCTTTCAGCTGTGGGTGAACCTGCCGGCGCGCGACAAGATGGGCGAGCCGCGCTACCAGGAATACGCGCCGGACCGTATCCCGGTGGCCACGCCGGCGCCCGGCGTCCGGGTCAAGGTGATCGCCGGCCGGGTGGAGGCGGCGATCGGGCCGATCGTGCAGCCGGCGACCGATCCGCTGTACCTGGACATCGAACTGCAGCCGGACACTCCGTGGGACTACGTACTGCCGACCGGGCACAGCGCGTTCGCCTACGTGTTCGAGGGCGCGGCCGTGCTGGGCGAGGGCCAGGACGCACGCGAGCTGGCACTGCAGCAGCTCGCGGTGCTGGGCGGTGGCGACGCGCTGCGGTTGCGCGCCGGCGCCGCGGGCGCGCGGCTGATCCTGGTCGCGGGGCGGCCGCTGCGCGAGCCGGTGGTGCGCCACGGCCCGTTCGTGATGAACACCAAGCAGGAACTGATGCAGGCCTTCGTCGATTTCCAGGAAGGCCGCTTCTGAAGGACGCGCCGGCGCCCGGTCAGCGTGTCAGCGCCAGGCTCGCCGGCTCCAGGTCCATGTGCTGCAGCAGCGACTGGAGCGACGCCAGTTCGCCGCTGTCGCCGGCGTCGATCCAGATCTGCGCATAGCGGTGCTTGCCGAGCTCGACCACCGCGATGCGGCGCGAGGCCATGTTCGGCAGCACCCCGCCGCCCAGGTCGAGCCGGTACCAGTACATCGGCGTCTGCTCGATCTGCCCCTTCTCGGCGCGGCGGTCGCGGCCGAGCGCGATGTCCGGATCGCGGGTGGTGAGCATCAGCCCGAGCACCTGGCGGCCGTCGGCGGTGCTGGCCTTGCACACGAGGTAGTCGTCCCCGGCCAGCGGCGTCCACTGCAGGCCGGCGGCGGGCGGCAGCGACGGGCAGCCGGGCGGCTGCGCGCGGCCTACGACGGGCAGCAACAGGACGAACAGGCACAGGCTGGCCAGGCTGGATACGGTTTTCATGCGGTTTCCCCGGGCGATGAAGGACAGGCGGCGCTACGCTCCGGCGTGCTGTGCGGGCCCTCTCCCCAGAATCGCCCGTGCAGCGCCTCCCCAGGCGCATCGCTGACGCGA
The DNA here is from genome assembly GCA_037145635.1 of Lysobacteraceae bacterium USHLN149. GTDB lineage: Bacteria > Pseudomonadota > Gammaproteobacteria > Xanthomonadales > Xanthomonadaceae > JAATFS01. Next base: position 607,825 of record JBBCXB010000001.1, read on the forward strand.
CGCCCCCGCCGGCAGCGGCAGGGACGGCGGGGTCACCATAACCAAGCCGCGGCGCGCTGACAAATCGTTCGCGCCCGCCGCGGGCGCACTCAGGGATAGTCGACCGGCTTCGGCGCCGGGGTCTCGGGCAGCGGGATGAACTCCTGGTCGTCGCCCGGGATGGTGCCGAAGCGGCCGGCGTGCCAGTCGTCCTTGGCCTGCTCGATGCGCTCCCTGGAACTGGACACGAAGTTCCACCAGAGGTGGCGCGGGCCGTCCAGCGGCTCGCCGCCCATCAGCATCGCCCGGACCGGGGTCTTGGCGCGCAGCCGGCCGCGCGCGCCCGGTGCTGGCACGATCAGGTGGCGCGCCGGCACATCGACCCCGTCCAGCTGGGCGTCGCCCTCCAGCACGTACAGCGAGCGCTCGGCGTGGCCGGCCTCCAGGTCCAGCTCGGCGTCGGCCGCCAGGTCCAGGGCGACGTTGAGGGTGTCGGCGAACACCCGCACCGGCGACTCCTCGCCATAGGCGCGCCCGGCGAGCACGCGCAGCCAGGCACCGCCGCGGCGCTGCTGCGGCAGGGTGTCGGCGGCGAAGTGGTGGAATGCCGGCGCGGTCTCCTCGGCCGATTTCGGCAGCGCCAGCCAGGTCTGCATGCCGTGCAGCGGGTGCGAGTGTTCGCGCTCGGGGCCGGGCGTGCGCTCGGAGTGCGCGATGCCGCGCCCGGCGGTCATCCAGTTCACGTCGCCGGCGCGGATCACCTGGTCCGAGCCGAGGCTGTCGCGGTGGCCGATCTCGCCGGACCACAGGAAGGTGACGGTGGCCAGCCCGATGTGCGGGTGCGGGCGTACGTCGAGGCCGTGGCCGGGGGCGAACACCGCCGGACCGATGTGGTCGATGAACACGAACGGGCCGACGCTGCGCGCCTGCAGGCTGGGCACGGCGCGGCGCACTTCCAGGCCGCCGATGTCGTGGACGCGGGGAGCGATCAGGATGGTCATGGCGACGGCTCGTGACGGGGGAGGGCAGCTTCGCATGCGGCCGCGGCCGCATGCAGCGGCCGGGGCAAGACGCAACGTTCCGCGCCGGTCGGCCCGCAGGCGGGCGCCGGCGCGTGCTAAAGCAACGTGGGCGCGGTCTGCAGCGCGATCTCGCCGCGGCGCGAGGCCAGGCGGTCGGCCAGCCGAGTCGGCTCGGGCAGCCGGTAGCCGCCCAGGCAGCGCAGCACCCAGGCCAGCGCGCCATCGACCGAGACCCGGTGCCCGGGCGAGACGATCAACGGCTTGCAGCGCGGCTTGCTGCGCAGCGCCCAGCCCACCGTCTCGCGCTGCAGCAGGATCGGGCTGCGGTCGCCGCGCGCGGGGCCCGGCTCGACGAACTGGCCGGCCAGGCGCTGCTTGGCCACGCCGATGCAGGGCAGGTCGGTGACCACGCCGAAATGCGCGGCGATCCCGAGCCGGCGCGGGTGCGCGATGCCCTGGCCGTCGACGAACACCAGGTCGGGCCGCCGCGACAGCTGCGCCAGCGCCTGCAGCAGCGCCGGCAACTCGCGGAAGCTGAGCAGGCCGGGCACGTACGGCATCGAGGTCGGCACGCGCGCGATGCAGGTCTCCAGCGGCTGCAGCGTGCGCGCATCCAGCAGCACGGCGGCGGCGCGGGTGGTGCGGCCCTCGTCCTCGAAGCCGACGTCGAAGCCGGCCAGCCACGCGGGCCCGGCCGGGACGGTATCGTCCAGCACGACCTGGCGGGCGAGCGCGTGCTGCAGCCGGCGGGCCTGCACCACGCTGCCATCCCAGTCGCCGAACACCGAATCGGGCGGAAGTGTCATGTACCGAGGATGCGGCCGTGCGCGTGGCGGGGCCGTGCAGGCCCGCCGCAGCGGCGCACCGCTGCCGCTACAATCGGGGACCACATCGCCGCCGGAGATCCGTAGTGACCCGCAAACTCGTACTGCTGCGCCATGGCCAGAGCCAATGGAACCTGGACAACCGCTTCACCGGCTGGGTGGACGTCGACCTCACCGACCAGGGCCGCCAGGAGGCCGCTACCGCCGGCCGGCTGATGAAGGACGAGGGCCTGCAGTTCGACGTGGCCCACACCTCGGTGCTCAAGCGCGCGATCCACACGCTGCAGGGCGCGCTCAAGGAACTGGACCAGGACTGGCTGCCGGTGCTCAAGAGCTGGCGCCTCAACGAGCGCCACTACGGCGGGCTGCAGGGCCTGGACAAGGCCGAGACCGCGGCCAAGCACGGCGAGGACCAGGTCAAGATCTGGCGCCGCTCCTACGACATCCCGCCGCCGCCGATGGCGCTGGACGACCCGGGCCATCCACTGCACGACCGCCGCTACGCCGGCCTGGACCGCAACGCGCTGCCGGCCACCGAATCGCTGGCGACCACGCTCGAGCGCGTGCTGCCGTACTGGCACGACGCCATCGCACCGCAGCTGAAGGACGGCAAGACCGTGCTGGTCACCGCCCACGGCAACTCGCTGCGCGCGCTGTACAAGTACCTCAACGGCATCTCCAACGACGCCATCCTGGAACTCAACATCCCCACCGGCATCCCGCTGCTGTTCGAGCTGGACGACCAGCTGCAGGTGCAGTCGTTCCGCTATCTGGGCGACCCGGAAGCGGCGAAGAAGGCCGCCGAGGCGGTGGCCAATCAGGGCAAGGTGCGTTGAGCGGGGAATAGGGAATCGGGATTGGGGAATCGTGAGAGCGGTTCCCTGGCTCAGAAGGCGTCCGGCTCCGGCCGGGGCGCGGCGGGATTGGGGATTGAAGAATGGGGAATCGCGAGAGCGGTTTCCCGGCTCTTGGAGCGCCCGGCTCAGGCCGGGCGCTGTCGTTTCCGCGTAGCACAACACGCAGATCGGCCGGCCCGCCCGCTCTTGCGATTCCCCATTCCCCAATCCCCATTCCCGCCCCAGCATGACTTCCGGGCTACCGGTCGCGCGACCCGATCGCCTACGCTGGCCGACTGCGCCGCCCGGCGCCTGCCTTCCCGTCGGCTGGAGAACCGCATGACCCTTCGCAAGCTCGCCCCCCTGTCCCTGGCGATGGCCGTCGCCGTGTCGCTGCCCGCGTACGCCAGGAGCGACGCGCCTGCCGCCCGCGGGGACGCGGTCCGCACCGGGGCCACGCCTCGCGTGGACCTGTCCAGGCTCGATGCGCCGATCGTGGCCTTCGACGTCGCCGATCTGGATGCCGGCACCGCCGCCTGCCAGGACCTCAACGGCTTCGTCAACGGCAACTGGCTGAAGGCCAACCCGGTGCCGTCCGACCGCACCAGCTGGGGCAGCTTCGAGGTGCTGGGCGAGCGCTCGCTGGCGATCCAGCACGAGCTGGTGAAGCAGGCGGCCGCCGGCCACCCCGCCGCCGGCTCGATCGAGGCCAAGATCGCCGACCTGTGGCGCGCCGGCTCGGACGAGGCCGCGATCGATGCCGCCGGCATCGCCCCGCTGCAACCGCAGCTGCGGGCCATCGACGCGCTGGCCGACGCGCCGGCGATCGCCGCCTGGCTGCGCGACAGCTATGCCCGCGGCCAGGGCTTCCTGTTCTCGTTCGGCGCCAACGCCGACTACAAGAACTCCGGGCAGGTGATCGCCTACGCCGGGCAAGGCGGCCTGGGGCTGCCCGAGAAGGGCTACTACAGCGATGCGTCGCAGGCGAAGATCCGCGAGGCCTACGTGGCCTACATCGCCCGGCTGCTGACGCTGTCGGGCGTGGACGCCCCCCAGGCCGCGACGCAGGCGCAGGCGGTGATGGCGTTCGAGACGCGGCTGGCGCAGGCCTCGCTGTCGCGCATCGAGCTGCGCGAACCGGCCAAGCGCTACCACCCGGTCGACGTGGCGGCGGCCAACCAGGTCACCCCGCATTTCGACTGGCAGGCCTTCTTCGACACGCTCGAGGTCCCGGCCGGCCCGCGCTTCTCGCTGGGCCAGCCCGGCTTCTTCGGCGAGCTCGACAAGATGCTGGCCGACACCCCCGTCGCCACCTGGAAGGCCTACCTGCGCTTCCACAGCGTGGACGAGGCGGCGCCGTACCTGGCCAGGCCGATCGAGCAGGCGCACTTCGACTTCTACGCCAAGACCCTGCGCGGCCAGGCCGAGATGCTGCCGCGCTGGAAGCGCACGCTGGAGGCGGTCAACGACGCGATGGGCCAGGCGCTGGGGCAGCTCTACGTGCGGGCGGCGTTCCCCGCCGAGTCCAAGGCGGAGATGCAGCAGCTGGTGCAGAACCTTTCCGAGGCACTGAAGGCGCGGCTGGAGAAGCTGGACTGGATGGGCGAGGACACCCGCAAGCGCGCGCTGGAAAAGTGGGCCAGCTTCACGCCCAAGATCGGCTACCCGGACAAATGGCGCGACTGGAGTGGGCTGAAGACCGGCGGCGACAGCTTCCTGGGCAACATGCAGGCCGCGCAGGCGTTCAACTACCGCTACCTGCTCGACAAGATCGGCAAGCCGGTGGACCGCAGCGAGTGGGGCATGACCCCGCAGACGGTCAATGCCTACTACAACGCCACCAAGAACGAGATCGTGTTCCCGGCGGCGATCCTGCAGCCGCCGTTCTTCGACGCCAAGGCCGACCCGGCGCTCAACTACGGCGGCATCGGCGCGGTCATCGGCCACGAGATGATGCATGGCTACGACGACTCGGGCAGCCAGTTCGACGCGCGGGGCAATTTCGACAGCTGGTGGACCGAGCGCGACCGCGCGCTGTTCAACCGGCGCACCGACCAGCTGGTGGCGCAGTTCGACGGCTACGAGGCGGTGCCGGGCGTCAAGGTCAAGGGCCAGCTGACGCTGGGCGAGAACATCGGCGACCTCGGCGGCCTGACCGTGGCCTACGACGCGCTGCAGCGTGCGCTGCAGGCCGATCCGGCGGCCAACCGCCCGATCGACGGCTACACCCAGGACCAGCGGTTCTTCATGAACTGGGCCACGGTATGGCGCCGCAACTTCACCGAGGGCGAACTGCGCGTGCGCCTGAACACCGATCCGCACGCGCCGGCGAACTTCCGCGCCAACGGCGCGCCGTCGAACATGCCCGCATACGCGCAGGCGTTCCAGTGCAAGGCCGGCGACCCGATGGTGCGGCCGGACAAGGACCGCGTGGTGATCTGGTAGCGGTCGCGCGCAGGCGGGCCGGGCCGGGCAGCGCCGGGTCCGGCCGGCCGCCGGGTGCCGGCCGGCGTCGTCGACGATCGGGCCTGCACACGTCGTTGTCTACACTCGACGCCCTTTTTCCCGAACGGTCCGATGAAGAGAAACGTGCTGAAGTGGGGCGCGCTCGCGCTGCTGGCGTTCGGGCTGGCGTCGCTGGCCGCGCTGTACGGCTACGGGCGCTTCGCCACGCGGGTGCAGGGGCCGCCGAGCCACGCGTTGCCGCTGGCCGCGGATACCGCGATCGACCGGGCGGTGGCGCCGCTCACCGACGCGCATCCTGGCCAGAGCGGGGTGGTGGTGCTGTCGGACAATGTCGACGCGTTCGCGGTGCGGGCGCTGGCGGCGCGCGCGGCCGGGCGCAGCCTCGACCTGCAGTACTACATGTGGCATCCGGACTTCACCGGCAACCTGCTGTACACCGAGCTATTGCGCGCCGCCGACCGCGGCGTGCGGGTGCGGCTGCTGATCGATGACATGAACGTGCACGGCAGCACCTCGGTGCTGGCGTCGCTGGACCGCCATCCGCTGATCGAGGTGCGCCTGTTCAACCCCACGCGCGCGCGCGAGGGCACGGTGATGCGCGCGGTGGAGCTGCTGCTGCGCCTGGTCAGCGTCAACCGCCGCATGCACAACAAGGCCTGGATCGCCGATGGCCGGCTGGCGGTGGTGGGCGGGCGCAACGTCGGCGACGAGTACTTCGACGCGGCGCGCGAGACCAACTTCATGGACACCGACGCGGCGGTGGTGGGGCCGGCGGTGGCGCAGGCCTCGGGGATCTTCGACGCCTACTGGAACAGCCGCACGGCGGTCCCGCTGGCGGCGCTGGTGCAGGCCGCCCCGGATGCGCTGCAGAAGTTGCGTGCCCATCTCGACGCCGGGCAGGCGTCGGTGCGCGCGCATCCCTACGTCGAGCGCCTGCGGCAGTCGCCCAGCGTGCGCCACCTGATGGAGGGCGACCGCCCGCTGCACTGGACTGCGCAGGCGCGGATCGTGTCGGACCCGCCGGACAAGGCCGAGGGCGCGCCGCCGCGCGCCGACTGGATGACGCCGGTGCTGGTGGGCGAGATGGCGCACGCGCGGCGCGAGCTCAAGCTGATCTCGCCGTACTTCGTGCCCGGCGACGAGGGCCTGCGCTGGATCGGCGGCTTGCGCCGGCAGGGCGTGCGGGTGAGCGTCCTGACCAACTCGCTGGCCGCCAACGACGTGATCGCGGTGCACGGCGGCTACGCCGGCTACCGGGTGCCGCTGCTGCGCCAGGGCGTGGCGCTGTACGAACTCAAGCCCGACGGCGACCCCAGCGGCAGCCTGTTCGGTTCCAGCGGCGCCAGCCTGCACACCAAGGCGTTCGTGATCGACGACCAGGCCGGGTTCATCGGCTCGTTCAACCTCGATCCGCGTTCGATGAACCTCAACACCGAGATGGGCCTGCTGTTCCGCGACCGCGCGATCACCGCCGAGCTCGAGGCGCTTTACAACCGCAAGGTGTCGGCGGCCACCAGCTACCGGCTCGCACTGGACGACGGTGCGCTGCGCTGGCACGACGATGCGGCCCGGCCGCCGCACACCTGGACGCGCGAGCCCGACGCCACGCTGTGGCGGCGCGCGGCGGCGCGGGTGGTCGGCTGGCTGCCGGTGGAATCGCAGCTGTAGCCGTTGCGGCGGCATGCGCCGCGGCGCCGGGCCAGGGCCAGGGGCGGTGACGCAGCGGAGGGCGTCGCTCTCCGCCGCCGGAGGCCGGCGCGCACGCGCTGGCGGACCGCGGCCGCGGCCTGCTCGGCCTGGCTAGGCGTCGGTCGCGCCCAGCGCGTCCGGCGCCAGCCGCTCGAACTCGGCGAACAGCTCCGGGTCGATCTTGCTGCCGCGCTCCAGGCGCAGCACCTGCATCGCCTCGGCGTGGTTCCTGACGCGGCCGTAGGGCCGCCGCGAGGTCATCGCGTCGTAGCTGTCGGCGATGCGCAGGATGCGGGCCCCGAGCGGGATCTGCGCGGCGCGCAGGCCGTCCGGGTAGCCGGAGCCGTCGAAGGCCTCGTGGTGATGGCGGATCAGCCGCGCGATGCCGCCGGCATGGCGGTGCCGCGACGCCAGGAAGATCTGCTCGCCGCGCTCGGAATGGGTCTGCATCAGCCGGCGCTCGTCGGCGTCGAGCGGCCCGTTGCGCAGCAGGATGCGGTCGGGGATGCCGATCTTGCCGATGTCGTGGAAACGCGCGGCCAGCGCCAGCTGCGGCTGCTCGGCACGGCCCATGCCGCAACGCCGGCCCAGCGACTGGCAGATCAGCCCGACCCGGTTGCAGTGGCCGTCGGTGTAGGCGTCGCGGTGGCGCAGGGCGACGGCCAGGGATTCGATCGAGCCCGCGAGGGGCGGCGGTACCGCAGGGGAAGACAGGTCGTTCAAGAGGGAATCGGTAGCGGCGAAAAAATGCCCGCCGTGGGAGGCGGCGGGTCTTGCGGGGCAGGGGACGCTAGCAGCCGCCCCCGGCGATGGCAATGCGATCGAACAGGGCGGACCGCACGCAGGCGTGCTCGGCTCGGGCGCGCGCTAGGCCAGTTGCTGCACGATCTCGCGTGCCATCGCCCCCAGCGGCAGCACGCGGTCGGCACCGCCGCGCTTGATCGCCTCCTTCGGCATGCCGAACACCACGCTGGTCTGTTCGTCCTGCGCCACGGTGCGGGCACCGGCCTGGCGCATCTCCAGCAGGCCGGTGGCGCCGTCGTCGCCCATGCCGGTCATGATGATGCCCAGGGCGTTGCCGCCGGCCGCGCGTGCGGCCGAGCGGAACAGCACGTCCACCGAGGGCCGGTGGCGGTTCACCGGCGGGCCCTCCAGCACCTCGACGAAGTACTGCGCGCCGCTGCGGCGCAGCAGCATGTGTTTGCCGCCGGGCGCGATCAACGCCCGCCCGGGCACCACACGGTCGTTGTTGGCCGCCTCCTTGACCGTGATCTGGCACAGCCGGTCCAGGCGGGTGGCGAAGGCGGCGGTGAACTTCTCCGGCATGTGCTGGACGATGACGATGCCCGGGCAGACGCGCGGCAGCGCGGTCAGCACCTCCTCCAGCGCCTGGGTGCCGCCGGTGGACGTGCCGATGGCGACCACGCGCTCGGTGGTCTGCGCCAGTGCGCGGCCCTGCTGCGCCGGCAGGATCACGTCGGCGTTGTGCTTGGCCTCGGTCGCCGGCGGCGTGCTGGCGCGTGCGGCCAGGCGCTTGACGTTGGCGCGCGCGGCGCTGCGCACGGTATTGACCAGCTCGTCGGCCGACTCGGTGAGGAACTGCTTCAGGCCCAGCTTGGGCTTTGTCACCACCGACACCGCGCCGGCCGCCAGCGCGTCCATGGTGACGCGCGCGCCCTGCTCGGTCAGGGTGGAGCAGATCACCACCGGCGTGGGCCGCTCGCTCATGATCTTGCGCAGGAAGGTGATCCCGTCCATGCGCGGCATCTCCACGTCCAGCACGATCACGTCCGGCCACTGCTGGCGCATCTTCTCCATCGCCAGCAGCGGGTCGGCCGCGGCCGCGATCACCTCGATGCCGGGCGCGTCGTTGAGCACGCCCACCAGCACCTGGCGCACCACCGCCGAGTCGTCCACCACCATCGCCTTGATCGTATTCATTCCGTTCCTTGTGGAGGCCGCGGCCGTGGGCTCACGGCTTGCGGAAGACCGACGGCGCGACCTGGATCAGGCCGGTGGCGAGGTCGTTCAGGCTTTCCGAGTGCCCGATGCAGAAGTGCCCGCCCGGCTTGAGGTTGGCGATCACCCGCGCCACCACCTCGCGCTTGGTCTGGCCGTTGAAGTAGATCATCACGTTGCGCAGGAAGATCACGTCGAACATGCCCAGCGCCGGCAGCGTGGTGTTGAGGTTGGCATGCATGAAGCGCACCCGGTCGCGCAGCCGGCGTTCCACCAGCAGGCTGCCCTCGTACTCGCCCTGGCCCTTGAGGCAGTAGCGCTTGAGGTAGTCCGGCGGGATCTGGTCGATGCGCTGCAGCGGGTAGTGGCCGGTGCGCGCCTTCTCCAGCACGCGGGTGCTGATGTCGGTGGCGACCACCTCGTACGCGCGCCCTTCCAGGCAGGCGTCGAGCACCATCGCCATGCTGTAGGCCTCCTCGCCGCTGGAGCTGGCCGCGCTCCAGCAACGCATCGGCTGCGGCCCGCGGTGCGCGCCGGCGAGGCGGCGCAGCAGCTCGAAGTGCTTGGGCTCGCGGAAGAAATAGGTCTCGTTGGTGGTCAGCAGGTCGATCGCGGTCTGGATCTCGTTGCGGTCCTGGCGGCTTTCCAGCAGCTGCAGGTACTGGCTGTAGCTGGTGAGCTGGTGCGCCTTCAGCCGCTTGCCCAAACGTCCGCACAGCATCGCCTTCTTGGCCGGCGAGATGGTGATGCCGGCCGCGTCGTAGATGAAGCGCTGGAACTTGCCGAATTCCAGCTCGGAGATGGGGATGGTGGCGGTGACGTTCATGGGGTCTGCCTTGACAAGGGGAGGGAGGGACTCAGGCGGCGAGCCCGACGGTGGCCGCGGCCGACACGTCGTGCAGGTCCAGCGCGGTGTCGGTATCGAGCAGGATGACGAAGCGGTCGTCGATCCGGCCCATGCCGCGGATGAAGTCGCGGCGCAGGCCGGCGCCGAAGCCGGGCGGCGGGGCGATGTCGGCCGCGGCGATCTCGCGCACCTCGCTCACCGCGTCCACCAGCAGGCCCAGCACCTGCTGCCCGCCGCCGTGCGCCACCTCCAGGATGACGATGCACGAGCGCCGGGTCACCGCGCGGGCCGGTCGCCCGAAGCGCTGCGCCAGGTCCACCACCGGCACCACCGCGCCGCGCAGGTTGATCACCCCGCGCAGCGCCGGCGGCATCAGCGGCACGTCGGTGGGGTCGCGGTACTCGATGATTTCCCGGATCGTGCGGATGCCGACCCCGAACAGCTCGCGGTCGAGCTGGAAGGTGAGGAACGGCTCGGGCGCGGTCTCCGCTGGCGCGGAACCGGCGGCAGGGGCGGCGGGGGCGGTGGCGTGCATGTCCGGTCTCGTGGGGAAGGGGCAGCGCGGGCTCAGAAGCGACCGAAGTCGCTCTCGTCCGGCGCCTCGACCAGGGCCAGCCCGGCGCGCGCGCCGGCGGCCCGGGCGCGGGCGGGGCTGGCGCCGCGTGCGGCCGGCTTGCGCAACGGCACCGCCGTCGGGGCAATCTTGAAGAACGCCATCAGCTGCTGCAGCTGCTCGGCCTGGCCGCTCATCTCCTCGGCGGTGGCGGCCAGTTCCTCCGAGTTGGCCGCGGCCTGCTGGGTGGTCTGGCTGAGCTGGCCGACCGCCGAATTGATCTGGCTGACGCCGGCGCTCTGTTCCTCGGAGGCGGCGGTGATCTCCTGCACCAGGTCGGAGGTGCGGCGGATCGACGGCACCATCTCGCCGAGCAGGCGGCCGGCGTTCTCGGCCAGTTCCACGCTGGAGCTGGCGACCTCGCCGATCTCCTGGGCGGCCACCTGGCTGCGTTCGGCCAGCTTGCGCACCTCGGCGGCGACCACTGCGAAGCCCTTGCCGTGCTCGCCGGCACGGGCGGCCTCGATCGCCGCGTTCAGCGCCAGCAGGTTGGTCTGGTAGGCGATGTCGTCGATGATGCCGATCTTCTGCGCGATCTGCTTCATCGCCGCCACCGTCGAGCGCACCGCCTCGCCGCCCTCGGCGGCTTCCTGCGCGGCCTTGCCGGCCATGCCGTCGGTGACCTTGGCGTTCTCGGTGTTCTGCGCGATCGAGGCGGTCATCTGCTCCAGCGAGGCGCTGGTTTCCTCGACCCCGGCGGCCTGCTCGCTGGCGGCCTGCGACAGCGACTGCGCGGTGGCGCTGACCTGCTCGGACGCGCTGGTCAGCGCGTCGGCGTTGACGTTGACCTCCGACACCACCAACGCCAGCCGCGCGACGGTGTTGTTGATGCTGTCGCACAGGGCCTTGAGCTGGCCTTCGTAGCGGGTGTCGGCGGTACGGGTGAGGTCGCCTTCCTCGACCGCGCGCAGCACCTGGCAGGCTTCGTCCAGCGGCGCGATGACCGCGTCGAGCGTGCGGTTGACGCCTTCCACGATGCGGCGGAAGTCGCCCTGGTGCAGGCTGGCGTCGGCACGCACGCTCAGCTGGCCGGCGCTGGCCGAGGCTACCAGCAGGTCGGTGTCGCGGATCAGCGCCTTGAGGTTGGCGCGCACCTGCTCGACGATCTCGTTGATGAAGGCCTTCTTGCCGGGGAACGCCGGCAGCGGCGCCTCGAAGTTGCCGCGGCCGAACTCGCCGACCACGCCCAGGGCCTGCTTCTTGACCGTGATGTGGCCGACGACCATGCGGTTGATGCCCTCGGCCATGCTGCGGAAATCGCCTTCGAAGGCCGCGCTGTCGATCATCACGTCGATGTCGCCGGCGTCGTGCTCGGCCGACATGTGGTTCATCTGCGCGATCAGGCCCAGCAGGTTGCTGCGGACCTGCTCGACGATGGTGTTGATGAAGGCCTTCTTGCCGGGGAACGCCTCCAGCGGCGCCTGGAAGTTACCGCGGCCGAACTCGGCCACCACCGCCATCGCCTTCTTCTTGACCGCGATGTGGCCGGCGACCATGCGGTTGATGCCCTCGGCCATGGAGCGGAAGTCGCCATCGAAGTGCTGCGGGTCGATCGCCACGTCGATGTCGCCGGCGTCGTGCTCGGCCGACATGTGGTTCATCTCGTCGATCAGCCCGACCAGGTTGCGGCGCACCTGCTCGACGGTGTTGTTGATGATCGCCTTCTTGCCCGGGAACGCCTCCAGCGGCGCCTGGAAGTTGCCGCGGCCGAACTCGGCCACGCAGGCCATCGCCTTGCGGTTGTCGTCGATGTGGTTGGCGACCATGCGGTTGATGCCCTCGGCCATGTCGCGGAACTCGCCGTGCACGCTGGCGGTGTCGAGCGTCACGTCGATGTCGCCGGCGTCGTGCGCCTGCGAGATGCGGTTGAGTTCGGTGTTGACGTGGCGCACGCCGCCCTGCACCTGGCGCAGCGCCAGCAGTACCTCGCAGGCCTGCTCGTTGCCGACCCGCGGCAGCACCACCTCGAAGTCGCCGCGCGCGAAGTCGTGCAGGGTGGTGGTGGCGATGCGGATCGAACGGGTGGCCACGTACACCGCCCAGGCGATCAGCCCCGCCGACACCGCACCGGCCGCCAGCGCCAGGGCCAGTTGCGCGCCGGGCGCGAGCGACAGCGCGTAACCCGCGACGGAGGAGAGCAGCGGCAGCGCAACCGCGACCGCGGCGGCGGTCCACAGTTTGAAGGCGATCGTGGTCTTGCGTGACATGGAAGGTTCCTGGAGGTAGGGAGCGTCGACGGGCGGGACGCCGGACCCGTGGCGGTCCGGCACTTCAGGACAGGCTAGAAACTGCTGAACTTGCTCTCGTCCAGCAGTTCGCTCACCGCCTGCGCGGCGGGGCGGCGCAGCGGCGCCACGTTGCCGTCGCGGCGGCTGCGGGACGCGGCGGCCCCGGCGGCCCCGGCGAGCTTGTGCGAGACGATCGAGGCGCCGCTGGTCTTGAAGAAGCTCATCAGCTCCTGCAGCTTCTCGGCCTGGCCGCTCATCTGCTCGGCGGTGGCGGCCAGCTCCTCGGAGGTGGCCGCGGCCTGCTGGGTGGTCTGGTTGAGCTGGCCGACCGCACCGTTGATCTGGCCCACGCCGGCGCTCTGTTCCTCGGAGGCGGCGGCGATCTCCTGCACCAGGTCGGAGGTGCGGCGGATCGACGGCACGATCTCGCCGAGCAGGCGGCCGGCGCTCTCGGCCAGATCCACGCTGGAGCCGGCGACCTCGCCGATCTCGTGGGCGGCGACCTGGCTGCGCTCGGCCAGCTTGCGCACCTCGGCGGCCACCACCGCGAAGCCCTTGCCGTGCTCGCCGGCACGGGCGGCCTCGATCGCCGCGTTCAGCGCCAGCAGGTTGGTCTGGTAGGCGATGTCGTCGATGATGCCGATCTTCTGCGCGATCTGCTTCATCGCCGCCACCGTGGCGCGCACGGTCTCGCCGCCTTCCACCGCCTCCTGGGCCGCCTTGGCGGCCATGCCGTCGGTGACCTTGGCGTTCTCCGCGTTCTGGTTGATCGAGGCCGCCATCTGCTCGATCGAGGCGCTGGTCTGCTCGACCCCGGCGGCCTGCTCGCTGGCGGCCTGCGACAGCGACTGCGCGGTGGCGTTGACCTCCTCGGAGGCGCCGGCCAGGTTCTCCGCGCTGCCGTTGACCGCGTTGACCACCTCGGTGAGCTTGCCCACGGTGCTGTTGACGTAGCGCTGCATGTCGGCGAACGCGCCTTCGTAGCGACCGTTGACGTTGTGGGTGAGGTCGCCGTCGGCGATCGCGCCCATCACCTGGATCACCTCGGTGACGCTGCGCAGGTTGGCGCGCGCGCGCTCGATGCTGTCGTTGACGAAGGCCTTCTTGCCGGGCAGCTGCGCCAGCGGCGCCTCGAAGTTGCCGCGGCCGAACTCGGCCACCACGCCCATCGCCAGCTTCTTGACCTGGATGTGCGCATCCACCATGCGGTTGATGCCCTCGGCCATGCTGCGGAAGTCGCCGTCGAAGCGAGTGGTGTCGATGATCACGTCGATGTCGCCGGCATCGTGCTCGCGCGACATGTGGTTCATTTCGGCGATCAGCCCGACCAGGTTGGCGCGCACCTGCTCGACGATCTCGTTGACGAAGGCTTTCTTGCCCGGCAGCAGTGCCAGCTGGGCCTGGAAGTTGCCGCGGCCGAACTCGGCGAACACGCCCATGGCCTGGCGCTTGACCGCGATGTGCGCGGCGACCATGCGATTGATGCCGTCGGCCATGGTGCGGAAGTCGCCGTCGAAGCGGGTGACGTCGATGACCGCATCGATCTCGCCGAGGTCGTGCTGGGCGGCCATGTGGTTGATCTGCTCGATCAGCCCGGTGAGGTTGCCGCGGACCTGGTCGATGATGCCGTTGATGAAGGCCTTCTTGCCGGGCAGCGGTGCCAGCTGGGCCTGGAAGTTGCCGCGGCCGAACTCGGCGAACACGCCCATCGCCTGCTTCTTCACGCCGATGTGGGCGGCGACCATCTGGTTGACGCCCTCGGCCATCGCCCGCAGGTCGCCCTCGAAGCGGCTGGTGTCGATGAACACGTCGATGTCGCCGGCCTCGTGCTCGCGCGACATGCGGTTGATCTGCTCGTTGACGTGGTGGACGCTGGCCTGCACCTTGCGCAGCGCCAGCAGCACCTCGCAGGCCTGGTCGTCGCGGGTCTCGGGCATGATCACCTCGAAGCTGCCGCGGGCGAACGCGGCCAGCGTGGTGTCGGCGATGCGCAGCGAGCGCGCCGCGCCCTGCACGGCCCATGCCAGCAGCACGCCGGTGACCGCGACGGTGGCCAGCAGCAGCGGCAGGATGCGCTGCTGCACGCCCAGGTCGGCGGCGACCACGGTGGTGAGGATGGGCAGCGCCACCGCAGAGGCGGCGGCCAGCCAGAGCTTGGTGGCGATCCGGATTCGATTACGCATGACGACGTCCTGTTGCCTGGCAAAAGAGAAGGGGGAAGAACGGAGGAATCAGGCCGCGACGGCCTCGCCGGCGGGCTCGACCTGTTGCAGCAGCGACGGCACGTCCAGGATCAGCGCGACCCCGCCGCTGCCGAGGATGCTGGAGCCGCTGATGCCGCGGACGCCGGCGAACACCTTGGACAGCGGCTTGATCACCGTCTGCCATTCGCCGAGCAGCTGGTCCACGACCAGCCCGAAGCGCTGCGCGCCCTGGCGGATCACCACGATGCTTTCCCGCGCCGGCGGCGTGCCGGGGATGTCGAACACGCTGCGCAGGCGCATGTAGGGCAGCACCCCGCCGCGCAGGTCGATGTACTCGCTGCGGTAGTCGGGGGCGAATTCCACGCACTCCTCCACCGCGTCCAGCGGCACCACGAACACCGATTTGCCGACGCCGACCTGGAAGCCGTTGATGATCGCCAGGGTCAGCGGCAGCCGCACCGAGATGGTGGTGCCGGCGCCGGGCTGGCTGGCGATGTCCACGCTGCCGCGCAGCGCGGTGATGTTGCGCTTGACCACGTCCATGCCCACGCCGCGGCCGGACAGGTTGGTCACCTTCTCGGCGGTGGAGAAGCCCGGCTCGAAGATCAGCGCGAACACCTCGCGGTCGGCCAGCACGCGGCCGGGCTCGATCAGCCCGCGCTCGGCGGCCTTGGCCAGGATGCGCTCGCGGTCCAGGCCGCCGCCGTCGTCGCTGATCTGGATGACGATGCTGCCGGAGTCGTGGAAGGCGTTCAGGCGCACCGTGCCGCGCTCGGGCTTGCCGCGCGCGCGGCGCAGCTCGGCCGGCTCGATGCCGTGGTCCATGGCGTTGCGCACCAGGTGGGTGAGCGGATCGGCGATCTTCTCCACCACCGACTTGTCCAGCTCGGTGTCCTCGCCGCTGACCACCAGCGCGATGTCCTTGCCGAGCTCGCGCGCCACGTCGTGGACCACGCGGTGGAAGCGGCCGAAGGTGCCGCCGATCTTGACCATGCGCAGCTGCAGCGCGCTCTCGCGCACTTCCTCCACCAGCCCGGCCAGGGTCGAGGTGGATTCGAGCAGCAGCGCGTCGCCGGTGCGCTGGGCGTTGGCGCCGGTGCTGGCGACGGCGATGATCAGCTCGCCGACCAGGTCGATCATGCGGTCGAGCTTGTCGGCGTCGACGCGGATCGAGCGGGCTTCCTGGGCCTGGCCGCCGCCGCCGGCACGCGCCGCCGCCGCCGCCGCCGCGGGCACCGCGACCGGGGCGGGGGCGGAAGCGGGTGCGACGGCCGCTTCGGCCGGCAGCTCGGCGAAGTCCAGCGCCGAGGCGTCGCTGGCGCCAGTGCCGCGCGGCAGCAGCGGCTGGTCGACGTCGGCGTCGTCGCTGCCGGGCGTCACCGCCAGCAGCTGCAGGTCGCAGTCGTCGCGCACGAACTCGAACACGTCCTCGACCGCGGCGCGCTCGGCGTCCGAGCGCAGCAGCACCTCGAAGCCGAGGTAGCAGGCTTCCGGGTCCAGTGCGTCCAGGCCGGGCAGGCGGTCCTGCACGGTGCGCACGCGCTCCAGCGCGCCCAGGCTGCGCAGGCAGCGCAGCAGCTGCAGCGGCGAGTTGCCGAAGCGCAGCGCGTCGGCGTGCGGATGGAACGAGATGCGCCAGTAGCCCGTGTGCGCCGCCGCGACCGCGACCGCCGGGGCCGCCGCGGCCGTGGGCGCGGCCTGCGCGGCGCCCGCCGGATCCAGGAACACCTGCAGCTGCGCCAGCAGCGGCAGGCCGTCGGCGGCCAGCGCCGCGACGTCGACGCTGCTGTCGGCCGCGGCCTCGACCAGCGCGCGGATGTGGTCGCAGCAGGCCAGCAGCAGCGCGATCAGGTCGATGTCGAGCACGATGCGGTGCTCGCGCACCAGGTCGAGCACGCTTTCCACCACGTGGGTGAAGCCCACCAGCTGCGCCAGGTCGAACAGCCCGCCCGAACCCTTGATGGTGTGGGCGGCGCGGAAGATCGCGTTGACGGCGTCGGGCCCGGCTTCGCCGCGCTCGGCCTCCAGCAGGTTGCGTTCCATGTCCTCGAGCAGGTCGCGGCTCTCGGCCAGGAAGGTCTGCAGCAACTGATCCATGTTCATGCGGCGGTTCCGGTGAGTCAGTGGACGGAGGGAAGGTCGGACGCGGCGGCGAACTGCGCATCCAGCCCGAGCAGGGCGAGTGCGTCGTCCACCGCGGCGCTGCGCGCCCCGAGCAGGAAACTCCGGGCCTGCGCCTCCACGGCCTGGCGCGTGGCCAGCAGCAGCTGCACGCCGGTGGCGTCGATCGCTTCGACCTGGGCGAGGTCGAGCGTCACCGGGCCCGGATGGGCCAGCGCGGGCAGCAGTTCGGGTTTGAGGTCGCCGGCGTGGCGGATCGTCATGTCTCCCATGACGACGAGTTCGAGGGGCAGTCCCTCGCCTGGATCCTGAACGCTCATCGGTCACCTCTCGAGCAGTGCGGCCGGCAGGCCGCGACGGAGGACCGGCGACAGTGCGTGCCGGCATCAGTGCTGATATCGGCGCAGGGAGGGAATATTTAGCCTGGCGTCAGGGAACTGTGACGATTCCCGTGCATTGGCGTATTCATCACGTGAACCGGTCAGCGAGGACCGGCGGCGGACTGTGATGGGTAGCGTGAAGATGTCGCAGCGTGCCATGCGCGCTGCCGTGGGACGCGCCCCGGCGCATCCAAGGGCGCTGGTGAGCGCGTCCCGGAGTGCCGCGCCGGGGCGGCGCCGCCACGTCCGCGGCGGCCCGGCAGCGGACGCGACGCCGCGCCGGTCAGCGCGGCGCCAGGGTGGTCAGCAGGCCGCGCGCGGCGTTGAAGCGGTCGCCGCCCTCGGGCAGCGGCAGGCGGATCCGGAGCTTGTCCGGTCCCTCCATCGTGTACAGCTTGGGCTGCTTCTGGATCAGCTGGATCACCGCCACCGGGTCGATCGCCGGCCTGGCCTCGAACACGAGGCGGCCGCCGCTGGCGCCGAGCTCGAGCTTGCGGACGCCCAGCGCGTTGGCCTGCAGCTTCAGCTCGGCGATCGCGAACAGGTGCTTGACCGGCTCCGGCAGCAGGCCGAAGCGGTCGATCATCTCCACCTGCAGCTCGCGCAGCGCGTCGGCGTCGCGCGCGCTGCTGATGCGCTTGTACAGCGTCAGCCGGGTGTGCACGTCCGGCAGGTAGTCCTCGGGGATCAGCGCCGGCACATGCAGTTCCACCTCGGCCCCGCGCGCCTCCTCGCCGGCATCCAGGTCCGGCAGCTTGCCCTGGCGGATCGAACGCACCGCGCGCTCCAGCAACTCGGTGTAGAGGCTGAAGCCGACCTCGGCCATCTGCCCGCTCTGGTCCTCGCCGAGCAGCTCGCCGGCGCCGCGGATCTCCAGGTCGTGGGTGGCCAGGGTGAAGCCGGCGCCGAGCTCGTCCATCGAGGCGATCGCCTCCAGCCGCTTCTCCGCGTCCGGGGTCATGCTGCGCCGGTCCGGCACCACCAGGTAGGCGTAGGCACGGTGGTGCGAGCGGCCGACGCGGCCGCGCAGCTGGTGCAGCTGGGCCAGGCCGAAGCGGTCGGCGCGGTTGATGATGATGGTGTTGGCGTTGGGGATGTCGATGCCCGACTCGATGATCGTGGTCGACAGCAGCACGTTGAAGCGCTGCTTCTGGAAGTCCAGCATCACCCGCTCCAGCTCGCGCTCGGGCATCTGCCCGTGGGCCACGCCGATGCGCGCCTCCGGCACCAGCTCGGACAGCTCGCGCTGCATGCGGCCGATGCTCTCCACGTCGTTGTGCAGGAAGTACAGCTGGCCGCCGCGCGCCAGCTCGCGCTGGAACGCCTCGCGCAGCAGCGCGTTGTCCCAGGCGGTGATGAAGGTCTGCACCGCCAGCCGGTTCGGCGGCGGGGTGGCAATGATCGACAGGTCGCGCAGGCCGGCCATGGCCATGTTGAGCGTGCGCGGGATCGGCGTGGCGGTGAGGGTGAGCAGGTGCACGTTGGCGCGCATCGCCTTCAGCGCCTCCTTCTGGCGCACGCCGAAGCGCTGTTCCTCGTCCACCACCACCAGGCCGAGGTCGCGGAACTTCACGTCCGGCTGCAGCAGGCGGTGGGTGCCGATGATCACGTCGATGGTGCCGGCGGCGACCTTCTCCAGCTCGGCCTTGATCTCCTTGGTGCTCTTGAAGCGAGACAGCACCTCCACCCGCATCGGGTAGTCGGCGAAGCGGTCGCGGAAGTTGCGGTAGTGCTGCTCGGCCAGCAGCGTGGTCGGCACCAGCACCGCGACCTGCTTGCCGGCGCTGGCCGCGGCGAACGCCGCGCGCACCGCGACCTCGGTCTTGCCGAAGCCGACGTCGCCGCAGACCACGCGGTCCATCGGCTGGCTGCTGGCCAGGTCGCGCAGGGTGGCGTCGATCGCGGCCAGCTGGTCGGGCGTCTCCTCGAACGGGAAGCCGGCCGCGAACGGCTCGTACATCGCCCGGTCCACCTGCAGCGCCAGTCCGGCGCGGGCACGGCGGCGGGCCTGGATCTCCAGCAGTTCGGCGGCGACGTCGCGCACCTTCTCGGCGGCCTTGCGCTTGGCCTTGGTCCATTGCTCGCCGCCGAGCGAATGCAGCGGCGCGGTCTCGGCCGAGGCGCCCGAATAGCGGCTGATCAGGTGCAGCTGCGCGACCGGCACGTACAGGCGGTCGCCTTTGGCGTACTCGATCTCCAGGAACTCGCCGGGCAGGCCGCCGGCCTCGAGCACGATCAGGCCGCGGTAGCGGCCCACGCCGTGGTCCTCGTGCACGATCGGCGCGCCCTCGGACAGCTCGCCGAGGTCGCGGATGATCGCCTCGGGCTCGCGCCCGGCGCGGCGGCTGCGGCGCGGCTGGCTGGCGCGCTCGGGGAACAGCTGGCGCTCGGTCAGCACCGCGATCCGCGGCACGTCCAGCGCGAAGCCGTCCTCCAGCGGCGCCACCGCGATCGCGAAGCGGGGGACCGCTGCGGGCGCGGCGCCATCCGCCGCCAGGAACGCCGGGAAGTCCGGCAGCACCTCGGGCGCCAGGTCGGCGGCGGCCAGCACCTCCAGCAGCGCCTCGCGGCGCCCGGCCGAATCCACCGCGATCAGCACGCGGCCCGGGTAGTGCGCCAGGAACGAGGCCAGCGCCGCGCCGGCGGGCGCGTCCTTGGCCGCCACCGGCAACGGCGGCAGCGGCTGGTCGCCGAGCGCACGCGCCTCGTCGAGGCGCGCATGCCCTGCCGGCCACACCTCGATGCGGGCCAGCGTGTTGAGGCGTTCGCGCAGCACGTCCGGCGACTGGTAGAGCTCGTCCGGGGCCAGCAGCGGACGTTCCACGTCGTGGCGGCGCTGCTCGTAGCGCTGCTGGGTCTGGGTCCAGAACGCATCGGCGGCGTTGGAGACGTCCGGCGCCAGCAGCGGCAGCACGTGGTCGCCGAGGTAGTCGAACAGGGTCGCGGTGCCGCGCGCGGCGGCCTTGGTCCCGCTTCGCGCCGGGGCGTCGAAGAACAGCGGCAGGTAGTACTCGATGCCCGACGGCGCCAGCCCGGACTTGAGGTCCTGGTAGAGCGCGCTGCGGCGGGTGTCGACGTCGAAACGCTCGCGCAGCGTGGCGAGCACGCGTTCGACGCTGGCGTCGTCCATCGGCACCTCGCGCCCGGGCAGCATCTTCACCGACGGCACAGGGTCGAGCGAGCGCTGCGATTCCGGGTCGAACGCGCGGATGGAGTCGATGTCCTCGTCGAGCAGCTCGACCCGCAGCGGCGAGTCGGCCCCCATCGGGTAGACGTCGAGCAGCCCGCCGCGCACCGCGAAGTCGCCCGGGTCCATCACCTGCGGCACGTTGCGGTAGCCGGCGCTCTCCAGGCGGCGCTTCTCGGCCGCCAGGTCCAGGCGCTGGCCGACCGCCAGATCGAAGCTGCCGCCGACGATGTACTTCAGCGGTGCCACGTACTGCATCAGCGTCTGCACCGGCACGATCACCACCCCGCGCGCGAGCGTGGGCAGCCGGTGCAGGGCGGCCAGGCGCTGGCTGACGATGTCCGGGTGCGGGCTAAACTGGTCGTAGGGCAGGGTCTCCCAGTCCGGGAACGGCAACACCGGCAGCGTGGCCCCGGCGCCCAGCAGCGTGTGCAGGTCGGCCTCGATCTGGTGCGCGCTCTGGTTGTCGCGCGCGACCACGAGCACGGGGCCGGCATGCGTCTCCGCGGCGCGGGCCACATACCAGGCCAGCGCGGTGGCGGAGGCCGGGGCGCGCCAATAGGCGCGGAGCTGGCCCGGGCGGGGCAGCGGCGGAACGGGGGAAGAGGTGGGCGACGACATGAACCGCCGATTTTAGCCTGCGGCGGTGAAGCGGCGGTAACGGCAGCGACCGTCGCTGGCGGTGCCGGCCGAGGCCGCGGATCCCGGCGGCGGCGGGCGAGCGCAGTGCCCGCCGGAGGGCACGGATGGGAGGCGGCGAGGCCGACGCAGGCGCCAAGCGCGTGCGGAACGCGTGTATCAGTCCCGGCCGCCTGAGTGCCAGGCCCTCCTGCCGGGATGCGTTGCAGGGCATGCCCGATGCATGGCGGGCCAGCTATGCGGAGCCTTTCACCTGGCTCGCCAGGCGCCAGTCCGTTGCGCGTCTCCTGTTCAAGCGACTGCCGGCGAACCCGGCGATCGCGTGCATCAGCGGCCCGCGGCCGTCGCGGGCCGCGCCCGGATCAGGCTTCCAGTTCCAGCACCATGCGCACCAGATCCGGGGAATCGGGATGCGGCTGCGGCTTGAAGCCCAGCGACTCGGCCAGCTGCAGCATCGGCAGGTTGCTCTGCTGGGCGTCCCCGTACAGGCGGTCCAGGTACTTGCGGCGGGCCCACTTGACCAGCTTGCGCATCAGCTGCCGTCCCAGCCCCTGGCCGGCCACGAAATGGCTGACCAGGATGGTGTACTCGGCCTGGCGGGTGCCGGGCACGATCGCCGCGCGCGCGACCGCGCCCACCAGCGCCTCGCCCGGCGGCAGCTGCTCGGCGGCCACCAGCACGATCTCGGACTTGGGATTGGGGTGGGTCAGGCGCTGCACCATCTCCGGGGTCATCTCGTTGACCGTGCGCAGGAAGCGGTCGCGGATCTCCTCCGGACCGAGCAGGCTGAAAGCGCCCTGCAGGGGCGGCGCATCCTCCGGACGGATCGGGCGCAGCAGCAGGGTTCGGCCATTGGGCAGATTGAAGTTTTCATGCCAGGGCGGCATGCGGTTGCGGATAGCCATGACCAGTGTTCCTCGGTATGCAAGGATTCTGTCACCATCGGCGGCCGCGACCGTGAATGTTTGCCGTGCACCGTCCACGGTGCCGTCACGTGCCCAGATCCTCGAGCGGCACTCTACCCAGCGCCGTCGTGAGGCGTTCGTGAGCGGCCCGGCGGCGGGGACCGGGCGTGCCGCGGGCGTCCGCCGCGGGCTCAGCCGTCCTGGCGCAGCCACTCCAGGCGGGTGCGGGCACCGGCCTCGCCCAGGTGCGCCTTCAGCACCGGCAGCGCCGGGGCCAGCGCCTGGTCAAACTGCCATGGCGGGTTGAGGATCAGCAGGCCGCTGCCGTTGAGGCGCAGCGGCGAGTCGTCCGGGCGCACCTGCAACTCCGCCAGCAGCACCGACTTCGCCGGCAGCGCGGCGGCCTTGCGGAAGAACGGCAGCAGGCTGCGGCGCTGCTTGATCGGGTACCACACCGCGCAGATCGCCTGCGGCCAGCGGCCCAGGGTCTCGCGCAGGGTGGCGATGATCTGCGGGTACTCGGCGTCCTGCGCCTCGTACGGCGGATCGATCAGCACCAGGCCGCGGCCGATCTTGCTCTCGCCGGCGCGCGGCGGCAGGAACGCGCGGATCGCGCCATAGCCGTCGCCGGCGTGGACGCGCACCCGCGCATCGTGCGCGAACAGGGTCTTGAGCTCGGCCGCCTCTTCCGGTTGCAGCTCGCAGAACGCCAGGCGGTCCTGCGCGCGGGCGGCCTGCGCGGCCAGCAGCGGCGAGCCCGGATAGGTGATCAGCGCGCCGACCGGATTGTCGGCCTGGACCGCGCGCAGGTAGCGCTCCACCACCTCGGGCAGTTTCGGCTCGGCCATCAGCCGCAGGACGCCGTCCTCGGCCTCGCTGGTCTTGCGGCTCTCCTCGCCGCCGAGCCGGTAGCGGCCGCGGCCGGCGTGGGTGTCGAGCACGAAGAACGGCGTCTCCTTGCGCTTGAGGGTGTCGATCAGCGCCAGCAGCGCGATGTGCTTGAGCACGTCGGCATGGTTGCCGGCATGGAAGGCGTGGCGATAGTTCATCGCGGCAGTGTACGGGCCCGGCGCGGAGCCGGCTATGTCGCGTCCGGCCTGCCGGTCGCGGGGCCGTCGGGTCCGGCCCGGCGCGCGATGACGCTATGCTGCGCGCCATGCCAGTCCCCGCCTTCCGCGTCCTGATCGTCGAGGACGAACCCGCCATCGCCGACACCGTGCTCTACGCGCTGCGCAACGAGGGCTACGCGCCCGAGCACTGCCTGCTGGGGCGGCAGGCGCTGCAGCGCCTGCGCGAGCAACCCGCCGATGTGGTGGTGCTGGACGTCGGCCTGCCCGACCTCAGCGGCTTCGAGGTCTGCCGCGCGCTGCGCGGCTTCAGCGAAGTGCCGGTGATCTTCCTCACCGCGCGCAACGACGAGATCGACCGCGTGCTCGGGCTGGAGCTGGGCGCCGACGACTACATGGCCAAGCCGTTCTCGCCGCGCGAGCTGGTGGCGCGGGTGCGCGCCCGGCTGCGGCGGCGGGCCGCGCCGGGCCCCGAGGCGGAGAGCGGCGGCTGGCGCCGGCATGGCGCGTTCGCCATCGACCGCGACGGCAGCCGCATCCGCTACGGCGACGCCCTGCTGCCGCTGACCCGCTACGAGTACGCGCTGCTGGCCGCGCTGCTGCAGCGCCCCGGGGCCATCCTCAGCCGCGCGCAGCTGATGGAGCGCGGCTGGGACAGCGCCGCCGACAGCGCCGACCGCACCGTCGACACCCACATCAAGACCCTGCGCGCGAAGCTGCGCCAGGCCGGCGCGCCGGCCGACCCGATCCGCACCCACCGCGGGCTCGGCTACGCGCTGGAGGGCTGAGGTGCGGCTGGGCCTGAAGCTGTTCCTGGGGTTCTTCCTGATCGTCGGGCTGGCCGCGTTCTTCGTGATGCGGGTGTTCGTCGACGAGGTCAAGCCGGGCGTGCGCCAGGCGATGGAGGCCACCCTGGTGGACGCGGCCAACATGCTGGCGGAGATGGCGGCGGCGGACCTGGCGGCCGGGCGCATCGACCGCGGCGCGTTCGCGCACAACGTGGCGCAGGCGCAGCGGCGCGATCCCAAGGCCTGGGTCTGGCGCTTCCGCAAGCGCGGCATCGACTACCGGGTAACCGTGACCGACGCGCGTGGCGTGGTGGTCTACGACTCCGCGGGGCGCGACCTGGGCCGCGACCATTCGCGCTGGAACGACGTCTACCGCACCCTGCGCGGCGAGTACGGCGCACGCTCCAGCGCCGAGACCCCCGGCGACGACCGCCACACGGTCATGCACGTGGCCGCGCCGATCCACGCGCCCGACGACGCCGGCCGCCTGATCGGCGTGCTGACGCTGGCCCAGCCCAACCGCAGCATCGAGCCGTTCATCGCCGCCAGCCAGCGCAGCATCCTGGAGCGCGGCGCCTGGCTGATCGGGGTGTCGGCGCTGATCGGGGTGCTGATGACGGCGTGGCTGGTGCGTGGCATCGGCGGCCTCAACCGCTATGCGCAGGCGGTCAGCGCCGGACGGCCGGTGGCGCCGCCGCCGCGGCGGCGCGACGAGATCGGCGACCTCGGCCAGGCCCTGGAGGCGATGCGGCGCCAGCTCGAGGGCAAGGCCTACGTCGAGCAGTACGTGCAGTCGCTGACCCACGAGATGAAGAGCCCGCTGGCGGCCATCCGCGGCGCCGCCGAACTGCTGCAGGAGCCGTTGCCCGAGGCCGACCGCCAGCATTTCGTCGCCAGCATCCGCGCCCAGCAGCAGCGCCTGACCGAGACCATCGACAAGCTGCTGGCGCTGGCCGAGGTCGAGCAGTACGGCTGGCTGCAGCAGCGCTCGAGGGTGGACCTGGCGGCGCTGCTGCGCGAGACGCTGGACGCGCTGGCGGTGCGCGCCGCCGCGGCCGGGGTGACGCTGGCGTTCGTGCCCGAACCGTCCACCGGAGCCCCGCTGCAGGTGCAGGGCGATGCCTTCCTGCTGCGCCAGGCGGTGACCAACCTGCTGGAGAACGCGATCGCGTTCTCGCCGCCGCAGGGCCGGGTCGTGCTGCGCCTCGCCCGCGAGGCGGGGTGGGTGCGGGTACGGGTCGAGGACGAGGGCGGCGGCGTGCCGGACTACGCGCAGGCGCGCGTGTTCGAGCGCTTCTATTCGCTGGCGCCGCCGCGGACCGGGCAGCGCAGCTCCGGGCTGGGGCTGCCGTTCGTGCGCGAGGTGGCACGCCTGCATGGCGGCGAGGCCGCGCTGGACAATCGCAGCGACGGCCCCGGCGCGGTCGCGGTGCTGAGGCTGCCGCCGGGCTGACCGCGGCGCGGCGACGGCCGCCGCGCCCGAAAACGACGCCCCGCGATGCGGACCACGGCGCCGCGCCCCGCGGCCGGCGTGGTCGCCGCGTCGGCCGGACCCGCTTCGTGCGCCGCTCGGGGCGCGCGGCCGCGCGTTCCGGATGCGGCGCGGGCGCGACTTCACCCTCGCTTCAAGTTCGCCCCACACCCCGCCCACCGGCGTCGCCGACCCTGGCGGCCTCCGCTTCCGAGGGCTGTCGATGAAATCCATGAAACTGCTGTTGCGCTTCGCCACCGTCGGCGGGATAGCGCTGCTGCTGCTGATCCCGCTGCTGCTGATCCGCGGCACCGTGCACGACCGCGAACGCTACCGCGACGAGGCGGTGGCCCGCGTGGCCGCGAGCAAGGCCGGCGAGCAGCGCTTCGTCGCGCCGGTGCGCTACGTGCCGTGGACCCAGGACACCGAGGTCGAGGTGCTCGACGAGCACGGCCAGCGCCGCCTGCAGCCACGGCGCGAGAGCGGCTGGCTGGCGCAGGCACCGCGGCGGCTGGACGTGGCCGGCGACCTGGTGCCGAGCGAGCGCCGCATCGGCCTGTTCCGGGTGCAGGTCTACAGCTGGAAGGCGCGGGTCACCGCCGAGTTCGACGCGCTGGCGTATCCGGCGGTGGCCGGGCGCCACTATGGCCGCCCCTACCTGGGCGTGGGCCTGTCCGACGTGCGCGGCCTGGTCGGCACGCCGGCCCTGCGCGTGGACGGCCGCGCGCTGCCGCTGCGGGCCGGCGCCAGCGCCGGCGTGCCCAGGGCGGCGCCCGGCGTCCACGCATTGCTGCCGGCGCTGGCCGACCCGGCCCAGGGCACGCTGGGCGCCCTGGACCGGGTGGACATGGCGTTCGTGCTCGACGGCACGCGGGCGCTGTCGGTGGTGCCGGTCGGCGATGCCAACGAGATCGCGCTGGCCTCGCGCTGGCCGCACCCGCTGTTCGGCGGCCGCTTCCTGCCCAACGAGCGCCGCATCGGCGAGCACGGCTTCAGTGCCCGCTGGTCGCTCTCGGCGCTGGCCACCGGCGCCCAGGCCCAGCTGCAGACGGGCAGGGACCGCGACGAGCTCGACGCGCTGCGCGTGGAGCTGGTCGACCCGGTGGACGTCTACACGATGGCCGACCGCGCCAGCAAGTACGGCCTGCTGTTCGTGGTGCTCACCTTCGTGGGCTTCGCGCTGTTCGAGCTGATCAAGCGCCTGCCGATCCATCCGCTGCAGTACCTGCTGGTGGGACTGGCGCTGGCGATCTTCTTCCTGCTGCTGCTCAGCCTGTCCGAGCACATCGCGTTCTGGCAGGCCTACCTGGTGTCGGCGGCGGCCTGCATCGGGCTGCAGTTCGTCTACCTGTCCGGGGTGCTGCGCAGCTGGGGCCGGGCCGCGGGGTTCGCGACCCTGCTGACCGCGCTGTACGGCGTGCTCTACGGCCTGCTGGCGTCCGAGGACAACGGGCTGCTGATGGGCTCGCTGCTGCTGTTCGGCGTGCTCGCCGCGATCATGTGGATCACCCGCAAGCTGGACTGGTACGAGCTCGGCGGCGGGTTGCGCTGACCTGCCGGGGGCGATCCCTGCCCGGGCGGGGGGGCGGGCGGCGGATGGGCGCGCCGGTGGCTTACCATGGCGCGCATGCAGGCCTCCCCCGTCCTTATCGAAAGCGTGCGCGGCAGCGACGTGCTGCCGCACCTGGACGCGGTCGCGCAGCTGCGCTGCCGCGTCTTCGGCGACTGGCCGTACCTGTACCGGGGCAACCCGGCCTACGAGCGCGACTACCTGGCGGCCTACGCGGCCTCGCCGGACAGCGTGTTCGTGCTGGCACGCGACGGCGCGGCGGTGGTGGGCGCGGCCACCGGGCTGCCGCTGGCCGACGACGCCGACGCCTTCCACGCGCCGTTCCGCGCCGCCGGGCTGGATCCGGACACGGTGTTCTACTTCGGCGAATCGGTGCTGCTGCCGGACTACCGCGGGCGCGGCCTCGGCCACGCCTTCTTCGACCGGCGCGAGGCGCACGCGCGGGCGCTGGGCCGCTTCGGCCTGTGCGCGTTCTGCGCGGTCGAGCGCGCGCCCGACGATCCGCGGCGCCCGCCCGGGGCCCGTTCCAACGACGCGTTCTGGCACCGGCGCGGCTACCGTCCGCAGCCCGGCCTGGCGGTGCGCCTGCGCTGGGACGAGCAGGGCCTGGGCGAAACGGAGCATACCCTGGGCGTCTGGACCCGTCCGCTGGAGCCGCCCGCATGAAGATCGCCGTCGCCAAGTACCCGGTAGGCCGTCCTGCCGATTTCACCGCCTTCGCCGAGAAGCAGGCCGCGCTGCTCGGCGAGGCCGCGGCCGCCGGCGCCCGCGTGGCGGTGCTGCCGGAGTACCTGTCGCTGGAGCTGGCCGCCACCTTCGCGCCGGCGGTGTCGGCCGACGTGGCCGCCTCGCTGGCGGCGACCCAGCGCTATTTCGGCGACTGGATGGCGCTGTTCGCCGGGCTGGCGCAACGCCTGGGGCTGCACGTGGTGGCCGGCAGCTTCCTGCGCGAGGTCGGCGCCGGGCGCTACCGGAACCGCAGCCACTGGTTCGCCCCGGACGGCCGCCATGGCTGGCAGGACAAGCTGCAGCTGACCGGGTTCGAGCGGGCGCTGGGGGTGCTCGACGGCGGCGATGCGCTCAAGGTGTTCGCGGCCGGGAATGTCCGCGCCGGCATCGCGATCTGCTACGACAGCGAGTTCCCGCTGCCGGTGCGGGCGCAGCAGGAGGCCGGCGCGCGCCTGCTGGTGGTGCCCAGCTGTACCGATACCGCCGCCGGCGCCACCCGCGTGCGGGTCGGCTGCCTGGCGCGCGCGCTGGAGAACCGGATGTTCGTGGCGCAGTCGGTGACCGCCGGGGCCGCGCCGTGGAGCCCGGCGCTGGACATGAATACCGGCGAGGCCGCCGTGTTCGCGCCGATGGACGCGGGCTTTCCCGACGACGGGGTGCTGGCGCAGACCCGCGGCGACCAGGTCTGGGCGTTCGCGGAGCTGGATTTCGCCGCGTTCGAGCGCGGCCGCGCCCAGGCCCAGGTCGCCAACGACCGCGACTGGCGCGGCCAGCTGGCGCCGGGGCTGGCCCGTGCGGCACTGGCGGACTTCGCGCCGGACTGAGCGCGCGGGCATCGCGGCGCCTGCCGCCCGCGCCCCGTGCCTCCGTGCGCGTCTGCGGACGCACGCTGCGATCGCCGTGATCGCCGTGATAGTCATGATCGCCGACACCGCGGCGGCCGTGGCCACGCGTGCGAGTGCGGCCGGTGGCCCAGGCCGCCGGTGAATCCGCACCCGGCCGGCGTCACCCCCGACCACGGGCGGGCTGCGCCGTCGTGCCCGGCTCCGGCCGGCGCCGGCGGCGAATGCGCGTGGCGCCCACGGCGGCGCCCGCCGGCAGGGACCGGGCCAGTCCGCTAAAATCGACGGGATTTCCGTCCTCCCGAGCGCTCCATGACCTGCCGCACCCGTTTCGCCCCCAGTCCCACCGGCTACCTGCACATCGGCGGCGCGCGCACCGCGCTGTACTGCTGGCTGGAGGCGCGCCACCGCGGCGGCGAATTCGTGCTGCGCATCGAGGACACCGACCGCGAGCGCAGTACCCAGGCCGCGATCGACGCCATCCTCGAGGCGATGGAGTGGCTGGGACTGGACTACGACGAGGGCCCGATCTACCAGACCCGGCGCATCGCGCGCTACCAGGAGGTCGCCGAGCGCCTGCTCGCCGAAGGCAAGGCCTACTACGCCTACGAGACCCGCGAGGAACTCGATGCCATGCGCGAGGCCGCGATGGCCAGGCAGGAGAAGCCGCGCTACAACGGCGCCGCGCGTGAGCAGGCGCTGCCGCGCCGCGACGATCCCAACCGCGTGATCCGCTTCAAGAACCCGCTCGACGGCAGCGTGGTGTTCGACGACCTGATCAAGGGCCGCATCGAGATCGCCAACGGCGAGCTCGACGACATGGTGATCTTCCGTCCCGACGGCTTCCCCACCTACAACTTCGCGGTGGTGGTGGACGACTGGGACATGGGCATCACCGAGGTCATCCGCGGCGACGACCACATCAACAACACCCCGCGCCAGATCAACATCTACCAGGCGCTGGGCGCGCCGGTGCCGAAGTTCGCGCACATGCCGATGATCCTGGACGAGCAGGGCGCCAAGCTGTCCAAGCGCACCGGTGCGGCCGACGTGATGCAGTACAGGGACGCCGGCTACCTGCCGCACGCGCTGATCAACTACCTGGCGCGGCTGGGCTGGTCGCACGGCGACCAGGAACTGTTCGGGCGCCAGGAGCTGGTCGAGCTGTTCGAGGTCGGCAACGTCAATTCCAAGGCCGCGCGCCTGGACATGGCCAAGCTCGGCTGGGTCAACCAGCAGTACCTCAAGAGCGACGACCCGGCGACGATCGCGCCGCAGCTGGAGTACCAGCTGCGCCGGCTCGGCATCGACCCGGCGGCCGGGCCGGCGCCGGCCGACGTGGTGGTGGCGCTGCGCGAGCGCGTGCAGACGCTCAAGGAAATGGCCGAGAAGGCGCTGGTCTGGTACCAGCCGCTGACCGACTACGACGCCGCGGCGGTGGCCAAGCACCTCAAGCCGGGGGCCGACGCGCCGCTGGCGCAGGCGCGCGAGCGCCTGGCCGCACTCGCCGAGTGGAGCGTGGACGCGGTGGCCGCGGCCCTGCACGACACTGCCGCGGCGCTGGAGATCGGCATGGGCAAGGTGGCCCAGCCGCTGCGCGTGGCCATCACCGGCACCCAGGTCAGCCCGGACATCTCGCAGACCGTCTACCTCGCCGGACGCGACGGGGCCTTGAAACGCATCGATGCCGCGCTCATCAAGGTAGCAGCGGCCTGACGCCGGGAGCCCTCATGAAGACGCACGACCCCGCCTGTACCGATCCCCATCACCACGTCGACGATGCCCACGGCTTCGTCCGCGCGGTGGAGCGGGCGTGCGCCGAGCGCGGCCTGCGGCTGACGCCGATCCGCGCCAACGTGCTGCGGCTGATCGCCGAGGCCGGCAAGCCGGTCAAGGCCTACGAGCTGCTGGAATGGGTGCGCGAGGGCAAGGGCGTGGGCGCCGATGCCCCGCCCACCGTCTACCGCGCGCTGGACTTCCTGATGGCCAACGGCTTCGTGCACAAGCTCGAGTCGGTCAACGCCTTCGTCGCCTGCCACCATCCCAACAGCGCCCAGCACTCGGTGCCGTTCCTGATCTGCGACCGCTGCCACAGCGCGGTAGAACTGGAGGACCGCGACGTCGTCGCCCAGCTGGATGCGCGCGCCAAGGCGCTGGGGTTCCAGCCGCAGGCGCAGACCCTGGAAGTGCACGGCCTGTGCGCCCGGTGTGCGGCGGCCGCGTAGGCCACGCTGGCGGCGAGTACGGCCGCGCTTCGTAATATTGAAATAAATTATTGTATTTCGATAATTTAACGTTGTAGGATGGCGCATCCTCCGCCGGTGTGCCGCCATGCCCGAATCCTCCCTCCCTGCGTCCGCCCCGGTGCGTCCCAG
The DNA here is from genome assembly GCA_037145635.1 of Lysobacteraceae bacterium USHLN149. GTDB lineage: Bacteria > Pseudomonadota > Gammaproteobacteria > Xanthomonadales > Xanthomonadaceae > JAATFS01. The sequence goes on from JBBCXB010000001.1 coordinate 638,566, forward strand.
CGCCCGGCTGCTGCGCGACGGCCGGCTGTTCGCCGCGGTCGCCTTCGCCTGCCTGGTGGTCCTGGTGCTGCTGGACGTGCTGGCCGTGGCGATGATGGGCGCCCGGGTCGGCAGCGCGGCCGGGCTGCTCGACGGCGGCTTCGCGTTCGTGCTGCCGTGGCCGGGGCCGGACGGGGAGGCCGTCGCGGCGCCGGGGTTCGTGCCGATCACCGAGTTCGCGGTGTGGCAGTCCACGCTCGCCGCGGGACTGCTGGCGCTGCGCCTGGCGCCGGGCGTGGCGGTGCTGTGGAGCCTGTGCCGGCTGTTCGGCCGCTATGGCCGCGGGGAGGTGTTCAGCGAACGCAACGCGGCCAGCCTGCGTGCCGTGGCCTGGGCGCTGCTGGCCTACGCGGCGGTGCCGCTGCTCACCCATGCCGCGCTGTACCTGGCCCAGATGAGCGGGGTGGCGCTGAAGCTGGAGGTCCGCCAGCTCGATGCCGCGGTCGCCGGCGTCATCGTGCTGGCGATCGCCCGGGTGATGGCGTTCGGTTGCGCCATCGAGCGCGATCGCGAGGGCTTCGTCTGATGGCCATCGTCGTCCGCCTGGACGTCGTGCTGGCGCACCGCAAGATCCGCTCCAACGAACTGGCACGCGCCATCGGCATCACCGAGGCCAACCTGTCGCTGCTCAAGGGCGGCAAGGTCAAGGGCATCCGCTTCGCGACCCTGGAGGCGATCTGCGCCTACCTGGAGTGCCAGCCCGGCGAACTGCTGGAATTCGTGCCCGATCCCGCCGACTAGCACCGCCGGTCGTCCTGTCCCTTCCTGCCTGGAGAAACCCCGTGCGCCTCTGCCTGCGCGCAGCGCTGTGCTGCGTCCTGACCCTGTCCACCGCCCAGGCGGGCGTGCCGCTCACGCCCGCCGGCAACGGCCACCTGGTCGTGCCCACCTTCGTCGACGGCAAGGGCACCCTGCCGTTCATCCTCGACACCGGCGCCGACGGCACCGGCATCTACGACTGGTTCGCGCGGCAGCAGGCGCTGCGGCCCGGGCCGGTGCGCGAACTCGGCGGCATGACCGGCACCACCTCGACGCCGACCTACCGGCTGCGCAGCGTGGGCATCGACGGGCGCTTCCTGCACGACCTGGTGGTCGACAGCTACCCGGACCGCCACGACCAGGAGATCGCCGCCGGCGTGGTGGGCAACGACCTGATGGACGGCAGCGTCGCGGTGTTCGACTTCCCGTGCGCGCAGCTGTCGCTGCTGCCCAAGCCGGTGGACCTGCGGCGGCTGCTGACCCGGGCGGCGCAACGCTTCGAGGGCGGCGCGGTCGCACAGGGCACCCAGCTTACCTTCCCGGTGCGCATCGGCGAGGCGGAGGGCATCGCGGTGCTGGACACCGGTTCGCGCGATACCAAGATCAACACCCGCTTCGCGCGCGCGGCGGGGATCGACCCGGCCTCCGCCGCCTTCGCGCCGGCCGACGCCGTGTACGGGGCCAGCGCGCATGCGATGGACTCGCGCCAGGGGCCGATCGGCCACGTGCGCTTCGGCGCGCTCGAGGTGCGCGATGCGCGCGCGCGGGTGATGGACCTGCCGGTGTTCGAGGCGTTCGGGCTGGGCGACCGGCCGGCGATGATCTTCGGCCTCGACCTGATGCGCGACCACCGCCTGGTCTACGACCACCAGGCGCGCCGGTTCTGGTTCGACCGCTCGACCTGCGGGCCGGGCCGGCGCTAGCGCGCCGCCTGCGGCCCGTGCCTGCGCCCTGCGGCGATCTGGCGCCATCCGCGCCGGCCCGCGTGGACCCGGCCGGGCCGCAGCGGCGGCGCGCTCGCGCCGGCTTCACGCAGGCGAGTCGGCGCCCACGCGGCGGGTACCGGCGCGCCCCGCGCAGGCGCGGGCGGCTGCGGGTGGCCGTGGCGGCCGTGGCGGGCCGCAGGACCGGACGGGGTGGGGCATGCGCCCGCCCGTCGGGTCTCACGGGCTCTGGTAGTAGACCTTGTCCATGGCGATGTCGACGTTGGCCGCCGGCGCGTCGGCCACCAGCATGAAGGCCTGCTTCACCGCCTTCAGGTCGAGATCGTAGAACGCGCTGAACGGGATCGTGACCTCGTGCCAGGCGCCGTCGCGGACCAGCCCGTACTGCGCCCCGCCGTTGACGAAGTCCACCCAGCTGTCGCCGAACGAGGTGTTGATGCCGATCTTGAAGGTGGAAGGCGTGGTGGTCTTCAGGTGCAGCTTGAGCGCGCCGCCGGCATAGGCGCCGAGGTTGCGGTAGTCGGTGACGATGCCCATGCCGAACCAGTTCCCGGCATTGGCGCGGTAGGCCATCACGTTGGCGCCCTCGAACGGCGCCTGCGCGATCGGGGTCAGGTTGTTCCACAGGTAGAGCTCGCCGTCCTGCCCGAAGTGGACCTTGTCCACCACGTCGGCCTGGTCGGTGAACACGCCGAAGCGGCCGGCCGGCACCGCGTGCGCGCTGCCCACGTAGAGTTCGCTGCCGGGGTTCTGGTAGAGGCGGATGTAGTCCACCTCCATGCGCCCGGGCAGCGGCGCGGTGACGCCGGCGGCCGAGCCGACGCCGGTGTAGCTGCCGCCGACCGCCAGGTTGAGCAACAGGTAGTACGGGTGGTGGAACTCGTGCAGCGAGGCGCCTTCGATGTTGGAGATGGCGAACTCGAAGTACGGCTGGCCGTCGAGGGTGATGCGGATGAACTGCGGGTCCCAGGTCATGCGGTAGACGTGGAAGTCGGTATGCAGGTCGGTGGCGCTGGTGTAGTCGCGCCCGTAGTCGGCCTGCGAGCCGTTGTAGTCCCAGTGCACCGCGGCACCGACGCGGCGGTTGGCCACGCCGGCGGCGATCGCCGCGGCCGAGCCGCCTTCCATCAGGTCGATCTCGCCGCGCGCCGGCCATACGCCGATGGTGCCCAGCATCCAGTACGCCGGCCACAGGCCGTTGCCCACCGGCGGGGTCTTGATCCGCGCCTCCAGCGTGCCGTACTTGAAGTGCAGGCGGCCCTCGGTCTTGAGCCGGGCCGAGGTGAAGGCACTGCCCTGGAAGTTCTCGCGGCGGGCCTCGATCACCAGCCGGCCGTTCTCGATGCGGGCGTTCTCCGGGCGGCTGGTGTAGTACTGCAGCTCGTTGTTGCCCCAGCCGCACAGGCCGATCTGGCAGCCGTTGCCGACATCGTAGATCCACTTGTTGCCGTCGATCGACGGCCCGTCGAAGTTGTCCTGCCAGACCATGGTCTGGGCACGGGCGGCCGGCGCGAACGCCACGGCGGCCAGGGCGATGAGCGAGAACACGCAGGCGAGCGAAACAGCGGGAGCACGTGACCGGTCCATTCGGGACTCCTCGGAGGTTTGCGGGTGGGGCGCGCGGCGGGGGCGGCCCGTGAGCGACCCTCGGCAGCGACGCCGGCGCTGTCAAAGGGAATCTGTGCCCGGTGCGGGTTCCGGGCGATGCATCACGGATTGCGGCGGGTCCCGGGCCGAATGCGGCCCCGGGCGGGCGCGCCATGCTGCGGGACAACAGCGGCCCGCGCGGTCGCGGCAGGCCGTACGCAGCCCACCGGCGGCCGGCCCGGCAGAGCAGGAACGTCGACACGGCAGGGGCCGGGCCGGTTCCGCAGCGCGATTGCCCTGGCCCGGTCCGCCCGGGGCCCGGGTTCAGTGGCCGCGGTTGCGCCGCTGCAGCCGGGCCTCGAACACCACGTGCCCGTCCTCGTTGCGGGCGCGCAGCTCGCCGCCGTGCGAGCGCACGAACTCGCTGGCGATGAACAGCCCCAGCCCGAGGCCCTGGGTGGCATTGAAGCTGGCCTTGAACGGCTCGAACAGCCGCGGCATCAGGTCGTCGGGGATGCGCCCGGCGTTGCGCACCGCCAGCCGCACCTGGTCGCGCTCGCGGCCGTCCAGCTCCACCTGCACCGGCGCATCGCCGCCGTAGAGCACGGCGTTGCCGATCAGGTTGGACAGCACCTGGGCGAGGCGGTCGCCATCGGCGTGGCCATGCAGGTCGCCCTCGGCCAGCAGCTCGATCCGCTTGTGCGGGTTGGCCTGGGCGAGCTCGTTGACCACGCTGGTGGCCACCTCGCCGAGATCGCAGCCGGCGAACTCCATGCGCAGGCCGTCGGAGCGGATGCGCGAGAAGTCCAGCAGTTGCTCGACCATGCGCGCCATGCGCCGCGCGCTGTTCTCCAGGTGCTGCAGGGTGCGCTGCGCCGAGCCGTCGGCCGGCACGTCCAGGCCGAGCTTGTCGGCGCACAGCAGCACCACCGACAGCGGCGTGCGCAAGTCGTGGGTGAGCACGGCCATCATCGTCTCGTTGAGCTTGAGCGCGCGCTCGAGCGAGGCGTTGCGCGCCTTCAGCAGGCGGCGCTGCTGGTACAGCTCGATGAACACGTTGACCTTGCTGAGGATCACGTGCGGTTCGATCGGCTTGTGGAGGAAGTCGACCGCGCCGCTCTCGTAGCCCTTGAACGAGCGCATGGGATCGTTCGGAGAGGCGGTCAGGAAGATGATCGGCACGTCGCGGCTGCGCTGCGACCCGCGCATCAGCTCGGCCAGGAAGAAGCCGTCCATCTCCGGCATGTGCACGTCGAGCAGGGCGAGCGCGACCTCGTGCTCGAGCAGCAGTTCCAGCGCCTCGGCGCCGGACGCGGCGCACAGCACGTTGAGCCCGTCGCGGCGCAGCAGCGCCTCCATCGCGACCAGGTTCTGCGGCACGTCGTCGACGATCAGGATGTTGACGGGCGGCTCCGACGGCGAGGCGTCGCGAGGAAGGATCAGGTTCATGCGTTGAAGAGTTCCATGCGGCTGCAGATGGCCTCGAGCGTCAGCACCGCATCGGCACCGGCGTGGGCCAGCGCGGAGGCGGGCATCAGGGGCGAGACGGCGTCGTCGGGGCGCTGGATCCAGGCGGTGCCCCCGGCCTGGCGCACCGCGGCCATGCCCTGGCTGCCGTCGCTGCTGGCGCCGGTCAGCAGGATCGCCAGCAGGCGCTCGCCGAACACGTCGGCAGCGGACTCGAACAGCGGGTCGATCGCCGGGCGCGAGAACAGCACCGGATCGTCCACCGACAGCGCCAGGGTGCGGCGGTTCTCCACCAGCAGGTGGTAGTCGGGCGGGGCGAAGATCACCGTGCCCGGCTGCAGCGGCTGCTTGTCCTCGGCCTCGCGCACCGGCAGCGCGCAGCGTGCGTCGAGCAGGTCGGCGATGCGGCTGGGGCGGTCGCGCGGCAGGTGCAGCACGATCAGCACCGGCACCGGCAGGTCCGCCGGCAGGCTCGACAGCAGCGCCTGCAGGGCCTGCACGCCCCCGGCCGAGGCGCCCACGGTGACGGCGTCGAAGCGCGGATGCGGGACGGCGGCGGTCATGCCGCCTTCCGGTACAGCCGCTGCTCGCGCACGCAGGCCTCGAAGGCGGCGGCATGCGCGCCGAACTGCAGCGATTCCTTGCTGCCCAGGCCGAGGAAGCCGCGGTGCACCAGCGCGTCGCGGAACAGGCCGACGGCGCGGTCCTGCAGGCTGCGGTTGAAATAGATCAGCACGTTGCGGCAGGACACCAGGTGCACCTCGGAGAACACCGTGTCGGTGGCCAGGCTGTGGTCGGCGAACACGATGTTGCGCTTCAGGCGGCGGTCGAACACCGCGCCGTTGTAGGCGGTGGTGTAGTAGTCCGACAGCGAGGCGCGGCCGCCGGCCTGCAGGTAGTTGTGGCTGAACTGGGCCATGCGGTCGATGCCGAAGGCGCCGGTCTCGGCGCTGCCCAGCGCCTCGGGATTGATGTCGGTGGCGTAGATCACCGCGCGCTCCAGCAGGCCCTCCTCGTGCAGCAGGATCGCCAGCGACCAGACCTCCTCGCCGGTGCTGCAGCCGGCCACCCACAGCTTGATCGAGGGATAGGTGCGCAGCACCGGCACCGCATGCTCGCGCAGCACCCGGAAGTAGGCCGGATCGCGGAACATCTCCGACACCTGCACGGTGAAGAACTGCATGGCCTGCGCGAACACCTCCGGCTCGTGCAGCAGCCGGTGCTGCAGGTCCGACAGCCGCCCGCAGTCGAAGCGCGCCATCGCCTGGCGCATGCGCCGGCGCAGCGACGACGCCGCGTAGTCGCGGAAGTCGTAGTGGTAGCGCTGGTACACCGCTTCCAGCAACACCTTCAGCTCCAGGTCGAACAGTTCGGCGGGGGTCATTTGCGCGAGCACCACACCCGGCACAGCGACACCAGCTTGTCCACGTCGATCGGCTTGGCGATGTAGTCGTTGGCGCCGGCCTGCAGGCAGCGCTCGCGGTCGTCGGCCATCGCCTTGGCGGTCAGCGCGATGATCGGCAGGTCGTGCCAGCGGCGGTTGGCGCGGATCTGGCGCATCGCGGTCAGGCCGTCCATCTCCGGCATCATGATGTCCATCAGCACCAGGTCGACGTCGTGCGCGGCCAGGTGGTCCAGCGCCTCGCGGCCGTTGCGCGCGATCTCCAGGGTGACGCCGAGCGGCTCCAGCACGCTGGACAGCGCGAAGATGTTGCGCACGTCGTCCTCGGCCAGCAGCACCACGCGGCCGTCCAGCACCGCGTCGCGGCGCCGCGCCTCGCGCAGCAGGCGCTGCTGATCGCTCGGCAGCGAGGCCTCCACGCTGTGCAGGAACAGCGTGACCTCGTCGAGCAGCCGCTCCGGCGAGCGCGCGCCTTTGATGATGATGCTCTTGGAGTAGCGGCGCAGGCGCTGTTCCTCGTCGCGGGTCAGCGCGCGCCCGGTGTAGACGATCACCGGCGGGAACGCCACCGCGTCGTTGCCGGCCATGCGCTCGAGCAGGTCGTAGCCGCTGCCGTCGGGCAGGGTCAGGTCGGTGACCATGCAGTCGAAGGTGGAGGCGGCCAGCCGCTCCATCGCCTCGGCGATGTTGCCCACCGCCTCGATCTCGAGCTGGTCGCGCGCCAGCAGCAGCTCCAGGTTGCCGCGCAGCTCGCTGTCGTCCTCGACGATCAGCAGCCGCCGCAGCGCGCGCGCGTTGGTTTCCTCCAGCTGCCGGATCGCGCCGGCCAGGCGGTCGCGCGTGGCCGGCTTGATCAAATAGCCCACCGCGCCCAGCTCCAGCGCCAGCTGGGTGCGCTCCAGCGCCGACACCACGTGCACCGGGATGTGGCGGGTGGCCGGATCGCGCTTGAGCCGCTCCAGCACGCTGAGGCCGGAGACGTCGGGCAGGCCGATGTCGAGCAGAATGCCGCTGGGACGCAGCTCGGCGGCCAGTGCCAGCGCCTCCTCGGCGGTGGGGGCGACCACGCAGTCGAAGTCCAGCTCGTGCGCCAGGTCGACCAGGGCCTCGCTGAACACGGCTTCGTCCTCGACCACCAGGATCAGGCGCCCGGGCCGGGTGCGATGGGCGCGGTCGTCGGCCACGCGCTGGCCCTGGGCGGGCGGGAGCGCGGCCGCGGGCTCGCCGCGGTGCAGCGGCTCCGGTGCCGGCTGCGGGCGCGGCGCGGGTACCGCCGCCGCCGGGCGGGGTGTCGGCGCGCGCGCGGCCGGGGCGGGCGCGGGCGCGGGCACGCCGGCGCCGGCATCGGTGTGCTGCGCCGGAGCGCCGTCGATCGGCAGTTCCAGCAGGAAGCAGCTGCCGCGGCCGGGCTCGCTGTCCACGCCGATGCTGCCGCCCATGTGCACCGCCAGGTCGCGCGAGATCGACAGGCCCAGGCCGGTGCCGCCGTAGCGGCGCTGGGTGCTGCCGTCGGCCTGGCGGAACGCCTCGAAGATCACCTCGGACTGCTCGCGCGGGATGCCGATGCCGGTATCGCACACCACGAAGCGCACGTTGCGCGGTCCCTGCGCCTGCACGGTCAGGCTGACCTTGCCGTGCTCGGTGAACTTGACCGCATTGGCCAGCAGGTTGTTGAGGATCTGCTGCAGGCGCTGGCTGTCGACCGTCAGCCGCGCCGGCGCGCCCGGGTCCGGGGCGATCTCCAGCGCCAGGCCCTTCTGCTGCGCCAGCGGCTCGAAGGTCTCGCGCAGGCGCTGCAGCACCGACTCGGTGGCGACCGTCTCCTCGGACAGCTCGACGTGGCCGGCCTCGATCCGCGACAGGTCGAGGATGTCGTTGATCAGCGCCAGCAGGTCGTTGTTGGAGGAGTGGATGGCCTGGGCGTACTTGACCTGCTCGGCGGTCAGCGTGCCGTCCTTGTTGTCGCTGAGCAGCTTGGCCAGGATCAGCGAGCTGTTGAGCGGCGTGCGCAGCTCATGCGACATGTTGGCCAGGAACTCGGACTTGTAGCGCGAGGCCTCGGCCAGCTCGTGGCTGCTGCGCAGCAGCTGCGCCTGCGCCGCCAGCAGGCCCTGGCGCTGCGTCTCCAGCTCGTGGGTGCGTTCCTCCAGCTGGACGTTGGTCTGCTCCAGCTCGGCCTGCTGCTGCTCGAGGCTGGCCTGCGACTGCTGCAGGCTGCGGCTCTGCTCCTCCAGCTCCTCGTTGTTGACCCGCAGTTCCTCCTGCTGGGCCTGCAGTTCCTCGCTCTGGCGCTGGGTCTCTTCCAGCAGCTCCACCAGCTGGGCGCGCAGCAGCGCGGTGCGCAGCGCCACGCCGATGTTCTCGGCGCACTGCTCCAGCAGCGCCAGGTCGCGCGGGTTGGGCGTGGCCGGGGCAGCCCGGCCCAGTTCCAGCGCCCCCACGACGCGGCCGTCGGCGGTCAGCGGGGCGAGCAGCAGCTCGCCGCTGGCGCTGCGGCCCAGGCTGGAGTCGATCGCCAGGTGCGCGGCCTCGACGCCGCGCACGCGGCGCGAACGGCCGAGCCGCACGGTCTCGCCGAGCTGGCCGACCTGCACCGGCAGCGCCGTCGCCACGTCCACCGGCAGCGCCACGCCGCCGGTCAGCAGCAGGCGCTCGCCGTCCAGCCGGTACATCGCGCCGACATGGGTGCCCAGCAGCTGGCACAGGGTGCGCAGGGTCGCGTCGGCCAGCGCCTCGGGCCCCTGTTCGCCGCGCAGGCTCACCGCCACCGCGTTCTCGGCCTCCTGCAGCCACAGCGCCTGCTCGGCCTCGCGCCGGGCGCGGATGGCCTGCATCACCACCAGCGCCATCGCCAGGAACGACACGCCGCCGATGCTGCGGTTGATCAGCGAGAAGCTGGAGTTGGTGCTGGCCGGCGCCACATGGAAGCCGATCGCCAGCAACGCGCAGGACAGTACCGCTACCACAAGCGGCACCTCGGGACGGCGCTGGAACACGGTGACGCCCACGGCCACGAAGTAGGTCAGCCAGACTGCGTAGCCGAGCGGCGTCACCAGCTCCATGCCCAGGGTGGCGGCCATCAGGCCCCCTGCACCGACCCAGATCCATCGGTCACGTGTTCTCGGCCTGTTCTGCATGCGGATGCTGTCGTCTAAAAGGAGCGTGATGGTAGCGGATTAACGGCGTGACGGAACCTGCCGCACGGCCGCGTCCGGACCCGGCCTGCCTGCACGTTCTCTTCACGTCGGCGTCACTATGGTCCCGCGTCTTGGCGGGGGGCAAAGGTGTGCTGCAGCGGTGACGCTAATCGGAACGGTCGTGCCACTTCTGGATGCCGGCAGGCAATTCGAGCTGCTGGTCCAGAGCGTGTCCGACTACGCCATCTACATGCTGGATCCCCAGGGCTACGTCCGCAGCTGGAACGCGGGCGGGCAGCGGATCAAGGGCTATCGCGCCGAAGACGTCATCGGCACGCACTTCTCGCGCTTCTACACCCTGGAGGACGCCGCGCGCGGCGAACCCGACCGTTCGCTCTCCACCGCGCTCGCCGAGGGCCGCTTTGCGGCCGAGGGCTGGCGGCGGCGCCAGGACGGCACCCGGTTCTGGGCCAGCGTGGTGATCGAGCCGATCTGGCAGGAGGGCGGGCTGATCGGCTTCGCCAAGATCACCCGCGACATCACCGAGCGCCACGAGGCGCAGCGCCTGCTCATGCAGACCCAGCGCGCCCTGCTGCAGTCGCAGAAGTTCGAGGCGCTGGGCAAGCTCACCCTGGGACTGGCGCACGACTTCAACAACCTGCTGACCGTGATCGTCAACAGCCTGGACCTGATCGGAATGCGTCCGGGCGCCGACGCCCAGACCCTGGACCTGGTGGAGGCCGGCCAGCGCGCGGCCGACCGCGGCAGCCTGCTGACCCGCCAGCTGCTCGCGTTCGCGCGTGGGCAATACCTGGTGCCCGAGCGCCAGGCGCCGAACCGCGTGCTGGCGCGCGTGTTCGAGCTGCTGCGCCGCGCCTGCCACGAGACGATCGACCTGCAGCTGGAGCCGGGTGACGGCCTGCCGGACGTGCACGCGGATGCCGGGCAGCTGGAGGTCGCACTCATGAACCTGGTGCTCAACGGCCGCGACGCGATGCCGCATGGCGGCCGCATCGTGGTGGCCTCGGCGATGCAGCGACGGCTGCCGCCGGACGACCCGAACGGACCGCGCCGGACCTACGTGGCGCTCACCGTGCGCGACGCCGGCACCGGCATGGCGCCCGAGGTGGCCGACCGCGCCAGCGAACCCTTCTTCACCACCAAGCCGGTCGGCCAGGGCAGCGGACTGGGGCTGAGCCAGGTGTATGGCTTCGCCACGCAATCCGGCGGCTTCGTCGACCTGGAGACCGTGCCCGGACAGGGCACCGCCGTCACCCTGCTGCTTCCGGCCATCGAGGACACCGACCATGACTGACTCCCTGCGTGTACTGATGGTCGAGGACCAGAGCGAACTGCGCGACCTGATCGGCGAGGCGCTGCGCGACATGGGGGTCGAGGTCCATACCGCCAACGACGGCCCGCATGCGCTGGACCTGCTGCGCGAGAACCCGGGCTACGACGTCGTCTTCAGCGACGTCAGCATGCCCAACGGCATGTCGGGCATCGAGCTGAGCGAGCACGTGAGCGCACTGCAGCCCGCCGCACGCGTCATCCTGGCCTCGGGCTACGCGAAGTCGCAGCTGCCCGCACTGCCGGCGCACGTGGAATTCCTGCCCAAGCCCTACCGCCTGCGCCAGTTGCTGACCCTGCTGCAGGGCGACGCCGCCCAGGCGTGACCGGCGGCCGTCGACCGAGCGCGGTGTAGGCAGGCCGCGCTTCGCAGGGCGCGGTGGCGTCGACAGGGCCGGGCGCCGTGCGCACGCGGGAGGGACGGCGGGTACGCGGGCCACGTACGTCACGCGCGCTTGTCCCCCTCGATCGGGCGGCCGGGCGCCCGCGCTCGGTCCGACGCCTTGGCCGGAACGAACGGCGCGACCGGTTCTCCGCGGGTGGGAAAGGGGCGTTCCAGGGCTTGGTTCCGGTTCGTGTGAGTCGGGTCGTTGCGGCCGGGCCCAGGCCGGCCCGCATCGGCGCTACGCGCGCCGCCCGGATCGTCCCGACCGCGCCGGCCGCCTCCCTGGCGCCCGCCGTGCGGGCCGGGCCCACGCGCCCTTCACTCCGGTGTGGCGGCCCGTTAATGCGGCTTGCGGAAGCGTAGAGCCCCGCACGCGGAGAAGCCCATGCCCCGACAGTCCACGCCTCCACGATTCATGCCTCAACGGCGCTTGTGTCAACGGCTCAGGGATCGACCGGGACCGGAGCCCCCACTGGTACGGCGCGACGCTCGTGCGGCCACGCGGTCAGGACGGCTGCAGCGCGCGGTCGTCCGCGGCCCCGGCGTGGCGGCGTAGCCGCGGCCATGGCACGCCGCCTCACCACGCTCCGCATCGCCACGTTCAACATCAACGGCATCAGCACCCGGCTGCCGCAGTTGCTGGCCTGGCTCGAGCAGGAGCGCCCGGACATCGTCGGGCTGCAGGAGCTCAAGGCCACCGATGCCGCGTTCCCGGCGGCCGCGCTGGAGGACGCCGGCTATGGCGCGGTATGGCAGGGCCAGCGGGCGTGGAACGGCGTGGCGCTGCTGGCGCGTGGCCAGCGGCCGCTGGAGAGCCGCCGCGGCCTGCCCGGCGACGCCCGCGACGACCAGCGCCGCTACATCGAGGCCGCCATCCACGGCGTGCTGGTGGGCTGCCTCTACCTGCCCAACGGCAATCCTCAGCCCGGCCCCAAGTTCGACTACAAGCTCCAGTGGTTCGAGCGCCTGATCCGGCACGCGCAGGGGCTGGTGGACCTGCCGCATCCGGTGGCGCTGATCGGCGACTTCAACGTGGTGCCCACCGACGAGGACATCTACGACCCGGCCTCGTGGCGCAAGAACGCGCTGCTGCAGCCGGAAAGCCGCGCCGCCTACCAGCGCCTGCTGGCGCAGGGCTGGCTCGACAGCCTGGGCGCGCTAAACGGCAGCGAGCGGATCTACACGTTCTGGGACTACTTCCGGCAGCACTACGAACGCGACCGTGGCCTGCGCATCGACCACCTGTTGCTCAACCCGGCGCTGGCCGGCACGCTGCGAGGCGGCGGTGTCGACCGCTGGGTGCGCGGGCTGGGCAAGGCCAGCGACCACGCGCCCACCTGGGTGGAGGTCGACGCCCCGGCGAATCGCCAGTCGCGCACCTGACCCGGTGAACCGGCGGGCGGCGTGCCCCAGGGGGCGGCCGCCCGGATCCAGCGACGGGGTACGGCGCCCCGCCTGGCGTCAGGGGTCCTGCGCTTCGCCGCGCGCGGGCAGCAGGCCCGCGGTGCAGAGCATGTCGTCGATGCGCGCACGCACGTGGCCCACGTCGTCCGGCGCGGCGTCGCCGGCGATCGCCTCGGCCTGCTGCTGGAAGGTCAGCAGGTCGAAGTCGGCGTCCTCGTCGGTGGCCAGCGCAGGCAGCTGGTCCTGCAGCACGTCGAGGCGGGCGTCGAGTTCGTCACGGGTGGGCATGGTCGGGTTCCGCCGGAAGAGTTGCCCACCCTTGGCCCTGGGCCGTCAAGGCCACGCGAATCAGCCCAGTGCGCCATCCTCCCACGGCGGCGACATGCCCAGCCGCTCGATCAGGAAGTCGACGAAGCTGCGCACGCGCGGCGGCTGCAGGCGGCGCGCCGGCATCACCGCGCTGATCTGCGAGGTCGGTGGCGGGTAGTCGGGCAGCACCACGACCAGACGGCCGGCGCGCAGGTCGTCGGCCACGTGCCACAGCGAGTGCACCGCGATGCCCTGGCCGGCGAGCACGGCGTCGCGCAGCAGCTCGCCGAAATTGCTCTCGAAGCGGCTGTGCATGCGGACCCGCACCTGGCCGCCGTCGGGCGTGTCCAGGGTCCAGACGTCCTGGCGGCCGTCGCGGCCCATCAGCAGCACGCCGGCGTGCCCGGCCAGGTCGTCGGGGTGGCGCGGGGTGCCGTGGCGGCGCAGGTAGTCGGGCGAGGCGGCCAGGACGCGGCGGTTGACCGCGATGCGGCGCGCGACCAGCCCGGAATCGTCGAGCGGACCGATGCGTATGGCCAGGTCGAAGCCCTCGCGCACCAGGTCCACCAGGTCGTCGCTGAGGTGCGCGCTGACGCGCAGGCGCGGGTGCCGGGCCTGGAACTCGGGCAGCAGGGGCGAGACGTGCTGCTGGCCGAACGAGGCCGACAGCGTCACCCGCAGCGTGCCGCCGACCGTGTGCGCGCTCCCGCGCAGGTCGTCGGCCAGGGCGTCGAGGTCCTCCACCAGCACGCGCCCGCGCTCGGCCAGGGCCTGGCCCTCGGGCGTCGGGTGCAGCCGCCGCGTGGTCCGGTGCAGCAGGCGCACGCCGAGGTCGCGCTCCAGTCGCTTCAGGCGCTGGCTCGCCACCGCCACCGACAGGTCCAGGCTACGCGCGGCGGCGGTGATCGAGCCCAGGTCGAGCACACGCAGGAACAGGGCGATGTCGCCGAGGCGGTCCATGGATTATCAATGATCGATTGAAAGTGATTCAGGATAGCAAGGGTTTTTGCGAAAAGCCGCCGGGCGCAGGCTGCCTCCCTGTTTCCGACGACCCGTTTCCATGACTGCTTCCACGCCCCGCATCCCGCCCGCGCTGTACGCGCTGACCCTCGGTGCCTTCGGCATCGGCACCACCGAATTCGTGATCATGGGCCTGCTGCAGCAGGTCGCCACCGACCTGCAGGTGTCCATCACCGCGGCCGGGCTGCTGATCAGCGGCTACGCCCTGGGCGTGTTCGTCGGCGCGCCGGTGCTGACCCTGGCGACCGCGCGGTGGCCGCGCAAGGCGGTGCTGGTGGGGCTGATGGTGATCTTCACGCTCGGCAACGTCGCCTGCGCGCTGGCGCCGAACTACCCCGCGCTGATGCTGGCGCGGGTGATGACCTCGCTGGCGCACGGCACCTTCTTCGGCGTCGGCGCGGTGGTGGCGACCTCGCTGGTGCCGGCCGAGCGCCGCGCCTCGGCGATCTCGCTGATGTTCGCCGGGCTGACCGTGGCCACGTTGCTGGGCGTGCCGGCCGGCGCCTGGCTGGGCCTGCACCTGGGCTGGCGCGCGACGTTCTGGGCGGTGGCGGCGATCGGCGTAGCCGCCAGCGCGGCGGTGGCGCTGCGGGTGCCGGCCGCCACCGGTGCGCCGGCGCCGGTGGCGTGGCGGCAGGAGGTCGCGGTGCTGGCGCGGCCGCAGGTGCTGCTGGCGCTGGCGATGACGGTGCTGGGCTTCGCCGGGGTGCTGGCGGTGTTCACCTACATCCAGCCGCTGCTGGTGGAGGTCACCGGCTTCGGCCAGGACGCGGTGTCGGCGGTGCTGCTGGTGTTCGGCGCCGGCATGATCGCCGGCAACCTGATCGGCGGCCGCCTGGCCGACCGCCGGCCCACGACCGCGCTGCTGGGCTCGCTGGCGGCGCTGGCCATCGTGCTGGGCGCGATGGGCCCGCTCCTGCACAGCAAGCCGGCGATGGTGGTGTGCGTCGGCCTGCTCGGCGTGGCGGCGTTCGCGACGGTGGCGCCGCTGCAGATCCGGGTGCTCGAACACGCCCGCGGGGCCGGGCAGACCCTGGCCTCCAGCCTCAACATCGCCGCCTTCAATCTCGGCAATGCGCTGGGCGCCTGGCTGGGCGGCGTCGTGATCGCCACCGGTGCCGGGCTCGCCGCCACGCCGCCGGTGGCCGCCGGAGTGACCGTGCTGGGCCTGGGCCTGGCGCTGTGGAGCGTGCGCCTGCAGCGGCGCACCACGCTCGCCGGCACGGCCTGCGACGCAGCCTGCTGATGCCTCCCTTTCCTCAAGAGAACACTGCGATGGATACCCGTTTCCTCGGCCGTTCCGGCTTCAAGGTTCCCGTGCTCGGCCTCGGCGCCGGCACCTTCGGCGGCAAGGGGCCGCTGTTTTCCGCCTGGGGCAACACCGGCGTGGCGCAGGCGCGGCGCATGATCGACCTGTGCCTGGAGGCCGGGCTCAACCTGTTCGACACCGCCGACGTCTATTCCGACGGTGCGTCCGAGGAGGTGCTCGGCGAGGCGCTGCAGGGTCGCCGCGACCGGGTGATCCTGTCGACCAAGACCGGCCTGCGCCTCGGCGACGGGCCCAACGACGCCGGTGCCTCGCGCTTCCGCCTGCTGCGCGCGGTGGACGCCTCGCTGCGGCGGCTGCGGACCGACTACCTCGACCTGCTGCAGCTGCACGCCTTCGACGCGATGACGCCGGTGGAGGAGACGCTGTCCACGCTCGACGGGCTGGTGCGCGCCGGCAAGGTGCGCTACCTCGGCGCGTCCAACTATGCCGGCTGGCAGCTGATGAAGTCGCTGGCGGTCGCCGACGCGCACGGCTGGACGCGCTTCGTCGCCAACCAGACGTACTACTCGCTGGCCGGGCGCGACTACGAATGGGAGCTGATGCCGCTGGGGCTGGACCAGGGCGTCGGCGCGGTGGTGTGGAGCCCGCTCGGCTGGGGCCGGCTGACCGGCAAGCTACGCCGTGGCCAGCCGCTGCCCGCCGGCAGCCGGCTGCACGCCACCGCCGCGGCCGGGCCGGCGATCGACGACGCACGCCTGTTCGATATCGTCGACGTGCTCGAGGCCCTGGCCGAGGAAACCGGCCGCAGCGTGCCGCAGATCGCGATCAACTGGCTGCTGCAGCGCCCCAGCGTGAGCAGCATGCTGATCGGCGCCCGCGACGAGACCCAGCTGCGTCAGAACCTGGGCGCGGTGGGCTGGTCGCTGACGCCGGAGCAGGTCGGGCGCCTGGATGCGGTGAGCGCGGTGGAGACGCCGTACCCGTACTACCCGTACTGGCGCGGCCAGTTCGCCGAGCGCAGTCCGCTGCCGGTCTGAGCGCGGCACGGGCGGCGGAGGCGGCGGAAACGGGAGCAGCGACGGGCGTCGTGCATGGCGGCGGAAGCTAGCGGGGCGTCCCCACGATAGCGGCATGACGGGGCCGGGCGCCATGCGTGGCGATCCCTGGCGCTAGGCAGCATGGGCGGCGACCGGCGACCGGCGACCGGCGACCGGCGACCGGCGACCAGCGTGCGGCGAGCGCTGACCTGCGACTTGTGACCGGCTTGGGGCTTGGGGCTTGTGGCTTGTGGCGTGGTGTGTGGCGCGTGGAGCGTCCCGGCGTGCGGTGCGCAAGCCGGGACGCCGGCAGCGCCGCGATCGTTGCGCTGCCGCCGGCGGTGCCCGGTGCGCGATCCCGCAGTCGCGATCGGTGCGATGCCCCGGTCGTTGTCGCACCGGCCGGAGCGGCGCCGGTTCCCCGCCCACGGCCCGGACGGCCCGCCCCTGGACGCTCCGGCAGGCCACCGGCTGCGACGGCCGCGCGCCACCGCCCGTGACGGGCATGCGAGGCCGCCGCTCGCGGCCTTCGCGGTGCCTTGACCTGGGCCGCACCAGGCTCGGCCCACCTCCCGTGGAAGCTCCCCGCATGAACAGGATGTCCGCCTTGGTGCTCGCGCTTGCCGCCGCCGGGACCGCCCACGCCCAGCAGGGCGACGGTACCGACTACAGCACCCAGATCCATGTCTACAAACCGGACAGGGCCGAGGCCACCGACGCGCGCATCGCCGCGCTCAAGGCCCCGGACGGGTTCAGCGTCAAGCCGCTGGCGACCGGGCTCAAGAACCCGCGGATCCTCGCGGTGGCGCCCGGTGGCCTGATCTACGTCTCGCGTCGCGAGCAGGGCGACGTGCTGCTGCTCAAGGATGCCGACGATGACGGCGTGCTCGACCAGGCGCCGGTGGCGGTCGCCCACCGCAGCGGTGCCCACGGCCTGGCGGTGCACGACGGCAAGCTCTACCTGGCCACGGTGAAGGAGATCTTCGTCGCGCCGATCGCGCCGGACGGGACCCTCGGTGCGTTGACGCTGCTGGTCGGCGACCTGCCCGACGGCGGCCAGCATCCCAACCGTACTTTGGCATTCGGCCCGGACGGCAAGCTCTACGTCAGCGTCGGCTCGACCTGCAACTTCTGCAACGAGAGCAACCCCGAGCACGCCACGCTGCTGCAGATGAACGCGGACGGCAGCGGGCGCACGATCTTCGCCAGCGGCCTGCGCAACACCATCGGCTTCGACTGGGACCCGCGCACCGGCGAGCTGTGGGGCATGGACCAGGGCATGGACTTCCTGGGCGACGATGCCTCGCCCGAGGAACTCAACCACCTGGTCAAGGGCAAGCGCTACGGCTGGCCGCATCTGTGGGGCAAGGACGGCGTCAACCCGCAGAGCACGCCGCAGGGCGGGATCAGCAAGGCGCAGTGGGCGCGGATGAGCGAGCCGATGGCGCTCGGCTACACCGCCCACGCCGCGGCGATGCAGCTGCATTTCTACACCGGGCGGGCGTTCCCGGCGGACTATCGCGGCGATGCGTTCGTGACCTTCCGCGGCTCCTGGAACCGCAAGCCGGCCTCCGGCTACGAGGTCGCGCGGGTGCGCTTTCGCGACGGCCAGCCGACCACGATCGAGCCGTTCGTCACCGGCTTCCTCACCGAGGGCGGGCGTCGCCACATCGCCCGCCCGGTGGGGCTGGCACAGACCGGCAACGGTGCGCTGCTCGTCTCCGACGATGCCAACGGCGTGATCTACCGCATCGCCTACACCGGCACGCCGGGGCCGGCCGGCGCGCCCACCGGGCCGGCCCCGGCGCGGCCGATGCAGGCCCAGAGCGCCCAGGGCACCGGCGTGCCGCTCGCCCTGGCCCGGCCCGAGGCCGCGGGCCGGGGACGGCTGGAGGTGTCCTCGCCGGCGTTCGCCAACGGCACGGCGATGGACAAGCGCTTCAGCGAATACGCCGACGCGGTCTCGCCGCCGCTGCGGTGGAGCGCGGTCAAGGGCGCCAAGTCGTACGTGCTGATCGCCGAGGATCCGGATGCCCGGCCGGTGACGCCGGTGGTGCACTGGGTGGCCTTCAACATCCCGGCCACCACGACCTCGCTGCCCGAGGGCCTGGAGGAGCAGCCGCGGCTGACCGAGCCGGACGGGCTGCTGCAGGGCGCCACCACCCACGGCTCGCCGGGCTACTACGGTCCGCGTCCGCCGGTGGGCGACCCGCCGCACCACTACCACTTCCAGGTGCTCGCGCTGGATACGATGCTGGACGTGCTGCCCGGCGCCAGCCGCGACGAAGTGCTGGCCGCCGCCCGGGGCCACGTGCTGGCGCGCGGCGAGCTGGTCGGCACCTATGCGCAGACGGTGAAGCCGCCGAAGTGACGCGCGGCCGGCGGGGGCGGATCCGCCGCCCGTTGCGCCGTGGGATGGGCAGGCCCGTGCGTGGGCCGTGGGCCAAAGCAAAGCGGCCGCCCGGGGGCGGCCGCTTGCATGCGGGATCGACCGGCGTGGCGCGGAGGCCGCGCCGGTCCGCCGGTCAGAAGAACAGGCGCACGCCGAACGAGGCGTTGCGGCCCGGCAGCATCACGTCGTCCTTGAGGAACGAGGTGTGCACGCGGGCGTCCTGGTTGGTGAGGTTGTTGCCGTCCAGGAACACTTCCCATGCAGTCGCGCCGGCATCGACGTGATAGGCCAGGTGCGCGTCGACCATCGTGTAGCCGTCGGTCGGGGTCTCGCCCGCGGCCACCTTGTCCTGCTTGTTGTAGCGGGTGGCGCCGAGCGAGGCGCGCCACGCGCTGGTTTCCCAGCGCAGCTGCGCGCCGTAGCGCGACGGCGCGATGCGCGGCAGGTTGCCGCCGTCCTGCAGGCGTGCGCGGACGGTGTCGCCGAACACGTGCAGGTCCCAGGCGCCGGTGTCGTTGTTGGCCAGGTGGAAGGTCGCCTCGCCCTCGAAGCCATGGAACACCGCGTCGGCCTGGGTCCACTGGCGGATCGGCAGGTATTCGTCCTCCTCGTCGAAGTACCACTGGCCGCCGGTGTCGGCGAGGTAGATGAAGTCGTTGTAGCGGTTGTAGTAGGCCGACACCTTCGCATCCACCCAGTCGTTCTGGAAGTTCACGCCGAGCTCGGCCTGGTTGGCGGCCTCCTTCTTCAGCTCGGTGCCGCCGACCTCGTAGGACAGGGTGGCGATGTGCGGGCCGTCGGCGAACAGCTCCTCCTCGGCCGGGGCGCGCTCGGCGTGGTCGAGGTTGGCGGTCAGGCGCCAGTTCGGGCTGAGCCGGAAGCCGCCGCTCAGCGACACGCTGCCGGGATGGAAATCGCGCGACAGGCCGGTGTCGGTCTCGTACTTGACCTGGTCCACGCGCGCGCCGAAGTCGGCCTGGAACGCGCCCCAGGTGTTGCGGGCCACGCCGAACACCCCGACCGAGCGGGTGTTGGTCTGCGGCACGAACGATTCCTCGCCGACCGCGGCGAAGGTGGAGTCCACGCCCTGCACGCCGAACGCGGTCTTCCAGCCGTTGTCGAAGCCGAAGGAGGCCTCGACCCGGCCCTCGTTGGCACGCTTGCTGAAGACCGTGCCGACCTCGTCGCCCTCGAACTCGGTGTGAGCGTAGTCGGTGTGCGCGAAGC
Organism: Lysobacteraceae bacterium USHLN149; assembly: GCA_037145635.1. Lineage (GTDB taxonomy): Bacteria > Pseudomonadota > Gammaproteobacteria > Xanthomonadales > Xanthomonadaceae > JAATFS01. The sequence goes on from JBBCXB010000001.1 coordinate 658,295, forward strand.
TGTAGCGCAGGCCGCTGCCGTCGCCCCAGGGGTCGGTGAGCCCGCCCTTCAGTTCGTAGCGGTCCTGCTGCAGGTGCAGCCATACGCCGCGCTCGCCCTCGGCCAGGTCGCCGGGCTCGCCCGGATTGCCGTAGTTGTCGCGCAGGCGCGAGGCCGACACGCCGACGAAGCCCCAGTCGCCGGACAGCGACGCGCCGACCGCGCCCGACTTGGAGTCCACGAACGAATTGGCCTGCCGGACCTCGGGAGTGTCGTAGTCGTTGAGGTTGCGGTACACGCCGTCGGCATGGATCGACAGGCCGCTGCCGTTGCCGGCGTCGAGCCGGAACATGTCGGTATTGCCGTCCTTGTCGCCGCCGTCGAAGCGGACCTCGGCGCGGCCGCTGACGCCGTCGACCGGAGTCTCGGCGATGCGGCCGTCGACCACGTTGACCACGCCGCCGATCGCGCCGGAGCCGTAGAGCAGGGTGGACGGGCCCTTCAGCACCTCGATCTGGTCGGCCAGGAACGGCTCGATCGCCGGCGAATGGTCCTGGCTCACGGTGGAGACGTCCTGGGTCGCCAGGCCGCCGCTGAGGATGGCCACGCGCGGGCCGTCGAGGCCGCGGATGATCGGGCGGCCGACGCCGGGGCCGAAGTTGGAGCTCTGCACGCCGGGCAGGCCGGCGACAGTCTCGCCGAGGCTGGCGGCGCGGACCTCGTCCAGCTTCTCGCCGGCGAGTACGTCCACCGGCCGGCTCAGTTCGGCGGCGGTGTCGCGCAGCGGGCTGGCGGTGACCACGACCGCGTCCAGGTCCTTGACGTGGCGGCCGCTGGCGGCGGCACGGTCGTGGCGGGAGTCGCTGCTGGGCGGCACCGGCGCGTCGGCCGAAGCCGGGGCCGGGTCGCTGGCCAGGGCCAGGGCGGGGGACAGCAGCAGGCCGGCGACGGCCAGCGACAGGACGGAGCGGCGCAGGAAACGGGGGGGAATGGGAGGCATGGACATGACCGGTCGTTGTTACTGTATAGCACTAGGGGAGTACGGCAAGCCGTCCCGGGACCACGGGATCGGAACGGGGAGCGGATGCCGGCGGGGAGGCGAGGGATGATGTTATATTATTCCACATCGCCTTCGTCACCCCTGCTGGAAGTCATGGCCTCACCCTCCGCATTCCGCCACCTGCTCGACCGCTTCGGCGCGACCGGTTCGCTGCTGTGCGCGGTGCATTGCGCGCTGCTGCCGCTGCTGCTGGCGCTGGCGCCGTCGCTGGGGCTGTCGTTCTGGCTCGGCGACGGGGTGGAGCGGGCGATCGTGGTGTTCGTGACCCTGCTCGGCTTGTCCAGCCTGGTGCTGGGCTACCGTCGCCATCGCGCGCTGCGCGCGCTGGGGCTGCTGGTGCCGGGCCTGGCGCTGCTGTGGACCGGGCTGCTGTACGAGCCGCTGCACCATTCGCTGACGCCGCACGCGGTGGTGATGACGCTGGGCGGGGCGCTGGTGGGCATTGCCCACCTGGTGAACCTGCGCCTCAACCACGTCCATGTTCACGATGCGAGCTGCGCGCATTAGAGGCGACGTGATAGGCTTGCCGGCCTTGTGCGAGGGCGCCTCAGGCGTCGACCTCGCCAGACCCGTGCCAGCGCGGGGTTTTCGTATTCACATTCAGGAGTTGACGACATGGGTAAGGGTGACCGCAAGACCGCCAAGGGCAAGCGCTACAACGCCAGCTATGGCAATTCGCGCTCGCACAGCGTGAGCAAGGTGGCCGTGGGCGCGACTGCGCCGGTCACCAAGAAGAGCGTGGTCAAGGCGCCGGCCAAGAAGGCCGTGGCCAAGAAGGCGGTCGCCAAGGCCGGCTGATCCGGCCCGCCCGGCTTCGCCAGGAGAACGCGGCGCTTGCGCCGCGTTTTTTTTGTCCGTACATCAGGGGGGCGCCGCCGGTGCCCGTGTCACATCGTCCGGCGTCGCGGCCGCCGCGGGCAGCAGCTGCTCGGCCAGGCCGCGGTAGATCGGCACCCGGCACACCAGGCCGGACACGCCACGCGCGAGCAGTACCGTGGCCAGGATCGGCAGCAGCATGGCGCTGGTGTCGGTCAGCTCCAGCGAGATCACCGCCGAGGTCAGCGGCGCCTGGGTGACGCCGGTGAGGTAGGCGCACATGCCCAGCAGCACGAAGCTGCGCGGGTCCACCGCGGGCATCAGCAGCGAGAGGTTGTGGCCCAGCCCCGCGCCGACCGCCAGCGCCGGCGAGAACAGCCCGCCAGGGATGCCGGCGACATAGGACACCAGGTTGGCCAGCAGCTTCATCAGGCCGAAGGCGTGGCCGACGTCCGCCTGGCCCTGCACCAGCGCGCGGGCCTGCTCGTAGCCGGTGCCGAAGGCGCCGTTGCCGAAGACCGCGGCCAGCGCGACCAGGGCCAGCCCGCACAACGCGGCCAGCGCCACCGGGTGGCGGCGGCGCAGCGCGCCCAGCCAGCGCGGCCTGCCGGCCACGCTCAGCAGCACCAGGCGGCTGAACAGGCCGCCGAGCAGGCCGGCGACCGTGCCGCACAGCAGGATCGCCAGCCACGCCTGCCCCAGCGGCAGCCGCACGCCGACGCGGCCGAAGTAGGTGTAGTTGCCGAGCAGCCCGAGCGACACCACGCCGCCGACGATCACCGCAGTCAGCAGCGTGCCGGAGAAGCGATGCTCGAACCGGCCGCTCAGTTCCTCGATCGCGAACACCACCCCGGCCAGCGGGGTGTTGAACGCCGCGGCGATGCCGGCCGCGCCACCGGCCAGCAGGAAATGCGACAGCTCGCGCGGGTCGCGGAACCCGAAGGCGCGGCCGATCACGTACATCAGGCTGGCACCGACGTGCACCGTGGGCCCTTCGCGCCCGACCGAGGCGCCGCCCAGCAGCGACAGCGTGGTCAGCGCGAGCTTGCCGGCGGACACGGGCAGCGACAGGTTGCGGCGGCGGAACGCCGGATCGGGATCGTCGAGCGCGGCGATCACCTGGGGGATGCCGCTGCCGCGCGTCGGCCGCAGCGCGCCGGAGGTCAGCCACGCCAGCAGGGCGAAGATGCCGGGCGTGAGCAGCAGCGCCCACCACAACGAGTGCGCGACGATGCGCTGGAACAGCTGGAAGGCGGCGTCGCTGGCCTTTGCGAACACGATCGCCACCAGTGCCACGGCGACCGCGCCGCCCCACAGGGCGGCCCGGCGTCTCCAGCCGTCGCTGGACAGCAGTGGCCGCAGCCGCCGTCGAAAAGGGGGAAGGGAAGACATGGCGCCAGTGTCTCACTTTCCCGGCGGGCATCGGCGACGGAGCGGCCGGCATTTCCGCAGAGCGCTCGCGGTCCGCGGGGCTTCGCCTTGCCGCGCACCCCGGCCGTCACGCGAACAGGTCGGCCTCGCGGGGCGAGATCGCGGTCTCGACGCCCTCGCGCTTCAGCAGTGCGCGCTTGGTGGGCAGGCCGCCGCCGAACCCGGTGAGCGCACCGCTGGCACCGATCACGCGGTGGCAAGGCAGCACGATCGGCAGCGGATTGCGGCCGTTCGCGGCGCCGACCGCGCGGCTGGCACCGGGGCGGCCGATGCGCTGCGCCAGCTGCGCGTAGCTCCAGGTGTGGCCGAGCGGGATCTCGGCCAGGGTGTGCCAGACCTGCAGCTGGAACGCGGTGCCCACCGGGGCCAGCGGCAGGTCGAAGCGGTCGCGTTCGCCGTGCAGGTAGTCGAGCAGCTGCCGGCGCGCCTCGGCCACCGCCGCGGGATCGCGTTGCCAGCGCTCGCGGCCGCGGGCGTTGTGGCGGTTCTCCGGGAACAGGATATGGCGCAGGCCCTCGTGGTCGGCGGCCACGGTGAGCGTGCCGATCGGGCTTTCGAAGGCATCGAAGTACAGGACGGTCATTGCGGGTTCTCCTTGCGGTCGGCGGCCAGGTGCCACAACTGCAGCACCGCATAGGCGCGCCAGGGGCGCCAGGCCTGGGAACGGGCCTCGGTCTCGCGTTCGCTGAGGCGGCCGGGGCTGCCGAGCACCTGCTGCAGGATCAGGTCGCCGGCGGGAAAGGCATCGGGATGGGCGAGTGCCCGCATCGCGATGTAGTGCGCGGTCCAGCGCCCGATGCCGGGCAGCGCGACGCAGCGCTCGACGAAGGCATCCAGGCGCTGGCCCGCGCCGAAGTGCAGGCGGCCTTCGGCACAGGCCAGCGCCATCGCGCGCACGGTGGCGGCCCGGGTGCGCGGCAGACCCAGGGCATCCAGCGGCGCCTCGCACAGCTGCTGCGGGGTGGGGAACACCCGGTCCAGTCCCGGCGGCATCCCGGGGCGGTGGCCGCCATGGCGCTCGACCAGGCGCGCGGCCAGCGTGGTCGCGCCGGCGACGCTGACCTGCTGGCCGAGGATGGCGCGGATCGCCACCTCGAAGCCGTCCCAGCCACCCGGCACCCGCAGCCCGGGCCGGCGCGCGATCGCCTCGGCCAGCAGCGGCGTGCGCGCCAGCGTCGCATGCACCGCCTGCAGGTCGGCGTCGAGGTCGAACAGGCGCCGCACCCGGCGCACGATGCCGGGGATGTGGCGCGGGTCGGTCGCGCCGATGCGCAGCAGCAGCTCGTGGCGCTGCGGCGCGGCGCTCACCTGGATCAGGGTCGAGGCCTCCGCCGGGCCGGTGACCCGGGTGTAGCCATCGGCGTCGATCCGCTCCAGCCCCGGGATCGCGCGGCGGCGCAGGAACGCGAGCAGGCCGGCGAAGTCCAGCGGCGGCCGGTAGCCCAGGCGCAGCGTCAGCTCGCCGCCCGGCACCTCCTGGCGCTGCCGGCGCAGCGCCGAGGGCGGCATGCCGCAGCCGTCCAGAAACGCGGCGTTGAAGCGGCGCAGGCTGTTGAAGCCGGACGCCAGCGCCACCTCGGTCACCGGCAGCGCGGTTTCGGTCAGCAGCTGCTTGGCCAGCAGCAGGCGCCGGGTGCCGTGCACCTGCGCCGGGGTGGCGCCGAGCTGCTGCACGAACTGGCGCTGCAGCTGGCGCGCGCCGAGCCCGACCTGGCGTGCCAGCGCTTCCACCGACTGCGCCTGCAGCGCGCCCTCGGCGATCATCGCCAGCGCACGCTGCACGCTCTCCTCGCCCAGGTGCTGCTGGGCCTGCGGCGACAGCTCGGGGCGGCAGCGCAGGCAGGGGCGGAAACCGGCCGCGCTGGCCGCGGCCGCGGTCGGGTAGTAGGCGACGTTGCCCGGCTTCGGCGGCGGCGCGGGGCAGACCGGCCGGCAGTAGATGCCGGTGCTGCGCACGGCGGTGAAGAACAGGCCGTCGAAGCGGGCATCGCGCGCCAGGCGGGCGCGGTCGCACTGGTCCGGATCGGGAAGGAGGGTGGGCATGGGGCGCAGTCTAGGCGCTCGCGGCGCGCGCGACTGGCCGTTTTCGGACAGGGATGCAGATGCCGCCCCGAGCGTTTAGGGCCGGGTTCGGAAGCTCGCCGCATTCGGCCCTAGACTGGGAAGCCCCCGCTCCCCCTGCCGCGCATGACGAAGTTGCCCTGGTTGCTCGCCTGTTGTCTGGCGCTGGTCGCGTGCGATCGCGCGCCGCTGCCCGACGCGGGGGCCGGGACGCGCGCAACCGCCGGCTTGCCGAACGTGGACGGCGACCACATGGTGTCGGTGGACACGCCCGAGAGCCTGCCGCCGGTGACCGCGGTGCCGACGCGCGCCGCCGATGCGGTCTGGCCGGACGTGGCGCTGGAGCTGGGCCAGGCCTGGATCAGCTGCGCCACCGACTACACCGCCGAGGATGGCGACGGCCTGCCGCTGGCCGGGCTGGACCGCAGGCAGCTGGAGGCCGCGCTCGAGCCCTGCCGCGACGCCGGGCTGCTGCGGGTGCGCTACGTGGGCAAGATCAATGCCGGTTTCGCCGCGATGGTGGCGCGGCTGGCGACGGTGGCCGATGCGATGAAGCTGCCGCGGCGCATCCTCGACCTGGACTCCAGCGGCGGCCAGGTCGAGGCCGCGATCCGCGCCGGCGACGCCATCGGCGAGTCGAACTGGACGATCTGGGTGCGCGAGGGATCGATCTGCCACAGTGCCTGCGTGTTCGTGCTGGCGGCCGGCGACAACCGCCTGATCGCCGGCAAGGTCGGCATCCACCGGATGATGCGGATCAGCTCCAGGGCCACCTCGCGCGCAGAACTCAACCGCGAGCTGCAGGAGGTCTACGGCAACGTCAAGGACTACCTCGAGCGCAACGGCGTGGCGGTGGCCGCCGCGGACCTGATGATGACCGTCCCCAATCGCAGCCTGCGCCTGCTGACCCCGACCGAACTGAAGGAATACGGCTTCGACGGCACCAACGCGGTGCAGGACGACCTGGAGCGCATCCGCCAGATGCGCAAGTGCGGCGACGCGTTCGTGCGCCGCAAGGACGCCTTCCTGATCGCCTTCGACCAGCAGTGCAAGCAGGAGGGGGCCGACCTGGAAACGGTCAACGCCTGCGGCCAGTCGCTGAAGCAGCGCTTCGGCTTCCCCGACACCGCCTGCCCGGCGGAGAGCCCGCTGGCCGAGAACGACTCGGCGGCGCTGCTGCCGCCGGTGCCGGCCACCGCCTCGGCCTCCACCCGCGACCCGGCGAAGGAGGCCGCGGCGGCGGCGCGCTGAACTTCACGCCGGTCCCACCGCCGCCCGCCTATGGTCTGCGCAACGGCGAACAGGGGCGGGCGATGCGCGGCAAATCGAAGGGGATCGTGCTGGCCTACCTGCCGTCGGTGATGCTGGTGGTGGCCGGCTTCATGGGCGCCGAACTGCTGCGCACCCTGGCCACCGCGATGGCCGCGCAATGGCCGGCCACGCTGGCGGCCTGGCTCAGCCTGCTGGCGATCGTCGCGGCCACCGTGCGTGCGCTGTGGGTGAGCTGGCGGCTGCTGCGGCTGCGCGCCGCGGTGGTGCCGCCGCCGGAAAGCGGCGCGTGACCCTCGGCGGCGGCGCACTGCCTTAGACTCGCGCACCCGCACCGACGCCGCACCTGCCGGCCTACCGACAGTTCCGCCGTACCCGACACTCCGTTCCGGATCGACCGACCATGCCCCGTTTCGCCCCGTTCCTCTGCACCTTGCTGTTGCTTCCCGCGCTGGCGAACGCCCAGCAGCCTGCACGTTCCGCCGCACCGTCGGCCACGCCCGCCCAACCGGCCCAGCTCGTCCGGCAGAACGCCGAGATGGCGCAGGCCGCGACCCGGGTGGCGCAGATGGTCGACGCCAACCAGACCGGGCCGTTGTGGGACGGCGCCTCCGCGGTCGCGCGCAAGGCCGTCACCCGCGATGCCTTCGTCAAGCAGATCGCCGCCGAGCGCGGGCGCCTGGGCCCGCTGGTCGGACGCGGGCAGGGCTCGGTGACGCGGGTGAAGTACGGCGCGGGCGCGCAGGTGCCCGAGGGGCTGTACGTCAACGTCAGCTTCCCGACCCGCTTCGCCAATACGCCGCAGCCGGTGCGCGAGCTGGTCTCGTTCCGGCTGGACGAGGACAAGGTCTGGCGCCTGTCCGGTTACAGCCTGCGGACCGCCGCCAAGTGATATGCCCCCTGCGCGGCCTCCGCCGCGCCCACCCGAACAGGATCCAACGATGCAGATGAGTCAGGAAATCCAAATGCTGGGCTGGGCCATGGTCCTGGGCCTGGTGCAGCTGATGATCGCTTCCGCCGGCATGACCGCCCAGCGCGGCAACAAGTGGAACGCCAGTGCCCGCGACGGCACGCCGGCGCCGCTCACCGGCGTGCCCGCGCGCATGCAGCGCGCGCTGCACAACTTCCTGGAGACCTTCCCGTTCTTCGCCGCCGCGGTGCTGGCGGTGGTGCTGACCCAGCGCCAGGACGCGCACACCGCGCTCGCGGTGCAGCTGTACTTCTGGGCGCGGCTGGTCTACGTGCCGCTGTACGCGGCAGGCATCCCCTACGTGCGCAGCCTGGTCTGGCTGGTGTCGATGGTGGGCATCGTCATGCTGCTGTGGTCGCTGCTGGCCTGAGCGGTACGCCGTGCCGCATGCGCCGACGGCAGGGCGGCGCATGCGCCGGGTACGCGACGCGCCGATGCGCGCGCGTGACGCCTGCCACGCGCGCATCGAGGCCGGTGCGCGTCGGCGGCTTGCCGGGGGGCGCGTGGCGCCACGAGGGCGCCGGCTTGATCCGGATCAACCGGCTTTCCGGGTGCCGGGCGTAGACTGGGCGCCTCGCTTACGGGAGCACAGATGAAGCGTGTCGATATCGCCGTGATCGGCGCCGGCCCGGCCGGTCTCAGCTTTGCGCGGTCGCTGGCGGACAGCGGCCTGTCGGTGACCCTGGTCGAGCAGCAGCCGCGCGCCGCGCTCGCCGCGCCGGCCTTCGACGGCCGCGAGATCGCGTTGACGCACGCCTCGCGCGCCACGCTGGAGCGGCTGGGCCTGTGGGCGCGGCTGCCGGCCGAAGACATTTCGCCGCTGCGCGATGCGCGGGTCATGAACGGCGCCTCGCCGTTCGCGCTGACCTTCGCCGCCACCCAGCGCACCCGGGGCGACCTGGGCTGGCTGGTGCCCAACCACCTGATCCGGCGCGCCGCCTGGGAAGCGGTGCAGGGGCAGGAAGGCCTGGAAGTGCGCGACGGCACCTCGCTGACCGCGCTGCAGTCCGCCGGCGACCGGGTCGAGCTGACCCTGTCCGACGCGCAGACGCTGTCGGCGCGGCTGCTGGTGGCCGCCGACAGCCGCTTTTCCAGCGCCCGGCGCCTGCTCGGCATCGGCGCGCAGATGCGCGACTTCGGCAAGACCATGCTGGTGTGCCGGATGCGCCACCGGCTGCCGCACCACCACGCCGCCTGGGAATGGTTCGGCTACGGCAAGACGCTCGCGCTGCTGCCGCTGCAGGGCGACCGCGCGGGCGCGGTGCTGACCTTGCCGCCGCGCCGGGTGGACGCGCTGCTGGCGCTGGACGAGGCCGCGTTCGGCCGCGCCATCACCGAATACTTCGAACACCGGCTCGGCGACATGGTCCAGGACGGCAGCCGCCATGCCTACCCGCTGGTCGGGGTCTACGCCGAGCGCTTCGTCGCCGCGCGCAGCGCGCTGATCGGCGATGCCGCGGTCGGGATGCATCCGGTCACCGCGCACGGCTTCAATTTCGGCCTGCAGAGCCAGGCGCGCCTGGCCGCGGCCGTGCGCGAGGCCGCGGCGTCCGGGCGCGACATCGGCTCTGCCACGCTGCTGGCCGGCTACGAGCGCGCGCACCGCCGCGCCACGCGGCCGCTGTACGAGGCCACCAACGCGATCGCCGCGCTCTATACCGACGACCGCCTGCCGGCCCGGGTGCTGCGCAACACCGCGCTGCGCGCCGCCCACCTGGTCACGCCGTTCCGCAAGGCCATCGCTGCGCACCTGACCCAGCGCGGCCCGGCCTGGGCGCGCTGACACACCGGTTCCTGCATTCCGCGGCCGGCGGCACCGGGTCGCGGTTCTTATCCAGGGCCTGCGCCGCTGCGGCGCCGGCCCGCGCGCTCACGCCGGCCGGCGCGCGGCGGCCCGTGCGGCGATCGCGGCGATCGCGGTCGGGGTATCGCCACTGACCTGTGCCGCTTCGAGCAGCGGGACGACCCAGCCGCAACCGGCACGTGCCAGGTGTTCGCGCCACCGCCCCGGCCAGCTTTCCAGTTCATCCAGCGCCAGGTCGGCGCAGCCGCCGCGCTCGGCATGGCCGCCGCCGATGGATTGCTCGAACCGGAACGGCCGCGGCGAGCCGTGCGGGTCGATCGCGAACAGGTAGACGTCGTGCCGGGCGGCGTCCGCCGAGGGCGCCAGGTCGCGCCGGCCGACCTCGATCATGCCGCGGCGACCACGCGGATCTCGGTCGCGTCCACCTGCACGGTCTGGCCGGCGCGGATCTTGGCGGTCTTGCGCAGTTCCACGACGCCATCGACCGACACCGCACCGCTGGCGACGATCGCCTTGCCCTGGCCTCCGCTGTCGGCCAGGCCGGCCAGCTTGAGCAGCTGATTGAGCTCGACGTGCTCGCGGTCCAGCTCGAATTCTAGGATCTGCATGAAGGGCGACTCCGGAAGGGAGGGCGATTATCCGCTCACTCGCGCTCGAAGCGCGCGATCTCGTCCAGCGCCCGCTGCGCCCGAATCCTCACACCTGAACGAAAAGTTTCACGGGATTTCGACAGCGAGGGGGCTGAGGGCGCACAATAGGCTTCTTTGCGCCTGCCGGTTCTCTGCGGCGCCTCCGGAGTTACCCCATGTCCCAAGAAACCCCCGCGCCGCTGCTGTTCGCAGATCTCGGCCTCTCGGATGCTGTGATGAAGGCCGTCGCAAACGTCGGCTACGAGTCGCCGTCGCCGATCCAGGCCGCCACCATCCCGGCCCTGCTGGCCGGCCGCGACGTGCTCGGCCAGGCCCAGACCGGCACCGGCAAGACCGCCGCGTTCGCGCTGCCGGTGCTGTCCAACGCCGACCTGGCGCAGACCCGGCCGCAGGCGCTGGTGCTGGCGCCGACCCGCGAGCTGGCGATCCAGGTCGCCGAGGCCTTCCAGAAGTACGCCGAGGCCATTCCCGGCTTCCGCGTGCTGCCGGTCTACGGCGGCCAGCCCTATGCCCAGCAGCTGAGCGCGCTCAAGCGCGGCGTGCACGTGGTCGTCGGTACCCCGGGCCGGGTCATCGACCATCTGGACCGCGGCACGCTCGACCTGTCCCAGCTCAAGACGCTGGTGCTGGACGAGGCCGACGAGATGCTGCGCATGGGCTTCATCGACGACGTCGAGGCGGTGCTGAAGAAGCTGCCCGAGCAGCGCCAGGTGGCGCTGTTCTCGGCGACCATGCCGCCGGCGATCCGGCGCATCGCGCAGACCTACCTGAAGGACCCGGCGGAAGTCACCATCGCCGCCAAGACCACCACCTCCGCCAACATCCGCCAGCGCTACTGGTGGGTGAGCGGGCTGCACAAGCTCGATGCGCTGACCCGCATCCTCGAGGTCGAGCCGTTCGACGGCATGATCATCTTCGCGCGCACCAAGGCCGCGACCGAGGAGCTGGCGCAGAAGCTGCAGGCGCGCGGCCTGGCCGCTGCCGCGATCAACGGCGACATGCAGCAGGCCCAGCGCGAGAAGACCATCGCCCAGCTCAAGGACGGCAAGCTCGACATCCTGGTCGCCACCGACGTGGCCGCGCGCGGCCTGGACGTGGAGCGCGTCAGCCACGTGCTGAACTACGACATCCCGTACGACACCGAGAGCTACGTGCACCGGATCGGCCGCACCGGCCGTGCCGGCCGCAGCGGCGAGGCGATCCTGTTCGTCACCCCGCGTGAGAAGGGCATGCTGCGCGCGATCGAGCGCGCCACCCGCCAGCCGATCGAGGAGATGCAGCTGCCGAGCGTGGACGCGGTCAACGACACCCGCATCGCCAAGTTCACCGCCCGCATCAGCGACACCCTCGCCGAGGGCGACATCGAGTTCTACCGCGAGCTGCTGCAGCGCTTCGAGGGCGAGAACAACGTGCCGGCGATCGACATCGCCGCCGCGCTGGCCAAGCTGATGCAGGGCGACGCGCCGTTCCTGCTGACGCCGCCGGTACGCGGGGCGCGCCCGCCGGAACGCAGCGAGCGTGCCGAGCGCTTCGAGCGCCCGGCACGTGCCGACCGCGGCGACGCACGCGAGCGTCCGGCCCGGTTCGAGCCGCGCTTCGAGCGCGAGCCGCGCCCGGCGCGCAGCGAGCCGGCGGCCGGCGCGCCGGCGCAGGGCGGCGACTTCAACTACGAGCGCGACGTCGGCAGCTTCGAGCGCCCGCGCCGCGACAAGGTCGCCCCGCGCGGTGAGCCGGAAGTCGGCATGGAGACCTACCGTATCGAAGTCGGCCACACCCACGGCGTCAAGCCGGCCAACATCGTCGGCGCGATCGCCAACGAGGCCGGGCTGGAGAGCCGCTACATCGGCCGCATCGACATCCACGACGACCATTCGGTGCTGGACCTGCCGGCCGACATGCCGCGCGAACTGCTGCAGCACCTGAAGAAGGTCTGGGTGTCCGGCCAGCAATTGCAGATGCGCAAGGTCGAACCGGGCGAAGAGAGCGCGCCGCGCGCCTTCAAGCCCAAGTTCGCCCGCCCCGGCGGCGCCAGGCCGGCGCGCTTCGGCGAGCGTCCGAGCGGCGAGCGTCCGCCGCGGTCGGGCCCGGGCAAGCCGCGCGGGCCGCGCTGAGGAGCCGGGAATCGGGAGTCGGGAATCGGGATTGGTAAAGCCGCCGTGCTGGCGGTGCGTTGGCTGCGCCAAGACACGAATTTCCTTGCCCGTGGAGTGCAGGAGCGCCGCGATGCCGGCACCGGGCGTACCGCGGGAAAGCGCGGTACGCGTCGCTGCCGCCGCTTGATTCGGGCCCCGCGCCCGGCATCCTTCCCGCTCCCCGCTCAACCAATCCCTATTCCCCCAATCCCCAATCCCGATTCCCACCCCATGACCACCCGCCTCAACAAGCACATCGCCGAAACCGGCTTCTGCTCGCGCCGCGAGGCCGACCGCCTGATCGGCGAGCGCCGCGTCACCGTCAACGGCGTGGCGGCGGGCACCGGCGCGGTGGTGGGCGAGGGCGACGAGGTCCGGCTCGACGGCCAGCCGCTGCGGGCGCGCGCGGCCAGCAAGCCCGGCGGCCGCCGCCACGTCTACATCGCGCTGCACAAGCCGGTGGGCGTGACCTGCACCACCGAGAGCTCGGTCAAGGGCAATATCGTCGACTTCGTCGGCCACGAGCAGCGCATCTTCCCGGTCGGCCGCCTGGACAAGGAGTCCGAGGGCCTGATCCTGATGACCAGCAATGGCGACATCGTCAACGAGATCCTGCGCGCCGAGAACCGCCACCAGAAGGAATACCTGGTGGCGGTCAACAAGCCGGTGAGCGACGAGTTCCTGCGCGGCATGGCCCGCGGCGTGCGCATCCACGGCCAGATGACCCTGCCGTGCCGGACCGCGCGGATCGCCAAGTTCGGCTTCCGGATCGTGCTGGAGCAGGGGCTCAACCGGCAGATCCGGCTGATGGCCTCCGAGTTCGGCTACCGCGTCACCCAGCTGCGCCGCGTGCGCATCGACAACATCAAGATCGGCGCGCTCAAGCCCGGCCAGTGGCGCAACCTCACCGATCCGGAGCTGCGCGCGCTGCTGCCGCAACGCGACGTGTTCTGAACGGCCGCGCCGGCCCCGCGGCCGGTCGGGCAGGCGCTCCGGCATACTGACGCGCTTGCTGCCGCGTACGGAAAGGCCCTTGATCAGACCCGAACTGCCCGCCAACGAGCCTGCACGGCTGGCCGCGCTGCGGCAGAGCCAGATCCTGGACACCTCGCCGGAACCGGCGTTCGACGATCTCGCGCTACTGGCCTCGGTGGTCTGCGCCACGCGCATGGCCGCGGTCAGCCTGATCGACCACGACCGCGAATGGTTCAAGGCCGCGCACGGCATGCAGCGCCGCGCGCTGGCGCGCGACCTGTCGTTCTGCGCGCATGCCATCCTCGACGCGGACCGCGTGCTCACCGTCGATGACACCTGGCGCGATCCGCGCTTCCACGACCATCCGCTGGCCACCGACGCCACCCCGGTGCGGTTCTATGCCGGCGCGCCGCTGGTGACCAGCCAGGGGCTTGCGCTCGGCACGCTGTGCGTGTTCGACGACCGCCCGGCGCAGCTGTCGCCCACCCAGCGCGATGCACTGCAGGCGCTGTCGCGCCAGGCCGCGCACCTGCTGGAGCTGCGCCGTCTCGGCCATGCGCTGGACCGGCAGCTGCGCGAGCGGCAGTGGTACGAGGACCGGCTGATGCAGTACTCCACGCAACTGGAGGCGCTCAACGTCGAACTCGCCCAGCAGACCCGCACCGACCCGCTCACCGGGCTGCCGAACCGGCGCGCGTTCTCCGAGGCGCTGGCGGCGGCGATGGCCGACGAGGCCCGGCGCCCGCCGGCCACGGGCGCGCCGCTGGCGGTCGCGCTGCTGGACATCGACCACTTCAAGGCCATCAACGACCTCCACGGGCACGACCGCGGCGACCAGGTACTGCGCGAGCTGTCCGCGCGGCTGCGCGCGCAGGTGGGCGCGCCGGCGATGATGGCGCGCTACGGCGGCGAGGAGTTCGTGCTGCTGCTGCCGGGCCTGAACCTGGAACAGGCCCGGTTCCAGTGCGAGTCGCTGCGCCGGAGCGTGGCGTTGATGACGCTGTCGCTGCCGGTGACGCTGAGCATCGGCGTGGCGGCGCTGCAACCGCACGAATCGGCCGAGCAGGTGATCAAGCGCGCCGACCAGGCGCTCTACCAGGCCAAGCGCGGCGGCCGCGACCGCGTGGTCGCGCTCGCCTGAGGGGCGGCGCGGCGGCGGTCCCGACGTGGCCCGGGCCCGCGGGTGCCCCGCCGCCCGGCGCGCTCAGTGCGTGCCGGCGGTGCGCCACAGCACCGGCCAGTTGCCGCCGCTGCCGCCGCGGCAGGCCGACAGGTAACGGAACTCGGTGAGGCGGAAGGCCTGGCCGTCCCACACCCAGCCGCCGCTCTCGCCGCAGTCGGCCAGGCCGCGGCCCTTGGCGGAGTAGCCCAGTTCGCCGCCGGTGAAGTCCGGCGAGGTCGGCATGTCGATGCGGTAGGGCTTGCCCTCCAGGGCGAACGGCAGTTCCAGCACCACCCGGCGCGCCCGTCCGGGCGCGTCCAGCGGCACCTGGAACAGCAGGCTCGAGCTCTGGTAGGCGCCGCGCAGGCATTCGATCATCACCAGGGCCTGGCGGTCGTCGAGCGCATCGGCGCTGTCGAAGCTGTCGCTGCCACCGGTGGCCGAGCACTCCTCGCGGCGGAGCAGGGCCGCCTGCGAGCGACGCACCGCGGCGATCAGGCGCTGGCCGGTGGCCGCGTCCAGCGCGTGGCGGGCGACGACCGCACGCGGCGCGGCCGGCGGCGCCGGTGCCGCCGGCACCCGGGAGGCCGGGGCGGGACCGACCCGCAGCAGGGCGGTGGCGTTGCCGAGCCGGCCCTGGGTCTCGTCGAGCAGCAGCAGTGCCGCGCTCAGGCCCTGCAGCGCGACCGTGCCGGCGGCGTCGCCGAGCTGCAGGGTGTCGCCGTTGCGGATGCGGGCGACGAAGGCGCGCACGGTGGCCGCGTCGCGGCTGCGCAGCGCATGCGCGTAGACCTCGCCCTCCTGCGATTGCCAGTGCGCCGGTTCCAGTGGCAGCGCGTGCCCGTCCAGCCGCAGGCTGCGCGCACTCAGCGGTGCATCCGATTCCAGCACCAGGCTCAACGCCCCGGCCGGTCCGGCCTCGCGGGTCAGGTAGAGCGCGGCGGTGGCGTCCTCGCGCGCGCCGGAGGCTTCGCAGCGGGCGGTGTTGTCGCAGGCCACCACCCAGCTGCCGAATTCGCGGTAGACGGGCGCGGCGGCGGCCACGGGTACGGCGGCGGCCAGCGACAGCGCCAGCAGGGCGGCCGCGCAGCTGCGGGGGTAGGGACGGGGCATGCTTCCTCGGGAGGTCAGTCGAACAGGTTCTTGGCTTCGGAGGTGCCGAGCAGCTCCGGATGGTGCGTGCGGCGACGGCGCTCCAGCACCGGGTGCAGGAACACCGCCGCCAGGATGATCGCCACGCCCAGATAGAACAGCGGCGTCAGTTCCTTCTGCTCGCCCAGCAGCACGATCGCGAGCACGATGGCGTAGACCGGCTCGAGGTTGGTGACCAGCTGCACCGAGTAGGCACTGAGGTGGCGCAGCGCCACCAGCGCCAGCGCGAACGGCAGCAGCGTGCAGGCCAGCGCCAGCGCCAGCAGCAACAGGCCGTCGTGCAGGCCGGGCAGCACCCGCAGGTCGCCGTCCAGGGCCGGCAGCAGCAGCGGCATCAGCGGCGCCAGCGCGGTCAGCGTCAGCGTGCCGGCCCCCAGTTCCAGGGCGGTGACCGTCAGCGGGTCGGCGTGGTTCACCATGCGCTTGTTGAGCGAGCCGAACACCGCCACGAACACCGCCGACACCGCGCCGACCGCGACCCCGGCGCGCATGCCCTCGGGCACCCCGCCGACCACCAGCGCCACGCCCGGCAGCACGGCGATGCCGAAGAACAGCTCGCGTGGCCGGAACGGGCGTTGCGCCACCCACGGCTCGATCACCGCGGTGAACACCGGTGCCAGCGCGATGCAGGTGGCCGCGACCGAGGCATTGGCGAGCTTGATGGCGCCGTAGAAGGTGAGCCAGTGCAGCGCCACCAGTGCGCCGATGCCGCAGTAGCCCAGCACCAGCCGCGGCGTCAGCGCACGCAGGCCACGCCACACCCGCGGCACCAGCGCGAGCGCCACGACCACCAGCAGCATGCGCCACCACACCAGCGGCAGCGCCGGCAGCGTGATCAGCTTGCCGAGGATCGCAGTGATGCCCCACAGCAGGACGCAGAAGTGGATTTGCAGTTGCGCCGTGCGCACGGGACTCATGGACATGCCGCCATTGTCGCCGAAACGCGGGGGCCGCGGCGGCGATCGGTGGATGCCGCCGCGGATCCGCGCGCGCGGGCAGGGACCATGCCGCCGGCGCGGCGACGGCGCGGCGCGGCGGGCCGTCGCCGCGGGTCGCGCGCGTACCGCACCTTTGCGCGCCGGGCCCCGCCGGCACGCGTCCGCCCGGGCCGATCCGCGGCCGGCCGCGGCGGAGGACGCTCGCTCAGGGGCCCCGCGCGATCGCCGCGGGCAGCACCACCGGCTCCGGCAACTGGCGATGGAAGTAGGTGGTGCTGCAGCGTTGCCCGTCGGGCATCAAGGCATAGCTTGGGATCTCGCCGACGCGCTGCCAGCCATTGCGTGCATAGAGCCGCTCGGCGTCGCTGCCGGTCACCGTGTCCAGCACCAGTACCGACTTGCCGGCCCGCTGCGCCTCGGCCTCGGCTGCGTGCAGCAGCTGCACGGCGATGCCCTGCCGGCGGGCGCTCCGGTGCACCAGCAGCTTGGCCAGATCGGCGCGGTGCGGCTGGTTGTCCGGTTGCGCGACGATCAGTTGCACGGTGCCCACGAGGGTGCCGTCGCTGCGCTCGGCGCCCAGCAGCACGCGCGCGTCTCGGGCCACGTCGTCGGCCACGCCGCGCCAGAACGTGGCGGCACGCGCGCGCGCCAGCGGGGCCATGAAGCCCACCGAGGCGCCGCCGTGCACGCAGTCGACCAGGATCTCGACCAGCGCGTCGAGCCGCTGCAGGCACTGGTCGGCGTCCAGCCGGTGGATCGCGACCGCGGCGGGCGCGGTCATGCCCCGTCGCCCGCCGGCTGGTGCAGCGCGACCAGGTAGCGCGCCGCCTCGGTGCCCGGGTTGTGGAAGTGCGAGGGGCGATGCAGCCGCATCGCCAGGCAGTCGCCCGGCTGCAGCAGCCAGCGCTCCTCGCCCAGGCCGATGCGCATGCGGCCGTCGAGCATCCAGACCTGCTGCTGCAGCACCGCGCCCTGGCCTGCGTTGTCGTAGGTCACCTGCGCGCCGGCGGGGAACACCACCTCGATCAGCCGCAGCGGCGACGGCAGGGCCGGCGAGAGATGGCGGCGCAGATAGCCGGACGCGGGATCGGTCCAGGTCGGCTGGTCCGCGGCCAGCGCCAGCGGCGAGGGCGGCGCGACGGCCGGGTCCGGCTCGAACAGCGACGCCAGGCTGACGTCCAGCGCACGCGCCAGCTTGTCCAGGACGGCGGCGGTGGGGCTGCTCTCGCCGCGTTCGATCAGCGAGATCATCGAGCGGCTGACGCCGCTGCGCTCGGCCAGGGCCTCCATCGGCATGCGGCGGAGGGCGCGCAGGTCGCGCAGACGACGGGCGAGCAGGGCAGTGATGTGCATGGGTCCATCATAATGGAATAAATTTCCAATATGAAGGATCCGGGGAGAGTGGGCTCCGTGGGGCCGTGCAGGATCCGTCCCCCGGCCTGGACGGACCGGGGGCGCCAGGGAACCCGGGGGGAGGTCACCGCAGTACCGGGTCGGCGCGAACGGAAAGGGCGCAGGGCGGCACGCCGGACGGGCCGCGGTGCGAGCGGGGCCGGACGATCGACGCGCCGGCGCCTGCCCTCGGTCACGCCGGCGGTCGTCGTCCAGACCCGTGATCGTGCCGGCGTTCGGGTGGCGCAGCAGCGGCGAGCGAAGGCGGGTCCCGCCGCCTTCCGGAGCCAGCGCCGCCGCCTGGCGCAGCCCTGGCTCGCATGCGGTGGAGCGTTAGCGGGGGCCACCGTCGCAGCGGCTGCAGCGCCTCACTTCGACAGCGCGCGCAGCAGCGCCATCGCCGCGGCCGGGTTGCGTTCCTTCGCCGCGGAGATGAAGAACACGAACACCTCGCGCGGCGCGGCCGGGGCGGCCGCGGCGCCGACGTGCGGCAGATCGTCCGGGTCCGCACCCGCGCGCCAGGCCTGGATGCGCTCGGCCCAGCGCCGCAGCGCGGGCGCGGGGTAGCCGTCGTGCAGGCGTGCCTGGCTGCGCATCAGCCGGGCGTAGACGAAATCGCCGCCGAGGTCGGCGAACGACGGGTAGTCATCGGAGTCGGTGAACACCGTCGCCACGCCGTGGCGTCGCACCTGGGCCAGCAGGGCGGCGTCCACGAACGCGGGGTCGCGGATCTCCAGCACGTGCCGCAGTGGGCGCTTGCCGGCGTGCCGGGGCAGCAGCTCCAGGAATCCCTCCAGGTCCTCGGCATCCAGCCGGTGGCCCTGCTCGAACTGCCAGACCAGCGGTCCCAGCGCCTCGCCCAGGGTGGCGATGCCGCCGACGAAATCTTCGACCTGGCCGCGCGTGCCGGCCAGCCGGCGCGACTGGGTGATCCGCCGCGGCGCCTTGGCCGAGAACACGAAGCCGGGGGGCACCTGCTCGCGCCACTTCGCGTAGGTGTCGGGCTTCTGCGCGCCGTAGTAGGTGCCGTTGATCTCGATCGCGGTGACGTGGCGGCTGGCGTATTCCAGCTCGCGGCGCTGCACCAGGCCCTCGGGATAGAACATGCCGCCCCGCCAGGGCGCGTAGACCCAGCCGCCGATGCCGACGTGGATGCCGTCCAGGCGGGGAGGGGCGGTGTCGAACAGGTCGCTCATGGCGGGGCTCCGGGAGGCGTGCGGCCATTCTGCCCGCTCCCGGCAGGCGGCGGCGTGCGCGTCCGTGGCGCCCGGCGGGCGCGGCGGGGCCGGGCCGCGCTACCATCGGCGCGGATCCCCCTGCGAGCACGCCGATGTCCTGGACCACGCCCGACCTGTGCGACCGCTTTCCCGAAACCGCGATCGCCGAGCCGCTGTTCCGCCGCTACGGCGGGCGCGCGGCGTTCTCCGGGCCGATCGTCACCGTGCGCTGCCTCGAGGACAACTCGCGCGTGGGCGAGCTGCTGCGCAGCCCCGGCGACGGCCGCGTGCTGGTGGTGGACGGGCAGGGCTCGCGCCGGCATGCGCTGCTGGGCGACCAGCTGGCCGCCAGCGCGGTGGCGCAGGGCTGGCAGGGCGTGCTGATCCACGGCTGCGTGCGCGACGTCGAGGTGCTGGCCACGCTGCCGCTGGGCGTGCTGGCGCTGGACGCGTGCCCGCGCCGGACCGACAAGCGCGGCCTCGGCGAGGTCGACGTGCCGGTCAACTTCGCCGGGGTGGCGTTCGTGCCGGGGCACTGGCTCTATGCCGACGACAACGGCGTGCTGCTGTCGCCCACGCCGCTGCTGCTCGACACGACCCCGGCCGGCGCCTGGGCGGGCCCTGACGGTCCGGGCCGGCTCGACCCCGTCGCCTTCCCGGCGGCGGCCGCCGACGACGGAGACCGGATTTGAACCGGTGGGGCTGGGGGACTGCGATGCTGCTGGTGGCGATGGGCGTGAACGCGGCGGAGCTGCCCGCCGGGCTGCGGGACTTCGATGCGCAGGTCGAGCGCGTGCGCCGGCAGTTCGACGTGCCGGGCATCGCGGTGGCGATCGTCCAGGATGGCCAGGTGGTGCTGGAGCGCGGCTACGGCGTGCGCGAGGCCGGCAAGCCGGACCCGGTGCGTCCCGACACGCTGTTCGCCATCGCCTCCAACACCAAGGCGTTCACCGCCGCCTCGCTGTCGATCCTGGCCGACGAGGGCAAGCTGTCGCTGGACGACCGCGTGATCGACCACCTGCCGGGGTTCCGCATGGCCGATCCCTACGTCACCGGCGAGATGCGCGTGCGCGACCTGCTCTCGCACCGCAGCGGCCTGAGCCTGGGCGCGGGCGACCTGCTGTTCTGGCCCGCCACCCGCTACAGCGTCGACGAGGTGGTGCAGCGGCTGGCCAAGGTGCCGCTGAAGGGCGGTTTCCGCGACCGCTACGCCTACGACAACATCCTCTACGCGGTGGCGCAGAAGGTCATCGAGCAGGTGTCCGGGCAGTCCTACGCCGCGTTCCTGCAGCAGCGCATCTTCGCGCCGGTCGGCATGGACGGCACCCGCTACAACGCCGACCACCTGCAGCCCGGCGACGCGGCCGCGGTCGGCCATGCCAAGTACGATTTCAGCCAGCTGCGCACGGTCGCGCCACTGACCTGGTCGAACAACGCCGGGGCCGGCGGCCTGTATTCCAGCGTGCACGATCTGGCCAAGTGGATGAACGTGCAGCTGGCCGGCGGCACCCTCGCCGACGGGCGTCCGCTGTTCAGCGACAAGCGCCAGCGCGAGATGTGGTCGGTGATCACGCCGATCGCGATCCCCGAGCCGGCGGTGCCCGCGCTGGCCGCGGCACGGCCCAACTTCGCCGGCTATGGCGAAGGCTGGAGCCTGAGCGACTACCGCGGGCAGCGGCTGGTCTGGCATACCGGCGGCTGGCCGGGCATGGTGTCGCGGCTGACCCTGGTGCCGGAGCGCCGGCTCGGCGTGGTGGTGCTGACCAACCAGGAGGTCGGGGCGGCCTTCAATGCGCTGACGATGCAGGTGCTGGACGCGTTCCTGCAGGCGCCGGCGACCGACTGGACTGCGGCCTACGCCGAGGCGGTGGCCCAGGCCGATGCCAAGGCCGACGAGAGCTGGCAGCAGCACCTGGCCGCGCGCGCGGCCGGTTCGCGGCCGTCGCTGCCGCTGGCCGGCTACGCCGCCACCTACCGCGACCCGTGGTACGGCGACGTGGTGATCCGGGCGCAGGGCAAGCGCCTGCAGCTGCGCTTCGCCCAGACCGCGCAGCTGGTGGGCACGCTCGAACACTGGCAGCACGACACCTTCATCGTGCGCTGGGACGACCGCTCGCTCAACGCCGACGCCTTCGTCAGCTTCACGCTGGACCCGGACGGCAAGGTGCGCGAGGCACGCATGCAGGCGGTGTCGCCGCTCACCGACTTCAGCTTCGACTTCCAGGACCTGGTGCTGACCCCGGTCGCGGCGGACCCGGCATGAGCGCGACGCCGGCGGCTTAATCAGTTCCTAATCCGGCCGTGGCAGGCTGGCGACCTCTGCGGCATTGCGACGGTGGACCGGTGTACCTCTTGCTAGTGGAAGACGATGCACAGCTGGCCGAGGCCATCTGCGATGGCGTCCGCCAGCACGGCTGGACGATCGACCGCGCCGGCGACGCCGCCTCGGCGCGGACGCTGCTGGTCGACCACCCGTACGCGGCGGTGCTGCTGGACATCGGCCTGCCGGGCGACTCCGGGCTGAGCGTGCTCAAGGCCATGCGCGAGCGCTACGACGCCACGCCGGTGGTCGTACTCACCGCGCGCGGGCAGCTCAGCGAGCGCATCCGCGGCCTGGACGCCGGCGCGGACGACTACCTGGTCAAGCCGTTCTCCTTCGACGAGTTGCTGGCGCGGCTGCGCGCGGTGACGCGGCGCAGCCAGGGCCGGGTGGTGTCCGAACTCAGCCAGGGCGACGTCGTGCTGCATCCGGCGCGGCGCGTGGTGACCAAGGCCGGCGTGCGGGTGGCGTTGAGCGCGCACGAGTACCGCATGCTGCTGGCGCTGATGGAGCGCAGCGGCCACGTGGTGACGCGCGAGCACCTGGAGGACGCCGTCTACGAGGGCCGTGCGCACGTCGAGAGCAACACCCTGTCGGTCTACGTGCACCAGCTGCGGCGCAAGCTGGGCGAGGACCTGATCAGCACGGTGCACGGCCAGGGCTACATGGTCGGCGGAACCGCGGCATGAAGTGGCGCATCCTGGCGGCGCTGGGGGTGACCGTGCTGCTGGCCTGGCTGGTCTCGATCTCGATGCTGCTGTCCTACCTGTGGCATGGGCCGGCCAACGTCTGGGACCAGCAGCTGCAGGTCATCGGCGACCTGATCATGCGGCTGCTGCCGCCGGCCTGGACCGGCTCGGCCGATGCGGCGATGGAGCACCTCAAGCTACGCGCCATCCTCACCGCGCTGGCGCTCAACACCCTGCAGCTGGCGCTGGTGGGGCTGCTGATGGCATGGGCGGTACGGGCCTCGTTGCGGCCGCTGGCGCACACCGCGCGCGAGCTGGGTCGCCGCGACAGCTTCGATCCGCAGCCGGTGGCGGTGGCCGGCGTGCCGGCCGAGATCCGGCCGCTGATCGTGGCCTTCAACGGCCTGCTGGGCCGGGTGGAGACCGCGCTGCAGGCCGAGCGCAGCTTCATCGCCGACGCCGCGCACGAGCTGCGCACGCCGCTGTCGGCGCTGCAGACGCACGCCGAGAACGCACTGCGCGCGCCCACCGTGGAGCAGAAGGACGCCGCGCTCGCCAAGCTGCTGGAGGTCTCGCGCCGCAGCAACCGCCTGGCCGAGCAGCTGCTGGACCTGGCGCGGGTGGATGCCGGCCTGCACGTGCTGGCGCGCGAACGCACCGACCTGCGCCGGCTGGCGGCGCATGTGGTGAGCGAGTTCCAGGTCGAGGCCGAGCGCCGCGGCATCGACCTGGTGCTGGCCGGCGAACCGTGCGAGCTGGAATGCGACATCGACGAGATCGGCGTGCTGCTGCGCAACCTGATCGACAACGCCCTGCGCCATGGCCGCGGCCGGGTGGAGGTGCACTGCGGATACGACCTGCGCTCGGCAGGCCGCCCTCCGCTGCTGGAGGTGCGCGACGACGGCGCCGGCGTGCCCGCCGAGGAGCGCGAGGCAATCTTCCAGCGGTTCTACCGCGTGCCCGGTGGCCACGCGCGCGGCAGCGGCATCGGCCTGTCGCTGGTGGCCGGCATCGCCCGCCTGCACCGGGCGACGGTCGAGACCTGCGAAGGCCACGGCGGACGCGGACTGTGCGTGCGCATCGTCTTCCAGGGCCAGGCCGCCGCTTAGCCGGCCCCGGCTCCCGGCGCCCGGGCGGGCCGTCCCGGCACGGCGTGCGCACGGCGGGCGATGGCCGAACCTGCGGCGCGGCGGCGCCCGCGCACCGCACGTCGCCGCAGAGCGCGACGCGCCTACAATGGCCGATTGCCTGCCAGGGAAGTTGCCCGATGCGCCTGTTCGTCCTGCCGCTGCTCGCCGCGGCCGCCAGCCTTGCGCCCGGCGCGGCGGCGGCGCCCGCCACTTCGGTGGAAACGATGATCGAGCAGGCGGCGGTCGTGGAGGTCCGCTGGGGCGCGGCCGAGGGCAAGGAGGACATGCGCGCGCGCATGCAGCGCTACGCCAATGGCGACGGCCTGATGCTGCACGGGCCGGACCTGAAGACCCCCCTGATGGCGTTGGTGTGCGGGCGCGCGGCCTTGTTCAACGTGCCCGCCCCGGCCAGGGGCGGCGTGCCGGAGCGCCAGGCGGCCGGCGCGCACGTGGCCGACCGCTACCTGGCGGTGATGGGAGTGCAGGCGCAGCTGGCCGAACTGGCCGACCGCGCGCCTCCGCTGCCGGCCCCCGGCGCCCGCACCGAAACCGCCGCCTCGCGTGCCTGGGCCTACGGCCAGGAACGGTTTCGGCTGAAGCTGCAGCACCTGCCGGACGGAGGGTTGCGGCTGCATGCGGTCAAGACCGGGACCGTCACCAACGCCGCGGCGCAGGCCGACCCGCACGCTGAATTCAGCACCGAGGCCGATCGCGCCTCGAACCTGCAGGCGCTGGCGCCGGTCGGCAGCTGGAGCGAACTGGTGATCTCGGCGCAGGCGCGCCAACCCGCGCTCGACGCCGCGATGTCGGTGGCGGGCTGGGAATCGATGGACCACCGCTCGCATGCGACGATCGGCGAGGTGCGCACGCAGCTGGGCGGCTGTTCGGAAGCGGACGCGCGCTAGCCGCCGCACGCCCGGTTGGCGTGCCGGTCGCCGCCGCAGCGCCGGTCGCTATCCTGTCGGGCCAGGCGTCCGGAGCGGGCGTGGCGACGTTGCGCGGCCGGCCCGGTCGTGGCCCGGTGACGGCGCCCGGGCCTCCGCGGCGGCGGCGATCCGCTACCCTGTCCGGCCCTTTCCCGAGTGCGCGCGATGTTCCGCTGGTTCGAGTCGCTGGTCGATGTCTTCCCGCCGTTGGAGGCCGAGATGCCGCCGCGCCGGGTGTGGCGGTTCTACCTGCACTACCTGCGCCCGCTGTGGCCGGTGCTGCTGGCGACGCTGCTGGCCGGGCTGCTGCTGGCCCTGGTCGAGGTGGCGATGTTCGACTTCCTCGGCCGCATCGTCGACATGGTCGCCGAACGCCCGGGCGCGGACTTCTTCCGCCGCCATGCCGGCGAACTGGCGTGGATGGCGGGCATCACCCTGCTGGCGCGGCCGCTGCTGGTGGCGTTGCACAACCTGCTGGTGAACCAGGCCATCGTGCCCGGCCTGAGCAACCGCACGCGCTGGCTGATGCACAACTACGTGGTGCGGCAGAGCCTGGGCTTCTTCCAGAACGACTTCGCCGGGCGCATCGCCAACCGGGTGATGCAGACCGGTACCTCGCTGCGCGAGTCGGCGGTGCAGATGGTCGACGCGCTGTGGTACATCGTGGTCTACACCGGCAGCGCCCTGTTCCTGTTCGCGCAGGCCGATCCCTGGCTGATGGCGCCGCTGCTGGCGTGGCTGGGGGTGTATGTCGGGTTGATGGGCTACTTCGTGCCGCGCATGAAGACCCGCGCCTGGATCGCCTCGGACGCGCGTTCGCAGGCCGCCGGGCGCATCGTCGACGGCTACACCAACATCGCCACGCTCAAGCTGTTCGCGCACGCGCGCCGCGAGGAGGCCTACGTGCGCGAGGCGATCGAGGAACTGGCGGTCAAGCACCGCGGGCAGACCCGCATCACCACCGCGATGGACACCTCGATCGCGATCGCCAACGGCTTCCTGATCGTGGGCACCTGCGCGCTGGCGCTGTGGCTGTGGAACCAGGGCAGCATCAGCGTGGGCGCGATCACCCTGGCCACCGGCCTGGTGATCCGCATCCACAACATGTCCGGCTGGATCATGTGGACGGTCAACGGCATCTTCGAGGACATCGGCGCGGTGCAGGACGGCATGCAGACCATCGCGCAGCCCACCGCGGTGCGCGACGCGCCCGCCGCGGTGCCGCTGCGGGTGCTGCGCGGCGACGTGCACTTCGAAGGCATCCACTTCCACTACGGCAAGCGCGGCGGGATCATCGCCGGGCTCGACCTGCGGGTGCGTCCGGGCGAGAAGATCGGCCTGGTGGGCCCGTCCGGCGCCGGCAAGTCCACCCTGGTCAACGTGCTGCTGCGGCTGTACGACCTGGAGCAGGGGCGCATCCTGATCGACGGCCAGGACATCGCCGGCGTCACCCAGGAGAGCCTGCGCGGACAGATCGGGCTGGTGACCCAGGACACCTCGCTGCTGCATCGCTCGATCCGCGACAACCTGCTGTACGGACGGCCCGAAGCCAGCGAGGCGCAGCTGCGCGAGGCGGTGCGCAAGGCGCGCGCGGACGCCTTCATCGAGCAGCTGGTGGACGGCGAGGGCCGCCAGGGCTACGACGCGCATGTCGGCGAGCGCGGGGTCAAGCTCTCCGGCGGCCAGCGCCAGCGCGTGGCGATCGCCCGTGTGCTGCTCAAGGACGCGCCGATCCTGGTGCTGGACGAAGCCACCTCGGCGCTGGACTCGGAAGTGGAGGCCGCGATCCAGGACAACCTGGATGCCCTGATGTCGGGCAAGACGGTGATCGCGATCGCGCACCGGCTCTCGACCATCGCGCGGATGGACCGGCTGGTGGTGATGGACCGCGGGGCGATCGTGGAGACCGGCACGCATGCCGAGTTGATCGCGCGCGGCGGCCTGTACGCGCGGCTGTGGGCGCGCCAGACCGGCGGGTTCGTCGCGGCCGAATGAAGCCTCGCGGGTGCCGCCCGGCGGCGGTGCCGGCCGCAGCCATGGCCGGTCCGCGCGAACGGCGTGCCGGCACGGGCCTCCCCGCGCCGGCACGCTGCCGGGGTCACTGGATCGGCTGGTCCAGCATCAGCTCGCGCACGAAGCGCACCGGCGGGGCGCCGTAGGACAGCACCTGGTCGTGGTAGGCCTTGAGGTCGAACCGGTCGCCGAGCTTGGCCTGCACCGCCTTGCGCGTGTCCAGGTGCTCCTGCACGCCGACGAAGTAGGTCGGCAGCTGCGCCGAGGACAGCTGCGCGCGCACCCACTTGCCCGAGGCCTCGCTCTCCTGCTGGAAGGCATCGTGGGTCATCAGCCGCATCGCCCGGTCGCGGTCCCAGCCGTCCACGTGCACGCCCTGGTCGAGGATCGCGTTGGCGATGGTGCGCAGGTAGAACTTCAGCTGCACCAGGTGGAACAGCGGATCGTTGTCCAGGTAGCCCTGCTCCTGCATCATCCGCTCGGTGTAGACCGCCCAGCCCTCGGCGAACATGCCCGAGCGCAGCACCGCGCGCAGCGTCGACGGGAACTTGGACGAGTGCCAGCCCTCCAGGTAGTGGCCGGGCGTGCCCTCGTGGATGCTCAGCAGGTGGATCATGCGGCTGTTGTACTCGCGCAGGAACGAATCCACCTGCTGGTCGTTCCAGTCGTCGGGGATCGGCGACACCGCGTAGAAGGTCTTCAGCTTCTTGTCCAGCGGGCCGGGCGAGTCGCAGTAGGCCACCGCCACCCCGCGCTGGAACTCCGGCATCAGGATGATGTCCACCGGCGAATCCGGCAGCGTCATCAGGTCCTTCTGCTTCACGAAGGCGGTGGACTGCGCCAGCGCGGCCTTGGCATCGTCAACCACCTTGTCGCGCGCCGGCTTGTCGGCATAGGCCAGTTCCAGCGCCGCCTCGATCGCGGCCTGCTGCTGGTCGTCGCTGGGCGTGTCCGGCAGCGCCGGCGCGCCGGGCTTGTCCTTGAGCACGCCGCGGGCGATGCCGTACATCTCCGTGCGCACGCGCTTGAGTTCGGACTCGGCACGTTGCTTGATGTCGGCGCGCGACAGCGACGACAGCAGCGCGAACCTGAGCTTCTGGTCGTACTTCTCCGCGCCGATGCGGAAGTCGCCCCGGGCGTTGGGGACCAGGGTGGTGTCCAGCCACTGCTGCTGCTCGGCCACGGCCTTCTTCAGGTGGTCGATCGCGGCCTGCGCGCGCGCCGCGTCCGGCGGTGCCAGCTCGCCGAGGTGCGGGGCGATGAAGGTGTCGACGATGCTGAGGATGCCCTGGTTCTGCTTGGCCACGGTCTCGGCATGGATCTTCGGCACCCGCGCCGGGTCCAGGTTCTCGCGCGCCTGGGCGAACAGCTGCGGGATCTTCTCCATGCGGTCGGTGGCCGACTTCAGGCGTTCGGGCAGCGGCGCGAACTCGCGCGCCATCAGGCCGTAGATCGCGCTGCCGGCCAGGTTGTTGTAGACCTGCGGGTCCCAGGCCCAGCTCTGCAGCGTTTCGGTGTTCCACAGGTCCGACTGCAGCTGGTTGCGCAGGATCGCCGCGTCCACCTGGTTCTCGCGCGAGAGCTGGGCCACGTCGATCGCGTCGAGCTCGGCCAGCAGCTTGCGGCCGGCGTCCACGCCCTTCTGGCGGCCGGCGGCGCTGAGATCGTCGATCTGGCTGTCGTAGCGGTGATCGCCGATCTGGGTGGCGCCGACCGGCGACAGCTGCATCCAGGTATCGAGCGCGCGCTTGGACAGGCCCGCGAACCGGGCATCGGCGGCGCTCTGGGCGGGCGCGGCGGCGGCACCGGCTGCGGGAGCGGTGGGGGATTCGGCCTTCTGGCAGCCGGCGAGGGCGGCGAGCAGGGCGGCGGCGAGCAGGGGCTGGCGCATCGGTGGGTCCGGTTCGGTCAAACCGACAGCATAGGGGGCCGGCGCCACGGACGCACATGCCGTTGGATTACCCTGGGCGGCTTTGCGGAGGCTTTGCCATGCCCCAGTGTTCCCCTGGTCGTCCGACCCCCGACGCGTCCGTCGCCGCCACGCCGGCGACGCCCGAGCGGTGCGCGCGCGTGCAGCGGTCAGCGGCCGCCAGCGCGCGGCCAGCGCCGGCAGGTAGGCGCCGGGGCGCAATCCCGGACTGCCCTGCGGTCGCCGCCCGGCGCCCCGCCGCGTCCGCGACGCGTGTCCGGGCATGGCGGCGGCTCTGGCGGGGAGTGTGGCTGCTGCCGGCGCTGCTGGCCGCGTGCTCGGGGCCGCAAGGGCGCGGCGGCGCCTCTGCGGCGGCGCCCGCCGGCAGCGCGACGCTGCAGGCCCCGGCCGGGACCCTGCTGGCCTACGAACACACCGTAAGGGTGGAGGTGGCGGCCGATCGCATCGGCGCACGCGTGCAGGCCGTGCAGGACGCCTGCCAGCGTGCGCGCTTCGGCGACTGTGCCGTGCTGGAGGTCATGCGCGAAGGCGGGCGCCATCCCCAGGGCAGCGTGACGCTGCGGGTGGCCCCGGCCGCCATCGAGCCGCTGATCGCGCTGGCCGGCGCGCAGGGCGAGATCGCTGCGCGCAGCGTCCGCGCCGAGGACCTGGCGCAGCAGGTGGCCGACAACGGACGCAGCCAGGCCCGCCTGAGCAAGGAATACGCGCGCCTGCAGGCCCTGCAGCAACGTCCGAACCTGGCGGTGGCCGATCTGCTGGCGGTGGCGCAGCGCCTGGCGGCCATCGAGACCGAGCTCGAGCAGGCGGGACAAGAAGCCGCACAGCACCGGCGCCGGCTCGACACGCAGGGGCTGACGATCGGCTTCCAGAGCGATGGAGGCAGCCAGGGCGCGGGGGCGATCCGCGAGGCGTTCGCGGCCTCGGGCGGCATCGTCGTCGACAGCATCGCGGTTGTGATCCGCGTGCTCGCGGGCCTGCTGCCGGTCGCGGTACTGGCGCTCGTCGCCGGCGTGCCGCTGCGAGGGTGGTGGCGTCGCCGCCGCCGCAAGGGCGCCTGAGCGGAACAGCGCGCCCGGCCGATCCCGGGCGCGGTCATCGCGTCCGGGCGAGGGGACGCCGGACGGGACTCAGCCTTCGTCCTGTTCAAACTCCACGAACACTTCCAGGTCGCGCGCCAGCGCCTGCACGGCATCGCGCACCTTCTGCGCGGTGGCTTCGTTGCCGGCCTCGACCTCGATCTCGTGCGTGCCCGGGCCCTCGTCGTCGGACAGGCCCGCGGAGCTGGAATCGTCGTCGTCCAGGTGCGGCATCAGGTCGTCGACTTCCTCGACATGCTCGATGCCTTCCACGCTCAGCAACAGGTTGCTGATGGCACGGGCATCGTCTTCGGTTCCGGTGATTCGCAGGCGCAGGGTAGGCATCAAAGGTCTCCTTCAAGACAGGCGTTCAGCCTAGACAGCGGCGAGGCAAAACCGGGTGACGACGCCGGTGCGCGGCGCGGCCGTGCGCCGGCATCGGCCCGGCGGTCGACCCGGCCCACGGACACCGGCGGTGGATCCAACCCACGGACACCGGCAGGCGACCACGCGCGGGGCGGCGGCGTGGCCGGCGCAGGGCTTAGGCCGGGCGCGTGCGCGGCGACGGCGCGGATGCCGCCGGCAGGCCCACCAGGTCGGCCGGCAGCGCCGGCAGCGGCGTACGCTCGTCCAGCGCCTCGCGCTTGAGCCAGTCGATGAACGCGGTGGCGGCCGGGCTCGGCGGCCGGTGCGTGGGATGCACGATGTAGTACGAGTAACGCGCCTTGAGCGCGGGCCCGGGCAGGCGCACCAGTTCGTAACGCTGCAGGTAGGGCTGGGCGATGTGCTTGCGCGCCAGCACCGCGCCGATGCCGTAGACCGCGGCGCGCATCGCATCGGTGCTGTCGTTGAACGTGTGCATCGGCGGCAGGTGCAGCCCGCGCACGTGCGCGGCACGGAACCAGTCGCGCCAGCCCTGCGGCGACATGTCGGTGAGCAGCGGCAGGGCGGCGATCTGCTCGGGGCGGCGCAGCGTCGCCAGCTGCGGCAGCGCCGGCGAGGCGACCGGGAACAGCTCGTCGTCCATCAGGTGGTGCGAGGTCAGGCCGGGCCAGTGGCCCTGGCCGTAGCGGATACCGATCTCCGGGCCGCCGTCCTCGAAGCGCGAGAACGCCGAGTCGGTCTGGATCTCGCAGCGCACGTGCGGATGCGCGTGGCAGAAGCGCGGCAGCCGCGGCAGCAGCCAGCAGTACGACAGCGAGCGCAGCGTGGTGATGCGCAGCGG
Source organism: Lysobacteraceae bacterium USHLN149 (assembly GCA_037145635.1). Taxonomy (GTDB): domain Bacteria; phylum Pseudomonadota; class Gammaproteobacteria; order Xanthomonadales; family Xanthomonadaceae; genus JAATFS01. The sequence goes on from JBBCXB010000001.1 coordinate 688,612, forward strand.
CGCGGTGTCGGCCTGCGGGTGCAGGTTGCCGGCGACGGCGGCGATGTCGGCCAGCGCCGCGCTCGCGGCATCGGCGAGCTGGCGGCCCTCGGCGGTGAGCTTGACGCCGCGCGCGTGGCGCTGGAACAGCACGGTACCCAGCAGCGCCTCCAGCTTGCGCACGTGGTGGCTGACCGCGCTGGCGGTCAGGTGCAGCTCCTCGGCGGCATGGGCGAAGTTCTGGTGGCGTGCGGCGGCGGCGAACACGCCGAGCGCGGGCAGCAGGGTGGGGCGCAGGTTCATCGAGGCATGAGCGATATTTGTGGCTTGCCCCGATACTACGCGCTTGTGAAGCCGGCGCCGGCGGCCGATGCTCGGCGCTCCTCCCCTTGTGCCGCCACCATGTGCATCGCCTCCCGGTTGTCTTCCCTGGCCTCGGCCGTCGCGAGCGGATCGCCGGATTCGCGGCCGGCGAGTGCCACGGGAGGGCGCGCATGAGCGTGCGTGGGGCCCTCCCCGGCGCGGTCGCCGGCCCCGCCGCCCGGGACTGGCGCACGCCGCTGGAACTGGGGTTCCTGGGCGTGGTCTGGGGCTGCTCGTTCCTGTTCATGCGCGTGGCCGCGCCGCACTTCGGTCCCTATGCACTGGTGGAGCTGCGCCTGGCGCTGGGCGCGGCGGTGCTGCTGCCGTTCCTGTGGCTGGCGCGCGCGCGGTTCCCGCTGCGGCGCTGGCCGGCGCTGGCCGCGATCGGGGTACTGAACTCGGCGCTGCCGTTCCTGCTGTTCGCCTGGGCGGCGCAGCGCGCGCCGGCGGCGATCGGCGCGATCTGCAACGCGATGACGGTGCTGTTCACCGCACTGGTCGCCTTCCTGTTCTTCGGCGAGCGCATCGGCACGCGGCGGACCTGCGCGCTGCTGGTGGGCTTCGTCGGCGTGCTGGTGCTGGCCACCGGCAAGTCCGGAGGGCTGAGCGTGGGCCCGGCCGCCTTCGCCGGCGCCACCGCGTCGCTGCTGTACGGGGTGGGCTACAACCTGGTGAAGCGCCACATGGGCGACCTGCCGCCGGCGGCCTCGGCGGCCTCGACGCTGGGCTGCAGCGCGCTGCTGCTGGCCCCGGTGGCGTGGCTGCACTGGCCCGCCGTGCCGGTGCCCGCGGCGGCCTGGGCCTGCGCCACGGCGCTGGGCGTGGTCTGCACCGGGCTGGCCTACCTGATGTACTACCGACTGATCCAGCGCATCGGCCCGGGGCGCGCCTCCACGGTGACCTACCTGATCCCGGTGTTCGGCGCGCTGCTGGCCTGGACCTTCCTCGACGAACCGCTGACCTGGACGATGGGCCTGGCCGGTGCGCTGATCCTCGGCAGCGTGGCCTTCAGCCAGCGCGCGCGCTAACGGCCGGGTCGGCGCGCGGCCGCGGCCGCCGCGGCCCACCGGCTGTAGTGCAGCGTACCGTGCGGCCTCCCGGCGCGTCGCTGCCCCGGCTTCGGAAGGCGGACGCCGGGTCGTCCTGCGCTCCTGCGCGCGGCTGGGGACCGGTTGCGATCCACGCGAGTCCGCTCGTGGCCGCAGTGCGCTCAGCCCTGCGGCGGCGTGCGCACCGGCAGCGGCACGTTGCACAGGTCGATGTGCCCGGCCGGGCGCTTGTAGAAGTCGTCGAGGCGGTTGCGGCGCGCCTCGACCACGTCGCGGAAGCTGCCGCTGTCGGTACGCAGCACCTGCAGCGGCGTGCGTGCCGCTTCCGGCAACGCGCTGGCCAGCGTCACTGCGCGGATCGGCGTGCGCTGCGCCGACTGCGGGTAGAAGCCCATCGGCTCCGGGCCGCGCGGAATCACGCTCAGCAGCTCCATGCCCCTGACCACGCGCCCGACCACGGTGAGGTTGCGGTCCAGCTGGCGCGGCGACTGCCCGGTCACCACGTACAGTTCGGCGCCGAGGCTGCTGTCCTCGGCATTGTTGCGGCCGGCACCGAGCGTGCCGTAGCAGTGCGCCAGCCAGGTGGTGCCGGCCTTGGGGTCGCGTGCGACCGGGAAGCCCTCGACGAAGCCGGCCTGCGCCGCCCAGCCGTCGCCATCGGGCAGGGGCTCGAACGCCAGCCCGGCCGACGGCCGCTCGAACTCCGCCGGCAGGTGGGTCTTCGCCGAGCCCAGCGACTTCGCCTGGCCGGGCGTCTCGCCGTCGGGGTCGCCGAACTGCACCACGAAGTTGTCCTGCGAGCGGTAGATGCTCAGCCCGTCCCAGAAGTGCTCGCGCGCCAGCGTGCGGATGTTGGCCACGTGCTGCGGCGCGAACGCGGGCGCCAGCTCGATGATCACGCGTCCGCTGTCCAGTTCCAGGTACAGCGTGTCGGCCGGGTCCAGCGTGCGCCAGTCGCCGGCGGGCGCGGCCTCCAGGATCTGCTGCGGGCTGCGGTAGGGCGTGGCGGCGGAGGCGCCGGCCGGCAGCAGCGAGGCCAGCAGGCAGGCGAGCAGGGCGGGGCGCACGGTCATGAGGCGGGACTCCGGGAAGGTCCGGCGATTCTGGCCGGGTTGCGCGCCGGCTGCCAGCGTGGCGCCCCGCTGCGGATACGTGTCGGACGGCACACGCCGAGGGTGAACGCCATGCCGATCCTTGCGCGGTCTTCACCTCGCATGCATTACATGACAGTCATCGACTGCAGGAGGCGGAGATGCGCGTTCATTTCGTGGGGGGGCCGGAAAACGGCGACATCATCGAGACAGGGACGACGGAGGTGCCGGGCATTCCCCCCGGTTATGAACCTGGAACCTGGTCCGGTGGCAAGGAGGCGATCACCTGGCAGCATCGCCGGCACGTGGTCTACATCCACGTCTCGCTGGACCGTCGCGAGGTGCCGCGGCTGCTGACCGCCCACTGGCGCCGCTTCGTCGGCGGCGAGCTGCGCTGCCTCGAACGCGCCTGAGCGCGGCGTCGCCGCGCCCGGCGTCTGCCACCGGGTAGCCGTGCCGTCGCCGGTTCGCGCGCGTTGCGCTACCCGACGGGCGCGGCGGCCGCGCCGCGGCCCGGCTTGCGCTTGACGTACAGCTGCTTGCGCACGCGTGCGACCACCTCGCCCTGGCGATCGTGCACCTCGGTGTCGAACCAGTGCAGGTGCTTGTCGCCGTGTGCGGTGGCCGCGCGGATCGCGTCCAGGGTCGCCGGGTCGAGGTGGAAGTCCGCCGTCACCGTGCCGCGGCCCGGCTTGACGAACTCGATGCTGCCGGCCTTGTCCCAGACGAAGTAGTCTCGGCCCAGCGCGTGCATCGCCAGCAGCATCCAGAACGGATCGGTCATCGCGAACAGGCTGCCGCCGAAGTGGGTGCCGACGTAGTTGCGGTTCCACGGGCGCAGGCGCAGCTCGACCCGGGCATGCCGGTAGTCCGCGGCGAGCGTGGTGACGTGGATGCCGGTGAACAGGAACGGCGGCCACAGGTTCAGGCCCAGCTTGAACAACGATGCCTTCATGGACGGGACCGGGCGGAGGACGGGAACAGCCTACCATTCGCAGGGGTATGGATTCGTGCGGCAGCGCCGCTGCCGGCGTAGCCGTTGCGCCCGGCGGCCTTGGCCCGGTAGAGCGCGGCGTCGGCCTGCTCGAAGAATTCGCGTTCGCTGGCCGGGCCGTCGGGCACGGCGCTGTGCACGCCCAGGGTGGCGGTGATCCGCACCGGGCCGGCCGGACCGTCCAGCGACAGCCCGCGGATGTCCGCCAGCAGCGCCTCGGCCAAGCGCGCGCCGGCAGTGGCGTCGACACCGGGCAGGATCATCGCGAACTCGTCGCCGCCGAAGCGGGCCGCGACGTCGTGCGGGCGCCGGGCGTGACGCGCGACCACGCCGGCCATCAGCACCAGCGCGCGGTCGCCGGCCTGGTGGCCGAGGCTGTCGTTGTAGCGCTTGAAGTGGTCCACATCGATCAGGATCAGCGCGAGCGGACGGCCACTGCGGCGCGCCGCGGCCAGCTCCTGGCGGAAGGCCTGCTCGAAACGGTGGCGGTTGGCCAGGCCGGTGAGGCCGTCGAGCTGGGCCTGGCGCCGCCAGCGCGCCACCCGCGCGGCCAGCCAGCCGCCCCACACCAGGGCCACCGCCGCCATGCACGCCGACGGTGCGAACCAGCGCCCGCCTGCGTAGAGCAGCGACGCACTGGCGAGCGCGACCAGCGCCAGCGCGAGCGGCAGGCCCAGCCACGGCCAGCGCCGGTGCCGCACGGTGCGGCCCATCGCCAGGCCGGCCAGCAGGGCCAGCGCCGCCGAGGCCAGCGCCTGCGATGCGCGCGGCAGCGGCACGATGGCGTGGCCGGCGTGCAGCATCGCCGCGACATTGGCCTGGACTTCGGCACCGCTCATCCAGCGCTCGCGCGACATCGGGGTCAGGAAGCGCGGGCCCAGGCCGGTGGCGGTGAGGCCGACGATCACGCGGCGTCCGCGCAGCGCCGACGGCGGCACCCGGCCCTCCAGCACGTCCACGTAGGACAGCTGCGGGAAGCTGCCGGGCGGCCCGGCGTAGCGCACGCCCACGTAGTCGGCGCGGTGCCAGCGATAGGCCATCGGCTCCGGCGCGGCGGCCGCGGTATCCGGCGCGGGCACCTGGCCGGCCAGCAGCCGGCCCAGCGCCGGCCAGTGCGGCGTGCCCAGGCCGGCGCGCAGGTAGACGCCGCGCGCCAAGCCGTCGGCATCCACCTCCAGGTCGGTATGCGCCAGGCGCGCCGTCGCCGCGAGCGCCGGGATCGGCAGCAGTTCCTGCGGCGGGTCGCCGGGATCGCTACTGGTCACCACCGGCAGCACCGTGCCCGCGCTGCGCTGCAGGGCGGCCGCCAGACGCGTGTCGTTGGCCGGCGCGGCCAGGTCCGGCTCGCTGAAGACCAGGTCCAGGGCGACCCGGTCCACGCCGGCCTCGCGCAGGCGCTCGAGCAGGCGCGCGTGGGTCGCGCGCGGCCACGGCCAGCCGCCCAGGGCCTGCAGGCTGCGGTCGTCGATGGTCACCAGCAGCAGGGCTGGGTCGGGCGCATAGCCCCAGCGCGCCACCAGCGCATCGTAGAAGGCATTGTCCTGACGCCAGAAGCCGTGGCCGAGGCTGAAGGCGGCCGCCAGTGCGGCGGCGCACCCCGCCAGCGCCAGCCGCCGCGCCGCCGCGGCGGTCACCACAGCAGCAGCCACAGCAGCAGCGCGCCGCCGCCGACCCGGCAGAGCCGGCACGGCAGGCGAATTTCCTGGGCGGGGGCGAAGGCGCCGGCGTAGCCATCGTCGTCCAGCGTCTGCACGCGCACGTACCAGGTGCCGCCGCGCGGTCGCCGCAGCGAGACCTGGGGACGATCGAGCGTGCGGTCGAGGAGCGGCGCGGCGAAGTCCGGACGGCGCGCGAGCTGCACGCGGTAGCGCCGCCCCGGGCCGGCCTCCTGCCAGCGCAGGGTCAGCTGCCCGCGCGCGGTCTGTGGCGGTTGCAGGCCGGCCTCGACCGGGGCATCGTCGACATGCAGCGTGCGCGCCTGGCCGAACGGACCCTGGCGGCCCTGGGCATCGCGCGAGGCCACGCGCCAGACGTAGTCGCCCGGCGCCAGCGCGACCGCGACGCGCAGCTGCGTGTCGGCGGTCGCGCGCTCGAACAGCGGCGGCGCGAAATCGCCATCGCGCGCCAGTTGCAGCACGCTGGTCGCGGCCTCGGGATTGCGCGTCCACTCGAAGCGCGGCCGCGGCGTGTGCACGCGCTGGTTGTGCAGCGGGCGCAGCGTCAGCGGCGGCAGCGGCGTCGCCGGTGCCGTGAGCGGATGCTCGGCATCCTCGCCTTCCACGCCGGTGGACGCGATGCCGCGGACCAGCACCACCAGCTCGCCGGCCGGCAGCGCCTCGAGCGCCAGCCGCGGTTGCGTGGTCTCGCCGGCGAAGCGCAGCACCTGGCGGCGGGCGGCATCGACCGCCTCGACGCGGTAGCGCACGGCCCCGGGCAGCGGCGCCCAGGCCAGCCGGTAGGGGGCGTACTGCAGCCGGCTGGCGGCCGCGTCGATGCGCGGGGCCGGGAGCAGCCGGTCCGGCTGCGGCGCCGCGTCCGGCACCATGAGCGAGGCCTGGCCCGGCCGCAGCAGGCGTCGCCCGCGGGCATTGGCGACCTGCACCACGCCCTGCAGGACCTCGGTGGCGGCCTCCGCTTCCGGGGCGCCGCCGGCGGCCACCCGGAAGCGGGTGCCACGCACGCTGCTAGTGCCCGCCGGGGTCTGGATGATATAGCGCGAGGCCGGCCCCTTCGCCGGCGCCACCTCGTGGGTGGCGCGTCCCTGTTCCAGCCGCACGCGGGTATCGACCATGCCGGTGGCGCCATAGCGCGCCAGCCGGTCGAAACGGACCCGGCTGTTCTCGCGCAGCTGCATCTGCGAACCGTCGGCGAACTGCACGGTGACGCTGGCGTCGGCCGCGGTCTGCAGGGCGCTGCCGATCGGCAGCGGCATGCCCAGGCGGGCCGCCAGGGTGGCGCGTCCGGCGCTCAGCACGCTGACCTCGCCGCGCAGGCCGGGCGCCGGCTGCACCCGCAGCCAGGCAATCGGGAAGCGCAGGGTCCGCCCCGGTGCGAGCGCGAGCGGGTCGGGCACGGCGTTGTGCCGGCCCAGCCGCTGCCAGTCCAGGCCGGGCTTGAGGTAGCGCTCGCCGAGGTCCCACAGGGTGTCGCCCGGCCGCACGCGGTAGTGCCAGTCCTGGGCCTGGACCGCCGGGGCGAGCAGCCCCAGGCCGGCCAGCAGCAGGCCGAGGGCAGGCCGCGCGAAGGATGAGGGGCGAGCGGAGGGAGCGGGGATCTGGCGACTCAACATCTCGGCCTGGCAGGGACCAGGCACGCGGCGCGCCGATCGGTGAGGGCGCGGTCCTTTCCCCTGGTCGTGACGTCGCGGAACGAGCCGGACACCTCGCCCGGCAACCTGAATGGAGGCCGGGTACCCGGGATTATTGGGAGGGAATTCCTTCTGTGACGTGAATCTCAGAACAGCATCGAGGCCATCCGCCGCCGCGAGCGCCCGACCAGGTCCTCGTCGTCGATCACCCGGAAGGCGTCGATCAGGGTCCGGCGCGGCAGGCCGCCGTCGAACTCGCGATCCTGCCGCAGCATGTCCAGGAACTGTTCCAGCGCGGCCTCGTCGCGGCCCTCGAGCAGGTGCCGCACGCCCAGCAGGTGGCGGGCACGCAGGTCGCCGCCGTCGGCGGCCACGGCGGCCTCCAGGGCCTCGGCCGGCGGGGCGTCCTTGAGTACGTTGGCAAAGCCCAGCCGCGCCTTGGCGCGCACCGCGCGGTCGTCGGTGGCGAGGTTGGCGGGCAGCGCGTCGATCAGGCGCTCGGCCTCGTCGGTGTCGCCGGTGCGCAGCAGCGCCAGCGCCAGGTCCAGCTTGAGTTCCTCCTGCGCCGGCTCGGCCGCGATCGCCTCGCGCAGGCGCGCGACCTCCGCCTGCGGGTCCAGCGGCGCCGCCTCCGCCACGGCCTCGGCCGGCGCCTCGGCGGCGGCGGGCCGGATGCCGTGCTGGGTCAGGAACTCGCGCAGCTGGCCCTCCGGCAGCGCCCCCGGGAAGCCGTCCACCAGCTGCCCGTCCTTGACCAGGAACACCGTCGGCACGGAGCGGATCTGGAACGCCGCGGCGATCTGCTGTTCCTTGTCCACGTCGACCTTGGCCAGCTCGAAGGCGCCGTGGTAGTCGGCGGCCAGTTTCTCCAGCAGCGGGGTCAGCGACTTGCACGGGCCGCACCAGGTGGCCCAGAAGTCCACCAGCACCGGCACCTGCAGCGAACGTTGCAGGACCTCGGTCTCGAAGGTCTCGGTGGTGGCGTCGAATACGTGCGGCTTGTCGGACATGAGGTCGGTTCGATGACGGCGAGAGGGAAGAGGATGGTGGCGAACCGGCCCGACTCAAGGCAAGGCGCCTGCGCGTCGGGGAGCGAGGGATCGGGACCTGCGCGCCGGGCCCGCCGCGGCGCCAGTCCGGACGCGGGGGGGCGCGCGATCGGCGGGGCGCACCGACGCAAGCGGAAGCGGATGGTCCCGGGAGCGGCCGACGGGGGTTCCCGCCGGCGCGGCCGCGCCGGACAATGCACGCCGGCCGCACTGCCCCGTCCCGGGGCGCCGGCACGGTACGGGAATCCAGCGATGGCGGTGATCGAGACGATGTGGCGTGCGAGCGGGCTGGCGGCCGCGGCGGCGTTCGTGGCTGCGGTGGCGGGGTTCGGTGCCGCGCTGCCGGGCTATGCGCAGACCCTGCACCCGGTGGCGCTGCTGGGCGCGCAGGGCGTTCCCAACGCCGGGGCGTTCAATCTGGCGGCGTTCCTGCTGGTCGGGATGCTGGCGGTGGCGGTCGCCGCGCGCCTGCTGTCGCGGCTGCCGGCCGGCGCCGGCTGGCCGCTGCGCATTGGCGGCCAGCTGCTCGTGCTGGCCGGGCTGGCCTTCGCCGGCATGGGCGTGCTGCCGCTGGACCCCACCGACCTGGACGGCCGCGCCAGCCAGTACCACGCCACCGCCTGGTTGCTGTGGGCGGTCGCCTTCGTGCCCGGCGCGCTGTTGCTGGCGGCCGAACTGCTGAACCGGCCGGGCATGCGCGGGCTGGCGTGGCTGACGCTGGCCGCCGGGCTGGGGGTGGCGCTGCTATCGTTCGGGCCGCCGACGTTGCTGCCGCAGGCGATCGCCCAGCGGCTGTCGTTCCTGGCCTGGCTGCTGTGGCTGGCGCTGGCGGCCTGGCGCTGGCCGGCGGCGCCCGCCGCGCGCTGAGCCGCCTCCGGCCGCCCGGTTTGCGCAATCGGCGTGCCCGGGGCAGGCATACCGGCGCCGCGCGGTGGGCGCCGCAACGGCCGTGATCGCGGTGGCCACCGCACGCACCGGGAGCCATTCCCGCTGTTTTAAGGGGTTTGCGCGCGCGGCCGCGACCCGGGGCCTTCGCCGCATCGCGACCCCGCGCCGGCCTGCGGCCCGCAGCGGCGGCGGCGGGTTTGGAGGGCTTGCTGCGCTGCGGTACCCTTTGCCGCTTTGCGCCGCCCCGTGACGACCGTCCCCATGTCCTCTGTCGAACCCAACGCCTACGACCCGCAGCAGGTCGAAACGTCCGCCCAGCATTTCTGGGACAGCACTCGCGCCTTCGAGGTGGACGAGAGCTCGGACAAGCCGAAGTACTACTGCCTGTCGATGCTGCCGTATCCGTCCGGCGCGCTGCACATGGGGCATGTGCGCAACTACACCATCTCCGACGTGGTCAGCCGCTACAAGCGCATGACCGGCCACAACGTGCTGCAGCCGATGGGCTGGGACGCGTTCGGCCTGCCGGCGGAGAACGCGGCGATCAAGAACAAGACCGCGCCGGCGAAGTGGACCTACGCCAACATCGAGCACATGCGCGGCCAGCTCAAGTCGCTGGGCTACGCGATCGACTGGTCGCGCGAGTTTGCCACCTGCACGCCGGAGTACTACGTGCACGAGCAGCGCATGTTCACCCGGCTGATGCGCAAGGGCCTGGCCTACCGCCGCAACTCGGTGGTGAACTGGGACCCGGTCGACCAGACCGTGCTGGCCAACGAGCAGGTCATCGACGGCCGCGGCTGGCGCTCCGGCGCGCTGGTGGAGAAGCGCGAGATCCCGCAGTGGTTCCTGCGCATCACCGACTACGCCCAGGAGCTGCTCGACGGCCTGGACCAGCTCGACGGCTGGCCGGATTCGGTCAAGACCATGCAGCGCAACTGGATCGGCCGCTCCGAGGGCCTGGAGATCGAGTTCGAGGTGCGCGATGCCGACGGCGGCGCGCTCGACCCGCTGCGGGTGTTCACCACGCGGCCGGACACGCTGATGGGCGTGACCTTCGTGTCGATCGCCGCCGAGCACCCGCTCGCGCTGCACGCCGCGCAGGGCAACCCGGCGCTGGCCGCGCTGCTGGAGGAACTGCGCAGCGGCGGCGTGTCCGAGGCCGAGCTGGAGACCCAGGAAAAGCGCGGCATGGACACCGGGCTGACCGCGCTGCACCCGATCAGCGGCGAGCCGGTGCCGGTGTGGGTGGCCAACTTCGTGCTGATGGGCTACGGCACCGGCGCGGTGATGGCGGTGCCCGGCCACGACCAGCGCGACTTCGAGTTCGCCAACAAGTACAAGCTGCCGAGCGTGCAGGTGGTCAGGCTGCGCGAGCCGCGCACCGACGACGAGCAGTGCTGGGACGCCACCCAGTGGCGCGACTGGTACACCGACAAGAGCCGCCCGCTGGAGCTGATCAATTCGGCCGAGTTCGATGGCCTGGATTTCGGGGGCGCCTTCGAGGCGTTGGCCGAGCGCTTCGAGCGCAAGGGCCAGGGCCAGCGCCGGGTCAATTACCGCCTGCGCGACTGGGGCGTCAGCCGCCAGCGCTACTGGGGCTGCCCGATCCCGGTGATCTATTGCGCCAAGTGCGGCGCGGTGCCGGTGCCGGAAGACCAGCTGCCGGTGGTGCTGCCGGAAAACGTGGAATTTGCCGGCACCGGCTCGCCGATCAAGACCGACCCGACCTGGCGGCAGACCACCTGCCCGGACTGCGGCGGCCCGGCCGAGCGCGAGACCGACACCTTCGACACCTTCATGGAGTCGAGCTGGTACGTGGCGCGCTACACCAGCCCCAACGCCCGCGACATGGTCGATCGCCGCGCCAACTACTGGATGCCGGCCGACCTCTACGTGGGCGGCATCGAGCACGCGATCCTGCACCTGATGTACTTCCGCTTCTACCACAAGCTCATGCGCGACGCGCGGCTGGTGGACAGCGACGAGCCGGTGACCAACCTGCTCACGCAGGGCATGGTGATCGCGGAGACCTTCTACCGCGACGCCGACAACGGCGGCAAGGACTGGATCAACCCGGCCGAGGTCGAGATCCAGCGCGACGAGCGCGGGCGCGTGGTCGGCGCGACGCTGGCCGCGGACGGGCAGCCGGTGAGGATCGGCGGCACCGAGAAGATGTCCAAGTCCAAGAACAACGGCGTCGACCCGCAGGCGATGGTCGGCAAGTACGGCGCCGACACGGTGCGGCTGTTCTCGATGTTCGCCGCGCCGCCGGAGCAGTCGCTGGAATGGAACGAGGCCGGCGTCGACGGCATGGCGCGGTTCCTGCGCCGGCTGTGGGCGCAGGTACACCGGCATGCGGCCGACGGCCCGGCACCGGCGCTGGACGTGGCCGCGCTGGAGGCCGCGCACAAGGCGATCCGCCGCAAGACCCACGAGACCATCGGCAAGGTCGGCGACGACTACGGCCGCCGCCACAGCTTCAACACTGCGATCGCCGCGGTGATGGAGCTGTCCAACGCGCTGGCGAAGTTCGACGACGCCGGCGCCCAGGGCCGCGCGGTGCGCCAGGAGGCCCTGGAGGCGATGGTGCTGCTGCTCAACCCGATCACCCCGCACGCCAGCCACGCGCTGTGGCAGGTGCTGGGGCGCGGCGAGACGCTGCTGGAGAACCAGGCGTTTCCCGAGGCCGATCCCGCCGCGCTGGTGCGCGACGCGCTGACCCTGGCGGTGCAGGTCAACGGCAAGCTGCGCGGCACCCTCGAGGTCGGCGCGGACGTGCCGCGCGAGCAGATCGAGGCGCTGGCGCAGGCCGAGCCGAACGCGGCCAAGTTCCTGGCCGGGCTCACCGTGCGCAAGATCATCATCGTCCCCGGCAAGATCGTGAACATCGTGGCGGCGTGAGCCGCCGCGTCGCCCGCCCGCCGCTGTGCGCCCCCGCGCAGGAGGCGCGGGCGGGCGGGGTTCACGCGCAGGCGCCCCGATCACGAACCGTTTCCCGCCCGCGGCTCATGCCGTACCGTGCCGGCGGCGGCCGTCGTCTCAAGCCCCGTTCACGCGGCGTCCGGCAGGCTAGCCGCCTGTTGCCGCCGTCGCTGCACTCCTCCAGACTGTGTCCATGATCCGACTCCCGCTTCGTCTTGTTGCCGCCTTCGTCCTGCTCTCGGGCCTCAGCGCCTGCGGCTTCCACCTGCGCAACAAGCTGACCCTGCCGCCGGACACGCCGTCGGTGCGGGTGCAGTCCAACATCAAGTACAGCGAGCTGGTGAAGCTGCTCAAGCGCGGCCTGATCGCCTCCGGCGGCACCATCGCCGCCGACGACGCGACCACCGGCTTCGCCCAGCTGCAGGTGCTGTCCGAGCGCTGGGGCGACCTGCCGATCGCCATCGACGGCCAGGGCCGCGCACAGGAGTACAGCCTGCGCTATGCGGCGATCTTCACCCTGACCGCGGCCGACGGCACCGTGATCGTGCCGCAGCAGGTGATCGAGCTGTCGCGCGACTACGTGTCGCCGCCGGTGGACGCCACCGGCACCGCGACCGAGCGCGAGATCCTGGCCGACGAGCTGCGCCGCGACATGTCCGCCTCGATCCTGCGGCGCATCGACAGCGTGGTGCGTGCGCGCCTGGAGAAGGGCGTGCCGCTGGACAAGGCCGCCGCCCCGGGCACCTCGCCGTCGACGCCGTCGGCCGACCCGGTCGTCCACTGACCCGGCCGCCGCGGCAGCGCGCATGGAACTCCGTCCCGAGCAGCTCGCCGGGCAGCCGGCCACCCAGCCGCTGCAGCCGGCCTACCTGATCGCCGGCCCGGAGACGCTGCGCGTGCTGGAGGCCGCCGATGCCATCCGCGTCCGCGCGCGCGCCGAGGGCATCAGCGAGCGCGAGGTGTTCGACGCCGACGGCCGCGACTTCGACTGGAACCAGCTCGACGCCACCTTCAACGCCCCCAGCCTGTTCAGCGCGCGGCGCCTGGTGGAGCTGCGCCTGCCCAGCGGCAAGCCGGGCAAGGAGGGTGCCGAGGTCATCACCGGCTTCTGCGCCAATCCGCCCCCGGACGTGGTGCTGCTGATCACCTGCAACGACTGGAGCAAGGCGCACCAGGGCAAGTGGGCCGACGCGGTGGGCCGCATCGGCACCCTGTCGGTGGCCTGGGCGATCAAGCCGCACGAGCTGTCGGACTGGATCGAGCGGCGCCTGCGCGGCAAAGGGCTGCGCGCCGACCCGGCCGCGGTGCAGCGCCTGAGCGAGCGCGTGGAGGGCAACCTGCTGGCCGCCGCGCAGGAGATCGACAAGCTGGCGCTGCTGGCCGACGGCCAGGTGCTCGACCTGGACGCGATGGAATCGCTGGTCGCCGACGCGGCGCGCTACGACGTGTTCCGCCTGGCCGAGGCCTGCCTGTCCGGGCAGCCGGTCGCGGTGGTGCGGATGCTGGCGGGGCTGCGCGCCGAGGGCGAAGCCGCCGCGGCGCTGATGCCGATCCTGATCAAGGAACTGGTGCGCACCGCGGCGCTGGCCCGGGTCCAGGCCAGCGGCGGCAACCTGGCCGCGGAGATGAAGGGGCAGGGCATCTGGGAGTCGCGGCAGGCGCCGTTCAAGCGCGCGCTGCAGCGGCATCCCGAGCCGCGCCGCTGGGAGCGCTTCGTGGCCGAGGCCTCGCGCGTGGACCGCATCGCCAAGGGCCGCGCCGAGGGCGATGTCTGGGTGGCGATGGAGCGCCTGCTGGTCGCGGTCGCCGAGGCCCGCGCCGTGCGCCTGCTGGTGGCGTGAGCGCGCCCGGCGCGAGCATGCTCCACCTGTTCTACGGCGGCACCTTCGACCCGGTCCACGACGGCCACCTCGCCATCGCCGAGGCCGCCCGGCGCGAACTCGGGGTGCCGGTACACCTGGTGCCGGCGGCCGACCCGCCGCATCGCGCCGCGCCCGGCGCCGACGCGGCACAGCGTGCGCAGATGCTGGCGCTGGCCATCGCCGGCCGCCCGGGGCTGGTGCTGGACACCCGCGAACTGCGTCGCGCCGGGCCGGGCGCACGCCCGTCCTACACCGTGGACACGCTGCTGGAACTGCGCCGGGCCCTGGGCCCGGAGGCGCCGCTGGCCTGGCTGCTGGGTGCGGACAGCTTCCTCGGCCTGCCGGGCTGGCACCGCTGGCACGAGCTGCCGGCGCTGACGCACTTCGTGGTGGCCGAGCGGCCCGGCTCGCCGGTCGACGACGCGCTCGACCCGGCGCTGGCGCAGGCGTTCGCCGGACGCTGGGCGGATTCGGCCGCGGCGCTGGCGGCCGCGCCGGCCGGCCGGGTGTGGCGGCTGCACCAGCCGCTGCGCGAGGAATCGGCCAGCGAGGTGCGCCGGCAGATCGCCGCGCACGGGCCCTGGCGCTCGCGGGTACCGGCCGCGGTCGCCGACTACATCGCCGCCGCCGGCCTGTACACGACCGCCGCCGCGCCGACCTGAACACGCCGCCGCGCGCAGTTGCCTATAATCCGCACCAATTCCATCGAGTCACCGCTTTGACCAGTCAAGCTCACGTCATCAAGACCTCCGTCCCCAATCCGCCGCCGCCGCTGCCGGTCCTGCTGGCCACCGTGCGCGAAGCGCTCGAGGAACTGAAAGCCAAGGACGCGGTCGAGATCGACGTGCGCGGCAAGTCCAGCGTCGCCGACTACATGGTGGTGGCGTCCGGTACCTCGACCCGCCACGTCAAGTCCATCGCCGACGAGGTGGTGCGGTTCGCCAAGCGCCTGGACGTGATGCCGCTGGGCGTGGAAGGCGAGCGCGAGGCCGAGTGGGTGCTGGTCGACCTGGGAGACGTCATCGTCCACGTGATGCTGCCGCGGGTGCGCGAGTTCTATGCGCTGGAGCGGCTGTGGACGGTGGGCGACCAGCCGCCGGCCGACGCCGGCGACGACGACGCCTGAGCCGCCGGTAGCGGATCCAGCGTATACGGACGGCGCCGCAGGGCGCCGTCTGCGTTCTTGGGCGCGGGACAGCGCGTGCCCGCCCGCCACCGCCGGCATCGTGCCCACCACGCGCGGCCCGCGCGGCAGGGCGCCTGCGCGCAGCACCCGTGCGCCCTGTGCGCCCTGCGCCGCTATCATGGCGCGATGAAATGCCGACTCATCGCCACCGGCGAACGCGCGCCGGCCTGGGTGGCCCAGGGCTTCGCCGAATACCAGAAACGTCTCTCGCACTGGCTGCCGCTGGAGCTGGTCGAGATCGAACCCGGGCTGCGCGGCAAGGGACGCGACCCGCAGCGCGCGATCGACGACGAGGGCCGGCGCGTGCTGGCCGCGCTGCCGAAGAACCCGTACGTGGTCGCGCTGGACGTGCCGGGGCGCGCGCTCAGTTCGGAACAGCTGGCGCAGCGCATGGAGCACTGGCGGACCCAGGGGCGTGACCTGGCCTTCCTGATCGGCGGGCCGGAGGGCCACGCCGACGACGTGCTGCGCAGCGCCGACGAGCGCTGGTCGCTCGGGCCGCTGACGCTGCCGCACATGCTGGTGCGCCTGGTCGTGGCCGAGCAGCTGTACCGCGCCGCGGCGATGCTGGCCAACCATCCCTACCATCGCGCCTGAGCGGCGGACGCGCAAACGCAGAAGGGCGCGCCGTCCCTGGCGCGCCCTTCTGCGATGCGACTGTCCGGCCGTCCGCCGCGTTCCCTGCGGCGGACGGTGGCCGCGACGGCGGCTCAGTTGAAGGTGTACTTGGCCCCCAGCGTGAAGTAGCGGCCCACCGCGCCGCTGTAGTGCAGCGGGTTGTAGTTGACGCCGCCGTAGGTGGCCGGATCCAGCGGCGCGATGCGGTCGAACGCGTTCTGCACCGAGGCGAACACCTCGAGCGAGTCGGTGGCCTTCCAGTTGCCGGACAGGTCAAACGTGGTGAACGAGCCGATCTTGCAGCCGCCCGGGGCCGGGCTGCCGTCGGCGTAGTAGTTCAGGCAGTCCTCTTCCGGCGTGCCGCCCTTCTCGGCGTAGTTGTCCATGCTGCTGATGTAGTTGACCACGCCGCTGACCGACCAGGCGTTGTAGTCCCACGTCGCGCCGAAGTTGATGCGGTCCTTGGGCGTGCCGATGCAGTTGGTGACGTCGCAGTTGCCGTGGGTGCCGGCGTACTCATGGGTGACGTCGCCCTCGGTGCGCTCGAACTTCTTGACGTGGCTCCACTGCAGGTCGAGGCGCAGGCTGCCGGCGGTGCCGAGGTCGAAGGTCTGGCGGATGTCGGTGTCGATGCCTTCCACCTGCGAGGCGTTGGCGTTCACGTACTGGGTGTTGATGGCCAGGATGCTGCCGGTGCCGGCGACGCCGTTGAGCAGGTCGGTGTCGCGCAACACGTCGCCGGCGGCGATCGCGTCGGCGGTGCTGCTGGTGGCGATCTCGTTGGTGCGCTTGATGCGCCAGGCGTCCACGGTGACCGAGGTGGTGTCGGTCGGCTGCAGCACGATGCCCAGGGTGTAGCTCTTGGACTCCTCGGGCTTCAGCGCGGGGTTGGGCGTGGTGATGATCGCCACCGGCTGCAGGCCGCAGTCGTCCTGGGTGCCGCCGGCCGCGGGCGTGCCGTTGGGGCAGCGCACCGGGTCGAGCGCGCTGGAGAATGCCGCCAGCCCGCCGTCGCCGGCCTCGGCCGGGTTGGGCGCGCGGAAGCCCTCGGCATAGGTGCCGCGCAGGGCGAACCACTTCACCGGGGTCCACTTGAAGCCGGCCTTGGGCTTGGTCGCGCCTTCGCCGCTCTCGTACTTGTCGTAGCGCACCGCGCCGGACAGCTCTAGCGATTCCAGCACCGGTGCCGACAGCTCGACATAGCCCGCATAGACGTTCTGGGTGCCGTCATAGGCGGAGTAGCCCAGCCCGATGATGTCGCCGACGTCGGTGTAGGTCTGCGGCGTCAGCGAGTTGGAGGTGCGCCGCCACTCGGCGCCCAGCGCCAGGCCCAGCGGGCCGCCGGCCAGGTCGGCCAGCGAGCGGTTGGCCTTGAAGTCGAACATGTCCAGGCTGCTCTTGGCATGTGCGCTGATCCGCGGCGAGATCGCGTCGTAGACGCTCTGCGGGGTCAGCGCCGCGTCGTCGCCGATGCGCCACACGCCGTACTGGCAGTTGGGGTCCTCGAGCACGCACTGCACCGCGCTGTAGCGCAGGAAGCCGGTGCGCTTGTTGACCAGGTCGGTGCCCGAATGCAGGTAGCCGGTGTCGTAGTCCCAGTCGCCCCAGGTGCCCTTGATGCCGGCCAGGAAGCGCATGAACTCGTTGGTGTTCTCGGTCACGCGTGCGCCCACGTCGTAGGCGTTGTAGCGCAGGCGCACGTCCTCGCCGTATGGATTGTCCGGATGCGCGGCGCCCAGCACGACGGCGCCGGCACCGCTGTTGGCGTTGACCGGACCGCCGGGGTAGCCCCAGGCGCCGGAGACGTTGGACGGGGTGTTGGCGAAGGTGGTCTTCTTCTTCGAATAGCCGATCTCGACGTAGGCCTCGGCGCTGTCGGACAGCGCGAAGGTGGCGCGGCCGAACACGTTGGCGTACATCTCCTCGGGGCTCAGGTCGCGGTAGTCGGCCTGGTCCCACAGGCAGCCGCCGCCCGGATCCGCGGGGCTCACCCGGGAGAGCTGGTCGCAGCCCGGCAGCGAGACCAGCAGGCCGGTGGCCGGGTCGAACACGCTGCCGGTGGGCGAGCTGCCGCCGCCCGCGCCGCCGCCGGTGATGGCGCCGCCCAGGAACTGGCTGCCGCCGACGCTGTAGCCCCAGCGCCGCAGGTCGCCGGTACCGATCCACTTGCGGTCGCGACGGTCGCGCAGGCGGATGGCGTCGGACTTGCTCACGTCGAGGCTGAAGAAGGCGTTCCAGCCATCCTCGGCGAGGCTGCCGGTACCGGCGGTGAGGGTGGCCTTGCGCTGGTCGCCGTCGCTGTCGCCGGACAGGCCGTAGGAACCCCGCAGGATCACCCCGGTGAAGTCCTGGCGCAGGATGATGTTGACCACGCCGGCGATGGCGTCGGAGCCGTAGATCGCCGAGGCGCCGTCCTTCAGCACTTCCACGCGCTCGACCGCGTCCAGCGGGATGGTGCTGAGGTCGGTGAAGACCTTCTGCCCGTCGTCGGCCAGGCCGTAGGTGGCCATGCGCCGGCCGTTGAGCAGCACCAGCGTCGAGCCGGCGCCCAGCCCGCGCAGCGAGATGCCCGCGCCGCCGCCGGCGAAGCCGTTGCCGAAGCTCTTGGGGATCGAGCCGGAGCCGTCGGAGGTCAGGGTCTGCAGGTATTCGGCGACGGTGGTCTTGCCGGTGCGGTCGATCTCCTGCCGGGTCACCACCTGCACCGGGGACGGGGTCTCGGTGTCGGTGCGGGGAATGTTGGAACCGGTGACCGTGATGCGGTCGAGGTTGGTGGTGTCCTGCTGCGCCAGGGCCGGCGCGCTGAACGCCCCGGCCAGCAGCACGGTCGCGGCGGTGGACGGCGCGAGCGCCTTGAGCACGGCAAGGCACAACGAACGGCGCTGGCGCGTCGCGCGGGAAGATGCGTGTTTCACAGTTTCTCTCCTGACTGTAAAAACTAGATTTTGGGAGTCGGGAGATTCCCGACCCGGGGCAATCTAGGTTCGCGCCAGGTGATGGAGGGGTGAAAAATGCCTTAATAGGGGTGCATTCAGGATTGGCGGAGATCGTCGCTACCCGCCTGCAGGGGCACCGATGATGAGCGCGACGGGCGCCATGAGAGACCGCCGCATCGCTCTGATTCCCCATTCCCCATTCCCCATTCCCCCAAGGCCGCCGCGCAGGGCTGCTCAGGTCCAGGCCGCCGGGGCAGCACCGCTTGCGCGGCCGCGCACGTCGCTGGTCGGCGCCTGGCAGGCGTTCGTGCAGCCGGGGCCGACAAGCGCGGGGCTGCACGTTGCGCGCAGGCGAGCGAGGCGAGCGAGGCGAAACGAGGGCGGGGGCGGGGGCGGCCAGCGCCCCCGCCTGTCCTTCAATCCAGGGTGAAGCTCACCGGGACGCGGCCGTAGGCCTGGACCGCACGATCGCCCTGCAGCGCGGGCCTGAAGCGCCAGGTCCTGAGCACCTGGCTGCGTGCGGCCTGGTCGAGCACGCGATGGCCGCTGCTGGTCTCGACCGTCACCTCCACCGGCACGCCGTCGGTGCCGACCCGCACGCGCAGTATCACCGTGCCCTGCAGCCGGTCGCGCAGCGCGGTCCGCGGGTAGGCCGGCGGCGGTGCCTGCAGGTACTGCAGCTGCCCCACGCTGATCGGCGCCGTCGAGGGTGTCGACGCGGGAGCTTGCGCCGGCAGCGCGGGCGCGGGATCCGGCAGCGCATACGCGGCCTCTGCGACCGGGACCGCCTCGGCCAGCGGTGCCGGCGACGGCTGCGATCGTTCCGGTGCGCGCACGAGCGCCGGCACCTGCGGCGGGGTCGGCAGCCGCACGACCTGCTCCGGCGGCGGGGGCGGGGCGGGCACCCGTTCGGGCAGCGTCCAGCGCGGCGGCGACTTTTCCTGGGGCGGCAGCGGCCGGTACGACAGCGGGATGAGCAGCAGGGCCAGGGCCAGCACGTGCAGGGCGATGGCGGTGCTCATCGCCAGGACGCGGGACAGGTCCAGGCCGACGGCGTGGTGCGGGGACTGCGTGCGAACCATGATCCACCTCCGGAAGGAACTGCGGAAAGGAACAACGCACTGCCGGCGCGGCGCGTGGCCGCCGCCGGCCCCATACTGCTGCAGCGCGGTTTACTTGGCTAGTGGCGCAGAAGCCGCGGTCCGCGTGCCGCCGGCGGCCCGCCGGGCCCCATACGACAACGGCGCCCGAAGGCGCCGTTGCGGGTCATGCCGAGCGCCGGCTCAGCGGCCCAGTTCGAAGGTCACGTCCAGGTTCACCGACAGCGTGCTCTCGCCCGGCGCGATCGGCGTATCCATCTCGGCCTTGGCGGCACGTGCCGACATCATCATCACCGGGCGCACGCCACCGCCGCGGCCCTCGGAGATGCTGACGATGCGGCGCACCTTCAGCCCCAGCGACTTGGCATAGGTCTCGGCGCGGGCCTGGGCCTTCTTCAGCGCGGCCAGGCGCGCCTCGTCGTAGGCCGGCTCCGGCTGGTCGATCTCGAACGACGGGCCGTTGATCTGGTTGGCGCCCTGCGCGGCCAGCGCGTCCAGCACCTTGCCCAGGCGGGTGATGTCGCGGACCTTCAGGCTCACGGTGTTGCTGGCCTGGTAGCCGTTGATCTTCGGCGCCTCGCCGTCCTTGTAGGTGTACTGCGGGTTGAGGTTGACGCCGCTGGTCTGGATGTCCTTGTCGGCGATGCCCGCCCCCTTGATCGCCGCCATCACCTTGCTCATCTGCTCGGCGTTCTGGCGCATCGCGGCGTTGCCGTCGGCGGCCTGGGTCACCACGCCGGCCGACAGGCTGGCCACGTCCGGCACGCGCCGGGCCTCGGCCTCGGCCGAAACGTTCAACAGGGTCCCGTCGCTGGGGATGGCGTAGGACGGCGCGGTCTGGGCGTGGGCGGTCATGGCGGTTCCGGTGGCGATGGTCAGGGCCAGCAGCAGCGGCTTGAGGGTGGTGCGCATACGGTTCTCCTTGGATATGCGACGGCGAGCGTGTTGCCGCGACGATGAACGCGCTGTGAGCCGCGCCGGAAGCGCGGCGGACGCACGTGGCGATCGTTCGCCGGCAGGCCACAGGGTATGCTTCCCAGATGCTTTATCTCGCTTCCCGCTCCCCCCGTCGCAAAGAGTTGCTGCAACGCCTGGGCCTGGCGTTCCAGGCGCTGGAGATCGAGGTGCCCGAGGTCCGCGGCGCCGACGAGAGCGCCGGCGACTACGTGCGCCGCGTCGCGCTCGACAAGGCCGCGGCCGGCCTGGCCGCGGTGGCCGCGCGCGACCCCGGCGCGGTGGTGCTCGGCTCCGACACCGAGGTGGTGCTGGACGGCCGCGTGTTCGGCAAGCCGGCCGATCGCGACGATGCCCGGGCGATGCTCGGCGCGTTGTCCGGACGTACCCACCAGGTGCTCACGGCGGTGGCGCTAAGGTCGCCCGGACGCGATGCCCGCTGCGACACCGTGGTCTCGGAGGTGAGTTTCGCCGCGCTGACCCCGGTGCGCATCGCCGCCTACGTCGACACCGGCGAGCCGATGGGCAAGGCCGGGGCCTACGCCATCCAGGGGCTGGGCGAATGCTTCGTCACCCGCCTGGCGGGCAGCTACTCCGGCGTCATGGGGTTGCCGCTGTACCAGACCTCGCAGCTGCTCACAGCCTTCGGAGTGCATTGATGTCGGAAGAAATCCTGGTCAACGTCACCCCGCGCGAGACCCGCGTGGCGGTGATCGAGAACGGCATGCTGCAGGAGCTGCACATCGAGCGCGGCTGGCGCCGGGGCGTGGTCGGCAACATCTACAAGGGCCAGGTGCAGCGGGTGATGCCCGGCATGCAGGCGGCCTTCGTCGAGGTGGGGCTGGAGCGTGCGGCGTTCCTGCATGCCAACGACGTGGTGCGCCCGGCGCCCGCGCCGGCCAGCGTGGTCGACACCGACGAGACCCCGCTGCCGCCGCCGCCGGCGTCCTCGGTGCCGATCGTCGAGCTGCTGCGCGACGGCCAGGACATCGTGGTGCAGGTGGTCAAGGACCCGATCGGCACCAAGGGCGCCCGGCTGACCACCCAGATCAGCATTCCTTCGCGCTACCTGGTGCTGCTGCCGCAGTCCAAGGTGGTCGGGGTGTCGGCGCGCATCGAGGACGAGGCCGAGCGCCTGCGCCTGAAGACCCTGGTCACCGAGCTGGCGGCCCAGCACGGCGGCTTCGGCTACATCATCCGCACCAACGCCGAGGGCCAGCCAGCCGAGGCGCTGGCCGAGGACATCGCCTACCTGTCGCGGGTGTGGAACGTGGTCGAGCGCCGCGGGCGCGAGTCCGCGCCGCGCAGCATCATCTACGAGGACCTGAGCCTGCCGCTGCGCTCGGTGCGCGACCTGATCCGCAAGGACGTGGGCCGGGTCAAGGTCGATTCCAACGAGACCTTCGCCCAGCTCCAGGCCTTCGTCGCCAAGTACATGCCGGTGTTGGCCGAGAAGATCGAGCTGTACACCGGCGACCGGCCGATCTTCGACCTGTACGGGGTCGAGGACGAGATCGGGCGCGCGCTGGAGAAGCAGGTGCCGCTGAAGTCCGGCGGTTACCTGGTGATCGACCAGACCGAGGCGATGACCACGATCGACGTCAACACCGGCTCGTTCGTCGGCCAGCGCAACCTCGAGGAGACGGTGTTCCGCACCAACCTGGAGGCCGCGCAGTCGGTGGCGCGCCAGCTGCGGCTGCGCAACCTCGGCGGCATCATCATCATCGACTTCATCGACATGGACGACCCGGAGCACCGCCGCCAGGTGCTGCGCACGCTGGAGAAGGCGCTGGCGCGCGACCATGCCAAGACCACGGTCTACGAGTTCTCGCCGCTGGGGCTGGTGGAGATGACCCGCAAGCGCACGGTGGAGAGCCTGGAGCGGCAGCTGTCCGAATCCTGCCCCGAGTGCGGCGGCCGCGGCACCATCAAGACCGCCGAGACCGTGACCTACGAGATCTTCCGCGAGATCACCCGGGCGGTGCGCCAGTTCGATGCCGCGCGGCTGCTGGTGATCGCCTCGTCCAAGGTGGTGGCACGCATCACCGACGAGGAATCGGCCGCGGTGGCCGAGCTGGAGGAATTCCTCGGCAAGACCATCAGCTTCCAGTCCGACGACCAGTACCTGCAGGAGCAGTTCGACGTGGTGTTGCTGTGAGGCGGGGAATCGGCCGTCGCGAGTCGGGAACCGGCAGGGTGGCGCAGGCGCGTCGCGGCGCCTGGGTGACTTCTTCAGGCTGGCGCGGCGTCCGCATCGACCGGCGCCGCCCTGGTGAGGCCTTCGCCCTTACGATTCCTTCCTCCCCATCGTTCACTCCCGGCCGTTGATGCCCACCCCGCTGCGCCGTCGCATCCGCCTGTTGCGCCGCTACGCGATCTACGCCTGCGCGCTCGCGCTGGTGGCGGTGGCGGTGGCGGTCGGCGCGGCCAGCCAGGCGCTGCCGCTGGCCGAGCGGCATCCCGAGCGCATCGCCGCCTGGCTGAGCGAGCGCGCCGGGCAGACCATCCGCTTCGACCGGGTGCAGACCGAGTGGACCCGGCGCGGCCCGCTGCTGCGGCTGCAGGGGCTGCGCATCGGCCGCGAGGGCGAGGTGCGGGTCGGCGAGGCCGAGGTGCTGGTGGCGATGTACGCCGGGCTGCTGCCGGGACGCTCGCTGACCGAGCTGCGCCTGCGCGGGTTGGCGCTGACCCTGCAGCGCAGCGACGACGGCGCGTGGTCGGTGGAGGGACTGCCGAGCAGTGGCGGCGGCGATCCGCTGGAGTCGCTGCGCCGGCTCGGCGAGGTGCAGGTGGTGGGCGGCAGGCTGCGGGTGCAGGCGCCGTCGATCGGGCTGCAGGCCACGCTGCCGCGCATCGACCTGCGGGTGCGCGTGAACGGGTCGCGGCTGCAGGTCGGCGGGCGCAGCTGGATCGATCCGGCGCGTGCGCCGCTGACCGCGGTGCTGGACCTGGACCGCCACCGCGGCGACGGCACCGCCTATGCCGAGGCCGATCCGGCCGATCTGGCGGCATGGTCGTCGCTGCTGCGCGCCGGCGGCCTCCGCCTCGTTTCCGGGCAGGGGCGGCTGCGCGGCTGGGCGCAGGTGCACGCCCACCGCATCGACGCGCTGACGGTGGACACCGACCTGCGCCAGGTCCGGCTCGAGGGCGCGCCCTGGGCCGGCGCCACGCCGGGCCCGGCGCCGGTACTGGACTGGGAACGGCTGCAGCTGCGCGCGCGCTGGAAGGCCATCGACGGCGGTTGGCGGCTGGATGCGCCGGTGCTGCGCCTGGGCGAGGCGGCGCGGCCGCAGCGCCTGGACGGGCTGGCCGTGGCCGGCGGCACGCGCTATGCGCTGGCCGGCGACCGCCTGGACGTGTCCGGGCTGATCGCCGCCGCCGCGCTCAGCGACCGGCTCGATCCCGGGCTGCGCCGCTGGCTGTATCGCGCGCGCCCGCAGCTGCGGCTGTCGCAGCTGCGCCTGTCCGGCCGCCCAGGCGGGCCGGTGCAGGTCCAGGGCCGGCTCGACGCGCTGGCGTTCCGGCCGGTCGGCAACGCCCCGGGGCTGAGCGGCGTGCAGGGCCATTTCGAGGGCGATGCGCAGGGCGTGGCGCTGCGGCTGGCGCCGTCGGCGACGATGCGGTTCGACTGGCCCACCGGTTTCGGCGTGGTGCACGAGGTGCGCCTGGCCGGGCAGATCGTCGGCTGGCGCGAGGGCGGCGGCTGGCAGGTCGCGACTCCGGCACTGCGGGTGCAGGCCAGCGACTACGGCGCCGAGCTGCGCGGCGGGCTGTGGTTCCAGAACGACGGCACCCGCCCGCGCATCGCGCTGGCGGCGCGGCTGGACGATGTCGCGCTGCCGGTGGCCAGCAAGTTCTGGATCCACTCCAAGATGAGCAAGGCCGCCACCGACTGGCTGGACATGGCGCTGGCCGGCGGCGTGCTCAGCGGCGGCACCGGCCTGGTCAGCGGCGACCTGGACCAGTGGCCGTTCGACGACAACGACGGCCGCTTCGAGGCGCGCGGGCAGGTGCGCGCCGGGGTGATCCGCTTCCAGCCGGACTGGCCGGCGATGGAGAAGGTCGACGCCGACGTGGCCTTCATCGGCAACGGTTTCTCGCTGCAGGGCAGCGGTGAGCTGGCCGGGGTGGCGGTCGACCACCTGCAGGCCGGCATTCCCGACTTCGCCGCTTCCGAGCTGTACGTGCGCGCCGATACCCGCGGCGAGGCCGGCCGCATGCTGGCGATGCTGCGCAAGAGCCCGCTGCAGCGGCGCTACGGCGACACCCTGGACAACCTGTCGGTGTCGGGCCCGGCCACCACCCGCTTCGACCTGCTGCGCCCGCTGCGGGCGGGGCAGGGCGGCGGCCACCTGCGCGGCGACGTCGCGCTGGAGGGCGTCAAGCTGGCCGATCCGCGCTGGGACCTGGCATTCGACAACGTGCGCGGCAAGGCCCGCTACAGCGACGACGGTTTCGACGCCGAGGGCCTGGCGGTGCAGCATCGCGGCCGCGACGGCCTGCTGTCGCTGCGCGCCGGCGGCGCCGTGGAGGATCCGGCCCAGGCGTTCGAGGCGCGCTTCCAGGCCGCGCTGGACGCACGCGAGCTGTTCGACCGCGCGCCGCAGATGGAATGGCTGCGACCCTACGTGCACGGCACCTCGACCTGGCGGGTGGGCGTCGACCTGCCGGTGGCCCGGCCGGGCCGGCCGGACGCGCCCAGCCACCTGACCCTGGACTCGGACCTGGTCGGCACCACGCTGGACCTGCCGGCGCCGCTGGACAAGGCCGCCGACCGGACCCTGGCCACGCGCGTGGACGTGGCGCTGCCGATGGGCAGCGGCGACATCGACGTGGCGTTCGGCAAGCTGGTGGCGGTCAAGGCCGCCACACAGGGCGACCGCACCGGCGTGCGCGTGGTGATGGGCAGCGATGTCGTCACCGAGCGGCCGCCCGCGCACGGGCTGGTGGTGACCGGGCGCACGCCGTCGCTGGACGCGATCGACTGGATCGGCCTGGCGCGGGCCGGCGCCGAGCCGGATCCGCCGCCGGCGCTGCCGGGCTACCCGCTGCCCGGCCCGCCGGCCAGCGAACCGTTGCCGCTGCTGGGGATCGACGTGCAGGCCGACCGGCTGCTGATGATCGGCGGCGTGTTCCCCGACACCCGTCTGCAGCTGCGCCCGGTCAGGGATGCGGTGGCGGTGAGCCTGGACGGGCCCTCGCTGGTCGGGCAGCTGACCGTGCCCAGCGCCGACGGCGCGGTGGTCAGCGGCCGCCTCAGGACGGTGCACTGGCAACCGGTGGCCGCGCCTGCGCCTGCGCCGCCGGAAACCCTGGACCCGCTGGCTGGCACGCTGCCGGAGCCGGCGCGGCAGGCGGTGGCCGAGTTCGACCCGGTGTCGATCCCGCCGCTGGCGCTGGACATCGACGACCTGCGCTTCGGCAAGACCGCGCTCGGCAGCGCGGTGCTGCGCACCCGCCGGCTTACCGACGGCATCCAGGTGGACCAGCTGCAACTGCGCTCGGCCGAGCAGAAGATCGCCGCCACCGGCGCGTGGCGCGGCAAGGGCGAGGCCGCCAGCACGCGTTTCTCGGCGCGGGTGGACAGCCAGAACCTCGGCGCGCTGCTGCAGAGCCTGGCGCTCAACGGCCAGCTGCGCGGGGGTGAGGGACAGGTCGAGGCCAATGCCGGCTGGCAGGGGCCTCCGACCGGGTTCCAGCTGGCATCGCTGGAAGGCAACCTCAAGGTCACGGCACGCAACGGCCAGTTGCTGGAGCTGGAACCGGGGGCCGGACGCGTGCTTGGCCTGCTGAGCGTGGCGCAGCTGCCGCGGCGGCTGATGCTGGACTTCCGCGATTTCTTCTCCAAGGGATTGGCGTTCAACCGGATCGAGGGCGAGGTGCAGTTCGGCAACGGGCTGGCGCGCACCGACGATCTGCGCATCGAGGGGCCGGCCGCGGATATCGCCATCCGCGGGCAGGCCGACCTGCGGCAGCAGACCTTCGACCAGACCGTGGACGTCAATCCGAAGAGCGGCAACCTGCTGACCGTCGTCGGCGCGGTCGCCGGCGGCCCGGTCGGCGCCGCGGTCGGCGCCGCCGCCAATGCGGTGCTGGCCAAGCCGCTCGGCGAGATCGGCGCCAAGACCTACCACGTCAGCGGTCCCTGGAAGGATCCGAAGGTGGACGTGGTCAACCGCGAGGCCGCGCGGCAGGAGTCGCGCGCGGAAAAGGCCGCAAGGCCTGCAGACGCGGCAAAGCCGGGCAAGCCCGACAGCGGCAGGTGAGCCTTGCCGGACTTGCCGGCGGGCGTGGCGGGCAGTGACTGGATGCCGCTAGTTTTGCTGCGCGTGCGGGTGGTTAGCCGAAATCGTTGATCGTCTCGATGTGGCAGCTGTTTGTCGGTGTGGCACCTGTTGCGCTTGTGCTGGAGGCGGGGTTGGCGCCTCCATTGCCAGCGTGGGAGGGGCCCGCGGGTGCCGGGGCAGGACACGCCGTGAACCCATCCCTGGGGGCTCTTCCACGACATCCATGTCGTGGAAGGTCCTGCCCCGGCACCCGCGGGCCCCTCTGCACAGATAGTCGGTTTGGCGGAACGAAAGGCGCTGATTCCGGGCCGCCCGTTTCTCTGTGGGCACGATGGCCAGCGGCCCAGTAGCCAAGACGATCCACTCGCCGCGCGAGGACTGATGCCGGCAAGCAAGCGCTGAGATAGCGCCTGCTCGGCAGGGAGGCAGCTGACAGCCAAAAGCTAAAAGCCAAAGCCCAAAGCCAAAGCCAAAGCCAAAGCCAAAGCCAAAGCCAGAAGCTTCCAGCCTTGAATGAGGGCCAACACTTGAGTGACGGAATTGTCGCTGCGCCGCTGCCTGGCTGCCTGGCTGCCTGGCTGCAAGAGGCATTGACCACCCGCCTCCGCAGCCATTGCAGCGACTGGCCGAGGCGTCAGCGTGGCCGGGGATAGGCGGAGAGCGGCACAGGGATGTGCCGCGGCGGCGAGTCGGACAGGATGTCCGCCCGAGCCGAGGAGCCTGTCCCCGGCCACGCTGGCGCCCCCTGCCGAAGCCAGCCATCGTGCCCCCCACACCAGGCGTGGTGCTGCCGTCGCCGAGAAGCCTGTCCCCGGCCACGCTGGCGCCCCTGCCGAAGCCAGCCATCGTGCCGCCACACCAGGCGTGATGCTGCCGTCGCCGCGGAGCCTGTCCCCGGTCGCGCTGACGCCCCCTGCCGAAGCCAGCCATCGCGCCCCCCACATCAGGCGTGGTGCTTCCGTCGCCGCGGAGCCTTTCCCCGGCCGCGCTGACAACCCCTGCCGAAGCCAGCCATCGTGCCGCCACACCAGGCGTGATGCTGCCGTCGCCGCGTAGCCTGTCCCCGGTCGCGCTGACCCCCCTGCCTAAGCCGGTGATCTTGCGGGAGCTCCAAGCCTTTCGTCATGGAGGGCTGATCGGCTGGGGCGCCTAATCTGCCAGCATTGAGCGGCCTGCGCCGACCACGGCAAGGCGCGCCATGACTCCCTCCCTGGCGCTGGTTTAACTCCATGGCTCCGAGGTGTTTCGCGTCAGACCCCGAGCCTCCTGGGCGCCGCGACTTGTGCCCATGCGCCGCGACCCCCATCCTGACGGGATGACAGACAACGCCCTCACCCTCGCCGAAACCCGGCTGCTGCTCCCCGCCGGCCTCGACGCCGGCCAACTCGACCGCACCTTCGGCACGCTGCTCGGGCCCGGCATCGACTTCGGCGACCTGTATTTCCAGCATTCGCGCCGCGAGAGCTGGAGCGTCGAGGACGGCATCGTCAAGGACGGCGCGCACTCGATCGAGCAAGGCGTCGGCGTGCGCGCGATCTCCGGCGAGAAGACCGGCTTCGCCTATTCCGACGACATCCACCGCGACGCGCTGCTGGCCGCGGCCGGATCGGCGCGTGCGATCTCCCGCGAGGGCGGGGCGCAGGCGTCGCGCTCGCTGGTGCGCGGGCAGGGCCGCGCGCTGTACCCGGCCACCGACCCGGTGGACGGCATGGACAACGCCACCAAGGTCGAGATCCTGCGCCGGCTGGACCAGTACCTGCGCGCCGCCGACCCGCGCGTGCAGCAGGTGATGGTCAGCCTCGCCGGCGGCGTGGACACCGTGCTGGTGGCCCGCAGCGACGGCGTGCTGGCCGCCGACGTGCGGCCGCTGGTGCGCCTCAACGTGCAGGTCATCGTCGAGCAGGGCGGCCGCCGCGAATCCGGCTATGCCGGCGGCGGCGGCCGCTACGGCTACGAGACCCTGTTCGCCGACGGCCGCCCGGAGGCGTTCGCGCGCGAGGCGCTGCGGCAGGCGCTGGTCAATCTCGAGGCGATCCCGGCGCCGGCCGGCGTGATGCCGGTGGTGCTGGGCCCGGGCTGGCCGGGCGTGCTGCTGCACGAGGCCGTGGGCCACGGCCTGGAGGGCGACTTCAACCGCAAGGGCACCAGCGTCTACGCCGGACGGATGGGCCAGCGCGTGGCCTCGCCGGGCGTGACCATCGTCGACGACGGCACCCTCGACGGCCGCCGCGGCTCGCTCAACATCGACGACGAGGGCACCCCGACCCAGTGCACCACGCTGATCGAGGACGGCGTGCTGGTGGGCTACATGCAGGACACCCACAACGCGCGCCTGATGGGCGTGGCGCCGACCGGCAACGGCCGTCGCGAGTCGTTCGCGCACCTGACGATGCCGCGCATGACCAATACCTACATGCGCGCCGGCCAGCACGACCCGCAGGAAATGATCCGCTCGGTCAAGAAAGGCCTGTACGCGGTCAACTTCGGCGGCGGCCAGGTCGACATCACCAGCGGCAAGTACGTGTTCTCCGCGACCGAGGCCTACCTGATCGAGGACGGCAAGGTCACCGCGCCGGTGAAGGGGGCGACCCTGATCGGCAATGGCCCGGAGACGATGCAGAAGGTGCGCATGATCGGCAACGACCTGGCACTCGACGAAGGCGTCGGCGTCTGCGGCAAGGACGGCCAGAGCGTGCCGGTCGGCGTGGGCCAGCCCTCGCTGCTGATCGAGGGCCTGACCGTCGGCGGCACGCAGGCCTGAGATGCGGGGAATCGGGATTCGGGAGTCGGGATGGGCAGGGGCGTGCTCCTGGCGATTCCGTTGCTGCTCTTACGAATCCCTACTCCCCAATCCCCAATCCCGGCTGCTGCGCGAGTATCAGCTCGCGCAGCAGCTGGTAGATCTCGCGATAGGCACGCGGCGGCTTGTTGCGCAGCTTCTCTTCCTTGGCGTTGCGGATCAGCTGGCGCAGGTGCTGGCGGTCGGCCGCGGGGTGGGCGTCCAGCAGCTCGGACAGCGCGGCGTCGCCGTCGGCGAGCAGGCGTTCGCGCCAGGCCTCGACCCGGTGCAGGGCCGCCACCTCGCGGCGCGAGGTCTCGCTGTTGGCGTCCATCGCATCGCGGATCGCCTCCAGCGTCTCGTCGTCCTCGCGGCGCATCTGCTTGGCCAGGAACGCCAGCTGGCGCTTGTGCGCGATGTGGGCGGTGATGCGCTTGGTGTCCTCGATGTGCGGCAGCAGGCTCTCGGGCACCGGCAGCTTGGCCAGCTGGGCCGGGGTCAGCGCCACCAGCTTCTCGCCCAGCGCCAGCACCTCCAGCGCCTCGCGCCGCTGCTGGCTGCGGCTGTTGCCCAGGAATTCACCGGTTTCTTCGTCGCGTCCACGCATTGCCGTACCACTCGATCTGTCTGACACCTTCAAGGATAAAGCATTGAACGCGATCTCCCGCGATACCCGCAGCGCCGACGACAGCCCGACCCGGCTGGACGCGCTGACCGACATCTCCCAGCGCATGCTGGAGCGCGCGCGCGCGCTCGGCGCCAGCCAGGCCGAGGTCAGCTGCAGCGAGGAGCAGGGCCTGGACGTGAACGTGCGCCTGGGCGAGGTCGAGACCGTGGAGTCCACCCACGACCGCGGCATCGCCATCACCGTCTACTTCGGCCAGCGCAAGGGCAGTGCCAGCACCGCCGACCTGCAGGAGGCCAGCCTCGAGGCCACCGTCGCCCAGGCCTGCGCCATCGCCCGCTACACCGAGGACGACGCGGCCGCCGGCCTGGCCGACCCGGAGCGCATGGCGCGCGAGTTCCCCGACCTGGACAGCTGGCACCCCTGGGCGCTGGGAGCCGACGAGGCGGTGGACCTGGCACTGGCCTGCGAGGCCGCCGGCCGCGACGCCGACCCGCGCGTGAGCAATTCCGACGGCGCCTCGGTGGGCAGCAGCCGCAGCCTGTCGGTGTACGCCAACTCGCACGGCTTCGTCGGGCGCGAACGCGGCACCCACCACTCGATCGGCTGCGCGCTGATCGCCGGCCAGGGCGACGGCATGCAGCGCGACGGCTGGTACAGCAGCGCGCTGGCGCGCGAGGACCTGGAACCGGCGGCGGCGATCGGCCGGCAGGCCGCCGAGCGCACCGTCGCGCGGCTGCAGCCGCGCTCGCTGCCCACCGGCCAGCTGCCGGTGCTGTTCGCCCCGGAAGTGGCGCGCTCGCTGGTGGGCCACCTGCTCGGCGCGGTGTCCGGCGGGGCGCTGTACCGGCGCGCCAGCTTCCTGGTCGACAGCGTCGGCACCCGGCTGTTCCCGGACTGGTTCGTGGTCGAGGAGCTGCCGCACCTGCGCCGCGGCCTGCGTTCGGCCGCGTTCGACGGCGAGGGCGTGGCGACGCGGCGGTCGGCGCTGGTCGAGGGCGGCGTGCTGCAGCGCTACGTGCTCGGCAGCTACTCGGCACGCAAGCTCGGCCTGCAGACCACCGCCAACGCCGGCGGCGTGCACAACCTGCAGGTGAAGGCCAACGCCGGCGACCTGGCGTCGCTGGTGGCGGCCATGGGGCGCGGCCTGCTGGTGACCGAGCTGATGGGCAACGGCGTCAATGCCGTCACCGGCGACTATTCGCGCGGCGCCGGCGGCTTCTGGGTCGAGAACGGCGCCATCGCCTACCCGGTGGACGGCCTCACCATCGCCGGCAACCTGCGCGAGATGTTCCAGGCCATCGAGGCGGTGGGCGAGGACATCGACGTGCGCTCGCACGTGCACATCGGCTCGGTGCTGCTCGGGCGGATGACGGTGGCCGGCAACGATTGACGTATCCTTTGCCGCGACGCGCCGGCCCGGTCCGGCGCGGCCTTGCATCATCACCGTATCCACTTTGCAACCAGGGGACCTGACATGAGCGAATTCGACACCCAGACCACACCGCCGCCGCCGATCGCGAGCGCGCCGCAGGAGGAGCGCACGCTGGCACTGGTGGTGCACCTGCTGGGCATCCTCACCGGCTTCATCGGCGCGCTGATCGTGTGGCTGATCAACAAGGACGCGACCCCGCCGAAGCGGTTCGCCAGCGACCAGGCCAAGGAAGCGCTGAACTTCCAGATCACCGTGGCACTGGCCTACATCGCCGCGATCATCCTCACCGTGGTCTCGTTCGGCATCCTGTTCTTCCTGCCGACGCTGGTGTGGATCGCCAACCTGGTGTTCTGCATCATCGCCGCGATCAAGGCCAACAACGGCGAGGCCTATCGCTATCCGGCCACGCTGCGCCTGATCAAGTGAGGGAGCGGGGGCGCGTCTGCGACGCGCCCCCGTAATCGGGAATCGGGAATGGGCTAAACCCTGAGTCGCCTCCCATTCCTGATTCCCGATTCCCGATTCCCGCCCGCAGCGCGGGCTCAATGCATCCGTTCCACCGTCAGCCGCGCCAGCGCCGCCAGTGCGTCGGCGTGCGCGCCGTAGCCGTCCAGGCGCTCGTGCATGTGGGCGCCGAGTTCGGCCAGCTTGGCCTTGGCGCCGTCCAGGCCCAGCAAGGCCGGGTAGGTCGACTTGGCCTGGGCCGCGTCCTTGCCGGCGGTCTTGCCGAGCTGCTCGGAACTGGACTCGACATCGAGGATGTCGTCGCGCACCTGGAACGCCAGTCCCAGCGACGTGGCGAAGGCGTCCAGCCGCTCCAGCGCGGCCGTGTCGGCCCCGCCCGCCAGGGCGCCCAGGCGCACGCTGGCGCGGATCAGCGCCCCGGTCTTCAGTGCATGCATGCGCTGCAGGTCCGGCAGCGACTGCAGCGTGCCGGTGGCGTCGATGTCCAGCGCCTGGCCGCCGCACATGCCGGCCGCGCCGGAGGCACGGGCCAGCGTCTTCAGCCATTCCACCCGCAGCGATGGCTCGGCTTCCGGCGCGCAGGCCAGCCGCTCGAACGCCAGCGTCTGCAGCGCATCGCCGGCCAGGATCGCGGTGGCCTCGTCGAAGGCCACGTGCACGGTCGGGCGGCCGCGGCGCAGGGCATCGTCGTCCATCGCCGGCAGGTCGTCGTGCACCAGCGAATAGGCATGGATCAGTTCCACCGCCAGCGCGGGTGCGTCCAGCCTCGCCTCGTCGCTGCCGAACAGCGTGCCGGTCGCGTAGACCAGCAACGGGCGCATGCGCTTGCCGCCGTCCAGGGTGGCGTGGCGCATCGCCGCGTGCAGGCGGTGCGGGGCGGTGTCGCTGGAAGGCAGCAGGGCGGCCAGGCCGCGCTCCACGCGCGCGCGCCAGCGCGCGAACGCGGCGTCAGCCGCCATGGGCCGGCGGCGGGTCGAACGGCTCGCCGGCGTCGGGCTGGGCGGGGTCGGTGAGCAGGCGCACGCGCAGTTCGGCCTGTTCCAGCGCCTGCTGGCATTCGCGGTAGAGGCCGACGCCGCGCTCGTAGGCGCTGAGCGACTGCTCCAGGCTCATGTCGCCGGTTTCCATCTTGCCCACCAGCTGTTCCAGCTCCTCGAGCGACTGCTCGAAGCGGGCGACCGGGGAGGTTTCGTTTGCGGACTTCTTGGCCATCGGGGAAGTGTGCGGGGCGCGGCAGTGGCGGTCAATTCGCGCCGGGTTCGAGGTCGTGCCGCAGCCGTGCCGAATGCTGCGCGAGCCAGGCCGCCAGCGTGTCGGAGAGAAGCTCGGCGCCGGCGGCCAGCACGCGCTCGCCGTCGCACAGCAGCGGCAGCGTCGCCCGTCGCCACGGTGGCAGGCCGGCCGCCTGCAGCACGTGCTTGAGCGCATGCGTGTGGGTGCGGCCGGGCAGCGCGATGCGTTCGCCGCCGCGGCGCAGGCGCACCTGCAGGGGCGTGGCGAACGCCAGGCCGTCGGCTGCGTCCAGCGCCAGCCGGGTGCCGTCGGGCAGCGCCAGCGGCGCGCGGCCGTCCCAGTCGCGCTGCCAGCCGGGCGGCCAGGGCGGCGCCGGGCGGCGCAGGTACAGGTGCTGGCGCCAGCGCCGGATCTCCACGCCCTGCCAGGCGAAGCCGCCGTCGCGGTCGCTGGCCGCCGCCGCGACCTCGCGTTCGAGCGCCGCGATGCCCTGCGCCGGCAGCGGCGGCGCGCCCTGCGCGTCGCTCCAGCGGCGCAGCAGGCGCGCCCGCCGCGCCGCGGGCAGCGCGCGCAAGCCGGCCAGGTCCAGCGCGTCGCCGTGCAGCAGCGCGGGCAGCAACGCCGCCTCGTCGTCGCCCAGCAGGTCGCTGGCTTCGGCGCTGAGCGCGGCGCTGCGGGCCAGCGCGGCGTCGGCCTGCGGCCAGCGTTCGCGCAGCAGCGGCAGCAACTGCGCGCGCAGGAAGTTGCGGTCGTGGTGCGGGTCGGCATTGGCGGGATCGTCGATCCAGGCCAGCGCGTGGTGCCGCGCATGCGCCAGCAGCGCCGCGCGCGGCAGCGCCAGCAGCGGCCGCCACAGCGTGCCCGCGGCGAAGCTGCGTTGCGGCCGCATCGCCGCCAGACCGTCGGGGCCGGACGCGCGCAAGGCACGCAGCAGGAAGGTCTCGGCCTGGTCGTCGCGATGGTGCGCCAGCGCCAGCCACTCGCCCGGCTGCAGCGCCTGGGCGAAGGCCGCGCGCCGCGCCGCGCGGGCCGCGCCTTCCAGGCCGAGGCCGCTGTCGCGCGCGATCGTCACCCGCACCACCTGCAGCGGGACGCCCCAGCGCGCACAGGCCGTCTGGCAATGGGCGGCCCAGGCGTCGGCCTCGGGATGCAGGCCGTGATGGACGTGTAGGGCGCGCAACCCGGCCGCGCGATAGGCCGGCCGCTGGGCGAGCGCGTGCAGCAGCGCGGTGGAATCCACGCCGCCGCTGTAGCCGACCAGCACCGGGCCCGGCGCGTGGGCGGGGAGGGCGGCGGCGAGCCCGTCGCGGGTCGGCATCAGGCCCCGGCCGGCGGCGGCACCGGCTCGCCGCGATGGTCGATCCAGAACCAGCGCCCGCCGACCAGCGGCGTGTGCCCGTCGGCATCCGGCTGCCCCGGGCGGCACCCCGCGCAGACCCGGGCGGCCCCGTCCTGGAACGGCTCGCCCCAGTCGTAGCGCGAAGGCAGGGCCTGGCGCAGCGTGCGGTCGAAATAGCCGAGGCCGCCCTCCACCGGCGCGCGCACCAGGCCCTCGGCGAAGCTGTCCGGGCCGTTGTCGTAGGTGATCACCCGCAGCTGGGCCCCGTCGCGGCGCAGGTAGCGGTAGCCGTCGTGCGCGAGCAAGACGGCCAGGCCGTCGGCATCGTAGTCCAGTGCCGCCCGCGCGCCGGCCGAGAGCCGCAGCCGGCCGTCGGCCGCGAGGGTGCAGCCCGGCAGCGCGACCCAGCCCCCGTCGCTCGGGTCGGCGCGCCGGCAGCCGTGGTCGCCCGCGCCGGCCTGCGCGGCGCCGGCCGCGGCGAGCAGCAGCGCGAACGCCGCGGCGCGCGGCCGGCCGGTGCCGCGGCGGACCCCGCCCGTGCTCACGGTGCGGGCGCCGCCGCGGCCTCGAAGCGGGCCGGGGCCGGCAGCTCCACCGGCACGCCCTGCGCGTTGCAGGTGCCGGCCTTGCACAGGCGCTCGCGCAGCTTCGGCGTGGCCTGCACGATCACGTGGTAGATCGTGTTCTCTTCCAGGGTGCCGCGGAACGCGGCGCTGCCGGGGCCGGTGGCCCAGATGCCGACGTCCTCGCCGCCATGCGACTCGGCCTTGGTCGGCACCAGCGCCTCCTGCAGGTAGTCCGGCGCCTCGGTGTCGACCCGGGTCAGGTCGGGGCGGCCGTGTGCCGGGTCGACGCTGCTCGGGCTGTGCTCGAAGCGCTTGGGGCCGGCCGGCTGCGCATTGCTCTGCCCGGTGTAGCCGGGGCCGTTGGCGTAGCTGAGGGTGGTATAGGGCAGCCCGGCGAGGTCGAGCGCGTACTGGCTGCGGTCGCCTTCCTCGCCGCCGGTGCCGCGCACCTTGCCCAGGATCGGGTTGCCGCGGACCGGGTAGCCGACGAAGTTGAGCGTGTGCGAGTGGTCGGCGGTGACGATGATCAGGGTATCGGCCGGCGCGGTCTCCACGGCGGTGCGCACCGCGTCGGACAGCGATACCGTCTCGTCGAGCGCGCGGAAGGCGTTGCCGGCATGGTTGGCATGGTCGATGCGGCCGCCCTCGACCAGCAGCACGAAGCCGCCGGCGTCGCGCGACAGCGACCGGATCGCGGTGCGGGTCATCTCCGACAGGCTCGGTTCGCCGGTGGCGGCGCGGTCGCGGTCGTGCTCGTACTGCATGTGGTCGGGCTCGAACAGGCCCAGCAGCGCCGGCGCGTCGCCCGCGGCCTTGAGCTGCTGCTCGTTCCACACGTAGGCGCCCTGCGGGTGCGCCTGTTTCCATTCGCCGACCAGGTCGCGGCCGTCCAGGCGCAGGCCGACCTTGTCGTCGTACTCGGGGTCGCGCTCCTCGACGGTCATGAACTGGCCGCGGCCGCCGCCCAGTACCACCTGCGGCCCGCGCCCGAAGCGCGAGGTCGCCAGCAGCTGCTGGGCGATGTCGCGGCAGCCTTCGCTGCGGGCCTGCTCCGGCAGGTCGCTGTCGCTCTCCCAGTTGCGGTCGGGCGAGTGCGCGTAGGTCGCGGCCGGGGTGGCGTGGGTGAGGCGGGTGGTGGTGACGATGCCGGTGGCCATGCCGGCGCTGTCGGCCAGCTGCAGCCAGCTCAGCAGGCCCTTGCCGAGGCTGCCGGCGCAGTCGCTGCGGTTGCCGGCACTGACGCCGATCGCGCCCATGTGGGTCTTCACCCCGGTGGCGATCGAGGTCATGGTGCCGGCCGAGTCCGGCGTCTGCGAATCGGTGTTGTAGGTCTTGCTGAAGGCGGTGGCCGGGAAGCGCTCCCACGACAGCAGGTTCTCCTCGCCCGGCGCGCCGCGGCGCTGGCCCTCGAGGATGCGCGCGGCCGCGACCGTGGTCAGGCTCATGCCGTCGCCCAGGAACAGGATCACGTTGCGTGCCTTGCCGGCCATGGCGCCGTTGGCGGCGGCCCTGGCCGCGCCGCTGCGGTACCACCAGGCGGGGGTCTCGCCCTGCGGGTGGGCGACGGCCGGCACGTCCACCGCGGCGGCGGGCGGGGCGGACGGCGGCGCCGAGGCGCAGGCGGCCAGGAGCAGGGTGGACAGGGCGGCGATGGCGGGCAGGCGGCGTGACATGGCGGAAGGGCACTCGCGGGACGGTTCGGCCCGTAGTATGAACGCTGCGCGAAGTCACACCGATGACACGCCGCTGTTCCAGCGATGGCCTCGCCCGTCGGCGGGCCTTGGGCTATCGTGCGGACATCCCCCCGAATGAACTGACGACATGAGACTGGTCTCGGCCTGGTTGCGCATCCCGTTCTGGCAGCGCGTGGTGGCCGGCTTCGTGCTGGGCGCGCTCGCCGGCTGGCTGATGGGGCCCGCCGCGGAGACCTGGTTCGGGCCGCTCGGCGACCTCTACGTCACCCTGATCAAGATGATCGCGGTACCGCTGGTGTTCTTCGCGGTGATCAACGCGATCTCGGCGCTGCACGGGCAGAAGTCGGTCGCCGCGCTGGGCGGGCGCACCTTCCTGTGGTTCATCATCACCGCCGCGCTGGCGGTGGCGATCGGCCTGGGCATGGGCACGGTCCTGCAGCCGGGCGCCGGCCACCTGGGGCTGAACGTGGCCTCGAACTGGACGCCGCGCGACGTGCCCAGCCCGATCAAGGTGCTGCTGGACGTGGTGCCGTCCAACCCGTTCTACGCGCTGACCGGCATCGGCACCCGCACCAACGCGGCCGGCGAGACCGTGCTGGCGGCCGGGCGCGGCTCGATCCTGCCGGTGATCTTCTTCGCCGCGCTGCTGGGCTTCGCGATGGTCAAGCTGGGCGAGCGCGTCGCCGAGGCGCGCAAGCTGACCGCGCAGATGAGCGACATCATGATCCAGGTCACGCGCTTCGTGCTGGAGGTGACCCCGATCGGCACCTTCGGCCTGATCGCCGGCCTGGTCGGCGCCTACGGCTTCGAGAAGCTGTTGCCGCTCGGCAACTTCGTGCTGGCGCTGTACCTGGCCTGCGCGCTGCACATCGTGCTGGTCTATGGCGGCCTGCTGCTGGCGCACGGGCTGAACCCGCTGAAGTTCTTCCGCGGCGCGGCGCCGGGCATGCAGGTGGCCTTCGTCAGTTCGTCGAGCTTCGCCGCGATGCCGGTGGCGATGCGCTCGATCACCCACAACCTGGGCGTCAACAAGGACTATGCCGCGTTCGCGGTGCCGCTGGGCGCCAGCATCAAGATGGACGGCTGCGGCGCGATCTACCCGGCGCTGTGCGCGGTGTTCATCGCCCAGTACACCGGCGTGCCGCTGACCCCGGACCAGTACTTCGTGGTGCTGATCGCCTCGGTGCTGGGCAGCTTCGGCACCGCCGGCGTGCCCGGCACCGCGGTGGTGATGGCCACGGTGGTGCTGAGTGCGGCCAACCTGCCGCTGGAGGTCATTGGCTACCTCTACGCGATCGACCGCATCCTCGACATGATGCGCACGATGACCAACGTCACCGGGCAGATGCTGGTGCCGGTGCTGGTCGCCAAGGAGACCGGACTGCTCGACCGGCCGACCTACGATGCGGCGCCGACCAACGTCGGGCTCGAGGAGCCGCCGGTGGACCGCTCGGGCCAGGTGCGCTGAGGCCGCCGGTGACGGACTACGTCCTGGAGGCCATGATCCCCGCGGTGGACGACTACCTGCGCCTGCGGCGCGAGGCCGGGCTGTCGCCCAAGACCGCCGAGGCGGCCCGCCGCGGCCTGCCCCGCAGCTGCTTCGCGGTGCAGGTCCGGCACGGCGGGCACAGCGTCGGCATGGGCCGCGTCGTCGGCGACGGCGGCTGCTTCCTGCAGGTCGTCGACATCGCGGTCGCGCCGGCCCACCAGGGCCGCGGCCTGGGCAAGCGCATCCTGGCCGCGCTGATGGACTGGCTGGAACGCAACGCCGACGGGTGCTATGTCTCGCTGATCGCCGACGGCCAGGCGCACCGGCTGTACGCGCAGTTCGGGTTCAGGCCCACGGCGCCGGCGTCGATCGGCATGGCCCGCGTCATCGGCGCGGCGCCCGTGCCAGCGGATGCCGAGGCCCGTTGAGGCGCCGGCGCGGACCTGCCGCACGCGGGCGCCGGGCCGGTCGCCGGCGCGCTACAGCGCTTCCAGCCGCTGCCGCTCGCGTTGCAGGTCCGCGGCGCTGAGCGGCACGTAGCCTTCCTCCGAATCGCGCTGGGCCTCCAGCACCGCCTGGCCCTCGCGCGACAGCGCCAGCCGCAGGTACTCCTTGACCAGCGGGTCGAGCGGGCGGCCCGGGGCGCGGTCGACGTAGAACTGCACCGCGGCGGACAGCGGGTAGCGCCCCTGGCGCACCGAGGCGTGGTCGGGGCCGTGGAAGGGCTCGCCGGCGGCGGCCGCCAGCGGCAGCACCCGCACCCGCGACGACACCGCCGCGGCGTCGATCCAGCCCAGCAGGCCGATGCCGTAGGGATCGGCGGCCACCGCGCGGATCACCGCCTCGCGCGACGGCAGGGCCTCGTACTTGAGCGCGAATGGCTGCCCGCCCAGCCGCGCGAGGCGCAGCCCGGTGGCGAAGCCGCCGTCGTCGCGCAGGCCGTAGGCGTGGATGCGGCGGTCGGTCCAGGCGCTGCCGTCCAGCCCCAGCTGCGACCAGGTGGTGAGGTCGCCACCGTCGTGGCCGTCGGTGAAGATCCGCGACACCTGCGCCAGGGTCAGCCCTGCCAGCGGATTGTCCG
This sequence comes from Lysobacteraceae bacterium USHLN149, assembly GCA_037145635.1. Lineage (GTDB taxonomy): Bacteria > Pseudomonadota > Gammaproteobacteria > Xanthomonadales > Xanthomonadaceae > JAATFS01. Next base: position 727,906 of record JBBCXB010000001.1, read on the forward strand.
CGTGCACGTAGACCGCCGGCGGGGTCTTGTGTGGCGGGCGTGGCCCGTAGCCGTTGTAGCCGATGCGCACCGGCGTGGCGTCGTAGCCGTGCAGCTGGCGGAACGCGGCGCGGTCGCCCGGCCACAGGTCTCGCGTCAGCGGCGCGAACAGGGTGGCGCCGGCCGCCAGCGCCGGCATGCCGGTGGAGGAGCCGCGCATCACCGTGGCGAAGCGCACCTGCGGGTGGTGACGGGTGAACAACGCATTGAGCTGGTCGATGACCTCCTGCAGGCCGTCGTTGCCGACGAGGGTCACCGCGCCGTCGCGGGTCAGGTACGGGGCGCCGGCCGGCACCTCGACCGCTTGCGGCACGTAGGCCGGCGCCGCGTCCTGGGCCGCGGCCGCGATGGCGTTGCCCAGCAGGGCGAGAAGCAGCAGGAGACGCGAGCATGAAGGGAGGGGCATGGGCATGGCCAGTCAGTCGAGTTTTTCGCGTTCGCGGCGGGCCTGCGCGGCGGTGAGCGGCAGGTAGCCGCCCGGCTGCGCGGCGATGATCGCCTGACCCTCGCGCGAGAGCACCAGCCGCAGGTATTCCTTCACCAGCGGGTCCAGCGGCCGGCCCGGCTCGCGGCGGACATAGAAGTGCAGCCGGCGGCCGAGCGGGTAGTCCTCGCTCGTCACTTCCTGCGGCGTCCCGATCAGCGGCTGGCCGCTGTGCAGGCCGAGCAGCGGCAGCTGGCGCACCTGCGCGCTCTCCAGCCCGATCGCGGCCACGGCGATGCCGTCGGGATCGTCGGCCACGCGCTGCAGCAGGCGCGCGCTGTCCGGCGCGTACTCGGTGCGGGGCGCGAGCGCACGCCCCTGCAGCACCTGCTGCTGCAGCCAGTCCCCGAACCCGCTGTACTCCGGCGTGGCATACGGCCGGATCGCGCGGGCGCGCCATTGCCCGTCCAGGCCGAGCTGGCCCCAGTGCGAGAGATCGCCGCCGGGTGCGCCGACCGCCAGGACCCGAGCCAGTTGCGTCAGGCTCAGCGATGCCAGCGGGTTGCGCCGGTTCACATACACCGCCAGCGTGGTGGCCAGGCCGTCGGCACTGCTGCCGGCGGTATGTGCCACCTGGAGGTCCAGCGCGTCGGCGCCGACGATCTTGCGGTAGGGCACCTGCTCGATCGGGTTGATCGCCCGTCCCATCGGTGCGAACAGGGTGCGCCCGAACATCAGCAGCGGCACCGCGCTGCTGGTGCCCTTGCCCTCGCTGGCGAAGCGCACGCCGGGATGGTGGCGCGCGAACAGCGCGTTGAACCCCTCCACGATCGCGTGCACGTGCTCGGCGCCAGCGATGCGCACGGCGCCGTCGGCGGTGAGGTAACCCGCCGACGGATCGACCTGCACGGGGCGCGGGTCGTAGCGCGGCAGTGCGTCGTCGACGGCAGGCGGCGGTCCCGCCGCGGCGGCCGCGGCGGTCCCGGTGCAGGCCAGCAGGGCGAGTGCCAGCGTGAGGCCGCCCGGTGTCACAGGTCGACCTTGAAGGTGAACTTGATCGTGCGCGGCGCACCGGCGGCCAGGCGGGTGCCGGCCGCGGCCCAGTAGCGCTTGTCGGCCAGGTTGTCGACGTTGAGCTGCCAGCTGGTGCGGCGGCCGAACAGCTCGGTGGCGTAGCGCCCGCCCAGGCTCAGCAGGGTGGTGTCGCCGAGCCAGGCCTGGTTGAGGTCGTTCACCGGGCGCCGGCCGGTGTAGTAGGCGCCGCCGTTGACCGAGAGCCCGGGCAGCGCGTCGAAGGCATAGGTCAGGAACGCGCTGCCGGTGCGGCGCGCGGCGTTCTCGGGCAGCTTGCCGTCGTACTGGGCGCCGATCCCGGCGAAGCGCGGGTCCAGCCACTGCGCCGAGGTCTGCCAGGCCAGCTGGCGCGTGAGCTGGCCCTGGGTGGACAGCTCGATGCCGGTGTAGCGCTGCTCGCCGTCGGCGGTGAACACGTTGTCGCTGTTGGTGTAGTAGCCCGGGCGCTGGATGTCGAACAGCGCGGCCGACACCAGGGTGCCGCCGGGCGCCTGCCAGCGCACGCCGAGCTCCTTCTGCTTGCTGATGCCCGGCGCCAGCCGCTCGTTCTCGTTGTCGGTGCCGGTCGGGGCGGCCTCGCCTTCCTCCAGGCCCTCGGCGTAGGACGCGTACAGCGACAGGCGCTCGCCCAGCTTGTAGATGCCGGCCAGCATCGGCGTGGTCTCGCTGGCCTCGTAGTGCGAGCTGCCCTGGTCGCTGCGGTAGCGCGAGTGGCGCAGGCCGGCGATCAGCTGCCAGGACGGGCCGAACTTCATGCGGTCCACCGCGTACAGGCCGGTGTCCTCGGTATCCAGCGCGGCGGTGGTGGGGCTGGTCGGGCGCGCCCCATAGCTGACCGCGGTGATCACCCGCGGCGCATACAGGTTCTGCGAGGCGATGGTGTAGTTGCTCTGGTAGATCGCCTCCTGGCCCTTGTCGGTGCGGCTGGCACCGAGCGTCAGCTCGTGCTCGACCGCGCCGGTGGCGAAGCTGCCGAACAGCTCGGCGCGCGCCAGGTCCGAATCCACCACGTGGTGCTGCTGGTTGCCGCGGATCGAGCCCTCGCCGCTGGCCACGCCGGCGTTGTTGGCGAAGCGGAAGATCGCCAGCCGGCGGTCGCGCGCCATCTCGGAGTGGCCGGCCTCCAGCGTCAGCGCCCAGCCGTCGGCCAGCGCGTAGTCGGCGCGCAGCATGGCATTGCGGGTGGTGGCCTCGAAGTCCGACCAGTCCGGGCCGACCAGCCGGGTGGGATCGACCGGATGCGGCAGCGTGATCACGCCACCCACCGCCGTGGGCAGGTTGACCGCGGCCTGCTCGGTGACGCGGCGGTGGTCGTACTCGAAGTCGCCCTTGAGCAGCAGCCGGTCGGTGACGCGCCAGTCCAGCGCGGCCGAGAGGAAGCGGCGGCTGCCGTCGTCCACTCCGTCCAGGTAGGAGCCCAGCGCGCCGCCGGCGGCGTTGACGCGCACGCCCACCTGCTGCTCGGCGCCGAAGCGGCGCGCCACGTCAACGCTGCCCACCGCGGTGCCGTACTGGTCCAGGGTCAGCCCGAAGGTGGTGACCGGCGTGGCGCCGGCGCGCTTGGTGACGAAGTTGACCACGCCGGCCGGCGAGGTGAAGCCGTAGTACAGCGCCGAGGCGCCCTTGAGCACCTCGACCCGCTCCTTGTCCTCCAGCGGCACCTGCGAGAAGTTCATGATCGGCATCGAGCCGTTGAGCCGGTAGTTGGTGCGGTTCTCCACCGCGATGCCGCGGATCACCAACTGGTCCCAGGTGTCGCCGCCGTTCTGCTGGCGGGTCACGCCGGCGGTGTTGCGCACCGCGTCGTAGAGGCCCGCGGCGGCCTGCAGGTCCAGCGCCTCGCGGGTGACCACGTTGACGGTGGACGGCACGTCGAGGATGTCGGCGCCGCGGAAGCTGCCGGCTTCCACGGTGTTCGGGTTCAAGCCGTTGGCGCGGGTGCTGGTCACCGAGACCGTGTCGAGGAGGCGGGCCGTGTCGTCATCCGTGGACGCGGTCTGCTGGGCGAGCGCCGGTGCGATCAGGCACAGCGAGCAAAGGGGAAGCAGGCGAAGCGAGGGGGTGGGGGTCATCGTGGGGTGGAACGCAATGCGTGCGCAGGCCGGCCGCGTCGCGGATGACGAGCGCGGGGCGAGGCGGGGGGAGGGAGGGGGTGGTCGGCGGGGCGGCGCGTGCCGCGTTGGCTGCGTGTGAGGATATCGTGAATGATATTCGTTATCAATTGTCTACGGCATCGCCGCGCCCGGCCGTCTGCGCCACGGCCGATCGGGCCGGCCGGCCACGGGAACCGGGATCGACCGGCGGCCATGGACCTGCACAGGTCCCGTCCCGCGCGGGGCCGGGCGCGTCCCGCACCTGCCGGAGCGCCCCGCAGCTGCCGGGACGCCGGAAACGAAAAGGCCGCGACGGAGCGCGGCCTCGGCGTAGCAGCGGAACGACAGGGGCTTACAGCACCCGGCGCGCCTGCACGAACTTCTCGCCCCAGTAGCCGCTGACCAGCGAATCCACGCGCACGTCCTTGCCGGTGCTGGGGGCGTGCAGGAAGCGGCCCTCGCCGACGTAGATGCCGACGTGGTCGACGCGGCCGCGGCGGCCGAAGAACACCAGGTCGCCGGCGTTGAGGGCGCTGCGGTCCTTGATCAGCTCGGCGTCGCCGTCGTGCGCCATCTCGCGGGAGACGCGCGGCAGGTCGATGCCCAGCGCGGTCTTGAACACGTAGCCCACCAGGCCGCTGCAGTCGAAGCCGTCCGGCGAGGTGCCGCCCCAGCGGTAGGGGGTGCCGAGCATCGACATGGCACGCTTGAGGATGGTCTGCACCTTGCCATCGGAGACCGCGGCCTCGGCGGCGTTGGCCGCACTCTGCGACACGTCGTAGTTGGCCAGCAGGCGACTCAGGTCGCCGGCGAACATCGCCGAGCGGTCCATCAGCGGGATCGCGTCGTTGGCGGCCAGGTGCGGCAGCAGGGCGGCGAGGGTGGCGGTGGCGGCCGCGTCGGCGCGGCTGCGCGAGGGGGCGGAAGCGGCCGGCGCCCGGGTCGGTGCGGCGGCAGGGGCGACGTCGGGGACGGCGCTGAGCATTTCGGGGGTCACCCCGCCGGCGGACTGGGCCAGCGCGGGCAGGGCGGCGAAGCAGAGGGCGGCGGTGCAGAGGAAGCGGAGCTTTTTCCTGGAGGACGGGAGGGCGGAGCCAGAGTTGAACTGTTCGTCGGTCGTCACGCGGGAATCACATTTCTGCAGGCGATGCGGGATGATGCCCGGGTGAACGGCTTGTGAGGTTCAAAATTCGTTAATTTTGCGTTTTATGTGACACGACGCACGTCACAATTCAGGGCAAAACCCGTTTTGCCCCCGTGTAATGGTCGCGCCAGTACGCCCCGTCGAGGTAGTCCAGGCGCACGGTGCCGCCGCTGCTGGGGGCGTGCACGAAGCGCCCCTCGCCGACGTAGATGCCCACGTGCGAGACGCTGGCGCCGCTGCCGAAGAACACCAGGTCGCCGGTCGCCAGCCGCTGCGGCGCGATCGGCGGGCCCTGCACCGCGGCCAGCTCGCCGGAGGTGCGCGGCAGGCGCAGGTCGAGCACGTCGGCGTAGACATAGGTCACCAGCCCGCTGCAGTCGAAGCCGGTATCCGGGGTGTTGCCGCCGAAGCGGTAGGGCGTGCCGACCAGGCCCAGGGCCCGCATCAGCACCGAGTTGGCGGCGGCGGGATCGGCCGGCGCCACCTGCGGCCAGGCGTGGCGGGGCGGCGGCGCGGGCGCGTGCTTGACCGGGGCGTGGCCGCAGGCGGCCAGCAGCGCGAGCGCGGCCAGCGCCGCCCCGCGCGCCAGGCGGCCGGGGACGGGGGCGAAAACTGGCTTGTTCTGCATCGAGCCGGGATAATGCGTCGCTTGAGATGGCCGTCATGATGGCGGCGCACCCGGCGGCCGACAAGCCGTCCCACCGTCTGCCACCGGGCAGTCCCTTTCTAGAGTCAGGCATGAAGATCGAAAAAGACCGCGTCGTGCGTTTCCACTACACCGTTTCGGAGATCGGCCAGGCGCCGATCGAAAGCTCCAAGGACCGTGATCCGCTGGTGATCATGATCGGCCACGGCAACATCATCCCGGGCCTGGAGAACGCGATGATGGACAAGGAAGCCGGCGAGAGCTTCGGCGTCGACGTCAAGGCCGCCGAGGCCTACGGCGAGTACCGCGAGGGCCTGGGCCAGCGCGTGCCCAAGAAGCACTTCGGCAGCACCAAGCTGGTGCCGGGGATGCAGGTGGTGCTGCAGACCAACTTCGGTCCACGCGCGGTCACCGTGCAGAAGGTCGGCATGAGCGTGGTCGACGTCGACCTCAACCACCCGATGGCGGGCAAGGACCTGCACTTCGACGTGGAGATCGTCGACGTGCGCGAGGCCAGCGCCGAGGAAGTCGAGCACGGCCACGTGCACGGCGAAGGCGGCCACCACCACTGATCGCCGCGCTGCCTGCGACGACGGCCCGCCCCCAGGCGGGCCGTCTGCGTTGAGGCGCCCGCCGACCCCGAGCCACCATGGCCGATACCCGCCCCGTGCTGCACCCCGTCGCCCCCGGTGAGCGCATCGTGCTGCTCGACGGGGTGCGGGGCCTGGCGCTGCTCGGCATCCTGCTGATGAACATCGAGGCCTACGTCGGGCCGCTGAACGCGGCGCTGACCGGGCTGGACCCGCGCCTGGCCGGTGCCGACCGCGTCGTCGACGCGCTGGTGTACATCCTGGTCCAGGGCAAGTTCTACACGCTGTTCTCGCTGTTGTTCGGCATGGGCTTCGCGATCATGGCGCAGCGTGCGCAGCAGGCCGGCCGCGCGTTCGGCCGCCTCTACCTGCGGCGCAGTGCGGGCCTGCTGGTGATCGGGCTGGCGCACGCGTTGCTGCTGTGGTCCGGCGACGTGCTGGTGACCTACGCGCTGCTGTCGCTGCTGCTGCTGGCCGCGCGCCCGGTGCCGACCGCGGTGCTGCCGTGGCTGGGCATCGCGGTCTACCTGCTGGCCCCGGCGCTGGTGCTGCTCTACGGCGCCCTGGGGACGTTCGCGCACACCGACCCGCACTGGCGCCAGGGCATGGCGCAGGTCGCCGCCGAGGCCGCGCGCACGCTGGAGGCGCAGCGCCAGGCCTACGGGGCGGGCAGCTATGCGCAGGCCACGCTGCAGCGGCTGCGCGACCTGCACGAGACGCTGGGTGCGCTGGTCATCAACGGTCCGGCGATGCTCGGCATGTTCCTGCTGGGGGCGTGGTTCGTGCGCGCCGGCGTGGTCGCGGCGCCGGAGCGGTTCCCGCGGCTGTTCGCGCGGCTGCGCTGGATCGCCTGGCCGCTGGGCCTGGCGACGATGCTGGCGAGCTTCCGGCTGGAACCGTGGATGGACCCGGCGCGGCTGGACCTGCGGCTGTCGCTGGCCTACGCGCTGGCGGCGGTGGCCGGCCTGCTGATGTGCCTGGGCTACCTGGCCTGGGGCGTGCGCCTGCGTGGCGCGATGGCCTGGCTGGCGCCGGCCGGGCGCATGGCGCTGAGCAACTACGTGCTGCAGTCGCTGGTGTGCACGCTGGTGTTCTACGGGTATGGGCTGGGGGCGTTCGAGCGCCTGCCGCGGGCGTGGCAGGTGCCGTTCGCGGTGGCGCTGTTCGCGCTGCAGGTGGTGGTGAGCCGATGGTGGCTGGCGCGATTCCGCTTCGGTCCGCTGGAATGGCTGTGGCGCAGCTTCACCTACCTGCAGCTGCCGCCCCTGCGGCGGGCGCGCCCGACCGCGGGTTAGCGGCGCCCTCACGTCTGGCTCGCGACCGCGCGTGGCATCCTCGCCGCTGGACCGAGCAACGCATGCAGACCGCCATGACAGACACCACCGCCGCACTCCTCCCGTCACCCGGCCCGCGCGTGGCGCGGCCGGCGGTGCGCGCATGAGCGCGGCTCACGACTACGACGTGCTGGTGCTCGGGGGCGGCTCGGGCGGCCTGGCGGCGGCGTTCCGGGCCGCGCAGCACGGTGCGCGGGTGGCGCTGCTGGAACCGGGCGAACTCGGCGGCACCTGCGTCAACATCGGCTGCGTGCCGAAGAAGGCGATGTGGCTGGCGGCCGACCTGGCCGGCAAGTTCGGCCTGGCCGCGGCGCTGGGCTTCGACGTGCCGCCCACGCCGGCGCTGGCCTGGCAGGAACTCGTCACCCATCGCCAGGGCTACATCGCCAACATCCACGCCAGCTACCGCAAGCGGCTGAACGAGGACGGCGTGGTGGTGGTGCCCCGCCGCGGCACGCTGCGCGACCGCCACACCGTGGTCTGCGACGATGGCGTGGCGATGACGGCGGCGCAGATCGTCCTCGCCACCGGCGCCTATCCGCTGCGCCCGCAGATCCCCGGCGCCGAGCACGGCAGCGTCTCCGACGACTTCTTCAACCTGTGCCACGCGCCGGCGCGGGTCGCGGTGATCGGCGGCGGCTACATCGCGGTGGAGCTGGCCGGATTGCTGCAGGCGCTGGGCAGCCGTGTCGAGATGTTCGTGCAGGGCCCGCGACTGCTGGAGCGGTTCGACGCCGAACTGACCGTGCAACTGGCCAGGAACCTGCATCACCTGGGCGTGCATCAGCATTTCGACTACCGCAGCAACGGGCTCGTGCGCGGCGACGACGGGCGCCTGCGCGTGCAGGGCACCGCGCTGCACGACAGCGAACCCTTCGACCAGGTGTTCTTCGCGATCGGCCGGCGTGGCAACACCGCCGGGCTCGGTCTCGAGCCGGTCGGGGTCGAGGTCGGCGACAAGGGCGAGGTCGTGGTGGATGCCTACCAGACCACAACGGTGGACAACATCCATGCCATCGGCGACGTGGCCGGCAAGGTCGGCCTGACCCCGGTCGCGATCGCCGCCGCGCGCAAGCTGATGGATCGCCTGTTCGGCGGCCAGCCGGACGCGCGGCTGGACTACGACAACGTGCCGAGCGTGGTGTTCTCGCACCCGCCGCTGGGCCAGGTCGGGCTGAGCGAGGAGGCGGCGCGCGCGCAGCACGGCGACGCCGTGCGCGTGTACCGCAGCAATTTCCGGCCGATGCTGCACGCGCTCGCCGACTCGCCGCAGCGCAGCCTGTTCAAGCTGGTGTGCGTGGGCGAGGAGCAGCGCGTGGTCGGGGTGCACCTGCTGGGCGAGAGCGCGGACGAGATGCTCCAGGGCTTTGCCGTGGCGGTGAAGCTGGGCGTGACCAAGCGCCAGCTCGAGGACACCGTGGCGCTGCATCCCACCTCCGCCGAGGAAGTGGTGCTGATGCGCTGAGTGGCGACGCCGGTCGGGCAGGCGGCCGCTGCCGGGCCACCGGTCCGGGCCGACGCGGCGTGGATGCTTGCGCGTCGGCCGCCGCACAGGGTTTCATGGAGCCCCCGCCGACCGCCGACCGCGCATGCCCGCCTCCGTTCCCTCCGCCCCGGCCGCCGGTCGCCTCGCGCCCGAGCAGACGCGGCACCGCATCCTGCAGGCGATCCGGGCGATCCCGCAGGGACAGGTGGCCGGCTACGGCGAGGTCGCCGCGCGCGCCGGCCTGCCGGGTCGCGCGCGCCTGGTCGCGCGGCTGCTGGCCGGCAACGACGATCCCGCGCTGCCCTGGCACCGGGTGCTGCGGTCCGATGGCCGCATCGCGCTGCCCGAGGGTTCGCCGGGCTTCCGCGAGCAGAGCCGGCGCCTGCGCGCCGAAGGCGTGGCGGTGGAGCGGGGCAGGGTGAAGCGCAGCAAACCCGCCGACACCCTGGATGCGGCGTTGTGGGGGCCGCCGTAGCGGCTGCCGCTATGATGTGGGGCAGTTCCCCAGGATGCCCCCATGTTTCCCCGACTGCCGACCGTCACCAAGGCGCTGTTGATCGCCAATGTGGTCCTGTTCGTGCTGCAGCAGCCGTTCCTGCTGGGCGACGACACGCTGGCTCCCCTGATGCTGTGGCCGGTGAGCGAGTACGGGTTCGATCCGTTCTCGCCGGGGCAGAGCTTCCAGATCTGGCAGCTGCTGACCTATGGCTTCCTGCATGGCAGCTTCTCCCACCTGTTCTTCAACATGCTGGCGCTCTACATGTTCGGTGCCGCGCTGGAGCAGACCTGGGGCGAGAAGCGCTTCTTGACCTATTACCTGGTTTGCGTGGCTGGTGCCGGCCTGTGCCAGGTGCTGGTGGGCTGGCTGGCCGGCAGCACGGCGCCGGTGCTCGGCGCCTCCGGCGGCGTGTTCGGCCTGCTGCTGGCCTACGGCATGCTGTTCCCGGAGCAGCGGGTGATGCTGCTGTTCCCGCCGATCCCGATGAAGGCGCGCACCTTCGTGATCGTGTTCGGCGCGATCGAGCTGCTGATGGGCTTCACTGGCTGGCAGCCGGGCGTGGCCCACTTCGCGCACCTGGGCGGCATGCTGTTCGGCTGGCTGCTGATCCGCTACTGGCGCGGGCAGCCGCCGTTCGGGGGCCGCGGCGGCCGTGGAGGCGGCGGCAAGCGCAGGCCTTCGCATTTGCGCAGCGTGCGCTGAGGGAAGGCCGGGATTCGGGAATCGGGATTCGTAGAAGCCCAGGGCGGTCGGGGTCGCAGGCAGCAGCGCCATCTCCCGGCCCGGTCCGCCCGACGAAAGGCACTCCAGACGGGAGGGCTCCAGACGGGAGAGCTCCAGACGGGAGAGCTCCAGACGGGAGAGCTCCAGACGGGAGAGCTCCAGACGGGAGAGCTCCAGACGGGAGAGCTCCAGACGGGAGAGCTCCAGACGAAAAGAGCGCGGCCGGGGCCGCGCTCTTTTCTGTTTCTGACCCTCGGCCAGTCGGCCGGACGGTCGATCCGTCCAGCCCGTCAGTCGGTCAGCGCCACAGCTTGACCTGCTCGGCCTCGACGCGCTGCATCGGCTGGCCCGGCTTGCAGCTGAAGGCCGCGCCGAACTCCGGCAGGTTCGACAGCGGGCCATTGGCGCGCCACGGGCCCGGCGCCCGCACGTCGGCGGTGGCCCGCTGCACCGCCTCGTTCGGCGACAGCTGCTGCGCCCAGAGTCCGGCCCACGCGGTGAAGAACGCCTGCTGGCTGGCCTGCGACGCCGCCGGCTGCGCAGCGGCGAAGGCCTGCCAGGCCAGCTCGACACCAGCCAGGTCGGCCAGGTTCTCGTCGGCGGTCAACTGGCCGTTGACCCGGGTGTTGGGCAGGCCCGGGAACGGGTAGGCCGCGTACTGCGCCGCGACCTTGCCGGTGAGCGTGGTCCAGCCGGTCTTCTCGGCCGGCGTCCACCAGCTGCGCAACTGGCCCTGGGCGTCCACCAGCGCGCCCTTGGCATCGATGGCACGGGTGATCTCGTGCGCCACCAGCGCGCCGTAGGCGCCGTACTGCGCGCCCGGATCGGACCCGGTGGTGAAGACCGGCGCCTGCAGCACCGCGGCGGTGACGATCAGGCGGTTCTGCGCGATGTCGTAGGCCAGTGCCGGCTGTTGCGGCAGCACGTCCCAGCGACGGTCGGCGTTGCCCTTGCCGATGCGCTTCATCTCCTCGCGATGACGCCAGGTCGAGGCGATCAGCATGTTGCCGCCGAAGCTGCCGCGGCCCATCGGCTGCACCGTGTAGTCGAGGTCGCGACGCGGTGCGCCGACCTCGATCTTCAGCGCCTGCAGCTTGGCCTTGGCCTCGGCGACCGCCTGCCCGTTGCCCCAGCCGGTGCGCTCCAGCGCGGCGATCTGCGCGCCGCGGATCTGGTCGGCGATGGCTTCCGCCTGGCGGCGGGTGTCGGCGCTCAGGTAGCGCGCCACGTACTCGCGGCCCAGCATCGGACCGGCGGCGACGTTGATCGCGTCCAGCACCTGCTGCCAGCGCGCCGGCGGCAGCGTCTCGCCGCGCAGCAGGCGGCCGCGGAACTGCGACTCGGCGTCGCGGAAGCTCTTGGACAGGTACGGCGCCATCGCGTCGCCGACGCGCCAGCGCAGGTAGGCCTTCCACTGGTCGGGCTTGAGGCTGGAGATCATGCCGTCGAGCTGGCGGAACATCTCCGGGTCGGCCAGCGACACCAGGTCGTCCTGCACGCCCTGGGCCTTGAGGAAGTCGCCCAGCTGCAGGTTCTTGTACTGCTTGGTCAGGTCCTTGGTGGCGATCGGCGCGTAGTTGTTGAAGGGATTGTTGATGCCCTCCACCGGCTTGGCGGCGCGGGCCAGCGCGGTCTCGATCTGGATCACCGACTGCACGTCGGCATCGAGCCGCGCGGACGGGGTGCCGGTGAGGGTGAGGATCTGCTTGACGTAGCTGCGGTAGCGCGTCATCAGCGCGACGGTGTCGGCATCGGTGCGGGTGTAGAAGGCCGGATCCGGCAGGCCCATGCCGCCCTGCATGAAGTAGCCGATGTGGCGGTCCAGCGCCTTCAGGTCGACGTCCGGGCCGAAATTGAAGGCCACCGGGATGCCGACCTGGTGCAGCGCGGCGATCGAGGCCGGCACTTCCTTGGCCTTCTTGATGGCATCGATGCGCGCCAGCAGGGGCGCGATGGGATTGGAACCGTCCTTCTCCACCGCCGCCTCGTCCAGGCCGCTGGCCCAGAAGTCGCCCAGCAGCTTCTGCACGTTGCCCTGCGGTGCGTTCATCGCCGCGTCGAGCAGGTCGCGCTGCTGCTGCAGCGCGCGGTCGGAGAGCTGGCCGAGCGCGGTGACCGCGCCGGTCTGGGGCACCGGGTTGGCCTTCAGCCAGGCGGCATTGGTGTAGTCGTAGAAGTCGGTGCAGGCCGGGGGAACCGCCGGCGCCTTCGCTGCCTTCTTGCGCGCGGCATCGGCATCGGGAGCGGTAAGCAGCGCAGTCAGGCTGAAGCCAAGCGCGAGGGCAAGCGGGCGAAGAGTGGGCATCGAAACGAATCCGGCCAGGGTTGAAGTCGGCGGAGTTTAGCAAGCCCTCAACAGGGCGGCAGCATGGATGTCATGCCACGGTCGTGAAAAGGAAAGGCCCGGACATGCCGGGCCTTTCCAGGGAGTGCCGAAGCGCGTCGGTTTACCAGATCACGACCTGCTGGTCGCCCTGGCGCACCATCGCATCGCCCGGCTTGCAGGAGAACGCGGCGGCGAAGGCCGGCATGTTCGACGGCGCACCGATGGCACGGAAGTTGGCCGGCGCGTGCGGGTCGGTCTTCAGGCGCACCACCAGTTCCTCCGGGGTGAAGTTGCGGCGCCACACCGTGGCCCAGTTCAGGAAGAAGCGCCGGTCGCGGGTGATGCCGTCGGTCTTGGGATCGGGCTTGCCGGCGGTGGCGGTCTTCATCGCGTCGTAGGCGGTGTTCAGGCCGCCCAGGTCGGCGATGTTCTCGCCCAGCGTGAGGTCGCCCTTGACCTTGTCACCGGCGGCGGTGCGGTAGCCGTCGAACTGCGCCACCAGCTTGCCGGTGCGGCCCTTGAACGCGGCCAGATCCTGCTGCGTCCACCAGCCCGGATCGGGGATGAAGTTGCCGTCGGCCCCGAAGCGGCTGCCCTGGTCGTCGTAGCCGTGGGTCATCTCGTGACCGATCACCGCGCCGATGCCGCCGTAGTTCGACTCCTCCGGCGCGTTGGGATCGAAGAACGGCGGCTGCAGGATCGCGGCCGGGAACACGATCTCGTTCTGCAGCGGGTTGTAGTACGCGTTGACGGTCTGCGGGCTCATGCCCCACTCGGTCTTGTCCACCGGCTTGCCGATCTTGGACAGGTTCCACTTGTAGTTGAACTCCTGCGCGGCCAGCACGTTGCCCAGGTAGCTGTCACGGCCGGTGGACAGCCCGTTCCACTCGCGCCACTTCTCCGGGTAGCCGATCTTGGGCGTGAAGCTCTCCCACTTGGCGATCGCCTTGGCCTTGGTCTCCGGGCTCATCCAGTCCAGCTTCTCGATGCGCGCCTTCAGCGCGGTGCGCAGGTTGCCGACCAGGGTTTCCATCTTGGCCTTGGAATCGGCCGGGAACGCGACCTTGACGTACAGCTGGCCCAGCGCTTCGCCGGCCTGGCCGTTGACGGTGGCCAGCACCCGCTTCCAGCGCGGCTTGATCTCCTTCTGGCCGCGCAGGGTCTTGTTGTAGAAGGCGAAGTTCTCTTCGACGAACGCCTGGCTCAGGTACGGCGAGGCGCTGTCCACCGCGTGGAAGCGCAGGTAGGCGCGCCAGATCGCCGGGTCGGTGTCGCCGATCATCTTGCTCACTTCCTGGTGGAAGGCCGGGATCGCCAGCGAGAAGGTCTCAGGCGCCGCCAGGCCCTGCGACTTGAAGAACTCGCTCCACGACCAGTTCGGGGTCAGCTTGTCGGCGTCGGCCAGGGTGACCGGGTTGTACATCAGCGAGGCATCGCGCGAAAGCTGGGTGCTGGTCTTGGAGACCTTGGCCAGGCGCGTCTCGAACGCCACCACCTGCGCGGCCTGCGCCGTCGCGTCGGCGGCGGCCACGCCGGACAGCTCCAGCACCTTGGCGATGTGGGCCTGGTAGGCCTCCAGCTTGGGCTTGTTGTCGGCGCTGGTGTAGTACTCCGGGTCCGGCAGCCCGAGGCCGCCCTGGATGGCGTAGGCCATGTTCATGCTGGACTTCTTGAAGTCGGCCTCGGCGCCGAAGCCGAACAGCTCGTTCTGGCCCTTGGCGGCGCTGCTGCGCAGGTAGTCGACCAGCCGGGCGCGGTCGCCGATGGCATCGATCGCGGCCAGTTCCGGCTTCAGCGGGTCCAGGCCCTGGGCATTGACCTTGTCCTCGTCCATGCCGGTGGACCACAGGTCGCCGACGATCTTCTCCACGCCCGAGGCGTGCTTGTCCGCGGCGGCCTGCTCGGCCAGCTGCCGCTGCGCGGCGCTGGAGCGCTCGTCCAGCATCTCGAACGCGCCCCAGCTGGTGCGGTCGCCCGGCACCGGGTTGGCGGCGAGGAACTTGGCGTTGGCGTACTGGTTGAGGTCGGCACAGGCATTGGCGGCCGGATCGAGGTCGCCCGGCTTGAACTGGTTGACCGGCGGCAGCTTGGACTCGTCCAGCGTCAGCGCCTTGGGCGCGGCGGACTCGGCCGGCGCCGCCGCGGGGGCGGGGGCGTCGTCGGGCTTCTTGCAGCCGCTCAGCGCGGCCGCGATGGCCAGGGACAGCGTCAGGAAATGGGGTTTGCGAAGGATCACGAAGGGCTCCAGGAACGGGCAGTCATAAGGAGGCCCCGTCGCCGAGGCCGTGGCGGCACTCTAACCGCACGCGCGGCAGCGGTCATGGGTGCCGAAGGTCATGGGGAGCGGGCTGCCGACCGGAGGCCCTGGCGCGGCGATGCCTGCCGCTCCGCCGCGCCACGGACAGCGGCCGGAAGGCCGGAACGGGAACGGCCCGGACGAGCCGGGCCGCGAAGGTGCCGAGTGCCGCCGCCGGGACCGTGAGCCGGCCCCGGCGGGTTGTGCGATCAGAAGTCGTAGGACGCCGAGAGCCGGACGTACCGGGGCTGGTTGAAGGAATAGTTCTCGGTGCCGATGCCGTAGGTGTTGGAAACGGTATAGCGACCGTCCTCATACACGCTGTCGACGCGGGTCACGTTGCGGTTGTTGAGCACGTTGAACACCTGCAGTCCGAATGCCAGCTTGTGGTCGGCAAAGCCCGGACGATAGGTGACACCCAGATCGATGTTGGTGATCCAGGGCGTGCGGCCGGCGTCGCCCGGTCGCGATGGGGTGCCTGCGCAGTAGTGGTAGGCGGACTCGTAGCCGATCGGATCCTGCTCGCCCTCGGCAAAGTAGCCCAGGCACGACTTGGGCGTGCCCGACATCACTCGCAGGGTCGCCGACGCCAGCCACTCGGGATTGAACTGGTACGCCCCGAAGGCCTTCAGCTGGTGGCGGCGATCGTTGGCGAGGCTGCCGCCGGCGTAGTACATGAGTTCCGCGGCATCCCAGTCCTGGGTCTTGGAGACGTCGGCCTGACCGAGGTCGGACTTCACCTGGCCCTCGGTGTTGCCGTAGCTGTGCGACCAGGTGTAGTCGACGCGGCCATACCACTTCTCGTCGAATGGATGCTCCAGGAACAGGTCGACCGCCACGTAGTTGCGCTTGGCGCCATCGGTGAAACCCCAGTCCGCTTGCGACATCGTGACCTGGGTGCGGCCCGAGCCGTCGGTATTGGCCAGGTTGAAGGTGTTGGTGCCGCCCGGGTTGAAGATGACGCACCCCGGGATGTCCACCGTCGAGGAATCCACGCCCATGGCATCCAGCTTGTCGGCGATCTTGCCGGTGTCGCAGACATCGTCGATGGCGGACTTGAGCTTGCGATAGGTGACCTTGGCGCCGGAGTTCCACTTCTCGCCGAGGGTCTTCTCGAAACCGACCAGGAATTCGTCCTGGTACTGCGACTTCAGGTCCGACGGAGCGAAGGAATTCGGGTCGGGGGTTGTGCCGTACTCGCCGTTGGACGAGACGGGTCCCGGACCCAGCGCACGCAGGCCGGTCGGCTCGCCATTGGCGTCGATACCGGTATACGCGAAATACTCGTCCGTATAGGTCGATGCCGAGGCGCCGCGGATGGCCACGCTGTTCGGCAGGGCCAGATAGTAGCGGCCGACATTGGCGAACAGCTTGAGCGACGAATCGCCGAAGACGTCCCAACTGGCGCCCAGCCGCGGAGCCCACTGGTCGCCACTGTCCACGTACGGCTGGTGGGCGCTGTTGTAGTTGGTGAACTTGTCGTTGCGGATGCCCAGCGTCAGCAGCCAGTTGTCGCTGACCTGCCAGCGGTCCTCCAGGTAGTAGGCCTTCTGCTCGACGGCCATGCTGGTGGTCGTGGTGAAGATGCGCTTCTGCGCGTAGTAGCCGTCGCCGCCGGCCGGGCCGACCCCCAGGGTCGGACGGATGTCGACGGTGGGATCGGACTGCTTGCCGTAGATCCACTGGTAGCCGGGGCCGGTGGTCTGCACGCCCTCGTCGTAGGCATTGAAGTACATGTTGTCCATGCCCAGGGTCAGGTCGTGGTCGCCCAGGCGGTACTCCAGCTCGACGCGCAGGCTTCGCGTCTTGCTGATCGGATCGGCGGCCTTGCTGCGGTTGGTCGCCTGATCGTTGGTGATCGGCGTTCCACCCGTGATCGAGGGATCTTGGTTGGTGACGCTGCCCAGGTAGGGCAGGTCGGAGATGTACGGGTTGAATTGCTGGTTGTGTTCGGTGCTGCGGCCCCAGGTCGCGTTCAAGGTCAGGTCATCGGTCAGGTAGCCGGTGTACTTGAAGATGTCGTAGGTGTCCTTGATCTTGTAGGTGTCGGGGTAGGTGCCGGTCCGCTCGCCGCTGCTGAGCGTGTCGTAGTCGAAGGCCGTGTAGTAGCCGGCGCGGCGATCGGTGCTTTCTATCCGGGTGTACTCGAGGATGTTGCTGTCGTTGATGTTCCAGTCCAGCTTGCCGTAGAACTTCGGTGCGCTGTAGTCGTAGTGGTTGCGCGCCTGGACGCTGGCATCGCTGGCATTGGTCGACACGCCCTCGGTCTTGTCGGATTCGCCGGCCACGAAGAGGAACAGTTTGTCCTCGATCAGGGGGCCGCCGGCATAGGCGCTATAGACGGTGCGATTCTGGGTCGTGTCTTTGCCACTGCGATACAGCGTGCCGGGCTGATCGGCGTTCGTGTAGGAGAAACCGTCCGGCAAGGTCTTGTCGGGAAACCACACATCGCCCCGGGAACTGGCCAGCGCCTGCGGCTCCCAGACCACCTGCGCGCCGAAATGCCATTCGTTCGTGCCGCGTTTGCCGACCTGGCTGATCACGCCGCCGGTCGACCGCCCATAGCGGGCGCTGTAGCCGCCGGTATAGGTCTCCTGTTGATCGATCGCGCCGTACGGCAGGCTGACGCCGCCCAGGTTGCTGAGCGGGTTGCTGACGTTGAAGCCGTTGATGTAGTAGGCGTTCTCGGTGACGCCCGAACCGCCGAACGACACCACCGAGCGCGAGCCATTGTTGAAGGCGCCGCTTCCGGACACAGTACCCGGTGCCAGCAGGGCGATGGCTTCGGCACTGCGCCCCAGCGGCAAGGTGGCCAGCTGTTCGGACGTGACCACCGAACGCGAACTGGTGGAGCTGACGTCGATCTTGGGCACATTGGCGCCGCGTACGGTCACCGTGTCCAGCGTGGCGGTCGATCCCTGGCTTCCAGCGCCGGCAAACGACACCTCGGTGCCGGCACCGACACGCAGGGTCACATTCTCGCGCTCCTCGATCACCTCGTCGCCACGGCGCAGGCTGATGTCGTAGGTGCCGATGGGAAGCGATGCCAGCGAATAGCGGCCGTTGCCATCGACGGTGACCGTACGGGTGAAACCGGTATCGCTGCGGATGACGATCGAAAGCCCGGGCTGGGCAGGGACGGTGCCATAGACGCTGCCCGTCGTGCTCTGCGCGTAGGCCACGCCCTGCAGCATGCACGCGCTGATCAGCGCCGCAAGCGCGGTTTTCTTCAGGGAGGTAGGACGAAGGAGGATGCTCATGCGGGCTCGTTTCTCTTGTCAGGGAGAGGGCGGCGTTGTCACGGCAGTGACCCAGCGCCTTAACGAGACCGTAATCAGAGAGCCAAATGGCATGCAAATTCGCTGCCTGAATTGGCGGAATTGTGCAGCGATCCGCACTGACACATCGAAAACCGCACAGCTCGCCGTCCACCTGCGCTCCTGGCGGTCAACACACGCGATATTCGACAATCCAGGCCATGTCTCGGCACGAGGAGCCTCCTCGTGCCGAGGCATGGCATGAGTCCACCAGCGTGCCTGTGGGGTTAGCCCAGGCCCCAAATAAAACCGCCGCCCAAGGGGCGGCGGCTGAGCGGCATCCCGAGAAACGTCAGAACGACTTGCTGACGTTGACGAAGTAGGTGCGCCCCAGGTAGTCGTAGCCGCTGTACAACGGAGCGTTGCCGACCCGGTTGTAGGCGCCGGAAGAGATCATCGGCGGGTCCTTGTCGGCCAGGTTGCGGACGCCGCCGGTGATGGACCACTTTTCGCCGGTGAACTGTGCGGACACGCTGGACAGGAAGTAGTTCGGCACGTCGAACTTGTACTGCGAGGTGGCCGGATCCAGTTCGTAGTAGTCGTAGCTCTGCATCGCGTCGATCCACTCCAGGCCGTAGCGGTACCGCCAGTTCTTCCAGCTGTACACCAGATCGAAGGTGCCGGAAAACTCGGGCCGGTTGATCATGCCGTTGTAGTCCTGCAGCTCGTCGCTGGCGAACAGCTTGTCGGCCTGCTCGAGGTAGCGGGTGATCTGCGTGGTCGCGCGCAGCGTGCCGGGGCCGACCTCACGCACGTAGCGCAAGGTGAAGTCCAGGCCGCGCACCTTGTCGGTGGCCAGGTTCACGTAGCTGTCGTACACGGTCAGCTGGTTGCTCACCGGGTCACGCTGGCTGATCAGCCGGCAGAAGCCGCCGCCATCGCGGAAGTTGGGATTGTCGTAGCACAGGTCCAGGATGTTGCTGGCCCCGGCGCGCGACACGCCGTTGCTGACGTTGATGCTGAAGTAGTCCGCGGCGAACGAGATGTCGCCGACCTTGTCGGAGAACTCGGGCTGCAGGACCACGCCGGCGGTGAAGTTCTTCGAGGTTTCCGCCTTCAGGCCGGCATCCTTGCCGCCCGCGGTGATCACCGCCAGCGAGGTGCTCGCATAGTAGTCAGCCGGCAATCCTTCGCTTGCGCAGTTCGCGGCGCGGGTCGTGCCCGGATCGTTGCCCCAGTTGTTGCACGGGTCGTTCTGGTTGCTGAGAAATCCGCTGGTGCCGCCGAGATACTGTTCGAACAGGGCGGGCGCGCGGTAGGACGTTCCGTAGGCGGCGCGGAAGGAGACCCAGCTCACCGGCGTCCACAGGCCGCCGATCTTGTAGGTATGGTCCGAGCCGTACGACTTGTAGTCGGTATAGCGGGCCGAGGCATTGAAGGTGAGTTCCTCTGCGCCGGTGACGCCGGACAGGACCGGTATTTCAACCTCGCCGAACGCCTCCCAGACCGAGTCCGTACCGCGGGTGGGGGCAGCGGAAGTGAGGTTGTAGAGATTGTTGTTGATCGAATCCAGCGGAGGCGTGTCGTCGATCTTGGCGCGGCGGTACTCGGCGCCGAACGCGGCGCGGACGTCGCCGTGCGGCAGCGAGAACAGCGGGCCGTCGACGGTGAAGTTGGCCGTGCTTTCCTGGTAGAGCGTATTGCCGGTCACCGGAACGAATACCCAGTTCGACCAGTCGGCGGGCAGCTTGCCGCCGATGACGGCGCTGGTCAGGGCCGGCGCGGCGATGCAGCCATTGGCAGCGTTGCGGCAGACGAAGCCACCGGCGCCGTTGGAAACCACGTCCAGGCTCTGCGCGAGGCGGTCGGTCAGGAACGACTGGGACGTGTAGTCCGCATCCGAACGCGAGTGCGCCACGAAGAAGTCATAGTTCCAGGTGGAGCTCAGGTGGCCACGCAGCCCGCCGGTGGCCTTCCAGAAGTCGACCGTCTGCTTGCTCTTGTCGTTGCCGTAGCCGATGAAGGCGCGGATGCCCACGTTCTGGCCGTTGCTGGTGCTGGTGGGGCCGGAGAACGTGCTCCCGGCCAGCGATGCCGGGATGAGCGGGCTGCCCTTGATGTAGTCCAGCGACAGCTGGCGGTAGCCGGTCTGCTCGGACTTGCGCTGGTTGCCGAGCAGCTCGAAGTACACCTCGGCCTCGCCGAGTGCATCGAGTTCCATCCCGCCCTGCAGGAAGCCGGTATGGACCTTCGCTCCCGAGATCAGCGAGCGGTTGAGGGTGCGCGGGTCGAAGGTGTCGCGGATGTTGCTGTTGGTGGTCGTGCCGCCGCCCACGCCTTCAAACCCGATCAGCCCGGTGCTGACCGCCGAGTTCGGCCGCCAGCGGTTGAACCGGGTGCCGGTGGCGCCGGGGGCGGGCACACCGGTGATCAGGCTCGTGCCGATCGTATTGATGGTCACGCCGTTGGAGCCGGTGCCGGTGATCGGGTAGCACTTGGGCTGGCCGGTCGCCGGATCGATGGTGTCGCCGCTCCCCCAGTAGTCGCCCACTGCCAGGTTGCGGCGATAGTCGGTGTTGCAGCGCGTCCAGTCACGCTCCGCCAGGCTCAGGCCGGCGCGGTCGTAGAACTCGTAGGAGCCCGAAATGTGGCCGCGCTCGCCCTGCGAGCCGAAGGTCAGCGAATAACGCCGTTCTTCGCCGCCGCCGCCATCGGTGGCGTTGTGGGTGAGCTCGACGGTCGCGCCATCGACCTTCTGCTTGGTGATGATGTTGATCACGCCGGCCACCGCGTCCGAGCCGTAGATCGACGACGCGCCGTCCTTCAGCACCTCGATGCGGTCGATCATGGCATCGGGCAGGACGTTCAGGTCGGCGGCACCGACCGAGCCACGTGCGCCCGCCGGGCCGACGCGACGGCCATTGAGCAGGATCAGGGTGCGGGTGGGGTCCATGCCACGCAGGCCCAGGGTGTTCGCGCCCGGGCCGCCGTTGGTGACATAGCCGCCATAGGCGTTGTTGATCTGTGAGGTGCCGCCGGTGACCGCGGTGCTCTGCAGCACGCCCGCGGCGGAGGCGAAGCCCGCAAGGGTGCTCTCTTCGCGCGTGATGACCTGCACCGGGGACACCGAGTTGAACACGTCGCGACTGATGCGCGAGCCGGTGACCGTGACCGTATCGAGTCGCTTCACGTCGGAAGCGGTCGTCTCGGAAGCAGGCTTTGTCTCGGTGGAGTCGGCGTCCTGCGCCAGCGCCGGGACGGCGGCCGACAGGACGAGGATGAATGCCAGTGCCACGCACAGCGGGTTGTGGCGCAGGCCACGCTTGCCTTGCAACATTCAGTTTTCCCCTGGAGTCGATGTTCGAAAGCGCCGCCCCGACCAAACAAACGAAAGTTATGCTTTCGTGAATGTTTCGTTGTTTAGGCTGCGTTTAGCATTTGTTGCATGGCTGTCACAAAAAATCAATAGCCGGCAAATATTGCCTTTGGAGGCGTCGTGCGCCCGGCTGTGCCACGGCAGCCTCCTGCTGGCTTCGGGTAGACTCACCGGGCTGTCGCTTACCTCGGTTGTCCTGGCCCCATGAGCAGAATCGTCGCGCACGCCGTCCAAGGCGCGCTCTCGCCCCATCCCCGCATCCGCAACGTCATCGCCGTCGGCTCCGGCAAGGGCGGGGTGGGCAAGTCCACCACCGCGGTCAACCTGGCGCTGGCACTGCAGCGCCAGGGCGCGCGCGTCGGCGTGCTGGATGCCGACATCTACGGGCCCAGCGTGCCGGCGATGCTGGGGCTGAGCGGGCGCCCCGACAGCCCGGACAACAAGTCGATCGAGCCGCTGCGGGCATTCGGTGTCGAGGCCATGTCGATCGGGCTGCTGATCGATCAGGACACGCCGATGATCTGGCGCGGGCCGATGGCGACCTCGGCGCTGACCCAGCTGTTCAACGACACCCTCTGGGGCGACCTGGACTACCTGCTGGTCGACCTGCCGCCGGGCACCGGTGACATCCAGCTGACGCTGTCGCAGAAGATCCCGGTGGCCGGGGCGGTGATCGTCACCACGCCGCAGGACATCGCCACGCTCGATGCGCGCAAGGCCTTGAAGATGTTCGAGAAGGTCGAGGTGACGGTGCTCGGCATCGTCGAGAACATGGCGATGCACACCTGTTCGTGCTGCGGACATGTCGAGCACCTGTTCGGCCAGGGCGGTGGCGAGCGCATGGCGGCGCAATACGGGGTGCCGCTGCTGGGCTCGCTGCCGCTGGAGATCGGCATCCGCGAGCAGGGCGACGCGGGACAGCCGATCGTGGCCTCGGCACCGGAGTCGGCGGCCGCGGCCGCGTACCTGGCGGCCGCGGGCCGGCTGGCCGAGGAACTGGGCAAGCGGCCCAGGGCGAGCATCCCGATCTCGGCCTCGTTGCTCTGAGGCCGGAAGGCCGGGTGGCCCGGGGTCGCGTAGAATCGCCCCCCGCGCGGGCCGTCGTGAGGCGGCCTGCGGCCTTCTTCCCCCCAAGGACCACCGTATGAGCATCAAGAGCGACCGCTGGATCAAGCGCATGGCCGAGCAGCACGGCATGATCGAGCCGTTCGAGCCGGGCCAGGTCAAGCAGGACGCCGGCGGCCAGCGCATCGTCAGCTACGGCACGTCGAGCTACGGCTACGACGTGCGCTGTTCGCGCGAGTTCAAGGTGTTCACCAACATCAACTCGACCATCGTCGACCCCAAGCACTTCGACAGCGGCAGCTTCGTCGACATCGAGTCGGACGTGTGCATCATCCCGCCGAACAGCTTCGCGCTGGCGCGCACGGTGGAGTACTTCCGGGTGCCGCGCGACACCCTGGTGGTGTGCCTGGGCAAGAGCACCTACGCGCGCTGCGGCATCATCGTCAACGTGACGCCGCTGGAGCCGGAGTGGGAGGGCCACGTGACCCTGGAGTTCAGCAACACCACGCCGTTGCCGGCGCGCATCTACGCCAACGAGGGCGTGGCGCAGATGCTGTTCTTCCAGTCCGACGAGGTCTGCGAGACCTCGTACCGCGACCGTGGCGGCAAGTACCAGGGCCAGACCGGGGTCACGCTTCCGAGGACCTGAGGGCCTGGGCTACTTGCGCCCGAACAGCATGCCGATGCCGCAGGCCACCAGCAGGGCCGGCCACCAGGTGGCGATCAGGCGGCCGAGGCTGAGATTGGTCCAGCCGAGGTTGTTGGCCAGGAACAGCAGTCCGACGAGGATCAGGATCAGCGCGGCGACGACGTTGGATTTCATGCGGGCGGCGGGTGGGAGCGGGCGCCTATCGTAGCCGCTGGGCCCACCCGGCGACATGCCCGGCGAGCGCGTCCGGCGCGAAGCGCTGCGCCGGCCCGCTGCCCCACACCGGGCCGGGCCAGGCGGCGTCGCCCTCGTGCCGGCCCACCAGGTGCAGGTGCAGCTGGCGGACGATGTTGCCGAGCGCACCGAGGTTGAGCTTGGCCACGCCGGGCTCGGCCCGCAGCAGTTGCGAGAGCTGGTTGATCTCGGCCAGCAGCAGGCGCTGCTGGCCGCCGTCCAGGTCGATCCACTCGCTCGCGTCGGCCACCCGCGGTACCAGCAGCAGCCAGGGGAAACGGGTGTCGTCCATCAGCCGGACCTGCGACAGCGGGCCGTCGGCGACGAACACGCTGTCGGCGGCCAGCCGCGGATCGAGCAGGAAACCGCTCATCGCAGATGCGCGGCGAAGAAGCCGAGGGTGCGCTCGCGCGCGAGCTCGGCGCTGTCCGGATCGTAGCTGTGGCCCACGTCGCGGTTGAAGGCATGGTCGGCCGGGTACACGAAGGTTTCCATCTGCGGCAGTTTCTCGCGGTGCTGCTGCACCGCTTCCGGCGGGATGCTCTTGTCGCGCTCGCCGAAGTGGAACATCACCGGTGCCTTCGGTTCCTCGTCCAGGTACCGGGTGTTGCGGCCGCCGTAGTAGCTGACCGAGGGCAGCCCCAGGCGCAGCGCCGACAGCAGGGCGAGGCTGCCGCCCCAGCAGTAACCGACCGTGCCCACCTTGCCGGACGGCGCCAGCAGGGCGGCCGCGGCCTCCACGGTGTCCAGCGCCCGCTCCATCCCGAGCGTGTCGACCAGGGCCAGCCCGGCCTTCACCCCGTCCGCGTCGTACGGCAGCTGC
Source organism: Lysobacteraceae bacterium USHLN149 (assembly GCA_037145635.1). Classification (GTDB taxonomy): domain Bacteria; phylum Pseudomonadota; class Gammaproteobacteria; order Xanthomonadales; family Xanthomonadaceae; genus JAATFS01. Next base: position 751,984 of record JBBCXB010000001.1, read on the forward strand.
ACGTCCTTCTGCACCAGGTCGAAGAACGCCGGGGCCAGGACCTCGTAGCCGCGCGCGGCGAAGTCCTCGGCCACGTCGCGGATGTGCTGGGTGACGCCGAAGATCTCCTGGATGACCACCAGCCCGCCGATCGGCGCGCCGGCGGGCGTGGCATGCCAGGCGGCGACCTGGCCGTGAGCGGTGTCGAGTGTGGTCCAGTGACCCATGGCTGATCCTCTGCTGAGCGGGGAGATGCATTATCGGCGGGGTAGGACCGCGACGCGGTGACGAAGGTTCCCTTGGTCGGTCGGGCAGACCGCGGGCGGCAGCGCACGCGGCCGCTCGGCGGATCCTGCAGCGGGCGGTGTCGTCGTCGCAGCGGCGGCATGCCTGGGCGTGCACGCGGGTCCGGATGGCCCCCGCGATCACGGAGCGCTCGGGACACGCTGCACGCACCGGCTCCGGTGTCCTATGCCATGCGCTTGTGTGGTCGCCGCGAGCCCCAGGGTTGCCAATGGGCGGGCCGCGGGGTCAGCCGCCGGGGTACGCCACCTCGGCCAGGACGAAGGCGCGCCGGCCGCCGGGCAGGTCGACCTGCAGTTCGTCGTCCACGCGTTTCTTCAGCAGTGCCCGCGCGAGTGGCGAGTCGATGCTGATCCAGCCGCGGCCGGCATCGGTCTCGTCGGGCCCGACGATCCGGTAGCGCACGCACTCGCCGCTGTCGACGTCCTCCAGCGCGACCTCGGCGCCGAAGAACACCGCGTCGGGATCGGAGGGCACGGTGTCGACCACCCGCAGCGCCTCCAGCCGCTTGCTGAGATAGCGCACGCGGCGGTCGATCTCGCCCAGCTGCTTCTTGCGGTAGGTGTACTCGGCATTCTCCGAGCGGTCGCCCTCGGCCGCGGCGGCCGCGAGTGCCCTGACCACCTCGGGGCGGCGCACGCGCCACAGCTCGTCCAGCTCCGCCTTCAGGCGGGCGTGGCCCTGCGGCGTGATCAGGGCGGTGCTTTTCTCGGCAGGAGGACGCCAGCGGCTCATCGGGTCGGCAGGAGGTGGAGCGGGGCGCAATGCTAGCGCGCGCGGGCGGCTTGCGCACCGCGGGACGATCGCGGAAGCTGATCTGTGTCGTCGACACGGACGTGGCCCTCATGCTGATCCTGCCCCTGCACAGGCCGCTGTCGCGGCAGAACTTCCCGTGCGTCACGTTGCTGCTGGTGCTGGCCAATGTGCTGGTCTACTTCGGCGGGCAGCAGGGCGACGACGCGCGGCTGCGGGAGGCGCAGCGCTACTACCTGGACTCCGGGCTGGCGCGCTACGAGGTGCCGGCCTATGCGCGCTACGTCGCGGGCCGCGGCCGTGCCAACGAGCGCCTCCGCTACGACCGCGTCGCACCGGCGCAGCGGCCCGCGTACGTGGCGACGGCCACGCTGCACGACCCGGCGTTCGTGGCCGGCCTGCGCGACGGCGCCGGCTTCGAGGACGCGGCGGCGCGGCAGGCCTGGAACACGCTGCGCCCGGCCTACGACCTCCGCCTGGAACGGGTCTTCACGCTGCGCCACCTGCAGCGCAGTTCGGAGTGGTCGCCGCCGCGGATGCTCGGCGCGATGTTCCTGCACGCCGACCCGCTGCACCTGTTCGGCAATCTGCTGTTCCTGGTGGCGCTGGGGACCCTGCTGGAGGGGGCGATCGGCGGCTGGCGCTTCCTGGCGCTGTACCTGCTGGGCGGCTTCGGCGCGAGCGCGGCGAGCCTGGCCTGGCGCTGGGGCGAGACCGGCGCAGGCCTGGGCGCGTCCGGCGCCATCGCCGCCCTGATGGGCGCGTTCTGCGTGGTGTGGGGGCGCCGGCGGGTGCGCTTCTTCTACTGGTTCGCGGTGGTCTTCGACTATGTGCGCGGGCCGGCGATCGCGCTGCTGCCGATCTGGCTGGGGTGGGAGGTCTATAACCTGCTGGGCGACGCCGACGGCGGCATCGGCTTCGACGCGCATGCCGGCGGACTGCTCAGCGGCGCGCTGCTCGGGGCGCTGCTGGTGGCCACCGGGCAGCGCCGCGAGGCCTTCATGCGCGAGGAGGAGTCCGCGGCGCCCGACACGCGGTGGGCGCGTGCGCAGCAGCACCTCGGGCGGATGGACAACGCCGCGGCCGAACGGCTGTTGTGCGAACTGGCGGCCGAGCAGCCGCACCGCCTCGACGTGGCCCATGCCCGTTACCGCGCCGCGCGCAACGCCGGCGATGCGCGCGGCGCCCGGGCGCGGGCGGCCGAGCTGCTGCGCGGCACACCAAAGACGACGGCCGAGGCCGGGCTGCAGGTGGCGGTGCTGCGGGAACTGGCCGCGGACGGGATCGCCCGGGACCCGCTGACGCGCGCGCAGCTGTTCGAGCGCTGGCTCGCGACGGGCCAGCTGCGCGAGGCGGAAACGCTGCTGCGCCAGGCCGGGGCCGACGGCGCACGCGACGCCCAGGCCCGGGACTGGTTCCGGCTGGCGTTGCAGCATGCCGGGCCCCAGGACGCGGCGGACCGACGACGGCTGCTGGGCGACCTGGTCGCGCGTTATCCGGAGCAGCCGCAGGCGGAGAAGGCGCGGTTTCTGCTGGCCAACGCCTGAGCCGCGCGGCCTGGCGGCACGACCCGCTCAGGCCGTCGCGGGCGCCAGCGCCTTCAGCGCGGCCTCCAGCCGGCGCCGATCGCCGTCCTCGGTGCAGGCAGCCAGCCCCTGCTGAAGCAGTGCCCGTGCCCGGTCGTCCTCGCCGAAGCGCTCGGCCAGCAACAGGCCCGCCGCCAGCGCCCACGCCGGCACCTCGGGCGCCCGTGGCCACGCCTGCAGCGCGGCGAGCAGCCCGTCGCAGGCCAGCCGGAACTGGCCGGCGAGTTGCGCGCGCCCGGCCAGGTGCGTGGCCTGCTCCGGCAACGGCGGCACGAAGCCGGGGTCGTCGTCCAGCGCTTCGCGCAGCAGCGCCAGCGCCCGCCGGTCCTGTTTCTCGTCCAGCAGGCGATGGAGGTACTGGCCGGTGTGCTCGCGCAGCGCCTGCGAATGCCGGCCCTGCCGCAGCAGGCGCTGGTGCAGTTCATGCACCGCCAGGCTCACCGCGCGCGTTCGCACCGCCCCGCGCAGCAACTCCGAGGCCTCGGTCGCGTGGCCTGCGCGGACCAGGGCCTCGGCCTCGTCCAGCAGGCGCTGGTCGGGGTCGTCGCGTGCGTCGGCGTCGGCCGCGGGCGCGTACCCGAGCACCTCGTGGTACTGGTAGACCAGGTAGCCCATCAGGTGGAAGGCGGCGAACAGGCCCCACGTCGTCGCCGCCGCGACCGCCAGTTCGCCCACCAGCGGCGGCAGGTGGCGGTGCCCCCAGCCGGCGGCGGTGAGGGTGCTCGCCTGGATCACGAACAGCAGGCCGAACGCGGCCAGGTAGGGCCAGCCGATCCGCAGCGCCACGCCGATTGAGACCGCCGGGTTCAGCGCGCGGCGCAGGCTGCCGTCCAGCGCCAGCGAGATCACCAGTCCGGGCTGCAGCAGCACCAGCGCCAGCAGGACCAGCAACCCCGCCACCGGGCCGGCCAGCAGCAGCGTCGCGACCACCGCCACGGCGAGCACGATGACCAGGGCCAGCAGCCGCAGTACGGTGCCATCGACGAGGTCGACCGCGTGCTCCGGCGCATCGAGGTGGCCGTCGGCGGTCTGCCGCAGGATGTCGAAGGCGTAGGCGTAGGTCGCCAGGGTGGTGATCAGGCCGAGGATCCAGCCGATGCCGGGCAGCCGGCCCAGCAGGCTGCACAGCGTCAGCGCGACCAGCGCGTACAGCGCGCCGCCGCGCAGCGGGTACAGCGCGATCGCGCGGATGCGGGTCCAGAACGGTGCGGGCGGGGCGCGGCGCGGGGACCCCGTGCGCGCGCGATAGCGGTCTTCCATGACGCTTCCCTGCGAGATAGGTGCGGTGATTGTGGCCGTGATTGTGGCGGTGCGGATGTCGCTACGCAATCGGCGGAAGACTGTCGGCGAAGGCGTCGCCGCCGCCTGTCTGCAACTCGGGCGGATCGATGCCGTGGCAGCGGGTGCCGTGCTGGGCCGGGCTCCGAACGGCGCGCGGTTGCGAGGCGCCGATGCCTGCCGCGCCGGAGGCGGAAGCCTTGGGGTGCGCCCGCAGGGCGTGTCGGCGCCGTCCACGCCGGGCATCGGGCCGCCGTCGCCCGCCCGGCCGCGCCACCCCGGGCCCGGGTCGAGGCCTCAGCGCTTGCCGCCGAAGATGCTGCCGAAAATGCCGCGCACGATCTGCTGGCCGATGCGGCTGCCCACCGTGCGCGAGGTCTGCTTGGCCATCGTCTCCAGCAGGCCCTGGCGACGGCGGGTGCCGAACACCGCGTCCTTGACCGCCTGGCCGAAGCCGCCGGCCTGGGCCTCGTCCTGTTCGCGGGTGCGCGCCGGCGGGGCGTCGTCGGCCCCGCCGGCCTGCTCGACGCGGCGCGCCAGCCGCTCCGCGGCCGACTCGCGGTTGATGGCGGTGTCGTACTGGGTACCCACCGGGCTGCCGGCGCGCACCCGGGCGCGTTCGGCGTCGGTGAGGGCGCCCATGCGGCAGCGCGGCGGCGCGATCAGGGTCTGCTGCACCGGGGCCGGCACGCCCCGGTCCTGCAGCGTGGACACCAGCGCCTCGCCGGTGCCGAGGCTGGAGATGGCCCGGGCCACGTCCAGGCCTGGATTGGCGACGAAGGTCTCGGCCGCGGTCCGGACCGCCTTCTGGTCGCGCGGGGTGTAGGCGCGCAGGGCATGCTGCACGCGGTTGCCGAGCTGGCCGAGGATGGTGTCCGGCACGTCGTCGGGGAACTGCGAGCAGAAGTACACGCCCACCCCCTTGGAACGGATCAGCCGCACGACCTGCTCGATGCGCTGCACCAGTGCCGGCGGCGCGTCGTCGAACAGCAGGTGGGCCTCGTCGAACACGAACACCAGCTTCGGCTTGTCGAGGTCGCCGACCTCGGGCAGGCGCTCGAACAGCTCCGACAGCAGCCACAGCAGGAAGGTCGAGTACAGCCGCGGCTTGAGCACCAGCTGGGCGGCGGCGAGCACGCCGATCACGCCGCGGCCGTCGGGGCCGACGCGCATCAGATCGTCCAGCGCCAGCGCCGGCTCGCCGAAGAAGCCTTCGCCGCCGTCCTGCGCCAGCCGCAGCAGCGCGCGCTGGATCGCGGCCACCGACGGCGCGCTGACCAGGCCGTATTCGGTGGAGACGTCCTTGCGCTCCTCCACCACCAGGCCGAGCAGCGCGCGCAGGTCGTCCAAGTCGAGCAGCAGCAGGCCGCGGTCGTCGGCGAGCTTGAACACGATGTCCAGCACGCCGGCCTGGGTGTCGTTGAGCTCCAGGATGCGCGCGAGCAGGATCGGGCCCATCTCGCTGACGGTGGTGCGTACCGGGTGGCCGAGCTGGCCGTACAGGTCCCAGAACACCACCGGGTTGGCGGCCGGGGCGTAGTCGGCCACGCCGATCTCGCGCGCGCGCTGGGCAACCTTCTCGCTGCCGTCGCCGGCCACCGCCAGCCCGGCCACGTCGCCCTTCACGTCGGCCAGGAACACCGGCACGCCGATCCGCGAGAAGCCCTCGGCCAGGATCATCAGGGTCACGGTCTTGCCGGTGCCGGTGGCGCCGGCGACCAGCCCGTGGCGGTTTCCGAAGCGGGGGTCGAGGGTGACCGGGACGTCGTCGGTGACGCCCTTGCCGAGCAGGATCGGGTCCATGGCTGCGTTCCGGGAGATGGCCCCCGATTCTAACGGCGGACTGTACCCGGGTGCCGCTCGCCTTGCCGCGGTACGACGGCGGCGGCTACCCTGCCTGCTTTCCGCCGCCTGCCTCAATGATGCCGCTCCCGTCCCTCGTGTTGCGCCCCTGGCCGGTCCTGGCCACCGTGGCGCTGTTGTCCGTCGTCCCCGCCGCCCACGCGCTCTCCGCCCGCGACAAGGAAAAGATCACCACGCTGGATACGCGCATGGCCGCGGCCGAGAAGCGCTACCGCGACGCCCTGGTGAAGGCGAACAACGCCGATCCCAAGGCCCGGCAGGAGACCGATGCGGCGCTGGAGGACATGGAGGACGTCATCGACGCCTGCATCAAGCAGCGCGGCTGCCAGGTCTCCAACCTGCTGCCGACCTACAAGCGCCTGCTCAAGGCCAATGCCGATGCCGAGGCGCCGGCCGCGGGAGAGCCCGAGGACGACGACGGCCTGCTCGAGGCCGACCCCGACCACGTCGGGCCGCTCGCGGCCGACGTGCCTGAGGCCGCCCGCGCGGCGGAGCTGCTCAACGACCATCGGCATGCCTTCGACTCCATGGTGGAGTACAACCCCGCGGTGCAGGCCGGCATCCGCCGCTGGCTCACCGACATGCGCCCGTCGCTGCTGACCAGCTACGAGAACTACGAGAACCTGCGCGCGCTGATGTGGCCCGAGTGGCAGAAGCGCGGCCTGCCCGAGGCGCTGCTGTTCGGGATCATGGCCAAGGAGTCCAACGGCAAGGTGCACGCCAGCTCGCGCGCTGGCGCCGCCGGCCTGATGCAGTTCATGCCGGCCACGGCACGGCGCTTCGGGCTGGGGCCGGACGAGACCGGCTTCGATTCGCGCTTCGACCCGCGCAGTGCGGCCGAGGCCAGCGCCGCCTACCTCAACGAGCGCATGGGCCAGCTCAACCGCAACATCGAGCTGGCGCTGGCCGCCTACAACGGCGGCGAGGGCCGCGCCGCGCGCGTGTTCAACCAGTCCGGCGGGCGTGGCTTCTGGGACCAGTCGGTCTACAACCAGTTCCCGGCCGAGACCAAGGACTACGTGCCGATGGTGATCGCCGCGGCCTGGATCTTCCTGCACCCGCGGCAATACGGCGTGGAGCTGCCCAAGATCAACGCGCAGCCGGCGACGCTGAAGCTGGCCAAGTCCACCACCCTCTACGAGCTCACCATCTGCCTGGGCAGTGCCGGTACCCGCGACGGCTACCTGCGGACGCTGCGCAACCTCAACCCGCGCTACGAGCCGGACGGCTGGATCCCGGCGGGCGTGACCCTCAACGCCAACACGCGCATCGTCGGCCTGTACGGGCGCTACTGCGTCAGCGGCCCGCGCGCCGACCTGGCGCGCACGCTGATCACCGCCGACCTGAACGCGGCGATCGTGCGCCCCGCGGCGGACAGCTACACCGGCAACGTCGCGGTGGGCGACGCCACGCCGATGTCGGGGGTGCCGACCACGGTCGCCACCGGGCGGCCCGCGCCGGCCAAGCCCAAGGCCGCGCAGGCGCGCAGCTACACGATCGCCAAGGGCGACACGCTGGGCCGGGTGGCGCAGAAGTACCAGTGCGAGATCAAGACGCTGGCCAAGGCCAACGGCCTGCGCGCGCCCGGCTATGCGCTCAAGCCGGGCCAGTCCATCAAGCTGCAGGGTTGCGACCGGTAACCCTCGGCGCGCCGGGGCACCCCGAGACCTTCGGGGCGCCCGGCCGGCACGCGTCGCTTCCGCCGGCCGGCCGGTCCTGCCGGCGGCCGGGGCCCGGTGCGGCCGGATCAGCACCTTCGGCAAATGTGGCCGAGGGAGGGTCGCGCCCCGGTCGCTGCGCACGCTCCGCGACGCACTGGCCGCCTCGCTATCCAGGCCGCGGCACCAGCCGGCCATTCCCCACGCCCGATTCCCAGCGACTCAGCGCAATCGCGCCAGGGCCTGGCCCAGCCTGACCGGCGACTCGGCCGCCAGCCGCGCATCCAGTTCGGCCACGCCCGGCGGTAGCAGCACGATCACGGTGGAGCCGTAGTTGAAGCGCGCCATCTCCGCGAACCGCTCCAGCACGATGCCCCGGCCGCGGTAGTCCTTGCGGGTGATGCGGTCGCCGTAGCGCGGGATCTCCACGCCGCTCCAGACCGTCTCCACGCCCGACACCAGCAGCGCGCCGACCATCACCGACGCCATCGGCCCGAACTCCGTATCGAAGTGGCAGACCAGCCGCTCGTTGCGGGCGAACAGCCGCGGCACGCGGCGCACCGCGTCCGGGCCCACGCTGAACAGCCGGCCCGGCACATGCACGGTCTCGCGCAGGGTGCCGGTCCATGGCATGTGCACGCGGTGGTAGTCCTTCGGCGACAGGTACACGGTCGCGAACAGCCCGTGCTCGAACGGCGCCGCGGCGGCGGCATCGCCGAGCAGCTCGGCGGCGGTGAACGACTGGCCCTTGGCCTGGAAGATGCGGCCGCCCTCGATCGGCCCGAGCTGGCTGATGCGGCCGTCGGCCGGCATCGGCAGCACCCGCGGATCCGGGTCGGGCTGGCGCGCGCCGGGCTTCAGGGCACGCGTGAAGAAGGCATTGAAGGTGGGATAGGCGCGCGGGTCCGGCTCGGCGGCCTCGCCCAGGTCCACCCCGAACTTGCGGGTGACGGTGTCGATCAGCCACTGCTTGACCCGCGGATCGTCCGAGTAGGCCAGGCGGCGCGCCAGCGACGACAGCAGCCGGTGGGGCAGGACGTAGGTCAGGGGGGGCACGAGGCTCACGGCGCGGTCACCTGGGTCAGTTGGACGAAGTCGGCGGCGATCGCCTTGGGATCGAGCGGGGGGCGGATCAGGCCGGCCAGGCGGCCGTCCGGGTCGAGCACCGCGATGCTGGCCGAGTGGTCCATCGAGTAGTCGTTCGGGTTTTCGTCGAAATGCTTGCCGGGCACCTTCTGGAACACGAAGCCCAGCGCGGTGGCGAAGCGTTCCAGCGACGGCGTGTCGGCAGTGGCGGCCAGGGTGTCCTTGTGGAAGGCATGGGCGTATTCGCCGAGCCGGGCCGGCGGGTCGCGGTCCGGGTCGACCGACACGAACAGCACGCGCGGGCGCACCCCCTCGGGGATGCCCTGCCACTGTGCCTGCGCGACCGCCAGGTCGGTCAGGGTGGTCGGGCAGACGTCCGGGCAGAAGGTGAAACCCAGGAACACCAGGGTCCAGTGGCCCTTGAGCTCGCCCGGCACCAGCGCGGTGCCGTCGGACTGGCGCAGGCTGAAGTCGGGCAGGGTGCGCGGCTGCGGGTAGAACGTCACCGTGCGCGTCTGCGGCCATGGCGAGGACGGCGCGCGCTCGCCGAAGAACTTCTGCGCCAGGACCAGGCCCAGCCCGGCGGCCAGCGCCACCAGCAGGACGATGCCGAAATTGCGGTTGAACATGGAGGTTTCCAATGCAACGGACGCTCATGATACCGATCCGCCCTATAATCGAGGGCCCTACTGACCCAGCTGTTGCCATGACTGCCGCCGCGGCCGACGAACTGCAGACCCTCATCGACCTGATCCGCTACGGCACCAGCCGCTTCAATGCCGCGGGCCTGACCTTCGGCCACAGCTACGACAACGCGCTGGACGAGGCCACCCAGCTGGTGCTGCACGCCCTGCACCTGCCGCACGACCTGGGCCCGGCGTACGGCCAGGCCCGGTTGCTGCGGGCCGAGAAGGAACAGGTGCTGGCGCTGTTCGAGCGCCGCATCGTCGAGCGCGTGCCGGCCGCCTACCTCACCGGCGAGGCCTGGTTCGCGGGCCTGAGCTTCAAGAGCGATACGCGCGCGCTGGTGCCGCGCTCGCCGATCGCCGAGCTGATCGAGTGCGGCTTCGAGCCGTGGCTGGCCGGGCGCGAGGTCACCCGCGCGCTGGACCTGTGCACCGGCTCGGGCTGCATCGCCATCGCGATGGGCCACTACAACCCGAACTGGGAAGTGGACGGCGTGGACCTCAGCGACGACGCCCTGGCGCTGGCCGCCGAGAACCGCGAGCGCCTGCAGGCGGGCAACGTCGAGCTGCTCAAGTCCGACCTGTTCACCGGGCTGCAGGGCCGCCGCTACGAACTGATTGTCACCAACCCGCCCTACGTCACCAACGCCGAGACCGACGCGCTGCCGCAGGAGTATGCCCACGAGCCGGAAATGGGCCTGCGCGCCGGCGACGACGGCCTGGACCTGGTGCTGAAGATCCTGCGCGACGCGCCGGCCCACCTGAGCGAGGACGGCCTGCTGATCTGCGAGGTCGGCGAGTCCGAGCAGCACCTGGTGCGGCTGCTGCCGGAGCTGGACCTGGCCTGGGTCGAGTTCAAGGTGGGCCAGATGGGCATCTTCGCGGTCGAGGCCGGCGAACTGCGCCAGCACCACGCGCGCATCGCGGCACTGGCCGATGCACGCTGAGCCGGCACTGCGGCACGCGCCGCGCCTCCGCGACCTGATGCTGCTGCTGCCGGTGAGCGTGCTGGGCGTCGGGGTGCCGCTGGGCATGATCGACGTGGTGAACCGCGTGAACGATCCGATGTACGGCGGCGCCTCGGCGCGGCGCATCGGGCAGGCGGTGGGAGAGCTCGGCTGGGGACTGGCCGCGCTGGCGGGCATCCTCGCCGGCTGGATCGCGGTGTGCAGCTCCGACGCGGGCCTGCGGGCGCACCCGGGGCGCGCGGTGCTGCTCGCGCTGGGGCTGGTGGCCGGGCTCGCCCTGGCGGTGGACCTGATCGCCGGCTGGCAGGCGCGCGGGATCCTGGGGTCCTCCGGGTTCGACCTGGTGTTCGGCGCGCTGCTGACCCTGGCCCCGGGCTGGGTGGCGGTGACCCAGCTGTGGCGGATCGCCCGGCTGCGGCCGGCCCGGCAGGGAGCGCGGCATGGCCAGTAACAGCTTCGGCCGCCTGTTGACGGTCACCACCTTCGGCGAGTCGCACGGCCCGGCGATCGGCTGCGTGGTCGATGGCTGCCCGCCCGGGCTGGAGCTGGCCGCCGAGGAATTCGCCCACGACCTGCAGCGACGCGCCACCGGCAAGAGCCGCCACACCTCGGCGCGGCGCGAGGCCGACGCCGTGGAGATCCTGTCCGGCGTGTACGAGGGCCGCACCACCGGCACCCCGATCGGGCTGCTGATCCGCAACACCGACCAGCGCAGCAAGGACTACGCCAACATCGCCCAGCAGTTCCGGCCCGGGCATGCCGACTACAGCTACTGGCAGAAGTACGGCATCCGCGACCCGCGCGGCGGCGGGCGCTCGTCCGCGCGCGAGACCACGATGCGGGTGGCCGCCGGCGTGATCGCCAAGAAATGGCTGCAGCAGCGCTACGGCGTCACGGTGCGCGGATTCCTGTCGCAGCTGGGCGAGATCCGCCCGGCCGGGTTCGACTGGGCCGCGGTCGAGGACAACCCGTTCTTCTGGCCGCACGCGGCGCAGGTGCCGGAGCTGGAGGCCTATATGGATGCGCTGCGCAAGTCCGGCGATTCGGTCGGTGCGCGCGTGGACGTGGTGGCCGACGGCGTGCCGGCGGGCTGGGGCGAACCGATCTACGGCAAGCTCGACGGCGAGCTGGCCGCGGCCCTGATGAGCATCAACGCGGTCAAGGGCGTGGAGATCGGCGACGGCTTCGCCAGCGCGGCGCAGAAGGGTACCGAGCACCGCGACCTGATCACGCCGGACGGCTTCCTCAGCAACCATGCCGGCGGCATCCTCGGCGGCATCTCCACCGGCCAGGCCGTCACCGCCTCGATCGTGCTCAAGCCCACCTCCAGCCTGCGCCTGCCCGGTCCCACCGTGGACGCGGACGGACAGGTGGTGGAGGTCGTCACCACCGGGCGCCACGACCCGTGCGTGGGCATCCGCGCCACCCCGATCGCCGAGGCGATGACGGCGCTGGTGCTGATGGACCAGGCACTGCGGCACCGGGCCCAGTGCGGCGACGTCGGGCCGGTCGGTCCGCGCATCCCCGGCCGCGTCGATGGCTGATGCGCGGCCACGGGTGTGGGTCAGCCAGCCGCTGTTCGACGATGTCGTCGCGCGGCTGGGGCAGTACTTCGAGCTGACCACCACCGCCGACGTGACCCGCTACTCGGCCGCCGAGCTGGCCGCGCAGCTGGCGCCGCTGGACGGCGCGCTGGTGACGCTCAACGAGCGCATCGGCGCGGCCGAGATCGCCGCCGCGCCGCGGCTGCGCGCGATCGCCAACGTCGGCGTCGGCTACAACAATCTCGACCTGCCCGCGCTCAGCGCGGCCGGCATCGTCGCCACCAACACGCCGGACGTGCTGACCGAGACCACCGCGGACATGGGCTTCGCGCTGCTGATGGCGGCCGCGCGCCGCGTCACCGAGGCCGAGCGCTGGCTGCGCGACGGCCGCTGGGGGCAGTGGTCGTTCAAGACCATGCTCGGTGCCGACATCCACGGCAGCACGCTCGGCATCCTCGGCATGGGCCGCATCGGCCAGGGCATCGCCCGCCGCGGCGCGCACGGCTTCGGCATGCGCGTGCTCTACCACAACCGCAGCCGGCTGCCGGCCGCCACCGAGCAGGCGGTGGCCGCGCAGTACGTCGACCTGGACACCCTGCTGGCGCAGGCCGACCACCTGGTGCTGGTGCTGCCGTACTCGCCGGCCTCGCACCACCTGATCGACGCCGCCGCGCTGGCCAGGATGAAGCCCACCGCCACCCTGGTGAACATCGCCCGCGGCGGCCTGGTCGACGAGCTCGCGCTGGCCGCCGCGCTGGCCGACGGGCGCCTGGGCGCCGCCGGCCTGGACGTGTTCGAGGGCGAACCGGCGGTGCGCCCGGAACTGCTGGCGCTGCGCAACGTGGTGCTGACCCCGCACATCGGCAGCGCCAGCCTGGCCACCCGCCGCGCGATGGTGCAGCTGGCGGTGGACAACCTGATCGCCGCGCTGGGCGAGGGCGCCGATGCCGGCCGCCCGCCGAGCGCGATCAACGCCGACGCCCTCGCGGCCGCCAAGGCCGGCGGCGCTGCCGCGGGCGTGCGCAAAACCGACGCGACCAAACGATAGGGAACCTCCGCGCTAAGCAGGGAGGTTCCCCGACCCCAGCCCGCCGTGCGTTTCCTTCTTTTCCTACAACTCAAGAATCCTCCCTCATGAGCAACGAAACCCGTCGTTTCAATGTCGCGGTCGTGGGCGCCACCGGCGCCGTCGGCGAAACCATGCTGGCCATCCTCGCCGAGCGCGACTTCCCGGTCGCCACCCTCTATCCGCTGGCGTCGGCGCGCTCGGCCGGCGGCCAGGTCGAGTTCAACGGCGACAAGATCGACGTGCTCGACCTGGCCAGCTTCGACCCCGCCGGCGTGGACATCGCGCTGTTCTCGGCCGGCGGCAGCGTCTCCAAGGAGTACGGGCCCCGGTTCGCCGCCGCCGGCGCCGTGGTGATCGACAACTCCTCGGCGTTCCGCTACGACGACGACGTGCCGCTGGTGGTGTCCGAGGTCAACCCGGAGGCCGTGAAGCAGCGCCCGCGCGGCATCATCGCCAACCCCAACTGCTCGACCATGCAGATGCTGGTCGCGCTGGGCCCGATCCACCGCAAGTACGGCATCGAGCGCATCAACGTGGCGACCTACCAGTCGGTCTCCGGCGGCGGACGCTCGGCGATGGAGGAGCTGGGCAAGCAGACCGCGCAGCTGCTCGCGTTCCAGGAGATCGACCCGCAGCGCTTCCCGGTGCAGATCGCCTTCAACCTGATCCCGCACATCGACGACTTCCAGGACAACGGCTTCACCAAGGAGGAAATGAAGCTGGTGTGGGAGACCCGCAAGATCCTCGGCGACGAATCGATCCTGGTGAATCCCACCGCGGTGCGCGTGCCGGTGTTCTACGGGCATTCCGAGGCGGTGGCGATCGAGACCCGCGAGAAGATCACCCCGGAAGCCGCGCGCGAGCTGCTGTCGAATTCGCCCGGCGTGGAAGTGGTCGACGAGCGCAAGGCCGGCGGCTACCCGACCCCGGTCACGCATGCCTCCGGCAAGGACGCGGTCTACGTGGGGCGCATCCGCGAGGACCTCTCGCATCCGCGCGGCCTGAACCTGTGGATCGTCTCGGACAACATCCGCAAGGGCGCCGCGCTCAACGCGGTGCAGCTGGCCGAACTGGTCGCGCAGGAAGGCTGAGCGCCGCCGCGCCCGCCGCTGCGCCCGCGCGGCGGCGGACCCTTCGCCGCGCGGGCCGGCGTCGTGCCGGCCGAGGCGCACGCCGGGCGGCCCGCAGCGTTTCGACGCGCCCGGGTGGCGCGTCACGTCGACCCGCGACCGCACGCCCGCATCCCGAACCGCCCCGCCAGCGGCTATATTGGCGCCATGAAACCAAGGGGCAGGGGCGCCGTGCGCCCGTTACAAGGTCTGGGGGCACTGGTCCTGACGCTGTGCAGCACCGCTGCGATGGCGCTGGGCCTGGGCGATATCCGCGTGCTGTCGAAGCCGGGGCAGCCACTGCTGGCCGAGATCCCGGTGATCTCCAACGAGCCGGGGGAACTGGAGAACGCGCGCGTGGCGCTGGCCTCGCCGGCGACCTTCGCCCGCGTCGGCCTGGAGCGTCCGCAGGGACTGGTCGGCGACCTGCAGTTCCAGTTCGCGCAGGATGCCCGCGGCCGCGCGGTGATCCGCGTCACCAGCCGGGTGCCGGTGGACCGCAAGGCCGTGGCCTTCCTGATCGAGGTGGATTGGGGCCAGGGCCGGCTGGTGCGCGAGTATTCCGCGCTGGTGGAGGCGCCCGACGCCGCGGCGGCGCCTGCCGCGCCGGCGATCGAGGCGCCGCGTGCCGGCGCGGACAACGCCATCGTCAGGGCGCCCGCGCCGACGAACGCGGCCGTGACGCCGACGTCGCCGTCGCCGTCGGCAGCGTCGTCCGCCCGCGCCACGCCGGCGCCGCCGTCCCCTGCGCGTGCCGGCGCGGAACTGACGCCGGTCCGGCAGGGCCAGACCCTGTCGCAGATCGCGGTCGGCCTGGCGCGCGGCAACGGCCATTCGCTCGACCAGACCATGCTGGCGCTGCTGCGCACCAATCCGGATGCGTTCATCGACGGCAACATCAACCGCCTCAAGCAGGGCGCGGTGCTGCGCACACCCCAGCAGGAGGCGCTTTCGCAGATCGGTGCGGCCGAGGCCGCGGCGATGGTGCGCGAGCAGGCCGCGCAATGGCGGCAGGCGCGTGCGCCGGTACCGCAGCCGGCCGAGGCCGGAGCGACCGCCGCACCCCGGCCGGCAGCCGCCGGCAGCGACGGAGCGCGGCTGGAGATCGCGCCGGCGCTGGCGAGCGACGCAAAGAATGCCGGGGCCACCTCCGGCACCCGCGCTGACGGTGAGGGCGACATGGCGGTGAACGAACAGCTTCAACAGGCGCGCGAGGACGTCGCCACGCGCGATGCCGAGATCCAGGAACTGCGCACCCGCGTCAGCGAGCTGGAGAAGCTCAAGCAGCAACAGCAGGCGCTGATCGCGCTGAAGGACACCGATCTGGCCGCCGCGCAGCGCCGGCTGGCGCAGGCGCCGGCCGGCACCGCCGACATGGGCGGTTTCCCGCTGTGGCTGATCGGCGGGCTGGTGCTGCTGCTCGCGGCCCTGGGGGCATGGCTGGCCTCGCGCCGGCGCAAGCCCTCGCCGTTGCCGCCGCTGCCGCGGCAGGAGCCCGAGCCCGGTTCGTTCGCGGCCGTGGCCGCTGCCGAGGCCGCCGCCTACGGGGAGGCCAGCACGCGGCACGAGACGCCGGACTTCGGGGAGCACGAACCGGGGCACGAGGGCGCGGCGGAATTCGAGTACGCCGACGTGCACGAGCAGGAACGGGCCCCGGCCTATGCCGAGCCCGAAGCCACGGTACCGGAGCCGGAGCCGTCCGCAGCGCCGACGCTGCCGGTGGCCGCCGTGTCGGAACCGGTCGAACCGACCGAGCCGGCTTCCCCGGTTGCGCCGGTGGCGCCCGTGGCCGAGCCCGAACCCGAACTGGAACCCGAGCCCGAGCCCGAACGAAGCCCGCCGCCGGTATACGCGGCAGCCGAGGTCGCGGCACCGCCGGAAGACGATGCGGAAGCCAGCGCCGCCGGCCGCGACCGGCTCGAGCTGGCGGTCGCCTACCTCGACCTGGGCGACGCCGAGACTGCGCGCAGCCTGCTGCTGGAGGTCGCCGCCGGCGGCGACCCGCGCACGCGCGCCGAGGCCCAGGAGATCCTCGGCCGCATGGGGTGAGCTCCCGAGCTCGCCGCGCGTCCGCGTAGCGCGGCGGGAGCTGGCGCCGCGCGGCCGATGGCCGCGTAGCGCGGCAACGTCGTCGGCGCCTGCGGGCGGGATGGCCCCGCGGCGGTGCCCGGGCGAGGGTTCCGGCGCCTGGCACTCGCCGCCGCAGCCCGGCGCGTTCCAGCATGGCGGCGGCAAGGGCGTACCCTTGTCGCTACGATCGACCCTTAGAGCAAGCGAGACGACAGATGCGGTATGCGCTGGGCGTGGAATACGACGGCAGCGAGTTCCAGGGCTGGCAGCAGCTCGGCGAGTACGGCGGGCCCAGCGTGCAGGCGGCGCTGCAGGAGGCGCTGTCCTCGGTGGCGGACGCGCCGGTCCAGGTGGTGTGTGCGGGCCGTACCGATGCCGGCGTGCACGGCGAGTGCCAGGTGGTGCATTTCGACAGCGACGCGCGGCGCGAGCCGCGGGGCTGGATGCTGGGCGCGACCGCGCGGCTGCCGCCGTCGGTGGCGGTGCGCTGGTGCGTGCCGGTGGCCCACGATTTCCATGCGCGCTTCTCGGCGCGCGCGCGCCGCTACCGCTACCGGCTGCTGAACCGGCAGATCCGGCCGGCGCTGTACCGGCAGACGCTGAGCTGGGAGCGCCGGCCGCTGGACGCCGGGCGCATGCACGAGGCCGCCCAGGCGCTGCTCGGCGAGAACGACTTCAGTGCCTTCCGCAGCGTGCAGTGCCAGGCGCTGCATGCGCGCCGCGAACTCCAGGCCATCCGCGTGCGCCGCGAGGGCGAGGTGCTCGAGGTCTCGGTCCAGGCCAATGCATTCCTTCATCACATGGTGCGCAATATCGTGGGCTCGCTGATCCTGGTCGGCACCGGCGAGAAGCCGGTGACGTGGATCGAACAGTTGTTGGCCGGGCGCGATCGCACCGTGGCGGGACCGACAGCGCCGCCGCAGGGGCTGGTGTTCATTGGTCCGCTGTATCCCGCAGAGTGGCATCTGCCTGCCGAGGTGACCCAATGAATCGAACCCTGTACCGCACCCGCATCAAGTTCTGTGGCATGACCCGTGCCGGCGACATCCGTCTGGCCGGCGAACTGGGTGTGGACGCGGTGGGTTTCATCTTCGCCCACGGCAGCCCGCGCCGCGTCGCGCCGGCCGAGGCGCGCGCCATGCGCCAGGCCACCGCGCCGATGGTCGACGTGGTCGCGCTGTTCCGCAACAACCCCAAGGAAGAGGTGCGCGAGGTGATGCGCACGGTGCGGCCGACCCTGCTGCAGTTCCATGGCGACGAGGACGACGCGTTCTGCCGCAGCTTCAACCTGCCGTACCTGAAGGCCGTGCCGATGGGCGGTGCCGGGCTCGGCGGCGAGGACGTCAATGCGCGCACGCTGCAGCTGTCGTTCCCCAATGCCGCCGGCTTCCTGTTCGACAGCCATGCGCCGGGCGAGAGCGGCGGCACCGGCACCGCGTTCGACTGGTCGCGGCTGCCCACCGGCCTGCACCGGCCGTTCCTGCTGGCCGGCGGCATCAACCCCGACAACGCCTTCGACGCCATCGTGGCGACGCTGCCGTGGGGCATCGACGTGTCCAGCGGCATCGAGCTGGAGCCGGGCATCAAGGACGGCCACAAGATGCGCAAGTTCGTCGAGGAAGTGCGCCGCGCCGATTGCCACGAGATGTCGTGAGGCAATCGCGCCGACGCTGCCCGGCGGCTCATGCCGCAGGCTGCGCGGCGCCCAGTTGCCCGCGCAGCCAGGCGGCCAGCGGCGCGATCCGGTCATCCGCCTGGCCGGACGGGGTACACAGCGCCCAGTGGCCGCCGGTCTCGGTGAAGCCCCACGGCGCGAGCAGGCGCCCGCTGGCGAGGTCGTCGGCCACCAGCGGCTGCGGGGCGATCGCGACGCCGATGCCGGCCACGGCGGCCTCCAGCAGGTAGTACAGGTGCTCGAACGCGGTGCCGTAGCGCAGCGCCGCCGGCGCCAGCCCGTGGCGCTCGGCCCAGGTGGGCCAGGCCTGCGGGCGCGAGACCGTATGCAGCAGCGCCTGCTCCAGCAGCGCCGCCGGCGCGGCGCCGGCCAGGACCGGGGCGTCGGCGAAGCGGGGGCTGAGCACCGGGCCGATCCGCTCCGGCGCCAGCGCATGCACCTCCCAGCCTGCCGGCCAGGGCGCCCGGCCCAGCAGCAGGGCCGCGTCCAGCCCTTCAGGGTCGGGCATCGGATCGCCCTCGTGGGCGGACAGGTGCAGGGTCAGGCCGGGCAGGTCGCGCTGCAGTGCCTGCAGGCGCGGGATCATCCAGCGCGCGACCACGCTGCCGGGGCAGCCCAGCACCAGCGCGCTGGGGCGCGGCGGCCGGCGCAGCTCGGCCAGGGTGTCCTGCAACTGCGCGAAGGCCGCGCTTGCGCTGGCCTGCAGGCGCCGGCCGGCGGCGGTGGGGCGGATGCCGCGGCCGTCGCGCTCGAACAGCGCCAGCGCCAGCGTCTCTTCCAGCAGCCGGACCTGGCGGCTGACCGCCCCGTGGGTGACATGCAGCTCGGCCGCCGCGGCCCCGACGCTGCGCAGCCGCGCCGCGGCCTCGAAGGCCCGCAAGGCGTTGAGCGAGGGCAGGGCGCGAATGCCGGACATGTGAGTTTTCCTCACCGGAAAGGTCAGACTTTATCGGTTTTTATGCGGGCACGCGTGCGTTAAAGTGCGGGCCTGTTCCGATCACGACCGCCCGCCATGTCCGCTGCGCCGATTTCCGACTTCCACGCCTACCCCGATGCCGCCGGCCACTTCGGCCGCTTCGGTGGCCGCTTCGTCGCCGAGACCCTGATCGGCCCGCTGCAGGAACTGGCCGCCGCCTACGACGCCGCGCGCCAGGACCCGGCGTTCCTCGCTGCCTACGACAAGGACCTCAAGCACTATGTCGGCCGTCCCAGCCCGATCTATCACGCCGAGCGCCTGAGCCGCGAGGTCGGCGGCGCGCAGATCCTGCTCAAGCGCGAAGACCTAAACCACACCGGCGCGCACAAGATCAACAACACCATCGGCCAGGCGCTGCTGGCCAGCCGCATGGGCAAGACCCGGATCATCGCCGAGACCGGCGCCGGCCAGCATGGCGTGGCCTCGGCCACGGTCGCCGCGCGGCTGGGCCTGGAGTGCGTGGTCTACATGGGCGCCACCGACATCGAGCGCCAGAAGATCAACGTCTACCGGATGAAGCTGCTCGGCGCCACCGTGGTGCCGGTGACCTCCGGCTCGGCCACGCTCAAGGACGCGCTGAACGAGGCCATGCGCGACTGGGTCACCCACGTGCAGGACACCTTCTACATCATCGGCACCGTCGCCGGCCCGGACCCGTACCCGCGCATGGTGCGCGACTTCAACGCCATCGTCGGCCGCGAGGCGCGCGCGCAGATGCTGGAGGACTACGGCCGCCTGCCCGACGCGATCAGCGCCTGCGTCGGCGGCGGCAGCAACGCGATCGGCCTGTACCACGCCTTCCTCAACGACCCCGGCGTGAAGATCTACGGCGCCGAGGCGGCCGGCGACGGCATCGCCACCGGCCGCCACGCCGCCTCGATCGCCGCCGGCCGCCCGGGCGTGCTGCACGGCAACCGCACCTACGTGATCTGCGACGACGACGGCCAGATCACCGAGACCCACTCGGTCTCGGCTGGCCTGGACTACCCCGGCGTGGGCCCGGAGCACGCGTTCCTGTCCGATAGCGGACGCGCCGTCTACCAGGGCATCACCGACGACGAGGCCCTGGCGGCGTTCCACCTGCTGGCGCACACCGAGGGCATCCTCGCCGCGCTCGAGTCCAGCCATGCGGTGGCGCAATCGATCAAGCTGGCGCGCGACCTGCCCCGGGACGCATTGGTGCTGTGCAACCTGTCCGGGCGCGGCGACAAGGACGTGCACACCATCGCTGCGCGCGAAGGCGTGCAGGTGTGAGCGCGTGAGCCCACGCCGCGCCGCCGTGATCGCCGCGCTCGATACGTCGGCCGAGGAGGGCAGGCGGCTGGCGACCTGGCTGCAACGCCGGCGGCCGCGGAGGCGCCATGGCTCGGAGCACACCGGCGCTGACCGCGACGGCGTCGAGGCGCCCGCGGCGGCGCGGGCCGAGCGGCCGCCGTACGGGCTGGCCATCAGTGGCCGCGCCGGTCGCTGAGCCGCCGACCGATATTTCTACTTCCTGGAACCTGCCATGCGTCGAATCGACGAGACCTTCCACCGCCTGCGCGCGAGCTCGCGCAAGGCCCTGATTCCCTTCGTCACCGCCGGCGACCCGTCGCTGGAGGCCACCGTGCCGGTGATGCACGCGCTGGCCCGTGCCGGTGCCGACATCATCGAGCTCGGGGTGCCGTTCTCCGACCCGATGGCCGACGGCCCCACCATCCAGCGCAGCTCCGAGCGCGCACTGGCGCGCGGGGCGGGCCTGGGCTACGTGCTCGAAGCGGTGCACGAGTTCCGCCGCGACGACGCGGTCACCCCGGTGGTGCTGATGGGCTACCTCAACCCGGTGGAGATCCACGGCACCCGGCGCTTCGCCGAGGCCGCGGTCGCCGCGGGCGTGGACGGCCTGCTGCTGGTCGACCTGCCGCCCGAGGAGGCCGCCGAGACCCGCGAGATCTTCGCCGCCGCCGGGCTGGCGCTGATCATGCTGGCCTCGCCCACCACCGACGCCGGGCGCCTGGCGATGCTGGCCGAGGCGGCGCAGGGCTACCTGTACTACGTCAGCTTCGCCGGCGTGACCGGCGCCTCGGAGCGGCTGGACACGCGCGCTGCCGGCGACCGCCTGCGCCAGCTGCGCGCCCATGCCGGCGCGCCGGTGGTGGCCGGCTTCGGCATCAAGGACGCGGCCAGTGCCGCGGCGATGGCGGTGGATGCCGACGGCGTGGTGGTCGGCAGCGCGCTGGTCGCGGCGCTGGCCGAGGCCGGCGACACCCGCGAGGCCTGCGTCCGCGCGGAGGCCTTCCTGGCGCCGCTGCGGCAGGCGCTCGATGGGTGAGGTGGGGCCGGGCGGCCGGGATGGGGAATTCGGTGCGAGTCCCTCCATCAGCGGGGTCGAGGGTTGATTCGTGTTGCGGGCCTGGACTGGCGGTTTCGGGGCTCGGGCGCTTCGCGGCGCCGTCAGCGGTGGCCGGGGCGTGGCGCATGCTGCACTGCGGCGGCCGTTGCGCCCGCGGCGTGGCCCGTACGGGCGCGACTGCCCCGTGACGGGCGGCTGAGCTAGACTGTCGCCCCTCTGCGGCCCCCTGGGCCGCCTTGAATGGATCGTCATACCCGCATGAGCTGGCTCAGCAAATTGATGCCGTCGGGCATCCGTACCGACAACGCGCACAGCAAGAAGCGCAGCGTTCCCGAAGGCCTGTGGGAGAAGTGCAGCAGCTGCGGCAGCGTGTTGTACCGGCCGGAGCTCGAGGAGAACCTCGAGGTCTGCCCCAAGTGCGGCCATCACATGGCGATCCGGGCGCGTGCCCGCCTGGCCTCGCTGTTCGATCCGGGCAGCACCACCGAGATCGCCGCACGGCTGGGACCGGTGGACGTGCTCAAGTTCAAGGACCAGAAGCGGTACGGCGAGCGCATCAAGTCCAGCCAGAAGAGCACCGGCGAGTACGACGCGCTGGTGGCCATGCGCGGGCTGGTGAAGGAGCGGCCGCTGGTCGCGGCGTCGTTCGACTTCGCGTTCATGGGCGGCTCGATGGGCTCGGTGGTCGGCGAGCGCTTCGCCCGCGCCGCCGAGGTCGCGCTGGAGGTGGGCTGCCCGTTCGTGTGCTTTTCGGCCAGCGGCGGCGCGCGCATGCAGGAAGGCCTGCTGTCGCTGATGCAGATGGCCAAGACCTCGGCCGCGCTCGGCCGCCTGCGCGAGGCCGGCCTGCCGTACATCTCGGTGCTGACCCACCCCACCACCGGCGGCGTTTCCGCCTCGTTCGCGATGCTGGGCGACATCAACATCGCCGAACCGCATGCGCTGATCGGCTTCGCCGGCCCGCGCGTGATCGAGCAGACCGTGCGCGAGACCCTGCCCGAGGGCTTCCAGCGCTCGGAGTTCCTGCTCGAGCACGGCGCCATCGACCAGATCTGCGACCGCCGCGAACTGCGCGACCGCATCGCCGACCTGACCGCGATGATGATGCGCGTCCCGGCGCCGGCCGCGACCGTGGCGGTGGCCGCCGAATGAGCGGCCGCACCTACTTCGGCACCGACGGCATCCGCGGCCGCGTCGGGCAGGGCGTGATCTCCGCGGATTTCGTGCTGCGCCTGGGCAACGCGCTGGGCCGGGTGCTGGCCGAGGGGCGCGAGCAGCGCCCGATGGTGCTGATCGGCAAGGACACCCGCATTTCCGGCTACATGTTCGAGGCGGCGCTGGAGGCCGGCCTGGTCGCCGCCGGCGCCGACGTGCAGCTGATCGGCCCGATGCCGACCCCGGCGATCGCGTTCCTGACCACCACGCTGCGCGCAGACGCCGGCATCGTCATCAGCGCCTCGCACAACCCGCACTACGACAACGGCATCAAGTTCTTCTCGGCCGAGGGCGAGAAGCTCGACGACGCCACCGAGGCCGCGATCGAGGCCGCCGTCGACGCGCCGTTCCACACCGTGGATTCGGCGCGCCTGGGCAAGGCGATCCGCACCCGCGACGCCATCGGCCGCTACATCGAATTCTGCAAGGCCAGCGTGCCGCGTGGCTTCACCCTGCGCGGGCTGAAGATGGTGCTGGACTGCGCCCATGGCGCGACCTACCACATCGCGCCGATGCTGTTCCGCGAACTGGGCGCCGAGGTCACCGTCATCGGCGCGGCGCCGGACGGCCTCAACATCAACGACGGCGTCGGTTCCACCCATATCGACAACCTCGCCGCCAAGGTGCGCGAGTGCGGCGCGCAGCTGGGCATCGCCTTCGACGGCGACGGTGACCGCGTGCTGATGGCCGACGACCAGGGCAATGCGGTCGATGGCGACGACCTGCTGTACGTGCTGGCCCGCTCCTGGCAGGCCAGCGGCCGCCTGAAGGGCACCGTGGTCGGCACCCTGATGACCAACTACGGCCTGGAACAGGCCCTGGCCGCGCTGGGGATCCCGTTCCAGCGCGCCAAGGTCGGCGACCGCTACGTGCACCAGGCGCTGGTGGAAGGTGGCGGCACCCTGGGCGGCGAGGCCTCCGGCCACCTGCTGTGCCTGGACCGCGCCAGCACCGGCGACGGCATCGTCAGCGCGCTGCAGGTGCTGGAGGCGCTCGCGCGCGACCGCGTCGGCCTGCGCCAGGCGCTGGCCGGCCTGGCCAAGGTGCCGCAGAAGACCGTCAACGTGCGCCTGGAGACCGGCGCGCGCGCGGCGGTCGAGGCCGCCAGTGTGCAGCAGGCGCTGCAGCGGGCGCAGGCCGCGGTGCAGGGCCGGGGGCGTGCGTTCCTGCGGCCGTCCGGTACCGAGCCGGTGGTGCGCGTCACCGTCGAGGCCGACGACGCGGCGCTGGTCCAGCACACGCTGGACGCGCTGGCCGGGGCGGTGCGTGACGCGGCGTGAGTCGCTGCTGATCGCGATCGGCGTCGGCCTGGCCAAGGCCGTCACCTTCTATTTGCTTTACCGCCTGCTGCGCTGAGCGGCAGCGGTTCTTCCATCATCGGGCAGATCCTGAAATGAGCCGAATTCCCACCCTGGACATCACCCGCTTCGACAGCGACCGCGACGCGTTCGTCGCCGAGCTGGGCGCCGCCTACCGCGAGTGGGGCTTCGCCGGCATCCGCAACCACGGCATCGCGCAGGCCGACATCGATGCCGCCTACGCCGTGTTCAAGGCGTTCTTCGCGCTGCCGGACGAGGTCAAGCGCCAGTACCACGTGCCCGGCAGCGGCGGCGCGCGCGGCTACACCGCCTTCGGCGTGGAGACCGCCAAGGACTCCAAGCACTTCGACCTGAAGGAGTTCTGGCACATCGGCCGCGAGATTCCCGACGACTCGCGCTACCGCGAGCTGATGGCGCCGAACCTGTGGCCGGCGGAGGTGCCGGGCTTCCGCGAGCGCGGCTACCGCCTGTACCAGGAACTGGACCGGCTGGGCTCGCGCGTGCTGTCGGCGCTGGCGCTGCACATCGGCCTGCCGCAGGACTATTTCGCCGACAAGACCGACAGCGGCAACTCGATCCTGCGCCCGATCCACTACCCGCCGATCACCGCCGACGACATCCCCAACGTGCGCGCCGGGGCCCACGGCGACATCAACCTGATCACGCTGCTGGTCGGCGCCAGCGCCGCGGGGCTGGAGGTGCGCTCGCACGAGGGCGAGTGGGTGCCGTTCACCGCCGACGCCGACACCATCGTGGTCAACATCGGCGACATGCTGCAGCGCCTGACCAACCACGTGTACCCGTCCACGATCCACCGCGTGGTCAATCCTCCGGGCGAGCAGGCGCGCCAGCCGCGCTACTCGGTGCCGTTCTTCCTGCACCCGAACCCGGACTTCCTGATCGACGTGCTGCCGTCGTGCGTGACCGCCGACAACCCCAGCCGCTACCCGGAGCCGATCACCGCGCACGGCTTCCTCGAGGAGCGCCTGCGCGAGATCAAGCTCAAGTAGGCGTCTCGTCCAGCGGGCGCAGGCGATGGCTGTTGCGGGCCATCAGGCGCCGCAGCAGGCGGTCGGGCAGGATCGCCGCCAGCGCCTGCAGCGCCCGGTAGAACGCGCCGGGCACCACCCGCACCTTGCCGCGCTCGTTGCCCTCGATGCCGGCCCGGGCCACCGCGTCGGCGCGCAGCCAGGCCCAGCCCGGCAGCTTGGCCATCGCCGCGCGGGTCCCGGTCACGTCGTGGAACTCGGATCCGGTGAAGCCTGGGCAGAGCGCGGTCACCTTCACCCCGCAGTCGGCGTTCTCCGCCGCCAGCGATTCGCTGAACGGCAGCATGAAGCACTTGGCCGGCGCATACAGCGTCTGGCCGTCGGCGCCCGGCACCAGGGCCGCGAACGAGGCGACGTTGAGGATCCGCCCCTGGCCGCTGGCGCGGATCGCCGGCAGCAGCCGCCAGGTCAGCTCGCACACCGCCCCCACCATCACCTGCAGGAAGCGCGCATGCGCCTGCCAGTCCTGGCGGTGGTAGCGGCCGGGCAGGCCGTAGCCGGCGTTGTTGACCAGGATCCGGATCGTCACGCCGCGGCGCTCGAGCTCCTGCACCAGCGCGGCCGGCGCGCCGGGGTCGGCCAGGTCCAGCGCGATGGTCTCCACCGCCACGCGCGGGCGCAGCTCCTCGGCCAGGGCGTCCAGCCGCTCGCCGCGGCGGGCGGTCAGCACCAGCGGCACGCCGCGGGCCGCGTAAGCGCGGGCCAGTTCGCGGCCGATGCCGCTGGAGGCGCCGGTGATCAGGGCGTGGCCGGGAGGCGAGGGCATGGGAAGGGCCTTGCGGGGAGGGCGATGTCCGCCACGGGACAGGGATTGTCTCGTCGATGATAGGGCTTGGGCTATCCTTCGGCTTCTTTTGACAGGAGTTCCGCGCCCATGCGTCGAAACATCGTTGCCGGAAACTGGAAACTGCACGGCAGCCGCCATTTCGCCAGCACGCTGGTCGGCCGCCTGGCGGCGGCGCTGCCGTTGCCCGGGGTGGAGGTGGTGGTGCTGCCGCCGCTGCCCTACCTGAGCGACCTGATCGCGGACCATGAACACGCCGCGCTCAGCTTCGGCGCGCAGGACGTCAGCAGCAACCAGGAGGGCGCGTACACCGGCGAGGTCTCGGCGCGGATGCTGGTCGACGTCGGCGCCACCTACGGCCTGGTGGGGCATTCCGAGCGGCGCCAGTACCACGAGGAGACCAGCGAGCACGTGGCGCGCAAGTTCCTGGCCGCGGTCAACGCCGGATTGCGGCCGATCCTGTGCGTGGGCGAGTCGCTGGCGCAGCGCGAGGCCGGGCAGACCGAGACGGTCATCGCCGGCCAGCTGGAGCCGGTGCTCAGGCTGGTCAGCGCGGCCGCGTTCGAGGACGCGGTGATAGCCTACGAGCCGGTCTGGGCGATCGGCACCGGGCGCACCGCCAGCCCTGAGCAGGCCCAGCAGGTGCACGCCTTCATCCGTGGCGTGGTGGCCGCGCACGATGCTAGAATCGCCGATTCGCTGCCCATCCTGTACGGGGGCAGCGTCAAGCCCGATAACGCCGCGGACCTGTTCTCGCAGCCCGATGTCGACGGCGGGCTGGTGGGCGGCGCGTCGCTGGTCGCCGACGATTTCCTGGCCATCGCGTCCGCGGCGGCCGGCTATTAATCCTATTAGGTATTATCCGGGGACGGATTCGAAATGCTGATGTTGATCCTCAATGTGGTCTACGTGCTGGTGGCGATCGCGATGATCGCGCTGATCCTGATGCAGCGCGGCGCCGGCGCCGCGGCGGGCTCCGGCTTCGGTGCCGGTGCCTCGGGCACCGTGTTCGGCTCGCGCGGCGCCTCGAACTTCCTGTCCAAGTCGACCAAGTGGCTGGCGGTGGTGTTCTTCGGCATCAGCCTGTTCATGGCGTGGTACGCCACCCATGGCGCGCGTCCCGCCGAGGCCAACCTCGGCGTGATGTCGCAGCCGGCGGGTGCCGCCGTGCCGGCCGCCCCGGCCGGCGAAATGAGCCAGCCGCTGCCGCAGGCGCCGTCCAGCGGCACCGTGCCGTCCGCACCGGTCCAGCAGGTCCCGGCGGCAGGCGAAGAAAAAGCTTCAGATACCTCACAAAAACACTGAAGCCGGTTACAATACGCTGCGCACTGGCGATGCCGGATGCGCAACGTATGCCCAGGTGGCGGAATTGGTAGACGCACTACCTTGAGGTGGTAGCGACTTAGGTCGTAGGGGTTCGAGTCCCCTCTTGGGCACCATGGTTTGGCTGCGAGTCCTGCGTGTTGCGGCAATGGCCGGCGCAGGCATCGCCTTTACCCCATGCCTGCACGCGGCGCGTGCGGGCAGAGGCAAGAGAGAATCGCTGTGCTGGCCGAATATTTGCCGAGTCTGCTGTTCCTGGTCGTCGCCACCGGCATCGGCATCGCGCTGATGCTGATCGGCCGGTTCCTCGCCCCGCGTAGCCCCGACGCCAAGAAGCTCTCGCCGTACGAGTGCGGATTCGAGGCCTTCGAAGACGCGCGCATGAAGTTCGACGTGCGCTACTACCTGATCGCGATCCAGTTCATCGTCTTCGACCTGGAAATCATCTTCATCGTGCCCTGGACCCAGGTGTTCATGGACATCGGCGCTCGTTCGCTGGTCACCATGGGCCTGTTCGTCGGCATGCTGTTCCTCGGTTTCATTTACGTCTGGAAGAAGGGAGCGCTGGAATGGGAGTGATTCAGACCCTGGATCGTCTGATGACCAATCCGATCCCGGAAGGTCGGATCGACGACATCCTGCGCCCGGAAGGCGAGAACCCGCTGCTCGAGAAGGGCTACGTGACCACCAGCGTCGACGCGCTGCTGAACTGGGCGCGCACCGGCTCGATGTGGCCGATGACCTTCGGCCTGGCCTGCTGCGCGGTCGAGATGATGCACGCCGGCGCCGCGCGCCTGGACCTGGATCGCTACGGCGTGGTGTTCCGCCCGTCCCCGCGCCAGTCCGACGTGATGATCGTGGCCGGCACCCTGGTCAACAAGATGGCCCCGGCGCTGCGCAAGGTCTACGACCAGATGCCGGACCCGAAGTGGGTGATCTCGATGGGCAGCTGCGCCAACGGCGGCGGCTACTATCACTATTCGTACTCGGTGGTGCGCGGCTGCGACCGCATCGTCCCGGTGGACGTCTACGTCCCGGGCTGCCCGCCGACCGCCGAGGCGCTGGTCTACGGCATCCTGCAGCTGCAGAAGAAGATCTGGCGCACCCAGACCATCGCACGCTGATTCGTCTTCTCTAACCAGAGCAGCCACGCCCCCATGGCAGAGCAAGCATCTTCCTTCATCGACCGACTCAGCGCGCGTTTCGCCGGCGCGCGCGTCGCCGTGGTCGAACCGCGCGGCGAAGTGACGCTGGAAGTGCCGGCCGCCGAGTGGCACGCGACCTGCCTGGCGCTGCGCGACGAGCTCGGCTTCGAGCAGCTTTCGGACCTGTGCGGCGTCGACTACCTGGGCTACGGCAGCGATGAGTGGGACACCGCCGACGTGTCGTCGCAGGGCTTCAGCCGCGGCGTCGAAGGCAAGGCCATGGGCCGCTTCGCCTGGGGCGAATTCCCCAGCGCCGAAGGCCACGACGGCGCGCAGCCGTGGGCGATGCCGCAGCAGCGCTTCGCGGTGGTCGCGCAGCTGATCTCGTACCGCCACAACCAGCGCCTGCGCGTGCGCTGCTACGCCCCGAACGACGAAGTGCCGGTGGTGGCCTCGGTCACCGATATCTGGCCGGGCGTGAACTGGTTCGAGCGCGAGGCTTTCGACCTGTTCGGCATCGTGTTCGAGGGACATCCGGACCTGCGCCGGATCCTGACCGACTACGGCTTCGTCGGCCATCCGTTCCGCAAGGACTTCCCGCTGATCGGCAACGTCGAAGTGCGCTACGACGAGGAGAAGAAGCGCGTGGTGTACGAGCCGGTGACCTCGGTCGAGCCGCGCGTCGGCGTGCCGCGCGTGATCCGCGACGATGCGCGCTACCAGACCGCGGCCGGTGAGTCCGCCAAGCCGGAGGCCAGCAAGTGAGTGAGTTCCACCAGGCGCACGACGCCTTTGCGAGCAATCCTGCCGAGAGCAAACGGGAGATCCGCAACTACACGATGAACTTCGGTCCCCAGCATCCGGCCGCGCACGGCGTGCTGCGCCTGATCCTGGAAATGGACGGCGAGACCGTGATGCGCGCCGACCCGCACATCGGCCTGCTGCACCGCGGCACCGAGAAGCTGGCCGAGTCCAAGCCTTTTAACCAGTCGATCGGCTACATGGATCGCCTGGACTACGTGTCGATGATGTGCAACGAGCACGCCTACGTGCGCGCGATCGAGACCCTGATGGGGATCGAGGCGCCCGAGCGTGCGCAGTACATCCGCACCATGTTCGACGAGATCACCCGGATCCTGAACCACCTGATGTGGGTGGGCTCGAACGCGCTCGATCTCGGCGCGATGGCGGTGATGCTGTACGCGTTCCGCGAGCGCGAAGAGCTGATGGACGTCTACGAGGCGGTCAGCGGCGCGCGCATGCACGCGACCTATTACCGTCCGGGCGGCGTGTACCGCGACCTGCCGGACCGCATGCCGAAGTACAAGGAGTCGCGCTGGCACAAGGGCGGGGCGCTCAAGCGCCTGAACGCCGCCCGCGAAGGCACGATGCTCGACTTCCTGGAGGACTTCACCAACACCTTCCCGTCGCGGGTCGACGAGTACGAGACGCTGCTCACCGACAACCGCATCTGGAAGCAGCGCACCGTCGGCGTCGGCGTGATCGACCCGGACCTGGCGCGCGCCTGGGGCATGACCGGCGTCATGCTGCGCGGCTCGGGCATCGAGTGGGACCTGCGCAAGAAGCAGCCCTACGCCAAGTACGACGCGGTGGATTTCGACATCCCGGTCGGCAAGGAGGGCGACTGCTACGACCGCTACCTGTGCCGCGTGGCCGAGATGCGCGAGTCCAATCGCATCATCCAGCAATGCGTGAAGTGGCTGAAGGCCAACCCCGGCCCGGTCATGGTCAAGAACTTCAAGGTCGCGCCGCCCAGCCGCGAGGACATGAAGGACGACATGGAAGCGCTGATCCACCACTTCAAGCTGTTCAGCGAAGGCTACTGCGTGCCCGCCGGCGAGACCTACAGCGCGGTCGAGGCGCCCAAGGGCGAGTTCGGCTGCTACCTGCTCTCCGACGGGGCCAACAAGCCGTTCCGCGTGCACCTGCGCGCGCCGGGCTTCGTGCACCTGTCGTCGATGGACGCGGTGGTGCGCGGCTACATGCTGGCCGACGTGGTGGCGATGATCGGTACATACGATTTGGTTTTCGGTGAGGTCGACCGATGAAGGCGACAGGCAATTTCGAAGCGGCGCGCGACGTCGACCCGTTGGTGGTGCTGAGCGACAAGACGCGCGCGCACATCGACCACTGGCTAAGCAAGTTCCCGCCGGACCGCAAGCGTTCGGCGGTGCTGCAGGGCCTGCATGCGGCCCAGGAGCAGAACCAGGGCTGGCTGACCGACGAGCTGATCGCCGGCGTCGCCAAGTACTTGGAGCTGCCGCCGGTGTGGGCCTACGAGGTCGCCAGCTTCTACTCGATGTTCGAGACCGAGAAGGTCGGCCGCAACAACGTGGCGTTCTGCACCAACATCAGCTGCTGGCTCAACGGCGCCGAGGACCTGGTCGCGCATGCGGAGAAGAAGCTGGGCTGCAAGCTCGGCCAGTCCACCGCCGACGGCCGCGTCTACCTCAAGCGCGAGGAAGAGTGCCTGGCCGGCTGCTCGGCGGCACCGATGATGGTCATCAACGGCCACTACCACGAGCACCTGACGAAAGAGAAGGTCGACGAGCTGCTGGACGGGCTGGAGTAACGGCATGGCACATCATCACGCACCCACCGGCCCGGTCGGCCCGGCCCCGCTGCCGCACCAGGTCGTCTACACGACCCTGCACTACGACACTCCGTGGTCGTACGAGAGCTACCTGAAGTCGGGTGGCTACGCCGCGCTGCGCAAGATCCTCGAAGAGAAGATCGCGCCGGAGCAGGTCATCGAGATGGTCAAGCAGTCCAACCTGCGCGGCCGCGGCGGCGCCGGCTTCCCGACTGGCCTGAAGTGGTCGTTCATGCCCAAGGGCGCGCCGCAGAAGTATATCCTCTGCAACTCGGACGAGTCCGAGCCGGGCACCTGCAAGGACCGCGACATCCTGCGCTACAACCCGCACTCGGTGGTGGAGGGCATGGCGATCGCCTGCTACGCCACCGGCAGCACGGTCGGCTACAACTACCTGCGCGGCGAGTTCCACCACGAGCCGTTCGAGCATTTCGAGCAGGCCCTGGCCGATGCCTATGCCAACGGTTGGCTGGGCAAGGACGTGCTGGGCTCGGGCGTGGACATCGACATCTACGGCGCACTGGGCGCCGGCGCCTACATCTGCGGCGAAGAGACCGCGCTGATGGAATCGCTGGAAGGCAAGAAGGGCCAGCCGCGCTACAAGCCGCCGTTCCCGGCCAACTTCGGCCTCTACGGCAAGCCGTCGACGATCAACAACACCGAGACCTACGCGTCGGTGCCGGCGATCATCCGCAACGGCCCGGAATGGTTCCTCGGCCTGAGCAAGACCAAGAACGGCGGCCCGAAGATCTTCTCGGTCTCCGGCTGCGTGCAGAAAGGCGGCAACTTCGAGGTGCCGCTGGGCACCACGTTCGACGAGCTGCTCGAGATGGCGGGCGGCCTGAAGCCGGGCCGCACGCTGAAGGCGGCGATCCCGGGCGGCGTGTCGATGCCGGTGCTGAAGGCCGACCAGCTCAAGGGCCTGCAGATGGACTACGACACCCTGCGCGCGCTCGGCACCGGCCTGGGCTCGGGCGCCATCGTCGTGCTCGACGACAGCGTCTGCTGCGTGCGCTTCGCCTGCCGCATCTCGCAGTTCTTCCACAAGGAGTCCTGCGGCCAGTGCACCCCGTGCCGCGAAGGCACCGGCTGGATGCACCGGGTGCTGGAGCGCATCGTCGCCGGCAAGGCCACGATGGACGACCTGCACCAGCTGCGCACCGTCGCCGGCCAGATCGAGGGCCACACCATCTGCGCCTTCGGCGAGGCCGCGGCGTGGCCGATCCAGGGCTTCCTGCGCCAGTTCTGGGACGAATTCGAGTACTACATCGTCAACGGCCGCTCGATCGTCGACGAGCAGATGGGAGTGGCGGCATGAGCGCGCAACCCGTGAATCCGAACGTGCCGCCGGACCATGTGACCGTCGAGATCGACGGCCAGAGCCTGGTCGTGCCCAAGGGTTCGATGATCATCCAGGCGGCCGACAAGGCCGGCATCCCGATCCCGCGCTTCTGCTACCACGAGAAGCTGCCGATCGCGGCCAACTGCCGCATGTGCCTGGTCGACGTCGAGAAGTCGCCGAAGCCGTCGCCCGCGTGCGCGACGCCGGTGATGGACGGCATGAAGGTCACCACCCGAAGCGAGAAGGCGCTGAAGTACCAGCGCAGCGTGATGGAGTTCCTGCTGATCAACCACCCGCTGGACTGCCCGATCTGCGACCAGGGCGGCGAGTGCGAGCTGCAGGACGTCTCGCTCGGCTACGGCCGCTCGGTCAGCCGCTTCAACGAGCGCAAGCGGGTGGTGCCGGACGAGGACATCGGTCCGCTGGTGGCCACCGAGATGACCCGCTGCATCCAGTGCACGCGTTGCGTGCGCTTCACCGCGGACGTGGCCGGCACCTACGAGCTGGGCGGCATGTACCGCGGCGAGAACCTGCAGATCGGCACCTACGACGGCAAGCCGCTGACCACCGAGATCTCCGGCAACGTCATCGACGTCTGCCCGGTCGGCGCGCTGACCAACAAGGTGTTCCAGTTCCGTGCCCGCCCGTGGGAGCTGATGGCGCGCGAGTCGCTGGGCTACCACGACGCCATGGGCTCGAACCTGTTCCTGCACGTGCGCCGCGGCGAAGTGCTGCGGACCGTGCCGCGCGACAACGAGGCGGTCAACGAGTGCTGGCTGTCCGACCGCGACCGCTATTCGCACCAGGGCCTGTACAGCGCGGACCGCGCGGTCAAGCCGCTGAAGAAGGTCGATGGCGCCTGGACCGAGGTGAGCTGGGCCGAAGGCCTGGCCGCGGCCGCGCAGATCCTGCGCGAGAACAACGGCGACGCGCTCGGCGTGCTGGCGCACCCGGCGACCTCGAACGAGGAGGGCGCGCTGCTGGCCCGCCTGGCCGAGGGCCTGGGCTGCGGCAACCTGGATCACCGCATCCTGCAGCGCGACCTGTCCGATGCCGCCGTGGCCGAGCCGTTCGCGCTGCCGCTGGCCGAGATCGAGCAGGCCGACGTGGTGGTGCTGTTCGGTACCCACGTGCGCCACGAGCTGCCGCTGCTGCATGCGCGGCTGCGCAAGGCGCAGGTGCGCAACGGCACCCGGATCCACGCGGTCAACCCGGTGGACTTCGACTTCGCGTTCAACCTGGCCGGCAAGCGGATCGTCGCGCCGTCGCAGCTGGCCGGCGCGCTCGACGACGCCGACCTGCGCGATGCGGTGAAGGCCGCCTCGCGCACGGTGGTCATCGTCGGCGCACTGGCCGAGAACCATCCGCAGGCCGCGACGCTGCGGGCCGCGGCGCGCGATTTCGCGGCCGCCACCGGCGCGGCGCTGTGCCGCATCCCGCAGGGCGCCAATGCCGTCGGCCTGGCCGCGCACGGCGTGCTTCCGGGCGCGCGCGATGCGGTGGCGATGCTGCAGCAGCCGCGCCAGGCCTATGTGCTCTACGGCATCGAGCCGGGCCTGGACTTCGCCCATGCCGCCGCGGCGCGCTCGGCGCTGGCCGCGGCCAAGGTGGTCGCGTTCAGCCAGTTCGCCTGCGCCTCGACCCGCGAGTTCGCCGACGTGATCCTGCCGATCGGTGCGCTGCCGGAGATCGACGCCACGCTGACCAACCTGGACGGCCGTGTGCAGTCGGCGCGGGCCGCCGGCAAGCTGCCGGTCGAGGCCCGCGAGGGCTGGCGCGTGCTGCGCGCGCTCGGCGGCGAGCTCGGCGTGGCCGGGTTCGACTTCATCGATCTGGCCGGCCTGCGCGCCGGCCTGCAGACCCGCAGCGTGGTGCCGGCCGCCTCGACGCAGCCCGCGGTGGCGGGCGAGGGCCTCGAAGTCGCGGCCACTGCCGCGATCTACCGGACCGACGCGGTGGTGCGTCGCGCCCAGGCCCTGCAGTCGCATCCGCTGAACGTGGCCGCCTGCGTGGCGCTGCATCCGGATCAGGCCGCGCAGCTGCAGGTGAGCGAGGGTCAGATGGTCAAGGTCGGTACCGACGCCGGTAAGGCGACGCTGCCGGTGGTGCTGGACAAGCGGGTCGCCGCGGGGACGGTCTGGATCGAATCCGGCCACGGCGCGACCGCGCCGCTCGGCGCCGGTCGGGTAACGGTGGTGGCTGCATGAACGAGATGCTGTTGAACGTGGTCGACCCCCTGCACCAGTACCTGCTGGGCCTCGGCGCCATCGGCGTGATCCTGTGGATCGTGCTGAAGATCCTGGTGATCGCGGTGCCGGTGATCGTGGCGGTGGCGTTCTACGTGGTGTGGGAGCGCAAGCTGATCGGCTGGATGCACGTGCGCCACGGGCCGATGTACGTGGGCATGGGCATCTTCCAGGCCTTCGCCGACGTCTTCAAGCTGCTGTTCAAGGAGATCCTGCAGCCGAGCAGCGCGCACAAGGCGATGTTCGTGCTGGCGCCGCTGATCACCCTCGCGCCGGCCTTCGCGGCCTGGTCGGTGGTGCCGTTCGACGCCAAGCTGGTGCTGTCCAACGCCAACGTCGGCCTGCTGTACCTGCTGGCGATGACCTCGCTCGGCGTGTACGGCATCATCCTGGCCGGCTGGGCGTCCAACTCCAAGTACGCCTTCCTGGGCGCGATGCGCTCGGCCGCGCAGGTGGTCAGCTACGAGATCGCGATGGGCTTCGCGCTGGTCGGCGTGATGATCGCGGCCGGCAGCGTCAACCTGAGCCAGATCGTGCTCGCGCAGGGCGGCAGCTCCGGCTTCTTCGACTGGTTCCTGATCCCGCTGTTCCCGCTGTTCATCGTGTACTGGGTCTCCGGCGTCGCCGAGACCAACCGCGCGCCGTTCGACGTGGTGGAAGGCGAATCGGAAATCGTCGCCGGCCACATGGTCGAATACTCGGGCGGCGCGTTCGCGCTGTTCTTCCTGGCCGAGTACGCGAACATGATCCTGGTCAGCTTCCTGATCTCGATCTTCTTCCTCGGCGGCTGGCTGAGTCCGATCCAGGGCTGGGTGACCGCGGACGTGTCGCCGTGGATCGACTGGGTGTGGAAGGGCGGCTGGCCATGGCTGCTGATGAAGGTGTTCTTCTTCGCCAGCGCGTATATCTGGTTCCGTGCCAGCTTCCCGCGCTACCGCTACGACCAGATCATGCGTCTGGGGTGGAAGGTGTTCATCCCGCTCACGATCGTGTGGATCGCGGTGACGGCGTTGATGGTGTTCTACGGCGTGATCCAGAAGGGCGTGTAATCGATGAACAAGATCACCCACTATTTCAAGAGCCTGCTGCTGCTGGAGCTGCTCGGTGGCCTGTGGCTGACGTTTAAGTACACGTTCAAGCCCAAGTACACCGTGCTGTATCCGATGGAGAAGTTCCCGCAGTCGCCGCGTTTCCGCGGCCTGCACGCGCTGCGCCGCTACCCGAACGGGGAAGAGCGCTGCATCGCCTGCAAGCTGTGCGAGGCGGTGTGCCCGGCACTGGCGATCACCATCGACTCGGCCAAGCGCGAGGACGGCAGCCGCCGCACCACCCGCTACGACATCGACCTGTTCAAGTGCATCTACTGCGGCTTCTGCGAGGAAAGCTGCCCGGTGGACTCGATCGTCGAGACCCACGTCCTCGAGTACCACTTCGAGAAGCGGGGCGAGAACATCATCAACAAGCCGCAGCTGCTGGCGATCGGAGACCGGCTCGAAGCCGAGATCGCCGAGCGTCGCGCTGCCGATGCCGCCTTCCGTTGAGGTCATGATGGACTGGGTCAATATCGCTTTCTACGCTTTCTCCGCCATCGCGGTGGTCGCCGCCGGTGCGGTGATCAGCGTGCGCAACCCGGTGTATGCCGTGCTGTGCCTGATCCTCACCTTCTTCTCCATCGCCTGCGTCTGGCTGCTGGTGGGAGCCGAGTTCCTGGGCGTCACGCTGATCCTGGTGTACGTCGGCGCGGTGATGGTGCTGTTCCTGTTCGTGGTGATGATGCTCGACATCGACACCAGCCGCCTGCGCGAGGGCTGGGTGCGCTACCTGCCGCTCGGGATCGTGGTGGCGGTGGCGATGTTCGCGCAGATGGTCACCCTGATCGGGGTCAAGGCGCGCTCGGCCGCCCCTTTCCCGGCCGACAATGCCGCGGCGCAGGCCGCCGACAGCTCCAACCTGACCTGGCTGGCGCACAGCCTGTTCACCGAGTTCCTGCTGCCGTTCGAGTTCGCCGCGGTGATCCTGACGGTGGCGGTGGTGGCGGCGGTGATGCTGACGCTGCGCAAGCGCACCGGCATCAAGTCGCAGGACGCGGGCGCACAGACCCGGGTCAAGGCCGGCGACCGCCTGCGCATCGTCAAGATGGCCGCCGAGAAGCCGGTGGTGCGCGAGCTGCCCGGCGATCCGGCGGCCGCCGCCCCCCAGGAGGTGAAGCCATGATTACCCTCGGTCACATGCTGGGCCTGGGCGCGGTGCTGTTCTGCATCAGCCTGGCCGGCATCTTCCTCAACCGGAAGAACGTCATCGTGCTGCTGATGTCGATCGAGTTGATGCTGCTGTCGGTCAACATCAACTTCATCGCCTTCTCGCGCGAGCTGGGCGACGCGGCGGGACAGCTGTTCGTGTTCTTCATCCTGACCGTGGCCGCGGCGGAAGCCGCCATCGGCCTCGCGATCCTGGTGACCCTGTTCCGTACCCGCCACACGATCAACGTGGCCGAAGTCGATTCGCTGAAGGGCTGACGCGTAGATGGAAATCACTCTCTCCAAGAGTCTGCTGATCGCCGTGGTGCTCGCACCGCTGGTCGGCAGCATCATCGCCGGCCTGTTCGGCCGCCAGGTCGGGCGCAAGGGCGCGCAGTTCGCCACCATCCTGGGCGTGGCCGTCAGCTGCGCGCTGTCGTGCTGGACGCTGTACCAGCTGGTCGGGCAGGGCGCCGCCCCGTTCAACCAGAACCTGTACACGTTCTTCGAGGTGGGCGGCTACTCCGCGCATGTCGGCTTCATGGTCGACCGCCTGACCGCGATGATGATGGTGGTGGTGACCTTCGTGTCGCTGCTGGTGCACGTCTACACCATCGGCTACATGGCCGACGACCCGGGCTACCAGCGCTTCTTCAGCTACATCTCGCTGTTCACCTTCTCGATGCTCACGCTGGTGATGAGCAACAACTTCCTGCAGCTGTTCTTCGGCTGGGAAGCGGTGGGACTGGTGTCGTACCTGCTGATCGGCTTCTGGTTCAAGCGCCCGACCGCGGTGTTCGCCAACATGAAGGCGTTCCTGGTCAACCGCGTCGGCGACTTCGGCTTCATCCTCGGCATCGCCGGCGTGCTGCTGTGGTTCAACTCGCTGGACTACGCCACCGTGTTCGCCAACGCGCCGTCGCTGGCCGGGGCCCAGGTGCAGCTGTTCGACGGGCACCCGTGGAGCGTGATGACGCTGATCTGCATCTGCCTGTTCATCGGTGCGATGGGCAAGTCGGCGCAGGTGCCGCTGCACGTGTGGCTGCCGGACTCGATGGAAGGCCCGACCCCGATCTCGGCGCTGATCCACGCCGCGACCATGGTCACCGCCGGCATCTTCATGGTGGCGCGCATGTCGCCGCTGTTCGAGCTGACCGAGACCGCGCTGAACTTCGTGCTGTTCATCGGCGCCACCACCGCGTTCTTCACCGGCCTGATCGGCATCGTGCAGAACGACATCAAGCGCGTGGTCGCATACTCGACGCTGTCGCAGCTCGGCTACATGACCGTCGCACTGGGCGTGTCGGCGTACTCGGCCGCCGTGTTCCACCTGATGACCCACGCCTTCTTCAAGGCGCTGCTGTTCCTGGCGGCGGGCTCGGTCATCATCGGCATGCACCACGAGCAGGACATGCGCAAGATGGGCGGCCTGCGCAAGTACATGCCGATCACCTACTGGACCAGCCTGATCGGCACGCTGGCGCTGGTGGGCACCCCGTTCTTCTCCGGCTTCTACTCGAAGGACACCATCATCGAGGCCGCCGCGCACCATGCGCACGAGTCGTCCAGCTGGATCGCGAGCTATGGCTACTACGCGGTGCTCGGCGGCGTGCTGGTGACCAGCTTCTACAGCTTCCGCCTGCTGTTCCTGACCTTCCACGGCAAGGAACGCTTCCGCGACGCGCACGACGACGCGGCCCACGGCCATGCCGGGCATGCGGTCGTCGCGCACGGCGACAACGCCCATACCGACGCCGAGGCCCAGGTGCACGCGCACGATGACCACGGCCATGGCGACCACGGCCACCACGGCGCGCACGAGCCGCACGAATCGCCGTGGGTGGTGACGCTGCCGCTGGTGCTGCTGGCGATCCCGTCGATCGCGGTCGGCTTCTTCACCATCGGTCCGATGCTGTTCGGCACCGACTGGGCCGGGCACCACGCGGTGGCTGCGGTCAAGGGCCAGGCGGTGTCGTTCTTCACCGGCATCGTCGACTTCCACGACCCGGCGCGCGATACCGTCGCGGCGCTGGCCGAGGAATTCCATGGCCCGGTGGCGTTCGCCCTGCACGGCATGCTGGCGTGGCCGTTCCTGCTGACGGTCCTGGGCTTCGCGCTGGCCGCCGTGATGTACCTGTGGAAGCCGTCGCTGGCCGCCGCCGCACGCGAGAAGCTCTCGCCGCTGGTGTGGCTGCTAGAGAACAAGTACGGCTTCGACAAGCTGTGGATCAACGGCTTTGCCGGCGGCGGCGTCGCCCTGGGCAAGGCGTCGCGCGCGATCGACACGCATGTGGTCGACGGCGCGATGGTCAACGGCTCCGCCCGGCTGATCGACCTGGCGGCCAACCTGCTGCGTCGCACGCAATCCGGTTTCCTCTATCACTACGCCTTTGCAATGATCATCGGTCTCATCGCCCTGTTGGCGGTGCTGATGCATTTCTGGCGTTGACCTGTACGGAATAAGAAGACGTGTCGAACTGGCCCTTACTGTCTGTCCTGATCTGGCTGCCGATCATCGGTGGCTTCCTGATCCTCGCATTGCGCAACGCCAATGCCGCCCGCTGGGCGGCCCTGGCGGTCGCCGTGCTGACGTTCCTGCTGAGCCTGCCCCTGCTCAGCGGCTACGACACCACCAACGACGCGCTGCAGTTCGTCGAACAGCACGCGTGGATCCCGGCCTACGACATCGGCTACAACCTCGCCGTCGACGGCATCGCAATCGCGCTGATCCTGCTGACCACCCTGGTCACGGTGCTGGCGCTGATCGGTGCCTGGACCTCGATCGAGAAGCGCGTCAACCAGTACGTGGCCGCCTTCCTGATCCTGGAGGGCGTGACCCTGGGCATGTTCGCCGCGACCGATGCGATGCTGTTCTACGTGTTCTTCGAGGCGATGCTGATCCCGATGTTCCTGATCATCGGCATCTGGGGCGGCCCGCGCCGCATCTACGCCGCGGTCAAGTTCTTCCTGTACACCTTCCTCGGCTCGGTGCTGATGCTGGTGGCGCTGATCTACCTGTACCTGAAGGGCGGCAGCTTCCAGCTCGCCGA
The DNA here is from genome assembly GCA_037145635.1 of Lysobacteraceae bacterium USHLN149. GTDB lineage: Bacteria > Pseudomonadota > Gammaproteobacteria > Xanthomonadales > Xanthomonadaceae > JAATFS01. The sequence goes on from JBBCXB010000001.1 coordinate 791,243, forward strand.
CCTGTACGCGATGCAGCTGACCGCGCGCGAGCAGACCTGGATCTTCTTCGCGTTCCTGATCGCCTTCGCGGTCAAGGTGCCGATGTTCCCGGTGCACACCTGGCTGCCGGACGCGCACGTGGAGGCGCCGACTGCCGGTTCGGTGATCCTGGCCGCGATCGCGCTGAAGATCGGCGGCTACGGCTTCCTGCGCTTCAACCTGCCGATCGTGCCCGACGCCAGCCACGACTACGCCTGGTTGGTGATCGCGCTGTCGCTGATCGCGGTGATCTACGTCGGCCTGGTCGCGCTGGTGCAGGACGACATGAAGAAGCTGGTCGCCTATTCGTCGATCGCGCACATGGGCTTCGTCACCCTGGGCACCTTCATCGCCTTCACCCTGGTGCGCGACTACGGCAGCGTCGATGCCGCCCGCCTGGGCCTGCAGGGCGCGATGGTGCAGATGATCTCGCACGGCTTCGTCTCCGGCGCGATGTTCTCCTGCATCGGCGTGCTCTACGACCGCATGCACACCCGCCGCATCGCCGACTACGGCGGCGTGGTCAACGTGATGCCGTGGTTCGCCACCTTCGCCATGCTGTTCTACATGGCCAATGCGGGCCTGCCGGGCACCAGCGGCTTCGTCGGCGAGTTCATGATCATCCTGGCCAGCTTCCAGAAGCACCCGTTGATCGCGTTCGGCGCGGCCACCACGCTGGTGATCACCGCCGCCTACACGCTGTGGCTGTACAAGCGGGTGTTCTTCGGCGAGGTGGCCAACGCCCACGTGGCCGAGCTCAAGGACATCAACAAGCGCGAGGCCTTCGTGCTGGGCGTGTTCGCCGCCGGCGTGCTGGCGCTGGGCATCTACCCGAAGCCGCTGACCGACCTGATGGAGCCGTCGATTGCGAAGCTGGCCACGCAGATCGCCGTGACCAAGCTCTAATCGCACGCCGCACGTATTGATTCCAGGATTTAATGATGACCACGCCAACGCCTCTGCCGTTGACCACCGCTGATCTGGCCCCCTTGTCTCCGGAGCTGGTGCTCGTCGGTGGTGCTTTCGCGCTGCTGATGATCGACCTGTTCGTCAGCCAGCGGCAGAAGGTCTGGACCCACCTGTTCTCCGTCGCCGTGCTGGCGGTGGTGCTGCTGATGCTGGCCACCGGCACCGGCGGCCAGGGGGAGGTCTTCCACGGGATGTTCGTGCGCGATGCCGCCGCGGACGTGATGAAGACCGTGATCGTGCTGGTCAGCGGGCTGTCGCTGGTCTACGGCTGGAGCTACCTGCGCGAGCGCAACCTGTACCAGGGCGAGATCCCGGTGCTGGTGCTGTTCGCCACCGCCGGCATGATGATCCTGGTCTCGGCCGGCAGCCTGCTGATGGTCTACCTGGGGCTGGAGCTGCTGGCGCTGTGCTCCTATGCGCTGGTCGCGTCCAACCGCGACAACGGCCTGGCCACCGAGGCGGCGATGAAGTACATCGTGCTCGGCTCGCTGGCGTCGGGCCTGCTGCTGTACGGCATGTCGCTGATCTACGGCGCCACCGGGACGTTGAGCCTGGCGGGCATCCACGCCGCCATCGACGGCACCCAGGAAAAGACGCTGCTGCTCACCGGCACCATCTTCATGATCGCCGGCGTCGCCTTCAAGCTGGGCGCGGCGCCGTTCCACATGTGGCTGCCGGACGTCTACCAGGGCGCCCCGGCGCCGGTGGCGCTGTTCATCAGCTCGGCGCCCAAGCTGGCCGCCTTCGGCATGGCCTACCGCCTGCTGGAGATGGGCGTGGGCCCCCTGTCGCCACAATGGCACCTGCTGATCGGCGGCCTGTCGGCGCTGTCGCTGGTCATCGGCAACCTGATGGCGATCGCGCAGAGCAACCTCAAGCGCATGCTGGCCTACTCGACGGTGTCCCACATCGGCTTCCTGCTGATGGCGGTGGCCGGCGGCGACCAGCGCGGCTATGCGGCGGCGCTGTTCTACGCGATCAGCTACGCGATCATGTCCACCGCCTCGTTCGGCGCGATCATCGCGCTGTCGCGTAGCGGCTTCGAGGCCGAGCGCATCGACGATTTCAAGGGCCTGAACGCACGCAACCCGTGGATGGCCGGGCTGGTGCTGTGCATCATGGCCTCGCTGGCAGGCGTCCCGCCGTTCCTGGGCTTCTGGAGCAAGCTGGCGGTGCTGGGCGCCGCGGTGCAGGGCGGCATGCTGTGGCTGGCGATCCTGGGCGTGCTGTGCGCGGTCATCGGCGCCTACTACTACCTGCGCGTGATCAAGGTCATGTACTTCGACGAGCCGGTTGGCGAGCCGTTGCCGGCCAACCACGACCGCGTGCTCGGCGTGGTGCTGGGCGTCAACGCACTGGCGCTGCTCGCGCTGGGCCTGGCCTGGAACCCGCTGATGGTGTGGTGCCAGAAGGCCTTCGCCGCCCTGGCATGAGCCTCGGGGCGTCCGCAAGCTGCGGACGCCCTTGCGGTTGACCGGCGCCCGCCGGCCCTGCTTCAGTCCCGCATCACCTTGTCCGGCGTCATCGGCGTGCTGCGGATGCGCTTCCCGGTGGCGTGGAAGATGGCGTTGCTGACCGCCGCCGCCACCCCGACCAGCCCGATCTCGCCGACCCCCTTGGCGCCGAGGCGGCTGACGACGCGGTCGTCCTCCTCGGCGAAGATCACCTCGATGTCGTGGATGTCGGCGTTGGCCGAGACGTGGTACTGGGCGAAATCGTGGTTCATGAAGCGCCCGAAGCGGTGGTCGGACTGGGTGTGCTCGTGCAGCGCCTGGCCGATGCCCCAGACTACGCCGCCGACGATCTGGCTGCGCGCGGCGAGCGGGTTGAGGATGCGGCCGGCCGCGATCGCGCTGACCACGCGGGTGACGCGCACCGTGCCCAGGTCCTCGTCCACGCGCACTTCCACGAACACCGCGCCATGGGTGGCGCGGGTGTACTTGCGCTGCTTGAGCACGTTGGGCAGCAGCAGGAACTTGTCCTCGATACGCTCCAGCCCCGCGTGCTGCAGCAGCCGGGTCAGCGCGACCGCGGTGGCCGGCGCGTCGCGCAGCGCCAGCGCGCCGTCGCTGAACACCACGTCGCCGAGCTTCGCCCTGGCGAAGGCGGAATCGGGCAGGCGGCGCGCCAGCTTGAGCAGGCGTTCGCGCAGCTTGGCGCAGACGCCGTCGACCGCCGAGCCCACCGTGGCCACGTGCGAAGAACCGCCTTCGATCGGTGCCACCGGCAGCGTGGAATCGCCGAGCTGGAAGGTGACGTGCTCCAGCGGCAGTCCCAGGGCCTCGGCCGCGATCATCGCCATCACCGTATAGGTGCCGGTGCCGATGTCGGTGGCGGCGCTGCTCACCGTCAGCCGCCCGTCGGCGTGCAGCACCGCGTGGGCGCGCGCGAACATCTGCATCGCGTCCCATTGCCCGGTGGCCATGCCCCAGCCCACCCATTCGCGGCCTTCCCGGCGCGCGCGCGGCTGCAGCGGGCGCCGCGCCCAGCCGAAGCGCTCGGCACCCTGCGCATAGCACTCGCGCAGCGCCTTGGTCGAATACGGCTTGTCGTCTGCGGGATTGACCTCGGCGTAGTTGCGCAAGCGCAGTTCCAGCGGGTCGATGCCGACGTCGTAGGCCAGTTCGTCCATCGCCACTTCCAGGGCGTGCACGCCGTGGGCGGCGCCCGGGGCGCGCATGTCGATCGGCGTGTATTGGTCCAGGTCCACCACGTGGTAGCCGAGATGCACGTTGTCGCAGGCGTACAGCTGGCCGCTCCAGTTGACCACCACCTCGACATAGTCCTCGATGCGCGAGGTCTCGGCGATGGCCTCGTGCCAGACCGAGCGCAGGCGGCCATCGCGGTCGGCACCGAGCTTGACCCGCTGCACGGTCTCGGGGCGATGGCCGAAGGTGAACATCTGCTGGCGCGTCATCACCACCCGCACCGAGCGGTCCAGCAGGATCGAGGCCATCACCGCCAGCGGCAGCTGGTACTGCGGACGCAGGCCCGAGCCGAATGCGCCGCCGACGTAGGGGTTGCGCACCGTGACCTTGTTCTTGGACAGGCCGAACACGTGCGAGACGTACCAGCGGCTGTTCTGCGAGCCCTGGGTCTTGTCGTAGATGGTGAAGTGGCCGTCGTCGCCGCGGATCACGGTCGAGGCGAACAGCTCCATCGGGTTGTGGTGCTCGACGCCGCTGTAGTAATCGCCCTGGATCTGGTGCGCGGCGGCCTCGAACGCGGCGTCGGGCTCGCCCTTGTCCTTGGGCGGGGCGGAGAAGCCGGCCTTCATCGGCTTCGGCGCGCGCGCGCGCCCCAGGTTGGCCATCAGGTCGGTCTCGTGCGGCTGCGCCTCGTAGCGCACCTCGACCAGATGCGCGGCGTGGCGTGCGGCCTCGAAGGTCTCGGCCACCACCAGCGCGACCGGCTGGCCGCTGTAGAGCACCTTGTCGTCGTACAGCGGACGGAACGGCGCGCCGCCCGGGGCGGTCATGTCCTTGTAGAACAGCGACAGTCCGCGCATCCGCGGCCGGTTCTCGTGGGTGACGATCTCCAGCACGCCCGGCACCGCGCGGGCGGCGGCCAGCTCGAACCCGAGGATGCGGCCCTTGGCGATCGTGCTGTTGACCACCACGCCGAAGGCCAGGTCGGGCGCCGGCCATTCCGCCGCGTAGCGGGCTTGGCCGGTGACCTTGGCACGCCCGTCGATGCGGGTCACGCCGCGGCCGGTGGGACGGAAGCCGGTGCCGTCGTCGGCACGCGGCGCGTCGAGTTCGGCGATGCGCTCGTTCATGCCGCGTCCTCCACGTCGTGGGTGTGGCCGGGACCGCGCGGGTCGAGGGTGCCGTCGCGGGCGACCTCCAGTGCGCGGACCACGGCGCGCTGCGCCAGCGGCAGCTTGAAGGCGTTGCCGCCCTGCGGCAGCGCGTCCGCCAGCAGCGCCTCGGCAGCACGGGCGAAGGCCGCGGGCGAGGCGATCTCGCCGACCAGCAGCGCTTCGGCCTCGGGCCGTCGCCACGGCTTGTGGGCCACGCCGCCCAGCGCGATGCGCGCCTGGCGGATGCGGCCCTCCGCGTCGAGCTCCAGCGCGGCCGCCACCGACACCAGCGCGAACGCATAGGACAGCCGTTCGCGGATCTTCAGGTAGGCGCTGTGGCCGGCGAAGCCGTCGGCCGGCGGCAGGTCGATGTGCACGATCAGCTCGTCCGGCGCCAGCGTGCTGTCCAGCTCCGGGTGGTCGCCGGGCAGGCGATGGAAGTCGCCGAAGGCGATGGCGCGCTCGCCCAGCGGGCCGCGCACGTGGACCACCGCCTGCAGCGCCGCCAGGGCCACGCACATGTCGGACGGGTGGGTGGCGATGCAGTGCGCGCTCGCGCCGAGGATGGCGTGGTACTTGGTCAGGCCGCCGATCGCCGAGCAGCCGCTGCCCGGCGTGCGCTTGTTGCAGGGCGTGGCGTGGTCGTAGAAGTACAGGCAGCGCGTGCGCTGCAGCAGGTTGCCGCCGTTGCTGGCCATGTTGCGGATCTGGGCGGAGGCGCCGGCCAGGATCGCCGCGCTCAGCAGCGGATAACGCTTCAGCACCTCGGGGTGGTAGGCGGTCTCGGCGTTGCGGGCGAGGGCGCCCAGGCGCAGCCCGCCGTCGGCCTGGACGGCGATGGCGTCCAGCGGCAGCCGGTTGATGTCCAGCAGCCCCTGCGGCCGCAGGATGGCGAGCTTCATCAGGTCGGTGAGGTTGGTGCCGCCGGCGATCGGGCGCAACCGGGGCGGGGAGGGCGCCTCCGTGCCGCCGCCGCGTGCCGCGAGCGCGTCCACCGCCTGGGACAGCTCGGTGGCACGGGTATAGGTGAGCGGGTTCATGCCGGCACCGTCCCGGGCGTCCACGGCTGCGGCGGCGCGTCCGCAGCGCCGTCCTCGCCCAGCACCGCCATCACCGCGTCGGTAATCTGCGGGTACGCACCGCAACGGCAGAGGTTGCCGCTCATCAGCTCGCGCACCTGGTCGCGGCTGCAGGCCTGGCCTTCGTCGATCAGCCCGACCGCCGAGCACAGCTGGCCGGGCGTGCAGTAGCCGCACTGGAAGGCGTCGTGCTCGATGAAGGCGCGTTGCAGCGGATGCAGGCGCTCGCCGTCGGCCAGGCCTTCGACGGTGGTGATGCGGCAGCCGTCCTGCATCACCGCCAGCGTCAGGCAGCTGTTGATGCGTCGCCCATCCACCAGCACCGTACAGGCGCCGCACTGGCCGTGGTCGCAGCCCTTCTTGGTGCCGGTCAGCTGCAGGCGGTCGCGCAACAGGTCGAGCAGGCTGACCCAGGCCTCCACCTGCAGGCGGTGGTGGCGGCCGTTGACCTCCAGTTCCAGCGGATAGGTGGGGACCTCCGGCGCAGGAGGCGTCCGCGCCGGGGAGGCGGTGCTGGCGGGCGAAGCGGTCATGGCGGTCTCGTGGCGGCGGCTGGAGGCCTTCCACCTTGGGCGCGACCCGGTCAAAGCCGGGTGTAGGGCGCGCCGGCCGGCGTCACCGGCGCCTGCGGGCGGGGCGGGCGTACGAATCGGGCGGGGTGAAACGATGGTGGCCGCGGTCGTGGCACGGGCCTTTCAAGCGCCGGGAGAAAGGTCGCGACGGCCCGTGCTGCGCAATTGCACGCCTCGAACCGGCCCGGCGCACGGCGTCGGCCCTTTATTTACATTGATTGTGGTTATGGCTATTCCGATTTCGGCGCATTGGGGTTATGATCGCCCCACGTTGGACGCCTCGGGGCAACCCCGGTTTCCAAAGGATGAAAAATCAGGGCTTGCAATAATCGTCCCGGTTCTTCATAATTCCGCTTCTGCTGCGGGGTGGAGCAGTCTGGCAGCTCGTCGGGCTCATAACCCGAAGGTCGCAGGTTCAAATCCTGCCCCCGCTACCAAGTTTGAGTCGCTGCTTATCGGGCAGCGACTCGGTTCTTGGATCGTAAAGGTGCATGTTCCCGCCTTTGCGCCGATCCTGAGAGATCGGGTTTTTTTACGCAAGGGGCCCATTGGGCCCCTTGTTTTTTCCGCAGCCGGAAACATGACGCCTGCTGCCGGGTAATCAACTGGATCAGGGCAGTCTGTGAGCGACAAGGCGACCGAAATCGCGAATCTGCTGACCCCCACTGTGCAGGCCCTCGGACTCGAGTTGCTGGGTGCCGAGTATCTGCCGGCGCCGGGTGGGGCGACGCTGCGTCTCTATATCGATGTGCCGCTGGCCGAGCAGCCCGACCGCATCGTCAACATCGACGACTGCGAGCGCGTGAGCCGCGAGGTCTCCGCGCAGCTGGACGTCGAGGATCCGATCAGCGGCAACTACACGCTGGAAGTGTCCTCCCCGGGCGTGGACCGCCCGCTGTTCACGCTGGCGCAGTTCGCGCTGCACGTGGACGAGTCGGCCAAGGTGGTGCTGAAGCTGCCGCAGGCCGGGCGCCGTCGCCTGCAGGGCCGCATCGCGCAGGTGGACGAAGCCGCGGGGCAGGTGGTGTTCGAGGTGGACGGCAACGCGTTGCCGGTCGCGTTCGACAACATCGACAAGGCGCGCATTCTCCCGGACTGGGCCGCCCTCGGCCTGGCGCCGCAGAAACCGAACAAGCCGGGTCCCAAGAAGACGGGGTCGGGCAACAAGAAACCATCCAACGAGTCGGCGGCCGGCAAGCCGCGCGCGGAGTGAGCGAATGAGCAAGGAACTTTTGCTGGTAGTGGATGCGGTCGCCAACGAGAAGGGCGTGCCGCGCGAGGTGATCTTCGAGGCGATCGAGGCCGCGCTGGCTTCGGCGGCGAAGAAGCGCTATCCCGACCAGGACGTGCTGGCACGCGTCACCATCGACCAGAAGGATGGCAACTACGAGACCTACCGCCGCTGGGAAGTGGTGGCCGACGACGTGGTGATGGAGTCGCCTGACCGCCAGATCCGCATGATGGACGCGATCGACGAGGCCGACGGCGTCGAGATCGGCGACTACATCGAGGAGCAGATCGAGAACCCGGACTTCGGCCGCATCGCCGCCCAGGCCGCCAAGCAGGTGATCGTGCAGCGCGTGCGCGAGGCCGAACGGCAGCAGGTGGTGGACGCGTGGAAGGACCGCGTGGGCGAGCTGGTGACCGGTGCGGTCAAGCGCGCCGAGCGCGGCAACATCTATGTCGACCTGGGCGGGAATGCGGAGGCCTTCATCCCGAAGGACAAGGGCATCCCGCGCGACGTGCTGCGCGCCGGTGACCGCGTGCGCGGCTACCTGGCCGAGGTGCGCTCGGAACCGCGCGGCCCGCAGCTGTTCATCAGCCGCGCCGCGCCCGAGTTCATGATCGAGCTGTTCAAGCTCGAGGTGCCGGAAGTCGGCCAGGGCCTGGTCGAGATCAAGGGCTGTGCCCGCGACCCGGGCGACCGCGCCAAGATCGCGGTGCTGGCGCACGATACCCGCACCGATCCGATCGGCGCCTGCATCGGCATGCGCGGTTCGCGCGTGCAGGCGGTGTCCAACGAGCTCAACGGGGAGCGCGTGGACATCGTGCTGTGGAACGAGAACCCGGCCAACTTCGTCATCAATGCGATGGCGCCGGCCGAGGTGCAGTCGATCATCGTCGACGAAGAAAAGCATTCGATGGACCTGGCCGTAGCCGAGGACCGGCTGGCCCAGGCGATCGGCAAGGGCGGCCAGAACGTACGCCTGGCCAGCCGCCTGACCGGCTGGCAGCTCAACGTGATGACCGCCGACCAGGTCGCCGCCAAGTCCGAGGCCGAGCAGCATGCCGCGCGACAGTTGTTCATGGACCGGCTGGAAGTGGACGAGGAGATCGCCGGCATCCTGGTCGCCGAGGGCTTCAACACGGTCGAGGAAATCGCCTACGTGCCGGTGGGCGAGTTGCTGGCGGTGGAGGGCTTCGACGAGGACATCGTCGAGGAACTGCGCGCCCGCGCCCGCGATGCGCTGCTGAATGCGGCGCTGGCGGAGGAAGAGGGTCTGGACGGCACGCAGCCGACCGACGACCTGCTGTCGCTGGAAGGCATGGACGAGGCGACTGCGTTCGCATTGGCTGAGCACGGGGTGCGTACCAGCGAGGATCTTTCCGATCTCGCTGCCGACGAGATCGTCGAGTTCGGTATCGAGGGGCTGACCCAGGAGCGCGCCGCGGCGCTGATCCTGGCCGCCCGCGCCGAGGAAATCGCCCGTCTGGAGCGCGGCGAATGAGTCGGCGATGAACCGCGCCCTGACCCCATCAGGGCTTAGAATCTGCGTTTCCCTTGCTCTGGGCGAGGGGGCGCCAACCAGATCATAGGATCCGAATGTCGCAGCAAACCACCATCCGCAAGCTTGCCGAGCTGGTCAACACGCCGGTCGATAAACTGCTGGTTCAACTGGCCGAGGCCGGCATGAAGTTCAGCGGTCCCGACCAGGTCGTGACCAGTACCGAGAAGATGAAGCTGCTGGGCTTCCTGCGCCGTACCCACGGCAAGGCCGAGCCGACGGCCGAATCCGTCGTCGAGGCGCCGAAGAAGATCACGCTCAATCGGCGCAAGCTGCAGGAAGTGACGGTCAGCGCCGGTCGCAGCAAGACCACGGTGAACGTCGAGGTCCGGCAGAAGCGCACCTACGTCAAGTCCGAGAACGAAGGCGGCGGCCGCGCCGCGCCGATGTCTCCGGACGACGAGCGCGCCGACATCCTGCGCAAGCTGGAGGAGTCGCGCCAGCGCAACCTGGCCGAGCAGCAGCGCCTGGCCGAGATGGACCGCGCCCGCGACGAGGAAATCGATCGCAAGCGTAAGGAAGAGCAGGCCGAGCGCGACCGCGTCGAGGCCGAGCGCAAGGCCGCCGAGGCCGCCGCTGCCGTGGCCGCCGAGCCGGCCCGTCCGGCCGCCGCCGCTGCTGCGCCCGGCGCGGCCGCCGCCCCGCGTGGCCCGCGCCCGGCGACCCCGGCCGCGCCCGCCCGTCCGGCCGCGCCGCGCGCCGACGACCGTGCCAATGCCGCCAAGCACAAGACCCGCGGTTCGCACGCGATGGTGGCCGGCGTCGAGGACGACGACGCGACCAAGCGCTTCGCCGGCCAGCTGCACCTGTCCGCCGCCGACCGCGCGCGCCGTTCCAACGTGCGCGGCCGTCCCGGTGGGCGTGCCTCCTCGTCGTCGTCGCGCCGCGGCAACGACCAGTCGCGCAGCGGTGGCGGTTCGCACGGCTTCGAGCGCCCGACCGCCCCGGTCGTGCGCGAGATCGCGATCGGCGAGACCATCACCGTGGCCGACCTGGCGCAGAAGCTCGCGCTGAAGGGCGGCGACGTGGTGAAGGCGCTGTTCAAGATGGGCGTGATGGCCACCATCACCCAGTCCATCGACCACGACACCGCGGTGCTGATCACCGAGGAACTGGGCCACAAGGCCGTGCGCGCCGGCAGCGCCGATTTCGAGGACGCCCTGCTGGCGCACTCGGAGGAAGTGCAGGGCGAGGCCGTGGCGCGTCCGCCGGTGGTCACCATCATGGGTCACGTCGACCACGGCAAGACCTCGCTGCTGGACTACATCCGCCGCACCAAGATCGCCTCCGGCGAAGCCGGCGGCATCACCCAGCACATCGGCGCCTATCACGTCGAGACCGGCCGCGGCGTCATCAGCTTCCTGGATACCCCCGGCCATGCGGCCTTCACCTCGATGCGTGCGCGCGGCGCCAAGATCACCGACATCGTGGTGCTGGTGGTGGCGGCCGACGACGGCGTCATGCCGCAGACCAAGGAAGCGGTGCAGCACGCCCGTGCGGCCGGCGTCCCGCTGATCGTGGCGGTCAACAAGATCGACAAGTCCGGCGCCGACCCGCAGCGCGTCAAGAACGAGCTGCTGGCCGAGAACGTGGTCGCCGAGGAATTCGGCGGCGACACCCAGTTCATCGAGCTGTCGGCCAAGACCGGCGCGGGCATCGACACGCTGCTGGACGCGATCTCGCTGCAGGCCGAAGTGCTCGAGCTCAAGGCCGTGTCGGAGGGCCGCGCCAGCGGTACCGTCATCGAGTCCTCGCTGGACAAGGGCCGCGGCCCGGTGGCCACGGTGCTGGTGCAGCAGGGCAGCCTGAAGCGGGGCGACTACCTCGTGTGCGGCATCCAGTACGGCCGCGTGCGCGCGCTGTTCGACGAGACCGGCGCGCAGCCGGCCGAGGCCTGCCCGTCCATCCCGGTGCAGGTGCTGGGTCTGTCCGGCGTGCCGGATGCCGGCGACGACTTCGTCGTCGTCGAGGACGAGCGCCTGGCCAAGGACGTGGCGCAGCAGCGCGAGATCAAGCGCCGCGAGTCGCGCCTGGTGGCTTCGGCGGGCAACCGCATGGAAGACATCCTGGCGCAGATGGGCAAGGGCGAGGGCCAGCTGGCGCTCAACCTGGTCATCAAGGCCGACGTGCAGGGTTCGGTGGAGGCGCTGCGCCAGGCCCTGGTCGCGCTGTCCAACGAGGACATCCGCATCAACGTGATCCACTCGGGCGTGGGCGGCATCACCGAGTCGGACGCCAATTCGGCGGTCGCCTCCAAGGCCACGGTGATCGGCTTCAACGTGCGTGCCGACGCCTCGGCGCGCCGGATCATCGAATCCAACGGCGTGGACCTGCGCTACTTCTCGATCATCTATGACGTGATCGACCAGGTGAAGCAGGTGGCGTCCGGTCTGCTGGGCGTGGAGATCCGCGAGGAGATCATCGGTATCGCCCAGGTCCGCGACGTGTTCCGCAGCTCGAAGTTCGGCGCCGTCGCCGGCTGCATGATCGTCGAGGGCGTGGTCAAGCGCAGCAAGCCGATCCGCGTGCTGCGCGACAGCGTGGTGGTGTTCGAGGGCGAGCTGGAATCGCTGCGCCGCTTCAAGGAGAACGTCGAGGAAGTGCGCAACGGTACCGAGTGCGGTATCGGCGTGAAGGCCTACAACGACGTCAAGGCCGGCGACCAGATCGAGTGCTTCGAGCGCATCGAAGTGCCGCGTACGCTCTGACCGCCGGGATGCGGGAGCCGGGATCGGGGATTCGTCCCCACCGGCTCCCGCGCCTGCGCTCCCGCAAGTCCCCATTCCCCATCACGAATCCCTGCCTGTGGCCCAGAAGTCCTTCCACCGTACCGACCGTGTCTCCGCACAGATCCGCCGCGACCTGGGCGCCATCGTGCATTCGGCGGTGCGCGACCATGGCCTGCCGTCGGTCAGCGTCTCCGATGTCGAGGTCAGCCGCGACCTGGCCCACGCCAAGGTGTTCGTCACCGCGTTGCTGCCGGAGCGTTCGGGCGAGGCGGTCAAGGGCCTGAAGGAACTGGCGCCGCAGCTGCGTTCGGAGCTGGCGCGGGCGATGAAGCTGCGGCATGTGCCGGAGCTGCATTTCCACTACGACGATTCGGTCGACCGCGGCGAGCGCATCGACAACCTGCTGCGCGACCTGCCCGACGCCGGCGCGGGCGAAGACTGAGAGACCGCCGGCGGCCTGGCCGCGGCGACACCCGACGCGACCGCGCGTCGGCCAGGACGGCAGGGAGGACACGCGCCCGCCTGCGGACCTTCCGCTCATCCACCGGCGCCCGGCGTCGCTCGATTCCCACACGATGTCCCGAATTCCTTTCCGTCGCCTGGACGGCATCCTGCTGCTCGACAAGCCGACCGGCCTGAGCTCGAACACCGCATTGCAGGTGGCGCGCCGGCTGCTGCGGGCGGAGAAGGGCGGCCATACCGGCAGCCTCGATCCGCTGGCCACCGGCCTGCTGCCGCTGTGCTTCGGCGAGGCCACCAAGATCGCCGGGCTGCTGCTGGGCTCGGCCAAGGCCTACGACGCCGAGATCGTGCTCGGCGCCACCACCGACAGCGACGACGCCGACGGCGCGGTGCTGCGCGAGCGCGCGGTGCCGGCGCTGGACGTCGCCGCGCTGGAGGCCGCGCTGCGGCCGCTGACCGGGCGCATCCGCCAGCAGGCGCCGATCTATTCGGCGCTGAAGCAGGGGGGCGAGCCGCTCTACGCCAAGGCGCGCCGGGGCGAGTGCATCGAGGCGCCGGTGCGCGAGGTCGAGGTCCACGCCATCGAGGTGCTGGACTGGGCCTCGCCGCGGCTGCGGCTGCGCGTGACCTGCGGCTCGGGCACCTACATCCGCAGCATCGCGCGCGACCTCGGCGAGGCGCTGGGCTGCGGCGGCCACATCGCCGGGCTGCGCCGGCTGTGGGTGGAGCCGTTCCGGCAGCCGCAGATGCTGACCCTGGACGCGCTGCGCGCCACCCTGGAGGCCGGCACCGAGGCCGCGACGCTGCTGCTGCCGCTGGCGGCGGGCCTGGCGGATTTCCCCCGGATCGTGCTGGACGACGAGCCGGCGCGGCGCTTTCGCATGGGCCAGCGCCTGCGCGATCCCGCGTTCCCGCCCGGGCAGGTCGCGGTGTTCGGCGCCGACGGGCAGCCCTCGGGCCTGGGCACGGTGGACGGCAGCGGCCTGCTGGCACCGCAGCGCCTGTTCAATCCCTGATCCCGGCCGTGTGAAGACGGCGTCACCTTGTTCCGCAGCGCCGCGGACGGTACAATTCCGCGGCCTTTTCGGGCACCTCGCGCCTCGAGCGCATTCCCCAAGCAACCGGCGAGTCAGGCGGTGCGCCACGCGCGTTCCTGCCGGCCCCGCATCTACAGAGAAAACTCCATGTCGATCGACACCCAGAAGGTCATTGAAGACAACAAGCGCAGCGCCCAGGACACCGGTTCGCCGGAAGTGCAGGTCGCCCTGCTGACCGCCCGCATCGAGCTGCTGACCGGCCACTTCAAGACCCACAAGAAGGATCACCACAGCCGCCGCGGCCTGCTGCAGATGGTCAACCGCCGTCGCAGTCTGCTCGACTACCTGAAGAAGAAGGACGGCGAGCGCTACAAGGCCCTGATCGAGAAGCTCGGTCTGCGTCGCTAAGCAACCCAGCCGACCGCGGCGCAGTGATGCGCCGCGGTTTCGTTTTGGCGGTACCCGGAGTCAACGGTCGGAGCACCCCGGCCACCCGCAGGCAGCAAGGGCTGTCGACGGTCCATTCGAAGAACGCATCACCAAGGAATCAATCCTCGTGGCAAAAATCACCAAAACCTTCCAGTACGGCAAGCACACGGTCACCCTGGAAACGGGCGAGGTCGCACGCCAGGCCGGCGGCGCCGTCATCGTCAAGGTCGAAGACACGGTCCTGCTGGTCACCGCCGTTGCCGCCAAGTCGGCACGCGAAGGTCAGGACTTCTTCCCGCTGACGGTCGATTACCAGGAGAAGTTCTACGCCGGCGGCCGCATCCCGGGCGGCTTCTTCAAGCGCGAGGGCCGTGCGACCGAGAAGGAGACGCTGATCTCGCGCCTGATCGATCGCCCGCTGCGTCCGCTGTTCCCGGAAGAGTTCCGCAACGAGGTCCAGGTGATCGCGACGGTGATGTCGCTGAATCCCGAGATCGATGGCGACATCCCGGCGCTGATCGGCGCCTCGGCCGCGGTCGCGCTGACCGGCGCGCCGTTCAACGGCCCGATCGGTGCCGCCAAGGTCGGTTACATCAACGGCGAGTACGTGCTCAACCCGAGCGTCAGCGAGCTGAAGGATTCCAAGCTGGAGCTGGTGGTCGCCGGTACCTCGAACGCGGTGCTGATGGTCGAGTCGGAAGCCGACCAGCTGTCCGAGGACGTGATGCTGGGCGCGGTGATGTTCGGTCATCGCGAGATGCAGAAGGTCATCAACGTCATCAACGAGCTGGTCGTCGAGGCCGGCACCAAGTCGTGGGACTGGTCGGCCCCGGCCAAGAAGGACGCGCTGATCTCGGCACTGAAGGAAGCCGTGGGCGAGCAGCTGTCGCAGGCCTTCCAGGTGCGCGACAAGCTGCAGCGCCGCGACGCGATCGCCGCGATCAAGAAGGACGTGCTGACCGGCCTGGCCGGCCGCGCCGAGAGCGAGGGCTGGAGCACCGGCGAGCTGTCGAAGGAATTCGGCGAGCTGGAGTACCAGACCATGCGCGGCTCGGTGCTGGCCACCAAGGTGCGCATCGACGGCCGTGCGCTGGATACCGTGCGCCCGATCTCCTCGAAGGTCAGCGTGCTGCCGCGTACCCACGGCTCGGCGCTGTTCACCCGCGGCGAGACCCAGGCGATGGTCATCACCACGCTGGGCACCGCGCGCGACGGGCAGGTCATCGATGCGGTGGCGGGCGAGTACAAGGAAAACTTCCTGTTCCATTACAACTTCCCCCCCTACTCGGTGGGCGAAGCCGGCCGCATGATGGGCCCGAAGCGCCGCGAGATCGGCCACGGCCGCCTCGCCAAGCGCGGCGTGCTGGCGGTGATGCCGTCGCTGGAGGAGTTCCCGTACACCATCCGCGTGGTCTCGGAGATCACCGAGTCCAACGGCTCCTCGTCGATGGCCTCGGTCTGCGGCAGCTCGCTGTCGCTGATGGACGCCGGCGTGCCGATCAAGGCGCCGGTGGCCGGCATCGCCATGGGCCTGGTGAAGGAAGGCGACGACTTCGTGGTGCTGTCGGACATCCTGGGTGACGAAGATCACCTGGGCGACATGGACTTCAAGGTCGCCGGCACCTCCGAGGGCGTGTCCGCGCTGCAGATGGACATCAAGATCGAGGGCATCACCGAGGAGATCATGAAGCAGGCGCTGCAGCAGGCCAAGGCCGGCCGCCTGCACATCCTGGGCGAGATGGCCAGCGCGCTGACCTCGCCGCGTTCGGAGCTGAGCGACTTCGCTCCGCGCCTGCTGACGATCAAGATCCACCCGGACAAGATCCGCGAAGTGATCGGCAAGGGTGGTTCGACCATCCAGGCCATCACCAAGGAGACCGGCACCCAGATCGACATCCAGGACGACGGCACGATCATCATCGCCTCGGTCAACGCGATCGCCGCGCAGGCGGCCAAGTCGCGCATCGAGCAGATCACCTCGGACGTCGAGCCGGGCCGCATCTACGAGGGCAAGGTCGCCAAGATCATGGACTTCGGTGCGTTCGTGACCATCCTGCCGGGCAAGGACGGCCTGGTGCACGTGTCGCAGATCTCCAGCGAGCGCGTCGAGAAGGTCGGCGACAAGCTGAAGGAAGGCGATCTGGTCAAGGTCAAGGTGCTGGAAGTCGACAAGCAGGGCCGTATCCGCCTGTCGATCAAGGCCGTGGAAGAAGGCGAGGGCGTCAGCGAGTAATCGCGAACGTCCCTGCGGCAAACGAAAAAGCGGGCTTCGGCCCGCTTTTTCTTTGCCTGGATGCGGCCGATCCCGCCGTGTCCGAGTGACGCGCCGGCCGGCGGAGCGCGAGCACAGTGGCGGGCGGCAGGAGCGGAAACGCCCGGCGCCTCCCGCACCTGGCTGCAGCCCGGGGCGGCGTCAAGCGCGCCGCTCCGGTCCCGGCAGCACGGCTGTTCCGGGGATCAGGACGCCGGCGCCGCGCGCGTATGCCGCGGCAGGGGAGTTCAGTCCCTGCCTGGCGGGTACCGGTGGCGCATCCTGCGCCGGGCGCGGCGGGACGACGCGCGGGAACCCGGGCGGCATCGTGTCCGGTGCTGCCGGGGGCTGTGCGGGCGGCAGCGGCGTGGCCGGCGCCGGCGCGGTGAGCGTGGCTTCGGGGCGCAGCTTCAGCAGGGCGGCCCAGTCGCGGCGGTTGAAGTCGCACAGCTCCTCGTGCGCCGGCGTGCATTCGCGGCCCGATCCCAGGCTGTCCTCGTCGTCGCCGGCTGCCTGCTGCGGCGGCGGCAGCACCAGGCGACCGGCCCGGTCCAGCTCCATCTTGCGCATCATCACGGTGTTGAGCACGTTGCCGCCGATCAGGTAGAGCGCGCGGTCGCCGCCGACGTTGGCGGCGACCACCACGTCGCAGTGCGACTTCCAGTGCATCTGCCCGGCGCCGCCCAGGGCGGCGCGCAGGCCGGCATAGCCCAGCGCGGTGTCGCGCCCGCGCAGCATGCACAGCAGATCGCCGGGGGCCGGCTTCTCCACGGCGGGGTCGGTGAACTGGTACGGGCCGCTGCCGCCGTCGTGGTAGGCGGCGCGGATGTAGTCGATATGGCGCGGCGAGCGCGCGAAACCGTTGACCCCGGCCTGGGTCATCACCCAGGAAACGAAGGCCGCCGACCACGGGTTGTCGACCAGGAAGGCGCGGCAGTCGCTCTCGGTGTAGCGCGTGCCGTCGAGCGCGCCGCAGGCGCGTGCGCCGTCGATGGCGCCCATTGCGCCCAGCGTGCCGCTGTCGCGCCAGTAGCCGGCGACGCGTTGCCACGCCACCACGCCGTGGTCGGCCAGGTAGCTGCGCTCGGCCTCGGTGACGGTCAGGCTGGCCACCCGGCCCTTGCTGTCGATGAAGGGCCGCATCCACAACCGGTGTTCGTTGCAGGCCGCGCGCACGATCGCGGTGGCCGCCGGGGCCTGGCCGTAGCGGGGCGGCAGGTCGCAGACCTCGGCCGCGGCGGCGTGGCCGCCCACGCCTCCCAGCAGCAGGCATATCCAGGGCCAGGCTCTTGTTGCCATCACGACGGTTCCATGCAGGGGAGAGGGGTGGCCGCAGGCTGACAGAAGCGCGGACGCGGATACGTGAAAGGCCTGCGCCTTCCCCGGCGCCGCGGCCGTGGTTCAAGCGGGCGGCGGGCCCAGCTTCAACGAAAGATCGATGGCCTGCACGTGCTTGGTGAGGCCGCCGATCGAGATGCAGTCCACCCCGTCCTCGGCGATGGCGCGCACGCCGGCCAGGTCGACGCTGCCGGACACCTCCAGCGGAATGCTGCGCAGGAACGGCGCGGCGGCGGCGATGCGCACCGCCTCGCGCCGCATCGCCGGGTCGAAGTCGTCGATCAGGATGCGCTCGCAGCCGGCCCGCAGCGCCTCGCGCAGCTGCTCCAGCGTCTCCACCTCCACCACCAGCGGCAGGGCCGGCTGTTGCGCACGCGCGGCGTGCACCGCCGCGGTCAGCGAGCCGGCGGCGCGGATGTGGTTCTCCTTGAGCATCACCGTGTCGAACAGGCCGATGCGGTGGTTGTGGCCGCCGCCGCAGCGCACCGCGTACTTCTGCGCCAGGCGCAGCCCGGGCAGGGTCTTGCGGGTGTCGAGGATGCGCGTGCCGGTGCCGGCGACGGCCGCCACGAACGCGGCGGTCGCGGTGGCGGTGCCCGACAGCGTCTGCAGGAAATTCAGCGAGGTGCGTTCGGCGCTGACCAGGCTGCGGCTGCGTCCGCGCAGGGTGGCCAGCACCGTGCCGGCGCCGACCGCCTGGCCCTCGGCGGTGCGCCAGTCGATCCGGATCTGAGGATCCAGCGCGCGGTGGCAGGCGTCGAACCACGGGCGTCCTGCGATCACCGCGTCCTGCTTGCACAGCAGGTAGGCGACGTCCTCGGTGTCCGGCAACAGCGCGGCGGTGACATCGCCGCTGCCGAGATCCTCGTCCAGCGCACGCGCGACGTCGGCCGCGACCTGGGCCGCGGCGGGCGCGGCGAAGCGGTCCGTCACGGCCAGGGCGCTCACTTCTCGGGGAAGTCGGCGATCTGCGCGGTGGCGATGGCTTCCTCGGCCAGCAGCACCGGAATGCCGTCGTCGACGCGGAACACCTGCTTGCGGTCGCGGGTCACCAGCGCCTCGCGCAGCGGCTGCGCCTGCGCGCTGCCGTCGGCGCGCTGCAGGGTGCCGGCGGCGGCGGCGCGGTTCAGCGCCTCCAGGCCCTTGGCGTCGAGCAGCGACAGCGGCTGGCGGGTGTCGGGCGAGCACAGCAGGTCGAGCAGTTTGCGATCCATCGAAGTCTTTGTCTTGCGTGGAAGACGGCTAGAATACGTCTTTAAGGCAGGGTACGGCCATGACCTCCAACCAATCCGCGCCGCTCGTCGGCATCGTGATGGGCTCCCGGTCCGACTGGGAAACCATGCAACACGCGGCACTCAAGCTCGACGCGCTCGGAGTGCCCTACGAAGTGAAGGTCGTCTCGGCGCATCGCACGCCCGACGTGCTGTTCGCCTATGCCGAGCAGGCCGCCGGCCGCGGGCTGCGCGCGATCGTGGCCGGCGCTGGCGGCGCGGCGCACCTGCCGGGCATGCTCGCGTCCAAGACCGCGGTGCCGGTGCTCGGCGTGCCGGTGCAGTCCAAGGCGCTGAACGGCATGGACTCGCTGCTGTCGATCGTGCAGATGCCGGCCGGCATCCCGGTGGCGACCTTCGCCATCGGCAACGCGGGCGCGGCCAACGCGGCGCTGTTCGCAGCGGCGATGCTGGCGCCCGAGCAGCCGGCGATCGGCCAGGCGCTGGCGCAGTTCCGCCAGCGTCAGACCGACGACGTGGTCGCCGGCGACGATCCGCGGCGATGACCACGGTCGGGATCCTGGGCGGCGGCCAGCTCGCCCGCATGCTGGTGCTGGCCGGCGCGCCGATGGGGCTGCGCTTCGTGGTGTTCGACCCTTCCGCCGACGCCTGCGCCGGACAGCTGGCGCCGCTGCAGGTGGGCGACTTCGCCGATGCCGAGGCGCTGGCGCGCTTCGCCGCGCAGGTGGACGTGGTCACCTTCGATTTCGAGAACGTGCCGGCCGCCAGCGCGGCGCAGCTGGGCGCGCAGGTGCCGGTGTTCCCCCACCCGGCGGCGCTGGCGGTGGCGCAGGACCGGCTCAGCGAGAAGACCCTGTTCCGCGAGCTCGGCATCCCGGTGCCGGCGTTCGCCGCGGTCGACGACCGTGCGGGCCTGGACGCGGCGCTGGCGCGCATCGGCACCCCGTGCATCCTCAAGACCCGGCGCCTGGGCTACGACGGCAAGGGCCAGTTCCGGATCAAGTCGCCGGCCGATGCCGCCGCCGCCTGGGACGCGCTGGGCGCGCAGGCCGGCACGGTGGGCCTGATCGTCGAGGCGTTCGTGCCGTTCCAGCGCGAGGTCAGCGTGGTGGCGGTGCGCGGGCGCGACGGCGCGTTCCGCGCCTGGCCATTGACCGAGAACTGGCACGTCGACGGCGTGCTCTCGGCCAGCCTGGCGCCGGCGGTGGTGGATCCGGCCCTGCAGGCCACCGCCGAGGCACATGCGCGGCGGCTGGCCGAGCGCCTGGACTACGTCGGCGTGTTCGCGCTGGAGCTGTTCTGCCGCGACGGCGAGCTGCTGGCCAACGAGATGGCACCGCGCGTGCACAATTCAGGGCACTGGACGACCGAAGGCGCGGAAACCTCGCAGTTCGAGAACCACCTGCGCGCCGTGCTCGGCCTGCCGCTGGGCGAGACCGCAATGCGGGGACACGCCTGCATGCTCAACTGGTTGGGCGAGATGCCTGCGGTGGCGGCGTTCCTCGCGGTGCCGGGCGGGCACTGGCACGACTACGGCAAGTCGGCGCGCGCCGGACGCAAGGTCGGCCACGCGACGCTGCGCGCGGATCGCGCCGACGCCCTGGCTGCGGCGCTGGCGCAGGCGGGCGACGCGCTGCAGCGCCAGGCGCAGGTGGCGCCGGTGGTCGAGCGGCTGGGCGCCGTCGGCGGCTGAGCGCCTGCGCCGGGGTGGCCTGACGACGCCCGGCGAGCCCGGGCGTCGTCGTATTCAAGGCCGGAGGCGTCAGCCGAGCCGGCTGGCCACGAAGTCCCAGTTGACCAGCTTCCAGAACGCGTCCAGGTAGCGGGCGCGGTCGTTGTGGTAATCGAGGTAGTAGGCGTGTTCCCACAGGTCGCAGGCCAGCAGCGGGGTGTCGCGGCCGGTCAGCGGGGTGGAGGCATTGGGAGTGCTCACCACCGCCAGCGTGCCGTCGGGGCGCTGCACCAGCCAGACCCAGCCCGAGCCGAAGGTCGCCAGCGCCACGCGGTCGAACTCCTGGCGCAGGTGGGCGACGTCGCCGAAGCCGCGCGCGATCGCCTCCGCCAGCCGACCCGTCGGCTCGCCGCCGCCGCGTGCGCGCAGGCATTGCCAGTAGAAGGTGTGGTTCCACACCTGCGCGGCATTGTGGAACAGGCTGCCCTGCGCGCGCGCCACAATCTCCTCCAGGGTCAGCTCGGCGAACTCGGTGCCCTCGATCTGCGCATTGAGCCGGTCGACGTAGCCGCGGTGATGGCGGCCGTAGTGCAGTTCCACGGTCTCGGCGGACAGGTGCGGCGCCAGGGCGGTCGTCGGGTACGGCAGGGCGGGCAGTTCGATCGGCATGGGTCCGGGGCGTCGTTTCGGGAGGGGGACGCGGGTGACCGGGGCCAGGGCTTACAATGCGCGTCTTCGCGGAAGTCTATCCGACCTGGCCGGTCGGCCTGCCGCCATTCGTTAGGAGAATCCCCATGGCTGTGATGGAACGGATCCAGGCCGAGGTCGAACAGCACCCGATCGTGCTGTTCATGAAAGGCACGCCCCAGTTCCCGATGTGCGGGTTCTCCAGCCGCGCGGTGCAGGCCCTGGTGGCGGCCGGTGCCGACCAGCTGCGCACGATCAATGTGCTGGAGGAACCGGAGATCCGCGCCAACCTGCCGCGCTTCTCGAACTGGCCGACCTTCCCGCAGCTGTTCATCCATGGCGAGCTGATCGGCGGCTGCGACATCACCCTGGAGCTGTTCGAGTCCGGCGAGCTGGGCCGCATCGTCGGCGAGGCCTACGCGCCGTGAATCCCGTGGCGGAGCACGCCGTGCCGGCGGCGCTGGCGGGACGGGTCGTGCTCGTGACCGGGGCTGCCGGCGGCCTGGGCGCGGCGGCCGCACGCGCCTGCGCCGCCGCCGGTGCCACCGTGGTGCTGCTGGGACATGCGTTGCGCAAGCTCGAGCGCGTGTACGACGCCATCGCCGCGGACGGCCCCGAGCCGCTGCTGTATCCGCTGGACCTGGCGGGCGCGACGCCCGGGGACTACGCCACGCTGGCCGAACGCCTCGAGGCGGACCTGGGACGGCTGGACGGCGTGCTGCACTGCGCCGCCGAGTTCCCCGGCCTGACGCCGTTCGAGCTGGCCGACCCGGCCGCGTTCGCGCGCACGCTGCACGTGGACTTCACCGCGCGCGCCTGGCTCAGCCAGGCCTGCCTGCCGCTGCTGCGCGCCCAGGCCGATGCCGCGCTGGTGTTCGTCGTCGACGACCCGCAGCGCGTCGGCCGCGCCTACTGGGGCGCCTACGGTGCCGCGCAGCATGCCCAGCGGGGCCTGCTGGCGAGCCTGCACGAGGAAACCGCCGCCGGCCCGGTCCGGGTCAGCGGCCTGCAGCCCGGACCGATGCGCACCGCGCTGCGGGCCCGGGCCTTCACCCACCAGGAGGACCGCGCGGCCGTCGAACCCGCCCGCTACGCATCCGCCTGCATCACCCTGTTGTCGCTGGCGGGCGCTTGCCACCGCGGTACGATCTGGAGCCCCTCCGCATGACCATCCTGTCCGCAGCGCTGCTGCTGTTCCTGATCCTCGATCCGCTGGGCAACATCCCGGTGTTCCTGAGCGTGCTCAGGCCGCTGCCGCCGCGCCGCCAGCGCATCGTGCTGGCGCGCGAGCTGCTGATCGCGCTGGCGGTGCTGATGGGTTTCCTATGGGGCGGCAAGTACGCGCTGGAGCTGATGCACCTGCGCCAGGAATCGGTGGCGATCGCCGGCGGCATCGTGCTGTTCCTGATCGGCATCCGCATGATCTTCCCGCGCCCGGAAGGGCTGATGGGCGAGATCCCCGATGGCGAAC
This sequence comes from Lysobacteraceae bacterium USHLN149, assembly GCA_037145635.1. Classification (GTDB taxonomy): domain Bacteria; phylum Pseudomonadota; class Gammaproteobacteria; order Xanthomonadales; family Xanthomonadaceae; genus JAATFS01. The sequence goes on from JBBCXB010000001.1 coordinate 813,778, forward strand.
CCTTCATCGTGCCGCTGGCGATCCCGCTGGTGGCGGGCCCGTCCGGCATGGCCGCGGTGATGCTGATGGGCAGCAACGAGCCGGCGCGGCTGGCGGACTGGAGCTTGGCGCTGATGATCGCCTGGGGAGCGACGTCGGCGATCCTGTTCTCCTCCACGCTGCTGTACAAGCTGCTGGGCATGCGCGCGCTGACCGCGCTCGAGCGGCTGATGGGCATGCTGCTGGTGGCGATCTCGGTGCAGATGTTCCTGGACGGGCTGGGGACCTACCTGAAACTGCCGGTCAGCATCTGAGCCGGGCGCTTCGCCGGGCGCGGGGCGTGTGTCGCCGGCGGCGCGCCGGCGATGGATGTGGCAGGACGATGACGAAGCCGGACAATTTTCTTGTTGCTTCGTGTCATGGCGTGAAAATTTCGTAAAAGACTGCGGCAAACCCAGGCGACATCGGCGCATTACCTTAGCGCCACGTTCGCTGCGGCCCCCACCTGTCGTTCCAGGACCGTCACGGGATCTCCCGTGACGGAAGGGCCGCGCTTTGCCCGCTTTCCGCCAGCCATAGGGTTTTCCATGACGTCCCGTCCCATCCTCCGCCAGTCGTTGCTGAGCCTCGCGCTCGCCAGTGCGGTCGCCGCCCCGGCCCATGCCCAGAATGCCGACGACACCACCGGCGCCGATCGCCGCACCACCGCCTCCAGCACCTCCAACACCACCGCCGCCTACGACACCAAGCGCGTGCAGCAGCTGGACAAGGTCAACGTCAGCGCCGACAAGAACGCCTACATCCTCGGCGGCGGCAACATGACCGTGCAGACCGCCAGCAAGGCGATCTCCACCGTGACCCGCGAGGCCATCTCGCAGGCGTCCGGCGGCAGCAACTTCACCCAGGTGATCGACTCGATCCCGGGCGTGGACGCCTCCACCAGTGACGTCACCGGCCTCAACAACGGCAACTACAGCCTGCGCGGCTTCGACTCCTCGGCCATCGGCGTGACCGTCAACGGCGCCCCGGTGACCGACAGCGGCAGCTACTCGGTGTACGCCACCGAGTACGGCGACGCCGAGAACTACAACGACATCACCGTGACCCAGGGCACGCCCAACGTCGACCAGCCGGAGATGGGCGCCACTGGCGGCCAGATCGCCTGGTCGACCATCGACCCGAGCCACGCCTTCGGCGTCGACTTCAACCAGAGCTTCGGCAGCAACAGCTACCGCCGCACCTTCGTGCGCGTCAACAGCGGCGACACCGGCCCGCTGCGTTCGTGGATCTCGTTCTCCGACAACAGCGCCGACAAGTGGAAGGGCAAGGGCGACATGTCGGTGACCAAGATCGACGGCAAGAGTGTGTGGGACATCAGCCCGGGCAACTCGGTCAGCGCCTCGTTCCAGTACAACCGGCAGATGAACTACTCGTACAACACCGCGAGCAAGGCGCAGCTGGCGGGCGACTACGCCTACGACTACAACGACAGCTGGGGCGGTGGCAACACCGCCACCGACCAGTACTTCTGGAAACTGCGCCGCAACCCGTACAAGAGCGTGCTGGTCAGCCTGGATGGCGAGTTCACCCTCAGCGACAGCCTGCGCCTGTCGGTGGTGCCCTACCTGTGGTGGGGCAAGGGCGGCGGCTCCAGCGCCACCTCGATCTACCGCGCCACCAGCGCCGCCAACGTCTACGGCAACTCCGCCACGGTCGCCGACAGCCGCGACGTCGCCTACACCTATTCGTACTCGAGCACGGTCCGCCCCGGCGTGGTCGCCAAGTTCTTCCAGGACATCGGCATGGACCACAACCTGGTCTACGGCCTGTGGTACGACCGTTCGCGCAAGAGCCAGAACAGCAGCAGCGTCGCGGTCGACCAGGCCACCGGCGAGCCCTGCGACGTCTGGGCCGACAGCGATGCCTGCTTCATCACCTATCCCGACGGCCAGGTGCAGCAGAGCTACCGCACCTATACCCAGACCACTGTGCAGAAGTACTTCGTCCAGGACAACTGGACCCCGGCCGCCGACTGGGCGGTGAACCTGGGCGTGTCGTGGCTGCACGCCCAGCGCGAGGGCCACAACTACCAGTGGCCGGGCTCCACCAGGCAGATCGGGGTCGACTTCGACAACAGCTACAGCAAGCTGCTGCCGGCGTTCGGCCTCAAGTACACCCCGGACAGCCGCAACCAGTTCTACTACGGCGTGGCCAAGACATTCCGGGTGCCGGCGACCAACTCGATCTCGGTCAACCTGGCCGCGGGCGAGGCCATCCCGGTGCCCGAGTCGGCCTGGACCCACGACATCGGCTGGCGCTACTACGGCGACGCGCTGGCGGTGTCGGCGATGCTCTACCAGAGCAACTACCGCAACAAGCAGATGTCCAGCTACGACCGCGACAGCGCGCTGACCACCTACATCTCGATCCCCAAGGTGCGCATGCGGGGCTTCAACAGCGAGGCCAGCTATGCCTTCGACGAGCACCTGAAGCTGTACGGCTCCTACACCTACACGCAGGCCGAGGTCGAGAGCGACAGCCTGACCGTGGGCACCTCCAGCGGCAGCTACAGCTACCCGGTGGGCGGCAAGCAACTGGCCAACACGCCGAAGAACCTGTTCAACCTCAAGCTGAGCTACAGCTACGAGAACTTCTGGGTGGCGCTGAAGGGCCGCTATTCAGGCGAGCGCTACGGCGACTACCTCAATACCGAGAAGGTGGGCGGCTACACCACCTTCGGCCTGGACAGCGGCTACACCTTCAACGACTGGAGCTGGATGAAGAAGCCCTCGGTCAAGCTCAACCTGTACAACCTGACCGACAAGAAGGCGGTCACCTGGGCCAGCTCGACCCAGGTGCTGGCCGCGTCCGGCGCCAGCGACTATCCCGACCTAGTGTCCACCGGCACCCCGTACTACCAGGTGCTGGAGCCGCGCGCGTTCTCGGTGACATTCGGCGCCTCGTTCTGATCGCCGCCTGAGCCTGCGACCCCGCGTGGTCGAGCCGCCCCTTCACCGGGGCGGCTTTTTTTTTGCCCGGGGTCCGGGCTGGCGCGTCGCTCTCCGCCGAGATCCGGAGGGCGAGGGTAGGGGCATGTGGGGACATCGGGCTGTGAGGCCCCGGTGGCCGGCCCGGGACGAAAAGGAGCTCTGGACTGCAGGCTGGATGCCGGCTGGCGCTACGGAGGTCTCATGACTCATGTGACGGGGGCCGCGATCCGTCCACAAACCAGGTCTTTCCGGGCAGATCCTGGCGCCCGATGGGGTGAGGTGTCACCCAATGTTGCATGGCGGGAAAAATGTCACGCCGCCGTCACATCCAGGCCTTAGCGTGTTAATCTGTTGTTAACCGTTGCGGCCGTAACCAGCCGCCCGTTAGGGACCCCCAGATCAATCGGCTCACTCCACCCCGGGGTGGGCTGTGCACGTTTTCCGTAACCGCCCAACCTGCATCGAGGCTACCGAACATGACTCACCCCCGCCGTCTCCGGATGTCCAAGCTGACCCTTGGCCTCGTGGCCGCGCTCGCCGCCGCACCCGTCTTCGCCCAGAACACCTCGTCGGGAGTGGGTGGCCTGGTGACCGCCCACAACGGCCAGCCGGTGGCCGGTGCCGAAGTGACGATCACGCATGTCGAGTCGGGCACGGTCAGCCGGGCCACCACCGACGATGCCGGTCGCTACAACGCGCGTGGCCTGCGCGTCGGTGGTCCGTACAGCATCACGATCACCAAGTCAGGGGAAGGCACCAAGACCGAGGACAACGTCTATCTCGGCGTCAACCAGATCGCCAGCGTCAACGCTGCGCTGACCGGTGACCTGGCGACGCTGGAAACGGTGAACGCGGTGGCGATCGCCGGGGGCTCGGAAGTGTTCAGTGCGACCAAGATGGGCGCCGGCACCAACATCAGCCGGCAGACCATCGAGTCGATGCCTTCGATGGGCGGCAACATCCAGGACTACATGCGCCTGGATCCGCGCGTCTCCTTCGTCGACCGCGCCTCGGGCAGCATCACTGCCGGCGGCCAGAACCCGCGCTATAACGCGATCCGCATCGACGGCGTGTCGGCCAGCGACACCTTCGGCCTGGAAGGCAACAACATGCCGACCCGCCGCCAGCCGGTATCGATGGAGGCGATCGAGGCCATCAACGTCGACCTGTCCAACTACGACGTCACGATCTCTGGCGCCACCGGCGCGGTGGTCGACGCGGTGACCAAGTCGGGTACCAACGAGTTCCATGGTTCGGTCTACGGCTACTACCGCGACGGCGACTGGTTCGGGGACAACCCGGACGGTACCCCGTTCAACGGGTTCACCAAGGAGAAGACCTACGGCGCGACCCTGGGCGGCCCGATCGTCAAGGACAAGCTGTTCTTCTTCGCCAACTACGAGAAATTCGAGCAGTCCGCGCCGGGCGCCGATATCTCCGGCAGCGCGCTCGGCACCGGCCGCATCCCGATGGGCGATGTCGCCACGGCCCAGCAGATCTTCCAGGACCGCTACGGCGTCAGCGCCGGCGGCCTGGACTCCGACGGTGATACCAACCTCGAGGAGTCCGCGATCAAGTTTGACTGGAACATCAACGACAACCACCGCGCCAGCTTCCGCTACAGCAAGCTCGACCAGAGCAAGCTGCGCATCAACGGCTACGGCAGCAGCAGCGCCGCGTCGCTGAGCTCGTACTGGTACCAGCAGGACAAGAGCGTCGAGAGCTACGTGGCCCAGGTATTCAGCGACTGGAGCGACAATTTCTCGACCGAGGTCAAGGCGTCCTACCGCGACTACTCGGCGGTGCGTACGCCGCCGACCGTCGGGACCCCGGCCATCCAGATCGCCTACGGCGCACCGAATAGCTCGGGCGTTGCCCAGAGTCCGTACCTGTACCTGGGTACCGAGGTCAATACCCAGTACAACGTGCTGGAGACCAAGACCAAGAATCTCTATGCCGCCGGCACGCTCACGCTGGGCGACCATGACGTCAAGGTCGGCGCGGACTGGAGCTCGAACGAGATCTACAACCTGTACGCACCGTACGTCGACGGTTACTACACCTACAACGGCATCGAGGCGTTCCGCAACAACACCCCGAGCTATACGCAGTTCCGTAACCCTGCCGGTGGCGACATCAACTCGATGGCCTCGGCCTACACCTACAAGACCCTGGGTCTGTTCGTGCAGGACCAGTGGTTCGTCAACAGCAATCTAACGCTGACCTTCGGCCTGCGCGCCGACGAGTACAAGATCGATTCCAAGCCGGCTTACAACGCCACCGCGTCCAACTTCTACGGCTACAACAACAGCGACGTGGGCGGCGGCGAGTTCCTGTGGCAGCCGCGCTTCGGCTTCAACTACAACTTCGACAGCGAGCGTCCGACCCAGCTGCGCGGCGGCGTGGGCCTGTTCATGGGCGAGTCGCCGCAGGTCTGGCTGTCCAATGCCTATGGCGCCACCGGCCTGAACTATACCCAGACCGAGGTGTATGCACAGCCGGGCGTCTCGCCGGCGACACCGCGCCAGAACGTCAACTTCATCTCCGGCGACTTCAAGCTGCCGTCGGTGTGGAAAACCAACCTCGGCTTCGATCATGAGCTGCCGTGGTACGGCGTGGTTGCGTCGGTCGAAGGTATCTACACCAAGGTGAAGACCGCGCTGTACTACCAGCGCCTGGATCTGGGCGCACCCACGCTCACCGCTCAGGACGGTCGCGCCATCTACTACCGTGGCAACACCGCGCGCGCGAATCGTGATTCGCGCTTCGGCGACGTGCTGTTGCTCGACACCACCGACAAGGGCGACAGCAAGCAGTTCACCGCTTCGCTGAGCAAGCCGTTCAGCGCGACCAGCGACTGGTCGTGGTCGCTGGGCTACACCTACACCGACGCCACCGAGGTCAGCGGCCTGACCAGCTCCACGGCCACCTCGGGCTGGAACTACAACTATGTCTACAACGCCAACGAGGAGGTCGCCAGCACCGCCCGCTACGAGATCAAGGATCGCATCTCTGGCGCGCTGAACTGGAACCACAAGTTCTTCGGCGACTACACCACGACCGTCGGCCTGTTCTACGAAGGCCGCAGTGGCCGTCCGTACAGCTACGTGTTCACCAACGACGCCAACGGCGACAGTCGCACCGCCAACGACCTGTTCTACGTGCCGTCCGGCCCGGGCGACGTCAACTTCAGCGGCGGCGCCGCGATGGAGAAGGCGTTCTTCGACTGGCTGGCCCAGCATCCTGAGCTGGCGCGCTATGCCGGCAGCACGGTGCCGCAGAACTCGGGACGTGCCGGCTTCGTCAATACCTTCGACCTTCACTTCGCCCAGGAACTGCCGGGCTTCTTCAAGGGCCACAAGTCCGAGATCTGGTTCGACATCCAGAACGTCGGCAACCTGCTGAACAAGAAGTGGGGACAGATCTACGACTACGGTTTCTACGCCGACAAGCGCATCCTGACCGGTGTCGTCAACCAGGCCACCGGCAAGTACACCTACAACTTTGATCCGAACGCGGTGGACAACGTCGTGGCGGCCAACTCCGACGCCGACGGCTTCAACACGGGTGTCTCGCAGTGGTCGCTGCAGCTGGGCTTCCGCTACAAGTTCTGATCGTCCTGGAACATCCGTAATGAAAGGCAAGACGGCCGGGGCGACCCGGCCGTTTTCTTTTGGGGGGGAGAGTGCGCTAAAGTCCGGCGGCTTGACACAGGAGCAGAGCATGGAACTCGGAAGTACGGCGGCGAGAGCGCTGCCGGTAGTGGATGCGCGGATCTACCCGCGCGGTGGCCTGGACGTGCTGTCGCGGGCCGAGGTGGCCCGGCTGCGCGACGCCTCCAGCGGCGGCACGCACGAGCTGCTGCGCCGCTGCGCGCTGGCGGTGCTGACCAGCGGCAGCGCTTCGGACGACCCGCGCGCGGCCCGCGACCTGTACCCGGATTTCGACATCCAGGTGAACCAGCAGGACCGCGGCCTTCGCATCGACCTGGTCAATGCCCCGGCCATGGCCTTCGTCGACGGCGAGATCATCCGCGGCGTCGCCGAGCTGCTGTTCGCGGTGGTGCGCGACCTGGCCTACATGGCCATCGAGCTGGGCCCGCAGTACGCGGCCGACCTGGAGTCGGGCGACGGCATCACCAACGCGGTGTTCGGCCTGCTGCGCAACGCCCGCATCCTCAACCCCGCCGACCCCAACCTGGTGGTCTGCTGGGGCGGCCACTCGATCTCGCGCGACGAGTACCTCTACACCAAGCAGGTGGGCTACGAGCTCGGTCTGCGCGGGCTGGACATCTGCACCGGCTGCGGCCCGGGTGCGATGAAGGGGCCGATGAAGGGCGCCACCATCGCCCACGCCAAGCAGCGCCGGCACCACACCCGCTACATCGGCATCACCGAGCCGGGCATCATCGCCGCCGAGTCGCCGAACCCGATCGTCAACCACCTGGTGATCATGCCGGACATCGAGAAGCGCCTGGAGGCCTTCGTCCGCATCGGCCACGGCATCATCGTGTTCCCCGGGGGCGTGGGCACGGCCGAGGAGATCCTCTACCTGCTGGGCATCCTGCTGCGCGAGGAGAACCGCGACCTGCCGTTCCCGCTGATCCTGACCGGCCCGACGATCGCCGCACCCTACTTCGAGCAGATCGACCGGTTCATCCGGCTGACCCTGGGAGACGCGGCCGCGTCGCGCTACGAGATCGTGGTCGGCGACCCGGTGGCCGTGGCGCGCCGGATGGCCGAGGGCATCGGCCACGTCCGCGGCTACCGCAAGGAACACAAGGACTCGTTCTACTTCAACTGGTCGGTCAACATCCCGCTGGAGTACCAGCAGCCATTCGAGCCGTCGCACGAGGCCATGGCCGCGCTGGACCTGCACCATGGCCGCGCTCCGCATGCGCTGGCCGCGGACCTGCGGCGCGCGTTCTCCGGCATCGTGGCCGGCAACGTCAAGGAGGACGGCATGCGCCGGATCGAGCAGTTCGGCCCGTTCGAGATCCACGGCGACCCGGACATGATGCAGGCGCTGGACGAACTGCTGCGCGCCTTCGTCGAGCAGCGGCGCATGAAGATCTCCGGCGAGTACCGCCCATGCTACCGGGTGATGGCCTGAACTAGGCGGGGGAGGGCGGACCACGCCCATCCCCCCGGAACGACCGTTCGTCCGCCGCCGCTTGCCATGCCGTGGCGGCGGACGACATGATGCGACATCAACGCTGGGGAGCGTGCCGATGTCGTTTTGCCGCGTACGCGGATTCACTCTGGTGGAACTGATGGTCACCGTGGCGGTGCTGGCGGTGCTGATGGCGATCGGCTATCCGAGCTTCCAGAGCACCCTGCGTTCCAATCGCGTGGCCACCGGCAGCAACGAGCTGATGGCCGGCTTCGCGCTGGCGCGCAGCGAGGCCATCCGCAATACCCGCTCCAGCGGCCTGTGCCCCAGCAGCGACGGCAGCAGCTGCGGGCAGGACTGGAGCGCCGGCTGGCTGGTCTGGGAGGACCGCGACAGCGACGGCCTGCTGGGCAGCGGCGAGACCGTGCTGCGCTATTCGCAGGGCGGCGGCAAGCTGAAGGTGTCCTCCAGCCAGGTGCTCAGGTTCGTGTTCGACGGGCGCGGCCGGGTCGTGGCCCAGGGCGCGTCGGGGGCGGCGTTGTCGGGGGCACAGAGCCTGGCATTGCAGCCGAACGACTGCCCGTCCGGGCAGGCGTTCCTGCGCACGCTGACCATCAGCCCGACCGGCCAGGTCCGGATCGCCCGGGGGAACTGCACATGACCTTCGGGAGCGGCCGGCGTGCCGCCGTCCAGGGGGGCTTCACCCTGCTGGAAGTGATGATCGCGATGCTGGTGCTGGCCTTCGGCCTGCTGGGCTTCGCCCTGCTGCAGACGATGAGCGTGCGCATGTCGCAGAGTTCCAACTACCGCACCAACGCCACCAATCTGGCCAGCGAGCTGCTCGATCAGATACGCGCCAATCGCGCCGCCGCGTCCAGCTATGCCGGCGCCGCCAGTTTTGCCGCGGGCAGCCGCGCGGCCAAGCCCTGCATTCCGGGGGTGACCGATGCCCAGAGCGTGGCCAATGCCTCGGAACTGTGGAAGTGCCAGGTCGTGCGCGCGCTGGGCGACAGTGCCGGGGCCACCGTGTCCTATCAGGACGGGGTGGTGGGGGTGATCCTGGAGTGGGGCGAGCGGGCCGGGCCCGAGGCCACCACCCGCTTCGAGGTACAGACCCGACTATGAAACGCCGCCCCCACCCCCGCCACGTCCAGGGCCTGTCGCTGATCGAGCTGATGATCGCGATGCTGATCGGCCTGGTGCTCATGCTGGGCGTCATCCAGATCTTCAGCGCCTCGCGGGCGGCCTACCAGCTGTCCGAGGGGATGGCGCGGACCCAGGAAAACGCGCGGTTCGCGATGGACTACCTGCAGCGCGACCTGCGCATGGGCGGTCATTTCGGTTGCGTCAACGATCAGTCGCACCTGCGCACGAGCGGGGAGTTGCTCACCCACTTCAGCAGCACCCATTCGGCCCTCAACTTCCCGGTGTCGATCCAGGCCTACGACGCCACCGGGACGGCGCCCAGGGGCCAGGTGAAGCTGGGCGAGGCCGCCAGCGGCTGGAGCCCGGCCCTGCCCACCGAGATCGCCGCGCTGCGGCCTGCGCCGCTGGCCGGCAGCGACGTGCTGGTGCTGCGCTTCCTGGCCAGCGAAGGCGCGCCGGTGCAGTCGATCGCGACCACCGGATCGGCCACCACGTTCACGGTCCCGACTGCGCGCTGGCGTGCCTTTACCCAGAACGGCGTCACCGCGCCGGCCACGTTCGGCATCGCCGACTGCAGCTATGTGGACCTGTTCAACGCGTCGGCGACCTCTGCCAGCGCCGGTACCGTGAAGACCGACGTGGTGATCGATCGCTACACCGCCCAGCCGTCCGGCCAGACCATGCTCTACCGCGCCGAGTCGCTGGTCTATTACGTGGCCACCGGTGCCGGGGGCACGGAACCCAGCCTGTACCGGGTCCGCTTCAGCGGTAGCGCCTACCAGGCGCCGGAAGAGCTGGTGGAAGGTGTGGAGAGCCTGCAGTTGCTGTTCGGCCAGGACCGGGAGACCAACCTCGCCAGCAACCCGCCCACCGGCTACATCGACGTCTACAACACCGCAGCGACCATCGGCACGGTCGCCGACGCCTGGCGCCGCGTGGGTTCGGTCCAGGTCGGCCTGCTGATGCGCAGCCCGGACCGGGCGGCGGCCGAGGTGCCGTCGGCCGATAACCGACCGTACGCACTGGGGGTCGAGTTCGTGCCGCCGGCGACCAGCGACGGCAAGTACCGGGCGAGCTACGAAACGACGGTGGCCTTGCGCAACCGTCTCTACGGCAATTGAGGAAAGGCATGAGCAGCTCACCCCGTCCGCGGTCCCCCGGTTTGCAGAACGCGCCCGCGCGGCAGTCCGGCGCGGTGCTGTACGTCGCGCTGATCATGCTGATCCTGCTGGCCTTGCTGGGCATCGTCGGCATGCAGGTCACCGGCCTGCAGGAAAAGATGTCGTCGAACTACCGCGCCGCGAACCTGGCGTTCCAGAACGCGGAGCAGCTGGTGCGGATCACCGAGTGCGGCGTCGAGGACACGGTCAACCGCACCACCACCACCGGCTGCAGCGCCTCCTCCGACGTCAAGGTATGCGACGAGGCCTTCGACGTCGGCGACTGGGCCGACGCGATCGCCAAGGCGCGGACCGGAAAGAGCACGAACATCCGCCTGATCGGGCCGTGCATCTCCGGCAACTCGAGCCTGGCGATGGGTAGCGCGGTCAACGAAGACGCCAATCCGATCTACCAGATCTCGGGTTATCAGACCGACCAGGCCGACAACGCTTCCGCCGACGCTGCCATCGACACCATCTTCAGGCCCTGACCGCCATGTCGCTTTCCCATCGTGCCAAGTTGAGCGCCTTCGCCCTGCTGACCGTGCTCGGCTTCAGCGGCTACTACCTCTACGACGCGTTCTCCACCCAGGGCGTGGGCGATCTGGCGCAGGCGCCGCTGAACATCGAATCGCAGGTCACGCCGTCCTTCATCATGGCCGTGGACGACTCCGGTTCGATGTCGTTCCACAACCAGTTCCCGGCGTCGGACGGCTACGCCTGCTGGCAGAACGGCGGCTCGGCCTCCACGTCGAGCTTCTTCTCCAGCGTGGGCGTGCTGCGTACGTCCGGAACGGTCTGCATCTACTCCTATTCGTATACCGGACCCCGCATCGGTACCGGGTACTACGGCATTCCGCCGGTGGACAACTACGGGTTCGCGCGGTCGCCGGATTTCAATCCGGCCTACTTCAACCCCGGCATCACCTACGAGCCGTGGCTGGATGCGACCGGCAAGGCCTACAACGCCACCACCTCCAACCCCGATGGCAATGCCTCGGTCACGGCGACCCTGATCGACCCCCGCGACGACGACACCATCAATCTGGCATCTCAGCTGGAAGATGCCAACAGCCGCTCACGCTTCCAGGCTTACACCAACATGTTCCTGCCCGCAGGCACGCGGTATCGCTTGACCGACAACAGCAACAGTTGCGGCGGGTTGAGCGGCGGTGGCTGGCAGACCGTGGGAAGCAACGGCCAGACCCTCACCTCCAGTTGCGCGATCTACGTGGGCTACTGGCCTGCCACCTTCTACCTGCGCTCCAGCACCGTGCCGGCCGGCTATGGCTCGGTGGAGCGCACCGAGATCGCCAACGCCTGCGGCAGCGGGTGCAGCCTGTGGCGCTACCGGATCCAGTCCAAGGACACCGCGGCGCTGCAGAACTTCGCCAACTGGTACTCGTACTACGGCAACCGCAACCGCGCCATGATCGCCGGCATGACGCGTTCGATGTCCGAAGTCAGCAACATGTACGTGTCGTACTTCACCATCAACGGCTACGGCAGCTGGGACGAGCCGATCAGCAAGAGTGGCGAGCGCCTGCCGATGCGCGACATGTCCTCGGGTACCGATCGCGCCAGCCTGTATTCCTCCATGATCTCGCTGCCTGCCAGCGGCGGTACCCCGAACCGGCAGGCGGTCAATGCCGCGGGCCTGCAGTTCACCCGCAGCGATTCCGGTGCGCCGATCAAGCTGGAGTGCCAGAAGAACGCGGTCATGCTGTTCACCGACGGCTACAGCAACGGCGGCAGCGTCTCGGTCGGCAATGTGGATGGCGGCATGGGCGTCCCGTTCGCCGACGGCAACTCCAATACGATGGCCGACATCGCCACCCGCTACTACCTCAACACCTCGTCCGGCAACTCGCCCCTGCGCTCGGACCTGGCCAAGGGCAAGGTGCCCGTGCCCAGCGCCTGTCCCAGCAGCGACCCGAGCGTGGATTGCCAGACCAACCTGCACATCAACTTCTATGGCGTGACGCTGGGCGGGCGCGGCAACCTCTACGACCCGGACACGGAGCAGAATGCGTATACCGATTCGTCGGTCTACAACAACTGGCCGTCCTCCCAGGACAACAACCGCAGCACGGTCGACGACATCTGGCACGCCGCGACCAATACCCGCGGCGAGTTCATCAACGCGCGTACGCCGGCGGAGATCGTCGAGGCCATGCGCCGCATCCTGGCATCGGTCGGGGCAGGGCAGACGCCGTCCGGCAGCATCGCGCTCACCGGCTCGCGCATCGGCGCCGGCTCGTTGACGGTGGTGCCGTTCTACGAGTCCACCAACAACAGTACCGACTGGTACGGGAAGCTGACCGCCCAGACCGTCAGCCGCGACACCAGCAACGTGCTCACCTACAGCACCCTCTGGGAAGCCAGCAACAAGTTGCCGCAGGCGTCGGCCCGAAGCATCTACTACGGTACCGCCAGCGGCATGTCGCTGTTCAATGCAGGCAACGTGTCGCTCGACAATCTCTGCAGCAATACGACCAACAGCATGTCGCGCTGTACCGCGAGCCGGATTACCAGCGAGCTCAAGGTCAATCTCGCGCAGGCGATCGCCTACCTGCGCGGCGACCCGTCGCTGGAAGGCAACAAGGACACGCCGCTGCGGACCCGGACCACCCGGTTGGGCGACATCGTCAACTCGACCCCGGTCATCTCCGCGCCCACCGACGACTACGGTTTCCGTTCGCTCTACGACGCCAGCACCCAGAAGTACGACGCCGCCGGCTACGCCGCCTACCTCAAGACCAAGGCCAGCCGCAGCAACATGGTCTACGTGGGCGCCAACGACGGCATGCTGCACGCCTTCAACGGCACCACCGGCGTGGAGCAGTTCGCCTACATCCCGCAGACCGTGCTCGGCCACATGGGCAATCTGCTGTTCCCCTACCGCGCCGAGGACAAGGACGACCAGGACTTCCAGCACCGCTACTATGTCGACGGTCCCGTGACCGTCTCCGATGTCGCCTACAGTTCCAGCAGCTGGGCGACGGTCCTGGTCGGCACGCCCGGGGCCGGTGGCAAGGGAGCGTTCGCGCTGGACGTCACCACGCCCACCAGCTTCAGTCGTCTCTGGGAAATCAACGATCGCAACAGCGACAGCGCCATCGCCAGCAACATCGGCAACGTGCTCGGCAAGCCGGTGATCGTGCCGGTGCGCAACACCAGCGGCGTTGTGAGCTGGAAGGCGATCTTCGGCAACGGTTACGGCAGCACCAATGGCAAGGCGGTGTTGTTCGTGGTCGACGTCAAGAGCGGCAAGGTCACCCTGCTGCCTGCGGCGGAAACCGGCGTGGCGGGCAGCAACGGGCTCGGCAACGTGGTGGTGCTCGATCGATGGGGTGGCAGCAAGCTCGACACCCAGGCGCGCGATGGTTACGCGGATACCGTTTACGCGGCGGACCAGAAGGGCGCCGTATGGAAGTTCGATCTGCGCAGCATGACCGCCGATCCCACGTCCACCCGCACCCTGGCCACGGTGACCACGCCGATGTTCGTCGCCAAGGACGACGCCGACAACCGCCAGCCGATCATCGGAGGCCTGCAGGTAGCTGCGGGCTCGGGCGGTGGCGTGATGGTGTACTTCGGTACCGGTGCCTTCTCCTTCAAGAGCGATGCCGCCGACAAGACCCAGCAGACCCTCTACGGCGTTCTCGACCGCGCGAGCGCCGCGGTGACCACCGCCCTGTCGCGCGCCGATCTGATGCAACAGAAAATCACGGGTACCCAGGACGGTGCCCGCACCACCACGGCCCTGGCCCTGGCGGCCGGCAAGCTCGGCTGGTACCTCGACCTGACCGATACCGGCGAACGCTTCGTCGGCAACCCGGAGATCGAGAACGGGATCGTCTTCTTCCCCACCTTCCAGCCCAATACCACGGACAGCTGTGGGACCGGAGGCACCAACTGGCTGTACGGCCTGAACTCGCTCACCGGCGGCGCGGCGTTGTCGAATGTGCGGGTGGGCAGCCTGGACGGGAAGAGCTACGCTACCGGTACCGGCGCGGTAGCCCTCGCGACCGCCGGCTCGGCACCGGTGAAGGACGTGGCGGTCGCATCCACCGCCCGCCTGTTCTCAGCTGACCCGGAGTCCGATCCCGGCTCCAAGTGCTCGATGGTGATCCAGGCTTCGGGGGCGAGCCCGTTGTACATGCCACGCGCGTGCGGGCGACAATCATGGCGACAGATTCGATGAAGCTGCTTATGAACCCGAGGAGGCGCGCCGGCCTGCGTCACATGGCCGCCGGTTTCACCCTGATCGAACTGATGATCGTGGTCGCGATCGTCGCGATCCTGGCGGCGATCGCGTACCCGTCCTACCAGGAGTACGTGCTGAAGTCCCGGCGCGCGCAGGCCAAGTCGGACTTGGTCGAGTATGCGCAGCTGGCAGAGCGCTCGCATACGGTCAACAACTCGTACACCAGCTTCGTCCTGTCGGACGCGCAGTCGCGCTCGCCGCGTGAACAGGGCGCCACGGTGCAATATGCGATCCGGCTGGCCACGGCGCAGTCCACCTTCACCCTGACGGCCACGCCGCAGGGCGCGCAGACCAAGGACAAGTGCGGCACGCTGACCCTGAACCAGGCCGGCACCAAGACCAGCAGCGGCGCGGCGGTCGCGCAATGCTGGTAGACCATCGTCTGCGGTAGGCGCACGCAACCCGCCGCAGCGAAGCCGAAAATTTTTCGCGCGAGGGCTTGATCAAGTCGCCAGATGCTCGTTACAATGCGCGCCCCGCCCGAATAGCTCAGCCGGTTAGAGCACTTGACTGTTAATCAGGGGGTCGTTGGTTCGAGTCCAACTTCGGGCGCCAAACACTGCAAGGGCCGCGAGCGATCGCGGCCCTTTGCTTTGTGCAGCCACGCCAATTAGCACGACTGGGTGCCGGGCGTCCGCCTGGAGCGTACGCGCCCCAGGTTGTTGACGACCACCTCGCCCAGCAGGCGCTCCTGGTGGCAGACCCTGACGCGCAGGTTGCTGCCGGCGCTGCGGCCATCCGGGAGGAAGCGGATCACGCGGCGGCCGGTGCTGGACAGCAGCCTCATGGAGGGTCCGACCGGGGCGTTCTCGTGGCGCAGGATGGCGTCCGGGGTCTCCGGCTGGTCGCTTCTGCCCGGATCGCGGTACATGATCCAGCCGCGGCTCCAGTCGAAGTCGCCGGTGCAGCCGCCTCCTCCGGCCGAGGGACAGACGCTGACGCTCTCGCGGCGGGTGATCGCGGTGGTGCGTGCGAGCGCGAACTGGGCACTGACCGCGTGCAGCGCGGCACGCGTGCGCTGCGCCTCCAGCGTGCTGCGGAAGGCCGGCAGCGCCACCGCCGTCAGGGTGGCGACGACCGCCATCACGACGGCCATCTCCACCAGTGTGTAGCCTCGCAGATTCGATTCCTTCATGCGCGCCATCCCTGGGCAGACGCCGAAAGTCTGGCGAAGGGCCGGGGAGGGGTTGAATGAGAGGGTGGGGTGTTCCCATGTAGGGAATCCCCCCGGCGGTCCGTCAGCCCGGGCTTGCCCTACTGCAACGCTTCGAGGCCTGCTTCATGTCCGACCGGTTCCAGCTCGTATCCCCGTATTCCCCCGCCGGCGACCAGCCGGCGGCGATCGACAAGCTCGTGGCCGGGTTCGAGGCCGGCCTGGCCAAGCAGACCCTGCTGGGCGTCACCGGCTCGGGCAAGACCTACACCATCGCCAACGTCGTGCAGCAGGTCCAGAAGCCGACCCTGGTCATGGCGCCCAACAAGACCCTGGCGGCGCAGCTGTACGGCGAGTTCAAGTCGTTCTTCCCGAACAACGCGGTCGAGTACTTCGTCAGCTACTACGACTACTACCAGCCGGAAGCCTATGTGCCGTCCTCGGACACCTTCATCGAGAAGGACAGTTCGATCAACGAGCACATCGAGCAGATGCGCCTGGCCGCGACCAAGACCCTGCTGTCGCGGCGCGACGCCCTGGTGGTGGCCACGGTGTCGGCGATCTACGGCCTCGGCGCCCCGGAGGACTACCTGTCGCTGCGCCTGATCCTCTCCGTCGGCGAGCACATCGACCAGCGCCAGCTGATCAAGCACCTGACCGACCTGCAGTACACCCGGAACGAGTTCGAACTCACGCGCGGTGCCTTCCGGGTGCGCGGCGAGGTGGTGGACGTGTTTCCCGCCGAGTCGGACACCGAGGCCCTGCGCATCGAGCTGTTCGACGGCGACGTGGAGCAGCTGACCCTGTTCGACCCGCTGACCGGCGAGACGATGCGCAAGCTGCAGCGCTACACCGTCTATCCCAAGACCCATTACGCCACCACGCGCGAGCGCACGCTCAGCGCGGTGGAGACGATCAAGATCGAGCTCAAGGAGCGGCTGGAGCAGCTGTACGCGCAGAACAAGCTGGTGGAGGCGCAGCGGCTGGCGCAACGGACCCAGTTCGACCTGGAGATGATGGCCGAGGTCGGCTTCTGCAACGGCATCGAGAATTACTCGCGCCATCTCACCGGCAAGGGCCCGGGCGAACCGCCACCGACCCTGTTCGACTACCTGCCGGCGGACGCGCTGCTGGTCATCGACGAGTCGCACGTGACCATTCCGCAGATCGGCGCGATGTACAAGGGCGACCGCTCGCGCAAGGAGACCCTGGTGGAATTCGGCTTCCGGCTGCCGTCGGCGCTGGACAACCGCCCGCTGCGTTTCGAGGAGTGGGAGGCGCGCTCGCCGCGCAGCATCTACGTGTCGGCCACGCCGGGCCCGTACGAACTGCGCGAATCGGGCGACGAGATCACCGAGCTGGTGGTGCGGCCGACCGGACTGATCGACCCGCAGGTCGAGATCCGCCCGGTCGGCACCCAGGTGGACGACCTGATGTCGGAGGTCAACGAGCGCATCAAGCTCGGCGACCGCGTGCTGGTCACCACCCTGACCAAGCGCATGGCCGAGAACCTCACCGAGTACCTGGGCGAGCACGGCATCCGCGTGCGCTACCTGCACTCGGACATCGATACCGTCGAGCGGGTGGAGATCATCCGCGACCTGCGGTTGGGCAAGTTCGACGTGCTGGTCGGCATCAACCTGCTGCGCGAGGGCCTGGACATGCCCGAGGTGTCGCTGGTGGCGATCCTGGACGCGGACAAGGAGGGCTTCCTGCGCTCCAGTGGCTCGCTGATCCAGACCATCGGCCGCGCCGCACGCAACCTGCGCGGCAAGGCGATCCTGTATGCCGACAAGATGACGCGCTCGATGCAGGCGGCGATCGACGAGACCGACCGCCGCCGCCAGAAGCAGGTCGAGTACAACACTGAGCACGGCATCGTGCCCAAGTCGGTCGCCCGGCCGATCGACGACATCCTCGAGGGCGCGCGTTCGGAGGCCGGCGAGGGCAAGTCCGGCCGCGGCAAGGGCAAGGGCAAGCGCGTGGCCGAGGAGCCGGCGGACTACCGCGCGCTGGGCCCGGGCGAGATCGCCTCCCGCCTCAAGAGCCTGGAGCAGCAGATGTACCAGCATGCCAAGGACCTGGAGTTCGAGGAGGCCGCGCGCATCCGCGACCAGATCCAGAAGCTCAAGGCGGCCAGCCTGGCCTGAGGCCAGTGGGGCGCGGGGGCAGCCGGATGTTTGCAGCCCCTATTGTGGCGCGCCGATAGCTGGGCTAGAATGCGCGCCCTGCAGAGCACATTGCACTGCAGCGAAGACCGGGCGGTTAGCTCAGCGGTAGAGCACTACCTTGACATGGTAGGGGTCACAGGTTCGAACCCTGTACCGCCCACCACTTCAGTCCCTGATACGCTCAGGGAACAGTGGAAAGACGAAAGCCGGCCATGCGCCGGCTTTTTCGTGGGCGAAGGACTCCGGTCGGACCCCGGCATGCGCGGCGGAGGCCCGGGGTGGCCGGCCCTCTTCATTGCATCCAGAGCGACGCGCCAGCGAGTCGTTCGACCTTCTGGCCCCGCCGCCGCACGCCCGCTAAAAGCAGGCGACCCGCCGGGCCCGAATCCCCCCGAAAGAGAACCCTCATGACCATTGGATCGAAAGCCTTTCTGCTCCTGTCTGTATCCCTGCTGGTGTCATCGGGTATCCCGGGCAGCGCGTCGGGGGCGACCTCCTTGAAGAAGCTGGCGATCCCTCCCGTGGACGGCAGGCTTCGCGTCGTCGACAAGCAGGGCGATCCGATTCCGGGCGCCCTCGTCCGGATCACGCAGCGTGTGGAAGTCGGCACCCGGCGGCTGTGTGTGCAGGTGTCCACCTTCGGCGCCATGGGGGGCGGCGGGAAGGATTGCGGGAAGTACCGGCTCACCCATCTGTTCAAGGGGGAAATCGGTGGCAATGGCGAACAGGATTTCACCGTTGCTCATGCCGAGACCCTGATCATCGAGCTGGTCGGTCGATGCGACGGCAAGGCTCAGTTTCCCAGTCGAAAGTACGCCACCAGGTTCGTTCCCTGGAAGGAATTCCTCGCGAATCCGGTGCTCCAGGTCCGCGGGGTGGACGATGGGGATCACTGGGGCGAGGTCGGGTGCATGGATGGGCGGCAACCGTTCGAGAAGTGGGAGGGGTACTACTGAGGTGACGCGCCGCAGGTCGAGCGACCCCCGGCCGAACGTGGTTCCGCCGGCGGATGTCGGCAGGCTGGCGCTTTCTCGATCCGCTGCCATGATTTAGCATCGCGGATCGAACAGCGGGAGGCGGGAATGGACGAGTACCAGCACACCGTGCTGACGCGGGGGCGCTACCGGTTGATGGCGTTGACGCACGAGACGCAGTACGACCCGGCCGGGGTGATCGGCTATACCGTCGTCACCGATTCCGGTGCCCGCCTCACCCCGGATCTTTCCATGGACGACGCGCGGGTGTGGATGGACGCGCTGGTGGAAGCGGAGAACGGGGGCAGGGCGATCGCGGCGCCGGATGCGGCGGACCTGCGGGCCGGCAAGCGCCGCTGAAGTTTTTTTGAAGCAGTTCTGTCAGGGAGGGACGGCATGTCCAAGCTCAAGATCGTTTCCATCGCCACGCTGATCGCGCTGGCGGCCGCCTACCTGTTGTCCGGCTATCTGACGCTGCGGTTGCTGCGGCTGGATACCGGGCTGTTCTCCTGGGACACCTACTACCGCTATGTGGCCGCGCTCGGCCAGCCGCAGGTCGCTCCGTTCGTGGGCAAGATCAAGATGGCCGGCTACCTGGGCGGCGGTCTGGTCGGCCTGGTCTATCTGCTCGTGCTGTACCTGGTCTTCAAGCCCAGGAAACAGGCGCTGCACGGCGATGCGCGCTTCGCCAATGGCGGCGACCTGGCTAGGAACGGTCTGTTCAAGCCCAGCGCCAACGGCATCGTGGTCGGCAAGTTCAACGGCAAGCTGGTGCGGCTGAGCGGGCAGCAGTTCGTGATCCTGGCCGCGCCGACCCGCTCGGGCAAGGGCGTGGGCATCGTGATTCCCAACTTGCTGGAGTACCAGGAATCGGTGGTGGTGCTGGACATCAAGCAGGAGAACTTCGACCTGACCAGCGGCTGGCGCGCCAGCCAGGGGCAGGAGGTGTTCCTGTTCAACCCGTTCGCGGAGGACCGGCGCACCCATCGCTGGAATCCGTTGAGCTATGTCTCCACCGATCCCGCGTTCCGCGTCTCCGACCTCATGAGCATCGCCGCCATGCTCTACCCGGACGGTTCGGACGACCAGAAGTTCTGGGTCAGCCAGGCGCGCAACGCGTTCATGGCCTTCGCGCTCTACCTGTTCGAAAACTGGGACGACGAGCAGAGCCTCGGTTTCCCGGGCGGCGCCGGCGCGCCGACGCTGGGTGGGGTCTATCGGCTTTCCTCCGGCGACGGCTCCGACCTGAAGAAGTACCTCAAGTCGCTGTCCGAGCGGAAGTTCCTGAGCGGCAATGCGCGCTCGGCGTTCGCGAACCTGCTGTCGCAGGCCGAGGAGACCTTCGCTTCGATCATGGGTACGCTGAAGGAGCCGCTCAACGCCTGGATCAATCCGGTGCTCGACGCCGCCACCAGTGGCGACGATTTCCTGCTGACCGACCTGCGCAGGAAGAAGATGACGGTCTACATCGGCATCCAGCCCAACAAGCTGGCCGAGAGCCGCCTGATCATCAACCTGCTCTTCAGCCAGATCATCAACCTCAACACCAAGGAACTGCCCAAGTCCAACCCGGACCTCAAGTACCAGTGCCTGCTGCTGATGGACGAGTTCACCTCGATCGGCAAGGTCGACATCATCGCCTCGGCCGTCGCCTACATGGCCGGCTACAACATCCGCCTGCTGCCCATCATCCAGAGCATGGCGCAGCTGGATGCGACCTACGGGCGCGATGTCTCGCGCACCATCATCACGAACCATGCACTGCAGATTCTCTACGCTCCGCGCGAGCAGCAGGATGCCAACGACTACTCGGAGATGCTGGGCTACACCACCGTCCGCAAGCAGAACGTGACGCGCGGGCGCGAGGTGACACGCAGCGTGACCGAGGAGCGCAGGGCGTTGATGCTGCCGCAGGAGTTGAAGGCAATGGGGCCGGGAAAGGAAGTGTTCCTGTACGAGGGGATCTCGCACCCGGTGAAGTGCGAGAAGATCAGGTACTACGAGGATCGCTACTTCACGACGCGGCTGCTGCCCAAGGTCGATGTGGCCACCCTCTCGATCTAGTCAGCTGTATACGCAGTTGTGAGGACAAATGTCCTGCAAGCGGTGATGGCCTGAAGTTTGATGTGCGTCTCAATATTTCGTTGAGCGGGGTGCGTCAAGCCTTGACCCATATGCTGCCATGCGTCACATTGGCGCCCGTTGCAGGCAGGCTTGCCTAACGGCGAACCGCCAAGAAAACGTTTTCATGAAGTCTGGGGCAGGGAAGAATTGCGCGGCAGGGATGCAGTCATGATGCACAGGGAACGGACGCAAGCCTCGATCGAGGCTTTGAACCCGGGTAGTCGTTTGTCATTGGGGCGAAGCGGTCGTGCCGATCCTGGCAGGCTGCAGCGCGTTATACGGTTGCGATGCCGCTCGTCGGCAACAGGGGGAAAGGTGCTTTCGAGTGCTTGCCCTGCGCGTTTTTCTTTATTTTTCGCCAGGGAGATGAAAGCGTGAGGCAAACGCGTCTACTTGCTATAGCAATCGTCGCCGTCCTGTCCGGATGCGGCACCTCGCCCCCCAAGGATTTCGGCGGCCGCTGGAAGCCCGTGAACCGTTTCGCGGAAGCGCCGACCGAGATCCCGCTGTATTCCTCGTATGTCTTCCAGGCCTCTCCTACGGACGGCACGCTGAAGCAGATGCTGACGCGCTGGGCCAAGGACACGGGCCTGTCGCTGGACTACCGGGTCTCCTCTGACTACACCCTCTACGGCAAGGTGGCCAGCCTCAACACCACTGATGCGCAGCAGGCTGCCTCCGAAGTGACGGCCGCGTATGCCTCGCAGGGCGTGCAGGTGTCGGTGCAGGGAAACAGCCTGATCGTCACGCCCGCGGCCGTGGTCGCGCCGCAGAAGCCTGGCAGTCGCAGAGGCTCTTGACGGTTGGCGGTCCCCGGTCCGCTGCTGGACCGGCTCGAATCGATTCGCTTTCACTGCGTCGCCGGTCTTAGCCTGCAAGCCAATTCCAGCGACTCGTCCGCCCGATGATCTACCGGACAGATAACGCATGCTACGCAAGAACAAGAACGTCACCGAGAACGTCGAGAAGGCCGTTTCCCAGGCGGTCGGCTACGAGGTGACCATCGCCGACCTCGCACGCCGCAGCGAGCGCCGCGCCTGGTGGGTGGCGGGCACCTCGGTGGTGATCTCGCTGATCCTGACGGGGGGCTATTTCTACATGCTCCCCCTCAAGGAAAAAGTGCCCTATCTGGTGATGGCCGATCCCTACACCGGCAACGTCGCGGCCAGCCGGCTGGTGCCTGACGTGATGGACAAGCAACTCACCGCCAACGAGGCGATCAACCGGTCCAACGTGCACCGCTTCGTCATGGCGCGCGAGTCCTGGGACTCGGATCGTCGGTTCGGCGATTGGCGGCTGCCCTACCTGATGAGCACCGGTGCGGTGACCGCCGAACTGCGCGCGCAGGCACAGACCAGCAATCCCGGCAATCCTGTCAATCTCTACGGCAAGCAGACCGCCATCCGCGTACGCATCCTCAGCACCGTGCTGAGCCGCAAGCCGGGCGGCGGCTACAGCGGCGCGACGGTGCGCTTCCAGCGCTCGCTGTTCGACAAGTCCAGTGGCGGCACGCGCTTACTCGACAACAAGCTGGCGACGCTGGAGTTCGAGTACAACCGCAACCTGAAGCTGGACGATGCCGACCGCGTGCAGAACCCGCTGGGCTTCCAGGTCAAGAGCTATCGCGTGGACAACGACGCCGCGGCGCTTCCGCCGGCGGAAAACCCGGTCGCCCCGTCGCCGGCCGCTGCGTCACCGGCCTACATGCAGGGCGTTCCAGCCGACCCTGGCGCCGATCCCGACGCGGGCGCGGAGGTGATGGTGCCCGCCGTCGGCGCAACGCAGGGAAGCACCTACATTCCTCCGACTTCCAATGGAGCTGTTGCACAATGAGCTGCCGCATCGCCCCCGTGTTGATCGTCGTCTCGCTCCTGGCCGCAGCGCCCGGCGCGGTGGCGGCCCCCCGGCCGGCGTTGGCCGGCACGAGCGCCGCCTCGGTGGTCGATACCTATGCCTACGTACCGGACGCCGTGTACCAGGTGCGTACCGGCCTTGGCATCACCACGCAGATCGAGCTCGACCCGAACGAGAAGATCCTCGACTACAGCACCGGGTTCACCAGCGGCTGGGAACTCACCCGTCGCGACAACGTGTTCTACCTCAAGCCCAAGAATGTCGACGTCGACACCAACATGATGGTGCGTACCGAGACCAACTCCTACATCTTCGAGTTGAAGGTGGTGGCCACCGACTGGCGGGCGCTCGAGCAGGCGAGGGCCGCGGGCGTGCAGTACAAGATCCGCTTCACCTACCCGCAGGACGCGCAGTTCGCCGCGCAGACCGAGCGCCAGGAAAAGGCCAGCGGCGAGAAGGCGCAGGCCGTCGGCATGGACACGGCCATCGAGAAGAACCGTCGCTACTACTACGACTACGACTACGCCACGCGGTCGAAGAAATCGTGGCTGGTGCCGACCACCGTCTATGACGACGGGCGCTTCACCTACATCAAGATGAACGATGCGACCAACTTCCCGACCGGTAATTTCCCCACGGTCTACGGCCGCGAGAAGGCGCATACCGAGGAATTTGTCGTCAACACCACTGTGGAGGGCAGCACGATCGTGGTGCACGGCACCTATCCGTATCTCGTCATACGTCATGGAGACAACGTGGTGGGCCTGAGGAGGAATCAGCAGAAATGAGCCAGAACACGCCCAATCCGCCCGAGCCGCGCGACGGCTTCGCCGGCGACCACGCCACCGAGTCCAATCCCTACTACCAGGCGGGGACGCGACAGGCCGAGCCCGATCTCGATGCGGGTGCGCCCAACCTGCGCAACGAGGAAAATCAGCGTCTCAACCGCAAGGCGCTGCTCTTCCTGGGTGGCATCGTGTTGCTGCTCGTGGTGATGGGCATCTTCCTGTTCAGCCGCGGAAGCGAAGATGCCAAGTCGGTCGCCAAGCCGCGGGAAGTCGCTCCGTACGTCCCGCCGGTGCCCACGGAGCTTGACAATCAGGCACCTGTCCCGGTGGCGCAGCAACCCGCGGAGCCGGTGCCTCTGGCATTGCCTCCGATGCCGCCGCAGGGCGATTCGAATTTCATGCCGCAGCAGAATTCGCCGTCGCAGCCGAGCGGGCCCAGCCTGATGCAGCGGCGCATGGCCGACGGATCTGGCACCGGCGCCGGTGCGAGGGGTGCCGGTGGTGCGCAGCCAGCGATGGACCCCACCCTGGCCGCGCTGGGCCTGGGCGCGCAAGGGCAGGCAGGCATCGGCGGGATGCCGGGCATGGGCCCCGGTGGTCCGGGTGGTCCGCAGCAGCCGGCGCAACCCGCGTCCATCAGGAGCCAGCTCGAAAACGTGTCTCAGGCAAGCTTCCTGCGTAAGCCGGACACGCTGCTGCTGCGCGGCACCTTCATCCGCTGTGTCCTCGAGACCCGCATCGTCACCGACTACTCCGGCTTCACCAGCTGCGTCGTCACCGAGCCGGTCTACTCGGTCAACGGCAAGAGCCTGCTGCTGCCCAAGGGCTCCAAGCTCTCCGGAACCTACGGCGGTGGGGCCAAGGTCGAGCGTGTGGGCGTCATCTGGGACCGCATCACCACCCCGACCGGCATCGACGTGATGATGTCCAGCCCGGGCGTGGACAACCTGGGCGGCGCAGGCCATCCGGGCCAGCTCGACAACCACTGGGCCAGCCGTATCTCCTCGGCACTGATGGTCAGCCTGCTGGCCGACGCGTTCAAGTACGCCGCGGCCGAGAACGGTCCGGAGAGCACGGCGATCTCGGATGGCGGAACGATCTACTCCCAGCCCTACGAGAGCGCCACGGCGCGCACCATGGAGCGCATGGCCGGCGAGGTCGTGCAGCAGGCGATGAGCCGCGCGCCAACCGTCACCATCAACCAGGGCACCGTCGTGAATGTCTACGTCGCCAAGGACGTCGACTTCTCGGGTGTCGTGGGCCTGCAGCGCTGACGGGCATCGGTATGGACGGCATCTACGAAGGTCCGGTGGCCCAGGTCTCCAACGACTTCCTCGACTATCAGTACGAGGCGTTGGGGATCCAGGAGTACATTCGCTCGAGCGAAGTGACCGAGATCTGCGTGAACCGTCCGGGCGAGGTCTACCTCGAGACGCGGCGCGGGTGGGAACGGATCGAGAAGAGCGACCTGACCTACGAGCGTGCGCGTCAGTTCTGCGTCGCCATCGTCAACGAGAGCAACACCGGCCAGCGCATCACCGACACCGATCCGGTGGTGTCGTTGACCTTCCCGACTGGGCAGCGCGCGCAGTTCGTCATCCCGCCGGCCTGCGATACGGGCAAGGTCTCGATCACCATCCGCCTGCCTTCGCACCAGACGCGCAGCCTGGATCAATATCAGCAAGACGGTTTCTTCGACCAGATCCTGGAGAGCAACGCCACGCTGTCCGAAGCGGACCAGGAACTGCTCGAGCTGCGCCGCGCGCGAAACTACGCGGAGTTCTTCCGCCGCGCGGTCCACCACAAGAAGAACATCGTGGTGGCGGGTGCGACCGGCAGCGGCAAGACCACCTTCATGAAGGCGCTGGTCAACCACATCCCGCACGAAGAACGCCTGGTCACCATCGAGGATGCGCGGGAGCTCTTCATCAGCCAGCCCAATGCCGTGCACCTGCTGTATTCCAAGGGCGGGCAGAGCACCAGCAACGTCACCGCCAAGAGCTGCATGGAAGCCTGCCTGCGCATGAAGCCGGACCGCATCATCCTGGCGGAGCTTCGAGGCGACGAATCGTTCTACTTCATCCGCAACTGCGCCTCGGGCCATCCGGGTTCGATCACCAGTTGCCATGCCGGCAGCACCGCGCAGACCTGGGACCAGCTGGCGCTGATGGTGAAGGCCTCCGCGGAGGGCAGCGGGCTCGAGTTCGCGGTGATCAAGCGGCTGCTGATGATGACCATCGACATCGTGGTCCACATCAAGGCGCACGCCGGAAGCCGCTACATCACGGGCATCGACTTCGATCCCGCGAGGGCGCTCGCATGAACATCGACCGATACGGGGAGCACTGACGATGTTGCCGGGAATCGAGATGATGGCCTGCACCGATCTGGCCGTACCCGCGACGGTGATGTCGCACGTCGCGCATGTCGAGTCGTCCTTCAATCCGTATGCGATCGGCGTCGTGGGCGGGCGCCTGGTGCGCCAGCCCAAGAATCTGGGCGAGGCGCTCAGTACCGCGCGCATGCTTGAGGAGAAGGGTTACAACTTCTCGCTGGGTATCTCCCAGGTCAACCGCTACAACCTGGCCAAGTACGGGCTGGACAGTTACGAAAAGGCCTTCCAGGTCTGCCCGAACGTGGTGGCGGGGTCACAGATCCTCGCCGAATGCTACGGCCGTGCGACGGGTGACTGGGGCAAGGCTTTCAGTTGCTACTACTCGGGCAACTTCACCACCGGCTATCGCCACGGGTACGTCCAGAAGGTCTACGCGTCGATTGCGAGCCAGGCTGCGGCCGCCGGCGCGCAGGCCATCCCGGTCGTGGCGGGCAGCAGGGCGGCTACCCGTCCGTCCAAGATCATCCTGGACAACGTGGATGCCACGCTGTCCTCGCTCGCCGCGAGGCGGGGCGCGTCGGCGGTCTCCAGCGGAGCTGCGACCGCGGCAAGAGAAACTTCCGCCATCACGCAGAACCCGCTGCCACCGGTCCAGGATGAAGGCCCGGTCAGGTTGACCGTCGCACCCGCCGCCGGAGCGATGCCGGCACCGCCACCTACAGCGGCACCGGCGCAGACCCAGGCTCCACAAGCGGCACCCAGCGGTCCCGTTCGCGACAGCGCATTGGTTTTCTAGCGAGGGCTGTTCCGCCCGTGCTACTCAAGGGGGCCTATCCCGGGCTCTTCCCACACTCAAGGCAAGGAGATACTCGATGGAAACGCAGCGTAAGAAGAAGATGGTCCGCAACGCCCTGGCCGCCGGCAAGACGACCGCCACGGCGCTCGTCCTGATCGCCCTGATGACGACGCCAGCGCTCGCCCAGTACTCCGATACAGAGGGCAGCGTCTGTTCCTTCCTGGACAACATCAACAAAATCCTGTCGATTGCCTCGATCGCCGTCGTAACCATCGCGATCATCTTCGCCGGTTACCAGATCGCCTTCGCCCACAAGCGCATCGCCGACGTTGCGCCGATTCTGATCGGCGGCCTGCTCATCGGCGCCGCCGGCCAGATCGCCTCGATGGTGATGCCCGAGAACAAGGAATGCACGTCGGGTACCAGCACCTACGTGATCCAGTCCATCCAGAACGACCGTGCATAAGAATGTGATGTTCCGCGGATGCACCCGCCCCGCGATGTTTCTGGGCGTGCCGTACGTGCCCTTCATCGTGGGCGCGGGCTCGGTGTTTCTGCTGGCGATCTACACGAACCTGCTCTACCTGTTCCTGCTGCCCGTGGTGATTTTCATCATGCGGCAGATGGCCAAGCGCGACGAGATGATCTTCAAGCTGCTGGGACTTCGTCTCCAGTTCCGCATGAAGACGCGGAACATCGCGGAGCGCGACGGCATGTGGGTGTATACGCCAAACGCGTATCGCGAGAAGCCGCCCCAGGAATGACCGCTTAATCTGGCGCCCCCTCGGGGGCGCCAGGCCTCGAACAGCAGATACCTTCCCTTTGAGCCGTCGTCATGCCGAAGTTCAGCCCTGACAGTCCCATCAGCGAGTTCGTGCCGTACTCGAGCCATGTCGCGCCGTCGGTGATCAAGACGACCGGTGGCGACTACCTGTTGACCTGGCACCTGGAAGGCCTGCCCTTCGTCGGGCGCGAGGAATGGGAGCTGGAACACCGGCATAACACGTTCAACCGCATGCTGCAGACCTTGCGGGCGCCGGATTACGTCAACGTGGCGTTCTGGGTCCACGACGTGCGTCGGCGTGGCCGCATCAACCAGAAAAGCAGTTTCCGACACACGTTCAACCAGGATCTTTCCGACGCTTATTACACCTCGTTGTCTGCACAGAAGATCATGCAGAACGAGATGTACCTGACGTTGTTGTACCGCCCCGTAGTGGGCGGCAAGGCATTCGTGGAGAAGACCGACAACGTGGCCAAGCTGCAGGCGATGCAGGACCAGGCGGTCACCAAGATCCTCGAGCTCGCCAGCAACGTCGAAGCGGTGCTGAAGGATTACTCGCCCTACCGCATGGGCATCTACGAGGCGAAGAACGGCGTGGTGTTCTCCGAGACCCTCGAGTTCCTTGGGTACGTCCTCAACCGCATCGAGGAGCCGGTTCCGGTGCTGCCCGCGCCGGTGAACCAGTACCTGCCGGTCAGCCGGCACATGTTCTCCGCCAAGACAGGCGATTTCGTGGTGTCGACCCCCAACGGTACGAACCACTACGGCGCGATCCTCAACATCAAGGAGTATCCGGACGGCACCTACCCAGGCATCCTCAACGGCCTGAAGTACCTGGACTTCGAGTACGTCATCACCCATTCCTTCAGTCCCATCGGGCGGCAGGACGCGCTACGGGTGCTGGACCGTACCAAGGGCATGATGATCTCCTCCGGCGACAAGGCGGTCAGCCAGATCGTCGAGCTCGACCAGGCAATGGATCAGCTGTCCTCCGGCAATTTCGTGCTCGGCGAGTATCACTTCATCATCGCGCTCTACGCCGACAGCCAGGGCAAGTTGCAGGAACACATCGCCTCGACCCGCGCCGAGCTGTCCAATGCGGGCTTCGTGTCCGCCAAGGAAGACCTCGCGGTGACCGCATCGTTCTACTCGCAGTTGCCGGCGAACTGGAAGTACCGCACGCGACAGGCCAACGTGAGTTCGCTCAACTTCCTCGGCCTGTCGCCGTTGCACAACTTCGCCATCGGCAAGAAGGACAACAATCCCTGGGGTCAGGCGGTAACGACGCTGCAAACGACCAACGGCCAGCCCTACTACTTCAACTTCCACGCCACCCATCCGGCCGAGAACTCGCTGGGCGAGAAGGCGATCGCCAACACCATGGTGATCGGCAAGTCGGGCACCGGCAAGACGGCACTCATCAACTTCCTGCTCAGCCAGGTACAGAAGTACGAGCCGTCGCCGACGATCTTCTTCTTCGACAAGGACCGGGGCGCCGAGATCTTCGTCCGCGCCTGCGGCGGCAACTATCTTTCGCTGGAGAACGGCAAGCCGACCGGCTTCAATCCGTTCCAGTGCGAACGCAACGAGGCCAACGTGCAGTTCCTGGCCGACCTTGTGAAGGTGCTGGCGGGGAAGATCGCGTACACCGCTCGCGAGGAAGAGGACATCTTCCGCGCGGTCGAGAACATTCTCGATACGCCGATGCGGTTGCGCACGATGACCAACTTCCAGAAGAGCCTCCCGAACATGGGGGACGACGGGCTCTACGCGCGGATCCGCAAGTGGACCGCGGGCAATTCCCTGGGTTGGGTATTCGACAATCCGGTCGACACGATCGACCTGCAGAAAGCGAACATCATCGGTTTCGACTACACCGACATCATCGACAACGCCGAAGTGCGTGCGCCGGTCATCAACTACCTGCTGCACCGGCTGGAGGAGCTGATCGACGGGCGCCCGTTGATCTACGTGATGGACGAGTTCTGGAAGATCCTCGATGGCAAGGGCGGCCTGAAGGAATTCGCCAAGAACAAGCAGAAGACGATCCGTAAGCAAAACGGCCTCGGCATCTTTGCGACGCAAAGCCCGGAGGACGCACTGGCGAGCGATATTTCCGCTGCGTTGATCGAGCAAACCGCGACGATGATCCTGTTGCCCAACCCGAATGCGAGCAAGGAAGACTACATCGAAGGGCTCAAGCTCACCGAGGCCGAGTACAACGTGTTGGTCAACCTTGACGAGCGCTCGCGCTGCTTCCTCGTCAAGCAGGGACATGGGTCCACGGTCTGCCAGCTCAACCTGCGGGGTCTGGACGATGCACTTTCGGTGATCTCCGCGTCCACTGACAACATCGAGATTATGCATGAGGTGCTCAAGCAACGTTCGATGCAGCTCGAGGTCGCGGAATCCGAGCTGACGCCGGACCAATGGCTCGAGACCTTCTACGAGAATAGGAAAGGGATGGGCGGGCGTAGGCCCTCAACTCCCTCACGCGCGGGCGCATTGCAATGAGAAAAGCACGCCTGTCCGGAATTCGGGCCAACCCTTTTTCCAATGTTTCCAAGATTGGAGGTGTCAAATGATAAGAAATACTTCGATCTGTGGTCGTCTGTGTTCCCGCATGGTCGTGGTCGTGTTGCTGGCCGCCTCAAGCGTCACTGCGCACGCGCAATGGCTGGTTCAGGATGTCACGAACATCGGCTACAACTACGAGCAACTGCTTGCCGAGAAAGGCGAATATCTGGAAACTGCTGCTCGTTGGGCAGATACGGTGTCGCATTACCAGCAGCAGATCGCGCATTACCAGCAGCAGCTCGTGAAGGTCCAGACCCTGGTTAACAGCCTGCAGAACATCGGGCTGCCCACCATGCAGACGATGTCCGAGGTGCCGGACAATTACCTGGTGGCCGAATCGTGCCCGTCCGGTTCCGGCGCCGTGATGTCGGCAGTTGAGGGCGTTTTCAGTCTCGACCTGAGCGGCAATCTGCAGACCCAGCAGCGCCAGATCTGCGTAAACATCCGGACCGTTCAGAACCGGAAGTACAACGAAGCGATTCGGTATATCCGCGACACCCAGCCCAAGGTTGAACTGTTCAGCCAGCAGCTGAACGCCATGAGGGCGTTGAACAACAACCAGGGTACCGTCCAGGCCAGTTCCTACGAGGCCTCCCGCATGTCGGCCCAGATCGAGGCGCAGTCTCAGGCCTGGATGGTTAGGAACCAGGCGTATGACGCCTACATCGCCACCATGGAGCAGAATCAGCGCGTCCTCGCACGTCATGCGCTCACAGGTTCCACGCAGGTCATCAGCCAGTTGATCCAGACCGCTGCGCTGCAGGGCGCACTCAAGGTCGGCACCAGCTCAAGCAACTGATAAAGCTGCCGTAACTGGTCGCAGGGCAAGTATTTTAGGAAGCGAAATGATGGACGTCGGAAACGCAGTGATCGCTAATATCATGAAGGGGGGGCGTTCCATGTTGGAATGGGATTGGCAGCCTCAGGTGCAATCCATTGGCGATTTCGTCTTCTTTCGGTCCATCCTGAGTTTCCTGGACGATCGCATCACCCAGTTCGGCGCGGAACTGCTCTCCCGCGTCATGGCGTGGGTGGGCGCCCTCGCGCTGACGGCTCTTACGCTCTGGATATTGATCCAGGGCTATCGCATCGTTTCCGGCACCAGCCGTGAGTCGATGATGGCGCTCATCGTCAATGCCGCACGCGCCGCGCTCATCGTGACCGCCGCCAGCTCCATGGCGATCTTCGGCACCAAGCTCTACGACATTCTGGTCGTGGACCTGAAGGGCGAGATCAGCGAGGTCGTGACCGGCAAGTCGGACCCGCCCGAGAAACAGATCGACGACGGGCTGGCGTGGATGCAAGTGGCTTTCAGCAGCATCGACGCGATCGACGTGACCAGCGATGGGGTACTCGATGCCCAGAAGACCCGGGCCCTCTGGTTCGTGGGCCTGGGTACGGGGGGGCCGGCGCTGATCGGCGGCTCCCTGTTGATGATGTACCAGATCGCATTGGCGCTATTCATAGGCCTGGGACCTCTGTTCATCCTGTGCCTGCTGTTCGATCAAACCAAGCAGCTCTTTTCAAAGTGGCTGATGTATGGCGTTGGCACGATGTTCTCGATGGCGGTGTTGGCGGCGGTGGTGTCGATCTCGCTCGACATGGTGACGCGTGTTGCGGCCGCCTTCTGGGGCGCCGCCATGGTGTCTAACCTGCTACCGCTGGGCGGCGACTTCTCGAGCGGCGTCAGCAGCCAGGCAATGCAGCAGGGCGGCCTGGGCCTGATTTTGAGTACGCTCATCATCAGTACACCGCCGATGGCCGCCATGTTCTTCCAGGGTACGTTGGGTGGGTTCATGGCCTATTCGCAGATGGGCGGCGGTGCCACCGCTGCGCGCGGACCCCAAGGGCAGCCGCCTGGCAGCTACGCATCCAGTTATGTCCCCGAGTCCACCCGGATGCCCGAAGCTGCGCCCAGCCATAGTGGACAATCCCTCCGTACGATGCGGGGCGATGCCCCATCGCCTGTCGCGCCTGACGGAAGGCGGGGTCTAGGTAACTCGGAACCGGGCATGAAAATATGAGACTAAATAGATTGATGGACGCCGCGGCGCGGCTATGCCTGATTGCAGGCTTCTTCTCCGCTATGCTGGCTGCGTCGGAAGTGAAAGCCGAAGGCGGTTGCCCGCCGGGCCACGTGCCCGTGCCGGGACCCAACGGGCAGGCGATGATTGGTTGCGCGCCTCTCCCCGGTGGCGGTGGTGAAGCCTCAGCCGAACAGGCCCCCGTGCCCACCGGGAAGTGGATTTATACCTGGGGTGCCATTGCCATCTCGGACTCTGGGACCGGCGGGTCGGCTGTGGGAAAGTTGTCAAAGTCGCAGGCAAAGCAAGACGCATTGCGAAGCTGCGCGGAAGCCGGCGATACAGGGTGTCGAATCGCCTACACCTACCATCACCAGTGTGTCGCGATCGCCCAGGCGAAGACAAATCCTCAGCGGTCCTCGATTACGGCAGGTGGCAGTAAGGAGAGTGCGATGGCCAAGGCGATGGATATGTGCCGTAGCTCTGGTGAGGATTGCCAGATTTTTTATAGCGCTTGCTCTGAACCTATTTTCAAGCCCTATTAAATTAGTGCCATCAAATGGGAGGAGGTACGATGAATATGGTCTCGCGTGAATTCAAGATTGCGCTGGCTGTCGCCATTGCGGTGTTGGGTGTGTCCAAGTTGGACGCTACCCCCTGGTACGAGATCGTGCCCTATGGCAATGATCCGTTTACCTTTTGTACCACGGGCATGCCCGTCGACGGTTGGGTGGCAGTTAATCCTGCTACTGGTACATGGACGCCGATCAGGCACTATCCGAATCTTTTCTGGACCGGAGCGTACGAGCGAGTCTGCCCCAAGGCATTTGGGCTGTGAGCTGCGCGCGCGGCATCAGGTCCACTTATGGATCGGCACGGGTTTGAAACTGGGTCACAACGGCGTCATGGCCTGTAGAGGTAAGCGTGGTCGCTTGATAAGGTTTGCCTGGCGCTTCGTTGTGGTTTCACGACTCCCAGCCAGCGCAGCTGTGAATACGTATGCAGGTCTGCGGCAATGTTCAGGCGTGGCGCTAAGCTAGCCCCGCCTTGGGCGCCGGCTTGGGCGTTCGCCACGCCCGCAGGGGGCGCCAATGTCGCAGATGCCATGGTGGCGCGGTGCCGTCATCTACCAGATCTACCCGCGCAGTTTCCTCGATGCCGATGGCGATGGGGTGGGCGATCTGCCCGGCATCGTCGAGCGGCTGGATTACGTGGCAGAGCTGGGCGTCGATGCCATCTGGATCTCGCCGTTCTTCCGGTCGCCGATGGCCGATTTCGGCTACGACATCGCTGATTACCGGGCGGTGGATCCGCTGTTCGGGACGCTCGAGGATTTCGATCGCCTGCTGTCCAAGGCGCATGCGCTGGGCCTGAGGGTGATGATCGACCAGGTGCTCAGCCACACGTCGGTCGAGCACGCCTGGTTTCTGGAGAGCCGGCAGAGCCGCGACAATCCTAAGGCCGACTGGTACGTGTGGGCCGATCCCCGCGAGGACGGCACCCCACCCAACAACTGGCTTTCGCTGTTCGGCGGCGGCGCCTGGCAGTGGGAGCCGCGGCGGGAACAGTACTACCTGCACAACTTCCTCTCGGCGCAGCCCGACCTGAACTTCCATAATCCGCAGGTTCAGCAGGCGACGCTGGACAATGTGCGGTTCTGGCTGGACCGCGGTGTCGACGGCTTCCGGCTGGATGCGATCAACTTCTGCTTCCACGATCGTCAGTTGCGCGACAATCCGCCCAAGCCCGCGGACAGGCGCGTGGGGCGCGGATTCAGCGCCGACAACCCCTACGCCTACCAGTACCACCACTACAACAACACACAGCCGGAAAACCTGGCCTTCCTGGAGCGGCTGCGGACGCTGCTCGACGGCTATCCGGGGGCGACCAGTCTGGGCGAGATCTCGTCGGAGGATTCGCTCGCCACGACCGCCGAGTACACCTCGCGCGGCCGCCTGCACATGGGCTACAGCTTCGAACTGCTGGTGGACGACTTCAGCGCGGGCTATGTGCGCGAGACCGTTTCGCGGCTGGAAGCGGCAATGACCGAGGGCTGGCCGTGCTGGGCCGTCTCCAATCACGACGTGGCGCGCGCGGTGACGCGCTGGGGCGGTTTGCCGGCGTCGCCGACGCTGGCACGCCTGCTGGTGGCGATGCTGTGTTCGCTACGCGGCTCGATCTGCCTGTACCAGGGCGAGGAACTGGGGCTGGGCGAGGCGGAGGTGCCCTACGAAGCGCTGCAGGATCCGTACGGGATCGCGTTCTGGCCGACCTTCAAGGGACGCGACGGCTGCCGCACCCCCTTGCCATGGACCGACGAGGCGCCTGCCACCGGGTTCACTAAGGGGATGCCGTGGCTGCCCGTGCCTGAGGAACACCGGGCGCTTGCGGTCTCGCGGCAGCTGGCCGACCCGCAGTCCGTGCTGCATGCGTTCCGTGCCTTCCTGGCGTGGCGCAGGACCCAGCCGGCCCTGATGCGCGGCGACATCGCGTTCCATCCCACCGACGAGCCGGTACTGCTGTTCGAGCGCAGCTTCGGCACGGAGCGCCTGCTGATGGGCTTCAATCTGTCTGCGGCAGACGCCGCATGCTGGTCGCCGGCGGGCGACTGGGAGGCGGTCGCCATGCCCGGCCCCGACGCAGGAACCCTCGCCGAGGGCTCGCTGCAGTTTCCTGCCTACGGAGCACTCTGCCTGCGCTCGCGTCAGCGCGCAGCCGACTAGCCGGGCACTGCGCGCGGCGCGGTCGCCGGAGGGGCGTGGGCCAGCGCGGCCTTAGACGGAGGGGCGCGCGCCGAGCCATCGAAACTTCTGGGTGCACCCAGGACCTGAGGCGACGCCCCGATGTCGGGGCCTCATGCTAGCTGGTGTCGGTGTCGGTGTCGGTGTCGGTGTCGGTGTCGGCGGCGTGGATCGTGGGAGTGCAGGGCAGGTATCTTCAGCGAAGCGGGTGCCGCTTCCCTTGAGCGGCCCATCGGTATCGAAGCCGGGTCCAGCGGCCATGTCGAATGACAACGCGACGATACGGCCACGGTAAAGACCAACAAAGGTCATCGTAGATACCAAGGCAAGGGCAAAGGCCAAGGCCAAGGCCAAGGCCAAGGCCAAGGCGACGACGCTGCAGCTGACGCGTCCGTGAGTCAGCGAAACTTCCGGGATTGAGCTGGAGCCCGCCGATCAAGCCTCCCCAACGGCCTGCGTCAGGCCAAGGCGATGGCAAAGGCCGCGGATACCAGCAGTCGAAGGCCAGCCTCTCCGGTTTCAAAGCAGCCCCGCTGGCCGGACATCGGAGAGTTGGGCCGGTTCCCAGGCGCGTGGGCTGGCGAACGGTGTCCCGTCGGACCCGGGACATGGAGCTCCGCCGACCAGAGGCCGGCGGGCCCGCGCCACGTCCCCGGGGCCTTGGCCGGCTAGAACTTGAAGTTCACGCCCAGCACGTAGGTGCGACCCCATTCGATGTATTCGAGAGGGCGGTCCTTGGACTCGGCATAGGTGCGGTAGGGCGAGTTGGTGAGGTTGCTGGCCTGGAGCATCAGGCTGAGTCCCTCCAGCGCGCCGGGACCGAAGGTATAGCTGATCTGGGCGTCGGTGATGTTCTCGCCCACCACGTAGCGCAGCGTGCGGTTGCCGTTGAAGTTGCCGATCTCGCCGATGAAGTCCGAGCGCCGGCGCTGGCTGACACGGGCCTCGAAGCCCTTGTGCTCGTAGTAGGCGGTGAAGTTGTAGACGCGCTCGGAGAGGCCGGGCAGGCTGATCTCGCCATCGCCCACGCTGGTGGCACTCTCCGGATCGCGGATCTTGACGTTGCTGCGGTTGAAGGTCGCGCTGGCCTGGAGACCGAAGCCCTCCAGCGGGGCGAACACCAGGTCCAGCGGCAGCGACGCCGTCAGCTCGACGCCATGCAGCTTGCCGCCCTTGCCGTTGAAGGGCGCGCTGAAGGTGCCGGTGGTCAGCACCGGGGCCGAGCCGGGTGCCGGGACGTAGCCGGCCACCAGGTCGGAGAAATCGTAGCCGTCGCGCGACTGGGTGTAGATGTAGCTCTTGAGGTCCTTGTAGAAGAAGGCGGCGGCGACGTAGGCCTTGGCGCCGAAGTATTTCTCGTAGGACAGGTCCAGGGCGTTGGCGCGCCACGGATCCAGGGTGGGGTTGCCGCCGCTGGCGCCCGGTCGGCCGGTGGTGGTGTCGACGCCGAAGTCGAGCGATGCCCGCATCTGGTCCACGCGCGGCCGCGCGACCTGCTTGGCGAGGGCGAACCGCAGCGTCTGCTCGTAGGGAAACTGGAAGGCCAGGTTGAGGCTGGGCAGCCAGTCGTTGTAGGTCTTGCCTTCCTCGATCGGCCGCACCTCGCTGCCGGCCGGCTGCGAGGCGTCCCAGTAATTCGCGCGCGACGACTGGTCGGTGTGCTGCATCTGCACGCCGACGTTGCCGCGCACGCCGACCGCGCCCCATTCGGTGTCGATGTTGGCGCGCAGCCAGGCGGTGGTGATCTTCTCCTCGACCGTCCAGGCCTTGGGCACCAGGTAGGCGGCGTCCTCGTTGGGCTCGAAGACCATGTAGCGCGCCACCGCCGCCGGCACGTTCCAGGCGGGAATGTAGCCGATGCCGGCGAAGCCCAGGTTCACCGGCGCGTACTGCAGGTCCGGGGCGATGGTGGCATCGCCCTGCGCACCGAGGGTGATGTTGCCCTCGGGCTGGTGCTTCTCCTTCTCGCGGTCGGCGTAGTTCACGCCCACGTCCAGGTCCGAGAACCACCGCAGCGCCTCGGGCATCGGAAAGCTGGCCTGCAGGCGTGCACCCTTGAGCACGTCTTCCACCCGCGGGGCCTTGCCGTAGCCGGAGCCGTAGATGGTGTTGGTGAGATACAGCGCCTGCGGGTCCGAGTAGTCCAGGCTCGGCGAGATCTGTGAGAAGCCGTTGGGCCGGTAGGACAGGCCGACGCTGTCCAGCTGCGGCATCGGCGTCAGCTGGGTGTTGTTCTCCAGGTTGAGTTCGTTGCGCTTGGCCTTGGAGTAGTTCACGTCGGCGGTGATCTTCACCGCGCCGGCGTTGAACTCGTTGTTCCAGCCGAACGCGTCGATCGTGTCCTCGCGCCTGTTGTACAGGCCGCGCACCAGCGGATAGACGCCGCTCGCGGTGCCGCCGGTGAGGGTGCCGTTGCCGTTGACCTGTACATCGCTGAAGTTCAGGCCGGGCGTGTAGCCGCCGTTGTAGTTGCTGAGGCTGATCTCGAGCTGGTTGGCGGTATCGATCTGGGTGGCGGTGGTGTGGAACAGGTCCAGCGTGCTGGTCCAGGCGTTGGACGGGCGGAACTGGATCGTGCCCATCACCCCGTCGCGGCGGGTGTTGCCGGTGCGGCGCAGGGCCTTGATGCCGTCGGTGTAGTAGGTGCCGTTCGGGATGCCCGGCCGGTTGAGCGGTGAGCCGTCCTCGTTGCGGTCCTTCCAGGGTTCGTACAGGCCGACCTGGTTCTCCTGGATCGGCGTGTCCGAATGCGCGTAGCCGAGCGCGATGCCCCAGGTCTTGTCGGCGAACTGGTCGATGTAGCTGACATTGAAGCGGTTGCCGTAGCCGTTGACGTTGGCGGCCTTGCCCAGCGAATTGCGCTGGTAGCGGCCGCCGACGGTGACGGTGCGCTCGCCGAAGCTGAGCGGGCGCACCGTCTGCAGGTCCAGCGTGCCGGACAGGCCCTGGCCCACCAGCCCGGCATCGGGAGTCTTGTAGACGGTGACGCCGTTGACCAGCTCGGACGGATACTGGTCGAACTCGACGCTGCGGTTGTCGCCGGTGCTGACCACTTCGCGGCCGTTGAGCAACGTGGTCGAGAAATCCGGCGACAGGCCGCGCACGCTGATGACCTGGGCACGCCCGGCCACGCGTTGCGCCGCCAGGCCGGGCAGGCGCGCGAGCGATTCGGCGATGCTGACATCGGGCAGCTTGCCGATGTCCTCGGCCGAGATCGCCTCCACGATCGAGGTGGCATCCTTCTTGACCGAGATCGCGCTCTCGATGCCGCGGCGGATGCCGGTCACCTGCACCTTGTCCAGCTCGGTGACTTCCTGCGGCGTGTCGGCGGGGGCCTGCGCATCGGTCTGCGCCGCGGCCAGCATGGGCGTCATGGCGATCGCCAACGCGATCGTCAGCGCACTGCGCTCGTGGTTCAACATATCCCCTCCCAGGCAATGTTGGTGGTTCGGTTTGGCTCCAGCGATTGTCTGGATGCGATGCTGCGCGGCCTGCACGGCCCGCGTGACTGCGACGTATGGTAGACACGGCGCTCCGCGCGCAACGCGGGCTGCATACGTATTCAATGCGCGCAACGCGCCTGGAAGCGCTTACAGCGGCCAGTCCTAGGTCCGGACGGGTTGCGTCCACGCCGATGCGGACGGCGGTGCCGCCTGGCTGCGCCATGCGCCGGTGCAATGCCCCCGGTCTTGCGCGGGCTGAGAAGTCCGCGCACTGCTGCAGGAGGGAGGCGGGCGTGGCGGCAACCTCGCGCATCCGCCTGCGCGTGGCAAGGTGCCGCGGCATATGCCGAGGTCCCACAGGGCGCGTCCACGCGCGCCTGCACGGACTAGCGTGCGCCCTCGATCGGCGTGAAGCGGATGGCCTGGCCGCCG
Organism: Lysobacteraceae bacterium USHLN149; assembly: GCA_037145635.1. GTDB lineage: Bacteria > Pseudomonadota > Gammaproteobacteria > Xanthomonadales > Xanthomonadaceae > JAATFS01. The sequence continues at coordinate 852,631 of JBBCXB010000001.1, forward strand.
CCCGGGCCGAGCTTCAGCGTCATACGGTCGGTGCTGCCGACCTCGCGTTGCTCGCGCACGAAGTCGAACGGGCGGGTGCGGTAGTCGGCGGCGTCGCCGTCGCGGTAGATCTCGGCACGGTAGCGCACGCCGGGCTCAAGGAACGACAGCGATACCGGCAGCACACGGCCGTGTTCGTCGGTGATGCTGCCCAGGTACCAGTCGCGGCTGTGGCGGTCCTTGCGTGCGATGGTGACGTAGTCGCCGACCTCGCCGCCGAGCACGCGGGTGTCGTCCCAGTCCACGGCCACGTCCTCGATGAAGCGGAAGGCCTCGCGGTGCTGCAGGTAGTGTTCGGGCAGGTCGGCGGCCATCTGGATCGGGCTGTACAGCGTCACGTACAGCGCGAGCTGGCGGGCGAGGGTGCTGGGAATCGGCTGGCCGTCGCGGCCCTTGAGGCTGAGGATGCCGGGGGTGTAATCCATCGGTCCTGCCAGCAGGCGGGTGAACACCAGGTTGACCTCGTGCTCGGGCGGGTTCGGCGGCTGGCCCCAGGCGTTGTATTCCATGCCGCGCGCGCCCTCGCGCGAGAGCCAGTTCGGGTAGGTGCGGCGCAGCCCGGTGTCCTTGATCGGCTCGTGCGCGTTGACCGCCAGGTGGCGCGCAGCCGCGGCCTGCACCACCTTGAGATGATGCCGCGCCATGAACTGGCCGTCGTGCCATTCGCGCCAGAGTGCCCCGCCGGCCGGATCGCGCCGGTCCACCTGGCCGTCGTCGCAGACGTAGCCGGTCTTGAACGAGTCCACGCCCAGGCGCGCGTACAGGTCCAGCGCGGCGTCGAGCTGGTCCTCGTAGTGCTCCACCGCGCAGCCGGTCTCGTGATGGCCGATCAGGTGCACGCCGCGGCGGGCGGCATAGGCGGACAGCGCCTCGATATCGAAATCCGGCGTGGCGCGGGTGAAATCGAAGCCGTTGCCGTCGCCGAACCACTCGCCGTCCCAGCCGGGGTTCCAGCCCTCCACCAGCACGCCGCGGAAGCCGTGCGCGGCGGCGAAGTCGATGTAGCGCCGGGTGTTGGCGGTGGTGGCGCCGTGGCGCGGACCGGTCGCCCAGGTCTGCTGGTTGAGGTGCATCGACCACCACACCCCGACGTACTTGGCCGGGTGCACCCAGCTCACGTCGCCCAGCGCGTTGGGTTCGTTGAGGTTGAGGATCAGGTCGGATTCGACCAGGCCGCCGGCGCTGTCGGCGATCTGCAGCGTTCGCCACGGCGTGTCGAAGGGCAGGGTGCGGCGGACCTTCCAGCCCTCGGCGGCGGGCGACAGCTGCGCGCGCAGGCGCTGGCCGTCGCTGCGCCGCAGCCACATGCCGGCATAGTCGACCAGCGCGGCCTCGTGCAGCGCGATGTGCAGGCCATCGCGGCTGCGCAGCGTGAGCGGCGTGTGCGCCAGCGCCACCTGGTCGAGCGGGGTGCGCCGGTAGAGGTACTCGTAGTGGATCGGTTCGCCGGCGGGGATCCACCAGGCGGTGGCGCGCGGGGCGATGGCGAACTCGGTGAGCTCGTCGTCGATGATCGCCTCGCGCAGGCCGGGTTGCTCCGGGAAGCGGTAGCGGAAGCCCAGTCCGTCGTCGTAGACCCGGAACACCACGTCGAAGCGGCGGCCGCGCCCGCCGTGCTCGCCCAGGCTCACGCGCAGTTCGTTGTAGCGGTTGCGCACGAAGCGGCGCTCGCCCCAGGGCTGCTCCCAGGTGTCGTCGGCGTGCCGGGTCGCCTGCGAGAGCAGGGCCAGGTCGCGGTCCAGGCGTCCGTCGCGCAGCTGGAACCCCAGCCGCGAGTCGTCCACCACGACCTCGCCCAGGCGTTCGACGCGGTAGCTCGGCCGGCCCTCGTCCAGCTGCAGCGAGACCTTCAGCACCTGGCCCGGCGATGCGACCTCGGCCACGGTGACCGGGCGCGCCTGCAGCCACGGCGCCACGCATAACAGGGCGAGCGCGAACAGCGAACGGGGACGCAGGCGAAGCGTGCGCGGACGGACGGATGGCAGCAGCGGCATGTCCCCTCCCAAGGCGGCCGGTGGCGTGGGCCGACTATAGCGGGGCCCGCCGGCGCCTCCGCCGCGGCCGGCATGAATACGTATGCAGCCGTGGGCGTCGCGGCGCGGCGCGTCTACCATGGCCCGAGGCACCCTTGAGGGAGGGGCCGCGACCGCCCTGCCGGCCTGCCGGCGCGGCGCAACCACAACGCGAGCAAAGAGGGAGGGAGGCCGACCGGCGCGATCCGGTTCGCCGCTTCGATGCTGAAGATCATTTGCCTGGCCGCGGCACTCGGTGTCGCGGCGGGTTCGCCCGCGAGCGCGGCGGACCTGGAATTCGAGGGCCGGCAGGCGCAGGCCGAGGCGCTGGCCGGCGGCGGTTTCGTGCTGCGTTCGCCCGCCGGCGAGCGCCGGCTGCCGCCGCAGCCGATGCACAGCGACACCGCCAGCCCGATGTTCGATGCGCTGTTCGCGCTGGCCCAGCAGGAGCTGGCCGACGACCGGGTGGACGCCATCCGCGACCCGGCCTTCGACGAAGGTCGGCCGGTGCCGTGCGCGTGCTTCCAGACCGGCGCGCGCTGGCCCTATGTGTGGACGCGCGACCTGAGCTTCGCCGCGGACCTGGCGCTGGCGCGACTGGACCCGAAGCGCACGCGCAGCTCGCTCCGCTTCAAGCTGTCGCCGGCCCGCGACGGGCGGACGCCGGGGCTGTTCGTCGCCCAGGACACCGGTTCCGGCGGCAGCTGGCCGATCAGCAGCGACCGCGTGGTCTGGTTCCTGGGTGCGCGCGGGCTGCTCGACGACCCGGCCTTCGCCGCGCAGGCGTGGCAGGCGCTGCAGGACACGCTGGCACAGGACCGCGAGTACGTGTACGACCCGGACATCGGCCTATACCGCGGCGAGACCTCGTTCCTTGACTGGCGCGAGCAGACCTACCCGGACTGGACCCGGCAGGACGTGCGCTTCATCGGCGAATCGTTCGCGTTGTCGACCAACGTGCTGCACTACCAGGCGCTGCGGCTCGGCGAGTCGCTGGCGCGCGCGCGCAACGACCCGCGTGCCGAGGACTATGCGCGCTGGGCCGCACAACTGCGCACGGCGATCGACCGCCGCTTCTGGCAGGCCGAGAGCGGGCAGTACATGAGCTACCTCGGCAGCGCCGCGCACCCGGTCGGCTATGCCAAGTACGACCTGCTCGGCCTGTCGCTGGCGATCCTGGCCGATGTGCTGCCGCCCGAGCGCGCGCGCCGGGCGCTGGCCGCGTATCCGGCCACCGCGGCCGGCAGCCCGGTGGTGTGGCCGCAGGAGCGCCTGCAGCCGATCTACCACAACCGCGGCATCTGGCCGTTCGTCAGCGCCTATTCGCTGCGCGCGGCGCGCCGGCTGGACGATGCCCCGCGCATCGCGCTTGAGATCGGTTCGTTGATGCGCGGCGCCGCCCTGGCCGGCTCGAACATGGAGAACTACGAGATGCTCAGCCAGGCCGTGCACGTGGACGACGGCGCGCTGAGCGGGCCGGTGGTGAACTCGCCACGCCAGCTGTGGTCGGTGGCCGGGTACCTGTCGATGGTGCTGGAGGGCGTGTTCGGGGTCGAGGCCGACGGCCGCGTGGCCCCCAAGCTGCCGGTAGCCCTGGTGCCGGCCCTGTTCGGCGACCGCCCGCGCATCACGCTCGACGACGGGCACCGGCGCTGGGTGCTGGAGCGCCCGGCCGTGCTGGAAGGGGAGCTGCTGGTCGCGGGCCGGGTGCGGCGCGAGGGCGGTACCACCACGGTGGCCCTGGTGCCGCAGCGCAGCGCCGCCGCCGCACCGCCACGGCCGGCGCAGGTCTATGCGCCGCCGACACCGGCGGCGCCGGAGGTGCACGCGCAGGACGACGGCTACCGCATCGACCTCCCGGAGGACACGGTGCTGCACGTCGACGGCGTGCGCCAGGCCGCGCGCGGCGCACTGCGGTTGCCGGCCGACGGCCTGCAGCACTGCCTGAGCCTGACCCGCCGCCAGCACGCGCTCGAATCGCTGCACAGCCCCAGCGTCTGCGTGGGCCCGTCCGAGACCCTCGCCGGCACCGACGCCTGGAGCTGGACCCCGGCCCGCCCCGGCCGCTACCGTGCCACGCTGCGCTACGCCAACCCACAGGGGCCGATCAACACCGGCGTCTCCGCGGCGGTGAAGCGCCTGCAGCTGCAGTGCGACGGGCAGCCGCCACAGAGCCGGGCACTGGCGATGCCGCACAGCGTCGCCGAGCAGGATTCCACCAGCGTCACCTTCGACGTCGCCGACACCCGGGCGTGCCGCCTGGTGCTGGCCGAGGGCTTCAACATGAGCGCGCTGGCGCACTTCGGGCACTACACCGGAGGCGCGGGGGGCCGCGACGGCGTGGTCAACCGCGCCCAGGTCACGGCGCTGCGGCTGGCGCCGGTGGCCGCGCGGGACGACGCGCCATGACGCCCAAGCCCACGCTGTCGTTCTGGCAGATCTGGAACATGTGCTTCGGTTTCCTCGGCATCCAGTTCGGGTTCGCGCTGCAGAACGCCAACGCCAGCCGGATCTTCCAGACCCTGGGCGCGGACATCGACGCGGTGCCGGGCCTGTGGATCGCCGCGCCGCTGACCGGCCTGATCGTGCAGCCCGTCATCGGCTACCTGTCCGACCGGACCTGGACGCGCTGGGGACGGCGGCGGCCGTACTTCATGGTCGGCGCGGTGTTCACCACGCTGGCGCTGCTGGTGATGCCGAATTCGCCGACGCTGTGGATCGCCGCCGGCACGCTGTGGCTGCTGGACGCCTCGATCAACGTGTCGATGGAGCCGTTCCGCGCCTTCGTCGGCGACCAGCTGTCGCCGCGGCAGCGACCTGCCGGCTACGCGATGCAGAGTTTCTTCATCGGCATCGGCGCGGTGGTGGCGAGCTTCCTGCCGTGGCTGCTGACGCGCTGGGGCGTGGCCAACACGGCCGGGCCGGGCCAGGTGCCCGACAGCGTGCGCTACGCCTTCTACCTGGGCGGGGCGGTGCTGTTCGGCGCGATCGCCTGGACGGTGCTGCGCACCCGCGAATACACCCCGCGCCAGCTGGCCGCGTTCGAGGACGCGCGGCCGGCCGCCACCGCGCCTGCCGGCACGGTCCCGGCGCAGGGCGGGCCCGGCGCGGCCGCCTTCTGGCTGCTGCTGGGCATCGCGCTGGCGGCGGCGATCGCCTGGCGCCACGGCGACCGCATGCTCTACGTCCTCGCCGGCCTGAGCGCCGCCTACGGCGTGCTGCTGGGGCTGGCGCGCGCGGTGCCGGCCACCCACATGCTGGCGGTCATCGTCGCCGACCTGCGCGGCATGCCGGCGGCGATGCGGCGCCTGGCCTGGGTGCAGTTCTTCTCGTGGTTCGCGCTGTTCGCGATGTGGATCTACACCACCGCCGCGGTCGCGCGCACGCACTTCGGCGCCACCGATACCGCCTCGGCGGCGTACAACGAGGGCGCCAACTGGGTGGGGGTGCTGTTCGGCGCCTACAACGGCTTCGCCGCGCTGGCGGCGCTGGTGATTCCCGGGATGGTGCGCGCGCTGGGCCTGCGCGGGAGCCACCTGGCCAACCTGTGGCTGGGCGCGGCCGGGCTGGCGTCGATGCTGCTGATCCAGGATCCGCGCTGGCTGCTGCTGTCGATGCTCGGCGTGGGCTTCGCCTGGGCATCGATCCTGTCGCTGCCGTACGCGTTGCTGTCCGACTGCGTGCCGGCGGCCAAGATGGGCGTGTACATGGGGCTCTTCAATTTCTTCATCGTGATCCCGCAACTGGTCGCCGCCAGCGCGCTCGGCTTCGTGCTGCGCACCTGGTTCGGCGCACAGCCGGTGTACGCCCTGGCGATCGGCGGCGGCAGCCTGCTGCTGGCCGGGCTGTGCGTGCTGCGGGTGCCGGTCGGCCCGGAAGGAGGGCAATGATGCGTAAACCAGGTGGCCGGATCGCGGGACTGGCATGGGCGCTGGCATGGGTGACCGGCGGGGCCGCCGCGCAGCCGGCGGGCGACTACTACGGCACCCTGGAGCCGTTCGCGGCCGAGGCGGTGTACTTCGTGGTCACCGACCGCTTCGTCAACGGCGACCCGGACAACGACCAGCGCGGGCAGGGCGGTGCGCACCCCAGCTTCGACCTCCCGTTGCACTGTGCGGACGGAGTGGACGACAACATCGGCTACCTCGGCGGCGACTTCAAGGGCGTGGTCGACCACGCCGGCTACATCCGCGACCTGGGCTTCGGCGCGGTATGGATCACCCCGATCGTCGACAACCCGGACCAGGCCTTCACCGGCGGCAAGCCGATCGTCTGCGGCGGCTCGCTCAGCGATCGCGGCAAGACCGGCTACCACGGTTACTGGGGCGTCAACTTCTACCGGCTCGACGAGCACCTGCCCAGCCCGGGCCTGGACTTCGCCGGCTTCACCGCGGCCATGCACGCGCAGCGGCTGAAGGTGGTGCTGGACATCGTCGGCAACCACGGCTCGCCGTCCTACGGCATGAGCGAGGACCAGCCGATGTTCGGCAAGCTCTACGCCGCCGACGGCACCCTGCTGGCCGACCACCAGAACCTGCCGCCGGCGCAGCTGGACCCGCAGCACAATCCCCTGCATGCGTTCTACAACACCGGCGGCGGGCTGGCCGAGCTGTCCGACCTCGACGAGGACAACCCGGCGGTGCTGGACTACCTGGTCGGCGCCTACCTGCAGTGGCTGGACCAGGGCGCCGACGCCTTCCGCATCGACACCATCGGCTGGATGCCGGACCGCTTCTGGCACGCATTCGTGCGGCGGATCCGCGCCCGGCGCCCCGGCATGTTCATGTTCGGCGAGGCCTTCGACTACGACCCGCAGAAGATCGCCGGCCACACCTGGGTCCGCAACGCCGGGGTCAGCGTGCTCGATTTCCCGCTCAAGCAGGGCCTGGAGGCGGTGTTCGGGCACGCCCAGGCCGGTTTCGAGCGGCTGGCGCGTCCGCTGTACCTGGGGCGCGGGCCCTACGCCAACCCCTACGAACTGATGACGTTCTACGACAACCACGACATGGCACGCCTGGACGCCAGCGACGCCGGCTTCATCGATGCGCACAACTGGCTGTTCACCGCGCGCGGCATCCCGGTCGTCTACTACGGCTCGGAAACCGGGTTCATGCGCGGCCGCGCCGAGCATGCCGGCAACCGCAACTACTTTGGCGCCGAGCGCATCGCCAAGGCCCCGCAGAGCCCGATCTTCGCGCCGCTGCAGCGCATCGCCACGCTGCGCCGGCAGACCCCGGCCCTGCAGCGCGGGCTGCAGGTGGACGTCGAGCTGAAGGGCGAGCAGGCCGCGTTCTACCGCGTCTACCAGCACCAGGGCCGCAGCCAGACCGCGCTGGTGCTGCTCAACAAGGGCGACCGCGCGCGCACCGCCGAGGTGACGCGCTACCTGCAGCCCGGCCGCTGGCGCGACGCGCTGGGCGGCGAGGACGTGCAGGCAGGCGCGCGTCTGCGCGTCGAGGTGCCCGCGCACGGCGTGCGTGTGTTCCTCAACGAGGATCCGGTCACCCAGCCGGCGCTGCGCAGGCGCCTGGACGCGCAGATGGCCGAGCAGGCGCGGCGCGATGCGAGGAACGTCGCGGGCGACTGACCGCCCGCACGACTCCCGACTCCAGAATCCAGGAATCCGGAATCCCGCACCGCGGGTGCGATCCCTCAGCGCTGGGTGCGGACCCCCGTCCGCAACGACGACTCGCGCACCACCCGCCGGGTCGGGATCGTCCGGCCCTGGGCCGGTTCGCCGCGGATCAGCGCCATCACGCTCTCCACCAGCAGGCCACCGGCCTGCTTGGTGTCCTGCTGCACCGTGGTCAGCGCCGGGGCCACCGAGGCGGCCATCGGGATGTCGTCGAAGCCGGTCACCGCCACGTCGTGCGGGACCTGCAACCCCTGTTCGCGCAAGGCCCGCATCGCTCCGATCGCGATCAGGTCGCTGGCCGCGCAGACCGCATCGAAGCGGTTTCCGCCGTCCAGCAGCGCGCGGCACGCCTCGTAGCCCGACCGCTCGGTGGTGATGGCGTCGTGCTGCAGCGCGGACGCGGCGTCCAGCCCGTGCGTCCTCAGTGCATCGACATGGCCGCGGTAGCGCTCGAAGAATTCGGGATAGTGGTTGGACGCATGGCCGAGGAAGGCGATCCGGCGGCAGCCCTGGTCCAGCAGGTGGGCGGTGATGTCGAAGCCGCCCTGGTAGTTGTCGCTGCCGATCGAGATGCCCGGCTGCCCCGGCAGCGCGGCGCCCCAGCGCACGAAGTGCGTGCCCTGTTCGACCAGCCGCTGCAGCCGCTGGCGCGATTCCAGGTAGTCGCCATAGCCGAGCAGGATGATGCCGTCGGCCTTGTGGCTGTCTTCGTAGTCGGCCTGCCAGTCGTCGGACAGCTGCTGGAACGACACCAGCAGGTCGTAGCCGTGCAGCGCGCAGGCGCGCGTGATCGAGCCGAGCATCGAATGGAAGAACGGGTTGATCAGCGAGTCGTCCGGGGTCGGGTCCTCGAAGAACAGCAGCGCCAGCGTCCCGGCATTGCGCAGGCGCAGGCTGGAGGCGTTCTTGTCGACCTTGTAGTTGAGCTCGCGGGCGATGCCGAGGATGCGCTTGCGGGTCTCGGCGTTGACCATCGGGCTGCCGCGCAGCGCCCGCGACACCGTCGGCTGCGACACCCCGGCGAGATAGGCGATATCCAGGGAGGTGGCTTTGCCCTTGATGGTCATGGCGCTCGTGACGGGACGACTGGCCGGCATCATGCCACGCGCCGGCCCCGTCGGCGGCGCGCATCCGGCCCGGGATTGGTTTACCATGGCCGCATCCACCCTCGCCATCCAGGTGGCCCGCGGCAACGCCGGCCGAGCGTGCGACATGAGCACTACCTTCGCCCAACGCTGAGCTTGGCCAGAGGCTCCCTCGGGGCGCCCATGGGCGCTCCCTGCATTTCCGGGATTCGGACCGGCCCCCGGGGTTTCGCAACGAAACCCGGGCCGCGCGCGCCGAATCCCGCATTCTCCTTTCCGAACCCGTCCTCCCATGATCACGATCACGCTCCCCGACGGCAGCCGCCGCGAATTCGAACACCCCGTTTCCGTCCTGCAGGTCGCCCAGTCGATCGGCGCCGGGCTGGCCAAGGCCACCCTCGCCGGCGCCGTGGACGGCGTGCTGGTGGACGCCAGCGACGTCATCGACCATGACGCCGCGCTGCGCATCGTCACCGCCAAGGACGAGGAGGGCGTGGAGATCATCCGCCACTCCTGCGCCCATCTGGTCGGCCATGCGGTCAAGCAGCTGTACCCGGACGTCAAGATGGTGATCGGCCCGGTCATCGCCGAGGGCTTCTACTACGACATCTACAGCGAGCGCCCGTTCACGCCGGAGGACATGGCGGCGATCGAGAAGCGCATGGGCGAGCTGATCGCCCAGGACTACGACGTGGTCAAGAAGATGACCCCGCGCGCCGAGGTGATCGAGGTGTTCAAGGCCCGCGGCGAGGACTACAAGCTGCGCCTGATCGAGGACCTGTCCGACGACATCCAGGCCATGGGCCTGTACTACCACCAGGAATACGTGGACATGTGCCGCGGCCCACACGTGCCCAACACGCGCTTCCTGAAGGCCTTCAAGCTGACCCGCATCTCCGGCGCCTACTGGCGCGGCGACGCCAAGAACGAGCAGCTGCAGCGCATCTACGGCACCGCCTGGGCCGACAAGAAGCAGCTCGAGGCCTACATCAAACGCATCGAGGAAGCCGAGATGCGCGACCACCGCCGCATCGGCAAGCAGCAGGACCTGTTCCACCTGCAGGAAGAGGCCCCGGGCCTGGTGTTCTGGCACCCGAAGGGCTGGTCGATCTGGCAGGTGGTCGAGCAGTACATGCGCAAGGTCTACCGCGACAGCGGCTACGGCGAGGTGCGCTGCCCGCAGATCCTGGACGTGTCGCTGTGGCAGAAGTCCGGCCACTGGGACAACTACCAGGAGAACATGTTCTTCACCGAGTCGGAGAAGCGCACCTACGCGGTCAAGCCGATGAACTGCCCGGGCCACATCCAGGTGTTCAACCAGGGCCTGCACAGCTACCGCGACCTGCCGATCCGCTACGGCGAGTTCGGTTCCTGCCACCGCAACGAGCCCTCCGGCGCGCTGCACGGCATCCTGCGCGTGCGCGGCTTCACCCAGGACGACGGGCACGTGTTCTGCCTGGAGTCGCAGATCGAGTCGGAGGTGACCGCGTTCCACCAGCAGGCGCTGGCGGTGTACACCGCCTTCGGCTTCGAGGACATCCAGATCAAGATCGCGCTGCGGCCGGAGAAGCGGCTGGGCGACGACGCCACCTGGGACAAGGCCGAGGACGCGCTGCGCTCGGCGCTGCGCAGCTGTGGCGTGGAGTGGCAGGAGCTGCCGGGCGAGGGCGCCTTCTACGGCCCCAAGATCGAGTACCACCTCAAGGACGCGATCGGCCGCACCTGGCAGCTGGGCACGATGCAGGTCGATTTCATGATGCCCGGCCGCCTCGGCGCCGAGTACGTGGACGAGAACAGCCAGAAGAAGCATCCGGTCATGCTGCACCGCGCCATCGTTGGTTCGATGGAGCGTTTCATCGGCATCCTGATCGAGCACCACGCCGGCGCGTTCCCCGCCTGGCTGGCCCCGATCCAGGTCGTGGTGGCCAATATCACCGACGCCCAGGCCGATTACGTGGAGGCCGTGAGGAAAACCCTTGCAAATCAAGGCTTCCGCGTCAGCGCCGATTTGCGCAATGAGAAGATCGGATATAAGATCCGCGAGCATACGCTGCAACGCGTGCCTTACCTGCTGGTGGTCGGTGACCGCGAGAAGGAGAATGGCGCCGTGGCCGTACGGTCGCGAGCCGGCGAGGATCTGGGCAGCATGTCCGTATCCGCCTTCATCGAGCGCCTGCAGGCAGAACAGTAGCGTAAGCCAACCCCGGCCGGTCTGGATGATCCGGAGGTGCCGGTTCGATTCCCCTGGGAGATTGCAATATCAGTACCCCTGACAACAAACAGAACCGCAAGAACCAAGAAATCCGTGTGCCGCGCGTCCGCGTGATCGGCAGTGACGGTGAGATGGTCGGCGTGTTGTCGCGCGACGAAGCGCTCGCCAAGGCCGAGGAAGAAGGCCTGGACCTGGTCGAAATCCAGCCGCAGGCCGATCCGCCGGTCTGCAAGATCATGGATTTCGGCAAGTTCAAGTTCGAGCAGCAGAAGAAGGCCAACGAGGCCAAGAAGAAGACCAAGCAGGTCGAGATCAAGGAAATCAAGTTCCGTCCGGTCACAGACGAGGGCGATTACCAGATCAAGCTGCGCAAGATGCGGGCGTTCCTGGAGGAGGGTGACAAGATCAAGGTCAACATCCGCTTCCGTGGCCGCGAGATGAGCCACCAGGAGCTGGGCCGCGAGATGGCGGCCCGGATCGAGGCCGATCTCGGCGAGGACATCGTCATCGAGTCGCGCCCGCGCCTGGAAGGGCGGCAGATGGTGATGATGATCGCGCCCAAGAAGAAGATCTGATCCCGCTGCGGCGGGACGGCGCCGCCGGGACCGCCCGGCGGCCCCGGCGTCTTCGGAACCACATGATTTGCAAGGCGTTCCCGGTACGGGCATACTATGCGGCCCGGTTTGCCGGGGCGTCGCGCGAGCGGCACCAGGACCGGCCCTGATCGTTTCCGATCAAGGGCTTACAAGCAGGCAAGGGCAAGGATGGAAAGCGTGACCCTCGGGTCGCCGCCCGTGTCAGTGACAAAACACCATCAAGGACATTGCAATGCCCAAGATCAAGACCAACCGGGCGGCGGCCAAGCGTTTCCGCAAGACCGCCTCCGGCAAGTACAAGTGCGGCCACGCCAACCGTAGCCACATCCTCACGAAGAAAGCGACCAAGCGGAAGCGCAACCTGCGGCAGACGAACCACGTCCGTGCCGAGGACGCAGGCCGTCTTGACCGTATGCTTCCCTACCTCTGAGGACTGAACCATGGCACGAGTAAAGCGTGGTGTGCAGGCGCGCCGCCGCCACAAGAAAATCCTGACCCTGGCTAAGGGCTACTACAACGCCCGTCGCAAGGTCTTCCGCGTCGCCAAGCAGGCGGTCATCAAGGCGCAGCAGTACGCCTACATCGGCCGCAAGCAGAAGAAGCGCAATTTCCGTTCGCTGTGGATCACCCGCATCAACGCGGCTGCCCGCATCAACGGCCTGAGCTACAGCCGTTTCATGAACGGCCTGCTCAAGGCCGGCATCACCCTGGATCGCAAGGTGCTGGCGGACATCGCCGTGCACGACGCGGCGGGTTTTGCCGCGCTGGCCGAGAAGGCGAAGGGCGCGCTCGCAGCGTAATCGGACAGGGGTGATCCATACGGATCGCCTGCGGCCAGGGATGGCCGCACAAGTTACGTGATGGGGAAGGGCGCGAGTCCTTCCTCATTTTTTTTGTCTTCTGCATGCCGCGCCTGGACAGCTCCGGGCGCGGGATCGATGGGCCGGATACAAGCCGATGAGTGAGATCGAATCCCTGACCGGGCAGGCGCTGACGGATGTCGCCGCGGCGCAGACGCCGGAGCAACTGGAGGCGTTGAGGGTCGCGCTGCTGGGCAAGAGCGGCCGCATCACCGCCCAGCTCAAGCAACTCGGCACGCTGCCGGCCGAGCAGCGCAAGGCCGCCGGCGAGGCGATCAACCTGGCGCGCGATGCCCTGTCCGGCGCCCTGGCCGAGCGCCGCGCGCTGCTCGAGAGCGCGGCGCTGGACGCGCGCCTGGCCGGCGAGCGCATCGACGTGACGCTGCCGGGACGCCGCGGCGAGCGTGGCGGCCTGCACCCGGTGACCCGTACCCTGGAGCGCATCGCCGAGATCTTCGGGCGGCTGGGCTACGAGCTGGCCGACGGCCCCGAGATCGAGGACGACTGGCACAACTTCGAGGCGCTGAACTTCCCGCCGCACCACCCGGCGCGCGCGATGCACGACACCTTCTACTTCGGCGACGGACGCCTGCTGCGCACGCACACCTCCGGCGTGCAGGTGCGCTACATGGGCGAGCACACACCGCCGTTGCGCATGATCGCCGCGGGCAAGGTGTACCGCAGCGACAGCGACCAGACCCATTCGCCGATGTTCCACCAGGTCGAGGGGCTGCTGGTGGACGAGCACTCGACCTTCGCCGACCTCAAGGGCACGCTGGCCGAGTTCGTGCGCGCGTTCTTCGAGCGCGATTTCGAGATGCGCTTCCGCCCGAGCTACTTCCCGTTCGTTGAGCCCGGCGCCGAGGTCGACATCGCCTGGCAGCAGCCCGACGGCAGCACCCGCTGGCTCGAGGTGCTCGGGTGCGGCATGGTGCACCCGAACGTGCTGCGCGCCGTCGGCATCGATCCGGAGCGCTACACCGGCTTCGCCTTCGGCCTGGGCGTGGAGCGCTTCGCGATGCTGCGCTACGGCGTCAACGACCTGCGCGCCTTCTTCGAGAACGACGTGCGCTTTCTCCGGCAGTTCGCCTGAGGGCGCGGCGTCGGGATCGGGGAACCGGGATTGGCGAAAACGCCCGGTACCTGCCCGAAGCTTCGCCCGTTGTGACGTCCGATCCTCAATCCCCAATTCCCATTCCCCATTCCCGGCTCCACGATGAAATTTTCCGAAAACTGGCTGCGCAGCCACGTCCCTACCCGGGCCTCCCGCGATGAGCTGACCGCGACGCTGACGGCGATCGGCCTGGAGGTCGAGGAGGTCACGCCGCTGGGCGAGGCGCTGGGCCAGGTGGTGGTGGCGCGCATCGTCGAGGCGGTGCGCCATCCCGAGGCGGACCGCCTGCAGGTCTGCCAGGTCGACGTCGGCCAGGGCGAGCGGCTGCAGATCGTCTGCGGCGCGCCCAACGCGCGGCCGGGGCTGGTCGCGCCGCTGGCGCTGGTGGGCGCGCGCATCGGCGAGCTGACCATTAAGGCGGCCAAGCTGCGCGGTGTCGAGTCCAACGGCATGCTGTGCTCGGCCAGGGAACTGGGCCTGGACAGCGACGCCTCCGGCCTGTTCGAGCTGCCCGACGACGCGCCGGTCGGCCAGCCCCTGGCCGACTACCTCGGCCTGCCGGACGCCAGCATCGAGATCAAGCTGACGCCCAACCGCGCCGACTGCTTCGGCGTGCGTGGCATCGCCTTCGATGTCGCCGCGGCCTGTGCCAGCGAGGTGGTGGCGTTCGATGCCGCCGGCGTGGACGCGGTCTCCGCGCGTACGCTCGCGGTCGAACTGGCCGCCGGCGCCGAGGCGCCGCGCTACTGCGGCCGCGTGATCGAGGGCATCGACCCGGCGGCCACGACCCCGGTCTGGCTGGCCGAGCGGCTGCGCCGCAGCGGCGTGCGTCCGGTTTCGCTGCTGGTCGACATCACCCAGTACGTCATGCTGGAGCTGGGCCAGCCGATGCATGCCTTCGACCTGGACACCCTGCAGGGACCGGTGCGCGTGCGCCGCTCCCGCGCCGGCGAGCGGCTGACCCTGCTCGATGGCCGCGAGGTGGTGCTGGACGACACGTTCCTGACCATCGCGGACGGCGAGCGCGCGGTGGCGCTGGCCGGCCTGATGGGCGGCCTGGACACCCGCGTGACCGAGGCCACCCGCAATGTGTTCCTCGAGGCGGCCTATTTCCAGCCGGCGGCGATCATGGGGCGGGGACGCAAGCTGGGCCTGCACACCGATGCCGGCCACCGCTTCGAGCGCGGCGTGGATCCGGCGCTCGCTCCGCAGGCGATCGAGGTGGCCACGCGGCTGGTGCTGGAGCTCGCCGGCGGCGTGCCCGGTCCGGTGGTGCAGGCCGAGCTGGCCGAACACCTGCCGCAGCCGGCCACGATCACGCTGCGGCGCGAGCGCATCGCGCGCGTGCTCGGCATCCGGATCGACGATGCCGAGGTCGAGCGCATCCTGCGCGCGCTGGGCATGCAGGTCGAGGCCGGCGCCGACGGCTGGCGGGTGGTGGCGCCCAGCCGCCGCTTCGACATCGCGATCGAGGAAGACCTGATCGAGGAGCTGGCGCGCATCCATGGGTACGACCGGCTGCCGACCACGCTCCCGGGCGGGGCCACGCGCATCGCGGTGCCCAGCGAGACCCGGCTCGACGAGGCCAGCGTGCGCCGCCAGCTGGTCGCACGCGAGCTACAGGAGACCATCAACTACGCCTTCGTGGACGCCGCCCTGCTGGAGCGCTGGCAGCTGACCGCGGGGAACGTGCCGCTGGCCAATCCGCTCAGCGCCGAACTGGCGGTGATGCGCCCGCGGCTGCTGCCGGGGCTGGTGGCCACGCTCGGGCGCAATGCCGCGCGCCAGGCCGGGCGGGTGCGCCTGTTCGAACTCGGCAAGGTGTTCGCGGCCGCGGACGTGGCCGGGGCGGCGCCGGTGGAGACGCAGCACGTCGCCGCGGCGGTGTGCGGCGACGCCCTCGCGCTGCAGTGGGGCGAGACCGCGCGCAAGGTCGACTTCCACGACCTCAAGGGCGACCTGGCCTCGCTGGCCGCCGCCAGCGGGGCGCTCCTCGACTACCGCCCGTCGCAGCAGCCCTGGGGCCATCCCGGCCGCTCGGCCGACGTCTACCGCGATGGCGAATGCATCGGCTGGATCGGCCAGGTGCACCCGCGCCTGGCGCGGGCGCTGGAGATCGATGTCGACGTGATCGCCTTCGAGCTGGCGTTGGCGCCGCTGGTCGCGCGCGCGGTGCCGCGTGCCGGCGAGCTGTCGCGCTTCCCGTCGGTGCGTCGCGACCTGGCGTTCCTGGTGCCGGAGGCGGTCGGCTGGGCGGCCCTGGCGGCCAGCGTGCGCGCGACGGTGGGGCCGCTGCTGCGCGAGGTGCAGCTGTTCGACCGCTACGTCGGCCAGGGGGTCGAACCCGGTTTCAAGAGTCTGGCTATGGGCTTGATTTTGCAGGATAACTCGCGCACTCTGACCGACCGTGACGTGGAGACCGTCGTTGCCGACGTGGTGGCGGTCATCGAGCGCGAGCATCGCGCCCGGATCCGGGGTTGAGGCGGTAACCAGGGGATTGCTGATGGCATTGACGAAAGCTGAGATGGCCGAGCGGCTGTTCGACGAGGTCGGTCTGAACAAGCGCGAGGCGAAGGAATTTGTCGACGCGTTCTTCGACGTGCTGCGCGATGCGCTGGAGCAGGGGCGGCAGGTGAAGCTTTCCGGGTTCGGCAACTTCGATCTGCGCCGCAAGAACCAGAGGCCCGGTCGCAATCCCAAGACCGGGGAAGAGATTCCGATTTCGGCGCGCACGGTGGTGACCTTCCGTCCGGGCCAGAAGCTCAAGGAGCGGGTGGAGGCCTATGCTGGATCCGGGCAGTAATCGCGAGCTACCGCCGATCCCGGCCAAGCGCTACTTCACCATCGGTGAGGTCAGCGAGCTGTGCGACGTCAAGCCGCACGTGCTGCGCTACTGGGAGACCGAGTTCCCCAGCCTGGAGCCGGTCAAGCGCCGCGGCAACCGCCGCTACTACCAGCGCCACGACGTGCTGATGGTGCGGCAGATCCGCAGCCTGCTCTACGAACAGGGCTACACTATCGGCGGTGCGCGGTTGCGCCTGGACGGCGAGGGCGCGCGCCAGGAATCGGCCCTGAGCAACCAGATCATCAAGCAGGTGCGCATGGAGCTGGAGGAAGTGCTGCAGCTGCTGCGCCGTTGAACCCGCCACGCGCGGAACGCTGGAAAAACGTTCCGCAAAGCCGCTATAATCGCGGACCCGCCGCAGGGCGGGAGCTTCAGCTTCCCGGGGTATAGCGCAGCCTGGTAGCGCACCAGTCTGGGGGACTGGTGGTCGTCGGTTCGAATCCGGCTACCCCGACCAAATCGGTCAAGAACACAGCGGCTTACGGTGATCCCGTCAGCCGCTGTTTTTTTGTGGCGACTTTGCGATGGCCACGTCCGGAATACCTTGCCGCGCGCTGCGAGCCGGCCTGCAGGCACCACGCCGCCTAGGCGCCAGGCTGCGCCAGCAGCGCCGCTTCCAGCCGCAGCAGGTAATCGCTGAAGCCGCGCGGTGCCCGTGCGCTGCGGCGCGCGCTGGTGAGCACGGCGGGTGCGCCGCAACGCGCGATGCGCTTGCCGGCGGCCACCAGGGCGTCGACCAGGGCGACGTCCTCGCTGCTGACCAGCGGCGGAAAACCGCCGACCTGCGTGTAGGCCTGCGCGCTGACGCCCAGGTTGGCGCCATGCACGTGGGCGTGGCCGTCCTGACGGGATTCGAGGCGCTCGAAGGCCTGCCGGGTGGCGGCCTGGTGGCCGCGCCAGTCGGCCACGCCGACCACGCCGCAGAACGCATCCGCACCGCAGTCCAGCTGAGCCGCCAGCCAGTCGGTCGGCACGACGGTGTCGGCATCGGTCATCGCCAGCCAGCGCGCCCCGTGCGCGATCGCCAGGTTCGCGCCGGCCGCGCGCGCGACGCCCACGCCGCCGCTGACCTCGACGGTGCAGGCGCCGCGCGCGCGCGCGATGGCGCCGGTGTGATCGCTGCAGCGGTCGAGCGCCACCACGATCCGGACCGTTTCGTGGCGCAGCCGCGGATGCCGCGCGGCCGCCTGCACCGAACGCAGGCAGCGGCCGATCAGCCGCATCTCGTCGTGGGCCGGAATGACCACGGCGATCATCGCAGCTGCTCCCGCTGCGCCACCGACGGGCCCGGGGCCCAGAGCTGCATCAGGAAGTCCGCATCCTCGTAGCGGCACAGCGTGGGACGGCCGAGCGCCTGGTCCAGTGCGGCGTGGACCGCCTCGGCACTGCGCCGCGCGGCGTCGAATGGGTGCCGCCAGTGGCAGGCCGCCAGGCAGCCCCCGGGCTCGAGCGTGGTGGCCAGGCGCGCGACCGTGTCGTCGAAGGCCGCTGCCTCGAAGTAATAGCCGACCTCGCTGAACACGATCAGGTCGAAGCACTGCGCGGGCCAGTCCGCGGGATGGGTGGCCTGGCGCAGGATGACGCGGTCGTGCGGGGCCAGGCGCTGGGTCGCCAGTGCGATCGCCTGGGCCGACACATCGGTGCCGAGCAGGGCGTCGCAACGCTCGGCGAGCGCCGCGGTGAGTTCGCCGTTCGAGCAGCCCAGCTCCCAGCCGCGGCCGAAGCGCGGCCGTGGCAGCGCGGCCAGCAGCAGCTCGCGCTTGCGCTGCTCGTACCAGCGCGTGCGGTAGCCGAACGGGTCGGTGTCGAGGTAGAGCCGCTCGAAGTCGACGGTGGCCGCGGAGCTCATGCGATGAAGACCTCGAACGGGCGCCGGAAGCGTTCCAGCACGTGGTCCGGCAGGATCGGATGGACGATCGCGGGCTCGGTCTCGCCGGTCTGGCTGGGGAAGCACCGCAGCGCCCGCGCCTTGGCCGCGAGTGCGGCCGCACCCGGCTCCAGGCGCATCGCCGCTGCCGGCGCGAACGGGTCGTGCGCCGGATGGGCCCAGTGCCAGGTCCATACCGGGTACTCGAGCATGCGCAAGGCGCGCGCCCGCGTCACCGCGATCACCGCGGCGGCGGCGGCCTCGTGGTCCGGATGGCCGTCGCGCCGCCAGGTCACCACGACCAGGTCGCCGTCGCGCAGGCAGGTGTCCAGCGCCTGCTCCAGCATCGGGGCCTGCGAAGCCAGGTGGCCATCGCCCAGCCCCAGGTGGACCACGGCAGCGCCTGGCAGCCCGAGCTCGGCCGCGGCCCGCTCCAGTTCGCGGCGCCGCACCGGTCCCAGGACCGCAGGCGTCCAGGCCGGATCGTCCGGGTAGGCCTGCTCGCCGTCGCTCAGCGCCAGCAGCAGCACCTCGGTGCCTTGCGCATGGGCGGCCGCGATCAGGCCGCCGCAGCCGAGCACCTCGTCGTCGGGATGCGGCGCGACGACGACCAGGCGGCGGGCCTCGCCCAGCACACGATCGAGCGTCACGGTCGGCAGCGCCTGCAGCCAGGACGAACCGCGCCATGCCTGCTCGGCGGTCCCGTCGCCGACGATCGGCTCGCCGGCCAGCGCTACAGCGTCCATGCACGGTCCTCGCGACGGCACTGTTCGCCCAGCGCCTGCCAGTCGCGCTCGCCGTGGTGCTGGCGGGTGAAGGTCAGCAGGTCGGCGCAGCGCAGCGCATGGGCGTGGTCGCCGCACAGCGGGGCGGGGCCGAGGGCGCGGCCGACGCGGTCGACCACCTCGCGGGCGGTCGCCTCGACCACGCTGCGCACCTGCAGGACCTCGCGCAGGTGCGGCGAACCGGGCTGTTCGTCGATGCGGCCGGCCAGTTGCCGCAGCAGCGCGGCCGCCGCCGCCAGGGCCGCGTCGATCGCGCCCAGGTGGGCGGCGGCATGCGGGTCGCGTTCGACCCGCGCGGACCGGCGCAGCGGATCGGCCACCGCGCACGCGGCACCGAACCAGCAGGCGGCGATGCCGGCGCCGCCGTGCCAGAAGCCGGGGCGCGCCAGGTAGCCGCCCTCGGGCCCGACCCGCGTGGCCAGGCTGCCGTCGAAGTCGACCCGGGCGGTCTCGATGCGCTGCATGCCGACGGCCTGCCAGCCGGAGCCGTCGATGTGGATGCCCGGCTGGTCGAGCGCCACGGCCACCAGGCCACGGGCGTCGCCGCATTGCACGGTCACCAGGGCGTGCGACACCGAGGTGGCGCCGGAACACCACGGCTTGCTGCCGTGGAGGCGGCCATCGCCGTAGCGGAGCGTGGCATCCGGCCCCTCGGCGGCCCAGACCCCCCACAGCGTGCCGGCGGCCGGCATCGCTGCGTCGAGATCGGCCAGGATGGCCTGGGCGTCGTAATGGGCTTCCAGCAGCTTGGCCAGGCAGACGTCCTCGGCGGCGATCGCGGCGAGGTGGCGCCAGCGCTCCAGGGTGTGGCCACGGCCCGGCAGCGGGAGCCGGGGATGACGCGCCAGCCAGGGCGCTGCCGCCCGCACCAGCGGGGCCTGGGCGGGACCCAGGGCCTCGGCGGGCGGTAAGGAGAGGGTCGGGGGGTGTCCCATCAATGGGGAAGCGGTCACGGAATCCATCCGGTGACGCTAGGGCGAGGGGGGTAGAGGATGTGTGAGGCGCGTGGCCGAGGCTGCCTGGACGGCGCGGACCCGCGGTGACGGCAAAGTGCAATCTCCGGCGTCTTTAATGGGGTGTCGGACCGGTTCACCCCGTGGCGGCGGTGACCCCGTAAAAGACTCTTCTAGACGGCAGAATCGAAGGGCGGAATCGCGGCGGATTCGTTAAAATCTCACTATCTAGTGCGACAATTTCAGTTGAAACCACTGAAATAAAGTGAAGTAAGTCACTAAAAAATCAGCAGATGTTCAGCTTGGATCAAAGGCGCGGCAGCATTGGATGAACGGCGCGAACACGAACTTGAACCGATCTCCCATACCTGTCAAAAAAATGGCGTCGGCCCAGTTGTCAGCTCGACTTTCTATGCCATAGTGCACCGCAACACGCAGCTCCGTGGTTGGTCCCGGCATAACCCACCGGGATAGGAATCTCTCTCCGAATGTCTCGTTTGCCTGGCGGTAAGTGCCGGTAGGCCGGTGCGCGGAGGTTCGGTAGCCCATCCAACAGAGGCGGTAAGCACGACGCATGAAGAAACTGATCGGACGACTCGGCCAGGCCACCTGCCTGGCTCTGATCTGCTCGATGTCGCTGGGTGCCTGCAGCACCGGATCGCACATGGCGGCATCGCTGCCGGATCCGGATCCGCTGGCACTGTCGGCGGTACAGCCCGAGTACCGGCTGGCGCCGGGCGACCTGCTGCTGGTCAAGGTATTCCAGGTCGACGACCTGGAGCGGCAGGTCCGCGTCGACAACCAGGGCCAGGTCTCGCTGCCGCTGATCGGCGACATCAAGGCCGCCGGGCTCGGCGCGGCGGAATTCGAGAAGCTGGTGGCCGACCGCTATCGCAGCGGCTACCTGCAGAACCCGCAGGTGTCGGTGTTCGTCCAGGAAGCCAACGCGCGCCGGGTCACCGTCTCCGGGGCGGTCGCCGAGCCGGGCCTGTATCCGGTGGTCGGCCCCAACCTCACCCTGCAGCAGGCGCTGGCCCAGGCCAAGGGCGTCAGCAACGTCGCCAGCCGCCGTAACGTCATCGTGTTCCGCACCGTGCAGGGGCAGAAGATGATCGCGCGCTTCGACATCAGCGACATCGAGAAGGGCAAGAGCCCCGACCCCGAGATCTTCGGTGGCGACATCGTCGTGGTCTACCGCTCCGACGCGCGGCTGCTGCTGCGCACGCTGCTGGAGCTGACTCCCTTTGTGATGGTGTGGCGCGCCTACGGATGAGTATGAATTCAGACAATCGTTCCTCGTATCCGGACAGCGGCCGCATGGAGCCGGCCGACGTGAGCCTGCTCGACTACTGGCGCGCGCTGGTCAGCCAGCGCTGGCTGATCGTGCTGATCACCGCAGCGGTGGTGGTGCTGGTGCTGGCCGTCACCTTGTTGATGACGCCCAGCTACCGCGCCACCAGCACGCTGCAGATCGAGCGCGACGCGCTCAACGTGGTCAACGTCGAGAACCTGATGCCGGTGGAATCCCCGCAGGACCGGGATTTCTACCAGACCCAGTACCAGCTGCTGCAGAGCCGTTCGCTGGCCCGCGAGGTGATCCTCGAAGCGCGCCTGGACCAGGACCCGGCGTTCAAGCCGATCGTCGACGCGGCACTGGAGAAGGTGCAGTCGTCCAATAAGGAAGGCGGCAAGTCGATCGATTCGCGCCAGGCCATCGTCGAGCGCGCGCTCACGCCGATCGTGCTGGCCGGCCTGGACATCGAGCCGATCCTCAACTCGCGCCTGGTCTACATCAACTACGACTCGCCGAACCCGGTGCTGGCCGCCAAGATCGCCAACGCCTATGCCAAGGTGTTCATCGTCAGCACCCAGCAGCGCCGCCTCAAGGCCTCGTCGTTCGCGGCCAAGTACCTGTCCGACCGCCTGAACCAGCTGCAGGCCAAGGTGGAGGACTCCGAGAAGAACCTGGTGGCCTATTCCAGCCAGGAGCAGATCGTGTCCGTGGGCGAGGACAAGCCGTCGCTGCCGGCGCAGAACCTGACCGAGCTGAACGCGCTGCTGGCCAACGCCCAGGACGCGCGCATCAAGTCCGAGGCCGCCTGGCGCCAGGCCAGCAGCGGCGACGGGCTTTCGCTGCCGCAGGTGATCAGCAGCCCGCTGATCCAGTCGCTGCGCACCGAGCAGGTCAAGCTGCAGACCGAGTACCAGCAGAAGCTCGCCACGTTCAAGCCGGACTACCCGGAGATGCAGCGGCTCAAGTCGCAGATGGGCGAGATCCAGCAGCAGATCAATGGCGAGGTGATCAACATCCGCCAGTCGCTGAAGTCCGGCTACGACGCCGCCGCGCGCCAGGAGCAGATGCTGAACGAGCGCATCTCCAGCCTCAAGACCGACGAGCTCGACCTGCAAACCCGCAGCATCCGCTACAACATGCTCAAGCGCGAGGCGGACACCAACCGCCAGCTCTACGACGCGCTGCTGCAGCGCTACAAGGAGATCGGCGTGGCCGGCAACGTGGGCAGCAACAACGTGTCCATCGTCGACACGGCCGAGGTCCCCAGCAATCCGATCTCGCCCAAGCTGCCGCTGAACCTGGCGCTGGCCGTGATCTTCGGTGTGTTCCTGGGCCTGGCGGTGGCGCTGGTGCGCTACTTCCTGCGCGGCCCGGTGCAGTGAGGGCGTGTGCGGCAACGTAACAAAACGGGCATTAACGATGGTGACAGGCGATTCAGCGTCCATGCGAGGTGACCCATTATTTTCGTGCTTCTTTCGCTTGAGAAATTCTCTCTGTTGAAATGAAGGGCTGTCGTTTCGACCAGGGGTCGGTGTAGGAGGGCACCGCAGCGGTCGGCGACAGACAACCGAGACTTGAGGGCGCCGCATGTTCCCCCGCATGCACCGCTCCGGGTTTGGAGGACTTTCCCATGCTTTTGGCAGATCTCAGTAGCGCTACCTACACCACATCGTCGCCCCGCCTGTTGTCGAAGTATTCGGCCGCTGCGGACCTCGCCCTCCGGGTCTTCGATCTCACCATGGTCGTGGTCTCGGGGCTGATCGCGTACCAGCTGCTGTTCGGCACCTGGGTACCGGCCGCGGCCTACCGCGTCGCGATCGGCACCACGCTGCTGTACTCGGTGATCTGCTTCGCGCTGTTCCCGCTCTACCGCAGCTGGCGCGGCCGCGGCCTGGCGCGCGAGCTGCTGGTGCTGGGCGGTGCGTTCGGCGGCGTGTTCGCCCTGTTCTCCATCCACGCGTTGATCGTGCAGTTCGGCCAGCCGGTCTCGCGGCTCTGGATCGGGCTGTGGTTCGTCGGCGGCCTCGCGTCGCTGGTGGCGGCGCGCACGGTGCTGCGGGTGCTGCTGAACCGCCTGCGCAGCCAGGGGGTCGACGTGCAGCGCGTGGTGGTCGTGGGCCTGCGCCACCCGGTGATGAAGATCCACCACTATCTCAGCCGCAACCCGTGGGTGGGCATGAACCTGGTGGGCTACTTCAGCAGCCCCTACGACCTGTCGCTGGCCGAGCACCGCCAGGAAGGCCTGCCGTGCCTGGGGCAAGGCACCCCGGAATCGCTGGTGGCCTTCCTCAAGGAGAACCAGGTCGAGCAGGTGTGGATCTCGCTGCCGCTGGGCGAGCGCGACCACATCAAGCAGCTGCTGCAGCAGCTGGATCGCTACCCGATCAACGTCAAGCTGGTCCCGGACCTGTTTGACTTCGGCATGCTCAACCAGTCCGGCGAGCAGATCGGCAACGTGCCGGTGATCAACCTGCGCCAGGGCGGCGTGGACCGCGACAACTACTTCGTCGTGGCCAAGGCGCTGC
Organism: Lysobacteraceae bacterium USHLN149; assembly: GCA_037145635.1. Classification (GTDB taxonomy): domain Bacteria; phylum Pseudomonadota; class Gammaproteobacteria; order Xanthomonadales; family Xanthomonadaceae; genus JAATFS01. The sequence continues at coordinate 876,453 of JBBCXB010000001.1, forward strand.
AGGACAAGATCCTGGCGGTGGTCGCGCTGCTGATGCTGTGGCCGCTGATGCTGGCAATCGCCATCGGCGTCAAGCTGAGCTCGCCGGGCCCGGTGTTCTTCCGCCAGCGCCGCCACGGCCTGGGCGGGCGCGAGTTCCACATGATGAAGTTCCGTTCGATGCGCGTGCACGACGACAATGGTCCGTCGATCGCGCAGGCCACCAAGAACGATGCGCGCATCACCCGCTTCGGCGCGTTCCTGCGGCGCAGCAGCATGGACGAGCTGCCGCAGATCTTCAACGTACTCGGCGGCAGCATGTCGATCGTGGGCCCGCGCCCGCACGCGGCCCAGCACAACACGCACTACGAGAAGCTGATCAACCATTACATGCAGCGCCACTACGTCAAGCCCGGCATCACCGGCTGGGCGCAGGTCAACGGTTTCCGTGGCGAAACCCCGGAGCTGCGGACGATGAAGAAGCGTATCCAGTACGACCTCGACTACATCCGTCGCTGGTCGCTGTGGCTGGACATCCGCATCATCGTGCTCACCGCGGTGAAGGTCCTCGGGCAGAAGAACGCCTACTGATGTCGCGTTTCCATCGACGCATCCCCGGCAGCGGGACAGGCGGCCGCCGCGCGGCCGCCTGCAGCGAGGGCCCCGGCGCATGCTGATCCAGATGAGCGAAGCCACCCGGACCCGCTGGCGCAACCTGCTCACCGAGCTGGTGCTGCTGCTGGGCGTGGGCTACAACTTCGTGCTGGCGGTGGTCAACGCCAAGGTGTTCACCGTGCGCCCGGTGATCACCTATGCGGTCGAGTTCCTGGTGTACGCGGCCTGCTTCGTCATCGGCATCTGGTCGCTGAGCCGCAAGCGCACCGCCCTGATCATCTGCGGCCTGGGGCTGGTGGTCACGCTGATGTTCCTGCGGTTCCTGGTGGTGTGGCAGATCGACCCGAAGTTCTTCCGCGACGCGCTGGTGGCGTTCGCGTTCGTGGTGCTCGGCGCCTCGTACAAGGGCTCGCTGCCCAAGCTGTTCATCCGCATGAGCGTGATCGTGGCGCTGGTGGCGGCGTTCGAGCTGGCGCTGCCGAACGTGTACGGCGACGTGGTCAACCCGAAAAGCTACTTCGTCAATGCGCGCGGGGCCAGCGCCGAGGGCTTCTGGAACTCGGACAGCAACCTCTACGTCAGCGCGACCCGGCCGGGCGCGCGCAACTTCCTGCCCGGATCTAACCTGCCGCGTGCCTCGTCGGTGTTCGTCGAGCCGGTGACGATGGGCAACTACATCATCTTCTTCGCTGCGATCGTGCTGGCGTTCGCGCGCTGGCTGCGGCCTCCCGCGCTGGTGCTGTCGGTGGCGCTGATCGGGTTCCTGATCGTGGCCTCGGACGGGCGCCTGGCCGCCGGCACCTGCGTGCTGATGCTGATGCTGACCCCGTTGCTCAAACGGCTGGACCAGCGCCTGGCCTTCCTGCTGTTCCTGCTGGTACTGGCGGGTGGGTGGCTGCTGGTCTGGACGGCGGGCATCCAGGCCTACGAGGACACGACGCTGGGGCGGGTGTTCTTCACGGTCAACTCGATCAACCATCTGCCGCTGGAGTCGTGGCTGGGGCTGAACTATGCCGCCGCCTACAAGTACTTCGACAGCGGCATCGCCTACTTCATCGCCTCGCAGTCGGTGGTCGGCGTGCTCGCGTTCCTGCTGGCGTACTCGTTCCTGATGCTGTTGCCGACGCGCGAGGGACAGCTGTTCAAGAACCTGGCGATCTTCGCGTTCGCGCTCAGCCTGCTGGTCTCCAACGGCTATTTCTCGATCAAGACCGCCGCGCTGTGGTGGTTCGCCTGCGGCTGCCTGTGGCAGATGCGGCCGGTGCCGCGGGCGAGCGCCGCGATGCCGGCGGCGCCGGCACTCTCACCCGCCGCGTCCGAGGGGCAGGAGCGCGGGGCCGTGCTCGGGGCAGGAGGGCTGCGATGAGCGGCACGGCGCCGACGGTGGCGCTGGACCTGCGGGCCGCGGCCAGCCGGCCGCGGCCGGGGGCCGTGCGCGACCCGCGCGTCGATGCCACCAAGGCGCTGGCGATCGTGCTGGTGGTGCTGGGGCATGCCAAGGGCATCCCGCACGCGTTCACGATCCTGGTCTACAGCTTCCATGTCCCGCTGTTCTTCTTCCTCTCCGGCTGGGTGGGAGCCGCCTACGGGTCGCCGCGCACCGCGGCGGCGACGTGGAGCAAGCTGGTGCGCACGCTGCTGGTGCCCTACGTGTGCTTCTTCCTGCTCGGCTACGCGTACTGGCTGATGACGCGCGGCATCGGCGAGAAGGCCGCGCGCTGGGGCGACCGCCCGTGGTGGGAGCCGCTGGTGGGCCTGGTGCGGGGCAGTGGGCCGGACCTGTACGTGCAGCCGGCGCTGTGGTTCCTGCCGGCGCTGTTCGTGACCACGCTGGCCTTCTTCTACCTGCGGCGGCTGCTGGCGCCGGCCTGGCTGGCGCTGGCCGCGGGCGTGGCGGCGTGGCTGTGGATCCTCGGGTTCCCGCCCCTGCAGCAGCGCCTGCCGTTCGCGCTGGACGTGCTGCCGGTCTCGTTGTTCTTCTTCGCCGCCGGCGCGCTGCTGGCGGGCAGGGATCGCCTGCTGCCGACGAGCGCGCGCGGCAACCTGATCGCCCTGGCGGTGCTGGCGCTGCCATGGCTGGTGATCGCCTGGCGCAACGACCGGGTGGACGTGAACCTGCTGGTGTTCGGACATTCGCCGGCGGCGTTCTTCGCCGCGGCGCTGCTCGGCACGCTGATGGCGCTGTGCGCCGGGCGCCTGATCCAGCACCTGCCGGGGGTGCAGTGGATCGGCCGCAACACGCTGCTGATCCTGTGCACCCACCTGCTGGTGTTCTTCGTGCTGTCGGGCGTGATGGCGCTGGCCGGAGGCTTCGGTCCCGGCGGCCCGGGTGCGGGCTGGGCGGTGTTCGTTTCGGCGGCCGCGCTCGCCGCGAGCGTGCCGCTGCGCTGGATCCTGATGCGCTGGGCGCCCTGGGTGCTGGGCGCGCGCGCCGTGCCGCGTACCGCCTCCGCATGAGCCCTGACGCCCCCTTGACCTTCCCGGAGAGCCGCCCGCAATGAAAGTCGTGCATGTCGTCCGCCAGTTCCATCCCTCGATCGGGGGCATGGAGGAAGTGGTGCTCAACGTGGCGAGGCAGCACCGCGCGGGCAGCGGCGACCAGGTCGAGATCGTCACCCTGGACCGGGTGTTCACCGACCCGTCGGTGACGCTGGCGCCGCGCGACCGCCACCAGGACCTGGCGATCCAGCGCATCGGCTACCGCGGCTCGTCACGCTACCCGCTGGCGCCGTCGGTGCTGGGCGCGATCCGCTCGGCCGATCTCGTGCACGTGCACGGCATCGATTTCTTCTACGACTACCTGGCGCTGACCCGTCCGCTGCATGGCAAGCCGATGGTGGTCTCCACCCACGGCGGCTTCTTCCATACCGCCTACGCGTCGCGCATGAAGCAGCTGTGGTTCCAGACCCTGACGCGTGCGTCGGCGCTGGCCTACGCCCGGGTGATCGCCACCAGCGAGAACGACGGGCAGCTGTTCTCGCAGGTGGTGGCGCCGGCGCGGCTGCGCGTGATCGAGAACGGCGTGGACGTGGACAAGTACGCCGGCCAGGGCAATCCAGCGCCCGGGCGCACGATGATCTATTTCGGCCGCTGGTCGGTGAACAAGGGCCTGATGGAGACGCTCGACCTGCTGGGCGCGCTGGCACAGCGCGATCCGGCGTGGCGGCTGATCGTGGCCGGGCGCGAGTACGACCTGAACGAGCGCGACCTGCGCGAGGCGATCGCCGCGCGCGGGCTGCAGGCGCGGGTGCAGCTGAGCATGTCGCCCTCGCAGGAAGAGCTGCGGCAGCTGATGCGGCAGGCGCAGTTCTTCGTGTGCCTGTCGCGGCACGAAGGCTTCGGCATCGCCGCGGTGGAAGGCATGAGCGCGGGCCTGATCCCGATCCTGAGCGACATTCCGCCGTTCGCGCGGCTGCTCGGGGAGTCCGGTCAGGGCGTGCTGGTGGACCGCGCGCAGATCCAGCCGGCCGCAGACCGGGTGCAGGCGCTGGCGCAGGCCGCGGATGCCGACTTCGACGCGCGCCGGCAGGCGGCGATGGCCTACGTGGCCCGCTACGACTGGCGCCACGTGGTGGGACGCTATGTCGAGGAGTACCGTGCCGCGCTCGGCGGCCGCGCGCAGGAGGTAAAGCCATGAACGCGTCCGTGTCCGAGCCGCGTCCCGCGGAGGCGGTGACGGTGCTGTTCTCCACCGAGGAGCCCAGCGCCACCACCAATCCTTACCTGACCCAGCTCTACGCGTCGCTGCCGCCGACGGTGCAGCCGCGCTTCTTCTCCATGCGCGATGCATTGCTGACGCGCTACGACGTGCTGCACCTGCACTGGCCCGAGTACCTGCTGCGGCACCGCTCGGCGGCCGGCACGCTGGCCAAGCAGTGCTGTGCGGCGCTGCTGCTGCTGCGGCTGCAGCTGCGCGGCACGCCGGTGGTGCGCACGCTGCACAACCTGGCGCCGCACGAGGACCGCGGCTGGCGCGAGCGCGCCCTGCTGGGCTGGATCGACCGCCTGACGCGGCGCTGGATCCGCATCAACGCGACCACGCCGGTGCGGCCGCCGTTCACCGACACCATCCTGCACGGGCACTACCGCGACTGGTTCGCGTCGATGCCGCAGGGCGAGCCGGTGCCGGGGCGACTGCTGCACTTCGGCCTGATCCGGCCCTACAAGGGCGTCGAGACCCTGGTGGCGGCGCTGCGCGCGGTGGACGACGGCCGCCTGAGCCTGCGCATCGTCGGCAACCCGGCCACGCCGCAGATGCGCGAACTGGTGGAGGACGCCTGCGCCGCCGATGCGCGGATCAGCGCCCGCCTGGCCTATGTCGAAGAGCCGGTGCTGGCCAGCGAGGTCAGCCAGGCCGAACTGGTGGTGTTGCCGTACCGGCAGATGCACAACTCCGGCACGCTGCTGCTGGCGCTGTCGCTGTCGCGGCCGGTGCTGGCGCCCTGGAACGAGGCCAACGCCGCGATCGCGGCCGAGGTCGGCCCGGGCTGGGTGTTCCTCTACGACGGCGAGCTCGATGGTGCGCTGCTCAGCGCCACGCTCGACCGGGTGCGCCAGACCCCGCGCGCCGCCACGCCCGACCTGTCCCAGCGCGACTGGGACCGGATCGGCCGCCTGCACTACCGCACCTACCTGGAAGCGCTGGGCAGGGACGGGGATGCCTACCCTTGAGCAGCGAGGCGCCTGCCGTGACTCCTTCACCCCCGCAGCGCAGCCTGGGCTCGCGTGCCGCCGGCGGCGCGGCCGTGACCATGGCCGGGCAGGGCGCCAAGATGGTCGTGCAGTTCGGCGGCATCGTGCTGCTGGCGCGCCTGCTCACGCCGTACGACTACGGCCTGATGGCGATGGTGACCGCGATCGTCGGCGTGGCCGAGATCCTGCGCGACTTCGGGCTGTCCTCGGCCGCGATCCAGGCCAAGCAGGTCAGCCGCGAGCAGCGCGACAACCTGTTCTGGATCAACAGCGCGATCGGGCTGGTGCTGTCGGTGGTGGTGTTCTTCTCCGCCAGCTGGATCGCCCGGTTCTACCACGAGCCGGTGCTGGTGACGATCTCGCAGGCGCTGGCGGTGACCTTCCTGCTCAACGGCATGACCACGCAGTACCGCGCGCACCTGAGCCGCGGCCTGCGCTTCGGCCAGGTCGCGTTGAGCGACGTGGGCGCGCAGACCGCCGGCCTGGTGGCCGGCGTGGTGGCGGCGCTGGTCGGCTGGGGCTATTGGGCGCTGGTGCTGCAGCAGGTCGTGCAGGCCCTGGTGAACCTGGTGATCGCGGCGCTGTGCGCGCGCTGGCTCCCGGGCCGCTATCGCCGCAACGCGCCGATGCGCACCTTCCTGAGCTTCGGCTGGAACCTGATGGCGGCGCAGCTGCTGGGCTATGCCAGCCGCAACGTCGGCCAGGTCATCATCGGCGCCCGCACCGGTGCCGACGCGCTGGGACTGTACAACCGCGCATTCCAGCTGCTGATGATGCCGCTGAACCAGATCAACGCACCGGCCACCACGGTGGCGCTGCCGGTGCTGTCGCAGCTGCAGGACCAGCGCGAGCGCTTCGCCGCGTTCCTGCTGCGCGGGCAGTCGACGATGGTGCACCTGATCGTGGCGGTGTTCGCCTTCGCCTGCGCGCAGGCGCTGCCGCTGATCGTGCTGGTGCTCGGCGAGCAGTGGCGCGCGGCGGTGCCGCTGTTCCAGGTGCTCACCATTGGCGGCATCTTCCAGGCGGCGGCCTATGCCGCGTACTGGGTATTCCTGGCCAAGGGGCTGATGCGCCAGCAGCTGGTGTATTCGCTGGTCGCCCGCGTGCTGCTGATCGCCTGCATCCTGGCGGGCTCGGTCTGGGGCGTGATGGGCGTGGCGGTCGGTTATTCGGTCGGACTGTTCGTGCTCTGGCCGCTGTCGCTGGTCTGGATCGGGCGCATCTCCGATGCGCCGGCCGCCGGGCTGTTCCACAACGGCGCCCGCGCCATCGTCGGCTACGGCCTGTGCGCGGCGCTGTCGTACGGCGCCTCGTACTGGGTGGGCGGCCCGCTGTGGCAGATGCTGCTGGTCGGCGCGGCGGCGATGGCGCTGGGCTTCGGCATGGTGTGCCTGGCCTGGCCGGGCTTCCGCCGCGACGTGATGGCGATCGTCCAGATCCGCAAGTTGCTCAGCGAGGCGAGGGGGCGGCGATGAACCGGCCGCGCCCTGCCACCGACGCCGCCGCGTGCGGCGCTCCTTCCCCCTTTTCACCGCTTCGAGGATCTGGCCCATGAGCGACGCTTCCTCTTCCGCCGCCCAGGCGATCCGCCGGCCCTGCTACCTGGTGCTGTCGGCACACGACTACCGCACCCCGCGCCGGGCCAACATCCACTTCATCACCGACCAGCTGGCGCGGCGCGGCACCACGCGCTTCTTCTCGCTGCGCTACAGCCGGCTGTCGCGGATGAAGGGCGACCTGCGCCTGCCGCTGGACGCCACCGCCAACCGCGTGGTCCAGCACAACGGCGTGGACTGCTACCTGTGGCGCACCGCGGTGCACCCGTTCAACACCCGCCGGCCGTGGTTGCGCGCGGTGGAGGACGCGATGTTCCGCTGGTACGCGGCGCACCCGCCGAAGACGCTGGTGCGCTGGATCGAGGAGGCCGACGTCATCGTGTTCGAGAGCGGCATCGCGGTCGCCTTCATCGAGCTGGCCAGGCGCCTCAACCCGGGCGCCAAGCTGGTCTACCGCGCCTCCGACGGGCTCAGCACGATCAACGTGGCCTCGTACATCGAGCGCGCCTTCGCGCGCGAGGCACCCCGCCTGGACGTGATCGCGCTGGTGTCGCCGGCGATGGCCGACGAGATCCACAGCGAGCACAACCTCTACCACGTCGGCCACGGGGTGGACCACAACCTCGACCAGCTGGGCGATCCCTCGCCGTACGGGGAGGGTGTGCACGCGGTGTCGGTGGGCTCGATGCTGTTCGACCCGACGTTCTTCGTCACCGCCAGCCGGGCCTTCCCGCAGGTCACCTTCCACGTGATCGGCTCGGGCATGGGGCGGCATCCGGACTACGGCGACAACGTCGTGGTGTACGGCGAGATGAAGCACGCCGAGACCATCCGCTACATCAAGCACGCGCGCTTCGGCATCGCCCCGTACGCCTCCGAGCAGGTGCCGGTCTACCTGGCCGACAGCTCGATGAAGCTGCTGCAGTACGATTTCTTTGGCCTGCCGGCGGTCTGCCCCAATGCCGTGGTCGGGCGCTACCAGGCCCGCTTCGGCTACACCCCGGGCGCGCCGGAGACGGTGGTCGCCGCGATCGGCCGTGCGCTCGAGGCGCCGCGGGTGCGCTACCGTCAGTGCCTGAACTGGGAGGAGACCACCGACCGCGTGCTCGATCCCGCGGCCTATCCGGAAACGCGGCTGTCGCGCCCGGGGCCGGCCGCGCCGGCGACCGCGCCGCGGCCCGTCGCCAGCCACTGATCGCGCGCGTCCGCACGCCCCCCATTGCCTCAAGGACCCCCATGACCAACCCGCTGTTGCAGAAATGGATCGAACGCACCGAACGCCGCGCGCTGTTCTGGTGGCAGCCGAAGACCGGTGACGTGAACATGGGCGACTACCTGTCCAAGGTGATCGTCGCCTCGGCGCTGAGCCTGCAGGACAAGACCCTGATCGAGAAGCGCAACCTCGGGCAGCGCCTGATCGCGATCGGCTCGGTGCTGCACTTCGCCAACACCGGCGACACCGTCTGGGGCAGCGGCATCAACGGCAAGATCCCGGCCGAGCGCAATGCCTTCGGCATGCTCGACGTGCGCGCGGTGCGCGGGCCGAAGACCCGCGAGTTCCTGATGGCCCGCGGCATCGCGGTGCCGGAGGTCTACGGCGATCCGGGCCTGCTGATGCCCAGGTTCTTCCCCGCCGATGCGCTGGGTCCGCCGCGCCCGCGCCCGTTCGCCATCGTCCCGCACTTCAACGAGCCGGCCGACAAGTACCGCGCCTACGCCGAGCACCTGGTGTTCCCCAACTGCAAGCCGGCGCAGTTCGTACGCCAGCTGCTCGGGGCCGAGCTGGTGGTCAGCAGCTCGCTGCACGGGCTGATCCTGGCCGAGGCCTACGGCATCCCCGCGGTCTACCTGGACTGGGGCAACGGCGAGGATCGCTTCAAGTACGACGACTACTACTTCGGGACCGGGCGCACGCATTGGCACGCGGGCCGCACCGTCGAGGAGTGCCTGGCGCTGGGCGGCAACGGCAGCTTCGACTTGGCCACGCTGCAGGCGCAGCTGCTGGCCGCCTTCCCCTACGACCTGTGGTGACGCCGATGGCGGACCCGTCGGGACCGGCGGCAAACGGGGCGTTCGAGGTCGGGCGGATCGTGCCGCTGGGCGGCTACCCGGTGCTGTCCACCACCCAGGAGGCGTTCGCGCAGGAGCTGTTCCAGGCGCTGGCCGCCCAGCAGCGGCAGCGCGTGTTCTTCGCCAACACCAATTTCGTGGTGCAGTGCCAGCCGCTGCGCGCGCGCATGCGCGAGGCGGGCGTGCGCATCGTCAACGACGGCATCGGCATGGACCTGGGCGCCAAGCTGGTGCACGGGCGGACCTTCGCCGGCAACCTCAACGGCACCGACCTGATCCCCTACCTGTGCCGGCACGCGACGCACCCGCTGCGGTTCTTCCTGGTCGGTGGCCGCCCGGGCGTGGCGCAGGCCGCGGCGGCCGCGCTGCGGCAGGGCCTGGGCCAGGACGTGGTGGGCACCTGCGACGGCTACGAGGAGTTCGCCGCGGCCGGCGCGGGGCTGGTGCAGAAGATCAACCAGTCCGGTGCCGATGTGGTGCTGGTGGCCTTCGGCAACCCGCTGCAGGAGCGCTGGATCCTGGACCACGCCACCGCGTTGCGGGCGCCGCTGGTGTTCGGGGTCGGCGCGCTGCTGGATTTCCTGTCCGGCAACGCGCGCCGCGCGCCGGGCTGGGTGCGGCGCCTGCGCCTGGAATGGATGTACCGGCTGTTGAACGAGCCGCGGCGCCTGCTCAAGCGCTACAGCTGGGACCTGCTGGTGTTCTTCCGGGTCTGCCGGCGCGCGGGCAAGCGGCTGGGGTAGGGCGCGCCCGCGCGTCACGGTATCCTGCGCGTCCTTTGCAGGGACGTGAACTGTTGAACGCATTGCCGCTGCGCATCCTCGGGACCGGCCGCCAGCTGCCGGCCGAATCGGTCGACTCACAGACGCTGGACACGCGCTGGGCGCTGGCGCCGGGCACCACCCTGCGCCACCTCGGCGTGGCGCGGCGATACTACGCTGGCGCGGGCGAGACCGCCTCGACGCTGGGCGCGGCCGCCGCGCGCCAGGCGCTGGCCGCCGCCGGCCTGGCGCCGGGCGACGTGGATTGCCTGATCTCGGCCTGCAGCGTGATGGAGCAGCCGATCCCGTGCCAGGCGGTGCTGATCCAGCGCGAGCTGGGCCTGGGCGATTCGGGCATCCCTGCATTCGACGTCAACGCGACCTGCCTGAGCTTCCTGGTGGCGCTGGACCAGGCCGCGAACGCGCTGGCGCTGGGGCGCCACCGGCACGTGCTGATCGTCGCCAGCGAGGTCGCCTCCGGCGGGCTCGACCCGCGCGTGCCGGCCACCGCCGGCCTGTTCGGCGATGGCGCGGCCGCGGTGGTGGTGACTCGCAGCGAGGAGGGCCAGGGCTCGGCGCTGCTGGCCAGCCGCCTGGCCAGCTACGGCAGCGGCGCGGAGCTTTGCCGCATCCGCGGCGGCGGCACCCGCCATCCGCGCGGCGAGGACGGCCCGGCGCCGGCCTCGCGCTACTTCGAGATGGACGGGCGGGGCGCCTACCGCTTCGCCGCGCGCCAGCTCCCCGGGTTCTGGCAAGCGCTGCTGCAGGAGGCCGGGGTGGCGGCCGGCGAGCTGCGCTGCCTGGTGCCGCACCAGGCGTCCGGCGGCGGGCTGGACCATGTGGTGCAGGCGCTGGGGATGCCCGTGGAGCGGGTCGTGCGCATCCTGCAGGACGTGGGCAACCAGGTCGCCGCCTCGCTGCCACACGCGCTGCACCATGCCTGCTGCGAACGCCTGCAGCGCGGCGACGCGTTCGCGCTGCTCGGCACCGGTGCCGGCCTGGCGATCGGCGGCATGGTGCTGAGGTACTGACCGGTGCGGCTCTCGGTGGAACTGCTGCAGATCGGGCACTGCCGCCATTGCGAGCGCATGGTGCGCGCCGGCGGGCGCTGGCGCAGCGTGGCGTTCCCGGCCCTGAGCGTGCTGATCCGCCATCCGCAGCGCGGCGCGATCCTCTACGACACCGGCTATGCGCGGCATTTCTTCGAGGCCACCGACGCGTTTCCTGAACGCCTCTACCGCTGGGTGACGCCGGTGCAGCTGCCGGAGGCCGAGTGCCTGGGCAGCCAGCTGGCGCGCCGCGGGCTCGCGCCGCGGGACATCGTCTGTTGCCTGATCTCGCATTTCCACGCCGACCATGTCGGCGGCCTGCGCGACCTTTCGGCGGCGCGCTTCGTGTGCATGCGCGAGGACTACCGGCAGCTGCGCCAGGCCTCGCGCCTCGGGGGCCTGCGCCAGGGCCTGCTGCCGGCGCTGCTGCCGGACGACTTCGAGCCGCGCCTGGACTTCGCCGAACAGGCGCCCGCGCGCGCGCTGACCGGCGCCTGGCGCGCACTGGGCGAGGGCCGTGACCTGTTCGGCGACGGCAGCGTGCTGGCGGTGGCGCTGCCCGGCCACGTGCCGCGGCAGATGGGGCTGTGGCTGCGCGACGCCGAGGACCGCGAACTGCTGCTCTGCGCCGATGCGGTGTGGTCGGCGGCCACCTGGCGCGAGCTGGCCTGGCCGGCGTGGCCGACCCGGCTGCTGCTGCACGACTGGCCGGCCTACCAGCGCACCGTGCGACACCTGCACACGCTGGCGCAGGCGCATCCGGAGCTGGTGATCCTGCCGTCGCACTGCGCGCCGAGCCTGGACCGCTATCAGCCGGGGTGGCGATGAGCCGGCGCATCCTGGTCACCGGCGCGTCCGGCTTCGTCGGCGGCGCCTACCTGCGCCGCCACGCCGGGCGCCCCGGGCTGGAGCTGCACGGGATCGGCCGGCGTCCCAGCGACCTGCCGAACTACCACCGCATCGACCTGTCGCGCCCGTTCTCGCTGCCGCTGCGCCCGGACGTGGTGATCCACGCGGCCGCGCTGGCCTCGCCATGGGGCACGCGCGCGCAGTTCGAGCGCCACAACGTGCAGGCCACCGCGAATGTCATCGACTTCTGCCGGCGCAACGGCTGCCCGCGGCTGGTCTACGTTTCCTCCAGCTCGGTGTTCTACCGCGAGGCGCACCAGTTCGGGCTCGACGAGGACAGCCCGATCGGGCCCGGGTTCGTCAACGCGTACGCGCGCAGCAAGTTCGCCGGCGAGCAACTGCTGCGCGACTATCCCGGCGAGCACGTGGTGCTGCGCCCGCGCGCGGTGTTCGGCCCCGGCGACACCGTGCTGTTCCCGCGCGTGATCGCCGCCGCGCGCCGCGGGGCGCTGCCGCGCTTCGTCGGCCAGGCGCAGCCGGTGATCGGCGACCTGATCTACATCGACGCGCTGTCGGACTACCTGCACGCGGCGGCGCTGCGGCCGCAGCTGCAGCCGGCCTACAACCTCACCAACGCGCAGCCGGTGGACCTGCAGCGGCTGTTGCTCGACGTGCTGACCCGCCTGCAGCTGCCGCTGCCGCGGCGCGAGGTGAACGTGGCCACCGCGCTGCGCCTGGCCAGCGGGCTGGAATGGCTGTACCGCACGCTGCACCTGCCGGGCGAGCCGCCGATCACCCGCTTCGGCGTGGGCGTGTTCGCGTACTCCAAGACCTTCGACGTGCGCCGCGCACTCGCCGACCTGGGCCCGCCCAGTGTCGGCCTGGAGGCGGGCGTGGACGCGTTCGTGCGCTGGCAGGCGGCCCAGTGGTCGGCCTGACCGCGCTGCTGGCGGCGGCCTACCTGGGCCTGCTCGCGTTCAAGGCGCTGGCGACCGCGGCGGTGCTGCGCCGGGATCCGCCCGCGCAGGCGGCCCCGGCCGCGCCGGCCGCCGCCCACGGCCTGAACGAGGTGGCGATCCTGCAGCCCATCCTCGGCGGCGACCCGCGGCTGGGCGAGGTGCTGGCCGCCAACCTGGCGGCCCTGCCGCAGGCGCGGTTCGTGTGGCTGCTGGACGAGGACGACGCCGGCGGGCAGGCGGTCGCCGATGCCCTGGCGGCCGCGCACCCGCAGGTGCGCATCGAGCGGCACCGGCTGCCCGCGGCGGCGGCCGGCGTGAATCCCAAGACGTGGAAGCTGGTCTGCGCGCTGCCGCGGCTGCGCGAGCCGGTCGCGCTGGTGCTGGACGACGACGCGCGGCTGGGCGCCGGCGCGCTCGCACAGATGCTGCGCGCGCTGGAGCGGGCCGACGTGGTGACCGCGCTGCCGTACTACCTCGACGACGACGCGGCGGCGGGGCGGTTGCTGGCGCAGTTCGTCAACAACAACGCGGCGATGACCTACCTGGGCGGGCTGCCGTTCGCCGCGCCGCTGACCCTCAACGGCATGTGCTACGCCTTCCGTCCCGCGCGCCTGCGCGAGTGGGGCGGGCTGGCGCCGCTGCTGGACCAGCTCGCCGACGACCTGGCGCTGGCCACGCTGGTGCGCACGCGCGGCGGCCGCCTGCACCAGTCCACCGCACCGGTGGCGATGCGCACGGCGATCGCCGGCGGCGCGCACTACGTGCGCCAGATGCACCGCTGGATGCTGTTCGCGCGGCTGCTGCTGGCCCGGCAGCGGCCGGCGACGCGGATCGCGATCGGGCTGCTGCAGGGGCTGCCGCCGCTGCTGCTGGCGGCCCTGCTGCTGACGACGGCGCTCGCGCCGCAGGCGACGACGCTGGCGCTGGCGGCGGGCACCCTCGCGCTGCGCGCCGCGGTGCTGTGTGGGCTGCAGCGCCGCGCCACCGGCCGCGTGCGCCATCGCCCGCTGCTGTCGCTGTGCGCCGAACTGCTGCAGCCGCTGCACCTGCTGCACGCTACCTGCGTACGCAGCATTCGCTGGCGCACCCGCCGCTACCGGGTGCTGGCCGACGGGCGCTTCCGTGCGCAGTGAGGCCGCGCTGCAGATCGGCTTCCTGACCGGCCAGAGCGATCCGGCCGGCTGCGCGCTGAGCCCTGTGCAGCAGCGGTTCCTGCACCGCCTGGCCGGGCCTGGCCGGCGGCTGCTGGCGTCGAACTACCCGTACCACGCCGCGCCCGGCGCGCACCGGGCGGTACCGCTGTGGCGCGCCAGCGTGCACAACGGCCGCCAGTACCTGACCGCCCGGGCCGGCCGCGCCGACCCGCAGGCGCGGGCCCAGCTGCACGCGCTGCTGGCCCAGGCGCCGATGACGCTGCTGCTCGCCGGCAGCTGCGGCCTGCAGCTGCTCGACGCGCTGGCGCTGCCGGCCGCGGCGCGCCGCCGGGTGGCGGTGTTCGCCTACGGCCCGGTGGCGAAACGCATGCCGCCGGTCGCGCTGGGCTTCTGCGTGCGCGGCCGCCGCGACGGGCTCTCGCGGCTGCTGTTCCGCGGCACCGTGGACGCGGTCCCGGCCTGCGGCCACCTGGACTACCTCCCCGACCCGCAGGTCCTGCGGCTCTGCCGCGACTTCGTCGCCGAGGTGGAGCGCGTCGCGCGCGGGGAGGGCCCGTGCGCATCGACCTGATCGCGCCGCCCTACAGCGGCCACCTGCATCCGCTGCTGGCCATCGCGCGCGAGCTGGCGCCGCACCACCAGGTACGGGTGCTCAGCACGCCGGCCGCGCAGGCGCGCATCCGCGCCTGTGGCCTGACCGGCGTCAGCGTGCTCGGCGACGCCGACGACCGCGTGCTGCGCGCCATCGCCGATCCGCCGCACGCGGTCGGCAACCACCCCTTGCGGCTGCGGCGGCAGCTGCGCGACGCGCTGGCGCTGATGCAGCGCTTCGGCGAGGCGCTGCACGCGCGCTACCGCGACGAACGGCCCGAGCTGGTGATCGTCGACTTCACCGTGCCCGCGGCCGGGCTGGCGGCGCAGGCGCTGGGCATCGCCTGGTGGACCAGCCTGCCGTCGCCGTGCGTGCTCGAGACCCCGGACGGCCCGCCGGCGTACTTCGGCGGGCTGCGGCCGGCCGGGGGCGCCTGGGCGCGCACCGGCCACGCGCTCGCGCGCCGGCTGACCCGCGGCTTCAAGCGCTCGGTGCACGCCTGGCACCGCGGGCAGATGCGCGCACTGGGGCTGCCGCGGCTGTACCGCGACGACGGCAGCGAAGCGGTGTATTCGCCGCAGTGCATCCTGGCGCTGGGGCTGGCGTCGCTGGAATTCCCGGCGACCCGGCCGGCGGCGCTGCGCTTCGTCGGCCCGCGCCTGTGCACGCCGCCCTCGGCCGTGCGGGCGCCGCCGTTCGTGCCGGGCCGGCGCCACGTGCTGGTGACGCTCGGCACCCACCTGGGCTGGGTGAAGGACCGGGTGGACGCGCTGCTGCGCGCGCTGGCGCCGGCGTTCCCGCAGGTCGAGTTCCACTTCAGCGACGGCGACCCCGCCGCGCCGGTGCAGGCGCCGCTGGGCAACTACCGGCGGCTGCCGTACGTGGACTACGCCACCCAGCTGGCGCGCTACGACCTGGTGGTGCACCACGGCGGCGCCGGCATCCTGTACGCCTGCCTGGAGGCGGGACGGCCGGCGATCGTGCACCCGCTGGACTACGACCAGTTCGACCACGCCGCGCGGCTGCAGGCGGCGGGCGCGGCCTGGTGGCTGCGCGACCTCGACGGGCTGCCGGCGCTGCTGCGGCGGGTGCTGGACGGGGAGGTGCGCCTGCCGGGCCTGGCCGTGCTGCAGCGCGAACTGCACCTGCCGCGCACGCGGACGCAGCTGGCCGCGCTGGTGGACGTGTTCGCAACCACGGGGAAGCTGCCGCCGGTGTGAGCGCGGCACCGGGTGGGCAGCGGTTCCGCCCGTGGCGGGAGGTTCGATGGGGGAGCAGGGCTGGACCCTGGACGCGCCGGCGAGAAATTCCCGCTTGCGCTCGGCCGCCTCGGCGGTGCAGTCCTGCAGCCTGCAATCCCGAAGGTCGGGGCGATCATCGCCGGGGCACGCGCTGCCCCCGCTGGCCTCGTTCCCCGCCGGCCTCGAACGGCGCCGCCGGCTGGGTCCGGGGCGGACGCACGACCCGGCGGGTCAGCGCCGAAGGGCGCGCGGGGTCGCCGCAGGGCGGGGACAGCGCCGCCCGGGCCTGCGTGGCCGCCGCGGGTCTCGCACGACGCCGCCGGCCAGACGCCGCGGCCTCAGCCGGCGGCGCTCAGCGTGCCCGCGCCCGCGGCCACCTGCGGGAACCGCTTCAGCACCGCGGCGCGGATGCCGGCGGCGTCGATGCCGGCCTCGGCCAGCAGGTCCTCGCGGCTGGCGTGGTGCTGGAACGCGTCGGGCAGGCCGAGGTGCAGCACCGGCATCACCACGCCCTCGGCGTTGAGCAGCTCGGCGACGCCGGAGCCGGCACCGCCGGCGACCACGTTGTCCTCGACGGTGACGAAGCCCTCGTGGCTGGCGGCCAGTTCCAGCAGCAGCGCCCGGTCGAGCGGCTTGACGAAGCGCATGTTGACCACGCTCAGGCCGAGCTCGCGGCCGACCTGCTCGGCCGCGTCCACGGTCGCGCCGAAGCCGAGCAGCGCCACGCGCGATCCGCTGCGGCGCAGCTGCGCCTTGCCGACCGGCAGGGTCTCCAGCGCCTGGCCGGGCGCCACGCCGGGACCGGTGCCGCGCGGGTAGCGCACCGCCGCCGGGCCGGCGTAGCGCAGGCCGGTGGTCAGCATCTGCCGGCACTCGGCCTCGTCGGCCGGCGCCATCACCACCATGTGCGGCACGCAGCGCAGGAAGCTCAGGTCGAGGTTGCCGGCGTGGGTGGCGCCATCGGGGCCGACCACGCCGCCGCGGTCGACCGCGAACAGCACGTCCAGTTGCTGCACCGCCACGTCGTGCACCAGCTGGTCGTAGCCGCGCTGCAGGAACGTGGAATAGATCGCCACCACCGGCTTGGCGCCCTGCGTGGCCATGCCGGCGGCCAGCGTCACCGCGTGCTGCTCGGCGATGGCGACGTCGAAATAGCGCAGCGGGTAGTCCTTGCTGAAGCGCACCAGCCCGGAGCCCTCGCGCATCGCCGGCGTGATCGCCAGCAGGGCGGGCTCGGCCGCGGCCATGTCGCAGATCCAGTCGCTGAAGACGTCGGTGTAGGTGGGCTTCTTGGCGCCGGCCTTGGCGACCAGGCCCTTGCTGGGATCGAACGGGCCGACCGCGTGGTAGCCGATCTGGTCGCCTTCGGCCAGTTCGTAGCCCTTGCCCTTGGTGGTGATCACGTGCAGCAGCTTGGGGCCCTTGAGGCTCTTGAGCGTCTTCAGCGTGGACAGCAGCGTCGGCAGGTCGTGGCCGTCGATCGGGCCGGTGTAGTGGAAGCCCATCTCCTCGAACAGCGTGGACGGCACGAACATGCCCTTCCAGTGTTCCTCCCAGCGCCGCACGAAACGCGCGGTGGGATTGTTCTTCTTGTCGCCGAGGATCTTCTTGCCGCCCTCGCGCAGGGCGTTGAGGGTGCGGCTGCCGGTGGCGCGGCCGAGCATCTTGGTCAGCCCGCCGACCGCCTCGGAGATCGACATGCGGTTGTCGTTGAGGATCACCAGCAGGTTCGGCTCCGGATCCATGCCGCCGGCATGGTTGAGCGCCTCGTAGACCATGCCGGCGGTCATCGCACCGTCGCCGATCACCGCCACCACCTTGCGCTCGTCGCCGGCGCGCTGCGCGGCGATCGCCATGCCCAGCGCGGCCGAGATCGAGGTGGAGGAATGGCCGACGCCGAAGGTGTCGTAGGCGCTCTCCTCGCGCTTGGGGAACGGCGCCACGCCGTCCTTCTGCTTGACCGTGTGGATCTGGTCGCGGCGGCCGGTGAGGATCTTGTGCGGGTAGGTCTGGTGGCCCACGTCCCACACCAGCTGGTCCACCGGCGTCTGGTAGAGGTAGTGCAGGGCGACGGTGAGCTCGATCACGCCCAGGCCGGCGGCGAAGTGGCCGCCGCTCTTGCCGACCGACTCGATCAGGTAGGCGCGCAGCTCGTCGGCCACGTGGGTGAGCTCGTCCTCGTCGAACGTGCGCAGATCGTCGGGGGTCTGGATGTGCGCCAGGCGCGGGTAGCGGGTGGGATCGATCATCGTCGTGGCTGTCGGCTGAGGCCGTATTTTCCCCCCCATCCGGAGGCCCGGCAAGCAAAGCGGTTCAGCGCGGGGTGGGGCGCGCCCGGATCGTGGCCGCGGCGGCGGCCGGTTCGGCACGCGCCGGGCCCGCGGGCACCGGCTTCGAGGCTACAGCGAGAGCTTGGAGCGCTTGGGCAGCTGGGCGCGCAGGAACGCCATCTGGTCGGCCAGGATGTTGCGGTTGGACAGGATCAGGTGCTCGATCCAGCTCGGCCGGTACGGCACCGCCAGCAGCGGCATGCCCGCCTGCTGCGGGGTGCGGTTGGCCTTGCGCGAGTTGCAGTGGAAGCAGGCGGTGACCACGTTCTCCCAGGTGTCGCGGCCGCCCTTGGAGATCGGCATCACGTGGTCGCGGGTCAGCTGCGGGCGGCCGAACTGGTGCCCGCAGTACAGGCACAGCTGCGCGTCGCGCGCGAACAGCGCGGTGTTGGTGAGGTTGGGCGTGGGGTCGAGCGCGCGCGAGCGGGCGTGGCCGCGTGCGGCGATGATCGGGTGCAGGTCGATGACGCTGCGTCGCCCGGTGAGCCGCGACAGCCCGCCGTGGATGTGCAGGCAGGGGTCGCCCAGGGTCCACGACACCGCGTCGCGCGCGTAGAGGCAGGCGGCGTCCTGCCAGTTGATCCAGTCCAGCACCCGCCCGTGCGCGTCCAGCGACAGCAGGCGTACCGCGGCGGCGGGAGGGGAAGGCGGCGTCGATGACGCGTCCGGGACCAGAGCCAGTGCCGCTCCAGCGTCGATCAGATCACGCGAGGTAGTGTCTGTCTCCATCGGGAAAACAGCATATACCCGATTATTGACAAAATGTGTAGCAGCACGAAAAGGGGGCGGCGCCCGTCAGTCTGGGGCTCCACCATTCCCCTCTCCCCATTCCCCATTCCCGCTTCAGAACAGCCGCTCGTCCATCGCCATCAACGAGGCGGCACCGGCGCGGATGGTGGCGGCGTGCGTCAGCGTGCGCGGCAGGATCCGCGCGAAGTAGAAGCGCGCGGTCTCGCGCTTGGCCTGGCGGAAGTCCTCGCCCTGGCCGCCGGCATCGGCGGCGGCGACGCTGCGCGCCCACCAGTAGGCCAGCACCACGTAGCCGGAGTAGAACAGGTAGTCGTAGCTGGCCGCGCCGATCTCCTCGGGGTTCTTCGCGGCGCGGTCGAGCACGTCGCGGGTGAGCATGGCCCACTCGCTGGCCTTGTCGCGCAGCGGGCGGACGAACTCGGCCAGCGCGGCATCGCCCTCATGGGCCTTGGCGAAGGCCTCGATCTCGGCCAGGAACAGCTTGAGCCCAGCGGCCTGGCTGGCCGCGATCTTGCGCCCCATCAGGTCCAGCGCCTGGATGCCGGTGGTGCCCTCGTACAGCGTGGTGATGCGGGCGTCGCGCGCCAGCTGCTCCATGCCGTGCTCGCGGATGTAGCCGTGGCCGCCGAAGCACTGCAGCGCGTGGTAGGTGTTCTCCACCGCCCATTCGGTCTGGCAGGCCTTGGAGATCGGGGTCAGGAAGCTCACCAGGGTGTCGGCGTCGGCGCGCGCCTGCGCGTCGGCACCGTGGTGGGCGACGTCGATCAGCGTGGCCGCGTGCAGCGCCAGCAGGCGGCTGCCCTCGGTCAGCGCCTTGATCGTCAGCAGCATGCGCCGCACGTCCGGGTGCACGATGATCGGGTCGGCGGGCCGGTCGGGGGCCTTCGCGCCGCTGAGCGCGCGCGACTGCAGCCGCTCGCGCGCATAGCGCACCGCGTTCTGGTAGGCACGCTCGGACAGGCCGATGCCCTGCAGGCCCACGCCCAGGCGTGCGGTGTTCATCATGGTGAACATCGCCTGCAGGCCCTTGTGTGGCTGGCCGACCAGATAGCCCTCGGCACCGTCGAAGTTCATCACGCAGGTGACCGAGCCCTTGATGCCCATCTTGTGCTCGATCGAGCCGCAGTGCAGCGCGTTGCGCTCGCCCACGCTGCCGTCGCGCGCGACCTTGAACTTGGGGGTGACGAACAACGAGATGCCCTTGGCGCCGGGCGGCGCGTCGGGCAGCTTGGCCAGCACCAGGTGCAGGATGTTGTCGGTGAGGTCGTGCTCGCCGGCGGTGATGAAGATCTTGGTACCGGTGATCGCGTAGCGGCCGTCGGCCTGCGGCTCGGCGCGGGTCTTCAGCAGGCCCAGGTCGGTGCCGCAGTGCGGCTCGGTCAGGCACATGGTGCCGGTCCAGCGGCCCTCGGTCAGCGGCTTGAGGAAGACCTCCTGCTGCCAGGCCTCGCCGTGCTGCTTGAGCGCCTCCATCGCGCCGTGCGAGAGCAGCGGGAAGTTGCCCCAGGCCAGGTTGGCGGCGTTGATCATCTCGTTGAGCGGCACGCCGAGCGTGTGCGGCATGCCCTGGCCGCCGAGTTCCGGGCTCGCGGTCAGGCCGGTCCAGCCGCCTTCGACGAACTGCGCATACGCCTGGCGGAAACCGGGCGGCGTGGTGACTTCGTGGGTGGCGCCGTCGAAGGCGCAGCCGATCTCGTCGCCGACGCTGTTGAGCGGCGCCAGCACGCTGCCGGTGAAGCGCGCGGCCTCGTCGAGCACCGCGTCGATGATGTCGCGGCTGGCGTCGGCGTAGCCGAGCGAGGCGAACAGCGGCTCGACGCCGAGCACGTCGTACAGCGCGAAACGGATGTCGGCCAGCGGGGCCTGGTAGGTACTCATGCGAACGCTCGGGCAGGGCCGCCAGCCGGCCGGGGACGCAAGGATACTACGGCGTATGGTAAGTGCGTGTTGCGCCGCGTCAGCGCAGCACGCCCTGCAGGCCGGGCACCGGGCTCAGCGCGTTGCGGGCGTCGAGCTCGAAGCTGCGCGGCTTCTTGTCCTCGGGCGTGGCCGCGATGCTGCCCTTGAGCGTGTAGTCCAGGGTGCGGCCGCCGGCGAGCGCGTCGGCCACGGCGATGCGTGCGGCCGAGGCGGGCCGCAGCGGCACGCTCAGCACGTCGGCCGACTCCGGCCCGATCGAGATCGCCGGTGCCGCCTCCACGGTGCCGGCGTCCTGGCCGTCGACGCCCAGTTGCAGCCGCAGCCGGTCGTAGCGCATCGGGATGCTGCTGTAGTTCTGCAGCCGCAGTTCCAGCGTCCAGCTGCCGTCGAGGTTGACGGTCAGCTGCTGCACGCTCGCGGCAGGATCGGACACGCGCCGGACCATGCCGCCGCCGCAGGCACTGAGCAGCAGGGTGGACAGCAGGATCACGGCGAACGGACGCAGGCGCATGCCGCGGCTTCCTCGGACAGGGATGTGCGGCGAAGAATACTACGCGGCCGCGGCGCGGCTCCCTCGCGGCGCACACCGGCCCGGCCGGCAAAAGTTTTCGCCGCAAGGCTTGCCCAAAACCGGCACGGTCGTTATGATGCGCGTCCTCGCAACGCAGCACTGCATTGCGGTAGTGGCCGAGTAGCTCAGTTGGTAGAGCAGGGGATTGAAAATCCCCGTGTCGGCGGTTCGATTCCGTCCTCGGCCACCATTGAATCCAGAAAGGGCCTGCAGCAATGCAGGCCCTTTTTTCGTGTCCGTTCTCCGCTCCTGTACAGGCCGGCTCGGCTCGCTGGGCGCGGCGGGCATCGCGCGGTGGGCGGGCACCGGCCTCGACGTGCTTCGGCAGCCACCGCCGGCACTCGCCGTGGCCCGATCCGCTCCGTTAGCTGCCGCCTCGCTGCCGCGGCCTGAGGGCTGGCGGCTGCGAGCTGCGCAATCCGTGGAGCATCGGCGGTGCACCACACGCGGGCCCGCAGCTGCGGGAGCGTCCGCGACGGCGCATCAGCGTCCGGCGAAGAACTCCGTCAGCAGCGCGGCCAACGCGTCGGGCTGCTCCTCGGGAATGAAGTGGCCGCTGCGGGCGATGGTCTCCCCGCGCAGGTTCGCGGCGAACGGCGCCAGCGGGCCGGCCATGTCCGGAATCGAGCCCTGGTCGGCGCCGACCGCCAGCACCGGCATGGCGAGCCGCGCCTCCTGGACCAGGGCGCGGTTCTGCTCGGCGGACTGGCCGAGGGCGCGGTAGAACGCCAGCCCGGCGCGCAGTGCGCCGGGCAGCCGGAAGATCCGCACGTACTCGTCCAGGTCGGCATCGCTGAAGCTGTGCGGGCTCGCCGCCTTGCGCCGCAGGAACCAGTCCAGATAGAGGCGCTCGCGGCCTTCGATCAACGCCTCGGGCAGGTCGGGGACGGCATGGAAGGCGAAGTGCCAGGTCCGCCATGACCGCTCCGGCGCGGTCGGCAGCAGCTCCGGCAGCGTGATCCCCGGGATGCCGGCGTCGAGCAGAGCGAGCCGGTGCACCGCGTGCGGGAACATCAGCGCGTACGGCAGGCACACCCACGCACCGATGTCGTGGCCGGCCAGCCCGTAGCGCGACAGGCCCAGGCGTTGGAGCAGCGCATGCACGCGGCGCGCGACCGTGGCGGTGTCGTAGCCGTCGAGTGGCTTGTCGGAATCGCCCTGGCCGGGCAGGTCGGGGGCGACGACATGGAAGCGGCGCGCGAGCGCGGGCATGACCCTGCGCCAGGCGAACCAGCTTTCCGGATAGCCGGCCAGCAGCACCAGCGGCTCGGCGGCGGGGTCGCCGGCCGTCACGTAGTGCAGGCGCAGGCCATCGATGGTCTCGAAGTGATGGTGCAGGCGCTCGGTCGGCGCGGCGGGGTCGGGTGGGGAGGGGCCGAGGGCAGACATGGGGTATCCGGGGTCAGTCGAGGATCTTGAGCGCCAGTGCCAGCCACGCCTCGCGATCGGCGGGGTCGCGCAGCTTGCCGACGGCACGCAGCCCCTGCAGCAGGCCCAGCAGCAGGTCGGCACCGGGTTCCACGGGGAAGTCGGCCCGTATCGAGCCGTCGCGCTGGCCGTCGTGCAGCATCGCGACCAGGCCCGCGCGGTGCTCGGCGAGCGTCCGCTCCAGCGTGTCGCGCAGCGCCGGCTCCAGGGTCGAGGCCTCGATCAGGCCGGCCAGCACCAGGCAGCCCTGGCGGCCCTCCGCGCCGGAGGCGGATTCAAGGTAGAAGCGCAGGGTCGCGGCGATGCGCGCGCGGCCGCTGCCCGCCTCGGCCAGCCGCGTGGCGAGCCCGGTCCGGCGCTGCTCCACATAGCGCGCGAAGGCGGCCGCGAACAGCTGGCGCTTGTCCTTGAACGCCTTGTACAGGCTGCCGGCGGTCAGCCCGGTCGCGCGCTTCAGCACGTCGATCGAGGCGCCGTCGAAGCCGCGTTCGCGGAAGACGCCGATGGCGCGGTCGAGCGTGGTGGAAGGATCGAACGAGCGGGGCCGCCCGCGCTTGCGGGGCGGTGCACGGGAGGGCGTCGGGGTCGGCATGCCGGTCATATTGGAAACGAGCGTTTCCAATGTCAAGGCGGCCGTTCGGGTGCGAAGTCCGGAACGGGAGCATCGCTGCTCGTCGCGTGGGAGCATCCGGATGACTTCGCAGCCGCGCGCTCGGGCGCGACGAACCCGCTGCATCCGCCTGGCGCTGCATCTGCCTAGCGCTGCATCGCCAGGCCTCTGATCCAGCGGTGCGGTCAGGCGTTGCGCGGGGCGTCGCCGAGGGAGCCGGGGCATCGTCCCGGTCTGCCTCCCATGCCGTCGCCGCGCAGCGACCGAGGGACGTGCCGGGCGGACGCGAGGACGGGTTTCCAGACCTCGGCGCAGCGTGACCGTCTTGAAACAGCGCGGGGCGCATGCACTACAAGCTCACGCCGCATTTGTTCTCTAGGCGTCCAGGGTCCGCAACGCCGCGGGCGACCGAGGAGAGGGAAATGGTGGGTTCCAACCTGATGCCGGTGTTCTTCGGATTGATCGTGGTGCTGGCGATCGTGGTCATCGCGCTGGTCACGCGCGCCAAGAAGAAACGCAACAAGCCTTCCGAGGAATAGGCCCGCGATCACTTGATCGCCGGCCACCAGTCGTCCATGCCGCGGCGGTAGACGAACAGCCGCGGCGCCTTGGTGCGCTGCGCGGCCTGGCGTTCGCCGGCCACCAGCGAGAACCCGATGGCGGCGAGCATGCGCGACAGCGCGTTGGCGTTGCCGCGCCCCGGGTCGCTGATGACGATCTCGCAGGTGGGCCGGGCCAGTTGCGGGATCAGCTCGGCGAGCATGGTGGCGTGGCGCGCCTCGTAGAGCACGTCGCTGGCGATGATCATGTCGAACTGACCCATGTCGCGCGCGCCGGCTTCCCAGTCGAGCTGGCGGTAGGGCACCGAGTCGAGCGCGTTCAGCGCGGCGTTGTAGGCCAGGAACACCTCCGCCAGCGGATGGTGGTCGCTGGCGACGATGTCGGCGCCGCGCATGCGCAGCACTAGGCTCGCCAGGCCGAGCCCGCAGCCGAGCTCGAGGATGCGCCTGCCGGCGATCTCGCGGGTGGCCATCGCTTCGGCGAGCAGCTGGCCGGCGGGCCAGACCTGGCCGAACAGGCTCCATTGCGCCGAGGAGATGCCCGCGCTGGCCGCGGTCTGGTCGGGGTCGGCGTACTGTTGCTTGTCGGCCAGCGCACGGATGACGTACGTGTGCCGACCGAAGGTCAGCTCGTGGATCTGGGTCTCGTAGCCCGGCATGGGTCGCTTCTGCGGGTGCGCCGGGCAGTCGCCACCGGCGGCAGGGATAGGGAAGCGAAACGGCGCCGAAGTGGCCGGACGAGACGCACGCGCATTCGTGGTGCCCGCGCATGCTACGGCAATCCGTCCACGCCCGTGTGAGCGCGGCGGCGGCGGCGGAAGCGCCGCTGGAATCAGATCGCCGAGGACCGCGAGGGCGACAGCGCGCTCAGCGAGAACACGTAGCCGGCATCCTCCAGCAGCTGGCGCATCCGCAGTTCGGCGCGGCGCGGATTGCCCAGGCCGGCAGCGGCGTGCAACCCGTAGGACACGCCGTGGTCGGTACGCTCGCGCGTCACCGACACGCCGTTGGATTCGCAGGCATTGGACCAGAGTTCCTGCAGGGTTTCCGGTCCGATGCTCTGCTTGCTGTTCAGTCGTAGGGTCAGCCAGCGCACGCTTTGCATCGTTGCTCCTTTCATGAGGCGTGCCCCGAGTATGGACTGCCCGGGGCCGGAAGCCCGTAACGAAACGGATGCACGTGGCACCGGGGGCGCGATGGCGGTGAGCGGGGTGGGCCAGCGCCGTCTTCACGCCGGGCGCGTGGCGGCGGCGTGAGGCCGTGCGCGGGAGGCCGCGGCCAGGTGAGGCCGCCAACGCGTGCGGGCGGTATCGGCTGTTGCCGCTCACGCGCGCTGCGAGGCATGCCTGCGATCGGCGGCGGGACGCTCTTCAGCTGCCCGCTACGCAAGCGCGCGCATGCTGGCGCCGGTTCCGGACGCGGGGTAGGGCGATGAAGAGCAGGGCAATGGTGGTGGCGGCGCTGCTGGTGCTGTCGGGCTGTGCCACCGGGCGGATCTCCGACGACGAGCGGCTGGCGCTGTACCGGGCCCATGCCGGTGCGCCGTTGCGCGAGTTCCGGTACGTCGACCGGCTCGGTGGCTGGACCGCGCTCGGCAAGGGTGCGCTGGCGGTCTGGACGCGGCCCAACGAGGCCTATCTGCTGGAGCTGGCCGGGCCGTGCAACGACCTCGACTTCGCGTCGGCGATCAGCCTCACCCATCGCATGGACCGGGTCGCGGCCCGCTTCGACGACGTGGTGGTGCTCGGCGGGCCGAACACGATCCGGCTGCCGTGCCGGATCGAGAGCATCCGCGCGCTGGACGTCAAGGCGGTACGCGCCTCGGAAAAACAGCTGCGCGAAGTCAAGCTGGAGGAACGGGCTTCGGCCTCCGGCACCCCGTGACCGGGGGCGGCACGCATCCTGGCGGTCGCTGCGGTGACTAAAGCGGCACGTGACGCTGCGGCCACGGCCGCGGCAGGGCGGTCCGCGGCGAGTGCCGCGGCGGAGCCTGCTCCCGGCGCCATGGCATTCGCACGGAGGCCGATCCTGCACGGCATCGCGTTCGCATCCTCCAGCGGCAGCAGCCGGTCCATGGAGTCGAGCACGCCGTAACGCAACCGAGCGTGTCATCCGCACGCTGTCGTTCGGGCTGAAGAATGTGAGTGCCCGCGATGAGAGCCATGCCAGGCCCCCAGCACGACGATCGAGCGGCTAGGGCGCGAGGGTGCGCTGCGCCATGGCGCGGAGCGCAACGCTTCGGTCAGGACGCGGCGTCGGGCGCGACGTAGCCCTCGGGCGCGGGCGCGCCGCCCTGGAACAGGAACTTCTCCAGTTCGGCCTCGAGGAAGGCGCGGTGCTTGGGGTCGCGCGGCGACAGCCGGTTCTCGTTGATCAGCATGGTCTGGTGCGCCAGCCAGGCGCCCCACGCCTGCTTGCCGATGCCGGCGAACACGCGCTGGCCCAGTTCGCCCGGATACGGCACGTAGTCGAGCCCTTCGGTGTCGCGTTGCTGGTACTGGCAGAAGACGGTGCGGGGCATGGCGGTTCCTGGTGGCGCCTCGGCGGGATCAGAGGCTGTCGAGCAGTTTGCGGATCGGGGCCGGCAGGCCGAGCGCGGACAGGCCGGCGCGCGGCACCCAGCGCAGCGCGTCATTGTCGCGCACCCGGTCGCGCAAGGCGACCTTGCGCAGGCGCAGCGGCTGCAGGTGCAGGCGGTAGTGGCTGAAGGTATGCACGATCGGCGGCATCGGCTCGGCCGCGTCGTAGTCGCCGTGGAGCTCGCGCGCGAACCACTCGCGCAGCGCCGCGTCGGTCTCGGCCTGCGGCAGCGTCCACAGCGAGGCCCAGATGCCGACCGGCGGGCGGCGGGTGAGCAGCAGCTCGCCGGCGGCATTCTCCAGCAGCAGCGCCACCGCCTCGCGCTCGGGCAGCACCTTGCCCGGCCTGGGCGTGGGCAGGGCCTCGGTCAGGCCCTCGCGGCGCGCCACGCAGTCGTGCTGCAGCGGGCACAGCACGCAGGCCGGGTTGGCGCGGGTGCACAGGGTGGCGCCGAAATCCATCTGCGCCTGGGTGTAGTCGGCCAGGCGCCCGGCCGGCGGATGCCGGACGTGGTCATGGGCCAGGACCCACAGCTGCTTCTCGATCGCCGGCAGGCCGGGATAGCCGGCGATGCCGTGGTAGCGGGCGAGCACGCGGCGGACGTTGCCGTCCAGGATCGCGAAGCGCTCGTTCCAGGCCTGGCTCAGGATCGCGCCGGCGGTACTGCGGCCGATGCCGGGCAGGGCGTGCAGCGCGTCGAAGTCGCGCGGCAGCTCGCCGCCGTGCAGCTCCACGCAGCGGCGCGCGGCCGCATGCAGGTTGCGGGCGCGGGCGTAGTAGCCCAGGCCGGCCCACTGCGCCATCACCGCGTCGGTATCGGCGGCGGCCAGGTCGGGCAGGGTCGGGAAATGCTCGAGGAAGCGCAGGAAGTACGGGATGACCGTGGCGACCTGGGTCTGCTGCAGCATGATCTCCGACAGCCATACCCGGTACGGGCTGCGCGGGTGCTGCCAGGGCAGGTCGTGGCGACCGGAGCGGTCGAACCAGGCCAGCAGGCGTTCGCTGAAGGGATCGGGGGGCGGGCTCATGCAGGGCGGGCGGGGTCGAAGGCGGACAAGGGGCGGAAGTGCACAAGGCCGGTAGCGGCCGCGCCCGGCCCGGCGACCGTCGCCGGCACGCGGTGGCGACACCGTCCCGGCGGCCGGCCGGGGAGCCGACCGGAGCCGGCGCACCGGCCGCGCGCCCGGCGCACGCAGCGGGTGGCAGCGCCCTCGCCGTGCCCGCGCCGGGGATGGCCCGGCCCGCCGCAATCGGCGGGGAGCGGCCGCCGGCGCGGGCGCACGCGGCGCACCGGCCGCGCGCTCAGCCGCCCAGCGCCTCGGGCAGCAGTGCGTCGACGAAGGCCTCGGCGTCGAACACGCGCAGGTCCTCCGGACGCTCGCCGATGCCGGCGTAGCGGATCGGGATGCCGAACTCGCGCGCCAGCGCGAACACCACGCCGCCCTTGGCGGTGCCGTCGAGCTTGGTCACCACCAGGCCGGTGACGCCGACCGCGGCGTGGAACTGGCGCAGCTGCGACAGCGCGTTCTGGCCGGTGGTGCCGTCGATGACCATCAGCACCTCGTGCGGTGCGGCCGCATCGATCTTGCCGAGCACGCGGCGGATCTTGCCGAGTTCGTTCATCAGCCCGGTCTGGGTGTGCAGGCGGCCGGCGGTGTCGGCGATCAGCACCTCGGTGCCGCGCGCCTTGGCCGCCTGCAGCGCGTCGAACGCCACCGAGGCGGCGTCGGCGTTCTGGCCCTGCGCGATCACCGCCACGCCGTTGCGCTCGCCCCACGCCTGCAGCTGCGCCACCGCGGCGGCGCGGAAGGTATCGCCGGCGGCCAGCATCAGGCTGTGGCCGTCGTCCTTGAAGCGCTTGGCGAGCTTGCCGATGGTGGTGGTCTTGCCGACGCCGTTGACGCCGACGGTGAGCACCACGAAGGGCTGGGCGGCACGGTCGATCCGCAGCGGCTGCGCCACCGGGCGCAGGATCGCGACCAGGTCGGCGCGCAGCGCGGTCAGCAGCGCCTGGGCGTCGACGAACTCGCGCGCCTTCATGCGCTTGCGCAGGTTCTCGATCAGCGCGGTAGTGGCGGGCACGCCGACGTCGGCGGTGATCAGCGCGGTCTCGATTTCGTCGAGCAGGTCGTCGTCGAGCTTGGGATTGCGCGAGAACAGGCCGCCGAAGCTGCGCGCGAAGCTGCTGTTGCGCAGGCGCTCGCGCCAGCCGAGCTTGCCCGCCGGCGCGGCCGGCGCGGCGGGCGCGGCGGGCGCGGCCTCGGCAACGGCCTCGACGGCGATGGGGGCAGGCGCCGGCGTGGGCGCCGGCGTCGGCGCGGCCACCGGGGCCAGCACCACCGGCGCGACCGGGCCGGCCGCGGTCGGCGCAGGGGCGGGGACCGGGGTCGCCGCGGGCGGCGGGACGTCGGGCACCGCCTGCAGCGGCGGCGGCACCGGTGCCGCGGGCACGGGCGGGGCGACCGGGATCGCGGCGACCGGGGCGGCCTCGCCGGTCGCGGCGGCCACCTCGCGGGCGTGCTGTTCCACCGGCGTGGCCGCCGCGAGCGGTGGCGCCGCGGCGGTGTCGGCGGACGGTGTCGCCGGCGGCGCGGGCGTGGCGGCCGGCGGCGGTGACGCAGGCGCTTCCGCGCTGCCGGCCTTGCCCGCCGGCTGCGGGAAGGCAGCCGCCAGTTCCTCCAGGCTGTAGCGCTGGGTGAGCGGCTTGTCGGGCGTGGCGGGCTTGTTGCGGCGGAAGAAACTGGCCATTTGCTGCGCGGTTCGGGAAACCGCAAATGCTACCACCCGGGCGTGCGCCGGCCTTGACGCGGCGGTGAATCGGCCGCGCGGACCGGCCCTGGCGATGATGCTGAATTCGGCATCGGCATCGGCACCGGGTTTGGGACTGGGATTGGGGACTAGGGATTGGGGATTGAGCTTACGGCCGTCGCGGCGCAGCCGGGTAGCGGGGCGCGCCGCTGCCCGGCGGCAGCGGGGTGGCGGCCGCAGTCACGTGTCCGCTGCGTTCGCGGCGCCGGCAGGGCGCCGCGCCGATCAGAGCTGGCCCTTGAGGGTGCGGTAGTCGCGCGGGGTCATGCCGACGGTGGCCTTGAACTGGCGCGCGAACGCGCTCTGGTCGGCGAAGCCGCACTGCTGGCCGATGCTGGCGATGCTGTCGTCGCCATGCAGCAGGCGCATCGCCGACTCGATCCGCAGCTTGGTCAGCAGCTGCTGCGGCGTGACCTGGAACACGCGGCGGAAGTGCCGTTCCAGCTGGGCCACCGACAGCCCGGCCAGGTCGGCCAGCGTCTGCACGCGCAGGTTGTCGCCGAAGTTGGCCTGCATGTGCTCCATCACCCGGCTCAGGCGCGCGTAGGCCGAATGCCGGCTGTCGGGCTGGCCGAGGTCGCGCGAGATGCCGACCACGCCGACCACGTCGTCGTCCTCGCACAGCGGACGCTTGAATGTCAGGCACCAGCCCGGCAGGCGGTTGGGGTACAGGTGCACCTCGAGCTGGTTGTCGATCAGCTCGCCGCACAGCACGCGCCGGTCCTGCATCATGTAGCTGCCGCCGAGCGGCAGCGGGAACACGTCCAGCGGCGAGCGCCCGATCACCTCGCTGCGCTGCTTGCGGCCGAGCCGGCGCACCAGCGTCAGGTTGCAGTGGGTGTAGCGTCCTTCCCGGTCCTTGATGAAGAACACCACGTCCGGCAGGGCGTCGAACAGCGTCTGCATTTCGAGCGCGGGAAGGCTGGGATCCATGGCGTCACGGCGGTGGCTGGCGGGGATGCGGACGGCTTCGGAGGCGGCCGCCGCGACTCCGATCCTAGCGCAAAGCGGAGGCCCCGGACCGCCCGGCGGTTTGTGCGGATTTCCGCACTCGCCGCCTGCATTCGGCGCTAGTCGCCGCGCGCGCGCCGATGGGAGCATGGGCCATGCACACGATAGACGTGATGGACTCCCACACCGCCGGCGAACCCACCCGCGTGGTGCTGGCCGGATTCCCCGACCTGGGCGACGGCGACCTAGCCCGGTGCCGCGAGCGTTTCCGCGACGCCTTCGACCTGTGGCGCAGCGCCATCGCCTGCGAGCCGCGCGGCTCGGACACCATGGTCGGCGCGCTGCTGCTGCCGGCGCGCGACCCCGGGGCCTGCACCGGGGTGATCTTCTTCAACAACGTCGGCTACCTCGGCATGTGCGGCCACGGCACCATCGGCGTGGTGCGCACGCTGGCCGAGCTCGGGCGGATCGCGTCCGGCCGGCACCGCATCGAGACGCCGGTCGGGACGGTCGGCGTGGAGCTGGCCGCCGACGGCCGCGTGGCGGTCGACAACGTCGAGAGCTACCGCCATGCCGCCGGCGTGGCGGTGGCGGTGCCGGGCTACGGCACGGTGCGCGGCGACGTGGCCTGGGGTGGCAACTGGTTCTTCATCACCGGGCAGGCGCCGTGCGCGCTGACGCTGGCCCACCAGCGGACGTTGACCGCCTACACCGAGGCGATCCGGCTCGCGCTGCAGGCCGCCGGGATCACGGGTGCCGACGGCGGCGAGATCGACCATGTCGAGCTCAACGGCCTGGCGCCGGACGGCAGCGGGCAGGCGCGCAACTTCGTGCTGTGCCCCGGCCTGGCCTACGACCGCTCGCCGTGCGGCACCGGTACCAGCGCTAAGCTGGCGTGCCTGGCCGCCGACGGCGCGCTGGGCGAGGGCGAGACCTGGATCCAGCAGGGCATCCTCGGCAGCGCGTTCGAGGCCAGCTATCGCCGCGCCGGGCGCGGCATCGCGCCGCGCATCAGCGGGTACGCGCACATCACCGCGCGCGCACAGCTGCGGATCGACCCGGCCGACCCGTTCGCCTGGGGGATCGTGGCCTGATGGCGCGTGCCGCCGGCCCCGGGCAGGGCGCAGGCCCGCCACCGCAGGCGGCAGCGGCGACGCGGCCGGCGGAGCGCACCGCATCGGCGGCATCCGTGGGCGACACGGGCCGGCGCGGCCCGCTGGCGGAATGCTTCGACTTGATCGTGGTCGGCGCGGGCATCGTCGGCGCGGCCTGCGCCGAGGCCGCCACCGCCGAGGGCCTGCGCGTGGCGATCGTGGAGCCGGGGCCGATCGGCGGCGGCGCCACCGCTGCGGCGATGGGGCACCTGGTGGCCATGGACGACGATCCGGCCGAACTGGCGCTGTCGGTCTATTCGCTGCGGCTGTGGGAGCGCTACGCCGACCTGCCGGCCGCCGAGTTCAGCCGCTGCGGCACCCTGTGGGTGGCGCGCGATGCCCGCGAGCTCGCGGCGGTGCCGGCCAAGATCGCGCGGCTGGCTGCCGCCGGGGTGGCCGCCGAAGTCCTCGACGACCGGCGGCTGTACGCGCTGGAGCCGGCGCTGGCCCCCGGCCTGGCCGGCGGCATGCGCGTGCCCGGCGAGGCCGTGGTGTATCCGCCGCGGATGGCGCGCCATCTGGTCGATGCCGCCACCGCCCGCGGCGCGCGGCTGTATGCCGGGCGGCGGGTGCAGGCGCTGCAGCGGCAGGGGGTGCGGCTGGACGACGGCACCCCGCTGTCCGGGCCGGTGCTGGTGGCCACCGGCGTGGCGCTGCCGCAGCTGCTGCCGGAACTGGCGCTGCGCCCGCGCAAGGGCCAGCTGGTGATCACCGACCGCTACCCGAACCGCGTGCACCACCAGCTGCTGGAGCTGGGCTATGCCGATTCCGCGCATGGCGATGCCGCCAGCAGCGTGGCGTTCAACGTGCAGCCGCGGCCCACCGGGCAGATCCTGATCGGCTCGTCGCGGCAGTTCGACGCGGCCGACCGCGAGGTCTCGCTGCCGTTGCTGCGGCAGATGCTGCAGCGGGCGTTCGAGTTCCTGCCGATGCTGCGCGAGCTGCAGGCGATCCGGGTGTGGACCGGGCTGCGCCCGGCCACGCCGGACGGGCGCCCGTACCTCGGTGCGGTGCCGGGGCGCCGCGACGTGTGGGTCGCCGCCGGCCACGAGGGCCTGGGCGTGACCACCGCGCTGGGCAGCGCCCGGCTGCTGGTGGATGGCCTGCTCGGGCGTCCGTCGGCGATCGACCCGGCGCCGTACGCGCCGGCGCGTGCGCTCGGCGGGGCCGCGGCATGAGCACCGGCGTGCGCCTGCAGGTGGACGCGTGCATGGTCGAGGTGCCGGCCGGCGCCAGCGTGGCCGCCGCGGTCGCGCAGGCGGGCGCGGGTTTCCGCCGCTCGCGTGCGGGCGAGCCGCGCGCGCCGCTGTGCGGCATGGGCGTGTGCTTCGAGTGCCGGGTGACGATCGACGGCATCGCACAGCGGCGCGCGTGCATGACGCCGGCGCGCGAGGGCATGCAGGTGCGCACCGATGGCTGACGCGGTGCGCCACTACGACGTGCTGGTGGTCGGCGCCGGGCCGGCCGGGCTTGCGGCCGCACGCGCCGCGGCGTCGCATGGCGTGCGCGTGGGCCTGGTCGACGCGCAGCCCCGCGCCGGCGGCCAGGTCTGGCGCCACGACGTGCGCGCCGCCGCGCCGGCCGCGGCCCGCCGCGCGCTCGCGGCGCTGGCGCGGCCGGGTATCGACTGGCTGCCGCAGACCGAGATCGTGCTGGCGCAACCGGGCTGGCTGCTGGCCGACGGCCCCGAGGGGCCGCGGCAGCTGCACTACCGGGCGCTGGTGCTGGCCACCGGCGCGCGCGAGCTGCTGCTGCCGTTCCCGGGCTGGACGCTGCCGGGGGTGACCGGCGCCGGCGGCGCGCAGGCGCTGGCCAAGCAGGGCTGGCCGCTGGCCGGCCAGCGCGTGCTGGTGGCCGGCAGCGGACCGCTGCTGCTGGCCGCCGCGGCCACGCTGCGCCGCCACGGGGCACAGGTGCTCGGCATCCACGAACAGGCCTCGGCCGCGGCGCTGTGCGGGTTCGCGCTGCGGCTGCCGCGCTGGCCGGGCAAGGCCGTGCAGGCGCTGGCGCTGGGCGCCGGGCTGGCCGGCATCGCCTACCGCAGCGGCAGCGTGGTGCGCGCCGCGCACGGCGACACGCGCCTGCGCGAGGTCGAGATCGACGGGCCGCAGGGCCGCCGGCGCATCGCCTGCGACCAGCTGGCCGTGGGCTACGGCCTGGTCCCGAACACCGAGCTGGCGCAGCTGCTCGGCTGCGGGCTCGCCCACGACGGCGCACACCCCCGGGTGGCGGTGGATGCGCAGCTGCGCACCAGCGTGCCCGGCGTGTTCGCCGCCGGCGAGGCCTGCGGCATCGGCGGGCGCGACTGCGCCACGCTCGAGGGCGCGATGGCCGGCCACCTGGCGGCCGGCGCGCCGGCGCCGGCACGCGCGCTGCAGCGCCACCGCCGGCACGCGCGCGCGTTCGCCACGCTGCTGCAGCGCCAGTTCGCGCTGTCGCCGCGGATCCACGCGCTGGCCCAGGCCGACACCCTGGTGTGCCGCTGCGAGGACGTCGCGCTGGGCGAGCTGCAGGGCTTCGACGAGGCCCGCGACGCCAAGCTCGCCTCGCGCTGCGGCATGGGCGCCTGCCAGGGCCGCATCTGTGGCAGCGCGCTGGCCGAACTGGGCCTGGCACACGCGCCCGCTTCCTCCGACGACGGCCGCCGGCCGCCGCTGTTCCCGGTCCGCCTCGCGGCGCTGGCCGATCCGTTCACTTCCGACCCTCAGGGCAAGACCTCATGAGCAATGCATCCTTCTGGCACGGCGTGCTGCCGGCCATCACCACCCCGTTCACCGCCGACGGCGCCATCGACCATGCGTTCCTGGCCTCGCACGCCAACACCCTGGTCGACGCCGGCTGCACCGCGATCGTGCCGCTGGGCTCGCTCGGCGAGGCCGCCACGTTGAGCTACGACGACAAGCTGGCGATCCTCACCACCCTGGTCGAGGCCGTGGGCGCGCGCGTGCCGGTGGTGCCGGGCATCGCCGCGCTGTCCACCGCCGAGGCGGTCAAGCTGGCGCAGGCGGCCCAGGCGCTGGGCTGCGGCGGGCTGATGGTGCTGCCGCCGTACGTGTACTCCACCGACTTCCACGAGATGGGCGCGCACGTGCGCGCGGTGATCGCCGCCACCGACCTGCCGGTGATCCTGTACAACAACCCGGTGGCCTACAAGACCGACTTCAGCGCCGCGCAGGTCGCGCAGCTGGCGGCCGAGTTCCCCAACCTGCAGGCGGTCAAGGAATCCTCCGGCGAGGTGCGCCGCTTCGCCGCGCTCAAGGAGCTGCTGGGCGAGCGCCTGGTGCTGCTGGTGGGCATGGACGACGCCATCGTCGAGGGCCTGAGCATGGGTGCCCAGGGCTGGATCGCCGGGCTGGTCAACGCCTATCCGGCCGAGTCGGTGAAGCTGTTCGAGCTGGCGCGCGACGGCGGCTACCCGGCGGCTAAGGCGCTGTACGACTGGTTCCTGCCGCTGCTGCGCCTGGACACGGTGCCCAAGTTCGTACAGCTGATCAAGCTGGTGCAGGCCAAGGTCGGGCTCGGCAGCGAGGCGGTGCGTGCGCCGCGCCTGGTCCTGGAGGGTGCCGAGCGCGAGGCCGCGTTGAAGGTGATCGACCACGCCATCGCCACCGCGCCGAAGCGGGCGTGAGGCCATGCACGGGCCGACGGCATTCGCCGGCGCCCGCGGGGCGGGCGCGGCCTGCGGGGGCACACCGCCGTACTGCCCGCGCGGCGGCGGCCGCGCGCCCCGCGGGCCGTCGCCCGGCCACACCGGCGGGCCTGCGGGTCCGCCGCATCACGAGGTAGCGCCATGAACGATGCACTCCAACCCGTCCTGCTGGCCGGGCGCTGGCAGCCCAGCCTCGACGCCGGCGAGGGCTTCCGCGCCACCGACCCGGCCACCGGCACGGCGATCGGTCCGCGCTTCCCGGTCAGCGCCGCGCAGGACGTCGAGGCCGCCGTCGCCGCGGCCGCGGCGGTCGCGGCCGAGCTGGCCGCGGCCGCACCGGAACGCATCGCCGCGTTCCTGGACGCCTATGCCGATGCGCTGGACGCCGATGCCGACACCCTGGTCGCGCTGGCGCATGCCGAGACCGCGCTGCCGGCGCCCACGCGCCTGCGCGGCAACGAGCTGCCGCGTACCAGCGGCCAGCTGCGCCAGGCCGCGCAGGCGGTGCGCAGCCACCGCTGGACGCAGCCGGTGATCGACACCGCCGCCGGCCTGCGCGCGCACCTAGCGCCGCTGGCCAAACCGGTGCTGGTGTTCGGGCCCAACAACTTCCCGTTCGCGTTCAACGCGGTGGCCGGCAGCGATTTCGCCTCGGCGATCGCCGCGCGCAACCCGGTGATCGCCAAGGCCCACCCGCTGCACCCGGCCACCAGCCAGCGCCTGGCCCAGCTCGCCCACCGCGCGCTGGGGGACGCCGGCCTGCCCGCGGCCGCGGTGCAGCTGCTGTACCAGGTCGAGCCGGCGCTGGGCCTGCGCCTGGCCGGCGACGCCCGCCTGGGCGCGATCGGCTTCACCGGCAGCCGCGCCGGCGGGCTGGCGCTGAAGGCCGCCGCCGACGCGGCCGGGGTGCTCTGCTACGCCGAGCTGTCCAGCGTCAACCCGGTGTTCCTGCTGCCGGGCGCGCTGGCCGCGCGCGGGCCGGCGCTGGCCCAGGAGTTCTTCGCCTCGTGCACGCTGGGCAGCGGCCAGTTCTGCACCAACCCCGGCGTGGTGGTGGTGCCGCGCGGCGCGGACGGCGACGCCTTCGTGGCCGCGGCCGGCGCCCACTTCGCCGCGGCTGCGCCGATGGTGCTGTTCTCCGCCGCCGGCCTGGCGCACCTGCAGCAGGCCGTGGCCACGCTGCGCGCGGCCGGCGCCGCGGTGCGCGCCGGTGCGCAGGCGGGCGAGGGCGGCTACCGCTACGCGCCCACGCTGCTGGAGGTCGATGCGGCCGCGTTCCTGGCCGCGCCGCAGGCCCTGCAGACCGAGGCGTTCGGCCCGGTCGCGCTGCTGGTGCGGACCGACGACGTAGCGCAGATGGTGACGGTGGCGCAGGCGTTCGAGGGCAACCTCACCGGCACGCTGTACCGCGCCGACGACGGCGGCGACGATGCGGCGTGGCAGGCGATCGCGCCGGTGCTGCGCGCGCGCGTGGGCCGGCTGATCGCCAGCAAGATGCCCACCGGCGTGGCGGTCAGCGCCGCGCAGCACCACGGCGGCCCGTACCCCAGTTCAAGCCATCCGGGCTTCACCGCGGTCGGCCTGCCAGCCGCGATCCAGCGCTTCGCCGCGCGGCACAGCTACGACGGCGTGCCCGACGCGCTGCTGCCGGCCGAGCTGCGCGACCGCAACCCCGGCGGCGTGCCGCGCTGCATCGACGGGACCTGGACCGACGCCGACGTGGCGGTGTGCGCATGAGCGCCCAGATCGGCGGCCTGACCCTCGCCCAGGCGCAGGCGCGGCTGGCGCCGTGGGCACAGCGCGCCGCGGCGATCGCGCCGGCGGAGTACCAGCAGCGCATCGAGCGCGCCCGCGCATTGATGCAGGCCCACGGCGTGGACGCGCTCCTGGTCGGTGCCGGCACCTCGCTGCGCTATTTCACCGGGGTGCCGTGGGGCGCGAGCGAGCGCCTGGTCGCGCTGCTATTGACCGCGCACGGCGACCCGGTGCTGGTGTGCCCGGCGTTCGAGGAAGGCTCGCTCGACGCCGTGCTGCAGCTGCCGGTGGACAAGCGCCTGTGGGAAGAGCACGAGGACCCGCACGCGCGGGTGGCGCAGGCCATGGCCGAGCGCGGCGCGCGCACGCTGGCGCTGGACCCGGGCATCGCCTTCGGCGTGCACACCGGCCTGCGCGCGCACCTGGACCCGGCGCGCATCAGCGACGCCACCGCCCTCATCGACGGCTGCCGCATGTGCAAGTCGCCGGCCGAGCTGGCGCTGATGCAGCAGGCCTGCGACATGACCCTGCAGGTGCAGCGGCTGGCCGCCGGGCTGGCGCGCGAGGGCCTGGGCACCGACGAGCTGGTGCGCTTCATCGACGAGGCGCACCGCGCGCTCGGCGCCGACAACGGCTCGACCTTCTGCATCGTGCAGTTCGGCCATGCCACCGCGTTCCCGCACGGCATCCCCGGCGTGCAGCACCTGCGCGAGGGCGAGCTGGTGCTGATCGACACCGGCTGCACCGTGCACGGCTACCACTCCGACATCACCCGCACCTGGATCTACGGCACCCCCAGCGCGGCGCAGCGCCACATCTGGAACCTAGAGCAGGCCGCGCAGGCGGCCGCGTTCGCCGCGGTGCGGCCGGGGGTCCGCTGCGAATCGGTCGACCGTGCCGCGCGCATGCTGCTGGAGACCGCCGGGCTGGGGCCGGACTACCGGCTGCCCGGGCTGCCGCACCGCACCGGCCACGGCTGCGGGCTGGCGATCCATGAGGCGCCGTACCTGGTACGCGGCAACGGCACGCCGCTGCAGCCGGGCATGTGCGCCAGCAATGAACCGATGATCGTGGTGCCCGGCCAGTTCGGCGTGCGCCTGGAGGACCACTTCCACGTCACCGAGGACGGCGCGCAGTGGTTCACGCCGCCGTCGGTGGCGATCGACCGGCCGTTTGCGTGACGTGGCGGCGGCCCTCATCCGGCGCTGCGCGCCCCCTTCTCTCGCAGGCGGGAGAAGGGCCGGGCGAGGCCGCCCCCCGCCTGTGTCCAGGCCCGCACCCCCGGACTTCTCCCGAGGCCGCCGCGGCTTCTCGCTCTCGCCGAATAACCACAAGGCCCCCTGGCCTTCGTCCAGGCCCGCAGCCCCTGCTTCTCCCGCCTGCGGGAGAAGGTGCCCCGAAGGGGCGGATGAGGGCCGCACCTCACCCTCAGACCCCATCCCGCCCGGAGTAACCCCATGCCGCTGATCCGACCGTTCGCCCTATCGCTGCTGGCCGTGGCGCTGCTGTCGGCCTGCGGCGCATCGCAGCCGCCCGCCGGCAAGGCGTCCGCCGCGCCTGCACCCGCGGCTTCGCCGGAGCCGGCCGCGCAGGCGTTCGACGCGCTGCTGGACCGGCAGTGGCAGTACCAGCTCGCGCACAATCCCGAGTTCGCCAGCATCATCGGCGACCGCCGCTACAACGACCGCTGGAGCGACTACTCGCTGGCCGCGGTCGCCGCCGACCGCGAGGCCACCGCCGCGCTGCTGGCGCAGTTCGAGGCGGTCGATCCGGCGGCGCTGGACGCGCAGCGCCGGCTGAGCCTGCAGATGATGCAGCGGCAGCTGCGCGACAAGCTGCAGGGCATCGCGCTGCAGACCTATGCGATGCCGCTGGAGCCGGTCGGCGGCATCCAGCTGTCGCTGGCCGGCATGGGCGACGCGTTCCCGTTCGAGAACGCCAAGGACTACCAGGACTACATCAAGCGCCTGCAGGCCATCCCGGCGCTGCTGCAGCAGGTCGTCGAGGTCTCGCGCCAGGGCGCCAGGGACGGGCTGACCCAGCCGCGCTACCTGCTGGAGAAGCTGCCGGCGCAGATCGCCAAGATCGCCGCGCCGGCCGGGGCCGACAGCCCGTTCGCCTCGCCGCTGAAGAAGCTGCCGCAGGCCGTGCCGGATCCGGCGCAGCGCGCCGCGCTGCAGCGCGAGCTGGTGGCGGCGATCGACCAGCAGGTGCGCCCGGCCTACGGCCGGCTGGCCGCGTTCGTGCGCGACGAGTACGCCACCCAGGGCCGCGCGCACGAGGGCCTGTGGTCGTTGCCCGACGGCGACAAGCGCTACGCCTATGCCATCCACACCCAGACCACCACCGACCAGAGCCCGGAACAGATCCACCAGACCGGGCTGGCCGAGGTCGCGCGCATCGAGGGCGAGATGACCGCCATCGCGCGGGCGCAGGGCTACCCGGACCTGGCCAGCTTCCGCAAGGCGGTGGCCGCCGACCGCCGCCACTTCGCCCGCTCCGGCGAGCAGATCCTGCAGTTGTACCGCGGCTACATCGCCGGCATGCAGCCGGAGCTGCCCCGGCTGTTCGGCCACCTGCCCAAGACCCCGTTGATCGTGCAGGGCATGCCCGCGTTCCGGCGCGAGGCGCCGGGCGCCGAGTACTGGCAGAGCAACCCCGAGGGCAGCAAGCCGGCGATCGTGATGGTCAACGCCAACGACGCCACCGAGCGCACCCTGATCAACATCGAGACCACCGCCTACCACGAGGGCGTGCCCGGCCATCACCTGCAGATCTCGCTGGCGCAGACCCTGCCGCTGCCGCCGTTCCGGCAGCAGGCCGGCTACAACGCCTTCGTCGAGGGCTGGGCGCTGTATGCCGAGCGCCTGGGCAAGGAGGTCGGCTTCTTCAAGGACCCATACAGCGACTACGGCCGGCTGTGCGGCGAGCTGCTGCGCGCCAACCGCCTGGTGCTGGACACCGGCGTGCACTACAAGCGCTGGACCCGGCAGCAGATGGTGGACTTCTTCCACGCCCACCCGTCCGACGACGAGCCCAGCCTCCAGGCCGAGACCGACCGCTACATCGTCTGGCCGGGCCAGGCGCTGGGCTACAAGCTCGGCCAGCTCGAGATCCTGGCGCTGCGCGCCAAGGCCGAGCAGGCGCTGGGCGCGCGCTTCGACCTGCGCGCCTTCCACGACGCCATCCTCGGCGGCGGCGCGATGCCGCTGGACCTGCTGGACGCGCGCATCGAGGCCTGGATCGCGCAGCAGCAGGCCGGCGCCCCGGTTGCCGCGGAGAAAGGCGCATGACGTCCCGACCGTGCCTGCATGCCGCGCTGCTCGCGGCCCTGGCCAGCGGCACGCTCGCCGCCACGGTCCCGGCGGCGCATGCCACCGCGGCCGCCAACGTTGCGAGCACCGACAGCAATACAAACACCAGCAACACCAGCAATATCACCAACAACAGCAACAGCAACAGCAACAACGACAGCAGCAACGACAGCAGCAACGACAGCAACAACGACAGCAACAACGACAGCAACAACGACAGCAACAACGACAACAGCAACGACAACAGCAACGACAACAGCAACGACAACAGCAACAGCAACAGCACCAGCAACAGCAAGGCCAGTGAGGCCAGCGAGGTCTACGAAGCCAACAAGGCCAAGCAGTCCAACCAAGCCAAGCAGTCCAGCCAAGCCAAGCAGTCCAGCCAAGCCAAGCAGTCCAGCCAAGCCAAGCAGTCCAGCCAAGCCAACACTGACGCCAACACCAACACCAACACCAACACCAACACCGCCGCACCCGCACCCGCCTCCGCGCGCTTCGCCGCGCTGTACCGGCGCGAGTGGGCCTGGCGCCAGGAACAGTTCGCCGGCGCCGACGACGAGGACGCCCAGGGCAAGCCCGCCGACCACCTGCCGCGCGTAGACGCGGCCACCCAGGCCCAGCGCACCGCGTACTGGCGCCAGGTGCTGGCCGAGCTGGACGCGATCGCGCCGGCGCAGCTGAGCGCCGCCGACCAGGTCAACTACCAGGTCTATCGCCAGCAGATCGAGGTGTTCCTGGACCAGCAGCGCTACCGCGCCTGGGAGATGCCGTTCAACAGCGACACCGCGTTCTGGAGCAACCTCGGCTTCACCGCGCGCAAGACCCTGCGCAGCGGCGACGACTACGCCCGCTACCTGGCGCAGCTGCGCGACATCCCGCGCTACTTCGACGAACAGATCGCCAACATGCGCGCCGGCCTGGCACGCGGCTTCAGCCAGCCGCGGGTCACGCTGGACGGGCGCGACCAGTCGATCGCCGACGTGGCCGGCGCCGGCGGCGCGGCCAACCTGTTCTACACCCCGTTCAAGCAGATGCCCGGCAGCGTGCCGGCCGCCCGCCAGGCCGAGTTGCGCGCGCAGGCGCTGGCCGCGATCGACACTCAGGTGGTGCCGGCCTACGCGAAGCTGCTGCGCTTCATGCGCGAGGAGTACCTGCCGCAGGCGCGCACCACGCTGGCCGGCGAGGCGCTGCCGGACGGCCCGGCCTACTACCGCGCGCAGATCCGCGAGTTCACCACGCTGGACCTGAGCCCCGAGCAGATCCACGCGCTGGGCCTGAAGGAGGTCGCACGGCTGCGCCGGGAGATGGACCGCACCATCGCCGACAGCGGCTTCGTCGCGCCCGCGGGGCAGGCCACGTTCCCGGCCTTCCTGCACTTCCTGCGCAACGACCCGCGCTTCTACCCGAAGACCGGCGAGGAGCTGCTCAAGCAGGCGGCGTGGATCGCCAAGCGGGTGGACGCCAAGGTCGGCGACTATATCGGCCGGCTGCCGCGCCAGCGCTTCGCGATCGAGCCGGTACCGGCCGACCTGGCGCCGTTCTACACCGGCGGCCGCGGCGGTCCCGGCATCTACCTGGTCAACACCTACGACCTGCCGTCGCGGCCGCTGTACAACCTGACCGCGCTGACCCTGCACGAGTCCTCGCCCGGCCACGCGCTGCAGATGCCGCTGGCGGCCGAGCAGCAGGGCCTGCCGGACTTCCGCCGCTACAACTACATCTCCGCCTACGGCGAGGGCTGGGCGCTGTATTCGGAGTACCTGGGGCAGGAGATGGGACTGTACGACACCCCGTACGACCGCTTCGGCTACCTGACCTACCAGATGTGGCGCGCGTGCCGGCTGGTGATCGACACCGGCCTGCACCACGACGGCTGGACCCGCGAGCAGGCCATCGCCTACCTGCGCGACAACACCGCGCTGAGCGAGCACGAGGTCACCACCGAGGTCGACCGCTACATCGCCTGGCCGGGGCAGGCGCTGTCGTACTACCTGGGCGAGCTGAAGATCCTGGAGCTGCGCCGCAAGGCCGAGGCCGCGCTCGGCGAGCGCTTCGACCTGCGCGCCTTCCACGACGCGGTGCTGGAGGTGGGCTCGGTACCGCTGCCGGTGCTGGAGGCCCGGGTGGACCGCTTCATCGCCGAGGGCGGCAGGTCGCCGTGGGCCGAGGCGCCCTAGGTCGAAACCCCTCTCCCCAAGCGGCGAGGGGCTCCAGCCACTTCCTTCTCCCGCCTGCGGGAGAAGGTGCCCCGAAGGGGCGGATGAGGGCGCGCGGCCCCGGCAGGCTTGGCCGCTGCCCTCACCCCAACCCCTCTCCCCAAGGGGAGAGGGGCTCCAGCCACCTCCTTCTCCCGCCCGCGGGAGAAGGAGCCCCGAAGGGGCGGATGAGGGCGCGCGGCCTCGGCAGGCCTGGCCGCTGCCCTCACCCAACCCCTCTCCCCCAGGGGAGAGGGGCTCCAGCCACTTCCTTCTGCTCGCATCGGGTGATCCATGACACAAGGCAAGTTCCACAAGCGTCTGAGCCTCACCGACCTGACCTTCATCGGGCTCGGCTCGATCTTCGGCTCGGGCTGGCTGTTCGCCGCCAGCCACGTGTCGGCGATCGCCGGGCCCGCCGGCATCGTGTCGTGGCTCGTCGGCGGCGTGGCGGTGTTCCTGCTCGGGCTGGTGTACTGCGAGCTGGGCGCGGCGCTGCCGCGCGCCGGCGGGGTGGTGCGCTATCCCGAGTACTCGCACGGCACCCTGCTGGGCTGGCTGATGGGCTTCATCACCCTGATCGCGTTCTCCAGCCTGATCGCGATCGAGGTCGAGGCCTGCCGGCAGTACGCTGCGGCGTGGTTCCCCGCGCTCAGCCGGCCGGGCAGCACCCATCCCACGCTGTGGGGCTGGCTGCTGCAGCTCGCGCTGCTGGTGCTGTTCTTCGGGCTCAACTACTTCAGCGTCAAGACCTTCGCGCTGGCCAACAACATCGTCAGCGTGTTCAAGTTCCTGGTGCCGCTGCTGGTGATCGTGCTGCTGCTGGCGCACTTCGACGGCGGCAACCTGCACCGCCACGGCTTTGCCCCGGCCGGCGCGGCCGGCGTGGAGGCGGCGATCTCGGCCGGCGGCATCATCTTCGCCTACCTCGGGCTGACCCCGATCGTGTCGGTCGCCAGCGAGGTGCGGCAGCCGCAGCGCACCATCCCGATCGCGCTGATCCTGTCGGTGGCGCTGTCCACGGTGATCTACGTGCTGCTGCAACTGGCGTTCCTGGGCGCGGTGCCGGCCGAGCGCCTGGCCGGCGGCTGGGCCGGCATCGACCAGGCGTTCTCGCTGCCGTACCGCGACATCGCGCTGGCGCTGGGCATGGGCTGGCTGGCGACGCTGGTGGTGGGCGACGCGATCGTCTCGCCCAGCGGCACCGGCAACATCTACATGAACGCCACGCCGCGCGTGGCCTACGGCTGGGCACGCAGCAGCGGCATCCTGCCGGTGCTGACGCGGGTGGACGCCCGCTCCGGCATCCCGCGCCCGGCGCTGTGGTTCAGCTTCGCGCTGTCGGTGTTCTGGACCTTGCCGTTCCCGTCCTGGGAGACCCTGATCGGCGTGGTCTCGGCGGCGCTGGTGCTCAGCTACGCAGTGGCGCCGGTGACTGTGGCGGCGCTGCGGCGCAGCGCCCCGGAGCTGGAGCGCCCGTTCCGGGTGCGCGGGCTGGCGGTGCTGGGGCCGGTGTCGTTCATCGTCGCCGCGCTGATCGTGTACTGGTCCACCTGGGCCACGCTGTCGTGGCTGCTGGGCCTGCAGGTGGCGATGTTCGCCGGCTACGTGCTGTACCGCTGGCCGGACGTGGCCGGCCGCGCCCGGCTCAGGCGCCAGGTGCGCAGCGGTGCCTGGCTGATCGTGTTCTTCATGCTGGTGATGGCGGTGTCGTACCTGGGCACGTTCGGCGGCACCGGCGCCATCGCGCACCCGTGGGACACGCTGTGCGTGGCGGTCATCGCGTTCGGCATCTACCACTGGGGCGCGCGCAGCGGCCTGCGCGCCGACGAACTGGCGCTGGAGGACGACGATGGCGAGTGACCCGCAGGCGGCATGCCACGGCCTCGTCGCCGCGCCGCGGTGGCCGGGCCGGCCCGACAGCCAGGACCGGGACGTGCGGATGTCCCGGCAGGACGCGCGCGCGCCGGCAGCG
The DNA here is from genome assembly GCA_037145635.1 of Lysobacteraceae bacterium USHLN149. Classification (GTDB taxonomy): domain Bacteria; phylum Pseudomonadota; class Gammaproteobacteria; order Xanthomonadales; family Xanthomonadaceae; genus JAATFS01. The sequence goes on from JBBCXB010000001.1 coordinate 920,522, forward strand.
GCGGCCGTCGCCGCAGCGCGGCCCAGCCCAATGGGCCGGGTGCGCCCGGGCTGGCTGCGCCGGCTGGCCGGCGTCGCGCTGCTCGCCATGCCGCTGCTGGCCGCCGCCGCCGAGCCCCCGCGCTTCGTCAGCCGGGACGGCCGCCATGCCCTGTTCGTGGACGGCGCCCCGTACACCGTGCTGGCCGCGCAGTTGCACAACTCCAGCGCCTGGCCGGCGGTGCTGCCGCGCGCGCTGGACCAGGTGGTGGCGCTGCACGCCAACACCGTCGAGGCGCCGGTGTACTGGGAGCAGTTCGAGCCCGCGCCCGGCCACTACGACACCGGCAACCTCGACGCACTGCTGGCCCAGGCGCGCGCACGCGATTTGCGCGTGGCGCTGCTGTGGTTCGGCAGCTGGAAGAACGGCCAGATGCACTACGTGCCGGAGTGGATCAAGCGCGACGCGGCGACCTACCCGCGCATGCGCGACGCCAACGGCGAGCCGGTGGACGTACTGTCGCCGCACGCGCCGGCCAACGTGCAGGCCGACGCCCGCGCCTTCGCCGCGCTGATGCGCCACCTGCGCCAGGTGGACGGCACGCGCCACACCGTGATCCTGGTGCAGGTGGAGAACGAGCCCGGCGCCATCGGCACCGTGCGCGACCACGGCGCGGCCGGCGAGGCCGCGTTCGCGCAGCCGGTGCCGGCGGCGATCGCGCAGCGGCTCGGCAAGCCCCAGGGCAGCTGGCCGCAGCTGTTCGGGCCGGACGCCGCCGAGGCCTTCAACGCCTACAGCCACGCCGCCTACATCGAGCAGGTGGCCGCCGCCGGCAAGCGCGAGTACCCGTTGCCGATGTACGTCAACACCTGGCTGCGCTACAAGGGCAAGCGCTTCCCCGGGCTCGACTACCCCTCCGGCGGCGCCACCGCCAACGTGTTCGAGCTTTGGCGCGCGGCCACCCCGTCGGTGGACTTCATCGGCACCGATATCTACACCAGCGACTACAACGAATACACCAAGGTCATCGGCCAGTACGCCCGCCCGGACAACCCGGCCTGGGTCTCGGAGACCGGCTTCGAGGCCGCCACCGCACCCTACCTGTTCCACGTGCTGGGGCAGGGCGGGGTGGGCTTTTCGGTGTTCGGCATCGACGACAACGAGGACACCCCGGCCAACCGCGCCGCCATCGCCGCGCACGCCGCCAACTTCAAGCTGCTCGCGCCGCTGGACCGCCTGATCGCCCAGGCCGCCTTCGACGGTCGCCTGCAGGCGGTGGCCGAGAAGCCGGGCGACCCGCAGCGCACCCTCGCGTTCGGCCCCTGGCAGGCCCGGGTGTCGTTCGGCGCCCCGCGCTGGGGCGACGCCCCGGCCGTCCTGCCCGGCACCGAGGACCACGCCGGGCGCCTGCTGGTGGCCCAACTGGGCCCGGACGAGTACCTGGTCACAGGGTTCGCCGCCCGCATTGAATTTATCCGCGACGCGGCCGATACCCGTCATGGACAACTGCTGCGGGTGGAGCAGGGCCGGTACGTGGACGGGCGCTGGCAGCGCGAAAGGCTGCTCAACGGCGACCAGACCGACTACGGGCTCAACTTCGGCCGCGACGATCCGCCCGTGCTGCGGGTGACCGTCGGGACCTACTGAGCCGGCCGCCGCTGTCCGCCCCTCGCCCGAGATCCGCCCGCATGAGCATCGCCTCCATCGCCAGTTCCGGAATGAACGCCGCGGCCCTGCGCCAGCAGGTGGCCGCCAGCAACATCGCCCGCCAGAGCGACCCCGGGGCCGAGCGCCAGGGCGTCGCCAGTAGCGCATTGCCCGACGGCGGCGTCGCGGCCAGCGTCACCGCCGCGCCGGACGACGCGGCGGCCCCGGCGAGCGACCTGGTCGACAGCCTGGCCGCCGGAAACGACTTCAAGGCCAACGTCAAGGTGCTGGCGCGGGCGGATGAGATGGTGGGGAGCTTGCTGGATGTGTTGGCTTGAGGGGGAATTGGGAGTAGTGGAGGGACTATTTACGACCTAGGCAGACATGTGTCACATGCTCCGACGACCCCTAGTTCGTCCATTGTTAGAAACGAGGAAGCCTAGTGGCATGCATGACTTAGCCTATCGCCGGCGCGCTACGGTTTCCAATCGCCGGAATGCCGAGTCTTGTACGAGCCTGCCAGCCGTGGATCGGATTTGATCGAGTGCCTCGGCCAGGTCCATAGGGACGACCGAACCTTCAGCAGTGCCGATGCACATGTCCAGCAGGCGCAGAAATGCAGCTGCCATGTCCGGCGTATTGATGGATGCCAATCGAGGGTTGCCATCAACGTCACCCGCCATCCCGAAGTCTGACATCGACCAGCAGTCGAACGGCACGAGGAAGCGCTCGATCGCGTCGACCGCTTCGCCGAATGCCTCGCCTGCGATGGAAGGCAAATCTGCGAATGCCGCGCTAACACCGCGCGTGGCCAGCGAGCGCTCCTGCGGCCAGACACTTTCGAGAAAAGGCGTGATGGCAACGCGAAATACCTCTTCCGCGGGCTGACGCAGCTGAACTGTCGCACCGCTGGCCATCCAGTTCAGGAAGCGCTGTACCGTTTGTGCGGCATTTGCCCGCACCTCGTCATCCACGGCCCGCAGCGTTTGCTGGACCTTCGCATTCGCAATCACCGGATCCCTTCCTTCGCGGAAGGCGTGCAGAGACTCGAGTACCAGGCTGGACAGTAGAGAGCCTCGAGTCTCGCGCCCCAGTCGGCGGTCGGTTGCTCTGTCCGCGAAGTGGTGGCCAATTATCTCCAGCACCTCCGTGAACTGCGTGCGGCGCGCGATGGCGCGCCACAGGGCCAAGGATCGCGCGTCGTTCTCGGCTAGTGGCGCCACCAAGCTGCGCCTGGACCATTTTTCGTCGGCCTTCAGGAAGTAGGGAAGCGCTTCTATCAGTCGGTACCGCCCAATCAAGCCTGACTTGCCGTCCGCCACAATGATCGAATCACGCATGATTCGCAGCGGTTCGTTCGTCTCGAACGGATTCTCATGGCCATGGATAGCAGGGCAGGACGCAAGGAAGACGCCCACCAGCCGGCCCGCCGCCGTGTTGAGGGTGTCCAGGTCCGACGGTTCGTCGTCGGAGCTGGATCCGACTATCTGGTTCAGATCAATTGTGTCAGTTTCACCGATCGTTTCGTTCGTGGCCGCCACCGCCATAGGCCAGAGCTTGGTCCAAACGGTCAACAGCTTTGGGGACTGCGTGACGACGCGCTCCCACGATGACATCCAATGCGAGATTCCCTGAATCGCCGGCTCGACCGTGGTGGTCGGCAATAGCTCCAGCAACGTCAGAACGCGGTCGCCCGTGTGCCGATATTCCGGGGCATCGTCGTTGTCCCGGTTCGGTGCATTGTGAAACCAGCCAAAACGATCCCATGTGTTGGGAAACTCGGCGCCGCCATCGCGAGCAACCTCAAAGTCGGACAGAATTAGGCTGGCGTTGCCGCCACTCCGGATCCAATCCGAAGCGCGCTCGGCGGGGTCGTCGTTCCAACTGCCGCTGGCAGAGGAGAGCGCCGCCTCCAGGGCGCGCAACCGCTCTTCGCCAGCAAGGTCGTTAAAGCGATCCTCCGGCTCGGGTTTGCCCCATCGCGCGGTACCGGAGGACAGGAAGTCGAACTGGATCGAGTCCATGTTCCTCAGGTCCGGGAAAACGTCCAGATGTCCGGCCAGCCAACTGGAGGCTGATGCCGGAAGCCGATTGCCGGCTACATCTATACGACGCAACTCGCGCACCGCCTGGTACTGCTGCGCAGCCTTGACCTGGGCGCGATCCGAACCCCTTGGCCAGAACGTGCGGGGTGGACCCCTCTTGATGCGGGCCACCATCCTGTTCTGTGCATCCTCTGTAACGTCGTCGAAGCGAAGCGCGCGCAATTCGGCGATCTCCGGGAACGCATGAATGTCCCAGAACTGGCGGTCCGGCAGCACGGGCAGAGTTTCTGTCAATTCCGCAGCCGATGTAAGTTCGGTGATCTGCGAAAGCGAAGCCCACAGCCGTAAGTGAATGGGTGTCGATGTCTGTTTCCAGCGGGACACGAACGCCCGTGCCTGTCCCGGATCGAGTGCGCCTATCCTTTTCACGACAGCGTCGAGAAGTTTGACCGACGGCGCGATCCCCTCATGGAACTTGTCCACGTCCCAGTTGTATCCGTCTTGGTTTCGAATCTGGTAACCAGCGTAATACAACTGTCCCAGCCGCCAGAATTTGTAGTCGCCTTCCCATCCCAGCCTGCGCCCGATGGCGATGCCGTGGCTTACCGCCCCTTCGAGCTCAATGCCAAGCGTGACGAGGAAGTCGAGCTCTTCGATGCTGTCGAGTCGATAGACGTCGAGATCAACCAGTTTCTGGCTACTGAGCGAGGCACGGAAGAGATCCTCTACTCGGCGTGGGCGCTTGGATATCTCCGTCTTGGATTGTTCAGATCGTGCACTGACCTCAAGCCGAGGTTGCACTACAGCGATGATGGCGGAAATAAGGGAGCCGGAGCGCTCGCCGGCAGCGATGCGCCGCTGGATCCGATAGGCATCGATTCCAGACGACTGCGGTAGTTCCTGATTCCAGCTTTCCTCAATCAGGCGCCACGCCGAGCGCCAGGGATCCTTGAGCTGCTTCGCATCCAGGAACTCCAGGGATTGAAGGACAGCAGTGCGCTTGACGATCTCTTGCGGTTTGGTCCTAAGCGCCCACTCGACAATGCGCCGTTCCGAAAGCCGCCCATGCAGGAACGCCATCAGGGTCCGGACGGCGTCTCGATCCCTGTCGTGGAGCAAGAGCCAGTGGGACTTCATGCTGACGCCTCGCTCTCTCGCTCCGATGCGACCTCCGCGATGGCATCTAACCACCCGGTGTCCGCTCCGGCTTTAGAAGCCAGACTGGAGAGCCTTACGCGTTCGCTGGTGTTTCCGCGGCGAACCAAGTGATCGAACAGGTCCCGATCGGATTCGTCCGCGGCATTTCTTGGCGTCTTGACGATTCGCCTGATCTCGGCATCAACCTTTCCGGGCTTTCCGTTTATGGCGGAGAGTTCAGCCCAGCGTTCCAGAAGATCCAGAAGCGACTGGTGGTGACCCTTGCTGTCGTAAGCAATTGGCGTGATGCCGCGGCCCTTCCAGTCCTCGACAAGGACCGGGTCCGGCGCTTCTACGCCGACAAGCGTAAAGCGCTCTTTGAGGTCGTCGAAGCGTACTCCGTCGGCCGCAATGGCATTCAAGAGGTACCGCATCGGAGGGTCGTCAGCGCTATAGCCAACGAGCACTAGATGGAACAGTCGCGCTGCATCGTAGACAAAGTCTGGCACGGTGCGCCTGCGCATATAGAACTCGCCGAAGTCCTGATCGGTGAAGACAAGATCGGAGGTTCTCTTGGAATTTCGGTCGAGCGCGCCATGGATGTGAAGAATACCCGAAAATTCGCCGCTTCGTCCCGGCCTCGGAATCCCGCCAAGTGAGTACGTTTGCAGTTTCGCCTTTCTGTTCGCCCCGCCCTGTAGCAGGAGGTCGAAGTTCGTCGTGACGATGGCGGAGGCGCCCCCGCGGTCGGCCAGTCGCATGAGTGCCTTGTGGATCGGTGCCGGCTTCGTGCCTGCGGCACGAAGCACTTCGGCGACCGTCGATCTCACCCGGCTCGTGCCGCTCGGCTTATCGTCGATCCTGCGCTCAAGCATGCCCAGTACGACGTCGTAATCCCGCCGCTTGAATCTTCGTACTTCAGCGACTTGCTGGCTGGTCAGGCCGCTAATGTCGCCAGGCTCGTCATCCTTGCTGCCTGTCAAGACAGCATGCACGCCAGTGTCGAGCCTCCCGTAGACATCGACCACCAGCTCGCGGAAGTCCGGCAAACCCGCGGGCTTGGACACGCCAGCACCGGCGATAAAGAGAACGTTTCCTCGCGCGTGGGCGAGCAACAGTCTCTCCGGCACGACGGGCAAACCGCTACCAAGTGAAATCACTCGGTCCGGAGGTGGTGACTTCGCAGGCGAAGCGAGAGAGGAACTCAAGACTGTCGCCCAATTCAATGCGTCGGCTGAAACGTACAGGCAAACCCGCTGTTGCTACAAGGAAGTCTCATGCTTGTCCTATGGTTTCATATTCGCCTATATCAGCACTATAGCTTGCCGTGCCAGAGCTGGCATTACTCATCGCGATGTCGCAGATTTCTGCTTTCCGCTTTCAAAGCCGGAGTGATAGTGAGCCTCGATATCTTCGATCTGAATGTCCGCTTCTGGCCGAGAGGCGAACGCCGATAAGCCATTGATTCAAATCGATCAGCTACTCAGCGTTTCGGGAGTTACGGTCACCATCAGCTTACCTTCGCTTACAGCGATTTGAAGCTTGCTGCCAATGGTAAAACCCAGCTTCTCCAGCCAATGCCCACGCAGGCGCAGCATGGGAACGGGCTGCGGGCTCGTATCGTAGTACCCATAGCCAACAGTGCACTGCTGCGGCGGGCGAGGGCGGTGCGGCTTGCGCGGCGGACGCGCCAACTCCGCGGCATTGAGGGCGGCCGCTTCTTCGGGCGGCAGCAGCCGGTAGCGGGGCGAATCGGTCGAAGGCTGTATCACATCCGGCAGTGGCGCTTTGCGTGAGCGCTTGCGCGGCGGGGTGACGGGTGCAGCGGCGGTGCGGGATTGCGGTTTGCGCACGGCAGTGCCTCCTTGGCGACCAGGAACCCGCGCGCCGACGGCGACGGGATGTCGGGAGGTTAGAAACCGCTCATAGACGGCGGGCGTATTTCCCCGAAGGGTGTTGTATTAGCCGCCCTCCCGACGCAGGCATCGCGTCGGCTGCGCCTGCGAGACTGCAGGCACAAAAAACCCACCGGTTTGTCGGAGGTGGGTACCGCTATGAGAGGAGTTTCTACGCTCCGTGTTTTCAGACTGCCGCGCGTCAAAGGCGCTGTCAATACCCATCTTCGTTTGTGGAGTTTGCTATTCGGGCCAGCCCAAGCACGCGCGCCGCTATGCCCAATTCCGCACGCCCCTCAGCGGCCGCCGACAAGACGGGTCCCGCCGCGATTGCGCACGATGCAGCTTGCTCCTCACGAGACCGGCGACGATGGATCGCAGAACCTTCCTGCGGCAAGGCATCACCGCGGCGGCCGTGGCCGGCAGCCTGCCGGCGTTGGCCGGCCCGGCCTCCCAGCCGGACGGCGCCGCCGCCGCCGCCGCCCCCACGCCGCCCCAGTTGCGCCCGTTGCCGCCGGAAGGCTTCGCCGCGTACACGCGCCTGAGCGAATTCCAGCACCTGCACCAGTCCTGGACCGTCTACGAGGACCTGCGCACGCCGCAGGGCGAGCTGGTGCTGGCCAGCGCGGCCGGGGTGCTGGCGCTGGGCAAGCGTACCGAGCCGGTGTGGGGCAGCGCCGCGCCGCCGTACTTCGGCATGGCGTTGTCCGAGGTGGCGATGGCCGAGGCCGACCTGCTCGCCGACCGCCTGCTGCGCGACGGCGACCCGGACGAGGCGCAGGTACGCGACGTGGCGCCGCCGCCGGCCTCGCGGCTGGACCCGAAGGAGTACAACGGGCGACTGCCCTGGACGACCTTCGTCGGCACGGTGCAGGGCAACGACACGATGCCGATCTACCCGGACGGGCGCAGCCGCAGCTACCGGGCGATCCAGTACTTCCCGGAGCTGGCCGACGCGGACAGGGTGGCCCACCGCGACGAGGGCCTGCTCGGCGGCTGGCTGCCGGCGGTGCACAAGGTGGTGCCGGCCGGGCCGGGGCGCTGGTACGACCTGCTGGTGTTCGCCGACGTGGGCGCGCCCGACCGCTTCGTGGTGCAGACCTGGCATCGCGCGGTGCTGGTCGAAGGCGGCACGCCGGTGAAGACGGTGTACGGCTACAGCTATCCGGAATTCCCGCCGCGCCGCGGTGGCGCCACGGCCGAGGATTTCTATCGCGGCCTGCTCGACTTCGCCGGCCACTGGCAGGCGCGGCTGGCCGATGCCGCGCCGTTGCGGCTGCCCGACGCCAGCTGGGCGGACCTGGCGCGCTTCGCGTTCGCGCGCGAGCTGGTGGTGCGGCCGGGCGGGGTCTACCCGAAGTACGGCGCGGTGGACCGCGACTACTACGGCAACGAGTACGACGGCTTCCAGGACACCTTCACAAGCGCGCTGTACGCCAACCTGGAGTGGGGCCGCTTCGCCCAGGCCGCGGCGGTGCTGGACAACTACCTGTCCGAGTACACCCAGGCCGACGGCCTGGTGAACATGCGCGGGCCGGAGGTGGGGCAGTTCGGGCTGACGCTGTCGCTGCTGGCGCGTTACCTGCGTTATACCGGCGACAGCGCGCTGCTGCGCAAGCACCGCGACAAGATCGAGGCCACCGCGCAGCTGCTGGTGGAGCTGCACGACGCCAGCCTGGCGCTGCCGCGTGGCGACCGCGGCCACGGCCTGATCCACGGCTGGAACGAGTCCGACGCCTGCCTGTACCCGGACCCGTCGCTGTGGTGGAAGCCGTACTGGGCCAACAGCGCGCTGGCGATCCGCGGCTGGGAGGACCTGGCCGCGGTCTGGCCGGCGCTGGGCGGGGCCGGCCAGACCGCGGCGCAATGGCGTGCGCGTGCACGGCAGCTGCGCGCGCGGCTGCTGGACGGCATCCGCGCCGACGTCCGCCGCGACCTCGCGCCGCCCTACCTGGGCCCGCTGCCGGGCACCGGCGAGACCTTCCGCCAGGCGATGTCGCGCGAGGACCCGAGCACCAGCGAGCAGCTGTGGTCGCACCGCGCCTACGCCGAGCTGCTGCAGGCCGACGTGCTGCCGGCCGAGCTGGCGCACCTGGTGATCGACTGCCTGCGCGGCCACGGCGGCACCACGCTGGGCATCGTCTCCAACATCTGGAAGCCGTCGCCGGAGGGGCGCGACATCCTCGGCTTCATCTCCTACGGTTACGCGCAGCAGCTGCTGCGGCTGGACCGGATCGAGGAATACCTGCTGTTCCTGTATGCGCATCGCTACCACGTGCACACGCGCGGCAGCTGGACCGCGGGCGAGGTCAGCGGCATCACCGGCGGCATGCCGCTGTTCTGCATGCCGGCGCAGATGACGATCCCGCTGCTGCTGCGCTGGATGCTGGTCAGCGAGGACGGCGAGGGCGAGCAGCTGTTCCTGGGGCGTGCGCTGCCGCGGCAGTGGCTGGCCAGCGGCCAGGAGATCGGCATCGACCAGGCGCCGACCCGCTGGGGACGTACCGGGCTGGCGCTACGCGCCGATGTGGCCGCTGGCACCGTCAGTGGCGAGGTGACGCTGCCGGCCCAGGTGCCGAAGGCGGCCTGGCTGACGCTGCGGGTGCCGGCGGGCACGCAGCTGCGCGAGGTCCGCCTGGACGGCCGGCCCGCGCGCCTGGACGGCCCGCACCGCGACCGCGTGGCGCTGCCGGCCCGCGCCGGCGCCACGGTGGCGGTGGCGGCGCGTTTCGGCTGAGGCCGGGCACGCCGCGGCAAACCATGCAAATTTCCGCACCGGCGGCCGGCATTTGCGACAAGACGTCGCAGGCCCGCGACCGGCACATTGTGACCGTGCAGTGAACACCGCGAGGTCCGCCGCGAGGCACCGGCCCTGAGCTTCGCAGGGGAACGGGCAGCGGGGCGGACGGTCGCGGCACCCCGCCGGCAATGAACGCCGTATCGCGCGCCGCGCAGCCAGGGGGCTGTGGCGGCGGCGCCGGGCCACAGGGTGGATGCCTTCGCAGACGCGGGGGCCGGCAGCACCGTTTCGTCGTGATCCGCTGGCGCAGGCCGGCGCGGGGCCGTGTGGCCCCGTGATTCCCATCGTCTGGTCCAGACCTCCCTTACCGTCGAGGAATTCCGCAATGGCATCGTCGTCCCGCCCCACCCAGACCCTCCCGCGCGGCCTGCGCGCCCGTCCGCTCGTGCTGGCGGTGGCCGCGACGCTGGCCGCCGGCGCCGCGGTGCCGGCCTTCGCGCAGGACGCGGCCGCCGCCGGCGACACCGCCCCGCAGACGCTCGACAGCGTGGTGGTGACCGGCTCGCGCCTGCGCCGCGTCGATACCGAGACCGCCAACCCGGTGGTCACGATCAGCCGCGCCGACATCGAGGCTACCGGCAAGGTCACCCTCGGCGACCTGGTGCAGGAGCTGCCGTCGATCGCCGGCAACGCCACCAACGCCAACACCAACAACGGCGGCGGCACCGGCGCGGCGACCATCTCGCTGCGCGGCCTGGGCGACAAGCGGACGCTGCTGCTGGTCAACGGCACGCGCCTGGCCTACAACGACGTCAACGCGATCCCGGCGAGCATGATCGAGCGCATCGAGGTGCTCAGCGATGGCGCCTCGGCGGTGTACGGGTCGGACGCGATCGGCGGCGTGGTCAACTTCATCCTGCGCGACCACTTCGACGGCGTGCAGTTCAGCACCGATGCCGGCGTCAGCAGCGACAGCGACGGCAATCGCCGCAACTACGCGCTGACCGCCGGCAAGGCCTGGGAGCGTGGCAGCCTGGTCGCCGGTGTCTCGTACCACGAGCTCGACGCGGTCTCGGCGGCGGCGCGCGATTACTCGAAGAACGCGCTGTACCTGATCGACGGCCAGGCGGTGCAGCAGGGCTCCTCGGCCACGCCCACCGGTTCGGTCAACTTCAACGACGGCTCCGCCGCCTCCACCGCGCTGGCCGCGGCCAACGGCTGCTCGCGGGTGACGCTGAACGGCGGCGTCAGCGGCAGCGCCGGGGCCGGCGACTTCCACTGCTACCAGGCCACGCGCGACTCCTACAACTACCAGCCGTTCAACCTGCTGCAGACCCCGCAGGAACGCAGCAACGCCTTCGTGCTCGGCAGCTACCGCCTCACCGACCACGTCGAGGCCTACGTCAACGCCTACTTCAGCAAGACCGAGTCGGCGTCGGTGATCGCGCCGATCCCGATCTTCGCCAACGGCGACAACTTCCTGGTCTCGGCCGACAGCTACTACAACCCGTTCGGCGTGAACTTCGGCACCGACCGCAGCACCGGCACCTCGTACAACGACCTCAACACCCGCGCCACCGTGCTCGGCAACCGCCGCTACCAGTACGACACCTACAACCTGCAGGTGAACCCGGGCCTGCGCGGCAGCTTCGGCGACAGTTCCTGGCAGTGGGACGCCAACCTCAACTACGGCCGGGTCCGGCAGAAGTCGATCAACTACGGCTTCCTCGACTACGCCCGGTTCAACCAGGCGGTGGGCCCGTCGTTCCTGGACAGCGACGGCGTGGTGAAGTGCGGCAGCGCCGGCGCGGTGATCGCCGGCTGCACCCCGATCAATATCTTCAACCTCAACGACGCCTCCAACCTGGCCGCGCTGCAGGACCTGCTGGTCAACCCGGTCGTCACCAGCGTCTACACCGTCAAGCAGTTCGAGGCCAACGCCAACGGCAACCTGTTCGACCTGCCGGCCGGCACCGTCAGCCTGGCCGCCGGCGTGTCCTACCGCAAGGAGAGCACCTCCACCCAGGCCGACGCGCTGTGGACCGGCGACGAGAACGGCCTGTGCGGGGTGATCGAGTTCTGCGCCTCGGTGCTGAGCGGCAGCTTCGACGTCAAGGAAGCCTACGCCGAGGCGCTGTTCCCGCTGCTCAAGGACCTGCCGCTGGTGAGCTCGCTCAACCTCAGCCTCGGCACGCGCTTCTCCGACTACAGCTCGGTGGGCAGCAAGACCAACAGCAAGGTGTCGCTGGAGTACCGCCCGATCGAGAACCTGCTGCTGCGCGGCACGGTGTCGCAGGTGTTCCGCGCGCCCAACATCAGCGAGCTGTACTCCGGCGTGGTCGGCGATGCGGCCACCGTCAACGACCCCTGCAACGGCTACACCGGCGCCAACGCGGTGGCCTGCGCCAACGTGCCCACCGACGGCAGCTACCAGCAGGCCGACGGCCAGATCTCCGGCAAGGCCTCCGGCGCCGCGGTGGCCGGCTACCAGCTCAAGCCGGAGACCGGCAAGTCCTACGACTTCGGCGTGGTCTACGATCCGGGCTGGGCCGACGGGCTGTCGATGAGCGCCGACCTGTGGCGCATCAACCTGGACGACACCATCACCACGGTGTCGGCGCAGACCGTGCTCAACCAGTGCTACGCCAATTCCGCCAGCGCGTTCTGCGCGCTGATCCACCGCAACGGCAACGGCACCATCAACTACGTGGCCGAGCCGACGGTCAACCTGGGCAAGCTGTGGGCCAGCGGCACCGACTTCAGCCTGACCTACCGGCTGCCGCAGACCGCGTGGGGCCGCTTCAGCGCCGGGCTCAACGGCACCTACGTGATCCGCTACGACATCAACCCCGACACCAGCGACGCCAGCTCGGTGACCATCCACAACGCCGGCAAGTACACCTATTCGTACGGCAACTTCCCGCGCTGGCGCGGCCTGGGCACGCTGGCCTGGAACCTGGACGACTGGAGCGCGGCGTGGCGGGTGCGCTACGTCGGCAAGACCGAGATTGGCAGCGACGACCTGCGCCAGGGGCTGTCGGCCGACGCCGACGAGGCCGGCGTGGTGCGCAGGATCGGCAGCTACGTCTACCACAACGCGCAGGTCGGCTACGACTTCAAGCCGCTGCATACCCGCATCGAGCTGGGCGTGGACAACCTGACCAACAAGCAGCCGCCGCTGTACTACGCCAACAACGTCACCAACGCCAATACCGACGTGGCCACCTACGACCTGCTGGGGCGCTACTACTGGGCGCGCGCGACGGTGACGTTCTGATGGCGGGGTTCGCGCGGGCCGGGGCGGGCGCAGGCGCGTGCGCCCGCCCCGGCGCCGCCCTCCTGCGGCCGTGGGCTCTCGCGGCCGCAGGGGTTTTTGCACTGCCGCGCGCCACCGGGCGGGGCGCCGGGGCCGGGGCGTGAGCGCGGACGCCGGGGCGCCCGGCGATGCGGCGCTGTCGCTGTCGCGGCGGCGGTTCCTGGCCTGGAGCGCGCTGGCCACGGCGGCCGGCCTGCTGCAGTTCCCGGCGCAGGCGCGGGCCTCGCAGCCGGGGCGGGTGCGCGCGGTGCCGCTGGAGCGGGTGCGGCTGACGCCGTCGCCGTTCACCGCGGCACTGCGCACCAACCGGCGCTACCTGATGCGGCTGCAGCCGGACCGGCTGCTGCACAACTTCCATGTCTACGCCGGGCTGGCACCCCGCGGCGCCTGCTACGGCGGCTGGGAGGCCGACACCATCGCCGGCCACACCCTCGGCCACTACCTCAGCGCGCTGGCGCTGCTGCATGCGCAGACCGGCGACGCCCAGGCACGCCGGCGCGCGGACTACCTCGTCGCCGAGCTGGCGCGGTGCCAGGCGCATGCCGGCGATGGCTACGTCGCCGGGTTCACGCGCAAGAACGCGGCCGGCCAGATCGAGAGCGGGCGCGCGGTGTTCGACGAGCTGGCGCAGGGCCGGATCGAGGCGCTACCGTTCTACCTCAACGGCAGCTGGGCGCCGCTGTACACCTGGCACAAGCTGTTCGCCGGGCTGCTGGACGTGCACCGGTACTGCGGCAACGCCCAGGCGCTGGAAGTGGCGGTGGCGCTGGGCGGCTACCTGGACCGGGTGCTGGCGCGGCTGGACGCGGCGCAGCTGCAGCAGGTGCTGTCGTGCGAGTTCGGCGGGCTCAACGAATCCTTCGTCGAGCTGTACGCGCGCACCGGCGATGCGCGCTGGCAGGCCCTGGCGCGGCGCCTGCACCACCACGCGGTGATCGACCCGCTGGTGGCCGGGCGCGACGAGCTGGTGCACCAGCATTCCAACACCAATATCCCCAAGCTGATCGGGCTGGCGCGCGAGTTCGAGGTCACCGGCGATGCGGCCAGCGGCGCGGCGGCGCGGTTCTTCTGGACCGCCGTCACCGCGCACCACAGCTACGTGATCGGTGGCAACGGCGACCGAGAGTACTTCCAGCGCCCGGACAGCAGCGCGGCCTTCCTCACCGAGCAGACCTGCGAGCACTGCGCCAGCTACAACATGCTCAAGCTCACCCGGCATCTGTACCAGTGGACGCCGCAGGCCGGCTACTTCGACTACTACGAGCGCACGCTGCTCAACCACGTGATGGCGCAGCAGCACCCGCGCACCGGCATGTTCACCTACATGACGCCGCTGCTGGCCGGCGAGGCGCGCGCCTGGTCGAGCCCGTTCGACGATTTCTGGTGCTGCGTGGGCACCGGCATGGAGGCACATGCGCAGTTCGGCGACTCGATCTGGTGGCACGACGACGCCACCGTGTTCGTGAACCTCTACGTGCCCTCGCGCGTGCGCGATGCCGCCGGCCTGTCGCTGACGCTGGAGAGCGGGATGCCGCTGCACGGCGACGTGGCGCTGACGGTGGACGCGGTCGCCGGCCCGGGCGAGCGCACGCTGGCGCTGCGCGTGCCGGGCTGGGCGGCCAGCCACACGCTGGCCTTGAACGGGGGCGCGCTGGCGGCGGCCGTGGACGCGGACGGTTACCTGCGCGTGCGCCGCCACTGGCAGCCGGGCGACCGCCTGGCGCTGACGCTGCCGCTGGACCTGCGGCTGGAGGCGTGCAGCGACGATGCGGGCTGGGTGTCGGTGCTGCGCGGCCCGCTGGTGCTGGCGGCCGACCTCGGCGACGCGGCGCAGCCGTGGACGGGCCCGGTGCCGGTGCTGGTGGGCGAGGGCGACCCGCTGGCGCGTTTCCAGCCGCTGCCGGCCGCGGGCGCGTATGCCTACGCGGGCGAGGGGAGCGAGGCGGGGGGCTGGACGTTCTCGCCGTTCCCGGCGCAGTTCGATCGCCGCAGCGCGGTCTATGTCGAGCACCGCGCTCCGGCCGAGTGGCAGCGTCGCCAGGCCGAGGCGCAGGCCCGTGCCGCGGCGCAGGCACGCCTGGACGCGCGCGCGCTGGACCGGGTGGCGCTGGGCGAGGCCGCCTCCGAGCAGGCGCATGCGCTGCGCAGCGACAGCTCGTACGCGCTCAGCTACCGCCGCCGCGCGGGCCGCGACGCGCGCACCGGCGGCTTCGTCGAGTTCACCCTGGAGCACGCGGCCGACGCGCGCGTGCTGCGCCTGCGCTACTGGGGCGACGAGACCCGCCGCCGCTTCCGCATCCTCGCCGACGGCATCCTGGTGGCCAACGAACGCCTGGACGGCGACCGCGGCCTGGACTTCGTGGACGTGGACTACCCGTTGCCGGCGGCGCTGGCCGGCCGGGCGAGCCTGCGCATCCGCATCGAGCCGGAGACCGGCTATTCGGCCGGCCCGGCGTTCGGCTGCTGGCTGCTGGCACACGCCGACACGGAGACCGATATCGACGGCCAGACTGCGCGGCCAGCCGACGGGTCAGCGTCCAGTCGAAGTGCGCCGGAGGGGTGATCGGCAGGTGCCGGGGTGGCCTGCGCTGACGCCCCGGCCGAAGCCAGTCGCCGTGCCGCCACGTCTGTCGGATGCTGGACGAGCCGCTAGGACAGAACCGCCGCCGCGCCAGGAGCTGCCCTCGACCGTATTGACGATGCCCGGCAGACCGGCGTGACGCACCGACGGTGCGACCCAAACCGAAGCCGGTCATCCACGCCGGCTTCGGCTATTGCCGGATGTCAGGAGAACACCATGCCGCCGTCGATCAGCAGCGACTGCCCGGTCATGTAGTTGGAATCCGGGCCGGCCAGGAACGACACGCAGGCGGCCACGTCCTCCGGCTCGGACAGCCGGCCCAGCGTGATGCGCTTGGCGAACTCGGCGGTGCCGTAGCCCAGCGGCTGGCCCGCAGCCTCGGAGACCTGGCGGTCGATCTCGGCCCACATCGGCGTCTTGACGATGCCGGGGCAGAAGCCGTTGACCGTGATGCCCAGCGGCGCCAGGTCGCGCGCGGCGGTCTGGGTCAGGCCGCGCACGGCGAACTTGCTGGACGAGTACACCGCCAGCTCGGGATTGCCGACGTGGCCGGCCTGCGAACAGGCGTTGATGACCTTGCCGCCGTGGCCCAGCGCCTTGAACGCTTCCACCGCCGCCTGCAGGCCCCACACCACGCCCTTGTAGTTGATGCCGAACACGCGGTCGATGGTGGCCTCGTCGATCTGTTCGATCGGCGTGGTCGGCGCGACGCCGGCGTTGTTGACGATCACGTCGAACCCGCCCAGTTGCTCGCGGGTGGCCGCGACCGCGGCGAACACCTGCGCGCGGTCGGCGACGTCGGCGGTGAGGGCGATGGCGCGGCCGCCGTCCTGCTTGATGCGCGCGGCAACCTGCGAGGCGGTGGTGGCGTTGTAGTCCAGCACGGCGACGGCGAAACCGTCCTTGGCCAGGCGCAGCGCGATGGCCTCGCCGATGCCCTGTCCTGCGCCGGTGACCAGTGCGACTTTCTCGTTCATAGCGGTGACTCCATGGTACGGGGGAGGTGGCCGACGGGACGACGCATGCGCGCCGTCGTCGATGACCGTGCGACCAGCCTAGCGAGGGCGCCCGCGCCGGGTGCTGATCGAGATCAAGTCGCGGCAGGACACTGTGTGCCGCGGCGGCCGTGCGTGGCCCAAGCCGCCGCATCGGCGCGGGTGGCGCGCCCCGCTGACGTCGGCCCGGCCGCGCCCGTTCGGGGGTATCGCGATCCGGGCGCACGCGCGCTCAAACGCAAACGCCGCCTGCACCCGGGCGGGCACAGACGGCGTCGCGTGTCGATCCGGGCCAGGCGGCCCGGGTCAGGCCGCCCCGGTCAGGCCGACAGCTCCAGCAGCAGCTTGTTGAGCCGCTTCACGTAGCCGGCCGGGTCCTTCAGGCTGTCGCCGGCGGCCAGCGCGGCCTGGTCGAACAGCACGCGGCTGAGGTCGCCGAAACGGTCCATGTCGGCCTCGCTGTCGAGCTTCTCGATCAGCGGGTGGGTCGGGTTGAACTCGAACACCGGCTTGGACTCGGGCACTTTCTGGCCGCTGGCCTCCAGGATCTGGCGCATCTGCAGGCCGAGGTCGCCCTGGCCGATGGCCAGGATCGCCGGCGAGTCGGTCAGGCGGTGCGACACGCGCACCTCGGCCACGTCCTCGCCGAGCGCGGCCTTGATCCGGCTGGCCAGGCCCTCCTTGGTCTTGGCGACTTCCTCCTGCGCCTTCTTGTCCTCCTCCGAGTCCAGGCCGCCCAGGTCGAGGTCGCCGCGCGCCACGTCCACGAAGCTCTTGCCGTCGAACTCGGTGAGGTAGCTCATCAGCCACTCGTCGATGCGGTCGGTCAGCAGCAGCACCTCGATGCCCTTCTTGCGGAACACCTCCAGGTGCGGGCTGTCCTTGATCTGGGCATGGCTCTCGCCGGTCAGGTAGTACAGCTTGTCCTGGCCGTCCTTCATCCGCGCCACGTAGTCGGCCAGCGCCACGTCCTGGGCGCCGTCGCTGCCGTGGGTGGAGGCGAAGCGCAGCAGGCCGGCGACCTTCTCGCGGTTGGCGTAGTCCTCCGACGGGCCTTCCTTCAGCACCTGGCCGAAGTTGCGCCAGAACGTGGCGTAGTCCTCGGGCTTGTCCTTGGCCAGCTTCTCCAGCATGTCCAGCGAGCGCTTGGTCAGCGCCGACTTCATCGAGTCGATCACCGGGCCGGACTGCAGGATCTCGCGCGAGACGTTGAGCGACAGGTCGGCCGAGTCCACCACGCCCTTGACGAAGCGCAGGTACAGCGGCAGGAACTGGTCGGCCTGGTCCATGATGAAGACGCGCTGCACGTACAGCTTCAGGCCCTTGGCCGCGTCGCGGTGGTACAGGTCGTACGGCGCACGCGCCGGCACGAACAGCAGCGAGGTGTACTCCAGCTTGCCCTCGACCTTGTTGTGGCTCCAGGCCAGCGGGTTGCCGGCGTCGTGCGCGACGTGCTTGTAGAACTCCTGGTACTCCTCGTCCTTGATCTCGGACTTGGGCCGGGTCCACAGCGCGCTGGCCTTGTTGACGGCCTCCCACTCCGGCTCGGCCGGGGCCGGCTCCTCGCTGTGGTGCTCCTTGCGCATCTCGATCGGCAGGGCGACGTGGTCGGAGTACTTCTTGACGATGCCGCGCAGCTTCCAGCCGTCGGCGAAGTCGTGCTCGCCGTCCTTCAGGTGCAGCACGATGCGGGTGCCGCGCTCGGGCTTGTCGACGGTGGCGACCTCGAACTCGCCTTCGCCGCGCGAGGACCAGTGCACGCCCTCGCTGGCGGGGGCGCCGGCGCGCCGGCTGTAGACGTCGACCTGGTCGGCGACGATGAAGGCGCTGTAGAAGCCCACGCCGAACTGGCCGATCAGGTGCGAGTCCTTCTTCTGGTCGCCGCTGAGGTGCTTGAGGAAGTCGGCGGTGCCGGACTTGGCGATGGTGCCGAGGTGGGAAACCGCTTCGTCGCGGCTCATGCCGATGCCGTTGTCGTCGATGCTGACGGTGTGGGCGTCCTGGTCGAACTCGATGCGGATGCGCAGCGCGTCGGCGCCGCCTTCCAGCAGCTCCGGCTTCACCAGCGCCTCGAAGCGCAGCTTGTCGGCGGCATCGGCGGCGTTGGAGACCAGCTCGCGCAGGAAGATCTCCTTGTTCGAGTACAGCGAGTGGATCATCAGCTGCAGCAGCTGCCTGACCTCGGTCTGGAAGCCCAGCGTCTCTTTTTGGGTATCAACGGTCATCGTCGTCTTGCTCCGGGGTGGCCTGGGCCGCGGATGCCGCGGCCGATGCCGTCCGGGGTATGGGGCAGGGCGCAGGATTTCAAGGGGCGCCTCGCAAACGCCTCGGCGCCCGGCGGCGCCGCACGCGTCGCCACCTGCCGGCAGCGGCGAGCCGCCCGGCTACAGCCGCGTGCCCCGCGGGCGCTATCATGCGGCGCCATGCCGTCCCGCCTGCCGATGTCCCGTCCCGCTGCTGCCCCCGCTTCCCGCCGCCCGTTCCGGAGTGCGGCATGAAGCGTCCTGCCCGCGCCGCCGCTCCCGCCCCCGCCCCCCGCGGCGGGGAAGGGCAGGTGCGCATCGTCGGCGGGCGCTGGCGCAACACCCGGCTGGCGGTGCCCGACCTGCCCGGGCTGCGCCCGACCAGCGACCGTGTGCGCGAGACCCTGTTCAACTGGCTGGCGCCGGTGCTGCCGGGCGCGCGCGTGCTCGACCTGTTCGCCGGCAGTGGCGCGCTGGGCCTGGAGGCGGTGTCGCGCGGCGCGGCCGCCGCGCAGCTGGTCGAGCGCGATCCCGGGCTGGCCGAGCGGCTGCGCGCGCAGGTCGCCCGGCTCGACGCCGCTGCGCAGGTCCGGGTCGCGCAGGAGGACGCGCTGGCCTGGCTGGCGCGCCCGGCCGCCGAGGTGGTGGACCTGGTGTTCCTCGACCCGCCGTTCGCCGCCGGGCTGTGGGACGCGGTGCTGGCGCGGCTGCCGGCGCACCTGTCGCCCGCGGCCTGGCTGTACCTGGAGACGCCGCTGGACGCGGTGCCCAGGCTGCCGGGCGCGTGGTCGCTGCATCGCGAGGGCCGCACCCGCGAGGTGCGCTATGCGCTGTACCGGCGGGCCGCTGGTACACTGCGGGATGACCTGAACGCGGTAGCTTGCGTATGACCGTGGCCAACAGCCGCATCGCCGTCTATCCCGGCACCTTCGACCCGATCACCAACGGCCACATCGACCTGGTGAACCGGGCCGCGCCCCTGTTCGAGAAGGTGGTGGTGGGCGTGGCGCAGAGCCCGTCCAAGGGGCCGGCGCTGCCGCTGGCGCGGCGCGTGGCCCTGGCCCAGGAAGCGCTGGGCAGCCATGCCAACGTCGAGGTGCTGGGGTTCGACACGCTGCTGGCGCACTTTGTGCGCGAGGTCGGCGCCGGGGTGCTGCTGCGCGGCTTGCGCGCGGTCTCGGACTTCGAGTACGAGTTCCAGATGGCGAGCATGAACCGGCACCTGATCCCCGAGGTCGAGACCCTGTTCCTGACCCCGGCCGAGCAGCACAGCTTCATTTCCTCGTCGCTGGTGCGCGAGATCGCTCGCCTCGGCGGCGACGTCTCCGGCTTCGTGCCGGCCTCGGTGGTCGAGGCGCTGCGCCAGGTGCGCGAATCCCGCGCCCAGGCCTGAGCCGGCCGCCGGCAGACTTCAATCCACAAACACAACACAGAGGGAGGAGTTCCATGAAAAACACCATGCGTGTGCTGGCGGTCGCTTCGTTCGCACTGGCGTTCACCGCCTGCAAGAAGGAAGCGGCCCCCGCGGCCCCGGCCGCCGAGGCCACCCAGGCCCTGAAGGCCCCGGCCAAGGACGACAACGCGGCCTGGAAGCAGTACCTGCCGGCCGTGGTCCAGCAGAACCTGGGCACCGTCAGCAACAACCCGTTCCTGTACTACCTGCCGCCGGAGTCGGACGCCGAGTTCGCCGGCAGCTACGAGCGCCAGCTGGAGAGCGTCAAGACCACGCTGAGCCGCGGCGTGCAGCCGGGCAACATGCTGGCGTTCGGCTCCTCGGCCTCGGCCAAGATGGCCGACCTGATCGCCGCCGCGTTCAAGGACGTGCAGGCCGACTCGATGAAGGGCGTGCGCATCCTGTTCATCGGCGACGCCGCCGACAGCGCCCGCGTGCAGGGCATCGTGCAGCCGACCGGTGCCGAGTACGTCTTCGTCGAAGCCAAGTAATGCCGTACCGGGCCGGTTGCGCGGGAGGGCGCAGCCGGCCGCGGCGTGGATGTCCGCCGTGTCCGTGAGGCATTGCCCCCGTCCCCCAGGCCGGCGCCTGCCACGCCCCGGCGGCAGCCCGGAAGCGCCCGCGCGGCCCAGTGCCGCCGGCGTCGCCGTGCCTGTACCGCGGCCGGCAGCCATCGCCTGGCCGGCCGGCACCGCCGCCGCAGGGGGGCTGCCATGTCGCTGAAGATCAACGAGCTCTGCGTCAACTGCGACGTCTGCGAGCCGGCCTGCCCCAACCACGCCATTTCCATGGGCGAGACGATCTACGTGATCGATCCGGCCCGCTGCACCGAGTGCGTGGGCCATTTCGACGAGGCCCAGTGCGTGGTGGTGTGCCCGGTCGAGTGCATCGACCCGGACTCGGCGATCCCCGAGACGCACGACCAGCTGCTGGCGAAACTGCGGCGGCTGCAACACGACCACCCCGAGCTGTACGAACAGGAGCCCCCCGCCTCATGAGCCCACTCGCCCGACGTTTCCTGCTGCTCGCCCTGGTGCTGGCGCCGCCGGCCTGGGCGGCCGATGGCGCCACGCCCGCCGCGTCCTCGCCTGCCGCCGGCCCGCGGGCCGCGCACCCGCCCGGCGCGGCGGTGGCCAGCGGCCACCACCTCGCCACCGAGGCCGGCCTGCAGGTGCTGCGCGAGGGCGGCAACGCCTTCGACGCCGCGGTCGCGGTGTCCTCGACCCTGGCGGTGGTGGAGCCGATCAGCTCGGGCCTGGGCGGCGGCGGCTTCTTCCTGCTGCACGACGCCCGCAGCGGCAAGGACGTGATGCTGGACGCGCGCGAGTACGCGCCGCAATCCGCCACGCCCGAGCGGTTCCTGGACAAGGACGGCAACCTGGACCGCGACCGCTCGGTCAACGGCCCGTGGTCGGCCGGCATCCCGGGCCTGCCCGCGGCGCTGGTGGAACTGGCCGGGCAGCACGGCCGGCTGCCGCTGAAGCAGTCGCTGGCGCCGGCGATCCGCATCGCCACCGCCGGCTTCCCGGTGTACGCGCGCATGGCCAAGGGCTATGCCTCGCGGCGCGAGGTGATGGAGCGCTACCCCGGGACGCGCGAGGTCTACCTGCGCAACGGCAAGCCGATCGCCGAGGGCGATGTGTTCAAGCAGCCGGAACTGGCGCGCACGCTGTCCCTGCTGGCCGACCGGGGCTTCGACGGCTTCTACCGCGGCGAGACCGCGCGCAAGCTGCTCAAGGGCGTCAAGCAGGCCGGCGGGCACTGGACCGCCGAGGAACTGGCCGGCTACCGGGTCAAGCAGCGCGAGCCGATCAGCTTCGACTACAACGGCTGGAAGATCACCACCGCGCCGCCGCCGTCGTCCGGCGGCATCGCGCTGGCCGAGATGCTGCAGATCCTGGAAGGCTGGGACCTGCCCAGGCTCGACGAGGTGCAGCGCACGCACCTGGTGGTGGAGGCGATGCGCCGCGCCTACCGCGACCGCACCTTCTTCCTGGGCGACCCGGACTTCGTCGCCATCCCGCAGCGGGTGCTGACCAGCAAGGACTACGCGATGGGGCTGCGCGCCACCATCAACCCGGCCAAGGCCACCCCCAGCGACCTGCTGTCGGGCAACCCGACCCCGCTGGAGGACGACGAGACCACTCACTTCTCGATCATCGACGGCGAGGGCAACCGCGTCGGCGCCACCCAGACCGTCAACCTGCTGTACGGCTCGGGCCTGATCCCGAAGGGCACCGGCGTGCTGCTCAACGACGAGATGGACGACTTCGCGCTCAAGCCCGGCACCCCCAACGCGTTCGGCGTGATGGGCTACGCGGCCAACGCGCCGAAGCCGGGCAAGCGCATGCTCAGCTCGATGACGCCGACCTTCATGGAATCGGCCGACAAGGTCGCGGTGCTCGGTACGCCGGGCGGCAGCCGCATCATCACCATGGTGCTGCTCGGCATCCTGGGCTACGACGCCGGGCTCGACGCGCAGCAGGTCGCCGCGCTGCCGCGCTACCATCACCAGTGGCTGCCGGACGTGATCGAGGCCGAGAGCGATGCGTTCTCGCCGGACGTGGCCAAGGGCCTGCAGGCGCTCGGCCACCAGCTCAAGCTGCCGGGCGACAGCGCCGAGGGCGGGCGCGGCTCCAGCCACGTCTGGGGCAACCTGCAGACCGTGGAATGGGACCGCCGCGCCAACGTGCTCAGCGGCGGCAGCGACCCGCGCAACCCGGTCGGCAAGGCCGAGGTGCTGCCGGCCACGCCTGCTCGCTGAGATCCTTTCCTTCGGGCTTGATGCGAGACGCACCCTCATCCGGCGCTGCGCGCCACCTTCTCCCGCAGGCGGGAGAAGGGAGGGGCTGGTAACTGCGTGTTTCCGAACCCCCGATCCCGATCCTTCCCCCGCCTGCGGGGGAAGGTGCCCGCAGGGCGGATGGGGGCAGGCTTGATGCGGGAAGCGCCCTCATCCGGCGCTGCGCGCCACCTTCTCCCGCAGGCGGGAGAAGGGAGGGGCCGGCGCCTGCGTGTTTCCGAACCCCCGGTCCCGATCCTTCCCCCGCCTGCGGGGGAAGGTGCCCGCAGGGCGGACGGGGGCAGGCTTGATGCGGGAAGCGCCCTCATCCGGCGCTGCGCGCCGCCTTCTCCCGCAGGCGGGAGAAGGGAGGGGCTGGCGCCGCGTGCTTCCGAACCCCGATCCCGATCCTTCCCCCGCCTGCGGGGGAAGGTGCCCGCAGGGCGGATGGGGGCAGTTTTTGCGAATCCCCAATCCCCAATCCCCAATCCCCAATCCCCGCCCCAACGCCTCAACGCCCCTCACTCCACCCGCGTACCAAAGATCCGGTCACCGGCATCGCCCAGCCCCGGCAGGATGTAGCCGCGCTCGTTGAGGTGGTCGTCGATCGCGGCGGTGTAGACCTCCACGTCCGGGTGCGCGGCCTCCAGCGCCTGCAGGCCCTCGGGCGCGACCACCAGGAAGATGCCCTTGATGCGGCGCGCGCCGGCGCGCTTGAGCATGTCGATGGTGGCGATCAGGGTGCCGCCGGTGGCCAGCATCGGGTCCAGGATCAGCGCGTCGCGCTCCTCCAGGCGGCCGGTCAGGCGCTCGAAGTAGGGCACCGGCTGCAGGGTCTCCTCGTCGCGCTGCAGGCCGACCACGCTGACGCGCGCGGCCGGGATCAGCGCCAGCACGCCCGGCAGCATGCCCAGGCCCGCGCGCAGGATCGGCACCAGGGTGATCTTGGCGCCGGCGATGCGCTGCACCTGCACCGGCCCCGCCCAGCCGGGCTGCTCGTGCGACTCGGTGTCGAGGTTGGCGGTGGCCTCGTAGGCCAGCAGCGTGCCCAGCTCCGTCACCAGTTCGCGAAAGCCCTTGGTGCTCAGGGCGGCATCGCGCAGCAGGCCGATCTTGTGCTGGACCAGGGGGTGGCGGACTTCGACGATCTTCATGGGCAGGCTTCGGCAACAGGGAGGCGCACAGTGTGCCGCGCGCACCCGTGGCTCGCCAGATGTTAATCGGCCGTGTGGTTGTCACCACCATGCAACCTGTCGGAAATATGTTGCCTACCCATTCTTTACATGCAATGGGGACCGGCCGTGTACACCAAGAATCCGCTGTTCGTGGCGATCACGTTCACCCTGGCCACGGCGTGGATGCCGGCCGTGGCGGCGGAGGAGGTCGCGGCCGGCGCCGCGCTCGCCGCGGCCACCGACCTGGACCGGGTCGAGGTGCGGCCGCAGCTGGAGGCGCAGGCGCGCGCGGTGGACCTCAAGCGCGAATCCGATGCGCTGCTGGACGCGGTATCGGCCGACGAGGTCGGCGACTATCCCGACCAGAACGTGGCCGAGTCGCTGCAGCGCCTGCCCGGCGTCAGCGTCACCCGCGACCAGGGCGAGGGCCGCTTCGTGGTGGTGCGCGGGCTGGACGCGGCGCTCAACAGCGTCAGCGTCGACGGCATCGCGATCGGCACCCCGGAGAGCGACAACCGCGCCGCGCCGATGGACGTGATCCCGTCCGAGTCCACCGAGCGGCTCAAGGTGGTCAAGTCGCCGACCCCGGACATGCCCGGTGACTCGATCGGCGGCGCGATCCTGGTCGAGTCGGCCTCGGCGTTCGACCGCGACGGCCGCAGCCTGCGCGGCAAGCTCGAAGCCAACCACCAGCAGCTCAGCGGCAAGACCAGCCCCAAGGCCTCGGCCAACTACAGCGAGCGCTTCGCCGACGACACCTTCGGCGTGGCGCTGGGCCTGAACTACCAGGACCGCGAGTTCGAGTCCGACAACACCGAGGGCGAGTACGACACGCTCGCCAACGGCGACCTGTTCATGGTGGAGCAGCAGCGCCGCAAGTACACCATCGAGCGCAAGCGCGTCGGCGCCAACCTCAACCTGGACTGGCGCCCGGATGCCGACAACCGCTACTACCTGCGTACCCTGTTCAGCAGCTTCGAGGACGCCGAGACCCGGCAGAACACCATCATCGGCTTCGACGCGGACGACGTGCAGGCCAACGGCGACGGCACCTACAGCGCGCCGGTGGACGGGATCGACAAGCGCGTGCGCTTCCGCACCAAGCAGCAGGACACCCTGGCCGCCAGCCTCGGCGGCGAGCACCGGCTCGACGGCGCGGTGCTCGACTACCAGGCCGGCTACACCAAGACCCGCGAGCGCGTGAACGACGAGATGGAGGCGCGCTTCAGCTACGACGGCGACGACCTCGGCGCCACGATCGACCAGACCTCGCGGATGCCGACCATCGCGCTGTCGGCGCCGGACTGGATCGACAACGCCCAGTACGCCTTCGACAAGTTCGTGATCGCGCCCACCCGGGTCGACGACGAGGAGCGCAGTGCCCGGATCAACGTGCGCTTCGACGGCGACAACGCCAGCTACAAGTTCGGGCTGCTCGGGCGCTGGCGCGAGCGCGCCGCCGACGTCGACGAGACCGAGCTGTCCGACGGTCCGGCCATCGACCTGGCGGACTGGACGGTGGCGCCGCCGGCCCACCGCGGCAACAGCCTGGGCCAGGCGCTGGCGTCGTCGGCGATGCGCGCGTACTGGGCGCGCAACCGCGCGCTGTACGCCGCCGACGACGGCGATGCGGCCAGCAACGCGGTCGGGCTGCTCGCCGAGGACTACCAGGCCCGCGAGGACGTCCTGGCCGCCTACGCGATGGGTACCTGGGACATCGGCGCGCTGCGCGTGATCGCCGGTGCGCGGGTGGAGAACACCCAGTTCAAGGCCACCGGCAACCGGATCGACCTGGCCGACGACGGCGAATCGTTCGCGGTCACGCCGCTGCAGGCCAGCCGCAGCTACAGCAACGTGCTGCCGGGCCTGCACCTGCGCTGGGACAGCGGCCGCGACTGGCTGCTGCGCGCCGCGCTGAACAAGACCGTGGCGCGGCCGGCGTTCGGCGCGGTCGCCCCGCACGCCACGATCAACAACGACGACGGCGAGGTCGAGCTCGGCAACCCGTCGCTCGATCCCTACGAGTCCACCAACCTGGACCTGGCGTTCGAGCGCTACCTGGGCACGAGCGGCATCGTCTCGCTCGGCCTGTTCGGCAAGCGCATCGACGGCTACATCGTCGAGACCGTCTCCGACGACGACCCGGCGTACGCCGGCTACGACGTCACCCGCTCGATCAACGGCCGCCAGGCCAAGGTCTACGGCGCCGAGTTCAACTGGCAGCAGCAGTTCGCGTTCCTGCCCGAGGGCTGGAACGGGTTGCTGGCCGGCGCCAGCGGCACCTGGCTGCACAGCACCTTCGATCCCGGGCTGGCGGACCGCAGCGGCGAGGACTTCACCCTGCCGCGCGCGTCCAGGCAGGTCTATTCGGGTTTCGTGGGCTACGAACGCAACGGCTTCTCGACCCGGCTGTCGGCGGTGTACCGCAGCGCCTACGTCGACGAGCTCGGCAGCAGTCGCGACTACGACATCTACGTGGCCCCCAACACCCAGCTCGACTTCAGCCTCGACTACCAGATCACCGACACCGTGCAGCTCTACTTCGACGCCTCCAACCTGCTCGACCAACCCCTGGAACGCTACCAAGGCACGCGCGCGCGCACCCAGCAGTACGAAGAGTACGGCCGTACCTATGCGGTCGGCCTCCGGGTGAAGCTGTGAGGGCCGCGATGCGGACGCCGCGCCTGGCGGCGCTCGCGCTGGCCGCCGCGCTGCTCGGCGGCTGCGGCACGCACGCGCCCGCCGGCCCCGTGCCGGCGCCCGCCGCCACCGACCGCGAGCCGGACGAGCACCGCGAGGAGGACCCGCTGCTGAGCCAGGCACGGGTGCCGCACCAGACCGTGGCCGAGGCCTTCGTCACCGCCGCCACGCCGCAGGACAACCTGGACTCGCCGGCCAGCTGGCGGGCCCCGGACGGGCGCCGCTGGCTGATCGTGACCGCCAAGGCCACGCATGCGCTGGTGGTGTTCGACGGCGACAGCGGCGAGCGCCTGCGCGTGGTGGGCGGGCGGGGCCGCGCGCTCGGTCAGCTGGACCGGCCCAACGGCATCGCCGTGATCGACGACACGCTGTTCGTGGTCGAGCGCGACAACCGCCGCGTGCAGATGTTCTCGCTGCCGGACTTCACGCCGCGGCTGAGCTTCGGCAGCGACGCGCTGCGCGAGCCGTACGGGCTGTGGGTGCGCCGGCAGGGCGACGGCTACGAGGTGGTGGTCAGCGACAACTACATGTCCGCCGGCGACAAGGACGTGCCGCCCCCGCTGGCGGACCTGGGCGAGCGCTTCCGCCGCTACCACGTGGCCGCGTCCGGCCGCGGCTGGCAGGCGCGCCCGGTCCAGGCGTTCGGCGACACCACCGCGGCCGGTGCGGTGCGCATCGCCGAGTCGGTCTACGGCGACGTCGCCCACGACCGCCTGCTGGTGGCCGAGGAGGACGTGGCGGTCGGCACCCGGCTGCGCGAGTACGGGCTGGATGGGCGCTACCGCGGCCGCGACGTCGGCGCGGGCCTGTTCAAGGCCCAGGCCGAGGGCATGGCGCTGATGCAGTGCGCCGACGGCAGCGGCTACTGGATCGCCACCGACCAGTTCAAGGACCGCAGCGTGTTCCAGGTGTTCGACCGGCGCACGCTGGCGCATGTCGGCGCGTTCGCCGGCGAGGTCACCGCCAATACCGACGGGGTCTGGCTCGACCAGCGGGGCGACGCGCGCTTCCCGCAGGGCGTGTTCTACGCCGCGCACGACGACCAGGCGGTGGCTGCGTTCGACTGGCGCGACATCGCCCGCGCGCTGGCGCTGAAGGCGTGCGCGCCATGACCGCCGCCCGCGTGCTCCCGCCGCGCCGCGCGCGCGCCCTGCTGCTGCTGGCCGCGCTGGCCGTGCTGCCGGCCGTCGCCGCGCCCGCACCGGCGCCCGCCGCCGAGCCCAACACCCAGGTCCCGGCCGGGGATCGCCACTACGCGGCCAGCGGCTTCCCGGACCGCCTCGTCGCCTCGCCGGCGCAGGACGCCGCGCACGGCTTCGCGGTGGCCTGGCGCACCGACGCGACGGTGAGCCGGCCCTGGCTGGAACTGGTGGAAGCGGGCGACTCGCCGGATGTCGGCGTGCCGCGACGCATCCAGGCCACCACCGCCACGCTGGACGGCGAACACGGCGTCTCCCACCACCACCGTGCCGAGGTGGAGGGCCTGCGGCCGGACACGCTGTACGCCTACCGCGTGCAGGGGCGCGACACCTGGGGCGCCTGGACCCACTTCCGTACCGCCGCGCCCGCCGGCACCCCGCTGACGCTGCTGTATTTCGGCGACACCCAGAACAAGAACCTGAGCCTGGTGTCGCGGGTGCTGCGGCAGGGCTGGCGCAGCGCCCCGGACGCGCGGCTGGCGCTGTTCGCCGGCGACCTGGTCAGCGGCAAGGACGGGCAGGACGACGACGAGTGGGCCGAGTGGTTCGAGGCCGGGCGCTGGCTGCTGGAGGGCACCGCGGTCGCGCCGGCCCCGGGCAACCACGAGTACCACGAAGCGTTCGAAGACACCCCGCAGCAGCGCCGGGTGCTGGGCGGGCACTGGCCGGTGAGCTTCGCGCTGCCGCGCAACGGGCCCTCGGCGACGGCGCGCACCAGCTACTGGTTCGACTACCAGGGCGTGCGCATCGCGGTCCTGGACGGCACCTCGGCGCTGGACCTGGGCACCGGCCAGGCCCAGGCGCGGTGGCTGGACACGGTGCTCGCGGACAACCCGAACCCGTGGTCGATCGTGCTGATCCACCAGCCGTTCTACTCGCCGCGCGCCGATCGCGAGAACGCGCAGCTCGTGGCCCAGGTGCTGCCGGTGATCCGCCGCCACCGGGTGGACCTGGTGCTGCAGGGCCACGACCATACCTACGGACGCCGCGGCGACGACGGCGGCGCGCCGACACCGGTGTTCGTGGTGTCGGTGGCCGGGCCCAAGCAGTACCGCCTGTCGGACAGGGCACGGCGCACGATGCGCCCGGTGGGCGAGGACACCCAGCTCTACCAGGTGCTGCGGATCGACGCCGGGCGCCTGGCCTACGAATCGCGCACTGCCACCGGGCGGCTGTACGACGCCTTCGAGCTGGTGCGCGGCGCCGACGGCGGCAAGCGCCTGGTCGAGCACCCCGAAGGTCGCATCGCGCCGCGCGACTGCCCGCGCGCCGCCACGCTCAAGGGGCGCAGCGACCGCTGCTGGGAGTGAGTACGGCGGCAGGGTAGGGGCACGCGGTGCCGCCGCGCTCCGGCCGCATCGGTGCAACGACCGGGCGGGCGTCCGCCTGACCCCAACTCAGGGGCTTCCGGGGCACGGCGGCAGGACGCATCGGGGCCGTTGCGTCTGTCGAAACCCTGGCGATGCCGTGCCGAAGCGCCGGCGGGGTCGGGGACCGGCGGCGAGCGGCACGGCGGCCGTGCCGCCGCAGCGAGTCGGCCAGGAGGTCCGCCCGCGCCGGGGAGGCTGACCGATTCAGGCCGATGCCCGCCGGCCGAAGCCGGCGAACGGACCTGCCCCGGATGTTTGCCTCGGACGGGGGATACGGCGTGGGCGACTCGCCTGGCGGCACGGGAGCGGCCCACGGCGACTGCGCGGGACATGCCGTGGACCCGCCCCGGTCGTAGTGCCGCCTAGGGGCGTGCGCGACTCCGGGCCGGGCATACCGCATCCACTCGCAGGAACCTACCCAGCTGGAGGGACGCGACGGCTCCCGTTAGGCGCTTACGCCGCCCACTGGCGGTGCGCCACTCCCGGGCCGGGCGTCCGGCATCCACTCGCAGGAACCTGCAAAGCTGTCGATGGCGAAGGCTTCCCACGATGGGCAGGTCCGGCCACGAGGCGTGCGGCAGGGAGCCCGATGGGCGTGGAGCGGTTTCCCCACGCTTGAGGGGGATCGATTTTCTAAATCGTTAAGTGATGAACATCACCTTTATTTCGTGAATTTCATCACTTAGGTGTTAGAAAGTATTCAGACAGGACGTGTAGGCCGCCCGCCAGGGCGGTCGCAAGTCGGCCGCCGGGACGGCAGCCGCAGGCACGCCGCGCTTCCCCCACGCGAGTACACCGGCATGATCCCACCCCTTTTCCACCTCACCGCCCCCAGCATCGATCTGCTCTGGGAGGAACGTCGCGTCAAGGCCCGGCTGCACCGGCTGCTGCCCGGCTGGACCGGCTACCTCTGGGACGACGCCGACAATGCGGCGCTGATGCGGCGCGCCTTCCCGCAGTTCGCCGACCGTTTCGAGGCCATCCGCTTCGGCGTGATGAAGGCCGACATCGCCCGCTGCGCCTACATGCACGCCTTCGGCGGCTTCTACTTCGATACCGACTACAAGCTGCTCAAGCCGCTGAGCACCCAGCTGCTGGCGCAGGCCTGCGTGCTGCCGCTGGAAGAGGGGCGGGTGGGCACGCCGGAGTTCAAGATCGGCAACGCGGTGTTCGGCTCCGAGCCCGGGCATCCGTTCTGGGCCGCCTTCATCGACCACATCTTCTCCGCCCACCGGCCCGAGGCGCTGCAGGACCACCGGCAGATCCCGATGATCTCCGGCCCGCGCGGCATGACCGAGTTCTACAACGCCGCGCCGGGGCGTTTCCCCGACCTGTACTTCCCCGCACGCGACGAGTTCCACCCGGACCGCACCTGGTTCGGATTGGGGCACCGCGGCGGGCGCGACGCATTCGGCTCGCACCTGTGCTGGGCCTCGTGGCGCGGCAAGACCCCGCGCCACGCCTTCACCAACTTCCTGCGCCGCAAGCTGACCGCCACGCCGATCTGACACGGGTGCCGGCCGGCACCTGCGCCGCTCAGTGCAGGGCCCGATACGCCAGCAGCGCGGTGGCGGCGAGTACCGCCCAGGACCCCGGGCCGGACAGGGTCACGGCGTCTTCGCCGAGCACGCAGGCGCCGGTGGCGTCGCGATCCAACGCCGGGACGCGCCGCCCGCGGGGCGTCCCGGCCGGCGGCCGGTCGCGCCGGCGCTCGGCCCCAGGCCCCGGGCCCGCCCCGCGAGGCCACCGGCGGCAGCGGGCAGCCGGTGCCGGTGCCGGTGCCGAACAGCCAGGGCCAGTTCCGCCAGCGGCCGCCGCAGCTGGTCGCAGCCGGTCGCCCCGCGCCTCCCGTAGGCCGCTCAGGCCGCGGCGGCCTGCGCCTGACGCGGTCCCTCGCGCAGCGCGCGGCCGATCATCCCGACCAGCAGGTCCAGCTCCTCGGCGTCCATCGCGAAGTGCGGGGTGAAGCGCAGCGAGTTCTCGCCGCCATGGATCACGTTGACGCCATGGTGGCGCAGCCACTCCTCGGTCGAGCCGGCGCCATAGCACTTGAACTGCGGGGCCAGTGCGCACGAGAACAGCAGGCCGGTGCCCTGGACCTGGGTGATCAGCCCGCCGAGCTCGGCCTTGAGCTGCTCCAGCTTGCGCAGGGCCTCGGCGCCGCGGTCGCGGATGTTGGCGCGCACCTGCGGGGTCAGCTGCGCCAGCGTGGCGCAGGCCACGTCCAGCGCGCGCGGGTTGCTGGTCATGGTGTTGCCGTAGGTGCCCTTGCGGTAGATCTGCGCGGCGCGCTCGGTCACCGCCAGCACCGACAGCGGGTACTGCGCGGCGTTGAGCGCCTTGGAGTAGGTCTCCATGTCCGGCGGGTCGAGCCGCTCGAAGCCGGGGTAGTCCACCACCGACAGCACCCCGTGCGCGCGCAGGCCGGCCTGGATCGAGTCGACCAGCAGCAGGCTGCCGTGCGCGCGCGTCAGCTCGCGTGCGGCGGCGTAGAACGCCGGCGGCAATGCGCGGCCGGGATCGCCTTCGCCCATCACCGGCTCCAGGAACACCGCCTCGATGAACCAGCCGTGGCGGGCGGCATCGGCGAAGGCCTGGCGCAGCGCCTCCACGTCGTACGGCGCGATGGCGATCACCGAGTCCTCGCCGCGGTAGCTGGCCAGGTGCTGCACATAGGTCTTGCGGCTGGAGTCGGAATACAGTCCCGGGCGGTCGGTGCGGCCGTGGAAGCTGCCCTTGACCACCACCCGCTTGATCGCGGCGCCGGCATGCGGCGCGCCGGGGTCGGTCTGCAGCTTGGCGTTGATGTCGGCGATGCGCGCGGCCAGGCCGACCGCCTCGGAACCGGAATTCAGGCACAGGAAGCGCGCGAACGGACAGCCGCCGCGGCGGTGCCCGATCTCGGCGCGCAGGGCGCGGTCGAAGCGCGCCTGCGCCAGGCTGGGCGTCATCACGTTGGCCATCACCTGCGGGCGGCCCATCGCCTCCAGCACCGCCTCGGGGGTGTGGCCGAAGCCGAGCATGCCGTAGCCGCCGGCGTCGTACAGCACCGCGCCCTTGAGCGTGACCACCCACGGCCCGCGCGCGGCCAGCGCCACGTAGGGGGTGACCGCGTCGTCGGCGTAGAAGTTGACGAAGCCGGCCTGGGTGGCGCGGATCTGCTCGGTCTCGTCCAGGTCGAGCAGCTCGGCGAACTCGTCGCGCAGGCGCGCGTGCTCGGCCGCGGCCGCCTCCAGCGCCTGGACCAGGGCCGGATGCGTGGCCGCCAGGCGCTCGATGCCGGCGTCGTCCAGGCCGGGGGTGAGGCGGGTGCCGGCGTGCGCGCGCAGCGGGGCGAGGGTGCCGAGTACGGTCATGCTCATCTCCAGGTCGTGGCGTCCTTTCTATTATCTGGACGCGATCGTCGTTTGGCAGAGTTGATTTGTGCAGGAATTCGGATAAGTTCGGCGATTCGCCGAGCGAGTCCTGCCGAATGAAGATCACCGCCCCCGACGAGGCCCTGCTGTCGCTGCTGCGCGAGGACGCCCGCGCCTCCACCGCGCAGATCGCGCGGCGGCTCGGGCTGTCGCGCACCACGGTGCAGAGCCGCATCGAGAAGCTGGAGCGGCAGGGCGTGATCTGCGGCTACACCGTGCGCACCCACGACGACTACGAGCACGGCCACATCCGGGCCCACATCCTGATCACCGTGCTGCCCAAGAAGATGCCGCTGGTGGTCAAGGCGCTGCGCGAGATCCCCGAGGTGCGGGTGCTGCACTCGGTCAGCGGCAGCTTCGACCTGATCGCGCTCGGCGTGGTGCCCGGGGTCAACGACATGGACGTGCTCACCGACCGCATCGGCGCGATCGACGGGGTGGAGCGCACCACCTCGTCGATCATCCTGTCGACCAAGTTCGAGCGGTGAAGGGTGGGGAATGGGGCGTCGGGAATGGGGAATCGTAAAAGCGGCCGCCCCGGCAACCGAGCGTGCGCCGTGGGCCTTCCGCCCAGGCGATTCCCCATTCCCGATTCCCCATTCCCCGCCGGCTACAATGCCCGCCCCGTTTCCCTGATCCGCCGGCGTTGAAAAAGTCCGATTTCCACTACGACCTGCCCGAGGACCTGATCGCCCAGGCCCCGCGGGCCGGGCGCGCGGCCAGCCGCCTGCTGGTGGTGCCGCCGGCACCCGCTGCGCTGCAGGACCTGCAGGTGCGCGACCTGCCGGGGCTGCTGCAGCCCGGCGACCTGCTGGTGTTCAACGACACCCGGGTGATCCCGGCGCGGCTGTTCGGGCACAAGGCCAGCGGCGGGCGGGTCGAGATCCTGATCGAGCGCCTGCTCGGCGGGCAGCAGGCGCGCGCGCAGATCGGCGCCAGCAAGCCGTCCCGGGCCGGCACGCGGATCGCGCTGGATGCCGGCGGCGAGGCCGAGGTGCTGGGCCGCGACGGCGAGTTCTATTTGCTGCGGTTCGAGGTGGACGACGCGCTGGAATCCTGGCTGCTGCACGCCGGGCGGCTGCCGCTGCCGCCCTACATCCGCCGCGAGCCGGGGCTGGACGACCGCGAGCGCTACCAGACCGTGTTCGCGCGCGAGGTCGGCGCGGTGGCCGCGCCGACCGCCGGGCTGCACTTCGACGCGCCGCTGCTGGCGCGGCTGCGCGAGGCCGGCATCGATTGCGGCCACGTCACCCTGCACGTGGGTGCCGGCACCTTCCAGCCGGTGCGGGTGGAGTCGCTGGACCAGCACGTGATGCACCGCGAGTGGCTCAACGTCGGCGCCGAGCTGGTGGAGCAGGTGCGCCGCACCCGCGCCCGCGGCGGCCGCGTGATCGCCGTGGGCACCACGGTGGTGCGCTCGCTGGAGAGCGCCATGCGCGACGGCGAGCTGCAGCCGTTCGCCGGCGAGACCCAGATCTTCATCTTGCCCGGCTACCGCATCCGCAGCGTCGACGCGATGGTGACCAACTTCCACCTGCCCGAGAGCACGCTGCTGATGATGGTCTCGGCCTTCGCCGGCCACGCCCGCATCCTCGCCGCCTACCGCCACGCCATCGCCGAGCGCTACCGCTTCTTCAGCTACGGCGACGCGATGCTGCTGTGGAGCCGGGAATGGGGAGAGGGGAGTGGGGAATCGTAGCCCGCTCCCCCGCCTTGCCCCCTTCCGATTCCCGACTCCCTTTTCCCGGCCTTTCCATGTCCCGACTCCAGTTCCAGCTCCAGACCACCGACGGCGCCGCGCGGCGCGGGCGGCTGACCTTCCCGCGCGGCACCGTGGAGACCCCGGCGTTCATGCCGGTGGGCACCTACGGCACGGTCAAGGGCATCCTGCCCGAGCAGATCCGCGCGCTGGGCGCGGAGATCATCCTCGGCAACACCTTCCACCTGTACCTGCGGCCGGGGCTGGACGTGATCGCCGACCATGGCGGCCTGCACGGCTTCGCGCGCTGGGACGGGCCGATCCTGACCGACTCCGGCGGCTTCCAGGTGTTCTCGCTGGCGCACCGGCGCAAGATCACCGAGCAGGGCGTCACCTTCGCCTCGCCGACCGACGGCGCCCGGGTGTTCCTGGGGCCGGAGGAGAGCATGAAGATCCAGAAGGTGCTGGACTCGGACATCGTGATGATCTTCGACGAGTGCACCCCGTACCCGGCCACCGAGGACGTGGCGCGGCGCTCGATGGAGCTGAGCCTGCGCTGGGCGCGGCGCTCGCGCGACGCCCACGACGGCCTGGGCAACGACGCGGCGCTGTTCGGCATCGTGCAGGGCGGGGTGCACCCGGACCTGCGCAGCCGTTCGCTGGACGGCCTGCAGGCCATCGGGTTCGACGGCTACGCCATCGGCGGGCTGGCGGTGGGCGAGCCGGAGGCCGAGCGCAACGCCATGCTCGAGCACCTGCATCCGCGCCTGCCGGCCGACCGCCCGCGCTACCTGATGGGCGTGGGCCGCCCGGAGGACCTGGTGGAGGGCGTGGCGCGCGGCGTGGACATGTTCGACTGCGTGATGCCGACCCGCAATGCGCGCAACGGCCACTATTTCACCTCGTTCGGCACCGTACGCATCCGCAACGCCCGCTACGAGCGCGACCTGGACCCGATCGAGCCGGGCTGCGGCTGCCATGCCTGCAGCAGCGGCTACACCCGGTCCTACCTGCGCCACCTGGACCGCTGCAACGAGATGCTGGCGCCGATGCTCGGCACCCTGCACAACCTCTGGTACTACGAGAAGCTGATGGCGGACCTGCGCGCGGCGATCGCGGCGGGAACCTTCGCGCAGTTCCGGCGGTCCTTCTATGCGGCACGGGGCGCGTCGGCCCCGCCGCTGCCGGGCGAGGCGGACTGAGCTGAAAGGTCCCTTCTCCCGCGCGCCGGGGGAGGCAAGTCCTGCTCCCGCGAGCGGGCTGAGCGGCAGGTTCCTTCCCCCCGCGTGCGGGCTCAGCTGCAAGAGGCTTCCCCGTGTGGGGCTGGGCTGAAAGGTTCCTTCCCCCGCGTGCGGGGGAAGGTGCCCGAAGGGCGGATGGGGGCGAGTGGTTGGCGGCCCACCCTCATCCGGCGCTGCGCGCCACCTTCTCCCGCACGCGGGAGAAGGGAACGTGGGCTCCGGTTTGCTGAAGAGAACCGCGGGCTTCGGCTTGCTGCGAAGAACGGCCGGCTCCGGCTTGGCTTGGACAAGCGGCGGGCTCCGGTTTGCGGATTTGCGGAGGAGGAACCGCCAACCGCCGGTTTCGGCTTGCTGCGCACGGAAGGCGGGCTTGCGGATCGGGGCGGGGGGAAGGAACGCCGGGCTGCCGCAGAGGAAGAGCCACCGCGGGTCCCCACGCTTGCGGGAGCCGGGATGGCCGGCTTGCGGTTGCGGCAGGTGGGGCCGCGGCGGCGGCCGGACGGTGGCGGGCCCGCATGGCATAATTCACGGCTGACCCCGCCTCGGCGGTGACATGAACGCGGGGGCCTCGTGCCGACGCCCCCGCATCCACCATAGGAAGCAACTGATGAACCTGCTCGATTTCCTGATTCCCGCCGCCCAGGCGCAGACCGCCGCGGGCGGCCAGCCGGCCGGCGGCATGGGGCTCACCACGCTGCTGTTCCCCATCATCCTGATCGCGGTCATGTATTTCCTGATGATCCGCCCGCAGATGAAGCGCCAGAAGGAGCACAAGGCCCTGCTGGACAAGCTGAACCGCGGCGACGAGGTCATCACCACCGGCGGCGTCGCCGGCGTGATCACCGACGTGGGCGACAACTTCGTCACCGTCGAGGTCGCCGAGAACGTGCGCATCCGCGTACAGAAGGGTGCCGTCGGCCACGTGCTGCCCAAGGGCACGCTGAAGTCCGCCTGATCGTTTCTTCTCCTGCTAGGCGTGGCGCCGGGACGGTGCCGCGCGGGACTGTGCAATGCTCGAATTTCCCCGCTGGAAGTATTTCCTCATCCTCGTGGTGCTGGTGCTCAGTGCGTTGTACGCGCTGCCCAACGTGTACCAGAAGGACCCGTCCGTGCAGATCACCGCCAGCCGCGGTGCGCAGGTGGACGACGCATTGCGCGAGCGCGTGACGGCCGACCTGGCCGCCGCCGGGCTCACCCCGAAGTCGGTGGCCAAGGAGGGCGACAGCCTGATGGTGCGGCTGCCCAGCCTGCAGGCCCAGACCGTGGCCAACGACACCCTGCGGCAGAAGCTCGGCGAGAACTACACCGTCGCGCTGAACCTGGCCTCGACCGTGCCGGAATGGCTGGCCCGGCTCGGCGGCAAGCCGATGGTGCTGGGCCTGGACCTGCAGGGCGGCGTGCACTTCGTGCTGCAGGTCGACCAGAAGGCGGCGCTGGAGAAGCGCATCGATGCCTACGCCGAGGACATCCGCGTCACCCTGCGCGACAACCGCATCGCCTACCAGTCGGTGGAGCGGCGCCCGGACAACAGCATCGTCGCCACGCTGAGCCCCTCGGCCGGCGAGGACGCGACCGACAAGGCGCGCGCGGCACTGGCCAAGGCCCAGCCCACGCTGACCTACGACACCTCCGGCCAGCGCATCACCGTCACCGTGCCCAGCAGCGAGCTGGCCCAGATCGCCAGCAGCGCGATCGAGCAGAACATCACCACGCTGCGCAACCGCGTCAACGAACTGGGCGTGGCCGAGCCGATCATCCAGCGCCAGGGCGAGGACCGCGTGGTCGTGCAGCTGCCCGGCGTGCAGGACACCGCCGAGGCCAAGCGCCTGATCGGCGCCACCGCCACGCTGGAGTTCCGCGCCGTGGTCGACGGCGACGCGCAGGACGCGGTGACCAGCGGCCGCGTGCCGCCGGAGGCCAAGGTGTTCCACCTGCGCGACAGCGGCGTCCCGGTGCTGCTGAACAAGCGCGTGCTGGCCTCGGGCGACCAGATGGTCAACGCCACCGTGTCGGCCGACCAGAACGGCATGCCGGCGGTGAGCATCACGCTGAACAACGTCGCCGGCCAGCGCATGTTCGACTACACCAGCGCCAACGTCGGCAAGCTGATGTCGGTGGTCTACATCGAACGCATCCCGACCGTGACCGTGGTCGACGGCAAGGAAGTGCGCGGCGTGCGGGTCAAGGAGGAGGCGCTGTCCCCGACCCGGATCGCCGGCGTGTTCGGCAAGAACTTCCAGACCACCGGCCTGGAGAAGACCGAGGCCGAGAACCTGGCCAAGCTGCTGCGTGCCGGTTCGCTGGCCGCGCCGATGGACTTCGTCGAGGAACGCATCATCGGCCCCAGCCTGGGCGCCGAGAACGTCGAGCGCGGCATCACCGCGGTGGTCTACGCGTTCGTGTTCACGCTGGTGTTCTTCACCGTCTACTACCGCATGTTCGGCGCGATCACCTCGGTGGCGCTGCTGTTCAACCTGCTGATCGTGGTGGCGGTGATGTCGATGTTCGGCGCCACCATGACGCTGCCCGGCTTCGCCGGCCTGGCGCTGTCG
Organism: Lysobacteraceae bacterium USHLN149; assembly: GCA_037145635.1. Taxonomy (GTDB): domain Bacteria; phylum Pseudomonadota; class Gammaproteobacteria; order Xanthomonadales; family Xanthomonadaceae; genus JAATFS01. The sequence continues at coordinate 958,687 of JBBCXB010000001.1, forward strand.
GTGGGCCTGTCGGTCGACGCCAACGTGCTGATCAACGAGCGCATCCGCGAGGAGCTGCGCAACGGCGTGCCGGCCAAGTCCGCGATCAACGCCGGCTACGACAAGGCCGGCGGCACCATCCTCGACGCCAACCTCACCGGGTTGATCGTCGGCGTGGCGCTGTACGCGTTCGGCACCGGCCCGCTGAAGGGTTTTGCGCTGACGATGATCATCGGCATCTTCGCCTCGATGTTCACCGCGATCACCGTGTCGCGTGCGCTCGCGGTGCTGATCTACGGGCGTCGCAAGAAGCTCAAGTCGGTGGCGATCTGATGCGCCGCCCGGGCCCCCGCACGCTGCCGCGCGAGTGCCCGGGCGTGCCGCCGCGACCCGCGCCTCGCGGGTGCGGCTCCCTCGATGCCAGATCCTGGCAAACGCCCCTACCTGCCGGTGCGGGTTCCCACATGAAGATCCGGATTCCATGAAGATATTTCCGCTGCATCTCATCCCGAACGACACCAAGTTCGATTTCATGCGCCTGCGTCGCCCGACGCTGGTGGTGATGCTGGTGCTGTTCCTGGCCTCGCTCGGCGTCATCGCCGCCAAGGGCTTCAACTACGCGCTGGAATTCACCGGCGGCACCGTGGTGGAGACCCGCTTCGCCAAGACCGCCGATGTCGACCGGGTGCGCGAGCAGCTGGCCGCGATCGGCTTCGACAACGCGCAGGTGCAGAGCTTCGGCAGCGGCAACGATCTGATGATCCGCCTGCAGCCGCATGGCGAGCACAACAACGACAGCGACGGCGACAAGGCCATCGCCGACACCGTGGTCAAGGCGGTGAGCTCGCCGGAGAACCCGGCCACGGTGCTGCGCACCGAGTTCGTCGGCCCGCAGGTCGGCAAGGACCTGGCCAAGAACGGCCTGTACGCGACCCTGTTCATGCTGGTCGGCTTCCTGATCTACATCGCGTTCCGCTTCGAGTGGAAGTTCGCCGTGGTGGCCAGCATCACCGCGCTGTTCGACCTGATCGTGACGGTGGCCTACGTCTCGGTCACCGGGCGCGAGTTCGACCTGACGGTGCTGGCCGGCCTGCTGTCGGTGATGGGTTTCGCGATCAACGACATCATCGTGGTGTTCGACCGCGTCCGCGAGAACTTCCGCAGCCTGCGCGTGGAGCCGCTGGAAGTGCTGAACCGCTCGATCAACCAGACGCTGTCGCGCACGGTGATCACCGCGGTGATGTTCTTCCTGTCGGCGCTGGCGCTGTACCTGTACGGCGGCAACTCGATGGAAGGCCTGGCGCTGACCCACATGATCGGTGCAGTGGTGGTGGTGGTGTCCTCGGTGATCGTGGCGGTGCCGATGCTGAGCATCGGGCCGTTCAAGGTCACCAAGCAGGACCTGCTGCCCAAGGCCCGCGACGTGGAGGCGCTGGCGCGCCGGCCCTGAGTCTCCGCCGCCGCGTCACAAGGAAAAGCCGCGCCCTGCGCGGCTTTTCTTTTGGCCGCGCCGGCCCCGTCAGCCCAGCCCCGATCGCCCCGGTGTTCCCGCCGTCCCCTGGACCTGTGCAGAGCGGCCCGGGGGACCCGGGACGGGCCGGCTTCGATGTTCCAGGTCCCCGTAGCAGCGGGCGAGGCGTGTCCCGGCCCGGGTCATCCGGGCTGCTCCCGAGCGAGCGAGGCGCCCGCGCCCTTGGATGCTCGTGGCGGTGCCGATGCTGAGCATCGGGCCGTTCGAGGTCGCAAGCAGGCCGGCTGCCCAAGGCCCGCGACATGGAGGCGCTGGCGCGCCGGCCCTGGGTCTCCGCCGCCGCGTCACAAGGAAAAGCCGCGCCCTGCGCGGGCTTTCTTTCAGCCGCGCCGTCCCCATCAGCCCAGCCCCGATCATCCCGTTGTTCCCGCCACCCCCCTAGACCTGTGCAGAGCGGCCCGGGGGACCCGGGACGGGACGTAAAACGCCGGCTTCGATGTTGCAGGTCCCCGTAGCAGGAGGCGAGGCGTGTCCCGGCCCGGGTCTCCCGGGCTGCTCCCGAGCGAACGAGCGAGGCGCCCGCGCTCTTGAGTTGAGCGCTCTGAAGGGACTGCAGCCCGGATGCCACGTCCCTCAGGCAGGATGTGATCCCCGGCGGGAAGGCCGTTTCGGCCGGAAGTATCGGCACGGTCGGAACGGCGGCGGCCTGGCCCGGCCCGGCCAAGCTTACCGGCCCAGCCAGCCCTCCCGTGGATCCACCGCCACGGCACGTCCCTGAGCCGCTCTACGCCACCGCGTGCTGACGCCTCGCCGATCCATGGCGAGAGGGCGCCCGCCAGTCCGGCGCCGGCGAGCGCGCGGACGAACGAAGCGCTACAGCGCCCAGTCCACCCGCAGGCCGGCGATCAGCGCGTTCGGCAGGTCGGTCTGGCGGCTGGGTTCGTTGAACTGGTCGGGATGGATCACGTAGTGCAGGTTCGGCGCCACGCGCAGGCGCGGGGTGACCTGGATACCGTAGCTCAGCTCCATCATGATCTGGTTGTCGGCCGGGGTGCCGGTGCCGCCGGCCGCGGCGCGCGCCAGGCGCAGGTTCTCGATCGCCTGGTCGCTGTACTTCTGCTGGGTGACCACGAAAGCGATGTTGTCGTCCGGGCGGCTGGCGAAGGTGCCGCGCTGCACCAGGCCGAGCTGGATGAAATGGTCCTCGATCAGCTGGCCGGAGGTGCCCTTGAGCACCGCGCCGAACACCGTCAGGCCGCGGTCGCCGTCATTGTCGTCGCGCGTCACCTGCTGCTCGAAACGCGCGAACGCGCCCGAGCGGCCGCGGCGCTCGGCATATTCCAGCCCGCTGAGCACGGCCGGGTTGCCATTGGCGTCGTTGAGCGGGTCGCGGTAGTCGGAGTTGTCCTGCCAGCCGCCCAGCTCGTACATCGCGGCCAGCCCCCCGTCCTTGCCGTCGGCCTTGTAGCCCACCGCATAGGGCACGATCACGCCGGTGGCGTCGCGCGTGCTCCAGTTCAGGCCGTGCTCGCCGTCCTCGGCCTGGGTCGGGTTGACCTCGTAGGCGCCGACGTGGACATAGACGTTGGGCGTCAGCCAGGCCTTGGCGTGCGCGGCCCAGCTCGATACCGGCCAGTAGGTGAAGTTGCTGGTGCGGAACACGAACGTCGGGTTGCCGCAGGCCGAGTTGGTCTGGAAGTAGCCGCACAGGTCCGAGCCAAGGAAGTGGACGTTGGCGATGCTGCGGCCGCCTTCCAGTTCCAGCCGCCCGTCGAACAGCTTCTGCTCGAGCGTCAGGTTGGCCAGGCGCTCGCCCTGGCCGCCGTAGATCTCCTGCACCGAGGTGCTGTTGCCCAGGCTGCTGTTGGACAGGTTGGTGCCGTGGCGCTGGATGGCGTAGGCCTTGACCGTGGCGCCGTGCCAGCCGAACAGCTTGTCGAGGTCGACGTCGGTGCCCAGCATCAGCTGGCCGGCATACGCGGTGCCGTTGTCCTTGCCGCCATCGAGCAGGGCGGCCGCCTCGCCCGTATAGGCCAGCTTGAGGGTGAAGGCGTCGCGCGCGTCCTGCGCGTGGGCGAGGGGGGCGAGGCCGAAGGCAACGGCGATGGGCAGCAGGCGGCGGCCGCGCGAGAGCAGGGACATGGGGGGCTCCTGGGATCGGTGGGCGCCGCCGGGGGGCGGCGCGGTCGGGAATCAGTCGATGACGGGTTTCTTCAGCACGCGCAGCGCCAGCGCGGTCAGCGCGGTGCCGACCAGCAGGGCGAGCACGTAGGTGCCCAGGTGGGTCACCGCATTGGGGATCGGCAGCACGAACACGCCGCCATGCGGCACCTTCAGCTCGGCGCCGGCGGCCATCGAGATCGCGCCGGCCACCGCCGAACCCAGCATCAGCGCCGGGATCGTGCGCAGCGGATCGCGCGCGGCATAGGGGATCGCGCCCTCGGTGACGAACGCCAGGCCGAGCACGCCGGCCGCGGTGGCCGAGCCGCGTTCCTCGCGGGTGAAGCGGTTGCGGAACGCCCAGGCCGCCAGCGCGATGCCCAGCGGCGGGGTCATGCCGGCCACCATCGCCGCGGCCATCGGCGTGTACACCTGGCTGGCGATCAGCCCGGTGGAGAACGCGTAGGCGGCCTTGTTGACCGGCCCGCCCATGTCGAACGCCATCATCCCGCCGAGCAGCAGCCCCAGCAGCACCGCGCTGCTGCCCTGCATGCCGCGCAGCCAGGCGGTGAGCCAGGCCAGCAGCTCCGCCACCGGGGTGCCGACCACGTAGAGCATGGCCAGGCCCACCAGCAGCGTGCCCAGCACCGGCAGGATCAGCACCGGCTTGAGCCCTTCCAGGTTGCGCGGCAGCCGGATGTAGCGGTTCAGCGCCGCCACGCCGTAGCCCGCGATGAAGCCGGCGAAGATGCCCCCGATGAAGCCCGCGCCGAGGTTGGCCGCGACCATGCCGCCGATCATGCCGGGGGCGATGCCGGGACGGTCGGCGATGGAGTAGGCGATGTAGCCGGCCAGGGCCGGCACCATCAGCGTGAAGCCGGCCTTGGAGCCGATCTGGAACAACGACCACGCCAGGGTGCCCTTGTGCGCGTCGTCGAAGGCGTAGATGCCGCCCAGCGCGAACGCCAGCGCGATCAGCAGGCCGCCGGCGGTGACGAACGGCAGCATGAACGACACGCCGGTCATCAGGTGCTTGTAGGGGCCGGCGCCCTTGGTCTTCTCCGGCGGCGCGCCGCCGCCCGCGCCCGCGACCGCGTGCGGCCGGGCCTCGGCCAGCGCCTTGCGGATCAGGTTCTGGCCGTCGTTGATCGCCGGCTTGGTGCCGCCCTTGTACAGCGGCTTGCCGGCGAAGCGCGACAGGTCCACCTCGCGGTCGGCGGTGATCAGCACCAGGTCGGCGTCGCGGATCTCGGCATCGGTCAGCGCGTCCTGCGCGCCGACCGAGCCCTGGGTCTCCACCCGCATCGCATGGCCCAGCGCCAGGGCGGCCTGCTGCAGGCCCTCGGCGGCCATGAAGGTGTGGGCGATGCCGGTCGGGCAGGAGGTGATGGCGACGATGCGCTTGGGCGCCTCGGCCGCGACCGGCGCCGGGGCCGCCGTCGCCGACAGCGACGCCAGCGCGGCGGCCGGGTCGTCCAGGACCTCGCCCAGGCGCAGCCGGGTCACGCGCGCCTGCGGGAAGCGGGCGCTGTCGGGCTCGGCATCGCCGATCCACAGCAGCTGGGGGGCGCCGGCGGCGAGCGCGGGCGCGAGCGTGCCGGTGATGCCCTGGTCGCTGCGGATCTCGATCGCCAGGTCCAGGCCGCGCTGCGTGGCCGCGCGCCGCAGCGCCTCGGCGGCGAGGACGGCTTCGGTGCTGCGGTCGCCGGCGGCGATCACCACGAGGGAAGGTTGCATACGAACTCCTGCGTTGTTCTTCGGTCGCCGGCAGGGCCGGCGGAAAGCGTGCGGGGAAACCGGGTCCCGGGCGCGACCGGGAGGGGGGAGGGAGGCTCCCGTCGCGCCCGGGAGGGCCTACAACACCTCGATCGCCACGGTGGGGGCCAGCGCGCGCACCTGCGCCGGGTCGAGCCGGCGCGCGTCGCCGCTTTCGAGCCGGCTCATCGAGAACGCCGTGGCCAGGCGCGCGCAGGCGTCCAGCCCGGTCGCCGGTTCTAGCAGGGCGGCGGCCAGGCCGGCCACCATCGCGTCGCCGGCGCCCACGCTGCTGCCGCGCGCCAGCCGCGGCGGGCGCGCCACCAGCGCGGCGTCGGCGTCGACGAACAGCGCGCCCTCGGTGCCCATCGAGATCACCACCAGGCCGATGCCGCGCGCCAGCAGGGCGCGCGCGGCGTCCAGCAGCGCGCCGCGCTCGACCAGCTCGGTGCCGGTCCAGGCCTCCAGCTCGTGGCGGTTGGGCTTGACCGCGTAGGGCAGGGCGCCCGCCGCCGCAGCGAGGGCGGCGGCCAGCGGCGCGCCGCTGGTGTCCAGCAGCACGCGCGCACCGGCGGCGGTGGCCTGGGCCTGCAGCCGGGCCCAGGCGTCGTCGGCCACGCCGGCCGGCAGGCTGCCGGACAGCACCACCGGCAGGCCCGGGCGCAGCAGCGGCGCCAGCCGCGCGGCCACGTCCTGCAGCCGGGCGGCGTCCAGGGTCAGGCCGGGCAGGTTGATGTCGGTGGTCTCGCCGCGCTCGTCCTCGACCAGCTTGATGTTGGTGCGGGTGTCGCCGTCGGCGCGCAGGCAGTGGTCGGCGATGCCGCGCTCGCGGAACAGCGCCTCGAACACCCCTGCGTTGGCGGCGCCGAGCACGCCGAACGCGGCGGTCGGCACGCCCCAGTCGGCCAGGCAGGCGGCGACGTTGATGCCCTTGCCGCCGGCGTCGTTGCGCACGCCCGCGGCACGGTGCACGGCGCCCGGCTGCAGCCGGGCCAGGCGCACGGTCTGGTCGATCGCCGGGTTCAGGGTGACGGTGACGGCCTGCACGCTCATGCCGCGCCGCCCTCGAGGGCGCGCACCTGCTCGGCGGTCTCGCAGTCCAGCGCGCGCTGGGCGAGCCGCTGCAGCGCGTCCATGGCGGCGCCGCGCAGGCGCGCCTTCACCGCCGGGATGTCGTTGGGCGTCATCGACAGCTCGTGCACGCCGAGGCCGGCCAGCAGGCTGGCGCCGAACGGGTCGCCGGCCAGGCCGCCGCACACGCCGACCCAGCGGCCGTGGCGCCGCGCGCCCTCCACCGTGCTGCGGATCATGCGCAGCACCGCCGGGTGCAGGCTCTCGGCCTCGGCCGCCAGTTCCGGGTTCTGGCGGTCGATCGCCAGGACGTATTGGGTGAGGTCATTGGTGCCGATCGAGAAGAAGTCGGCGTGGCGGGCGAGGACATCGGCCTGCACTGCGGCGGCCGGCACCTCGATCATGATGCCGATCTTCACCACCGGCGCGTCCAGCGCCTCGCGGATGCGCTCGCAGAGGTCGCGCAGCGCGGTCAGCTCGTGCACCGAGGTGATCATCGGGAACATGATCGACAGCCGCGCGCCGGCCTTGGCGGCGCGGTACAGCGCACGCAGCTGCGGCTCCAGCAGGTCCGGCCGGCGCAGCAGCAGGCGCGCGCCGCGCACGCCCAGGAACGGGTTCTCCTCGTGCGGCAGCTCCAGGTGGGCGACCTGCTTGTCGCCGCCGATGTCGAGCGCGCGCACGATCAGCGGGCGGCCCTCCAGCGCCTGGGCCATCGCCTGGTAGGTCTCGAACTGCTCGTCCTCGCTCGGCGTGCTGCCGCGTTCCAGGAACAGGAACTCGGTGCGCATCAGGCCCACGCCCTCGGCACCCTGCGACAGCGCCAGCGCCACCTGCTCGGGCAGGTTGACGTTGGCGCCGATGTCCAGGCGGTGGCCGTCGGTGGTCTGTGCCGGCTGGCTGCGCTGCTCGGCCTCGCGCTCGCGGATGCGCTGCTGTTCGTCGATGTAGGCGCGTGCCGAGGCCAGGTCGGCCTCGGACGGCTGCAGGTACAGGCGGCCGCTGGCACCGTCGATGATCGCCTCGGTGCCGTTGGCGATGTCCAGCAGGCCCGCGCCGCCGGCCACCAGGGCGGGCAGCCCGAGCGTGCGCGACAGGATCGCGGTATGCGAGGTCGGCCCGCCCAGCGCGGTGGCCAGGCCGAGCACGCGGGCGGTGTCGAGGTGGGCGGTGTCGGACGGCGACAGGTCCGGCGCCAGCAGGATGCAGGGTTGGTCGGGCAGCTCGGACAGGCCGCCGCCGGCGGCGGCCGGGTCGATCTGGGCCAGCACCCGGCGGCCGACGTCGCGCAGGTCGGCCGCGCGCGCGGCCAGCACCGGGTTGCCCAGCGCGGCCAGCCCGGCGGCGATGTGCTCCACGGCCTGGTGCCACGACCACGCCACGCCGTGGCCTTCGACCATCAGCTGGCAGGTGCGGGTGATCAGGTCGGTATCGTTGAGCAGCTCGGCCTGGGCCTTGAAGATCGCCGCGTCCGAGGCGCCGAGGCGGCGCTGGGTGTCGTCCTGGATCGCCGCCAGCTGCTGGCGGGTACGGGTCAGCGCGTCGTGCAGCAGCGCGCCGCCGTCGCCGAGCGCGGTGGGGCGGTCGACCACCTCGGTGGCGGTGGCCGCCAGGGTATGCACGATGCCGATCGCCACGCCCGGGCTGGCGCCGATGCCGACGATCGCCGGCTGCGCCTCCGGCGGGGTCCAGCCGGCCACCGGCGCGGCGCGGCGCTGGGCGGCGCGCTCGGCGTCGGCCTTCTCCTGCGCGGTCAGCCGGTCCATGACCCCGCGCAGCTGGGCCAGCGCCGCGGCCGCGTCGTGGCCCTCGGCCGAGACCGTCACCGCGTCGCCGTGGCGCAGGCCCAGCTGCAGCAGCGCCACCAGGCTCTTGGCGTCGGCCGCCTGCTCGCCGGCGCGCACCTGCACCCGCGCGGCGAAGCCGCGCGCGGTCTCGGACCAGCGCGTGGCCGGGCGGGCGTGCAGGCCGTTGGGATAGGCCACGCTCCAGTCGAAACGCTCGGCCAGGTCGGTGGCCGGGGCCGCGGGGGCGGCCGGCGCCGCATCGCCGTTGAGCGCCGCGACGATGACCGCCGAATCGTCGGTGGTGAACAGCGTCTGCAGCGCCGCCGGGTCCTGGATCAGGCGGGTGAGGCGGCGCAGCAGGGTGATGTGGGTGTCGGACTGCGCGGCGATCGCCACCACCAGCCGCGTGGTCTGGCCGGGGTTCCACTCCACGCCGTCGGGCAGCTGCAGCACCGCCAGGCCGTCGCGCCGGACCAGGTGGCGGTCCTCGCCCATGCCGTGCGGGATGGCCACGCCGTGGCCCAGGAAGGTGTTGGCCAGCTCCTCGCGCCGTCCCATGCTGGCCTGGTAGCCGGGCGCCACACAGCCGGCGGCGACCAGCATCTGCGCCGCCTGGGCGATCGCATCGGCCTTGTCGCGGGCCTGGGCGTGCAGCTGGACGAGTTCCTGGGCGACCGGGGCGGGGGAGGGCGACGTCGACAAGGCGGGACTCCGGGACAGAACAGTACGGGGGTGCATAGTGGGAACGTTCCCACCCAAAACGTCAATGTGCGCTGCACAAAAACCCTCTAGTCATTTAGGGTTAGCATCCGGGTCAGGCCGCGTCTGCCCCCGGATGCGCGATATGGAGCGGGAACGTTCTCAATGAGTATCAGCATCAACGACGTGGCCCGCGTGGCGGGCGTCTCCAAGTCCACCGTCTCGCGTGCGCTCGGCCATGGCCCGGTCAGCGACGACGTCCGCGCCAAGGTCGAGGCCGCGGTGCGCCAGACCGGCTACCGTCCGAACCTGATGGCGCGCCGGCTGCGCTCGCAGCAGTCCGGCATCCTCGGGCTGGTGGTGGCCGACATCCGCAACCCGTTCTTCACCGCGCTGATCCGTGCGGTCGAGGAGGTGGCCTACCGGGCCGGCATGCGCGTGACCCTGTGCAACACCGACGAGGACCCCGAGCGCGAGGCGATGTACCTGCAGCTGATGCAGGAGGAGCGCATCACCGGGCTGCTGTTCGCGCCGACCCGGGTGACGGTGGGGCGCATGAACGAACTCGACCTCGACTACCCGACCGTGCTGATCGACCGCGCCGCCGCCGGCAGCCGCTACGACGCGGTGGTGCTGGACAACGTGGCGGCGATGGCCGGGCTGGTCGAGCACCTGCTGGCCCAGGGCTACCGCCGCATCGGCGGGCTGTTCGGCAGCACCAGCACCACCGCCGCCGAGCGCCGCGACGGCTACGTGGCGGCGATGCGCGCGCACGGGCTGGTGCCGGACTATCGCGAGGTGGCGCCCACCGCCGAGGCGGCGATCGCCGAGGCCGGGCACTGGCTGGCCTCGGCCGCGCGCCCGCAGGCCATCGTCACCAGCAACAGCCTGCTGCTGGTCGGTGCGCTGAAGGCCGCGCGCAGCGCCGGCCTGCGGATCCCCGACGACCTGGCGCTGGCCGGCTTCGACAACGAGCGCTGGACCGAACTGGTCGAGCCCGGCATCACCGTGGTCGAGCAGCCGGTCGAGGACATGGGCCGCGCCGCGATGTCGCTGCTGCTGGAGCGGCTGCAGGCACCGCAGCTGCCGGTGCGGCGGCTGGTGATGAACGGCCGCTGCGTCGTGCGCGGCTCCACCCGGGCGGCCCCGCCGGGCTGAGCCGCCGGCCTCGCGGGCCCGGCCCCGGCACCGGGGCGCGGCGGGCGTGCGGCCGCGTCCGCCGGGTCATTGCAGGCGCGCGATCAACGCCTCGGCGCCCTTGCGGATGCCGGCCTTGGACGCATCCAGCGTGCCGAGGCTGGCCTTGGGGTTCATCGCGCTCGGGTACTGCTTCTCGACGTAGGCGGCCAGCAGCGCATCGCGCTGGGTGTCGTAGATCTCCACCGCGTAGCTGACCGAGCCGGAGAACGCGCCCTCGCGGCCGCGGGCGGCCTGCACCGCGTTGTACGGCGCGCCGGCGAGATCGAACTTCATGACCGTGCCGATCACCTTCTTGTTGACCTCGGCGCCGGTGAGCAGCAGCCGCACCCGCAGCGTGCCCGGGCCCGGGCGCGTGGTGGGGTAGTAGCGCTTGGACAGGGCGTAGTTGAATTCCTGCTGCATGTAGCGTGCGATCTGCTGCTTCTGCTCCTCGGAGACCTTTTCGAACTGTGCGTCGGCGCCGCGGTAGATCGTCACCGGCTCCAGGATCACGCGCGAGTAGGCGGCCCAGTCGACCTCGCCCTGGTAGGCGTACGGCGCGCGGTCGCCGCGGCTGTCGTCGCTGGGCTGCAGGTAGCGGGACGAGGCCAGGCCGGCGTAGGGCAGCGGGCGGGTGCTGGCGCAGCCGCCGGCGAACAGGATCAGGCAGGCCGGCAGCAGCAGGGCGGAGGGCAGGGCAAGGCGCATCGTCGTGGTCCGTTGGGGAAGGAAGGTCGGGAGGGAGGCGCCGCGTCAGCGGCGCCAGGCCCACAGGGCGAACAGCGCGCCGCCCAGCAGGGCCGCACCGGCGAACGCCAGCGACCGCGCGGCCAGCCGGCGCAGGGCCGGGCGATGGCGCCGCCGCCGCAGGTCGGGCAGTTCGCGCCAGATATCGCGGTTGCGGGCGGGCGGCGCAGGAGGAGGGAGGGGTTGCGTATGCATGGCGGTTCCAGGGAAGGGCGTCTGCACGGGGCCGGCGCGACAGGGGCAGTCGCGGGGCGCGGCGAGGCTCGATGCAGAGCCTAGGGCGGCGTTCTTAGGAACTTATTAGGGGCCCGCGCGCGCGCCCAAAAAAAAGCCCCGGACAGGCCGGGGCTTGGGGTGCGAGGCGGGAAGGATCAGCGATCCGGGCGAGGCGTGCTGCCGTCGGACTGCAGGTGCTGGTACTCCTTCGACTGCTCGTCGAGCTTGTCGCCCAGCATGCGGCGGACCACCACGAAGAACAGCGGGATCAGGATCACGCCGAGCACGGTGGCGAACACCATGCCGCCGATCACGCCGGTGCCGATCGAGTGCCGTGCGTTGGCGCCGGCGCCGGTGGAGATCGCCAGCGGCAGCACGCCCAGGATGAACGCGAACGAGGTCATCAGGATCGGGCGGAAGCGCAGGTGCGCCGCCTCGATCGCCGCCTCGCGCAGGGTCTTGCCCGCCGCGCGCTGCTCGACCGCGAACTCCACGATCAGGATCGCGTTCTTCGCCGCCAGGCCGATCACGGTGATCATGCCGATCTTGAAGTAGATGTCGTTCGGCAGGCCGCGCAGCAGCGAGAACGCCACCGCGCCCAGCACGCCGACCGGCACCACCAGCAGCACCGAGACCGGGATCGACCAGCTCTCGTAGAGGGCGGCCAGGCAGAGGAACACCACCACCACCGACAGCACCAGCAGCAAGGTCGCCGCATTGCCGGCGATGATCTCCTGGTAGGACATGCCGCTCCAGTCGAAGCCGAAGCCCGGCGGCAGGTCGTTCTTGACGATCTCCTCCATCGCCTGCATCGCCTGTCCGGAACTGCCGCCCGCCGCCGGGTTGCCGACGATGTTGACCGCCGAGTAGCCGTTGTAGCGGTTAAGCGCCGGCGAATCGTAGGTCCATTCGGCCTTGACCACGTTGCTGAGCGGGATCATCGACGCCTGGCCATCGGCATCGGTGGCGGTGCTGCTGGGCGTGAAGAAGCTGCGCAGCGCCTCCGGCCCGGTGCGGTAGGCATCCTCGGCGCGCACGTTGACGCGCTTGATGCGGCCTTCGTAGAAGAAGTCGTTGACGTAGGTCGGCGCCAGCATCAGCTGGATCGAGCTGTAGATGTCGCTGACCGACAGGCCCATCGACTGCGCCTGCACGCGGTCCACGTGCAGTTGCAGCTGCGGTGCGTTCTCCAGGCCGTTGGGGCGCACGCCCGTCAGCGCGTCCTGATGCTCGGCGGCCTTGCCCAGCAGGATGTTGCGCGCCTGCGTCAGCGAGGCCTGGCCGGCACCGGCACGATCCTGCAGCCACATGTCGAAGCCGCCGAACTGGCCCAGGCCCTGCACGGTGGGCAGGTTGACCACGAACACCTGGCCGCCCTTGATCCCGTAGAACGCGCCATTGAGCTGCTGGATCAGCGCCTCGGCGGTGATGTCGCGCTCGTCCCAGGGCTTGAGCCGGATGAACGCCATGCCGACGTTCTCGCCCGAGCCCAGGAAGCTGAAGCCGGCCACCTGCAGCATGCCTTCCACCGCGTCCTGCTTGTCGAGCACCCCGCGCATCTGCGCGAAGACCTCGTTGGTGCGGGTCTTGGTCGCGCCCGGCGGCAGCTGCACGATGGCCAGCGCGAAGCCCTGGTCCTCTTCCGGCAGGAAGCTGCTGGGCATGCGCGTGAACAGGAAGCCGCACAGCACCACCAGCACCACGAACAGCACCATCCAGCGCGGGCTGTGCTTGAGCGTGTTGCCCACCACGCCGACGTAGCGGTGCGCCAGCTTGTCGTAGTACTTGTTGAAGTTGCGGAACACCCAGTTTGGCTTGTCGTTGTGGGTCGGCTTGAGGAATGCCGCGCACAGCGCCGGGGTGAAGCTCAGCGCCAGGAACGCCGAGAACGCCATGGAGATGGCGATGGTCAGCGCGAACTGCTTGTAGATCTCGCCCGCCGCGCCCGGCTGCATCGCCGACGGGATGAACACCGCCGCCAGCACCACGGTGATGGCCACCACCGCGCCGGTGATCTGGGTCATCGCCTTGCTGGTCGCGGCCTTCGGCGCCAGGTGTTCCTCGCTCATGATGCGTTCGACGTTCTCGATCACCACGATCGCATCGTCGACCACGATGCCGATCGCCAGCACCATCGCGAACAGCGTGAGCTGGTTGATGGTGAAGCCGATGAACAGCATGCCCATGAAGGTGCCGAGCAGCGCGACCGGGATCACCAGGGTCGGGATGATGGTGGCGCGGAAGTTCTGCAGGAACACCAGCATCACCAGGAACACCAGCACGATCGCCTCGATCAGGGTCTTGACCACTTCCTCGATCGACACGGTGACGAACGACGTGCTGTCGTACGGCACGAACCACGACACGCCCTGCGGGAAGGTGGGCTGCAGCTCGTCCATCTTGGAGCGCACCGCCTCGGCCACGCTCAGCGCATTGGCGCCGGGCAGCAGCTGGATCGCGAACGCGCCCATCGGCTGGCCGTTGTACTGGGTGTCCACGCCGTAGCTGGTGGCGCCCAGGGCGACCCGGGCGACGTCCTTCAGGCGTACCGTGGCGCCGGTGCTGTCGCTGCGCAGGATGATGTTCTGGAACTCCTCCGGCGAGGAGAAGCGGCCTTCGGCCGAGACCGTGGCGGTGAAGCCCTGGCCGTTCGGGGCCGGGTCGGCGCCGATCGCGCCGGCGGCGAACTGCACGTTCTGGTTGCTGATCGCGTTGTAGACGTCGGTCGCCGACAGGTGGTAGCCCTGCAGCTTCTCCGGGTTCAGCCAGATGTTCATGGCGTACTCGGCACCGAACTGGCGGGTGCTGCCGACGCCGGGCACGCGCGAGATCTGGTCGAGCACGCGCGAACCGACGATGTCGTTGAGGTCGTCGCGGTTGATCGAGGCGTTTTCCGAACGCAGGCCCACCACCATCAGGAAGCCGGCGTTGGCCTTGGCCACCACCACGCCCTGCTGGGTCACCTCGCTGGGCAGGCGCGGGGTGGCGAGCGACACCTTGTTCTGCACCTGGACCTGGGCGATGTCCGGGTCGGTGCCGGTCTCGAAGCTCAGGGTAATCGTGGCCTGGCCGTTGGACGACGACGAGGAGTTGAAGTAGAGCAGGTGGTCGATGCCGGTGAGCTGCTGCTCGATCACCTGGGTGACCGACTTCTCGGTGGTGTCAGCGCTGGCGCCGGGGTAGTTGGCGGTGACGGTGACCTGCGGCGGGGCGATCGTGGGGTACGACTCGACGCCGAGGTTGAGGATCGAGATCACGCCTCCGAGCGAGATCAGGATCGCCACCACCCAGGCGAAGACCGGGTGTTCGATGAAAAACTTAGGCATGGCGGGGATCCGTCACTGTTGCTTGGGCTGGGCGTCGGCCGCCGGCTGGGCGGCCTCGGCGTCGGTCTTGGGCGCAGCGCCCGGGGCGCTGCCGGCGCTGGCGGCCGGCGCGGCGCCCGCCGGGGCGGCGCCGTTCTGCGGCGCGCCGGCGGCGGCGGGCTTCCACGGCGCCGGCTTGGCGGGCTGGCCTTCCTTCGCCTTCTGCAGGCCGTCGACGATGACCTGGTCGCCGGTGGCCAGACCGCCGGTCACCACCCACTGCCCCTGCTGCTGGCCGTCGGCGACCACGTTCTTGCGCGCGACCTTGCCGTCCTTGCCCACGACCAGCGCATAGGCGCCGGCGGCGTCGCGCTGGATCGCGGCCTGCGGCACCAGGTAGGCGTTGTTGCGCTGGCCCAGCGTGGCCTGGAAGGTCACGAACGCGCCCGGCAGCAGCGCCTGTTCCGGGTTGGGCAGGGTGGCGCGCAGCGACACCGTGCCGGTGCTCGGGTCGACCGTGACCGCCGAGAAGTCCAGGGTGCCGGGGTGGGCGTACTTGCTGCCGTCGCCGAGGATCACGTCCACGGTGGACTTGCCGTCGCCGCTGAGCTGCACGTTGCCCTGGGTCTGCGAGTGGCGCAGCTGCGCCAGCTCGTCGCTGCTCATCGAGAAGTTGACGTACAGCGGGTCGAGCTGGTCGACCGTGGTCAGCAGGGTGACGTCGGACGAGCCGACCAGCGCGCCCTCGGTGACCTGCTGCTTGCCGGCGCGGCCGGAGATCGGCGCGGTGACGGTGGCGAAGCCCAGGTTGATGCGCGCGGTCTGCACCGAGGCGCGGGCCTGCTGCACGCTGGCCGCGGAGGTGCGCTCGGTGGCCTCGGCGGTATCCAGGTCCGAGCGCGACACGTACTGCTGCGGCGCCAGGCTGCGGGCGCGGTTGGCGGCCACCTTGGAATTGGCGTAGGTCGCCTCGGCGGCGGCCAGCTCGCCCTGCGCCGACGACAGCGTCGCCTTCAGCGGCTCGGGGTCGATCTGGAACAGCGGCTGGCCTTCCTTGACGTCGCTGCCTTCGGTGTACAGCCGCTTGAGCAGTACGCCGGGCACGCGCGCGCGCACGTCGGCCGAACGGAACGCCGACAGGCGGCCCACCAGGTCGCGCTGCAGCGGCAGGGTCTGCGGCTTCATTTCCAGCACGCTGACTTCGGGCGGCGGCGGGGTCTGCTGTTCCGGCTTGCTGCAGGCGGCCAGGGCGACCGTGATGGCGCAGGCCAGGCCGAGGGTGCGGAGCGGGGCGATCATCGGGGGGAAACTCCGTTTAGAGGTGTTGAATGTGAGGACGTCGGGGCGGGGGCGAAGGCACGCAGGAAACTGTCGACCGAGAACTCCGCCCATTCGCGCCGGGCATCGAGGGCGGCGCGGTGCGGGGTATGGAAGCGCTGGCGTTCGAAATCCAATCCCACGATCATGCCCAGCAGCAGCTCGGCCATGAAGTGCGGGTCGTCATGCTTGAGCTGGTCTGCGTCGATCGCCTGCCGCAGGCGCCGCGCCAGGCGCTCCTGCAGGCCTTCGATGCCGTCGCGGTAGATCTGGCGGGCCTCGTCCGGGAACTGGTAGGACTCGGCGTCGATCAATCGGGAGCTCTGTACCACATCCGGGCGGTTCAGCCGGTCAAGATGCTGCCGGGCGAAGGTCAGCAGGCCCTCGCGCAGGTCGGTGGCACCGGCGTCCAGGTGCCCGGCGGTGAACTCGATATGGTCCTGCATCACCAGGCGCAGCAGGTTCTGCTTGCAGCCGTAGCGGGTGTACAGGGTCTGCTTCGAGCAGCCGGCGCGGGCCGCCACCGCATCCATGCTCAGGCGCATGCCCTGCTCGGCGAGCACGGCGTGCACGGCCTCGTGCACGCGGCGGTCGCGCTGGTCGCGGGGGGTCTGGGAGGCGGGCGCGGGTCTCATGATGGTGGACTATACCGTCCAGTTTAGTTTTTAAGTAGCCTTGACGGCCATCCTGGCTTGTGTGCATGCCGCGCCGTCCCCAGGGCCCCGGCGGGCGGCTTTGCCGTTCCTGGCGGCCGGCCGTGCCGGACCGTTGCCGCTGCGGCCGGCGCGCCGGCACCGGCAGCGCCGCCGTGGGCGCAGGTGATGGTGCCGGCGGGCGCCCGCGCTTGCTTATCGGCAGCGCAACGGGATCTCCGGTTTGCGCTTTGCAGCAAGGCGTTGTCACGGGGCACCGGTACAATTCATTTTTTCCTACCGGGCATTCAGCAGCTCTGTCATGAAATCCAAGAAAGCCGCTCCGAAATCGACCCAGGCTGCTTCCCCGGCGGCCGCCCAACGCGTGGTTTCGCCGGTCAGCACCGACGTGCGGGCCGCCCTCCTCGAGCCGGTGTTCGCGGCCCTGCGCAAGCGCTACCCCGCGGCGCGGCAGCCGGAGGCGCAGCTGTTCGCGGCCGATTTCTACCGGCGCATGGAGGACGACGAGTTCCCGCACCACTCGCCCGAGGCCTGGGCGGCACTGGCGGGCGACATGCTGGAGTTCGCGCGGGCGCGCAAGGCCGGCACCGCCAATGTGCGGGTGTTCAATCCGTCGCTGAAGGCCAATGGCTGGGAGACGCCGCACACCGTGCTGCAGATCGTCAACGACGACATGCCGTTCCTGGTCGACTCGGTGAGCATGACCCTGGCCGAGCTGGGCATCGGCGTGCACGTGCTGGGGCACCCGGTGCTGCGCATCAGCCGCGACAAGGGCGGCAAGCTGACCGCCGTGGGCGAGGGCAAGTCCGAATCGCTGATGATGCTGGAGATCGACCGCCAGCCGGCCGAGGAGATGGCGCGGGTCGAGGCGGCGGTGCGCAAGGTGCTGGCCGAGGTGCGCGCCATCGTCCACGACTGGAGCGCGATGCGCGAGCGCATGGTGGTGCTGGCCGACGACCTGGCGACCCGCCGGCTGCCGGTGGACGACGCCAGCCGCCACGAGGCGCAGGAGTTCCTGCGCTGGGCGGCGAGCGACCACTTCGCGTTCTTCGGCTACCGCGAGTACCGGGTGGAGAAGCAGGGCGGCGAGGAAGTGCTGGCGCCGGTCGAGGAATCCGGCCTGGGCCTGATGCGCGGGCGCGACACCTCGCCGGCGCGGCCGGTCAAGACCCTGGCCGCGCACGGGCTCAACAGCGGCGCCGGCAAGAAGGACGCGCTGATCCTGACCAAGACCAACGCGCGCTCGCGGGTGCACCGGGTCGGCTACATGGACTACATCGGCGTGCTGGAGTTCGACGCCAAGGGCCGCATCGTCGCCGAGCAGCGCTTCCTCGGCCTGTTCACCTCCAGCGCCTACAACCGCCGCCCGTGGGAGATCCCGCTGGTGCGCCAGCGCCACGAGTACGTGATGAGCAAGTCCGGGCTGACCCCGAGCAGCCACAGCGGCAAGGCGCTGCGCCACATCCTGGAGACGCTGCCGCGCGAGGAGCTGTTCCAGTCCAACGAGGAGGAGCTGTACCGCACCGCGATGGGCATCCTCGGCCTGCAGGAGCGGGTGCGCAGCCGCCTGTTCCTGCGCCGCGACAAGTACAGCCGCTTCATCTCGGCGCTGGTGTACCTGCCGCGCGAGCGCTTCAACACCGACGTGCGCCTGCGCATCGAGACCCTGCTCAAGGAAGCGCTGCACGGCGAGTACATCGATTCCAGCGTGGTGCTGGGCGAGTCGCCGCTGGCGCAGCTGCACCTGATCGTGCGTCCCAAGAGCGGCGAGGCGCTGGAATTCGACACCACCGAGCTGGAGGCGCGCCTGGCGCACCTGCTGCGCAACTGGCAGGACGACCTGCGCGAGGCGCTGGTGGCCCGCCACGGCGAGCGCGACGGCCTGCGCATGGCCGCCACCTACGGCCGCGCGCTGCCGGCCGGCTACATCGAGGATTCCTCGACCGAGGCCGCCGCCAGCGACGTCGAGCACCTGGCCGCGCTGTCCGGGCCCGACGACCTGCACCTGAGCCTGCAGGCGGTGCAGCGCGAGAACATGTCCGGCCTGCGCCTGAAGCTGTACCGCCAGCTCGACGACATCCCGCTGTCGGACGCGCTGCCGATGATGGAGAACCTGGGCCTGCGCGTGATCTCCGAGCGCCCGTACCGGCTGCAGGTCGGCGACCAGCCGGTCTACATCCAGGACTTCGAGGTCGAGTCGGCCGCCGGCGCGATCGACGCGGCCAGCGCCGATGCCGCCTTCGGCGAGGCCTTCGCGCGCATCTGGCACGGCGATGCCGAGAACGACGGCTTCAACCGCCTGATCCTGGCGGCGGGCCTGCACTGGCGCCAGGTCGCGCTGCTGCGCGGCTACTGCAAGTACCTGCTGCAGACCGGCGTGCCGTTCTCGCAGAGCTACGTCGAGGCCACCTTCAACCACTACCCGCTGCTGGCGCGGCTGCTGGTGGAACTGTTCGAGGCGCGCTTCGACCTGGCCACCGGCAGCGAGAGCAAGGCCGAGGTGGCCGCGGGCCAGGCCCGGCTGCAGCAGCAGCTGGCCGCGCTGGCCGGTGCCGACGAGGCCGCGCTCAAGGCCCTGCAGCCGGTGATCGAGGCCCGCCGCGGCGACCGCGACGCCCAGCAGGAGGCTACCCGCGCCGCCCTGCTGAAGCTGCTCGACCGCGTCTCCAGCCTCGACGAGGACCGCATCCTGCGCAGCTTCATGGGCGTGATCGACGCCACCCTGCGCACCAGCTACTACCAGACCGGCCGGGACGGCCAGCCGGGCCACTGCATCAGCTTCAAGCTGGATTCGGCCCGCGTGCCGGACCTGCCCAAGCCGCGCCCGTACCGCGAGATCTTCGTCTACGGCCCGCGCGTGGAAGGCGTGCACCTGCGCTTCGGCGCGGTCGCGCGGGGCGGGCTGCGCTGGTCCGACCGCCGCGAGGACTTCCGTACCGAGGTGCTGGGCCTGGTCAAGGCGCAGATGGTCAAGAACACCGTGATCGTGCCGGTCGGCGCCAAGGGCGGCTTCTTCTGCAAGCGCGCGCCGGCCGGCGGCGACCGCGACGCCATCCAGGCCGAGGGCATCGCCTGCTACAAGCTGTTCATCCAGGGCCTGCTCGACATCACCGACAACATCGTCGGCGGCAAGATCGTGCCGCCGCCGCAGGTGGTGCGCCACGACCAGGACGACCCGTACCTGGTGGTCGCCGCCGACAAGGGCACGGCGACCTTCTCCGACATCGCCAACGGCCTGGCGATCGACCACGGCTTCTGGCTCGGCGACGCATTCGCCTCCGGCGGCTCGGTCGGCTACGACCACAAGGGCATGGGCATCACCGCGCGCGGCGCCTGGGAGTCGGTCAAGCGCCACTTCCGCGCGCTCGGCCGCGACAGCCAGAGCCAGGACTTCACCTGCGTCGGCATCGGCGACATGTCCGGCGACGTGTTCGGCAACGGCATGCTGCTGTCGCGCCACATCCGCCTGCTGGCCGCGTTCGACCACCGCCACATCTTCCTGGACCCGGCACCGGATCCGGCGGCCTCGTTCGCCGAGCGCGAACGCCTGTTCAAGCTGCCGCGCTCCAGCTGGGCCGACTACGACGCCGCGCTGATCAGCCAGGGCGGCGGCATCTACCCGCGCACGCTCAAGTCGATCGAGATCAGCGCGCCGGTGCGCGAGGCGCTGGGCCTGGAGGCCGGGGTCAAGCAGCTGTCGCCGAACGACCTGATGAACGCCATCCTCAAGGCGCCGGTGGACCTGTTCTGGAACGGCGGTATCGGCACCTACGTCAAGGCCGCCAGCGAGAGCCACGCCGATGTCGGCGACCGCGCCAACAACGGCCTGCGCGTCAACGGCGGCGAGCTGCGCTGCAAGGTGGTGGGCGAGGGCGGCAACCTCGGCATGAGCCAGCTCGGCCGCATCGAGGCCGCGCAGGCCGGCGTGCTGCTCAACACCGACTTCATCGACAACTCGGCCGGCGTGGACACCTCCGACCACGAGGTCAACATCAAGATCCTGCTCAACGACGTGGTCCAGGCCAAGAAGCTGAGCTACGAGGCGCGCAACACGCTGCTGGCGTCGATGACCGAGGAGGTCGGCGACCTGGTGCTGTGGGACAACTACCGCCAGAACCAGGCGCTCAGCCTGATGGAGCGGATGAGCGTCAAGCGCCTGGGTTCCAAGCAGCACTTCATCCGCACGCTGGAGCAGCAGGGCCTGCTCGACCGCCAGATCGAGTTCCTGCCGTCCGACGCCGAGCTGTCGGCGCGCAAGGCGCGCGGCCAGGGCCTGACCCGGCCGGAGCTGGCGGTGCTGCTGTCCTACTCCAAGCTGGTGGCATTCCAGCAGCTGCTGGACTCGGACATCCCCGAGGACCCGTACCTGTCCAAGGAGCTGCAGCGCTACTTCCCCAAGCCGCTGCAGAAGAAGTACGCCGACGCGATGGAGCGCCACCGCCTCAAGCGCGAGATCATCGCCACGGCGGTGACCAACACCACCATCAACCGGATGGGCTCGACCTTCCTGATGCGCATGCAGGAGGACACCGGCCGCAGCATCGCCGAGGTCGCCAAGGCCTATACGATCAGCCGCGAGACCCTGGACGCGCGCGCGCTGTGGACCCAGATCGACGCGCTGGACGGGCAGGTGCCCGAATCGGTGCAGATCGATGCGCTGGAGGTGATCTGGCGGCTGCAGCGTGCGTTCGTGCGCTGGCTGCTGTCGCGGCCGGGCCCGATGCCGGGCATCACCGCCGCGGTGGAGCGCTACCACGGTCCGTTCAACGACATCCGCGTCGCCTCGGGCGTGCTGCCGGATTCGCAGCGGCCGGCCTACGAGGCCAGCGTGCAGGAGTGGCAGGACAAGGGCCTGCCGGCGGCGCTGGCGCAGCAGCTGTCCGAGCTGCGCTACCTGGAGCCGGCGTTCGACATCATCGAGCTGGCGGCCCCGCGCAAGCTGAAGCCGGTGGAGGTGTCCAAGGTGCACTTCCGCCTGGGCGAGGCCCTTCAGCTGCCGTGGTTGTTCGAGCAGATCGACGCGCTGGAGGTCAACGGGCGCTGGCACGCGGTCGCGCGCGGCGTGCTGCGCGACGAGCTGGCGGCGCACCAGCGCACGCTCACCGGCCAGGTGCTCGCCACGCCCGGCGCCAGCGCCGAGGAGAAGGTCGCACGGTGGCTGTCGCGCGACGACACCAGCCTGCGCTTCACCCTGTCGATGCTGCAGGAACTGGGCGAGCAGAAGACGCTGGACTACCCGACGGTGTCGGTGGCGGTGCAGCGCCTGGGCCAGCTGGCGGCGCACGGGGCCTAGTCCCGTGATCGGGGCCCGCTGTGCGGGCCCCAGGCCGGACGTCGTCGCTGCCGCCATCCGGTCCCGCCCTCGGGCAGGCCGCTGCCCGTGGCGGGCGCCGCGCCCCTTGACCCGGCGGGCGCCGCTCGACAATCGCGTCGGCAGGCCGGCCGGGGCGATACACGCACCCCGGCCACGTGACCGGTCACCGCGCGGGCTCGATCGGACATTGCATCGAGGGAGCACATCGGTCCCTCCCCGCGGTGGCCGCCGTGCGCTTCCTGACCCAGCGCTTCGCTTCAGAGACGTGGCGCAAGGCCGCTCGGGCCGGCCCGCAGTGTCGCCAGCACCACCGGGCCGGGAATGCCGGGAGTGCCGGGGCATAGCTTCTCCCGATTCCCCAATCCCCAATCCCCAATCCCGCCCCTCCACGCCGGGTATGATCGACGGCATGAATGCGTCCTCGTTGCCGTCCGCTCCCCGCATCTGTTTCCTCGCCAGTACCGCGCCGCCGGCCCAGCAGGCGCGCGACCAGCTGATCGCGCGCTATGGCGACCATGCGGCCGGCGACGCCGACGTGCTGTGCGCGCTCGGCGGCGACGGCTTCATGCTGCAGACGCTGCACCGCCACGGCGGCACCGGCACGCCGGTGTTCGGCATGAAGCTCGGTTCGGTGGGCTTCCTGATGAACCAGCATCGCGACGACGACCTGGTCGAACGCCTGGGGCGCGCCGAGCCGGCCCACCTGCGCCCGCTGCAGATGCTGGTGCAGACCGAATCGGGCACCACCGCCGGCTCGTTGGCCTACAACGAGGTCTCGCTGCTGCGCCAGACCCGGCAGGCCGCCCACCTCAGCGTGGACCTCAACGGGCAGACCCGCATCGCCGAGCTCATCGGCGACGGCGTGATGGTGGCCACCCCGGCCGGCAGCACCGCCTACAACTCCTCGGCGCACGGCCCGATCCTGCCGCTGGGCTCGCACACCCTGGCGCTGACCCCGATCGCGCCGTACCGCCCGCGGCGCTGGCGCGGCGCCATCCTCAAGGCCGACACCGAGATCCGCTTCCGCGTGCTCGACCCGTACAAGCGTCCGGTCAGCGTCACCGCCGACTCGCACGAGATCCGCGACGTGGTGGAAGTGACCATCCGCGAATCCAGCGAACACCGCGTGACCCTGCTGTTCGACCCCGAGCACAACCTCGAGGAGCGGATCTTCAGCGAGCAGTTTGTGGTTTAGACGCGGGGATTGGGGAATGGGGATTGGGGAATGGTTGAATCAGAAGCCGGGCCGCCTTGGTCTGCGGGAGAACGGGATGACGCGGTACGATGCGGCGCAGGGATCCCATCCCGAATCCCCCCTCTCGAATCCCTGAATTCATGGCCGACAACACTCCCCGCCTGCTGACCGTCGCGGTCACCTCCCGCGCCCTGTTCGACCTGGAGGACGGGCACGCGCTGTTCGAGAAGGACGGCGTGGAGGCCTATGCGGCCTACCAGCGGGCGCACGAGGACGACGTGCTCGCGCCGGGGGTGGCGTTCCCGGTAGTGCGCAAGCTGCTGGCGCTCAACCACGGCGCGCCCGAGGACACGCCGCGGGTGGAGGTGATCCTGCTGTCGCGCAACTCCGCCGACACCGGCCTGCGCATCTTCAATTCGATCCAGCACTACGGGCTGGACATCGTGCGTGCCACCTTCACCTCGGGCGAGGCCACCTGGCCCTACGTCAAGCCGTTCGGCACCGACCTGTTCCTGTCGGCCAACCCGGATTCGGTGCGGCGCGCGCTGGCGCACGGGATCGCCGGGGCGACGATCCTGCCGCGGCCGCCGGGCGAGCGCGCCGAGGCCGCCGCGGCGATCGTCGACAACGACGACACCCGGCTGCCGACGCAGCTGCGCATCGCCTTCGACGGCGATGCGGTGATCTTCGGCGACGAGAGCGAGCGGATCTCGCGCGAGCAGGGCGTGGAGGCGTTCGGCCGCCACGAGCGCGAGCGCGCGCGCGAGCCGCTCAGCGGCGGGCCGTTCCGCAACTTCCTGTCGGCGCTGCACGCGCTGCAGGCGGCGTTCCCGGCGGGCGAGGCCTCGCCGATCCGCACCGCGCTGGTCACCGCGCGCTCGGCGCCGGCGCACGAGCGCGTGATCCGCACCCTGCGCGAGTGGGGCGTGCGCCTGGACGAGGCGCTGTTCCTGGGCGGGCGCCACAAGGGCCCGTTCCTGGAGGCCTTCGGCGCGGACATCTTCTTCGACGACTCGCAGCACAACATCGACAGTGCCCGCCAGCACCAGCACGTGGCGGCCGGCCACGTGCCGCACGGGGTCTCCAACGAGTGACGGGCCGCCGCCCGGGTTTTCCACAGCGGGTGTGGATGGGCGGCCGGCAAACATGTGGATAAGTCCGCGCACCCCTTGCGGCGCGGCGGCCATGGACGCTCTGGTCAAAAAATGGCCAGGCGCCGCCGGCCGGCGCGGGCGGCGGTCACAGCGGCAGGCGGATGTCGCTCAGGCGCCAGCGCAGCCCGTCGCGGGTCAGCACTAACACGATCGGGTCGCCAGCGGCGGTGCGCACGGTCGCGGTGAAGCGCGAGCTCGACTCGTAGCGATGCTCGGCGCCCTCCAGCGGCCGCGCCGGCACCGGCGCCGCGTAGGTGTCGCCGCCCACAGTGTCGCCGCTGGCGCGCTTCCACAGGCTGCGCCCCTGCAGCAGCGCGCCGATCCCGAGCGGGGTCACCAGGGTATCGACGCCGGCGCCGGTGACGTGGCTGCCCAGCTGCAGCGCGAACGCGCCGAGCAGGCTGGACTGCAGGCCGCTGCCGGCCTGGCGCAGTACGTAGTCGTCCAGCTGCGCCTTGAGGTTGACGCGCAGGCGCGGGAAGTCGACGTGGCGTTCCAGCGCGCCGGTGTCCTCGCGTTCGAGGGCCTGGCTGATGCCGCGCATCGCCAGGTACGGCCCCGCGGCGACATAGCCGCCCAGCGCCAGCGCCAGCAGTACCACCAGGGCGAGCAGCTTCTTCATCCGCCTCAGAACTCCAGGTCCAGCGCCGCGCACAGGTAGTCGACGAAGGGGCCGAGCGTCACCAGGTCGGCCGCGACGGTCTGGCGCAACCGCGGGCCGGTCATCAGGGCGTCGTCCAGCGGGCGCCAGAACACCCAGTTGCGGTGCTTGATGTCCTCCAGGCACTCGAAGTCGGCGGGGAAGCCGCGCGGCGGACGCACCAGCTTCTCGCTCTCGTCCAGGTCGAAGCGGCGGCGCAGCCTGGGGTCGTGCGCGGCGGACTTCCAGCTGCCGGGATTGTCGAAGATGAACTGCCGCACCTTGCGCTGGGTGTCCGGCTCCGGATGCCACAGCCCGGCGCCGACGAAACTGCCGCCCGGCTGCAGGTGCACGTAGAACGACGGTGCCGGCACCTGGCGCCGCCGCTCGTGGAACAGTCGCGCGCCCTGCCAGGTCTTGTAGGGCGACTTGTCGTGCGAGAAGCGGGCGTCGCGGTAGATGCGGAACAGCGAGCCGCCCTGGGTGCGGGGATCGGCGCGGAACTGCGTGCTGACCACGGCCAGGTCCGGCTGCAGGTCGGTGATCAGGCGCAGGAACGGCTGGCGGACGTGCGCTTCGTACTGCGCCCGGTGGTCGTTGAACCAGGCCTTGTCGTTGTGGCGCGCCAGGGCGCGCAGGAACTTGAAGCTGGCATCCGTGAAGTAGGTGGTCATAGCGTGCGTTGGAGTTCGGCGCCCCAGGCGGAGAGCTGGTCGAGCAGGCCCTGCTTGGTAGCATCGTCGGGGTGAGCGGCCCGTAAATCGGCGATCTGCGCGGCGTACTGTTCGAAGGTGACCTCGGACAGCCCGCTGTCCTGCTGCAGGCGCTGGCGGCGGTAGGCGTTCCAGCGCAGCTGCTCGTCGCAGGACAGGGTCTGCGGCCAGTTGCGCGCGCGGTAGCGGAACAGCAGCTCGACCAGCCGCGGGTCGCGGAAGCGCGGCTCCAGCGCCGCCAGCTCGGCGGGCGCGCTGCTGCGCACCTGGGCCAGCAGGCGCTTGTCGCCGTCGGCGAGGAAGCCGTCGTACAGCGAGGCGTCGGCGTCGGCCGGGCCGGCGCCCGCGCGCTCGCCGGCGAACACCCGGCGCACCTTTTCCGCCAGTTCGGGGCCGATCGCGCGCAGGCGCGCGGCGTTGGCCTCGACCACGGCGCGGTCCAGGCCCAGCCGCTGCAGGTCGGGCTCGCGCAGGTGGTTCCAGGCCACCAGCGCCGGCGCCTTGTTGAGGTGCACCTCCTTGAGCGGGATGCGCTGCTCGCCCTCGCGTAGGTCCGCCTGCGGGAGGTACAGGCGCTCGGCGATCTCCTCGGCGGACAGCCGCAGCAGCGGTTCCAGGTCGCCCTGCAGGTCGAACACCACCACGCGGTTGTCGATGCGCGGGTGCCGGGTCAGCGGCAGCACCGGCGCCGCGCACAGGCGGGCGGCCGGATAGCGCTGCGAGACGTGCAGCACCGGCTGCATCGCCACCACGTCCAGCAGGCCGGCGGCGAAACGCTTGTCGCGCAGCCGCAGCGCGTATTCCCACAGCCGCGGCTGGCAGGTGCGCAGCCGCCGCGCCATGCCGATCGTGGCGTAGACGTCGGACAGCGCCTCGTGGGCGTCGCCCTCGCGCACGTCGTTGGCCAGCGCCAGCTGTTCCAGCTTGAACGAGGCGGCGCCGTCGTCGCGGCGCGGCCAGGCGATGCCGTCCGGGCGCAGCGCGTGCGCCAGGCGCAGCAGGTCCAGCAGGTCCCAGCGCGAGTTGCCGCCGCGCCACTCGCGCTCGTACGGGTCGTGGAAGTTGCGGAACAGGCCGTGGCGCACAAATTCGTCGTCGAAACGCAGCGAGTTGTAGCCCAGCGTGCAGGTCTGTGGCCGCGCCATCTGCTCGGCGATGCGGGCGAAGGCCTCGGCCTCGCCGACGCCCTCGCGCTGCGCGTGCTGCGGGGTGATGCCGGTGACCAGGGTGGCGTAGGGCGACGGCAGCAGGTCGTCGGCCGGCTGCACGAAGAAGCTGATCGGCTCCTCGATCACGCGCAGCTCGGCATCGGTGCGCACCGCGGCGAACTGGGCGATGCGGGTGCGGCGCGGATCCTGGCCGAAGGTCTCCAGGTCGTAGAAGAGGAAGCTGTCGGGCATGGGCGGTCGAATCGTGGGATGGAGGTTCGGGTCAGGCGGCGTGCGGGCGGCGCGTGGCGCGCGGGTGCGTCAGTGCGTGCCGTCCAGCGGCGCGAGCCGCGCGTGCACCGCGCGCTCCAGCGCCGCCCAGTCGATCCGCGCCAGGTCGTCGTGGCCGCGCGTGGCCTCGACCAGGATCTCGCGCTGGATCTCGCTGCGCGCCAGCGCCACCGCGTACGGCGTGCGCAGGAAGGTCACCATCGTATAGTGCGGCACGAAGCGCGTGGGCCAGCGTGCCTGCAGCGCCTGTTCGAGCTCGCGCTGCAGCAGGAACGCCGGGTCGCCGACGCGGTCGCGCATCTCCAGGTAGTTCTCCAGCGCCATCTGCTGGATCGCGGCGGCGTCGTCGCGGCGCGCGGCCTCGAACGCGGCGAACGCGGTGGCCAGGTCCGGATGCGCATCGAGGGCGTCGGCCAGCGCCACGCAGTCCTCGAACGCGCAGTTCATGCCCTGGCCGTGGAACGGCACCATCGCGTGCGCGGCGTCGCCGAGCAGCACCGCGCGCCCGCCCAGGTGCCAGCGGTCCAGGTGCAGGGTGCCGAGCAGGCCGGGGGGATGTTCCTCCCAGTGCGCCTTCAGCTGCGGGATCAGCGGCAGCGCATCGGGGAAGTCGCGCGCGAACAGCGCCAGCGCCTCCTCGCCGGTGCGGGTGGTGGCGAAGCTCGGTTCGCCGGTGTTGGGCAGGAACAGGGTGACGGTGAAGGTGCCGCCGTCGTTGGGCAGGGCGATGCACATGTAGTGGCCGCGCGGCCACAGGTGCAGCGCGTTGCGCTCGATGCGGAAGCCGCCGTCGGCGGCCGGGGGGATCTCCAGCTCCTTGTAGGAATGGTCGAGGAACTCGATGCGCTCGCCCAGCGGCGACCGGCGCTGCATCGCCGCGCGCAACGCCGAGCCGGCGCCGTCGGTGCCCACCAGGCTGCGGAAGTGCAGGTCGTGCGGCTGGTCGTCGCGGTCGTCGATGAAGCGCGCATGCCCGGCGTCGAAGTCGACCGTGTGCAGCCGGCGATAGAAGTGGATGCGCGCGCCGGCGGCCTCGGCCAGGTCGAGCAGGGTGATGTTGAGGGCGGCGCGGTGGATCGACCAGATCACCTCGCTGTCGTCGCGTCCGTAGCGCTGCAGCTGCGGCGGCCCGTCGAGCGGATGCACCATGCGCCCGCGCATCATCACCGCGCGCGCCATCACCGCTTCGTCGGCGCCGGCCTGGCGCAGCGCGTGGCGCCCGCGCTCGGCCAGCGCCAGGTTGATCGAGCGGCCGGACTCGTAGCCCTTGATGCGCGGGTCGCCGCGGCGTTCGTACACCGTCACCTGCCAGCCGCGGCGCGACAGCAGGATCGCCAGCAGGGAGCCGGCCAGGCCGGCACCGACCAGGGTGAGGGATCGCGGGGAGGAAGGGCTCAAGGGAGTGTCCGTGGGCGGAAGGCGGGAAGGGGCGGTGGGCGGGGCGGATGGCGCGGCGGCGATCGGGCCGGTCGCCCCCGCGGCCCGGGCCGGCGGGGGCCGAGTCCTGCCGCGCCGGCGCGTCGGCGTCAGTGCGCCGGCGCGTCCAGGCCGGCCCAGGCCTCGACGGCCTCGACGAAGCGGTGCAGGTCGGCATAGCGGTTGTACAGCGGTACCGGCGCGATCCGGATCACGTCCGGTTCGCGCCAGTCGCCCAGCACGCCAGCCGCGTGCAGGTGCTCGAACAGGGCGCGCCCATCCGCGCGGCCGCCGGCCACGCGCAGCGACAGCTGGCAGCCGCGCCGCTCCGGTTCGGCGGGCGTGACGATCCGCAGCACCTGCGGCAGCCGGGCCAGGATCAGGCGCTCCAGGTGGCCGGTCAGCGCCTCGGACTTGTGCCGCAGCGCCGCCATCCCGGCGCGCTCGAACAGCTCCAGCGAGGCGCGCAGCGGCGCCATCGCCAGCACCGGCGGATTGCTCAGCTGCCAGCCCTCGGCACCCGGCGTGGGCACGAACTGCGGGCCCATCTGGAACCGGGTCGGCTGCTCGTGGCCCCACCAGCCGGCGAAGCGCGGGCGCTCGCTGCGGGCATGGCGCTCGTGCACGAAGCAGCCGCCCACCGCACCGGGGCCGGCATTGAGGTACTTGTAGTGGCACCACACCGCGAAGTCGACGCCGTCGTCGTGCAGCGTCAGCGGCAGGTTGCCCACCGCGTGCGCCAGGTCGAAGCCGACTGCCGCGCCCTGCGCGCGCGCCAGCCGGGCGATCTCGCCCAGCGCGAAGGCCTGGCCGGTGCGGTACTGCAGGCCCGGCCACAGCACCAGCGCCAGGCGCGGACCGTGCTCGGCGATCGCGCGCGCGATCGCGTGCATCGACAGCGTGCCGTCGGGCTCGTCGGCCTCGACCTCGATCAGGTCGGTGGCCGGGTCGAAGCCGTGGAAGCGGATCTGCGACTCCACCGCGTGCCGGTCGGACGGGAACGCGCCGGCCTCGATCAGGATCGCCGGCCGCTCGCGCGTGGGCCGGTAGAAGCTGACCATCATCAGGTGCAGGTTCACGCTCAGCGTGTTCATCGCCACGACCTCGGCCGGCGCCGCGCCGAGCAGCCGCGCGAGCGGCTCGCGCACCAGCTGGTGGTAGGTCAGCCACTGCGTCGGCCCGGTGAAGTGGCCCTCGACCGCCCGCGTGCCCCACTGCTCGAGCACCTCCTGCACCATCGCGCGGGCCCGGCGCGGCTGCAGGCCGAGCGAGTTGCCGACGAAGTAGGTCTGGTCGGCACCGGCGTGCTGCGGGAACACGAATTCGGCGCGCAGCGGACCCAGCGGGTCGGCGGCATCCAGCGCGGCGGCCTGGTGGAGCGTCGGCGTTTCGTTCATGGGGCTATCGGCCTCGGGACAGGGCCACAGTCTACCCGCCGTCGCGTGCCGGCTCGGCGTGCAGCACCGGCTTGGCCGCGGCGCGGGCCGGGCGCAGCAGGTGGGTCAGGGTGCCGACGCTGTCGGTGATGCGGTCGCAGGTGTCGGCCAGCGCCAGCGCCGCGGTGGCCGCGCCCGGCTCGTCGCCGGGCGCGCCGGCCAGGGCCTCGGACAGGCGCCGCTCGGCCGCGCGCAGCGTGGCGGCGGGCGGGATGCGGCCCTGTGCCAGGCAGTCGGACAGCTGTGCCAGCGCCGCGTCGGCCTGGCTGCGGAAGGCCGCCAGCGGCTCGGACTCCGGCAGGGGGTTGCCGTCGCGCAGCACCGCTTCCAGCGACAGCGTCGCGCGGATCAGGCGGTTGCCGTTGGCCAGCAGCGACTCGGCGA
The DNA here is from genome assembly GCA_037145635.1 of Lysobacteraceae bacterium USHLN149. GTDB lineage: Bacteria > Pseudomonadota > Gammaproteobacteria > Xanthomonadales > Xanthomonadaceae > JAATFS01. The sequence continues at coordinate 988,717 of JBBCXB010000001.1, forward strand.
GCTTGAGCTCCTGCAGGTTGCGGCGGCTGCGCGGTTCCCCGCGCAAACGTTCGATCGACGCCTGTGCGTTGGTGCGCGCCACGCGCGCGGCGGCCCGGGTCTCGGTGAGCTCGTCCATGCGCCCGCGCAGCAGCACGCTCATGTGCGCGCGGTAGGCGTCCAGCAGCCGCGCCAGCGAGGCGCGGATGTGGCGGCGCTCGCGCGTGGGCCATAGCGCATAGGCCACCAGCGCCAGCACGCTGCCCAGCACCGTGGCCTGCAGCCGCGCTCCCACCGCATCGCCCGGGGCCACGCCCTCGAACGACAGCAGCAGCACCAGCATGCCGGTGAGGAAGGCCACGCCGATGCCGTAGTTGACCTGGGTCAGCAGCCGGAAGCCCAGGCAGAGCAGCGCCAGCAGCGCCAGCCGCACCGCGGCGCCGTCCATGCTGAAATGCGCCAGCACGGTGGCGATCAGCAGGCCGGCGAAGGTACCGGCCACGCGCAGCGCGCCGAAGCTGAGGGTGCCGCCGAAGTCGGGCTTGAGCACGATCGCGGTGGTCATCGGGATCCAGAAGCCGTGCGGGATCTGCTGCCAGCGCTCGAACGCCACCGCCAGCGCCAGGCACACGCTGCAGCGCAACGCATGCCGGAACGCGACCGATGACAGCGCCAGGTTGGCGCGCAGCGTGGCCACGGTGGCGGCCGGCCGCAGCGCCGCCGGCAGCCGGGTCTCGGCCAACTGCGCCTGGATCTCGCCGCGGCTGCTGGCCCAGTGGCCGTTGCGGACCAGGGCGCGCAGCTGGCCGCCCAGGCCCTGCGCGCGCGCCACCGCGACGCGTACCAGGCGGCGCTCGCGGGTGTCCTCGTTGTGCTGCTGGAACTGCGCCAGCGCCTCGATCAGTTCGTCGAAGCCGGTCATCGAGTCCGCGGCCGCCGCCGGGTCCTCGCCGACCGTCATCGCATGCGCCAGCTGCTCCAGCACGATCGCGCTGCGCTCGAGCACGCGCTCGATCGCCGCGCGCGCGGGTGCGCCGTCCAGCCGGGTATCGGCGTCGGCCAGCGACAGCAGCTCCAGCCGCACCCGCTCGCACAGCTCGGCGATGATGCGGAACGACTGCACCGCGATCGCGCGCGAACGGTGCTCGCCGTGCAGCATCACCATCGCGTCCAGCACCTGCTGGGTCGCCGGCGGCGCGACCGTCGCCTCCGGGCGCTGGCGCGCGATGGCGGCCAGCTGCCGCATCAGGTCGGCCAATGCGAAGCGCTCGGGGCGGTAGCGCTGCAGCGGCCAGGCCGCCAGCGCCATCAGCATCTGCAGCAGGCCGCCGGCGAAGATCAGCGCAGCCACGCCGGGCGCCTGCGCCGGCGGCAGCCGCATGTCGGCGCTGATCACCAGCAGGATCATGCTGGTCAGCCCCACGCGCGCGGCGACCGGGCCCAGCGCCACCAGCAGCCCGCCGGCCAGCCCGAACAGCAGTGCCGCCAGCACCAGCGCCGGCGTGCTGCCGCCGACCCAGATGCCCAGCAGCGCCGCACCGCCGGCCGCGGCGGCCGACATCAGCATGCGCTGCATGCGCGCCCGGTACGGGCCGGGCTGGTCGGAGAACATGGTGTTCAGCGCGCCGCTGGTGACCGCCAGGCCGGCCGCGGCATGCCCGGTGGCCAGGCCCAGCGCCAGCGGCAGCACCACCGCGGCGGTGTTGCGCAGGGCCACCCGCAGCGGCACGTCGCGGGGCTTGAGGTCGATCAGGGTGCGCAGCATGGGGCGGGAGCGGCTGGCGCGGCCTCAGTCCGGTCCGGCGTCATAGCGAGCCGGGGCCGGGTGCAGCGCGCCGCAGGCCTGGCAGGTGCGCAACGCCGGCGACCGGTAGAAGTGGTCGAACACCGGCGGGAAGTCCTGCTCGATGTCGCGCAACGGGAAGAACGCCTCGTACAGCGGGTGGTTGCAGCGCTGGCAGAACCACAGCAGGCCGTCCTGCTCGTGCGGCAGCCGGCGTCGCTCGACCACCAGCCCGACCGAGTCGGGCCCGCGCTGCGGCGAGTGCGGCACCTTCGGCGGGAGCAGGAAGATCTCGCCGGCGCGGATCGGGATGTCGCGCGCCACGCCGTCGTCCTGCACCTTCAGCACCATCTCGCCCTCGAGCTGGTAGAACCACTCCGGGCCTTCGTCGTAGTGGTAGTCGGTGCGGGCGTTGGGCCCGCCGACGACCATGATGATGAAGTCGTCCTGCTGGATGCACTTGTTGCCCACCGGCGGCTTGAGCAGGTGGCGGTGCTCCTCGATCCAGGCGTGCAGGTTGAGCGGCGGGGACAGCATGGGCGTGGGTCTCGGGCGCGCGGTCTGCGCAGGGTACGCCAGCGGCGGCCGCGGTGCGCCGCCGCCGGTTCAGCGGTCCTCGCGGTCGGCCTGGATGCGCGCCAGCGCCGCGTCGTAGCGCGACTGCACCAGGTCGGGTTCGCTGACGTGCATGCCGAGGTCGTGCACCCGGCCGTCGCGCAGGCTGTAGACCCAGCCGTGCACGCTCAGCGGCTGGCCACGGTTCCAGGCGTCGCGCACGATGCTGGTGCGCGAGACGTTGACCACCTGCTCGAGCACGTTGAGCTCGCACAGGCGCGCGTGCTGCAGCGGCAGGTCGCCGGCCTGCTGCAGGCAGTCCTGGTGCTTCTCGGCCACGTCGGTGACGTGCCGGATCCAGTTGTCGACCAGGCCCATGCGCGCGTGGGTGAGGCTGGCATGCACGCCGCCGCAGCCGTAGTGGCCCACGACCAGGATGTGGCGCACCTTCAGCACGTCCACCGCGAACTGGATCACCGACAGGCAGTTGAGGTCGGTGTGCACCACCACGTTGGCGACGTTGCGGTGCACGAACACCTCGCCCGGCGCCATGTCGATGATCTGGTTGGCCGGCACCCGCGAATCCGAGCAGCCGATCCACAGGTACTGGGGCGACTGCTGCTTGGAGAGCCGGCCGAAGAAGCCGGGGTCCTCGCGGCTGATGCGATCGGCCCAGGCACGGTTGTTGTCGAGCAGATGGTCGAGTTCGTTCATGCGGCCATTATTCCAGAACTGCCGGGGGACTGGGGAGCCGCCCGCTTCGAACTCAGTTGCAGGGCGGCCGCGTATCGGCAGGCGGCCGATGCCGCAGCGCGCGGGCCAAAACCAGACTGTCTCCACCGACCCAATCCCTTCAGGTGGCGCCATGGCCGACTTCAACGCGTTCTTCCCGACCCTGCTCAAGCACGAGGGCGGCTTCGTCAACGATCCGGTTGACCCGGGCGGCGCCACCAACAAGGGCATTACCCTGGCGACCTTCAAGAGTGTCGCCCAGCCGCTCCTGGGGATCGAGCCGACGCTTGCCAACCTGCGGGCGCTGACCGACGCGCAGGCCGGCGTGGTCTACAAGGCGCGCTACTGGGACCCGATCCGCGGCGACGAGATCGCGCTGCAGCCGCTGGCCGACATCGTTTTCGATTTCTACGTCAATGCGGGCGCCAACGCGATCAAGCTGCTGCAGAGCGAGCTCAACGCACTGACCGCCAAGGCCCTGGCGGTGGACGGACGGTTCGGACCCGGCACCTTCGCCGCGCTGGCGGCCTGCGACCAACGCGCGCTCTATGCGCGCTACAAGGCCGGGCGCAAGGACTACTACCGCAGGCTGGCCGCGGCGCGGCCGCCGCTGGGCAAGTTCCTCAAGGGCTGGCTTGCACGCGTGGATGCCTTCCCCGAGCTGTCCTGAGCCGCGCGTCGTCCATATCCCGAGGGCAGTCCCGGTATGACCCAGATATCGCTGAACGACATGATCGAAGCACTGGCCGGCGCGGTCATCGATGCGCAGGACCGGATCGAGCAGCACCAGATGGCCAACCTCGGCGCGTTCTTCGACGAGGACAATCGTCCCAAGAGCGTGCTGATCCGGTTGCCTTCGCAGCATCCCGAGGCCGGCGAGGACGACGAAGACCTGTACCGGGCGCCCCTGCTGCCGCTGGTGTCCTCCAACGTGCTGCGGATCAAGGACGTGGAGATCACGTTCGATGCGCAGCTGGGCGTGCTCAGCGAACTGGACGAGGCCGAGCTTCCCGCGTCGGTCCTCGAGCCCGCTCCGGGCGGCGACTGGCGCGCCAAGTCGCCGGCGGCACCGGGGCAGATCGGCATCGATCTCAGCTCGAGTTCCAGGAACGCGCGACAGAACTCGGTCCACGTCGTGCTGCGCGTGGAAGGCAGCGAACCCACCGAGGGCATCGCGCGCCTCATCAACCACCTTGCGCAGACGCAAGGGGTGTTCAAGACGGTCAAGGTCGGATAACCCCCGGCTGCCGTTGCAGTTCGTCATTCACAACATCAGGAGAACAACATGGCCGATATCGTCAATATGTCCGACCAGTTCAAGGGGTTGCCGATGGGCGACCTAATCGGTGCGCCGCTGCGTGCCGCCTGCGACGCGCAGGTCATGCTGGCCAGGGCGACCGCCGACTTCATCAAGGTCATCGGCTTCCTGCCGCCGACCGACCCGAACGATCCCAACGGCAACGGCGGCACCCGGACCGCGCAGTTCAAGTTCATGCGGCCGGTGGAGGATCCGGCGGGCAACGGCAAGATGGCCGAGGAGGAGGTCGAGATCGTGGTGCCGCTGCTGGCGCTGGTCAACGTCCCCAACCTCAGTATCCAGACGGTGGACGTCACCTTCGACATGGAGGTCAAGTCCTCGTTCTCGGAGAAGGAGGCCGAGGACAAGAGCCTGAAGGTGGATCTGGAGGCCAGTGTCGGCTGGGGCGTGTTCAAGGCCAAGGTCAACGTGCAGGGCTCGGTGTCGACCCACAAGGAGAACACGCGCTCGTCCGACAACTCCGCCAAGTACCACGTGGCCCTGCACGCCGAGGACCGCGGGACGCCGGAGGGCCTGGCGCGGGTGCTGGACATCCTGCAGACCGCCGCGGCTCCGCGCCAGGTGAAGGAACCGGTTCCGGTTCCCTGACGGTCCGCTAGCCGCGTGCCCCTTTCCTGCTCGAGTCGCCGCCGATGTTCGATCTCACTGAAGTCAGCTACGTCAAACGCATCGTCGTCGGCAGCGACAACCCGGCCAAGATGCAGAGCGCCGAGCAGGTCGAGGCCGCGCAGGCGCTGCTCAACCGCTGCCTGTCCGAAGCGCCGCAGGGCGCGGTGCTCGGCATCGAAAAGAGCTTCAGCGTCCTGCAGCTCGGCGAGCACCAGGTCGTGCTGCAGTGGCTGTGCTACCACGTCGGCTTCAAGCGCCGGCCAGCCTGGCTGAAGGACCCATGACGTCCGCGGGATCGGCCTCGCTCGACAGCCTGTTGGAGGTGCTCGACCAGGCCTTCCTGCAGGCGCAGCGGCATTGCCGCGAGCGCCACGAGGCCTTGCTGCTCGCGGCGCTCGAGCGGGGCGACATGCAGGTGCGCTGCGTCTCGCCGGGCGGCGGGGAGCACGTGCTCAGCATGCCAGTCTGGCAACTTCAGGCGCTGCGGCTGCCGCAGGTGGGCGGGTTTTCCCTGGCCCTCGAGGTACAGGTCGAGGCCTGCGAGACGGCTGGCGGTGACCCCGGCCTGGCGCTGGTACTGGCGCCGCGTGGGGGGCGAGCTCCCCGCCATGTGCTCAAGATCGAGTACACCGGCAGCGAGTCTCCCCGTGGAGCACTCTGGCTCGACGGCGTGGCGTTGCGGGATTGGGCGCTGCCTGGTCGCCACGCGGCACCGCCTGGATCCGGGCAGGCAACATGAGGCAGATACGCCGATTCACGCTTTCGGAGGGCGATGCCCGCGCCGTCGCCGAGCGGCTGGGCCTCGATGTGGCCCGGCTGTGCGCTGGCCGGCGCCGCCAGCGCCGGCGCCGGCGATGCCTGGTGGCGGCTGGGCTGGCCATGCTCGGGCTCGTGCTGGGCATGGCGCTCGGCGCCGTCCCGACCGATCTTTTCCTTTCATTTCTTTCCACCCAGGAGCATGACGATGAAATGCACTACCTTCCATCCGCAGCGCCGTACCCACCGGTTCGCCGGGCCGTTGCTGTACCTGACCGCGGCGATCGCCACGGCCGCTCCGCCCTCGTCGATTCCCGAGGGGGAATGGCGCGGCAGTCTGGCTCCGGCGTCTGCATCGGCCCCGACCCCGACCTACGTGGGGCTGCAGGGACGCCAGGGAACGCCGGGTGTTTTCGACCTGCGGTTCGGCCCGCCGTACAACTGCGCGCTGGCATTGCGTATGGAAGCGGCGGGCTACAGCGTTTCCCCACGCAACGGCGGTCGTTTCTGCGATGCGTTGAGTGGAGGCACGGCGCAGGTCAGCCTGTCCGCGCTATCGGGCTCCAGCCTGAAGCTGGACATCATTGCCGGCGATGCTTCGCCGCTATCGCTGACACTCGATCGTGCGGCAGGGGTGGTGCTTCCGGAGGCGGGGCGCTGGCAGGGGGGAGATCCCGTTCCCGTGGCGCTCGACTACGTGACGACGCCGGTCCGCCCGGGCGACCTGGCGGGACGCCTGCGGTTTGAGGCACCGCGCGCCTGTGCGGTGGAGCTGCGGTATGCCGGACGCGTGCAGCAGGCGCTGGCCGTCTGGATCGTGGCCAACGACCGCGGGTACTGCCGGCAGCTGAGCGACCGTCCGGCAGTGCTGGGGGTACGCGGGGATGGGCGCGCGGTGTTGACGGTGCCCGGTCCCGGCCAGCCGCAGACCGTGGTGTTGGAGCGCGCGCACTGAGGTCGGGGAGGGAGCATGAGCATGTGGAGCAAGGCGAGGGCGCGGGCTGCGCCTTCCCTGGGGCCAGCGGCTGCGGGCAGTTTGGTCTTCCCGCCCGTGCTCACGCAGCTCGAGCTCGAATGCCGGGCGATGCTGTCGTATGCCCTCAAGCAGGGTCTGGCCATGCCGCCGGAGGTGCCGGCGCGGTTCGCCGAGCTGCAGGCCGCCTCCGCACCGGCGGGCCCGTCGCGTGACGGGATCCACGTGCTTCCGGTCCTGCACCGGCGTCTGGTGCGGGTGATCCATCCGGCCACGCCGCAGGCGGTGGTCCTGATCGAGCGCGAGCGGATGCGCGGCGGCTGGTTGCGCTGGCTGGGGCCCATCCCGTTGATCCGTACGCTGACGCTGACCTCGATCGTCTGCCTGGGAGCGGTAGTCGGGATCGCCATGTCCAGCAAGGTCAGCGAGGCCAACATGGCGCTGGGTTTTCTGGAATCGTCCGGAGGAACGCTGTACTGGAACACCATGTTCGTCCTGGCCTGCGCCGGCCTGGGCGCGGCCTTCTCCGCGCTGTTCCAGGCACATCGTTACGTCGCCAACGCCACCTACGACCCGCGCTTCGATTCCTCGTATGCGGCGCGGATGATCCTGGGCCTGATCGCCGGACTGATCCTGGTCGAGCTGCTGCCCGAGGACCTGTTCCACGACAGCAGCCTGGGCGCTTTCGGCAAGCCGGCGATGGCGATGATGGGGGGATTCTCCGCGACCGCGGTCTACCGCCTGTTGCAGCGGCTGGTCGACGTCATGGAGACGGTGGTCCGTGGCGATCCCGGCGAGCAGGCCAAATCGATGGCCGAGTCCCAGCGGGCGGTGGTGGACTCGGACCGCATGCGCAAGCACGGCCAACTGGCCGCCAGCGTGCTCGAGCTGCAGCAGGGTCTGGGCGACGATGTGCCGGTCGAGCAGGCGCGGCAGCGGCTGGCCGCGATGGCCCGGCAGCTCGTGTCCGGCGACGAATGACGTCAGACGGCGGCAGTCGGTAAATCAGGCCGCAGCCGATGGTCGCGGGTGGGCCGTATGACAAGCTCGAGTCACCCGGCAACGCCGGGCATCCACCCTGTTCCTGTGCTGCGAGAGTCGAGCCGGCACGGCCGGCGTGTCTGCAGGAAAGGACCCTATCCGTGTACCGAGGGAATGATGAATACACGAATCGTCGTCGCATCCGATCGCAATATCGTCGTGGAAGGCATGGCCGCGCTGCTGCAGGGCGTACCTGGCATGGAAGTGGTTGGAAAGGTCGCCGACGGCTTGGAGTGCGTGCAGGTGTGCGCCCGCGAGCAGCCCGGTCTGGTGCTGGTGGACCTGATGTTGCCCGGCTTGAATGGGATCGACGTGACCCGGCGGCTCGGGCAGCGCAGCCCGGTCAGCCGCGTCATCTGCATGGCCCCGTCGGACACGTGCATGCGCGCCCGCGCGGTGTTCGAGGCCGGTGCCCGCGGCTATCTGGCGCGCACCAGCCCGTTCGACGAGCTGCTGCACGCGATCCGGCTGGTAGGGTGCGATCAGCTCTACATCAGCCCGCGGATGTCACGCGCGGTGATCGAAGGGTATCGCCGGCCGGTGGAGGATGCCTCGGCGTACACACGGCTCACCTCGCGCGAGCGTGAAATCGTGCAGCTCTACTCCGAGGGACTGTCCACGCGCCAGATCGCGGCGCGGCTGCATCTGAGCATCAAGACCGTGGGCACCCATCGCGAGCACTGCATGGGCAAGCTCAACATCCGCAGCATCGCCCAGCTCACCCGCTATGCCATCGCGCAGGGCCTTTCGTCGCTGGATGGCGAAGTCGCTTGAGCGGAACCGGCGGCGTCCCCTCGCCTGGTCGGGCGCCCGTGCGCGGAACATGGCCGTGCCGCGTCGCACGGGGCGGTGACGCCGGTGCGCGGATCGGCGCCGGCAACCGGTGGTGGCGGATGCGGAACGCGCGTGGCGGCTGGTCGTATCACCAGGCGTCCGGCCCCCCGAAACCAGGGCATTGACCGATGGGCCGTTGCGTACCGGTCCGTCACGCTGAACCCTCGCCGCCGTCAACGGCAGGCGAGCGTGGCGCGCGCGGTGTGCGCCGGGCATCCCACCCTGGAGGAAAGACACGATGGCCATCGAATTGAAACTGGAACAGGACGCCTACGCGGCATTCCTCGAGCAGGTCCGCGCCGCCAACCAGGCGCCCGGCGAGTTCGCGGTGGATCACGTGAACGAGGGGAAACGCGTTCACTACTACTTTCAGCCCCGAAACTTCGCGCTGGTCGCTTACGACGTCGGCTTGAAGCGGACCACGCTCGTCAAGTACCAGCACGTCAGCAAGCTGCCCTCGGTGGATGGCGGTGCGCTCAAGGGCGCGCTTTCCAGGGGCGGAGGGAGCGGCAACGTGATGACCGCGGACCTGAGCCTGGTGGTCTGCCTGGTGTCGGAGGCGGCGCGCTCGATTCCGATCGAGCAGGCGATGACCCGCGCGATCGGCGGCGACCGGGTCGAGCTCGAGCCCTACCGGCTGCTGATGAATGTCTACGACCACACGCTCACGGCGAGAGGTGGCCCCTGGCGTCCGCTGGAGCGGGACGACTATGCCAGCTACTTCGAAAGTTCCGCCTTCACCGGCGACAGGACGGCAAGTCTCGACGCGCTTCGCGCCCTGGGCTGACCCGGCGACGCGCGCAACGCAACGCCTTTCCAACCAACGGACACCAGACATGACGAACGACACGGACATTCCTGACGAAGCTGACCAGGGCGGCAACCTGCAGCTGATCCAGCGCCTCGAAGCGCAGCTTGTGCGGGACGACCACGGCGCCCTGGTCGAGCCGCTCGCGGCCTCGGCGGTGTGCCGGCCGATCTACCAAGTGCCTGCCACGGACCTGCCGGCGTCGCTGCGCGACCTGGTCGCGGCCGTGTTCCGCAGCCCGGGCGTGATCGACGCGACGCCGCGCTCCAAGCACGGCGAGAACGTGATGGGGTCGATGCGCGACGTGCACCAGAACGACGATCGGGGCCGCCGCTACCTGCCGGTGCTCGATTACCCGGCGATGCCGAGCGGACGCGCCAGGCTCTACCACGACTACATCGTCGCGAACGGAAAGCACCAGGTGCAGAACCGCCAACGCGAGAGATCCGGGGTCAGCGAGGTGCTCACCGGGTACGTGGAGTACAGCGTGGTGCTGGAGGACTGCTCCAACCTGCGACTGATCTTCGACTACCTCAATGGCCGATTCTTCCTCTCGCCCAACCACTACAAGCCCTGGCTCAGGCCCGAGGCGCTCGAGGCCTTGGCCTCGCTGGGCCCGCAGCGATCCCGCTATCGCCTGGCACCGCAGGAACTGGGCGCGGACGACAAGGACTGGCGCGATGATCAGCTCTACGGCCCCCACCTGCTGATCATGCTCTGAGTCCGCCCTGCTGGCGGCACCGACGGTGCCGGCGGGCGAACGAGGCTCACTGGGGCGGGGCTGGTTCGTGGCGCGCCCGCCGCATCCATGTGGCCACCTCGCGCGCCGTCGGCGAGGCCTGCATGTCCAGTGCCGCCGCCACCGATTCGGCGTTGGCGGCAGGATGGTTCTGGCTCAGTTTCAGCGTGATCTCGACGGCGCGCACCTCCAGCCGGAACCCGACGATGCCGCGCAGCATGCGCCGGTGCTCGGCGCGGTCGGCCTCGAAGCGCCAGTCGTTGCCGACGCTGGCCTCGAAATGGTCGCTCAGGCGCGTCAGCAGGTCGGCCAGGGCCGCCTCGTCGTCGAACGGCTGCAGGTGCCCGTGCAGGTGCGCCACCGCGTAGTTCCAGGTCGGCACGCGTGCCGCGGCTTCCTTGTCCGGATACCAGCCAGGCGAGACGTAGGCATGCGGGCCGTGCACGATCGCCAGGGCCGGCCCCGCATGGCGTGCCTGCGGATTGGGGCGCGCCCAGTGCCCTTCCAGCAGCACCGCGTCGCCATCGCGCCGGTAGAGCACCGGCAGGTGGCTGACCGCCATGTCGCCGCCGTCGCCGTGGCTGACCAGGGTCACAAAGGGGTCGCGCGCGAACAGCCGGTCCAGTGCCGCCAGGTCGGTCTCGACGAAGGCGCGCGGGGCGTACACCTAGGCGCGCGCGCCCAGGGTCTGGGTCATGCGCTCGCGCAGGTCCTCGTCGCGCTCGGCCTGCGGCGGCCGGACCTCGCTCAGCGAGAAGCCGCGCGCCAGCGCGTCCTCCTCGTCGAGGCCGTCGAAGGCCACGAACTCCGCGTCGAACAGCGCGGCGCGCGCGCTGTCCTCGCTGTCGTAGGCCAGGGTGTTGCCGTCGCTGTCGAGCACGTCGGCAGGGCCGGCGTCCTTGATCCGCAGGCGGGCCCAGATCAGCAGGCGGCCGAGGCTGGCCAGCCACCACTGGTCGTGGAAGGAGTCGGTATCGTTCATGGCATCACCTGGGAGAGCAGGCCGAGCAGGGCGGCCATGCCCAGTCCGGAAAGAAGGGTCAGCAGCGACAGCCAGGCCGGCGTCGCCAACCCGGAGAGGGCGCCGTCGCGTACGCTGCGGTAGCGGCGGCCCAGCAGCCAGCGCAGCGCCGCCGGCCTGAGGAAGGCGCCGGGGCCGAGCTGCTCGGCCAGTGCCGGGTGGCGGTCGCGCAGGTGCACGAGGGTCAGCGGCCAGAAGATCACGAACGCGCTGAAGCCGGCCACCGCCACGCCGACGAAGCACAGGGCGAAGAACAGCGTCATGCCGCTCCCATCCCGGCGAACCGCGGCACCAGCGCGGTCAGCACCACCGCCGCGGCGGTCCACCACAGCGGTGCGACCGCGTGGCGCAGTCCGGCCTGGACCTCGGGGTGCTCCCACCCGCGAGCGCCGCCGCCCTCGCGCGCGGCGCGGCGCGCCAGCCGCAGGCCGCGCAGGGCGGCGACGCCGGCCGCGGCCAGGGCGACCACCAGCAGCAGGACCTGCAGCGTCGCAACGGCGAGCGGGTTCATCGCGCGGCGTCCGGCTCAGAACTCGGCGCTGCCGGGCGCGCGCGGGTAGGGAATGGCGTCGCGGATGTTGCTCAGGCCGCAGACATAGACCACCAGCCGCTCGAAGCCCAGGCCGAAGCCGGCGTGCGGCACCGAGCCGTAGCGGCGGAAGTCGCGGTACCAGCCGTAGTGCGCCGGGTCCAGGCCGAACTGCGCCATGCGCGCGTCGAGCACGTCCAGGCGCTCCTCGCGCTGGCTGCCGCCGATGATCTCGCCGATGCCCGGCGCCAGCACGTCCATCGCCGCCACGGTGCGGCCGTCATCGTTCAGGCGCATGTAGAACGCCTTGATGTGCTCGGGATAGTTGGTCACCACCACCGGACGGCCGATGTGCTCCTCGGTCAGCCAGCGCTCGTGCTCGGTCTGCAGGTCCAGGCCCCACTCGACCGGGAAGTCGAAGGTCTTGCCCGAGGCCTGCAGCAGCTTGATCGCGTCGCCGTACTCGATGCGTTCGAACGGCGCGTTGATGAAGGTCTCCAGCTTGCTGATCGCGGTCTTGTCGACGCGCTCGGCGAGGAAGGCCAGGTCGTCGCCGCGCTCGTCGAGCACCGCGCGGAACAGGTACTTGAGGAAGTCCTCGGCCACGCGCGCGTCCTCGGCCAGGTCGGCGAAGGCGATCTCCGGCTCGATCATCCAGAACTCGGCCAGGTGCCGGGTGGTGTGGCTGTTCTCGGCGCGGAAGGTCGGGCCGAAGGTGTATACCTTGCTCAGCGCCAGGCAGTAGGCCTCCACGTTGAGCTGGCCGGACACGGTCAGGAAGGTCTCCTTGCCGAAGAAGTCGCGGCTGAAGTCGACCTCGCCCTTGTCGGTGCGCGGCAGGTTGACCAGGTCCAGCGTCGATACCCGGAACATCTGCCCGGCGCCCTCGGCGTCGGAGGTGGTCACGATCGGGGTGCTGATCCAGTTGTAGCCGTTCTGGTGGAAGTAGCGGTGCACCGCCTGCGCCAGGCAGTTGCGGATGCGGGTGACCGCGCCGAACAGGTTGGTGCGCGGGCGCAGGTGCGCGACCTCGCGCAGGAATTCCAGCGAGTGCGCCTTCGGCTGGATCGGGTAGGTCTCCGGGTCCTCGACCCAGCCGACCACCTCGATCGCCTGCGCCTGGATCTCGAAGCTCTGCCCCTGGCCCTGCGAGGCCACCAGGGTGCCGGTGGCGATCACCGAGCAGCCGGCGCTCAGGCGCTTGATCTCGGCCTCGTAGTTGGGCAGGTCGGCCGGCGCCACGACCTGGATCGGGGCGAAGCAGGAGCCGTCGCTGACATTGACGAAGGACAGCCCGGCCTTGGAATCGCGCCGGGTGCGCACCCAGCCACGGACCGTGACTTCGCCGCCCGCCGGGATCTTCCCCGCGAGCGCATGTTCAACGCTGACCACCGTCATGACTCTTTCCCCGCCGTAGCGAACTGTTCTTCGGACAGGGGAGTTTATAGGCTGGAGCGGCGCCCGCGCGAGCCGGGCGAGCGCGGGCGCCCTTGCGCCGGGCGCGCGGCGTCCCCACCTGCACAGCAGGCGCGCCCGCGCCGCTATACTTTGATCCTGCGTTCGGAGTTTCCGCCATGGCCGTCAGCCTCACCCCCGTCGCGCTGGAGCGCGTCCAGCGTTTCGTGCAGCAGACCCCCGGTGCGCTGGGGCTGCGCTTCGGCGTCACCCGCACCGGCTGCTCGGGCTGGGGCCACGTCACCGAGCTGGCGCGCGACCAGCGCGAGGACGACGCGGTGTTCGAGCAGGACGGCGTGCGCATCTTCGTCGACGCCGACAGCCTGGCGCTGGTGGACGGCACCCAGATCGACTTCGGCAAGCACGGCCTCAGCGAGACCTTCACCTTCAGCAATCCCAACGCCACCGCCGAGTGCGGCTGCGGCGAGAGCTTCACCACCGAGGCCGACAAGGCCGGGCACCGCTGAGCCCGGCCTGCTGAACCCGGCCTGCTGAGCCCGGTGCGGCCCGGGCCGGTCTCCCCGCGTCCCTGCGCGGGGCGGCCCCCGGCCTAGGCGGTGGGGTAGGGCCGCTGCCGCTGCGCCGGGCCGGCCGACGCTGACCGCCGCCCGGGCGGCCGCCCCCGCGCCGCCATTGCGGGTGCGGGCCCGAGCTGCCATACTTTCCTGCTTCCTGCCCGGTTCCGGGCGGGAGTCCTTGCCCCACCGGCCGCTCGCGCGGGTCCCCGGGGGGCTGTCCGGCCTCACGGCCACATCCGAAAGGTAAACAACATGAGTCGTCATTACGAAGTCGTGTTCCTGGTCCACCCCGACCAGAGCGAACAGGTTCCCGCCATGATCGAGCGCTACAAGGCGCTGGTCGAGAACGGCAACGGCACCATCCACCGTCTGGAAGACTGGGGCCGCCGCCAGCTGGCGTACCCGATCCAGAACCTGGTGAAGGCGCACTACGTGCTGATCAACATCGAGGTCGACCAGGCCGTGCTGAACGAGCTGGTGGAAAGCTTCCGCTTCAACGACGCGGTGCTGCGCAACCTGGTCATCAAGCGCGACGGCCCGGACACCGAGCAGTCGCTGATCATGAAGAGCAAGGACGAGAAGGGCGACAAGCCCGAGCGTAGCGAGCGTCGTCGTCGCGACGACGAAGAGGGCGACACCGCGCCTGCCGCTGCCTCCACCGACACCGACGGCGACAACGCCGAAGCCGCTTAAGGAGCACTGTCATGTCCAAGTTCTTCCGTCGTCGCAAGTTCTGCAAGTTCACCGCCGAGGGTGTCAAAGAGATCGACTACAAGGATCTCAACACCCTGCGCCAGTACCTCACCGAGAACGGCAAGATCGTGCCGAGCCGCGTGACCGGCACCAAGTCCAAGTACCAGCGCCAGCTGGCCACGGCGGTCAAGCGCGCCCGCTTCCTGGCCCTGATCCCGTACACGGACAACCACGACGTCTGAGGGGTCGCTCGCGCAGGCCGGCAAGGCCCTGCGTGAGTCCCTCGCGGCAAGCCCGCACCGCCAGGTGCGGGTGACACATCGAAAGAGCCGGGTGATCGAAGGGCACGGTGTCGGTCGGGACTGCTGTAATCCCCGATGCCCCACGCCCCATTCCCGGCTCTTGACTATTCGGACAGCACCCGTTGCGTCGGCCACGGCCGGCGCTAACGAATAACGGAGCACCACCATGGATCTGATTCTCCTGCAGAAAGTGACCAACCTGGGCAACCTGGGCGACAAGGTCAGCGTCAAGCCGGGCTACGGCCGCAACTTCCTCGTGCCGCAGGGCAAGGCCGTGCCGGCCACGGCCAGCAACGTCGCCGAGTTCGAGGCCAAGCGCGCCGACTACGAGGCCAAGGCCAAGGGCATCCACGACGAGGCCCAGAGCCGCGCCGCCAAGTTCGAGGGCGCCAGCGTCACCATCGGTGCGCACGCCTCGACCGAAGGCAAGCTGTACGGCTCGGTCGGCCCGCGCGACATCGCCGAGGCCTTCACCAAGGCCGGCCTGCCGCTGGAAAAGAGCGAGGTCATCCTCGGCGAGGGCTCGTTCCGCAATGTCGGCGAGTACGACGTCCTGCTGCACCTGCATGCCGACGTCGAGACCACCGTCAAGGTCATCGTCGAAGCCGACGCCTGATCCAGGCGCGGTGCTGCACCCCACGGGCGCCCCAGGGCGCCCGTTTTCGTTGCGGCCGGGAGCGCCCGGGGCCGGTGGCCTCCGGCCCCGCTATACTCTGGTCCAGTGCCGCCCGGACGCCGGCGATCCTTTACGGATCAGGAGGTTGCCGGCGGAGTCCCAGGAACACTCAGGCGCCGCCCCGCGGCCGCGCGCCCGGAACCCTCCAGCCCCATGCGCCTTTCCACGATCAAGCTGTCCGGTTTCAAGTCGTTCGTCGATCCCACCACGCTGCATCTGCCGACCAACATGACCGGCGTGGTCGGTCCCAACGGCTGCGGCAAGTCGAACATCATCGACGCGGTGCGCTGGGTGATGGGCGAGAGCTCGGCCAGCCGCCTGCGCGGCGACTCGCTGACCGACGTGATCTTCTCCGGCTCGTCGGCGCGCAAGCCGGTGTCGCAGGCCACGGTCGAGCTGATCTTCGACAACTCCGACCACACCATCTCCGGCGAGTACGCCTCGTACAACGAGATCTCGGTCAAGCGCCAGGTCAGCCGCGACGGCAGCAGCAGCTACTACCTCAACGGCGCCAAGTGCCGCCGCCGCGACATCACCGACCTGTTCCTGGGGACCGGGCTGGGGCCGCGCAGCTACTCGATCATCGAGCAGGGCATGATCAGCCAGATCATCGAGGCCCGCCCGGAGGACCTGCGGGTGTACCTGGAGGAGGCCGCCGGCATCTCCAAGTACAAGGAGCGGCGCAAGGAGACCGAGACCCGCATCCGCCACACCCGCGAGAACCTGGACCGCCTGGGCGACCTGCGCGAGGAGATCACCAAGCAGCTGGCCCACCTGCAGCGCCAGGCGCGCCAGGCCGAGCAGTACCAGGCGCTGCAGGAAGAGCGCCGGGTCAAGGACGCCGAGTGGAAGGCGCTGGAGTACCGCGGGCTGGACGGGCGCGTGCAGGGCCTGCGCCAGGCGCTGGACCAGGAGGAGACGCGGCTGCAGCAGCTGATCGCCGAGCAGCGCGACGCCGAGGCGCGGATCGAGACCGGGCGCCTGCGTCGCGAGGAGGCGGCCGAGGCGCTGGCCAAGGCCCAGGCCGACGTCTACCAGGTCGGCAGCACGCTGGCCCGCATCGAGCAGCAGATCCAGCACCAGCGCGAGATGTCGCAGCGCCTGAACAAGGCGCGCGACGAGGCCCGCAGCCAGCTGCAGGAGCTGACCCAGCACATCACCGGCGACGGCGCCCGGCTGGCGGTGCTGCGCGAGGCGGTGGAGACCGCCGAGCCCGAGCTGGAGCAACTGCGCGACGAGAACGAATTCAAGCAGGAGGCGCTGCGCGAGGCCGAGGCCCGCCTGGCCGACTGGCAGCTGCGCTGGGAGACGCACACCCGCGATACCGGCGAGGCCTCGCGCGCCGGCGAGGTCGAACGGACCCGCGTCGACTACCTGGACCGCCAGGCGTTGGAGGCCGAGCGCCGCCGCGAGGCGCTGGCCGGCGAGCGTGCCGGGCTGGACCTGGAGGCGCTGGCCGAGACCTTCGAGCAGCTGCAGCTGCAGCACGAGACCCAGCGCGCCGCGCTGGACGGGCTGACCGAGCAGGTCGAGGCGCGCAAGCAGACGGTGTCGGCGCTGCAGGACGAGCAGCGCGGCAGCCAGTCCGAGCTGGCCGACGTGCGCAAGCAGGCGCAGGCCGCGCGCGGGCGGCTGTCGTCGCTGGAGACGCTGCAGCAGGCGGCGCTGGGCCAGGAGCAGGGCGCCGCGGTGGCCTGGCTGAAGGCGCGCGGGCTGGATTCGGCCGCGCGCGTGGGCGAGCGCCTCAGCGTCGAGGCCGGCTGGGAGAACGCGGTCGAGAGCGCGCTGGGACAGCTCATCG
This sequence comes from Lysobacteraceae bacterium USHLN149, assembly GCA_037145635.1. GTDB lineage: Bacteria > Pseudomonadota > Gammaproteobacteria > Xanthomonadales > Xanthomonadaceae > JAATFS01. The sequence continues at coordinate 1,005,839 of JBBCXB010000001.1, forward strand.
AGGGCGTGCTGGTCGAGCATCCGGAGACCCTGGTCGAGGCGCTGGGCGAGCTGGGCGAGGGCCGCATCGCGCTGGTCTCGGACGCGCAGGAGGCGACCCCCTTCGCGCCGACCTCGCTGGCCGCCCGGGTGCAGGGCCCGATCGCGATCCGGCGGTTGCTGGCGCGGCTGCACGGCGCCGACGACCTGGCCGAGGCGCGCGCGTTGCAGCGCGGGCTGGAGCCGGGTGATTCGGTGATCACCCGCGGCGGCGAGCGCCTGGGCGAGGGCTGGGTGCGGGTGTCGCGCTCCGGCGCGGCCAAGCAGGGCGCGCTGCTGCGCGAGCGCGAGATCCAGGCCCTGCGCGGGCAGATCGACACGCTGCAGGCGCGCGAGGCCGAGCTGGAAGAGCGCCTGGGCGGCTTCCGCGAGCAACTGCTCGCCGCCGAGCAGCAGCGCGAGGACGCGCAGCGCCAGCTCTACCAGGCACACCGCAGCGTGTCCGAGCTGGGCGGGCAGCTGCAGAGCCAGCAGGGCAAGGTCGAGGCGGCGCGGACCCGCATCGAACGCATCGAGAACGAGATCGCGCAGCTGGTCGAGACGCTCGACAGCAGCCGCGAACAGGCGCGCGAGGCGCGCGGCAAGCTCGAGGACGCGGTCAGCCGCATGGGCGACCTGGAAGGTACCCGCCAGGCGATGGAAGGCGAGCGCCGCCAGCTCACCGAGGCGCGCGACCAGGCCCGCGACGCCGCGCGCAGCGTGCGCGAGGCCTCGCACGCGCTGGCGCTGACGCTGGAATCGCAGCGCACCCAGATCGTGTCGCTGAGCCAGACCCTGGAGCGCATGGACAGCCAGCGCGGCCAGCTCGACACGCGCCTGGAGGACCTGATGGCGCAGCTGGAGGACGGCGACGCGCCGGTCGAGACCCTGGAGCACGAGCATCAGGCCGCGCTGAGCGAGCGCGTGCGCACCGAGCGCGTGCTCGGCGAGGCGCGCACCCTGCTGGACAGCATCGACGGCGAGCTGCGCAGCTTCGAGCAGACCCGCCACCAGCGCGACGAACAGGCGCTGGCGCAGCGCGAACGCATTTCCCAGCGCAAGCTCGACCAGCAGGCCCTGGTGCTCAGCGCCGACCAGCTGTCGGCGGCGGTGGTCAAGGCCGGGTTCGTGCTCGACGACGTGATCAACACCCTGCCCGAGGCGGCCGACCCGGCCGACTGGGAGCAGTCGGTGCAGCAGATCGACGCGCGCATGCGCCGGCTCGAGCCGGTCAACCTGGCGGCGATCAGCGAGTACGGCGAGGCCTCGCAGCGCGCCGAGTACCTGGAGGCGCAGAACCTGGACCTGACCACCGCGCTGGAGACCCTGGAGGAGGCCATCCGCAAGATCGACCGCGAGACCCGCGGCCGCTTCAAGGACACCTTCGATCGCGTCAATTCCGGCGTGCAGGCGCTGTACCCGCGCCTGTTCGGCGGCGGCCACGCCTACCTGGAGCTGACCGGCGAGGACCTGCTGGACACCGGCGTGGCGATCATGGCGCGCCCGCCGGGCAAGCGCGTGTCGAGCATCTCGCTGCTGTCCGGCGGCGAGAAGGCGATGACCGCGGTCGCGCTGGTGTTCGCGATCTTCCAGCTCAACCCGGCGCCGTTCTGCCTGCTCGACGAGGTCGACGCGCCGCTGGACGAGGCCAACGTCGGCCGCCTGGCCAACATGGTCAAGGAAATGAGCGAGAAGGTGCAGTTCCTGTTCGTCAGCCACAACAAGGCGACGATGGAGGCCGCGCACCAGCTGTCCGGCGTGACGATGCGCGAGCCGGGCGTCAGCCGCCTGGTCAGCGTGGACCTGGAAGAGGCCGCACGTTTGGCGGGCGCGGCGTGACGTGCCATGCTTGCACGGATGAAGTTGTGTTCCCCCCATCGCCGGAGAGACTCTGAATGTCCGACATGGCCATGATCCGGATCGGCATTCTGGCCGCCGGACTGTTGCTGGTCGTCGCTATCTTCCTGTTCGGCCGGCCCAAGAAGCCGGCGCAGGGGCGACGCGTGGAAACCCCCGACACCGCCGGGCGGCAGCGCCGCGAGCCGGTGATCTCCGCCGAGGACGGGGCAGGTGCCGGCGAGCCCGGCGACTACAGCGGCGAGGTCTCGCAGCCGGAGCTCGGCCTGGACGCGTCCGATCCGGAGCTGGGCTCGGACCTGGGCAAGCGGCCCAACCAGGACTTCGACCAGATCGTGTCGCTGTTCGTCGCGGCCAAGGCCGGCGAGGTGCTGCGCGGCGAGGACATCGTGGTGGCGGCCGAAAAGACCGGGCTGGTGTTCGGCCACATGAACGTGTTCCACCGCCTGGTCGAGGGCCACCCCGAGCGCGGCCCGATCTTCAGCATGGCCAGCATCCTCAAGCCGGGCAGCTTCGACATGGGCAGCATCCGCGAGATGGAGACGCCGGCGATCGCGTTCTTCCTGACCCTGCCGGCGCCGATGACCGCGCTCGACGCCTGGGAGAAGATGCTGCCGACCGTGCAGCGCATGGCCGAGCTGCTGGAGGGCGTGGTGCTGGACGACAGCCGCAACGCCCTCGGCCGCCAGCGCATCGCCCACATCCGCGACGAACTGCGTGCCTACGACCGCCAGCACCAGGCGCCGCCGCTGACCAAGTCGCCGCGCTGGTAGCGCGGCGCCTGGATTGAGGATTCGGGATTAGCGCGTCGCGCAGCCGCGCGGCGTCACGATTCTCCGATCCCGATTCGCCATTCCCGGCGCGTCAACGACGCGCCTTGCCGAATGCCTCGCGGAAACGCAGCATCTCGGCCTCGGTGCCGACGGTGACGCGCACGCGGCGCGGCCAGATCGGCCAGCTGCGACCCACCAGCACGCCCTGTTGCGCCATCGCCGCGGCGAACGCCTGGCCGTCGCGCTTGACGTCGACCATGAAGCAGTTCGACTGCGAGGGCAGGCAGGCGTAGCCCTTGGACTTGAGCCAGGCGACGGTGGCCTCGCGGATGCGCGCGTTCTCCGCGCGCCGCGCCGGCACCAGCTGCGGATCGCGCAGGCTGGCGATCGCCGCGGCCATCGCCGGCACCGGCAGCGGGTTCCCGCCCAGGCTGGCCAGCCGCGACAGCAGCCCCGGCGCGGCCGCGGCCACGCCCAGGCGCAGGCCGGCCATGCCGTAGAGCTTGGAGAAGGTGCGCAGCACGATCAGGTCCTGGCGCTCGCGTACCAGGTCGATCACCGATGCCGCGTCGCTGTAGTGGATGTAGGCCTCGTCCACCAGCAGGATCGCGCCGGCCGGCTTGTGCGCCAGCAGCCACTCGATGTCCGCGCGCGGGGTGACCGAGCCGGTGGGGTTGTTGGGATTGCACAGGTAGATCAGCCCGGTGCCGGGGTCGGCACGGGCCATCGCCTGGACGTCGTGGGCGCCGTCGGCGCGCAGCGGCACCCGGCGCACCGGCGCACCGCGGCCGGCGGCGACGTCGGCCACGGCCTCGAACGTGGGGTCGGCGACGACCACGCCGGCGCGTGCGGAGGTGAACAGCACCGCGGCGCGGTTGAGCGGGTCGCTGGAACCGGGATACAGCGCCAGGTGCTCGGCCGGCAGGCGCTCGCTGCCGGCCAGCAGCTGGGTCAGGTCGCCCGCCATCTCGAACAGGTAGCGCCCGGCGCGCGGCAGCACGCTGCGCGCGGCGTCCAGCGCGACCGGCGCGGGCCCGAGCGGGCATTCGTTGAAGTTGAGGTAGACCGTGCCGGTGGCCGCGGGGACCTCGGACGCCGCCGGGACGGCGGCACGCCGGCGCGCGGCGTCGGCGGCGGGCGCCAGGCCCAGGGCGGAGACCGCCATGCCCGAGGTGGCAAGGCTCAGGAAGGAACGACGCGAGACGGGCAACGGCACGGGCAACTCCGGCGCAGGCGAGCGGGGACGGGCCTGCACGCTAGCGTCCGGCGCGACGGCCGGCAAGCGCCAGGCATGTCGCCTTCGCGCGGGCGCCGCTAAAATCACCGCCCCGCCGCAAGACCGCACGCCGATGACCGCCAGCCCGGATCCCGTAAAGCGCATCGACGCGCTGCGCCGCCGCATCGACGACGCCAGCTACCGCTACCACGTGCTGGACGAGCCGCAGATCCCGGATGCCGACTACGACCGCCTGATGCGCGAGCTGGAAGCGCTGGAGGCGGCGCACCCGGCGCTGGCCACGGCCGACTCGCCGACCCAGCGCGTCGGCCATGCGGCGTCGTCGAAGTTCGACGAGGTGCGGCACGCACTGCCGATGCTGTCGCTGGGCAACGCCTTCAGCGACGAGGAAGTGGCCGAGTTCGTGCGCCGCATCGACGAGCGGCTCGAGCGCCCGGCGCCGGCGTTCTCCGCCGAGCCCAAGCTCGACGGCCTGGCGATCAGCCTGCGCTACGAGGACGGCGCGTTCGTGCAGGGCGCCACCCGCGGCGATGGCGCCACCGGCGAGGACGTCAGTGCCAACCTGCGCACGGTCAAGGCGATCCCGCTGCGCCTGCGCGGCCAGGGCTGGCCGCGGGTGCTGGAGGTGCGCGGCGAGGTGTACATGCCGCGCGCCGCCTTCGAGGCCTACAACGCGCAGATGCGCCTGCACGGCGGCAAGGTGCTGGCCAACCCGCGCAACGGCGCGGCCGGCTCGCTGCGCCAGCTGGACCCGCGCATCACCGCCCAGCGCCCGCTGAGCTTCTTCGCCTACGGGGTGGGCGAGGTCGGCGGCGGCACGCTGCCGGACACCCACTCGGCGATCCTGGCGCAGCTGCGCGAATGGGGTTTCCCGGTCAGCGCGCTGGTGGAGGTGGTAAGGGGCGGCGAGGGATTGCTGGACTACTACCGGCGCATCGGCGCGGCGCGCGACACCCTGGCCTTCGACATCGACGGCGTGGTCTACAAGCTCGACGACCTGGCCGGCCAGCGCGAGATGGGGTTCGTCTCGCGCGCGCCGCGCTGGGCGATCGCGCACAAGTTCCCGGCGCAGGAGCAGTCCACCACGCTGGAGGCGATCGAGATCCAGATCGGCCGCACCGGCGCCGCCACCCCGGTGGCCCGGCTGCGGCCGGTGCACGTGGCCGGGGTGATCGTCACCAACGCCACGCTGCACAACGCCGACCAGATCGCGCGGCTGGACGTGCGCGTGGGCGACACCGTGATCGTGCGCCGCGCCGGTGACGTGATTCCCGAGGTGGTCAGCGTGGTCGCCGGGCAGCGACCGTCCGGCACCGAACCGTGGGCCATGCCCACGCAGTGCCCGGTCTGCGGCTCGGAGATCGTGCGCGAGGAGGGCGAGGCGGTGTGGCGCTGCTCGGGCGAGCTGGCGTGCCCGGCGCAGCGCAAGGAGGCCATCCGCCACTTCGTCTCGCGCCGCGCGATGGACGTGGACGGGCTCGGCGAGAAATTCGTCGAGGTGCTGGTGGACAGCGGCGTGGTCCAGGGCGTGGCCGACCTCTACCGCCTCACCCTGGACCAGCTGCTGCAGCTGCGCCTGGTCAGCGCGGCCGAGACCCCGCACGGCTTCCTGCGCGACGCGCGCGAGCACCTGGCGAGCGCAGCGTATGCGCGGCTGGAGCGCACCCTGGCCGGCCTCGGCGTGAACCCGGCCGACGCCGCTGCCGCCCCCGCGGGCTGGCAGGCCGACCTGCTGCGCGCGGGCCTGCCCGACTTCGACTGGAACCGCAGGAAGATCGCCACCAAGTGGGCCGAGAACCTGGTGGAGGCGATCGAGCGCTCGCGCGACACCACGCTGGAGCGCTTCCTGTTCGCGCTCGGCATCGAGCATGTCGGCGAGAGCACGGCCAAGGCGCTGGCGGCGTGGTTCGGCGACCTGGAGCTGATCCGGCGCATGCCGTGGCCGCTGTTCAAGCGCGTGCCCGACATCGGCGGCGAGGTGGCGCGCTCGCTCGGGCACTTCCTCGACCAGCCCGGCAACCAGCAGGCGATCGACGACCTGCTCGCGCGCGGCGTGCGCATCGGCGACACGCATGCGCCGTCGCCGCGGCTGGGCGGCGAACTCAGCCTGGCCGCGCTGCTGGTGGACCTTGAGATCCCCAGGCTCACCCGGCTGCGGGCCGACCAGCTGGCCGCGGCGTTGCCGTCGGCGCAGGCGATCCTCGACGCGGACGTGCCGGGGTACGCCGCCGCCGGGCTGCCGGCCGAGGCCGCCCAATCGCTGGCGAACTGGCTGGAGGACGCCGCGCAGGCCGCGCTGTTTGCTGCCAGCGGGGAGATGCTGCAGCGCCTGCTCGCGCGGCTGCCGGCCGTCGACAGCGTCGCCGCCGGCCCGCTCGACGGCCAGACCGTGGTGCTGACCGGCACCCTGGCCGGCCTGAGCCGCGAGCAGGCCAAGGACAGGCTGGAGGCGCTGGGCGCCAAGGTCGCCGGCAGCGTGTCCAAGAAGACCGCGTTCGTGGTCGCCGGCGAGGCCGCCGGCTCCAAGCTGGACAAGGCGCAGGCGCTGGGCGTCGAGGTCTGGGACGAGGCGCGGCTGCTGGCCTTCCTGGCCGCGCACGAGGCCGGCGCGTGAGCACCGGATCGGTGGACCTGCCGATGCTGCGCCTGCGCGCGCGGCTCAACGCCCTGGTGCGCGGCTTCTTCGCCGAACGCGACGTGCTCGAGGTGGAGACGCCGGTGATGTCGGCGGCCGGCAACACCGAGCCCAACATCGAGAGCTTCCAGGCCCGCTTCACCGGCCATGTCGACGCCGGCGCGCCGACGCGCTGGCTGCGCACCTCGCCGGAGTACCCGCTGAAGCGGCTGCTGGCGGCCGGGGTGGGGGACTGCTACGAGCTCGGGCGGGTGTTCCGCAACGGCGAGGCCGGCGGCCGCCACAACCCCGAGTTCACCATGCTCGAGTGGTACCGGCTGGGCTGGGACCATCGCCGCCTGGCCGAAGAGACCGTCGAGCTGGTGCGGCAGGCGCTGGCGCTGGTGGAGCGCAGCGTGGAGGTGGTGGCGGTGGACTACCGGCAGCTGTTCCGGCAGGCGCTGCACCTGGATCCGTTCACGGCGCCGCCGGAGGCGCTGCGCGCGCCGCTGGCCGACGTGGCGATCGACCCGGCCGGGCTGGAGCGCGACGACTGGCTGGACCTGCTGATGACCCATCGGCTGCAGCCCGGCTTCCCCGCCGACCGCCTCACCGTGGTGCACGACTGGCCGGCCAGCCAGTGCGCGCTGGCGCGCATCCGTCACGACGACCCGCCGGTGGCCGAACGCTTCGAGCTGTACCTGGGCGGCTACGAGGTTGCCAACGGCTACCACGAGCTCAACGACGCCGCCGAGCAGCGCCGGCGCTTCGAGCGCGACCGGCGCGTGCGCGCGGCGCGCGGCCTGCCGCTGCCGCCGCTGGACGAGCGCCTGCTGCACGCCCTGCCGGCGCTGCCGGACTGCGCCGGGGTGGCGGTGGGCGTGGACCGGCTGCTGATGGCGATGCGCGGCACCGGGCGCATCGCCGACGTGCTCGCGTTCGACTTCGCCCACGCCTGAGCCGCGCTGTCATGGTTTCCGTATTGATTTCTTCACGTCGATGATGGTTCTATCGACGCGCTTCCAGTGAACGGCAGCCTCGTTCATCGTTCAGTCCAGGGGAATCGCGGAATGAAGTGGCGTCTCGGCATGTGCGGGTTGTGGTGGCTGCCGCTGGCGACGATGGCGAACGCGCAGGAGCGCGAGCTGCCCAGCGTGGTGCGCTGCGAATCGCGCGACATGGCGCGGGTGCACTGCTCGATGAACACCGACAACGGCGTGCAGCTGGTGCGCCAGCTGTCGGAGAACACCTGCATCCGCGGCAGCGAGTGGGACGCCGATACCCGCGGGGTCTGGGTGGCCTTCGGCTGCCGCGCCGAGTTCGCACCGACCCGGCTGAGCGCCACCCCGCAGATGCGCCGCGTGGTGCGCTGCGAATCGGACGGCCGTACCAACAGCTGCCCGGTGATCCTGCGCGGGGCACCGGTGCGGCTGTCGCGCCAGCTGTCGGCGTGGCCGTGCAAGGAAGGCCGCAGCTGGGGCGTGCGCCGCAACGAGATCTGGGTGTCGCGCGGTTGCGACGGCGAGTTCGAGGTGGGCGCCGAGGACGGCTCCGGGTTCGTCGACCTGCCGCGCATGATCACCTGCGAATCCAAGAGCCGTTCGCGCCGCATGTGCGGGGTCACCATCGAGCGGGGCGCGCGCATCGGCCGCCAGTTGTCCGGCACCCCCTGCGTGGAAGGCCAGAACTGGGGCTGGAGCCGCGACGGCGTCTGGGTGAACGACGGCTGCCGTGCGCAGTTCGTGGTGAACTGAGCGACGACGAAGCCGGCGCTGCCGCCGGCACGGCGCCGGATGCCGGGCTGCCGTCCGCGCCGGGGCGCCTTACAATGGGCGCATGACGACCGACACCGCTATCGATTACGCCCGCTACGACCATATCCGCCCGATCCTGTGGACCGGCGACGCGCTGGAGCTGCTGGACCAGCGCAAGCTGCCGTTCGTGGTGGAGCACGTGCAATGCCGCACCAGCGACGAGGTCGCGCATGCGATCCATACGCTGGCGGTGCGCGGCGCGCCGGCGATCGGCATCGCCGCGGCCTGGGGCATGGTGCTCGGCGCGCAGGCGATCGAGGCGGCCGACGGCGCCGAGGCGCTGCAGAAGCTGGAGCCGGCGCTGCAGCGGCTCAACGCCGCGCGCCCGACCGCGGTGAACCTGGCGTGGGCGCTGGCGCGCATGCGCCGGGCGCTGGCCGCGGCCGGGGACGACTGGCGCCCGCGGCTGGAGGCCGAGGCGCAGGCGATCGCCGACGAGGACCTGGCCGCCAACCGCCACATGGGCGCGCTCGGCGCCGGGCTGATCTCGGCCGGCAGCGGCGTGCTCACCCACTGCAACACCGGCTCGCTGGCCACCGCCGGCTTCGGCACCGCGCTGGGCGTGATCCGCGCCGGCATGGCCCAGCACCGCATCGCGCGGGTGTACGCCGGCGAGACCCGGCCGTGGCTGCAGGGCGCACGCCTGACCGTGTGGGAGCTGCAGCAGGACGGCATCGACGCCACCCTGATCGCGGACTCGGCCGCCTCGCACCTGATGAAGTCCGGCGCGGTGCAGTGGGTGATCGTCGGCGCCGACCGCATCTGCGCCAACGGCGACACCGCCAACAAGATCGGCACCTATCAGCTGGCGATCGCCGCGCGCCACCACGGCGTGCGCGTCATGGTGGTCGCGCCGTCCTCGACCGTGGACATGGACACCGCCGACGGCGAGCAGATCGAGATCGAGCAGCGCGACCCGGGCGAGCTGTTCGGCGTGGGCGGGGTGCGCACGGTGGCCGACGGCATCGCCGCCTGGAACCCGGTGTTCGACGTGACCCCGGCCGAGCTGATCGATGCCATCGTGACCGAGCGCGGCGTCATCCAGCGCCCGGACCAGGCCGCCATGCAGGCCGCGTTCGCCGCGGCCTAGCCGCTTCCGCGGCGGACCGCCCGGGTCCGCCCTGCCGGCCGGCGCCGCCGCCGCGGTTCCCGCGCCGCGCCGCGCCTGCCGCGGCCGCGTGGCATGCCACGCGCCGCGCCGCCCATCCCCATTCCCGATTCCCCACTCCCGATTCCCCGCCATAAGTGCTTGTTTCTGGCTGGCAAACCGGCGGCATCGGGCCGTCCCTTCGTGGTAGAATCCCGCGATTGATTTAAACGGTGGATCGCGTGGGTGGGCGCCTTGCCGCGCGCCGCGTCCCAGGGCACCGGCCCGACCCGCCGCCACACCAGACTACGGAACCCGAATGGCAGAATCCGCCAAGGAAATCATCCAGGTCAACCTGGAAGACGAGATGCGCAAGAGCTACCTCGATTACGCCATGAGCGTGATCGTGGGGCGCGCGCTGCCGGACGCCCGCGACGGCCTGAAGCCGGTGCACCGGCGCGTCCTGTTCGCGATGAACGAGCTCGGTGCCCATAGCAACAAGGCCTACTTCAAGTCGGCCCGTATCGTCGGCGACGTGATCGGTAAGTACCACCCGCACGGCGACCAGTCGGTCTACGACACGCTGGTGCGCATGGCACAGCCGTTCTCGCTGCGCTACATGATGGTGGACGGGCAGGGTAACTTCGGTTCGGTCGATGGCGATTCCGCCGCGGCGATGCGTTACACCGAGTCGCGCATGTCGCGCCTGAGCCACGAGCTCATGGCCGACATCGACAAGGACACCGTCGATTTCCAGCCCAACTACGACGAGAAGGAAATGGAGCCGACGGTCATGCCGACCCGGTTCCCCAGCCTGCTGGTCAACGGCTCGGCCGGCATCGCGGTGGGTATGGCCACCAACATCCCGCCGCACAACCTCACCGAGTCGATCAATGCCTGCATCGCGCTGATCGAGAACCCGGACCTGGATGTCGACGGCCTGATGGAATACATCCCGGGTCCGGACTTCCCGACCTCGGGCATCATCAACGGCACCGCCGGCATCATCGCCGGCTACCGCACCGGCCGCGGCCGCGTGCGCATCCGCGCCAAGGCCGAGGTGGAAGTGGCCGACAACGGCCGCGAGGCCATCGTCGTCACCGAGATCCCGTACCAGGTCAACAAGGCGCGGCTGATCGAGAAGATCGCCGAGCTGGTCAAGGAGAAGAAGCTCGAGGGCATCAGCGAGCTGCGCGACGAGTCCGACAAGGACGGCATGCGCATCTACATCGAGATCAAGCGCGGCGAGTCGGCCGAGGTGGTGCTGAACAACCTCTACCAGCAGACCCAGATGGAGTCGGTGTTCGGCATCAACATGGTGGCGCTGGTCGATGGCCGGCCGCAGCTGATGAACCTCAAGCAGATGCTGGAGGCGTTCATCCGCCACCGCCGCGAGGTCGTCACCCGCCGCACCATTTTCGAGCTGCGCAAGGCGCGCGCGCGCGCCCACGTGCTGGAAGGCCTGACCGTCGCGCTCGCCAACATCGACGAGATGATCGAGCTGATCAAGACCTCGGCCAACCCGCAGGAAGCGCGTGAGCGCATGCTGGCCAAGACCTGGGAGCCGGGCCTGGTGGGCGCGCTGCTCGGCGCCGCCGGGGCCGAGGCCTCCAAGCCGGAGGACCTGCCGGCCGGCGTCGGCCTGATCGGCGGCTGGTACCAGCTCACCGAGGTGCAGGCCAACCAGATCCTGGAGATGCGCCTGCATCGCCTCACCGGCCTGGAGCAGGAAAAGCTCACCGAGGAGTACAAGCAGCTGCTGGAAGTCATCGCCGGGCTGATCCGCATCCTGGAGAACCCGGACGTGCTGCTGCAGGTGATCCGCGACGAGCTGGTCAACGTGCGCGAGGAGTTCGGCGACGAGCGCCGCACCGAGATCCGCCACAGCGAGGAGGACCTGGACATCCTCGACCTGATCGCGCCCGAGGACGTGGTGGTGACGCTGTCGCACGCCGGCTACGCCAAGCGCCAGCCGGTCAGCGCCTATCGCGCGCAGCGCCGCGGCGGCCGCGGCCGCTCGGCGGCGGCGACCAAGGAAGAGGATTTCATCGACCACCTGTGGCTGGTCAACACCCACGACACCCTGCTGACCTTCACCAGCAGCGGCAAGGTGTTCTGGCTGCCGGTGCACCAGCTGCCCGAGGCCGGCTCCAACGCGCGCGGCCGTCCGATCATCAACTGGATCCCGCTGGAAGCCGGCGAGCGCGTGCAGGCGGTGCTGCCGGTGCGCGAGTACGCCGAGGGCTGCTACGTGTTCTTCGCAACCCGCAACGGCACGGTCAAGAAGACCCCGCTGAGCGAGTTCGCGTTCCGGCTGGCGCGCGGCAAGATCGCCATCAACCTGGACGAGGACGATGCGCTGGTCGATGTCGCCCTGACCGACGGCGCACGCGACGTGCTGCTGTTCGCCTCCAACGGCAAGACCGTGCGTTTCGGCGAGGACAAGGTCCGCTCGATGGGCCGCACCGCCACCGGCGTGCGCGGCATCCGCCTGGCCAAGGGCGAGGAGGTGGTCAGCCTGATCGTCGCCGAGTCCGCCGGCGGCAGCGACGACGAGCTCGAGGACGACGGCGTCGAGGAGACCGTGGTCGAGGCCGGCGGCGACGCCGAACTGGTCGAACTGGGCAGCGAGGGGGCCGGCATCGGCTACATCCTCACCGCCACCGAGAACGGCTACGGCAAGCGCACGCCGCTCACCGAGTACCCGCGCAAGGGCCGCGGCACCCAGGGCGTGATCGGCATCCAGACCACCGAACGCAACGGCAAGCTGGTCGGCGCGGTGCTGCTGAGCGGCGCCGACGAGGTGCTGCTGATCTCGGACGGCGGCACCCTGGTGCGCACGCGCGGCTCGGAGATCTCGCGGGTGGGCCGCAACACCCAGGGCGTGACCCTGATCCGGCTGTCCAAGGGCGAGAAGCTGCAGGCGGTCGAGCGCCTGGACGCCTCGCTCGACGAGGTCGAGGAAGCGGCCGAGGACGTCGCCGCGGTCACGGACGTGCCGGCCGCCGACGCCTGATCGGCGCGGCGCCGCGTCACCCCGGAAAACGCCGGCCTGCGCCGGCGTTTTCTTTTCCGTTTGTGGCGGCTTCCGGGGTGTGCCGGGGTATGTCCCGCAAAGAACGCGTGATGTTCACGGCGGCGTTGCCAAGGTGGCCGCCGTTGCTGCGGCCGCCTGCCGCCGCCATGACGTGGAAAGAGGAAACAACTGATGACGACATTCGACCGTCCTTATCGCAGCGGCCATTGGGCGCTGAGCATTCTGGGAAGCGTGATCCTGCTGCTGGGCGTGGTGCTGCTGGGCCTGGGCGGCTGGCTCGCCGCCCTGGGCGGATCCTGGTACTACGTGCCGGCCGGCGTGGGCCTGGTCCTGTCCGGCGCGCTGCTGTTCCGCGGGCGCAACGCCGGGGCCGGCTGGTTCGCGCTGGTGTTCGTGGGCACGCTGCTGTGGACCTGGTGGGAATCGGGCAGCGACTACTGGCGCTGGGTGCCGCGCCTGGGCGTGATCGTGGCGCTGGCGTTCGTGCTGGCGCTGCTGCTGCCGAAGCTGGAGCGGCCGGTCTCGCGCACGGTCTCGCGGGCGCTGGCCGGTGCGCTGGCCGTCGTGTTCGTGGTGGCTTTCGTGCTGGCCTTCGTGCCGCACGGGGTGACCGAGATGGAGGGCGCGTTGCCGGCCACCGCGGCGATGGCCGCGGGCATGGCCCCGGCCTCGCTGTCGCCGGCCGACCGGCCGGCCGACGCCGACTGGACGGCCTACGGCCGCAACAATGCCGGCGAGCGCTACTCGCCGCTGCAGCAGATCAACCGCGACAACGTCGCGCAGCTGCAGCGCGCCTGGGAGTTCCGTACCGGCGACACCCCGTCCAAGCGCTGGGGCGCGGAGACCACGCCGATCAAGGTCGGCGACAGCCTGTACCTGTGCAGCGCGCGCAACCAGCTGATCGCGCTGGATGCGGGCAGCGGCAAGGAGCGCTGGCGCTTCGACCCCAAGGTGGCCGACGACGCCATCCCGTACACCGCCGCCTGCCGCGGCGTGTCGTACTACGAGGTGCCGGCGGCGGCCAGCGCGAACGGGGTCGCCGCTGACGGCGGCAGCCCGGCCGCGCCGGGCGCGGTGCCGGCCGTCGCCGCGGGAGGCGCCTGCCGGGCCCGCATCATCGAGGGCACGCTGGACGGGCGCCTGATCGCCGTCGATGCGGCCACCGGCAAGCCGTGCGCCGACTTCGGCCACAACGGCCAGGTCGACATCACCGTCGGCATGGGCAAGACCCCGCCGGGCTACGTGTCGATCAACTCGCCGCCGGCCATCGTGCGCGGCATCGTGGTCACCGGGCACCAGGTGCTCGACGGCCAGATGCGCTACGAGCCCTCGGGCGTGATCCAGGGCTTCGATGCGGTCACCGGCCAGCTGCGCTGGGCCTGGGACATGACCCATCCGGACTGGAACGGTGCGCCGCCGCCGGGGCAGAGCTGGACGCGCGGCACCCCCAACATGTGGACCATCGCCGCCAGCGACGAGAAGCTGGGCTACGTGTACCTGCCGATGGGCAACTCCTCGGCGGACTACTGGAGCAGCTCGCGCACCGCGCCCGAGAACAAGTACGCCACCTCGCTGGTCGCGCTGGACGTGACCACCGGCAAGCCGGTGTGGAACTTCCAGACCACCCACATCGATGTCTGGGACTACGACCTGGGCTCGCAGCCGACCCTGGTCGACTTCCCGCACGACGGTACCAACGTGCCGGCGGTGATCCTGCCGAGCAAGCAGGGCGAGATCTACGTGCTCGACCGTCGCACCGGCACGCCGCTGGTGGGCGTGGAGGAGCGCGCCGTGCCGGGCGGCGGCATGGAGCCGGGCACCCGCTCCAAGACCCAGCCGTTCTCGCTGTACCACACGCTGCGCAAGCCCGACCTGACCGAGCGCGACATGTGGGGCATGACCCCGATCGACCAGCTGGTGTGCCGCATCCAGTTCCGCAAGGCCAGCTACAAGGGCATCTACACGCCGCCCGAGGCGGCTCGCCACTCGATCGAGTACCCGGGCTACAACGGCGGCTCGGACTGGGGCAGCGTGGCGGTGGACCCGCGCCGCGGCGTGATCGTGGCCAACTACAACGACATGCCCAACTACAACCTGCTGGTGCCGCGGGCCAAGGCCGACAAGATGGGCTGGGCCCCGCGCGACGACGTGCGCGGCGACGCTGGCGGCGCCGAGGGCGCGGGCGATCCGCAGGTCGGCACGCCGTACGCGATCAACGTCAACGCCGGCTGGCGCCTGCCGTTCACCAAGCTGCTGTGCAAGCAGCCGCCGTACGGCGGCATCCGCGCGATCGACCTGAAGAGCGGCAAGACCCTGTGGGACCGCCCGTTCGGCAGCGCCCGCGGCAACGGGCCGTTCGGCATCCGCTCGGGGCTGCCGATCGAGATCGGCACGCCGAACAACGGCGGCTCGGTGGTGACCGCCGGCGGCCTGATCTTCATCGCCGCGGCGACCGACGACCTGATCCGCGCCATCGACCTGGAGACCGGCAAGGAGCTGTGGCACGCCAAGCTCCCGGCCGGCGGCCAGGCCAACCCGATGGTCTACGAGATCGGCGGCCGCCAGTACCTGGTGATCATGGCCGGCGGCCACCACTTCATGGAGACGCCGATGGGCGACTACGTGATCGCCTACGCGCTGCCGCAGAAGTAGCCGCCGCGCGCCGGCCCTCCGGGCCGCTCCCGTGTCACCCGCACGCCGCCCTCCGGGGCGGCGTGTGCGTTTGCGCGGCCTGTGCGGGGCTACGCTACCGCGGCGACATGACCGCCAGCGCCGGCTCGCGGCCCGGCCGGCCCGATCCGATCTGCTCCCGCCCCACCTCCCAGCTCCCGGAATCCCCAATCCCCAATCCCCAATCCCCAATCCCCAATCCCCAATCCCCATTCCCCAATCCCCATTCCCCATTCCCCATTCCCCATTCCCCATTCCCACCCTGACCAATGACCCGGTCCGTCCAGGGACCCAGGTGCTAGAGTCCGGCGCTGCGAGGCGCACGCGAACATCGCGCCGCCACCTCACGATCCGAAGGGGACGTAACGATGCGTGCAACACCGAATGCCTGGGCCGCGGCGCTCGCCGTGGCCGCCGCCAGCCTGCTCGGCACCGCGCCGGCCTTCGCCGGCTACGACGCGCCGCCGGCGCCGCTGCTGAAGGTGCTCAAGGCGCCGCCGCCGCCGCTGCCCAGCGTGGACCCGACCGGACAGCGGCTGCTGCTCACCACCAGCCAGACCTATCCGTCGATCGCGCGGGTGGCGCGGCCCTACCTCAAGCTGGCCGGCGTGCGGCTCGAGCCGCACAACCGCAGCCGCCACGACACCCGCGCCGGCTACGGCATCCCCGCCTGCGTGGCGGACTTCACCCTGGTGGACGTCGCCAGCGGCAAGGCCACCCCGGTGGCGCTGCCCGCCGACGCCTGCGCCGGCCCCGCGCAGTGGTCGCCGGACGGGCGCAGCTTCGCGTTCCAGAACGCAGCCGCCGACGCGGTGGAGCTGTGGATCGGCGACGCCGCCAGCGGGCGCGTGCGCAAGGTGCCGGGGCTGCGGCTCAACCCGATCTTCGACGCCGCGGTGCAGTGGCTGGGCGGCAGCACGCAGCTGCTGGTCAAGCGCGTGCCGGCCGGGCAGGGGCCCGCGCCGGCCGCCACCGGCGTGCCGTCCAGTCCCGACATCCAGACCTCGCTCGGCGGGCAGGGCGAGAGCAGCACCTACGAGGCGCGCGACCTGCTCGCCAGCGACCACGACGAGGCACTGTTCGCGTACTACGGCCTCTCGCAGCTGGCGGTGGTCGATGCCGGCAGCGGCCGCGTGCGCGATGTCGGCCGGCCGGCGCTCTACAACGGCGTCAACGCCGCGCCCGACGGCGTGCACGTGCTGACCGAAGCCCTCACGCCGCCGTACTCGCACGCGGTCACCTACCCGCGCTTCGCCCACGAGGTGGCGGTGCTGGACGTGACCACCGGCACCGCCACGGCGATCGCCGCACTGCCGCTGGCCGACCACGTGCCGGTGCACGGCGTGCCCGAGGGGCCGCGTGATTTCGACTGGCGCGCCACCGCGCCGGCCACCCTGGTGTGGGCCGAGGCGCTGGACCGCGGCGACTGGAAGGTCGAGGTCCCCGCGCGCGACCGCGTGCTGATGCTGTCCGCGCCGTTCACCGCCCAGCCGGTGGAGATCGCGCGGACCGCGCAGCGCTTCGACGGCCTGGCCTGGACCGCGCGACCGGACCGGGCCTTCCTCAACGAGGAGGACGAGAACCGCCACTGGCGCCAGACCCGCATCGTCGACGTCGACCGGCCCGGCCAGCCGGGCAAGTTGCTGTGGGACCTATCCAGCGACGAGCTGTACGCCGACCCGGGCCGTTTCGTGTACACCGTGCTGCCCTCCGGCGCCTACGTGGTGCGCCAGGACGGCGACGCGGTGTTCCTGCGCGGGCAGGGCGCCTCGCCGCAGGGCGACCGTCCCTTCCTCGACCGCCTCGATCTGAAGACCGGCACCAGCGAACGGCTGTTCCGCAGCGAGGCCGACGCCTACGAGCAGTTCCTGGGCTTCACCGCCACGCCGCAGCGCTTGCTCACCTGGCACCAGTCCGCGATCGACCCGCCCAATGCCTACGTGCGCACCCTGGGCGTCCGGACCGCGGCGGCCGCCAAGGGCGAGCGCGACTACGCCTCCAGCGCCGCGCCACTGACCCGGCTCGCCGACCCCACCCCGGAGGTGCGGCAGATCAAGAAGCGGCTGGTGAGCTACAAGCGCGCCGACGGCGTGGACCTGTCGTTCACCCTGTACACCCCGCCGGGCTACCGCGAGGGCCAGCGCGTGCCGGCGATCCTGTACGCGTACCCGGCCGACTTCGCCAGCAGCACGCAGGCCGGGCAGGTATCCGGTTCGCAGCAGACCTTCACCCGGCTGGCGCCGTACCGGCTGCTGCTGCTGGCCGGCTACGCCATCATCGACAACGCGGCGTTCCCGATCGTCGGCGATCCCAAGACCGTCTACGACACCTACCTGGAGCAGCTGGAAGCCGACGCCCGGGCCGCGGTGGACAAGGCGGTGGCGCTGGGCGTGGTCGACCGCGACCGCATCGGCGTCACCGGCCACAGCCATGGCGCGCTGATGACCGCCAACCTGATCGCGCACACCGACCTGTTCCGCGCCGGTGTGGCCACCAGCGGCTCGTACAACAAGACCCTGACCCCGTTCGGCTTCCAGAACGAGCGCCGCTCGGTCTGGCAGGCGCAGGACGTGTACCTGAAGGCCTCGCCGTTCTTCTATGCGGACCGGATCAAGCACCCGCTGCTGCTGGTCCACGGCGAGGACGACGCCAACCCCGGCACCGAGCCGGTGCAGTCGCGCAAGCTCTACCAGGCCATCCGCGGCAATGGCGGCACCACCCGCCTGGTGATGCTGCCCAACGAGCCGCACTGGTACACCGCGCTCGAATCCAACGAGCAGCTGGTGCACGAGATGCTGGCCTGGTTCGATACCTACGTGAAGAACGCGCCGGCCCCGGGCAAGGCCGCTGCCGCGGCGCCCTGAGGACCGCGGCGGGGACCGGGCGCACCCCGGTTCCCGCCCGGGCTGCCGGAGGTGCCCGGGCGGGCGCGGCGACCGGTGTGTCGGCGGCGCTGCGATCCGGCCGATAATGGACGGCCCCGCCATCGATCAGGATCTCCGTTGAACAGAATGCTCGCTCTTTCGCTCTTGCTCGTGCTGCCGCTCGGCACGCTGCGCGCCGCCGACGCGTCGGGCCTGCCGGCGTCGTGGAAGGCGCTCGGTATCCGCGTCGGCATGCCCTATGCGCAGGCGAGGCAGGCCCTGGTCGGGGCCGGCTGGCAGGTGGAGGCGCCGGAGGCCGGCGGCACGCCGGTCTTTTCCGCCACCCCGGAAGTGGAATGCGGCCAGGGCCGGGACGCGGTGTGCTCGGCGGGCTACCGCAAGGGCACGGAAGCGTATGGCCTGATGCTGGAAACGGCGAAGCACGGGCCGTTGCGCGTGCAGGGCGCGTACTGACCGTCGCGGTCCCTCAGCCGGCGTGCGCCACCGCGCCCACCAGCTCGTCTTCCAGCAACACGTCCTGGGCCAGCGCCGCCTTGACCGCGATCGAGCGCAGCGCATCGGTCACGTCGCTGAGCGGCACGTCGCTGCTCAGGCGCTGGAAGGTGTCGCGGCTGTTGTAGCCCGAGGCGTCCTTGAGATAAGGGTCGTAGATCGACAGCAGCTCCTGGCAGGCGGCGATCAGCGCCTCCAGGCTGCCCTTGGTGAGCGCGTAGCCGAGCTGGTCGAAGCTGTGCAGGCAGTCCGATAGCCAGTGCAGGTCGTAGCGCGCGGCCACCGGCTCGGAACCATGGTGTCCGCGGGTGTAGGCACTGAAGCGGCGCAGCGTGCGGGCGACGCGTGCCACGTGCACCAGCAGCGTGCCGATCTCGGTGGCGATGTCCAGGCGTTCGACCATCACCACCGGCGGTGGCGGCGCCAGCGCCGCCTGGGCCTGGGCCTCGGCCTGCAGCTCCAGCGATTGCTTGAGGCTGGCGTGCGCGCGCTGCAGCACCTCCAGCTCCCGGGCACTGGCCTCCGCGCGCGCCTTCAGCTGGGCCAGCGCCGCCTGGTAGCGCCCCAGCGTGTCCTGCACGCTGGCGTGTTCGTCGCGTTCGCGGCGCAAGTGGCGGCCGCGGACCATGGCTACCCCGGTCGCGAGGATGGCCCAGACCGACACGGTGGGCGTCAGGTAGATCAGGATGCCCATGGAGGCTCCTTGAAACGATGCATCCTTTGTCGGCCGGGTACCGGGGGTCTTGAGGACGAGCGCCGCGGAATGTGATCGGTGCCCGTTCCGGAGGCGCGGCGCTCGGGCGACTGCGCCGTGACGTCGCGCGACGCCCCCGCAGGGCGCCCCGTCAGGCCACGCGTGCCGGAGACGGGGCACGCGCCCAGCGACGCACGCCGGGGCGCGGCGACCTGACATGCGCCGCGCGGGGACCGGCCGGCGGCGCCAGCCTAGGCCGGGTCGGCGAACAGCTCCGCCACCGCATCGTCCCAGGCATGGCCGCTCCAGCCGCTCGCGGCCGCCGGCGGCGGGAACCCGGTCCGGCAGTAGCCGCGCTTCGCCGAGAAATCGAAGACCGCATGCGGATACTCGTTGATCAGCAGCACCGCCTTGAGCGCGTCCAGCGACCAGCCGATCGTCACCGTCGACGGCCGCTCGCGGTCGGCGACGCTGGCGACGTCGTAGACGTGCACGGCGTCCTGGATCGGCTGCTCCGGACGGGTGCGATCGAGCGCGTAGCAGTACGCCGTGTCCCCGTCGTCCTCGAAGACCACCGAGAACGGGCCCTGCGGCGCGGCGCCCTCGATGGCGATGTCGGTGCCGACGGTGATCGGGTGCTGGGCGACGACCTGGATGGGCAAGCGGGCTGGCCTCGTTGTTCGCGGGAGCGGACAGGATAGCGGCGCATGCCGGGCCCGGAAAGGCGATGCCGCGCCGGCTTGCGGTGCGCGGGGCGGTGGGCGGAAGATGGCCGTTCCCGCCGTGCGGACCGCTGCATGATCCTGTTCGACCATCCGCTCTCGTCCTATGCCCAGAAGGTCAAGATCGCCCTGCGCGAGAAGGGCCTGCCGTTCGAGCGCGTGCTGCCGGAGGACTTCGGGTCGGGCCGCCGCGATACCGCCTTCGCCGCCGCCAACCCGCGCGCCGAGGTGCCGGTGCTGCTGCCGGACGACGACGCGCCGGTGTTCGATTCCACCATCATCCTCGAGTACCTCGACGAACGCTGGCCACAGCCGCGCCTGCTGCCCGCCGGTCCGGGCGCGCGCGCCGCCGCGCGCATGATCGAGGAGGTCTGCGACACCCAGTACGAGGCGGTGAACTGGGGCTACGGCGAACTGCTTTGGTTCCGCCGTGCCGAGGGCGAGGCGGAGACCGCGCAGCTCACGCGCGCGGTGCAGCGCGACACCGCCGCGCTGCAGGCCTGGCTGGCCGATCGCCTGGGCGCGGCCGACTGGTTCGGCGGCGAGGCGTTCGGCTGGGCCGACGCCGCCGTAGCCCCGATGCTCAACCGATCGGTGCACTACGGCTTCAGTCCCGCGGCCGGCTCAGCGCTGGCGCGCTGGCACGCGCGCCTGGGCGAGCGCCCCGCGGTGGCCCGGACCTTCGCCGAGTTCGACGCCGCCGCGGCCAGCATGGCCGAGGCATCGGATTTCTACCGCAGCGGCGGCCGCCGCCGCGAGTACCGCGACCACCGGCTGGAATGGATGGTGCGCTCCGGCGGCCTGGAGGTCGTTCGCCGCGGCCTGGCCGACGACTCCATCCGCTTCTCGTGGCCCGGCTGACCCCCTCCTGCAGGAGTACGCGATGACGCCCGAACGTGTCCCCGACGTGGTCTTCCACACCCGCGTGCGCAACGAGGCGCTCGGCGGGCCCAATCCGTTCGAATGGCGCGAGCTGAGCAGCCAGGCGCTGTTCGGCGGCCAGCGCGTGGTGCTGTTCGCCGTACCCGGGGCCTTCGCCCCGGCGTGCTCGAAGACCCACCTGCCGGGCTACGAGGCGCATTACGACGAGTTCCGGCGCCTGGGCATCGACCGCGTGGTGTGCCTTGCGGTCAACGACGCCTTCGTGATGTTCCAGTGGGCCCAGAGCCGCGGCATCGAGAACGTGTTCATGCTGCCCGACGGCAATGCCGAATTCACCCGGCTGATGGGCCTGCTGGCCAGCCGCGCGGGCCAGGGCATGAGCCTGCGCAGCTGGCGCTACTCGATGCTGGTGGACGACGGCGTCATCGAGAAACTGTTCGTCGAGCCGGGCTTCCGCGACGATCCCGATGCGGTGGGAGTGACGGTGTCCGATGCCGAAACGATGCTCGCGTACCTGCGCGCCGCCGCCAAGCCCTAGCCGGCCGGCGGCACGCCACCTGACCGCGGGCCTTGCGCGCCGGGCGTCTTACACGTGCGTCAAGGCCGTGCCGCGGCCTGCGCGGCGCGCGCCTCCACGGCGAACCCTGCGCTGCATCCGCATCCGCATCCGCATCGCATCCGAATCGCATCCGCATCCGCGCGAGCAGCGCTGCAGGTGTCAGCGCGCCTCGATAGCGCATATCGATTCGGCCAGCGCGGCTCGGTTCGGCCCCCGCGCCCATCCGCAGGCTTGCGCGAATACATGGATCATATATGATTCGTATATTCCTGCTGCCGGAGCGAAGCCATGGGTATCGTGAATCTCGACGACGAACTGCACGACCAGTTGCGCCGTGCCTGCACCGTCACGCATCGGTCCATCAACGCGCAGGCCAATTTCTGGATCAAGGTCGGCATGCTGTGCGAGATGAATCCGGCGCTCAGCTTCCAGGACATCGTCGCCGACGAGTTGCGTGCCGCAGGCGTGGCGCCGCGGCCGCTGGGCCCGGGGCGGGCGTGATCAAGAGCGCCGCCGAGGTCGGCTTGCTGGCGCAGGCCGGCGCGCTGCTGGCCCGGGTGTTCGACGCGCTCGGGCGGCTGGACCTGGCGGGCCGGAGCACGCTGGAGATCAACGACTTCGTCGAGCGCATGATCGTCGACGACCTGCAGGCGCGTCCGGCGAGCCAGGGCCAGTACGGCTTTCCCTACGTGCTGAATGCCTCGATCGACGACGTGGTCTGCCATGGCGTGCCGTCGCGCGACGACGTGCTGCGCAGCGGCCAGATCGTCAACCTGGACATCACGCTGGAGAAGGACGGCTACATCGCCGACTCCAGTACCACCTACCTGGTGGGCGAGGTGGCCTATCCGGCGCGGCGCCTGGTGGCGGCCAGCTACCGGGCGCTGTGGAAGGGCATCGCCGCGGTACGGCCCGGCGCGCGCGTGGGCGACATCGGCCACGCCATCGCACACTACGCCCGCGCCCAGGGCTACAGCGTGGTGAAGGAATACTGCGGGCACGGCATCGGCCGCGAGATGCACGAGGCTCCCCAGATCCTGCATTACGGCCGCCCGCACACCGGGATCGAGCTGCGGGAGGGGATGGTGTTCACCATCGAGCCGATGCTCAACCAGGGCCGCGCGGCGATCCGCTCGGATCCGGACCGGTGGCCGGTGCACACCCGGGACGGCCGCCTGTCGGCCCAGTTCGAGCACACCGTCGCCGTCACCCGCCGCGGCGTGCGGGTGCTGACGCTGCGGGCCGGCGAGACGCCGCCCTGCGCGGTCGACTGAGCGCCGGGCACGGCCGCTACCGGGCGCGCCGCCGGGGCCCGCATTCCCGCTGCAGCGCCCGGGTCACTCGAACCGCCAGCGCACGCCCGCGTACACCCCGAACCCGTCGCCCGGCGTGGAGCGCGCCAGGTCCTGACCGGCGTCGTCGTAGCCGGGCGTGACCGTCGCGGCGTAGTGGCGGTCGCCGAGGTTGCGCAGCTCCAGCCAGCCCTGCCAGCGCCCGCCGGGCGCATCGAAGCCCAGGCGGGTGCCGAAGATCAGGTGGCTGTCGGCATAGACGCTGTTGGCGTAGTCCACCGCCATCCGCGAGGCATATTCGGTGGTCAGTGCCGCGTACGCGCCGCCGGCGCGGTCGTAGCGCAGCTCGGCCTGGTAGTAGTGGCGCGGCAGGCCGGGCAGGCGGTTGTGTCCGAAGCGCGCGTCGTCGCGGTAGCGGAAGTCGCTGAAGGTGTAGGCCTGGCGCAGCGAGACGCGGCCGGCGGCGCCATGCCACAGCGCGCTGTCCAGGCCGGCCTCGAGGCCGCGGTGCACGGTGGGGCTGGCGTTGGATTCGGCCACGAGCAGGTTGGGGGAGGGCTGGATCTCCACGCTCAGCAGTTCGTGGCGCACGTGGGCGTAGTAGCCGGTCAGCTCCCAGCGTCCGGGCGCGGCGTCGCCGCGCGCGCCCAGCTCGAGGGTGGCGGCGGTCTGGTTGGCCAGCGGCACGGCGGCGCGCTGGCGGCCGCTGGCGGCGCCGTTGCCGGCCGCGAAGTACCGGTTCGAACCCCAGATCATCGACCACGGGTGCGCCGGCTCCACCGAACGGCTCAGGTTGCCGAACCATTGCAGCTGCGGCCGCGCCTGCCAGGTGAAGCCCACGCGCGGCGCGTAGTCCCAGCCGTGCTCGGACAGGTCCTCGCCGGTGGCCGGCCGGGTCACGCCCACCTGGCTGCGGGTGTAGACCAGCGCCAGGCCGGTCTGCAGGCGCAGCGTCTCGCTCAGCGCCAGGTCGTTGCCGGCATGCAGCACGCCGAGGCTGCCGCGGTGCCGGAAGTCGCGCGTGCGGGTGCCGGCCGGATAGCCGTTGCTGGCGAAGCGCAGGGTCTCGCGCACGTCGGCGCGCAGGTCGTGGGTGACGCGCAGGCCGACCGTGGTGACGCTGTCGTGGCCGAACAGGGCGTGGCGGCGGCGGTAGTCGAGGGTGCCGTTGAGGTCGGCGTAGTCCAGCTGCTGCCGGTACAGGCTCTCGTTCAGGTCCATCGGATAGCGGTGGTAGACCAGTCCGGCCTGCAGGCTGGCATCGCCGTCCAGCTGCAGGGTGGTGGTGTTGCCGATCCAGGTGCTGCCCGGCTGCGGACGGCGGGCGTCGATCGCCAGGTTGGCCAGGTTGGCCTCGCGCGGGTGGTGGCGGATCTGGGCGCGGGTGAGCCTGCCCGGGGTCTGATGATCGGTCTCCCGGTAGCGCAGGTAGAAGCGCGTCTCCAGGTCCGGGGTGAGCTGCCAGCCGAGGTTGGCCATCGCCCCGCGGCCGCGGCCGGCGGCGTGCGCCTGGTAGCCGTCGGTCTCGGTATCGGTGTAGGCCAGGTAGTAGTCCACGTCGCCGCGCACGCCGCCGTAGCCGAGGCCGCGCTTGCGGTAGCCGCGGCTGCCGGCCTCGTAGCGCAGCTCCAGGCCGGGGCTGTCGCGGCCGCTGCGGCTGACGTAGTCGATCGCGCCGCCCAGGGCCAGCGCGCCGCGCTCGAAGCCGTTGGCACCGCGCAGCACCTCGACGCGGCTCAGCCACAGCGGTTCGAGCAGTTCGTACGGGGTACCGCCGGGCCCGGTCAGCGGCAGCCCGTCCAGCGACACCGACAGCCCGGAGGCGTGGGCGCCGGGTGCCCGGTTGAGGCCGGAACCGCGGATCGACACCTTGGCGCCTTCGTTGCCGGGCGATTGCGCGTTGATGCCCGGCTGGTAGGCCAGCACGTCGGCGGTACCGGCCACGCGGCCCTGGCCCACCAGCGCCAGATCGATCGCGTTGACCGCGCCGGGCACGCGCTCGAGCGCCTTGCGCGCGGCCTCGGGGGCGTTGCCCGCGGTCACGCGGACCGCGTCCAGGGTGACCGCCGTCTCGGCCGGCGCGGCCCAGGCCGCGCCGGCGGCAAGGCCGGCCGGCAGGGTGACGGAGAACACGGACAGCAGCACGGGGGTGGAGGTGAGGCGGCAGGACTTGAGAAGAGGCATTCTGGAAGCGGGTCTGGGGTCGGGCCCGGGCCTTGGCGGACACGCGGCCGGGCCGGGCGGCGACCGGTCGTCGGTGGCGGCGGGGCAGGCCGGGGACGCCAGCGGAGCGGGAGTCGGGGGCGGGTGTCGGGAGGTCGGTCGAGGCGGCGGCGCGCGGCTGTCAACCGGGATTCGGCATGAAAAGTTAACAGCAAGCCGGGTCTCCGTCACGCGCTGTGTCGCGTACGGCCGGGCCGTCGCGTGCGCTCCCGCCTGCCGGCGACGCCGGTGAATCTGCATACGGCGGGCTTCGGCGGGGTCGAAGACCCGGGCCAGGCCCGCCGGGCCGGCTGTGAGGCCGGCAGGTTCCTGCCCTGCATCCGCTGCCCGGGGGGCCGCCCGCGTCGGGCGCGGGCAAGGCCGGGGCACCGCCCCCCGGAGGATCCGTCCGCCGGCTTCCGGTCCGCTGTCCCCGGCGTCAGCCGAGGAGGGCGGGTAGGTCCAGTCCCTGCTCCCTGGCGCAGTCGAGCGCGATGGGGTAGCCGGCATCGGCGTGCCGCATCACCCCGGTGGCCGGGTCGTTCCACAGCACCCGGGCGATGCGCCGGGCCGCCGCCTCGCTGCCATCGCAGACGATGACCATGCCGGCGTGTTGCGAGAACCCCATGCCGACGCCGCCGCCGTGGTGCAGCGAGACCCAGGTGGCGCCGCTGGCGGTGTTGAGCAGGGCGTTGAGCAGCGGCCAGTCGGAGACGGCGTCGGAGCCGTCCTGCATGGCCTCGGTCTCGCGGTTGGGCGAGGCCACGCTGCCCGAATCCAGGTGGTCGCGGCCGATCACCACCGGTGCCTTGAGTTCGCCGCGGGCGACCATCTCGTTGAACGCCAGGCCGAGGCGGTCGCGCTCGCCCAGGCCCACCCAGCAGATCCGCGCCGGCAGGCCCTGGAAGCGGATCTTCTCGGCGGCCATGTCCAGCCAGCGGTGCAGGTGCGGGTTGTCCGGGATCAGCTCCTTGACCTTGGCGTCGGTGCGGGCGATGTCCTCCGGGTCGCCGCTCAGCGCGACCCAGCGAAACGGGCCGATGCCGCGGCAGAACAGCGGGCGGATGTAGGCCGGCACGAAGCCGGGGAAGGCGAAGGCATCGGCCACGCCTTCCTCCAGCGCCATCTGCCGCAGGTTGTTGCCGTAGTCCACGGTCGGCACGCCGAGCGCATGGAAGCCGAGCATGGCGCGGACGTGCTGCGCCATCGACGCCCGCGCCGCCGCCTCCACCTCCTTCGGCGCGGACACCCGGCGCGCGTCCCACTGCTCGACCGTCCAGCCCTGCGGCAGGTAGCCGTTGACCGGGTCGTGCGCGGAGGTCTGGTCGGTCAGCAGGTCGGGACGGACGCCGCGGGCGAGCAGCTCGGCCAGCACGTCGGCGACGTTGCCGAGCAGGCCGACCGACTGTGGCCGCTTCGCCCGGCAGGATTCGTCGATCAGCCGCAGCGCCTCGTCCAGCGAGTCGGTGCAGGTGTCGAGGTAGCCGGTGCGCAGGCGCATGTCGATGCTGCTGCGGCGGCATTCCACCGCCAGGCAGGAGGCGCCGGCCATCACCGCCGCCAGCGGCTGCGCGCCGCCCATGCCGCCGAGCCCGCCGGTGAACAGCCAGCGCCCGGCCAGGTCGCCGCCATAGTGCTGGCGCCCCATCTCCACGAAGGTCTCGTAGGTGCCCTGCACGATGCCCTGGGCGCCGATGTAGATCCAGCTGCCGGCGGTCATCTGCCCGTACATCGCCAGGCCCTTGCGGTCGAGCGCGTTGAAGTGGTCCCAGGTGGCCCAGCGCGGCACCAGGTTGGAGTTGGCGATCAGCACGCGCGGTGCGTCGGCATGGGTGCGGAACACGCCCACTGGCTTGCCGGACTGCACCAGCAGGGTCTGGTCGTCCTCCAGCCGGGTGAGTGTCTCGACGATCCGGTCGTAGCTCTCCCAGTCGCGCGCGGCGCGGCCGATGCCGCCGTACACCACCAGTTCCTCCGGGCGCTCGGCCACGTCGGGGTGGAGGTTGTTCATCAGCATGCGCAGCGGCGCCTCGGTGAGCCAGCTGCGGGCGGTGAGGGTGGTGCCGGTCGGCGCGTGGATGACACGGGTGGGATCGCGACGGGTCATGCGGGGGTCCTTTCGGGCGGGGACGCGGACGGTGCGGGGCAGGCGCGGGACGGGCTACGGCTCACGGCGGCGCCCCGGCCTGCGCCTGGGCGAACCCGAGGCAGGCCGACAGCACCTTGCGCAGGTGCATCTGGAGCGGTTCGGCCTGCTCCGGCCGCCACGGGCTGGGCCAGTGGCCGGGGGCCGGCATGTCCGGTTCGGTCATGTAGCCGCGGCAGGCCAGCTCCATCTGCAGGCTGTGCACGCCGCCGGCCGGATCGGCGTGGTGGCGGGTGATCCAGCCGCCCTTGAAGCGGCCGTTGCGCACGTGGCCCAGGCCGCTGGCGGCGCAGAGGCGCTCGACCGCGTCGGCCAGCGCCGGCGCGCAGCTGGTGTCGTGCGCGCCGCCCGCGCCGGCGGTGCCGAGGTTGAACTGCGGCAGCTCGCCGTCGAACAGGTGCGGGATGCGCGAGCGGATCGAATGCGCGTCGTACACCACGACCGCCGGGTGCCGGCTGCGCAGCCGCGCGATCTCGGCGGCGAGCGTGGCGTGGTAAGGGTCGAACCAGGCCGCGCGGCGGCGCGCGATCTCGGCCGCGTCCGGCGCCTGGCCGTCGCGGTACAGCGGCTGGTCGTCGAACGTGGTCAGCGGGCACAGGCCGGTGGTGTTCTGGCCCGGGTACAGCGACACGCCGTCGGGGTCGCGGTTGACGTCGATCACCGAGCGCGAGATCGCGGTGCGCAGCGTGGTGGCGCCCAGCACGCGCGCGAAGTCGTACAGATGCTGCACCCACCAGTCGGTGTCGCGCCGCGCCAGCCACGGCGAGACGAAGCGCTCGGCCAGCTCCGGCGGAAGCTCGGTGCCGGTATGCGGAAAGCTGACGATCAGCGGTGCATCGCCGCGGTGCAGTTCCAGCCAGTCCGGAAGCGCGGCCCCGGCGCTCATCGCGGCGCTCCGTCCGCTTCGCCGGCCACACCGGGCAGCGCCAGGCCGATGCCGTCCGCCAGCGCGCCCGAACGCACCAGCGCGGTGGCCGCCTGCAGGTCCGGGTGGAAGTACCGGTCTTCCTGCAGCGGGGCGACCTGCGTGCGCAGCACGGCGCGCGCGGCCTCCAGCGCCGCGCTGGAGGCGAGCGGGGCATGGAAGTCGCAGCCCTGCGCGGCGGCGAGCAGCTCGATGCCGACCACGTGCGCGGCGTTGCCGGCCATCGCCAGCAGCCGGCGCGCGCCGTGCGCGGCCATCGACACGTGGTCCTCCTGGTTGGCCGAGGTCGGGATCGAATCGACGCTGGCCGGGTAGGCGCGCTGCTTGTTCTCCGAGACCAGCGCCGCGGCGGTCACCTGCGGGATCATGAAGCCGGAATTGAGCCCGGGCCGCGGCGTCAGGAACGCCGGCAGCCCGGACAGCGCCGGGTCCACCAGCATCGCGGTGCGGCGCTCGCTGATCGAGCCGATCTCGCACACCGCCAGCGCCAGCATGTCCGCGGCGAAGGCCACCGGCTCGGCGTGGAAGTTGCCGCCGGACAGCGCCTCGCCGGTGTCGCTGAACACCAGCGGGTTGTCGGAGACGCCGTTGGCCTCGGCCGCCAGCGTGCAGGCGGCCTGGCGCATCACGTCCAGCGCCGCGCCCATCACCTGCGGCTGGCAGCGCAGGCAGTACGGGTCCTGCACGCGCACGTCGCCCTCGCGGTGCGATTCGCGGATCGCCGAGCCGTCCATCAGCGTGCGCAGCGCGGCGGCCACGGCGATCTGGCCGGGCTGCCGGCGCAGCGCGTGGATGCGCGAGTCGAACGGCGTGTCCGAGCCCTTGGCGGCCTCGGTGGACAGCGCGCCGGCCACCAGCGCGGCCTGGAACACCCGTTCGATCTCGAACAGGCCGGCCAGGGCGTAGGCGGTGGAGAACTGGGTGCCGTTGAGCAGCGCCAGTCCTTCCTTGGCGCCGAGCGTCAGCGGCTGCAGCCCGGCCTGCGCGAGCGCCTCGGCCGCGGGCAGGTGCGCCTCGCCGACGAAAGCCTCGCCGACGCCGATCATCACCGACGCCATGTGCGACAGCGGTGCCAGGTCGCCGGAAGCGCCTACCGAGCCCTGGCACGGCACCACCGGCAGCACGTCGTGCTGCAGCATCGCCTCCAGCAGCGCCAGCGTCTGCGGCCGCACCCCGGAGGCGCCCTGGGCCAGGCTGGCCAGCTTGAGCGCCAGCATCAGCCGCACCACCGGCCGCGGCATCGGCTCGCCGACGCCGGCCGCGTGCGAGAGCACGATGTTGCGCTGCAGGGTCTCCAGGTCGGCGTGCGCGATGCGCACGCTGGCCAGCTTGCCGAACCCGGTGTTGATGCCGTAGACCGGCTCGCCGCGCGCGACGATGGCGTCCACGGTCTGCGCGCTGCGCAGCACCGCGGCGGCGGCGGCCGGGTCCAGCCGCAGCGCGGCACCGCGGTAGACGGCACGCCAGTGCGCCAGGTCGACCGCGCCGGGCTGCAGAACGAGGGAGGAACTCATGCGGGTGATCCAGGCGTCGGAGGAAGGAAGGAGGTCGCGGGGCGGGCCGGGCGCGTCCGCCGCAGGGTGGCCGGCGCCGCAGCGACTGCGGGCGCGCGTGCTGCGCGCGGTCCCGAAGGCGCCGGGCCGGGGCCGTGTGCGGCTAGGCGCACGCAGCTGCGCGTGCGTGCGATGACGGCGCTGCACGGCCGGCCCGCTGCGCGGCCAGGGCGCTGTGGACCAGCCGCTACGCGGGGCTCCGGACGCCGGCGGCGCGGCGGCCGCGCGCCACCGGCGATCCTCGCGTGCGCCCCCTCACGCATCGCGGCCGCCGCGGACGCGGGCGTGCAGGGGATTGAAGCCCATGCGGTAGACCAGGTCGGCGGGCGCCTCGATGTCCCAGATCGCCAGGTCGCAGGCCAGGCCGGCGCGCAGGCGGCCGATCGAGCCGCCGCGGCCGAGCGCGCGGGCGGCCTCGCGGGTGAACCCGGCGAGGCACTCGGCCACGGTCATGCGGAACAGGGTGGCGGCCATGTTCATCGCCAGCAGCGGGCTGGTCAGCGGCGACGTGCCGGGGTTGCAGTCGGTGGCCAGCGCCAGCGGCACGCCGGCGGCGCGCAGCGCCGCGAGCGGCGGCACGCGGGTGTCGCGGGTGAAGTAGAAGGCGCCGGGCAGCAGCACGGCGACGGTGCCGGCGGCGGCCATCGCGGCGATGCCGTCGGCGTCCAGGTGCTCGATGTGGTCGGCCGACAGCGCGCCGTGGCGGGCGGCCAGCGCCGCGCCGTGCTGGTTGCTCAACTGCTCGGCATGGATCTTGACCCGCAGCCCGTGCGCGCGCGCCGCTACGAACACCTGTTCGGCCTGGGCCGGCGAGAACGCGATGTCCTCGCAGAACACGTCCACCGCCTCGGCCAGCCGCTGCTCGGCGACGGCGGGGATCATCGTGGCGCAGACCTCGTCGATGTAGGCCTGGGCCTGCGCGCCTGGCGGCACCGCGTGCGCGCCGAGGAAGGTGGGCACCACCGTGACCTCGCGCAGCTCGCCCAGCCGCCGCGCCACGCGCAACTGCTTGAGTTCGTCGGGCAGCGACAGGCCGTAGCCGGACTTGATCTCCACGGTGGTGACGCCTTCGGCCAGCATCGCGTCCAGCCGCGGCAGCGCGGCCTCCACCAGCGCCGCCTCGTCGGCGGCGCGGGTCGCGCGCACGGTGGCGACGATGCCGCCGCCGGCCCGGGCGATGTCCGCATAGCTGGCGCCCCGCAGGCGCTGCTCGAACTCGCCGGCGCGGTTGCCGGCATAGACCAGGTGGGTGTGGCAGTCGATCAGGCCGGGGCCGATCCAGCGCCCGCCGCAGTCGAGGGTGCGGGCCGGCGCCAGGGCGGGCAGCGCGGCGGCCGGGCCGGCGTAGACGATGCGGCCGTCGCGGCAGGCCAGGGCGCCGTCGCGGATCTCGCCGAGGCCGCCGGCTTCGTCGTCGAGCGTCATCAGCTGTGCGTTGTGCCAGAGCGTGTCGCAGGGCGAGGACGTCATCGGGGTGGGCACCGTGTCATTTGTCTATACAATACGAGCCGGACGCGGATGGTGTCCAGCGACGGCACGGGAGCGAGGCGAATGCATTTCTGGATCGAGCAGGCCCTGCTGCCGCAGGGATGGAGGCGCGGGGTGCGGATCGGCATCGCTGGCGCGCGCATCGTCGAGGTCGCCGAGGACGTACCCGCGCAGCCCGGCGACCGGCACCTGGCGATCGCGGTGCCCGGGCTGGGCAACCTTCACAGCCACGCCTTCCAGCGCGGCATGGCCGGGCTCACCGAGACCCTGTCCGACCGCCAGGGCGGTGCCGGTGCCGACAGCTTCTGGAGCTGGCGCGAGCTGATGTACCGCTTCCTCGAGCGGCTCGACCCCGACAGCTTCCAGGCCATCGCCGAGCAGGCCTACGTGGAGATGCTCGAGGCCGGCTTCACCCGCGTCGGCGAGTTCCACTACCTGCACCGCGCGCCCGACGGCGGCGCCTACGCCGACCCGGCCGAGATGGCGGCGCGCGTCGCCGCGGCGGCGCAGGCCAGCGGCATCGGCCTGACCCTGCTGCCGGTGTTCTATGCGCATGCCGATTTCGGCGGCGCGCCGCCGAATCCCTCGCAGCGGCGGCTGCTGCACGACCTCGACGGCTTCGCCGCGCTGCTCGAGGCCAGCGCGCGCGCGCTGCGCCCGCTCGGCGACGCGGTGCTTGGCCTGGCCCCGCACAGCCTGCGCGCGGTGACCGGCGAGGAACTGGCCGCGCTGCTGCCGCTGACCGACGGGCCGGTACACATCCACGTCGCCGAGCAGCTGCGCGAGGTGGAGGCCTGCCTCGCCTGGTCGGGCCAGCGCCCGGTGGCGTGGCTGTACGCGCACGCGCCGGTGGACGCGCGCTGGTGCCTGGTGCACGCCACCCACGTGGTGCC
The DNA here is from genome assembly GCA_037145635.1 of Lysobacteraceae bacterium USHLN149. GTDB lineage: Bacteria > Pseudomonadota > Gammaproteobacteria > Xanthomonadales > Xanthomonadaceae > JAATFS01. Next base: position 1,037,678 of record JBBCXB010000001.1, read on the forward strand.
CGCCGAGCTGCAGGCCATCGCCGCCAGCGGGGCGGTCGTCGGGCTGTGCCCGATCACCGAGGCCAACCTGGGCGACGGGCTGTTCCCGATGCAGGCCTTCGCGCGGGCCGGCGGCCGCTTCGGGGTGGGCTCCGATTCCAATGTGCTGATCGATGCCGCCGAGGAACTGCGCTTGCTGGAGTACGGGCAGCGCCTGGGCCTGCGCGGCCGCAACGTGCTCGCCGGCGGCAGCGGCCTGTCCAGCGGGCGTTGGCTGTTCGAGTCGGCGCAGGCCGGCGCGGCGCAGGCGCTGGGCGTGCCCGGCGGCCTGCAGGTCGGCGCGCCGGCCGATGTGGTGGAACTGGACCCGCGCCATCCGGCGCTGGCCGCGCGCGAGGGCGATGCCTGGCTGGACAGCTGGGTGTTCGCGGCGCGCCAGGGCGCGGTGCGTTCGGTGTGGCGGGATGGCCGCGAGCTGGTCAGCGGCGGACGCCATCACCGCCGCGAGGCGATCGCCGGGCGCTTCGCCCAGGCGCTGGCCCGGATCGTGTCGGCATGACGCCCGGAGCGTCCCGGCCCGGTGCGCGGACGCGCCGCCGGCCGGATGCGCGGCGGGAGGCCGGCGCATGACCGCCCTGTGCCCGGCCTCGCTCAACCAGCGCATCCGCGGCGACATCGAGGCCCGCATCCGCAGCGGCGAGTGGCCGCCGGGCCACCGCATCCCGTTCGAGCACGAACTGATGGCCGAGTACGCGTGTTCGCGGATGACCGTGAACAAGGCGCTGAGCACGCTGGCCGAGGGCGGCCTGATCGAGCGCCGCCGCCGCGTCGGCTCGTTCGTGGCGCGCCCGCACCCGCACATCGAGCAGGTGGCGCTGGACATCCCCGACATCCCGGTGGAGGTCGCCGCGCGCGGCCACCACTACCGTTTCCAGCTGCTGGAGCGCTGCCTGCGCAAGGCGCGACGGGACGCGGAGCCGGAGCAGGAGGTCGCCGCCGGCGGCCGGCTGCTGGCGCTGCGCAGCGTGCACCTGGCCGACGAGCGGCCGCTCGCGCTGGAGGACCGCGTGATCAACCCGGCGGCGGTGCCGCAGGCGCTGGCGCAGGATTTCTCGGAGGTCGCGCCGGGCAGCTGGCTGCTGCGGCACGTGCCGTGGACGCGCGCGCAGCACCGCATCAGCGCGATCAATGCCGACGCCGAGCAGGCGCGGCAGTTGCAGGTCGGCCTCGGCACCGCCTGCCTGGTCATCGACCGCCACACCTGGCGCGGCGAACAGGCGGTCACCTACGTGCGGCAGGTGTTCCTCGGGGATGCCTACGATCTGGTGGCGCGGTTCGCGCCGGGCCTGCGCTGAGGCGGACGCTCAGGCGAGGACGGAGATGATCGTGCCGATCGTGCCGGCGGCGGCCAGCAGCTTGCCGGCGGTGTAGAACGTGTTGTGCTCCTCGGCGGGCTTCACCACCGTGGGGTCGTCCAGGCCGAGCGCGCCGTTGGCGAAGGAATGCACCACCGACTTGACGCTGGGCGCGTCCGCGTCGCTGCTGGCGGCGTCCGTGGCCTTGGCGGCGGACGCCTTGCTCGCCGCAGCCGCCTGCGCGCTCGCATACGCTGCACTGGAAGCCTGGGACGCGCTGGTCCCTACGCTGCTGATCGCCATCGACGCCTTCTCACTTGTATTGCCTGTCCGATGTCTCGGTATCGGCGGCGACGGCGACAAATTGAGTCCCGCTCGCAGCGCGGGACCGCAGTGCCGGCCCGTCCCCGCCTGCGCGGCGGCCGGGCGGCGTGGACACGGCCGGGCGACGGTTCAGTACGCGCTGCACTGGCGCCAGCGCACCGGCTCGTCGCGACCGGGTCGGGGATTGAGCTGGACCCGGGCGCTGCGCAGTGCCGGATAGGGCTGCAGCTGCGCGCAGATGCGCGGCCAGACCTGGGCATCGTCGCCGCTGCGGTCCACCGCCAGGGTGCTGCGGGTCGGCCACACGCCGCGAATGATGCCCGGGGTGCGCGCCAGCGCCGCAGACACCGTGCGCTGGTAGCGCTGCAACGTGGCCGCATCCGGGTCCGGGTCCGACGTGTCCGGCAGCGGGGTGCGGGGCGGGCTCGGGGGAGACGCCGCGGAGGGGACGGCGGGTACTGACGCCGCCGGCGAGGCCGGGGCGGGGGCGTGAGGGGCCGGCGCAGCCGCCGGGACGCCCGGCTCGGTGGCGCGATGCCCCAGGCCCAGCAGCAGCGCCAGGGCCAGCGCGGCGAGCCCGGCGATGCCGGTATGCCGCTGGGCGCGATAGCGCGCGCTGCCGACGACCTCGTCCTCGATGTCGCCCGGCAGGTAGGGCTTGAGCAGCGGCCACAGGCGGCGGCCATCCAGCACCTCGATCAACTGCTTGCCGGCGGCGTCGAGCCCCTCGCGTTCGACCTGGCCCTCGGTGACCAGCAAGCCGCCGCTGGCTCCGGCCAGGCGCGTGATCGCCCCCAGCTCGTTCACCGCCGCTGCCCCGATCCGGTAGGCCCGACCGTGCTTGCACGAGACCATCCAGGTGCCGTGGTCGGCATGCATCAGGAAATCGGCGTGGGGGGCGCGCGTCTGCTGCGGGGCCGGCTCGCTGCGCCAGCCGCGCTGTTCCTCGAGCGCGCGTCGAACCAGGGCGGAGAAATCGCGCCAGTGCAGGCCGGCGAGGGCGGCCATGCCGGCCCGGGTCTCGTCCTGGCGGCGGCGGACCAGCCACAGGTAGAGAACGGCGACGATCCATGCCACCGCTGCCAGCGGCAGCGCCAGAGTCCACGAAAACATGACGGTATCCGAGCCGGAACGGTGCTTGCGCTAAGGGATGTGCCGTTCCCGACGGCCGATCGGCGGCATCCGCCGGCGCGATGCGCCGGGATGCGTTTGAAGAAGTGGGCCCGCCAGTCCGAAGCCGAAAGGGGAGGGGAGCAAACGGTCTTCATGTTGGACTGGCGGGCCCGACTCGATTGTCGGGAAAAAAATGGTGCTTTGCAACACGCCCGGTCAGTCGGGGTCCGGGGAAGTGAAGGCGGACCTGGGCGCGGAGGCGTCCGGCGTGCCCGCAGGCGCGGTGTCGGCGGCGGCCTGGGCCTGGCTGGCGGCACGGGCGGCACGCTTGGTGGCCGCGGCATTGGCCCGCACCTGGACCTTGAGCGATTCGACCTCCTGGCGCAGCGCCTCGACCTCGTCGCGGTCGGGGATCTGCAGGGTGCGCAGCACGCCCTTCACGCGTTCGTCGAAGGCCTTGCCGAGGCGGTCCCAGCCCCGCAGCGCGGTCTCGCGCGCCTGGTCGAACTGGGTCTCGACCTCGTCGCGTACTTCCTCGGCCGTGGCCTCGGCGCGGCGGCGGCCGCCACGCTCGACCGAGGCGCCCTCGCGGACCAGCGAGTCGAACAGCTTGGTGCCCTCGGACTGCACGCGGCCGAGCGCGCCAAGGCCTGCGAGCCATACGTTCTGGGCCGACTCGCCGAGCCGGCGCGAGACATTCTCGGCCTGGGCCTGGAAGCCCTCGTCTTCGGGGCCGCCGGGACGGCGGTCGCGGGGATGGGTGTAGGTAGTCGTCATGGGGAGCTCCTGGGGTGTCTGCGGAGGCGTCGACGCCGGACTTCACCCTAGCCATGCGCCTGCATGGAACAGGTGAAGCGCCGCCGGCAGTCTGCGCCGTCCGCGGCCCGCCAGGATGACGTGGCGCTGAAGTCGCGGGCGCTGCGGGATCAGCCCAGCTTTTCGCTCAGCACCCGGCGGATCTCGGACTCGACCATGCCCTTCATTGCCGACAGCAGGAAGCCCAGCTCGGCGGTGACGTGCACCTGCTGCGGCAGCAGCTCGATCGCGCCGTCCACGCCGGCACGCGAGAAGTGCAGGATGTCGCCGTCCCAGCGGGTCTGCATGTCCAGCCGCTCGGCGAGCTTGTGCGCCGCCTCCTCGATGGCCTGCCGGGCCTGCTCGGGCGTGTTGCCGTGCTCGTGGCGGATATCGATGGTGGACATGCGGGCTCCCGGGGCGGTGACGACTGAAGGACGCGCATTGTGCGGATCCGGCGCGTGCACTCCAAGTGTTTCGTGCATCGACGCTTCTGGAGCGGCGGCCAAACTGCTAGGCTGCGGCCGGTGCGCGACCTGCAAGTTCATTTCACCCACCGGCAGCAGCCGGACCATCCCCTGAAGCCGGGCATCCACCGGATCGTGCGCCATGCCTCCGGCAGCGTCGGCCTGGGCGACGATGTCCAGGGCGCGCTGCTGCTCGCGCAGTTCTGCCTGGATCGCCGTGGACTCTGGCTGCAGGTGGCCAATGGCATCCGCGGCATCCACGTCAACGGGCGGCCGGTACGGCGCGTGGCGCTGCTGCGCGCGGGCGACGCGGTCTATGCCGACGGCGTGGAGATGGTGCTGCGCAGTGCGCTGGCCTCGGCGCCGCCGGAGCAGGACGAGGCCGCGGCCGGCGATGTCTGCCTGCTGCTGCGCGGGGTCGGCGGCCGCCATCACGGCCGTAGCTTCACCCTGGACGCGGCGCGGGTGGTCGGGCGCGATCCCGGGGCGGACATCGTCGTGGACGATCCGGCGTTCGCGCCGCAGCACGCCCGGCTGGAACGTCACGGCGAGCGCGTGCGGCTGCTCGACCTGGGCTCGGAGGAGGGCAGCCTGGTCAACGGCCACCCGGTGCGCGACGCCTGGCTGCAGGCCGGCGACCAGCTGGTGTTCGACACGCGCCATCGCTTCGTGCTGGAGCTGCCGCGCAGCGAGACCGGCGGCACCCGCCTGCCCGACGAGGACGAACACGAGTTCCGGCCGCAGCCGGCGCCCGCGCCGGTGCCGACGCGCCGGCCGGTCAAGGTCGCGCGCTGGCCGTGGCTGCTGCTCAGTGCCCTGCTGCTGGCGGTCGCGTTGAGCGCGCTGCTGTGGTTCGGCGCGCGCTGAGCGCCTTCCACGCGCGCCAGCCCAGCAGCACCGCCAGGATCGCCGCGTACAGCGCCGGTTCGCGGATGTCCGACTTCACCAGCCACCAGAAGTGCAGTACCGCCAGCAGGCCGATCGCGTAGATCAGCCGGTGCAGGCGGCCCCAGTTGCGCTTGAGCCGGCGCATCCAGCCCTGGGTGGAGGTGATCGCCAGCGGCAGCAGCAGCAGCCACGCGGCGAAGCCCACGGTGATGAACGGCCGCTTCACGATCTCCTCGAAGATCTGCGTCCAGTAGCCGCGCAGGTCCAGCGTGAGGTACACCGCCAGGTGCACGCTCGCATAGAAGAACGCATACAGCCCGAGCATGCGCCGGAAGCGGATCAGCACCGGCTGCCCGGTGAGCTGGCGCAGCGGCGTCAGGGCAAGGGTCAGCAGCAGCAGGCGCAGCGCCCACAGGCCGGTGCGGTGCTCGATCTCGGCGACCGGGTCGGCGCCGAGGGCGTCGCTGCCGGCCTGCCAGACCTGCCAGAACTGCCAGCCCAGCCAGGCCGCCGGCGCCAGCGCGGCGGCGTGCACCAGGAGCTTGGCGACGATCACGGCGGCGGAGGTCCGGGCCACGGGCGCGCGCCTCAGAACCACTTCTTCAGGTCCATGCCGGCGTACATCGCGGCCACCTGGTCGGCATAGCCGTTGAAGGCACGGGTCGGGATGCGCTCGGCGAACAGCTTGCTGGCGGTGCCGGCGATGCGGCGCTCGGTCTTCTGGCTCCAGCGCGGATGGTCCACCGCCGGATTGACGTTGGAGAAGAAGCCGTACTCGGACGGCTGCAACGCGTGCCAGGCGGTCTCGGGCATGCGCTCGACGAAGCGGATCGCCACGATCGACTTGATGCTCTTGAAGCCGTACTTCCACGGCACCACCAGCCGCAGCGGCGCACCGTTCTGCTGGGGCAGCGGCCTGCCGTACAGCCCGGTCGCCAGCAGCGCCAGCGGGTTCATGGCCTCGTCGATGCGCAGGCCCTCGCGGTACGGCCAGTCGATCGAGCGGTAGCGCACGCCGGGCATCTGCTGCGGGTCGGCCAGGGTGGTGAAGGCCACGTACCTGGCCTTGGAGGTCGGCGCGAAGCGCTTGAGCACCTCGCCCAGCGGCACGCCCAGCCACGGGATCACCATCGACCAGCCCTCGACGCAGCGCAGCCGGTAGACGCGCTCCTCCGGTGCCAGGCCCTTCACCAGGTCGTCCAGCGACAGCGTACCCGGCTTCTCGCACTCGCCGCCGACCTTCACCGACCACGGCCGGGTGCGCAGGGTCTTGGCGGCCTTGGACGGGTCGGTCTTGTCGGTGCCGAACTCGTAGAAGTTGTTGTAGCTGGTGACGTCCTCGTAGCGGGTCAGGGTCTCGGCGGTGCGGAAGCCGCTGCGGGCCTGCTCCGGGGTGACCACGGCCTTGGCCGGCGCGGGCGGCTCGGCGTCGGCGCAACCGGCCAGGCCCAGCGCCGGGCTCAGCGCCAGCGCCTGCAGCAGCCGCCGGCGGTCGCGGTAGACCGACTCGTCGGTGATCTCGCGGGCGGGAACTCGTAGGGCATCGCGTAGGGACATCACGGTCTCCTGGCTGGGCAGGCGGGGCGGCGGAGGTTCCGCCACGTGCCCGCACTTCAGCACAGCCTACGTGCGAAGGGAGCGAAAGGATGCAGTTGCAACCTTTTTTGTGCGCTGCCAACGCTGGTGCGCTGCGGCATACTAGGGAACTCGCTTCCAGGGTGTGACATGACACGCGCGTACAACTTCAGTGCCGGCCCGGCTGCCTTGCCGGAATCGGTCCTGCGCCAGGCGCAGGCGGACATGCTGGAATGGAACGGCGTGGGTGCCTCGATCGTCGAGATCAGCCACCGCAGCGCCGACTTCATCGCGGTCGCCGCGGCCGCCGAGGCCGACCTGCGGCAGCTGATCGGCATTCCCGAGGACTACGCCGTGCTGTTCCTGGCCGGCGGCGCGACCACCCAGCAGGCGCTGCTGGCGCTGAACTTCGCCGCGCCGGGCCAGCGCGCCGACTACGTGGTGACCGGGCACTGGGGCAAGACCGCGATCAAGCAGGTGCGGCCCTATGTCGACGTGAACGTGGTCGCCGACGGCGAGCCGGGCGGGTTCCGCGACCTTCCCGCGCGTGCCGGCTGGCGCCTGTCGCCCGACGCCGCCTACGTGCACATCACCGCCAACGAGACCATCCACGGCGTGGAGTTCCGCGACGTGCCGGAGGTGGGCGACGTGCCGCTGTTCGCCGACTTCAGCTCGTCGATCGCCTCCGAGCCGATCGACGTGTCGCGCTACGGCCTGATCTACGCCGGCGCCCAGAAGAACCTGGGCCCGGTCGGCATCTCGGTGGTGCTCGTGCGCCGCGACCTGCTCGAGCGCGCCGGCCAGCCGCGCGCCGACATCTTCGACTACCGCTCGCACGTCGCGCGCGACTCGATGCTCAACACGCCGCCGACCTGGAACTGGTACGTGCTCGGGCTGACCGTGAAGTGGATGCTGGCGCAGGGCGGCGTGGCCGAATTCGCCCGCCGCAACGGCGAGAAGGCACGCTGCCTGTACGCGGCGATCGATGGCTCCGGCGGCTACTACCGCAATGAGGTGGCCCCGGCCGCGCGCTCGCGCATGAACATCCCGTTCTTCCTTCCCAGCGAGGAACTGGACGCGCTGTTCGTGGCCGAGTCCAGGGCCGCCGGCCTGCTCGCGCTCAAGGGCCACAAGGCCGTCGGCGGCATCCGCGCCTCGCTCTACAACGCGATGCCGGTGGCCGGGGCCCAGGCCCTGGTGGCCTTCATGCACGATTTCCAGCAGCGTCACGGCTGACCCCATCCTGCGGGCGCGGCCCCGGGTGGCCCAGGGCCACCGGCCGCGACCGGTATCGACCGGCGTGCGCGCCGGCACCTCGAGGAAGCACGATCCATGGCCGCAAAGCCCCGTAAACCCACCGTCCCCCGCGCCGCGTCGGCCAAGCCGCCGGCGGCGCCGGTCCTGGCCGACGTCCGCGCCAAGATCGACGAGATCGACCGCGGCATCCAGGCCCTGATCGCCGAGCGCGCCGCGTTCGCCCACCAGGTCGGCAAGGCCAAGGGCAAGCTGGCCGCCGCGGTCGACTACTACCGGCCCGAGCGCGAGGCACAGGTGCTGCGCATGGTGGTGGACCGCAACGAGGGACCGCTCAGCGACCAGGTGCTGGTGCACGTGTTCCGCGAGATCATGTCGGCCTGCCTGGCGCAGCAGGAGCCGCTGAAGATCGGCTACCTGGGGCCGGAAGGCACCTTCAGCCAGCAGGCCGTGCTCAAGCACTTCGGCCGCTCGGCGGTGGGCCTGCCGATGGCCACCATCGAGGAGGTGTTCCAGGAAGTGGAGGCCGGCAACGCCGACTTCGGCGTGGTGCCGGTCGAGAACTCGGGGCAGGGCACCATCCAGGTCACGCTGGACATGTTCCTGACCTCCGCGCTCAAGATCTGCGGCGAGGTGGAGCTGCGCGTGCACCAGTACCTGCTGTCGCGCAGCGGCCGCATCGAGGACATCGAGTGCATCTATGGCCATCCGCAGTCGTTCGCGCAGACCGCCGGCTGGCTGCGCGCGCATCTGCCCAAGGTCGAGAAGATCCCGGTGTCCAGCAATGCCGAGGGCGCGCGCCGCGCCCGCAACGCCGAGGACGCCGCGGCGATCGGTGGCGAGAGCGCGGCTCACGTGTATGGCCTGAAGAAGGTCATCATGAAGTCGATCGAGGACGACGACGACAACACCACGCGCTTCCTGGTGATCGGCCGCCAGATATTCCCGCCGTCCGGGCACGACCGCACCTCGGTGCTGGTGTTCATCCACGACAAGCCGGGCGCGTTGTTCGACGTGCTCAGCCCGTTCGCGCGCCACGGCATCAGCATGAACCGCATCGAGTCGCGGCCCTCGCACCAGGCCAAGTGGGAGTACGGCTTCTTCATCGACCTGGCCGGGCATGTCGAGGACGAGGCGATGAAGCAGGCCCTGGCCGAGCTGGAAGCGCATTCGGCGCAGATCAAGGTCCTGGGCTCGTACCCGGTGGCCATCCCCTGACCGGCGCGCGCAGCGGCCGCCGACCGGCGGCGACACGAACACTCCGCGACACCGGCGCGCCTGCGCGCCGGTGTCGCGACAACGGGAAAAGGCAATGAGCAACTCGCACCACTGGATCGCCCGACGCGGCACCGCCCTGCAGGGCACGCTGGAAATCCCCGGCGACAAGTCGGTCTCGCACCGTGCGGTGATGTTCGCGTCGCTGGCCGACGGCGTCTCGCAGATCGACGGCTTCCTCGAAGGCGAGGACACCCGGGCCACCGCGGCGATCTTCGCGCGCATGGGCGTGCGCATGGAGACGCCGTCGGCGTCGCGGCGCATCGTGCATGGCGTCGGCGTGGACGGCCTGCAGGCGCCCCAGGGCGACCTCGATTGCGGCAACGCCGGCACCGGCATGCGCCTGCTGTCCGGCCTGCTCGCCGCGCAGCCGTTCGACAGCGTGCTGGTCGGCGATGCGTCGCTGTCGCGGCGCCCGATGCGGCGCGTGACCGCGCCGCTGGCGCAGATGGGCGCCCGCATCGACACCGAGGCCGACGGCACCCCGCCGTTGCGCGTGCACGGCGGGCAGGCATTGCAGGGCATCGACTACGCCTCGCCGGTGGCCAGCGCACAGGTCAAGTCGGCGGTGCTGCTCGCCGGGCTCTACGCCGAGGGCGAAACCACGGTGCGCGAACCGCACCCCACCCGCGACTACACCGAACGCATGCTGTCGGCCTTCGGCGTGGACATCGCGTTCTCGCCCGGCTACGCCCGCCTGCGCGGCGGACAGCGCCTGCGCGCCACCGACATCGCGGTGCCGGCGGACTTCTCCTCGGCGGCGTTCTTCATCGTCGCCGCCAGTATCGTCCCGGGCTCAGAAGTGTGTTTGCGTTCGGTCGGGTTGAACCCGCGCCGCACCGGCCTGCTCACCGCGCTGCGGCTGATGGGCGCCGACATCGTCGAGGAGAACCACGGCGAGCATGGCGGCGAGCCGGTGGCGGACCTGCGCGTGCGCCATGCGCCGCTGCGCGGCACGCGCATTCCCGAGGCGGTGGTGCCGGACATGATCGACGAGTTCCCGGCGTTGTTCGTCGCCGCGGCGGCCGCGCACGGCCCGACCGTCGTCAGCGGCGCGGCCGAGCTGCGGGTCAAGGAATCGGATCGCCTGGCGGCGATGGCCGACGGCCTGCGCAGCCTGGGCGTGCGGGTGGACGAGACCCCCGACGGCGCCACGGTCCATGGCGGAGCGATCGGCGGCGGGACGATCGAAAGCCATGGCGATCATCGCATCGCCATGGCGTTCGCGATCGCCGGGCAGCTGTCCACCGGCGAGGTGCGGGTGAACGACGTGGCGAACGTGGCCACGTCGTTCCCCGGGTTCGACACGCTGGCCCGCGAGGCCGGCTTCGGACTTACTGCGCGGCCTTGAACTCCACCGGCAGCTGGACCGTGCTGGCCACCGCGTGGCCGTCCCGGAGGGCCGGCTCGAAGTGCCACTGGCGCACCGCGTCGATTACGGCGCGATCCAGGTCGCGGTCGCGTGCCCCGCGACGCTCGACGATGGCGACATCCCCGACGTTGCCGCGTGCGTCCACCTGGATGCGCGCGGTCATGCTGCCTTCCAGCCCGGCACGCAGCGCGCGCGGCGGATAGGCCGGCAGCGCGTTGCCGCGCGCGGGGCGCGCCTCGCGGTTGCGGATCGCCGGGGCCTGGGTGGGGCGCGGTTCGCGCGTGGCCACCATCGAGGGCTTGCGCGGTTCGGCCGGCGCCGGCATCACCTGCGTGGTGGGTACGGCGGCGGGCGGGGCGGCGGTCTCGGACGACTCGCTGCTGTTGCGCACCCACCACCAGGCCGGGGCCGCGATCAGCAGCAGGACCAGCAGTGCCCACAACCAGGGCGCGGCGCCGCGATCGGCGGCGGGGTCTTCGGGCGCGACCGTATCGGCACGCGGCGAGCGCAGGTCCTGGGCGGGCGTGGACGGAATGGCCATGAGCTACCTCCTTAGCTTCTGTCGTATGACCGTGACAGTCTTGCCCGGTTCGGGGCCGGCCGGCGTCATCCCCAGGTGAACGCCCCGGGCCCGCGACGGGCAGGATTCAGCTTGATGCAGGCGTTGCGCCGGTCGTGGGCCGACCGCCTGTGAGCCCCTTGCCGGCGCCGCTTCGACGGGCGCCAGGGAGCTGTCGGGTTCACCGGACCGGACGTCCAGCATCATGTGCGTGCCCAGCCGGACACGGCGGCGACACCGTCACTGGCCCGGCGTGAACTCGAATGGGATCTCGAGGCTGCCGGCGACCGGCCGGCCGTTGTTCTGCGCCGGCTGGAAACGCCAGCGGCGTACCGTCTCCATGGCGGCGCGGTCCAGGTCGCGGGACCCGCTGCGCCGGACCAGCGTGACCCCGCCAGGCAGGCCGGCGGCATCCACGTCGACGCGCAGGACCACGGTGCCGCGGTCGCCGCGGCGCAGGGCGGCCGGCGGGTAGCGCGGCGGTGCCTGGCCCGGCAGCGGGGTAGGGCGATCGCCGGCCGCCGGTGCGGTGGACGTCTGGCCCTGGGCCAGGGCCGCGGGATCGCCCTCGGGCAGCGCGGTGGGCGGCGGCGCCGGCGCGGTCTCGACGAGTTGCGGAGCGTCCTCGGGTGCGGCCGGTGGCGGTGCGTCGGGCATGTCGCTGGCGCCGTCGCCGGCGGGCAACGGCTCGGGCAGCGGCTGGATGTCGCCCGGCGCCTGCGCCGCCGGCTGGGCCGGACCCGCGGTGTAGAACTCGTTCTTGCGCGCGGTGAGCCAGATCAGCAGGAACAGCAGCAGGCCGGCGGCGAACGCGATGCCGGCGATTTTCAGGGTGTGGCGGGGCAGGCGCAGGACGATGGGGCGATCGGAACGGGGGCGGGGCGCGGACATGGGGCTCACCTGACGACTCGGCCCGATTCTGGCACAGCGGCGATGAATCCGCGGCAGAGCGCGGCGTAACAAGCGATAATCGCCGTCCGTCCCACTCATCCCCACGCGTCCATGCTAGATCCGGTCCTGCTCCGCCAACAGCCCGCCGACCTCGCCGAGCGCCTGCGCGCCACGCGCGGCTACGCGCTCGACACCACGGTGCTGGAATCGCTGGAAAGCGAGCGCAAGCGCATCCAGGTGCGCACCCAGGAACTGCAGAGCCTGCGCAACTCCCGCTCCAAGGCGATCGGCCAGTCCAAGGCCAGGGGCGAGGACGTGAGCGCGCTGATGGCCGAGGTCGCCGGATTCGGCGACGAGCTCAAGGAATCGGAAGCGGCGCTGGATCGCATCCGCGGCGAGCTGGAGGCGATCGCGCTGGCCCTGCCCAACCTGCCGCAGCAGGACGTGCCGGCCGGCGCGGACGAGAGCGACAACGTCGAGCAGTCGCGCTGGGGTACGCCGCGCGCCTTCGAGTTCGCGGTCAAGGACCATGTCGAGCTGGGCGCCCGCCACGGCTGGCTCGACGGCGAGACCGCCGCCAAGCTGTCGGGAGCGCGCTTCACCGTGCTGCGCGGCCCGATCGCGCGCCTGCACCGGGCGCTGGCCCAGTTCATGCTGGACCTGCACACCGGCACGCACGAGTACCAGGAAACCAACGTGCCGGTGATCGTCAACGCCGACAGCCTCTACGGTACCGGGCAGCTGCCCAAGTTCGAGGAGGACATGTTCGCCACCGAGCTCGGCGAGCAGCGGCGCTACCTGATCTCCACCTCCGAGATCTCGCTGACCAACATCGTGCGCGACGAGATCGTCGAGGCCGAACGCCTGCCGCTGCGCATGACCGCGCACTCGCTGTGCTTCCGTTCCGAGGCCGGCAGCAGCGGCCGCGACACCCGCGGCATGATCCGCCAGCACCAGTTCGAGAAGGTCGAACTGGTCAGCATCTGCCGCGCCGAGGACAGCGAGGTCGAGCACCAGCGCATGACCCGCTGCGCCGAGGTGGTGCTGGAGTGGCTCGGCCTGCCGTACCGCAAGGTGCTGCTGTGCACCGGCGACATGGGCTTCGCCGCGACCAAGACCTACGACCTGGAGGTGTGGCTGCCCTCGCAGGCCACCTATCGCGAAATCTCCTCGTGCTCGAACTGCGGCGACTTCCAGGCGCGGCGGATGCAGGCCCGCTGGCGCAATCCCGCCACCGGCAAGCCCGAGCTGGTGCACACGCTCAACGGCTCGGGCACGGCGGTGGGGCGCGCGATGATCGCGGTGATGGAGAACTACCAGAACGCCGACGGCTCGATCGACGTGCCGGACGTGCTGCGGCCCTACATGGGCGGGCTCGAACGCATCGGCTGATCCGCGTCATCCCGGATGGACGGGCGGGCACTGTGCGGGTACCACCGGTCAGCCGGCGACGCGGCCTGCGGTCCTTGCCTCAAGTCGAAGGGCCCGCATCGCGGGCCCTTCGCGTGTCCGATGCCTGCGATCAGGCCGCCAGCGGCGCCGTGTCGATGGTCGCCAGCGCCTGCGCGATCGCGTCGCTGCGGTGTTGCGGCGAATACGCCACGCCTTCGGCGCGCACGAATTCCACCGCGTCGATCCCCAGGAAGGCGAAGACCTGGCGCAGGTAGGGCTCCTGGAAGTCGGTGGGCGCGCCGGTGTGGAGACCGCCACGGCCACTGGCCACGATCACGCGCTTGCCGCCGGCCAGGCCCTCGGGCCCGTTCGCGGTGTAGCGGAAACTGCGCCCCGCCACCGCGATGCGGTCGATCCAGGCCTTGAGCGTGGACGGGACCGAGAAGTTGTACATCGGTGCACCGACCACCACGATATCCGCGTCGAGGAACTGCTGCAGCACGCGCTCGGCGGCGGCGGCCTCGGCGGCATCCTCGCCGGCCAGCGAGCGCGCGGTCAGGTGCGGCACCGGCTCGGCATCCAGGTCGCGGTACTCGACCTGCAGCGCCGGATGCAGCGCCTGCTGGTGGCGCACGAGGGCGGCGCTGAGCTCGCGGGTGACCGACTGCCCGCCGAGGGCGCTGGCGTCCAGATGCAACAACTTCATGGCGATATCCTGCGTGATGCGGCGGTGCCGCGACGCAGGCAAGGTAGATCGTTGTCCGATTGGGATAAAGCTGGTTAAATACCACGTATCGTTCTATCTGTGGAACCCCTATGCACGACCTGAATGATCTGTACTACTTCGCGATGGTGGTCGATCACGGTGGTTTCGCGGCGGCCGAGCGGGCGCTGGGTATTCCGAAGTCGCGCCTGAGCCGCCGCATCAGCCAGCTGGAGACCGAGCTGGGCGTGCGCCTGCTGCAGCGGTCGACCCGGCGCTTTGCCGTCACCGACGTCGGCATGAGCGTGCATCGCCATGCCCAGACGATGCTGGCCGAGGCCCAGGCCGCGCGCGAGGTGGTCGATCGCCTGAGTGCCGAGCCACGCGGGCTGGTGCGGGTCAGCGTGCCGGTCTCGCTGGCGCAGATCCAGCTGCCGCGGTTGCTGCCCGAATTCCTGGGCAAGTATCCCAAGGTGCGGCTGCAGCTCAACATCAGCAACCGCCGCGTCGACGTGATCAACGAAGGCTACGACGTCGCCTTGCGCGTGCGTTCGCGCCTGGACGACGACGGCAGCCTGGTGATGCGCAGCTTCGGCCAGGTGCAGGAGCTGCTGGTGGCCAGCCCGAAGTACCTGGACCGCGCCGGCCGGCCGCAGGAGCCGGCCGAGCTCGCCAACCACACCACCATGAGCATCAGCGAAGACGAGGCGCACCAGCGCTGGGAACTGTACGGGCCCAACGGCGAGATGCGGCGCGTCGACCTGCAGCCGCGTCTGGCCGGCTTCGATTTCCCGTTGCTCAAGTCGATGGCGCGCGACGGGTTCGGCATCACCATGCTGCCGGAGACCGTCTGTGCCGAAGCGGTGCGCAGCGGCGAACTCGAGGTGGTGCTGCCGGAATGGTCGCTGCCGCAGGGCATCTGCCATGCGGTGTTCGCCTCGCGCCGCGGATTGCTGCCGGCGGTCCGCGTGTTCATCGACTTCCTGGCCGAGCACCTGCCGCGCGAGATCGAGCGCTCGCGCCTGGACTGCGGCGGCAACTGTGCCGAGATGCAGGAGAAGGTCAAGCTGGCACGCGCGCCCCTGCTCGCCGCCGAGGCCGGTTGAGCAAAGTCCCGGCGGGCATGCGAGAATGCCCACCGCCGCACGCCGCCCGCCGTGGCATCGCGGCGGTGCCGCGATCACCCGCCCGTGCGGTGTTCGTGGACGTAGCGGCGAGCTGTCACCGCGGTGTGGAGTGTGCAGCTCCTACGCCGCCACATCGCCCAACGGCAGTGCGAGCCAAGAGGGCGGGTGGGTCAGGCAAGCGCCACAGCATCGGAGAGATGGCCGAGCGGTTTAAGGCACCGGTCTTGAAAACCGGCGAAGGGTCAAACCTTCCGTGGGTTCGAATCCCACTCTCTCCGCCATCTGTCCTGCACGGACGTTGCAGGCCTCCCGCTCAGTTGCCGGACAGGTGAGCACCGGTGCGTTGTACCCCGGGACATGACGCACCCGAACGGCGCTCCCGCCTGCTGCGCCTGGCCCTGACGGCGGCATCCATACGCAACCACGCACTGAAGAACGTGGCGACTCTAACGTGGCGACCCTCCGCTTCCGGCGCACTGCCGCCTGCTCATCCTGGACCTGACCCAACCCCTCCTGCCGGGACATGTCGGGCCATCGCGGGAATCCGCCCAAGGCGAGAGGCGAGGACCCGCGCGGAATTGTGTAACGTTCGAGTGCCTCGATAAGCTGTCCGGCATGTACAGGTTCGCATCACGCGTCAGCGGCTACCTGCGCCTCCCGGCGCTGCTGCTGCTTCTGCTCGCGGTGCAGGTCAATCCGATCTTCGCCGCCGTGGGCGACATGCATGAAGCGGCACGGGGCCTGGCCGAGCACCTGCACGGCGCCAATGAGCAGGCTCTGTCCCGCGATGCCGCGCACGACGAGGACGGCTCGGGCCGGGACCTGCTCCACGCGTTGATGCATGCCTCGCACTGCTGCGGTCACCTCAGTGCGATCCCGTCCACATTCGCGTTGGCGCTCGTGCCCGCCCTGCTGGCGAGCGCGCCTGAATCCATCCTGCTGCCGGCGATCTCGGCACGCATCCGGCTCGACATCCGGCCTCCGATCGGTCTCTGACGGTTTACCGCCTTCACGGGCGGGCCCTGTCCTGGTCCTTTTCGGAGAATCCCCATGTGGTTGCGATCGGCGGCACTGGCCGCCTGCGCCTTTGCGCCTGCGCCTTATGCGCAGGCGCAGGCACCCCGACAGACTCTGTCACTCGAACAGGCGATCGAACGCGTCGCCCAGACCCATCCCGACCTGCGCCTGGTGGACGGCCGGCGCGCCGTGCTCCAGGCCCACGCCGAGGCCGCGGGTCTCAATCCGCCCGTCACCCTGGGCGCGACCGTTGAAAACGCGCTGGGCACGGGGGCCTACCGCGCGCTCGACCAGGCCGAAGTCACGGTCACCCTGGCCGGCGTGCTCGAGCGTGGGGGCAAGCTCGATGCCCGCAGGGCACTGGCCCAGGCGAACCTCGACACGCTGGCCCCCCAGCGCGAGCTCATGCGACTGGATCTGCTGGCCGAGACCGCACGTCGCTACCTGGCAATAACGGCGGCCCTCCGCCAGCGCGAGATCGCCAACCTGGACATCGAGCAGCGCAGCCGTACGGTCGACGCGGCCAGGCGCCGGTTGGCGGCAGGTGCGTCGCCCGAGTCGGTGGTGCTGACGGCACAGGCTGCGTTGGCCGAGGCGGAGCTGGATCGCGACCGCGCCAGCCAGGCCGAGCAGGCCGCTCGCCAGGCCCTGTCCGCGCTCTGGAGCAGTCGCCGCCCCGCGGAGGGGGCGGTTTCCGGGAATCCCCTGGCATTGCCCCGCCTGGAGGACTTCGCCCTGCTCAGCGCCTCGCTGGAGCGCACCCCCGAACTGGCGCAACTCGCCGGGGAGGCGCGCATCCGCGAGGCACGGCTGCGCCTGGCCCGCAGCGATGCCACGCCCGACCTGCAGTGGCAGGTCGGTGGCCGCGCCTTCCGCAACGGAAGCGACGTCGGTGTCCTGGCCGGTTTCAGCCTCCCCCTGGGCGCCGCGCGCCGCGCGGAGCCCGGCCTGCGCGCGGCGGCATCGGACCTGGCCTTGACCGAGGTGGAGCGTGAGTCGTTGCGGGTCGGCCTGAATGCAGCGCTCGCCACCGCGCACGGGGACTACACCACGGCCCGCCTGGAAGTGCAGCGCCTGCAAGACGATGTCCTGCCACGCCTGGCGCAGGCCGAGGCCGCGGCCGACCGCGCCTGGCGCGCGGGAGCGATCAGCTACATGGAGTGGGCGCTGTTGCAGGACCAGCGTGTCCAGGCTCGACGTCGCCAGCTCGATGCGGCGGTCGCTGCCCAATCGTCGCTGATCGAAGTCCAGCGGTTGCTGGGGCAGCCCGTCGTCCAGGCGCAAGGCGCCGCAAGCACGGAGACCTCCTTCCCATGAAGAGCGCGATCTCGATGACGCTGCTGGCGCTGGCCCTCTCGCCGGCCCTGGCGGGTTGCGGAGGCCCTGAGCCGCCGGCAGAAGTGAAGCGCAGCGCAGCGGCTATGGGGGCGCCGGGCGCAGAGCCCGGCGGGCACGAAGAGGAACGGCCCGAATCGACCACGATCGCGCGTGCCGAAGCCGAGGCCCAGGGCGTCCAGGTCGCCGCGGCCGGGCCGGGCCGGGTTGCCCAGGAAATCCAGGTGCAGGGCACGATCCGTGCGATCGACGGCAGTGTCGCCCAGGTCAGCGCGCGCTACCCGGGACGTGTCGCGGCGCTCCGCGCCAATGTGGGCGACCGGGTCGAGGCGGGGCAGGTTCTCGCCCGCATCGAGAGCAATCTGAGCCTGAGCACCTACGGCGTCGCTTCGCCGATCGCGGGCGTGGTCCTCAGCCGCCAGGCCCAGACCGGCGGCGGAGCGGCCGAAGGCCAGACCTTGTTCGAGATCGCGGATTTCAGCCGGGTGCAGGCCGACCTGACGGTCTTCGGCCGCCAGATCGCCGAGGTGCGGCCCGGGCAGCAGGTCACGCTGGAGCGGCTTTATGACGGACAGCAGATGGCCGCCACGGTCGATGGCGTTCTGCCGGGTACCGCCAGCGCATCGCAGAGCACGGTCGCGCGGGTGACGTTGGGCAACGCGGAAGGCCGGTGGCGTCCGGGCACGGCGGTCACTGCCAAGATCGCGATCCGCTCACGGGAGGCGGCCGTCGTCGTGCCGCGCGCCGCCGTCCAGAGCATGGAGGGCGGCGATGCCGTGTTCGTGCGCACTGGCGACACCTATACCTCGCGCGCGGTGAAGCTAGGCGAGGGCGACACCCGGGTGGTGGCGGTGGCCGAGGGCCTGAAGGCCGGCGAGGAAGTCGTCGTCCAGCAGAGCTACCTGATCAAGGCGGACATCGAAAAGTCCGGCGCCTGGCACGAACACTGAGGACACCGACATGCTGGAAAACATCATCAGGGCGTCGGTCACCCATCGCGGGTGGGTGATGGCCCTCGCCCTCGTGCTGGTGGCCGTCGGCGCCTGGAGCTTCAGGCAGCTGCCCATCGACGTCACCCCGGACATCACCAACGTGCAGGTGCAGGTCAACACCGCCGCGCCGGGGTATTCCCCGCTCGAAGCGGAGCAGCGCGTCACCTATCCGGTGGAGACGGCCCTGGCCGGGCTGCCGAGAATGGACCACTTCAGGTCGATCTCGCGCTACGGGCTGTCGCAGATCACGGTGGTGTTCAAGGACGGGACCGACCTCTACTTCGCCCGCCAGCAGGTGGCCGAGCGCCTGCAGCAGGTCAAGTCGCAGGTTCCCGAGGGCATCGAGCCCACGCTGGGGCCGATCGCCACGGGCATGGGCGAAATCTTCTCCTACACCCTCGATGCCGACCCGAAGGCGCGCAAGGCGGACGGCGCCGCTTACTCGGCCACGGATCTGCGTACGCTGCAGGACTGGGTCATCCGTCCCCAATTGCGCAACGTGCCGGGGGTCACCGAGGTCAACACCCTCGGCGGCTACAAGCGCGAAGTGCACATCACACCGGATCCGGCACGCCTGCGTTCGCTGGACCTGACGCTGCAGGAGGTCGTCCAGGCGCTGCAGGCCAACAACCAGAACGTCGGCGCAGGCTACCTCGAACGCAATGGCCAGCAGTTCCTGGTGCGCATGCCCGCGCAAGTGACGGACCTCCCGCAGATCGGGCAGATCGTGGTGGCCCACCGGGACGGCGCCGTCATCCGTGTGCAGGACATCGCACGGGTGGCCGACGGCGCCGAGCTGCGCAGCGGTGCGGCCACGCAGAACGGCCACGAAGTCGTGCTGGGCACCGTGGTCATGCTGGCCGGCTCGAACAGCCGCGACGTTGCGCAGGCCGCTGCGGCGCGCCTGAAGGAGGCGCAGAAGAGCCTGCCCCGGGGCGTGACCGCAACGCCGGTCTACGACCGCACGGTGCTGGTCGACCGCACCATCGCCACGGTGGCCCGAAACCTGGCCGAAGGCGCACTGCTGGTCATCGCGGTGTTGTTCCTGCTGCTGGGCCACCTTCGCGCCGCAGTGATCACCGCACTGGTGATTCCGCTGGCGATGCTGTTCACCCTGACCGGCATGGCACGGGGCGGGGTATCGGCCAACCTGATGAGCCTGGGCGCGCTGGACTTCGGCCTGATCGTCGATGGCGCGGTGATCATCATCGAGAACTGCCTGCGGCGCTTCGGCGAACGCCAGCATCGGCTGGGCCGCGAGATGGACCCGGCCGAGCGCTTCGAGGAGACCGTCGGCGCCACCGCCGAGGTGATCCGTCCGAGCCTGTTCGGCCTGGGCATCATCACCGCGGTCTACCTGCCGATCTTCGCGCTTACCGGGGTGGAAGGGAAAATGTTTCACCCGATGGCCATCACCGTGGTGCTGGCGCTGACCGGCGCGATCCTCTTGTCGCTGACCTTCGTCCCCGCTGCGATTGCGCTGGCGCTCGGGGGAACGGTCGAGGAAAAGGAAAACCGGCTCATGGCCGCGATGCGCCGGGGCTATGCGCCACTGCTGGATTTCAGCCTGCGGCGTGGTGCCTTGATCGGTCTCGTCGCGGGAGCGCTGCTGGGCGCCGGGGCGCTGGCCGCGACGCGCCTGGGCAGCGAGTTCGTGCCCAGCCTGGATGAGGGCGACGTGGCGGTGCAGGCGGTGCGCATTCCTGGCACCAGCCTGACCCAGTCGGTCGGCATGCAGCGGGTCCTCGAGGAGCGTCTGGCCCGGGTGCCGGAGATCGAGCGGGTGTTCTCCAAGATCGGCACCTCCGAGGTGGCCTCCGACCCGATGCCGCCGTCGGTGGCCGATACCTTCGTGATGATCAGGCCGCGCGAGCAATGGCCCGATCCGAGGAAGTCGAAGGCCGACCTGGTGGCGGAAGTGGAAAAAATCCTTGCCGCGATCCCTGGCAACAACTACGAGTTCAGCCAGCCGATCCAGATGCGGACCAACGAGCTGATTTCCGGCGTGCGTGCGGATGTGGCGATCAATGTCTACGGCGACGACCTGAACGCCCTGCGGTCGATTGCACGGCAGGTCGAACAGGTGGCCAGGAACGTGCCCGGCGCGGCCGACGTGCGGGTCGAGCAGGCCGGCGGCCTGCCGCTGCTGACGATAGCGCCGGATCGGCGCGCGCTGGCGGTCTATGGCCTGAGCGCGGGCGAAGTGCAACGCACGGTAGCCACGGCCGTGGGCGGCGAGGTCGCCGGACAGTTGTTCGAAGGCGACCGCCGCTTCGATCTGGTCGTCCGTCTGCCCGAGTCCTTGCGGCAGGACCCGGCGGCGCTCGAGAACCTGCCGGTCCCGCTGCCGGCAGGCCCGGAGGCGGCCGGCGAGGGGGGTGCCAGGACGGTGCCCCTGAACGAGGTGGCCGAGGTGGTCGTCAGCGAGGGCGCCAACCAGATCAATCGCCACAACGGCAAGCGCCGGATCGCGGTGACCGCCAATGTGCGCGACCGCGACCTGGGCGGCTTCGTGACCGAGCTGCAACGCCGGATCGGCCGCCAGGTGCAGGTGCCCAGCGGTTACTGGCTGGAGTACGGCGGCAGTTTCGAGCAACTGATCTCGGCGAGCCGGCGCCTGGCGATCGTGGTGCCGATGACCCTGGTCCTGATATTCGCGTTGCTGTTCATGGCGTTTGGATCGGCCCGGGACGCGGCGATCGTGTTCAGCGGGGTGCCTCTGGCCCTCACCGGCGGCGTGCTGGCGCTGGTCGCGCGCGGCCTCCCGCTGTCGATATCCGCCGGTATCGGCTTCATTGCGCTGTCCGGCGTGGCGGTGCTCAACGGCCTGGTGCTGATCAGCTTCATCAGGACCCTGCGGGAGTCCGGCGCCGGGCTCGTCGACGCCGTTCGCGAGGGCGCGCTGGGCCGACTGCGCCCGGTGCTGATGACCGCGTGGGTGGCATCGCTGGGATTCGTGCCGATGGCCCTGAATACGGGGGCCGGCTCGGAGGTGCAGCGGCCGCTGGCGACGGTGGTGATCGGCGGAATCGTCTCATCGACCTTGCTGACGCTGGTGGTGCTGCCGGTGCTGTATCGCTGGGTGCACGGCGGCGTGGCGAACCGCACGCGCGCGCTGTCCTGAGCCCGGTGCGGCTGCTTGCAGGGACGCCGCGCGGAATCGTCAGCGCGGCGCCCGGCGGGTGCGCGGCTGGCAGAGTGGGCGACGGAAGGGAACGGCTGCCGCGAGGCCCGAGGGCAGGGCCGCCGGTTCACGGCGTCCGCCGTCGCCCCGCCGCGACGGGGGAGGGCCGAGGCGCGCAGGACGCCGCGATGCCGTCGAGGATGAGGTCTATGCCGGCGACGAACTGCTCGCGATCGTCATGGCCGGGCATGCGCTGCGCCAGCTCGCGAATGAACGGATAGCGCTCGGGGTCGAGCTGTTCCCAGCGGGTGGCGACGACCTGCAGGAAGGCGTTCCGGTCCGAGCCGTCCGGACGCAGGCGCGCGCTGGTGGCGTTGGCGGCGTTCTGTCCGGCGGCACCCACGATGTAGTTCACCAGGGCGGACCACACCCCGAAGCGCGCGTGCGCGGGCACGCCCAGCGCCAGCAGCGCGCCTCCGAGTGACTCGAACAGCGCCAGCGCGCCCGGGCGCCATGGCTCGCGCGTGAGCAGCCCGCCGGCCCAGGGGTGGGCGTCCACCGCATCGAACACGTTCAGGGCGGTGGTGCGGATCGAGTCCTCGGGCGAGGTCCCGGCGTCCGGGCCGGGCAGGACCAGGGCGTGCCGGAGCACGTCGTCGGCCGCGGTCGCCAGCAACTCCCCCTTGTCCGCGACGTGCCAGTAGAGCGCGCCCGCGCCCGTGGCCAGCCGAACGGCGAGTGCGCGGAAGGTCAGGGCAGCCTCGCCCCCCTGGTCCAGCATCTCGATCGCCGCAGCGACGATGCGTTCCTTGGAAAGCGCGTCGGCACGCCGCTCGCCTTGCTGAGCCTTCTTCACGGTCGACATCCCTTGACGGGGGTGGAATGGCGTTCCAATATAGCAATTGTGGAACGGTGTTCCATAAGCGCGCTCTGCCCTGACACGAATCGGATGATCTGTGATGACAACGCCGGTGACAATCATCGGGGCCGGCCTGGGAGGCCTGGTCCTGGCCCGTGTCCTGCAACGCAACGGGATCGCCGCGACGATCTACGAGGCCGACGCTTCCGCGCAAGCGCGCACGCAGGGGGGCCAACTCGACATCCACCCGCACAGCGGCCAGCATGCGCTCGCCGTCGCCGGGCTGACCGAGGCCTTCCGGTCCATCATCCATGCGGGCGCCGAGGCCACCCGCGTGCTCGACCGGCGGGGCGCAGTGCTGCTCGACCATCCCGACGATGGCACGGGCGAGCGTCCGGAAGTGCTGCGCGGCGACCTGCGCCGCATTCTGCTCGACGCGCTGGCGCCGGGCACGGTGCAGTGGGGAAAGCGGCTCGATGCCGTGACGCCGCTCGGAGACGGCCGCCACGAACTGCGCTTCGCGGATGGCTCCGGTGCACGCAGCGCCCTGCTCGTCGGGGCCGACGGCGCCTGGTCGCGGGTCCGGCCGCGCGTTTCTTCGGCCTCTCCCGCCTACGTGGGCCTCATCTCGATCGAGACCTACCTGCACGACGCGGACGAGCGGCATCCGGCGAGCGCCCGGGCGGTCGGGGCGGGCGCGATGTATGCGCTCGTGCCCGGCCGCGGCATCATCGCCCACCGCGAGGCGAACGGAGCGATCCATACCTACACCCAGCTCTGGCGTCCCGCCGAGTGGTTGGGGGGCATCGATTTTTCCGAACTCGCGATCGCCACGGCCAGTGTCGCCGCCGAATTCGGCGACTGGAGCCCCACGCTCACGGGCTTGATCACCCGCAGTGACACGCCTCCGGTCCCGCGCCTGATCCACGCCTTGCCGGACGACCACCGCTGGGACCGCGTGCCGGGCGTGACGCTGCTCGGCGACGCCGCGCATCTCATGGCGCCGAACGGCGAAGGCGCGAACCTGGCGATGCTGGACGGTGCGGAGCTTGCGCAAGCCATCGTCGCGCATCCGGACGAGGTCGAGACGGCGCTCGCCACCTACGAAGCCGCCCTGTTCGCGCGCAGCGCGGCGGCCGCGGCGGAAACCCAGGCCACCCTCGATCTCTGTTTCGGTGACCGCGCGCCGTTGGGACTCATCGAGCTTTTTTCCGGCACCGCGCCCGCGACGGGCGAGCCCCGATGATCGGCGACCTTCGGCATGCCGCATTCCGAGGTTCGGCAGCGCTGCTGCTGGCCATGGCCGCAGGGCCCGGCACTGCGGCAGGGTTGCAGGGACGCGCGCGCGTGACCGACGGCGACACGCTCACGCTCGCGAACGCGCGCATCCGCCTGTGGGGCATCGACGCCCCGGAACGTGCCCAGCACTGCACCACCCGGGACGGACAGGGATGGCCATGCGGCCGCCGCGCCGCCGCCGCGCTGGACGCCTACGTACGGGACAGGACCGTTCGCTGCCGGGCCAGGGACACGGACCGCTACGGCAGGGAGGTCGCCGAATGCTTCGTCCAGGGGCAGTCCGTCAACCGCTGGATGGTCCGTTCCGGATGGGCCGTGGCGTATCGCCAGTACGCGAAGGCCTTCATCGCCGACGAGGGCGATGCGCGGCAGCACCGGCGCAACCTGTGGCAGGGGCCGTTCGAGTTGCCTGCCGACTACCGTCGCCGCCAGCGCACGGCCTCGGCCGGTGCCACGGAGGCTCCCGTGCCGCTGCCGGGCGGATGCCGCATCAAGGGCAACATCTCCCGCCAGGGCAGGAGGATCTATCACGTGCCGGGCCAGCGCGACTATGCGCACACACGCATCGATGCGGCTCGCGGGGAGCGGGTCTTCTGCAGTGCCGGTGAGGCCCTGCGGGCAGGGTGGCAACCGGCAAAGCGCTGACTTCGTGTTCGTCCAGACGATCCGCGGCAGCGGCGTCCGCACCGGCGCCTACGCCGTGGACATCCCGGTCGACAGCGATCCACACCACGCAAGACGTGACCACGGACCCAGCCGTCACGGGGCTCGGCGAGGTCAAGTCCCTGACCTGGGGCGGCGATGGCAAGTCAGGAGCCCCGGTCGCCGGGGCTCCTTTTGCGCAGCGGACGCGGCCCGGCCGGGCCGCTTCTCCGCCTTCTAGCCGGGCAGGTTCCACTTCGCCGCGTCGGCGGGCTTTTCCTTGTAGATGACGCCGGAAAAATCGACGTGGAGTTCCGTCCACGCCCCGCGGCCGCGTCGGGCAGCCAGCTCGAAGTGCCTGGGTTTGCGCTCGGGTTCGCCACGGATCGTCCAGCCCGCCGCCTGCGCGGCGGCCAGGACGACGCCTGCCTCTGCCGGTAGGTCGGGGTGGGCGTGCCTGGGACCGTGGTGCGGTTTCTTGTGCTCGACCTCGATCCACGCGCCGTCCTTCTCGGCAATGCGGACGACCTTGATCTCCGAGGGGCGGCGTTCGCCCTCGAGCCTGACCGAAAGGCCCTGCGCGAGCGCAAAGGCGTCCGCACCCTTGGGCCCCAGGTCGGCGAGGTAGACCTCGCCATGGGAAAGCAGGGTGAAGCGGTGAGCGAACACGTGCTCGATGACGCCCGCGAGGGCGACCTTTTCATGATGCGGCATGCATTTCTCCGAAGAGCGCCCAACCGCGGGCGCCCCTCCTCAATGGGTACCCGCCGGCGTTTTCTCAAGCCGGGGGCGGCCGCCCCACCAGATGCACGGGCGGGAAGGGCGCACGCTCGCTGGGCAGACCAGTCAGCGGACTTGGCCCACCCGGCGGACGGCCGGCGGGTGGCAGACCGACCGCCGGCCATCAAGTTCTCAGGTACCCGCGCCGTGGCGCTTTGGGCTCAGGGAGAGAGCGAGCGTTCGACGGCGTCGAGCCGCTTCCCGTACGAGGCGCGTTCGGCCGCGCTGAGGAAGCCCTGCGCCCGCACCTGCGCGGGCACGTCCACGGCGATGGCATCCAGCTCGCGGTCGAGCGTTCCCGCTGCCTTAGGCGTGATCGCGGTGCCGTGTGCGGCGTCGGCCAGGCGGGCGCGAAGCAATGCGATACGCGCCGCAAACTGGATCTGCTGGGCGCGATCGATGCGCCAGTGCCCCTGCGACGGACCGGTTTCGAGGCCGCGGCCCCGGACCGACTGCAGGAACGCCTGCTCCGAGGTCAGCAGGCCGTCGAGGGCCGGTGCCCGCTTGCCTTCCAGCAGCGCGGGCTCCACCGCGACGAAGCAGCCGGTCCTATGCGCGAGATCCTGCAGGCGCTCGTCCAGCCGCTGTTCGGGAAGCGCGATGGCGAAGGGGCCGGCCTGGCATGCGGCGGTCACCGGCGAACTGCAGAACAGCGCCAACGGCCAGGTGGCACACAGGGACAGCCGAAGCAGGATGCTCATATCGAGAACCGATGGGAGGGTGTCGCGGCACGACGCCGGATCGGCCTAGGGCGGATCAGCCCGGCGCCGAGGGAAGAGCGCGCCGGGCGTCTTGCGAAGCGCCCATCGCTCCCCGCCGCACGGACGGGCGGGAAGCCATGGGACGATGCGACCTCAGCGGCGCGCGTTGTCCTTCGCCTTGCCGACCTCGCTCTGGACCTCGCCGACGCCCTTCTGGATCTTGCCTTCGACTTCCTTCGTGGTGTTGCCGGTGACCTTGCCCACGACTTCCTTGACCGTGCCCTTGACCTGGTTCTTGGCGCCTTCGGTGCGATTCTTGTCCATGTCGATTGCTCTTGGTTGGGATGGGATGCGCCCGTGATCGGGCCTCGTCACGCTGCCCGCGCGGCGGTATCGCGCAGGTGAAGATTCGGCGTATTCAGATGTGCGGTTTAGGCGCCGGTGGGGTTCGCCGTCGTGCACGCCGGCCCATCGCACCGCACGCGCCGGCGCGATGGCCTAGGCGTAGCGCGAAAGGTCCGGCACCGGGGGCGATGCGGCCATCAGCCGGGCCGCGATGCGCTGGAGGCCGGGCCGGCTGGCCAGCTTCAGCACGGCATGCAGCACGCCGATGCCCGGCCGGCTGTGCGGGTTCATCAGGCGCGGTCCCAGCTTGGGAATGCCCTGGGCCTGCTCGACCATCGGCCGCATCGCCGCGTCGTAGGCCGCGAACGCCGCCTCGAGCGTGGCAGCGCGCGCGATCTCGCCGGCGAGCACGTAGGCGCCGGTGACCGCCAGGGTGGTGCCGATGCCGGCCACCGGGGTGGCGCACCAGGCGGCGTCGCCGGTCAGCACCGTGTGGCCCTGGTGCCAGCGCGGCAGGCGCACCTGGCGCAGCACGTCGAGGTAGAAGTCGTCGGTGTCGGCCAGCCCGGCCAGCCCGGCCAGCACGCGCGGCGCCTGCCAGCCGGCGCCGGCGAAGCGTTGCCGCAGGTAGGCCTTCTGCCGCTGCACGTCCCAGTCCTGTTCGCCGCGCGACGGGCCCTGCAGGCTGAGCATCGCCCGCGTGGTGCCGTGGCGGTCCGGACGCAGTGAGATGCTGCGGCCGCCGGGCGCGTGGTACCAGCGCCACATGCGGTCGTCGTCGGCCGTCCGCGGGAGGGTGAAATAGGCGATGGTCAGGTCCATCCAGCGTGCGCGGTTCTGCCCGGCGAACACCTGCTCGCGCGTGGAGGAGCCCACTCCTTCGGCGACGACCACGGCGTCGAAGCGCTCGACCCGGCCGCTCTCGAAGCGGACCGTCGCCGCCGTGCCGTCGTCCTCGACGGCGGCGATACGGTCGCCGAAGCGATAGTGGACGGCGTCGCGCGTGGCGTCGTAGAGCAGTCGCGCCAGGTCCCCGCGCAGGATCTCCAGCTCCGCGGTCGGGCCTTCGCCTTGCAGGGCATCGGTCCTGAACGTGGCGACCGCGCGCCCGTGTGCGTCGATCCATGCGGTGCCTTCCTCGCCGGTGCCGCGGGCCAGGGCGGCCTGCTCCAGGCCCATCCGCCGCAGCACCTCGCGGCCCACGCCGCGCACGTCGACGTTCTGGCCGCCGTCCCGGAAGGCCTCGGCGCGTTCGACCACGGTGACGTCGATGCCCTGGCGGGCCAGGGCCCAGGCGGCGGTGGTGCCGGCGATGCTGGCGCCGGTGATCAGGATGCGGCGGGTCATGGCGGGCTGCCCGGTGGAGGTGCGGGCGAGTGTGCGCGCCGGGGCGCGGAGGGGACGTGAGCCGGCCGGGCGTGCGGCATGGCCCGGGCCATGCCGCGGCGGCCTGCCGTCAGGCGACCGCCTCGGCGCCGTCGATGCTCAAACGCACCGCGCGTTCCAGGTCGCTGCGAGTGAAGGGCTTGACCAGGATGGCGATGTTGCTGCGGGCGATCTCGCGGGCGCCGATGTCGCGCGGGTATCCGGAGGTGAACAGGATGCGCAGGGCCGGCAGCCGGGCCTGGGCCTGGCGCGCGAGCTCCCAGCCGGTCATGCCGGGCATGACGATGTCGGAGAACAGCAGGTCCACCTTCACGTCCGGGCGCTCCAGCAGGCGCATCGCCGAGGCGCCGTCGTGCGCCTCCAGTACGCGATAGCCGAGCTGGCGCAGGGCCTCGACGGTGTAGGCGCGCACGTCGTCGTTGTCCTCGGCGACCAGCACGGTCTCCTCGTTCGAGCGGTAGCGATCGTGTGCCGGTTCGGTGTCCGGCGCCGAGCGCGGCAGGGGCAGGGCCGAGCGCGGGAACAGCATGGTGATCAGGGTGCCCGTGCCCTCGGCCGACTCCACGAGCACGTGCCCGCCGGACTGCTTCACGAAGCCGTAGACCATGGACAGCCCCAGCCCGGTGCCGCGTCCGACCTCCTTGGTGGTGAAGAACGGCTCGAACACCCGGGCCATCGTCTCCTTCGACATGCCGTGGCCGGTGTCGCGGATCCGCAGCATCACGTACTGTCCCGGCGGCACGTCCGGGTACGGGGTCACGTAGTCGCGATCGAGGTGGCCGTTGCCGACCTCGATCGTCAGCTGTCCGCCTTCGGGCATCGCGTCGCGGGCGTTGACCGCCAGGTTGAGCACCGAGGCCTCGACCTGGCTGGGATCCACCTCGACGCACCACAGGTCCGGCGCGGTGAGGATCTCCAGCTGCACCAGTTCGCCCAGGGTGCGCTGCAGCATGTCCTGCATGCCGCGCAACTGCTCGTTGAGGTCGACGGCCTGGCTCTTGAGCGGCTGCTTGCGCGCGAACGCCAGCAGCCGCTGGGTCAGGCTGGCGGCGCGCATCACGCCCTTGAGGGCGTTGTCCATCGCCCGCGAGGGCACCGCGCCCATGTCGCCCATGCGGTCGATGAAGAGCTTGGCGTGCTCCACGTTGCCGGCGATGACGGTGAGGATGTTGTTGAAGTCGTGCGCGATGCCGCCGGTGAGCTGGCCGACAGCCTCGATCTTCTGGCTCTGCCGCAGCGCGTCCTCGGCCTGGCGCCGCGCGGTGGTCTCGACCGCCTCCGACACCACGGCGGTGATCGTGCCCTGATGGTCGAACAGCGGCCGGAACGAGTAGTCGAACGAACGGATGCCGGTCGGCAGCACCAGCTTGAGCTCGTGCCGGGAGGCGCTGCCGTGGGCGGCGTCCTGGATCGCGTCGGACACGATGCCGCGCAGTTCGGGCGCCTGCGAGAACCAGGGGGCGTCGCGGAAGTCGGTCCCGCGCACTTCCTCCTTCGTCGCCAGGATCGCCGACAGCGAGGCGAGGTTGGCGTCGATGATCCGGCCCTCGGGCGTCAGCAGGTTCTGGTGCTGGAAGCTGGATTCGAACACGGCCTGCAGGCGGCTCTCGCTGCGCCGCAGCGCCGCGGTGCGTTCCTCGACCTGGCGCTCGAGCGATTCATTGGCTTCCCTGAGCGAGAACTCGGCGCGCTTGAGGTCGCTGATGTCGCGGGCGAGGGCGTAGTACCCCTTGACCGTGCCGTCGCGGGCGATTTCCGGGACGCAGTCGACATGGGCGTAGCGGTACACGCCATGGCCCAGCGGCACGCGCGCCTCGAAGTTGACCTGCTCGCCGGCGGTCACCCGGCGCAGGAACGGCTCGATCTCGTCGAACAGCGCCTGCCCGACGATCTCGCGCACATGCGCGCCGACCAGCCGGTCCGGGCTCAGGCCGTGCCAGGTCGTGTAGGCGTGGTTGACGAAGCGGTAGCGGTGATCCGGCCCCAGGTGCGCGATCAGCGCGGGCAGCGAGTCGGTGATCAGCTGCAGGCGATGGCGGCTCTCCTGCAGGTCGGCCTCGGCGGTGCGCAGCTTGGCGCGCTCCCGGCTCTCGTCGATGCAGCGCATGATCGCGTCGGGCAGCCGCTGCAGGCGCTGCTTGACCACGTAGTCGCGTGCGCCGCGGGTCAGCGCCTGCACCGCCAGCTCTTCGGTGAGCGTACCGGAGACGAAGATGAAGGGGGTCTCGGGCTTGAGCGCGTGGGCCAGCTGCAGCGCGGTGTCGCCGTCGAATCCCGGCAACACGTGGTCGGCCAGGATGACGTCGTGGTCCTGGGTGGCGAGCGCGGCGAGGAACGCCTCGCGCGTCCACACGCGCGTGGCGTCGATCTTCAGCCGCGCGGCCGCGAGCTGGGCGCCGATGAGCTCGGCATCGAGCGCGCTGTCCTCCAGCATCAGGACGCGGATCGGCACTTCCCGTCCCGGCTCAGCCATTCTTGGGCCCTGCGCCCGGCGGAAGCGGGCGGTGCGGCGGCGGCTGGTTGGTAATGCCCCAGAACATGCCCAGCCCCTGGATCGCCTCGAAGAATTCCTTGAAGTCGACCGGCTTGACCACGAAGGCGTTGACCCCCAGCTGGTAGCTGGCGACCAGGTCCTGCTCCTCGCGCGAGGAGGTCAGCATGACGATCGGCGTGCTGCTGATCGAGGGATCGCCGCGGACCTCGGCCAGCACCTCGAGCCCGTTCAACTTGGGAAGCTTGAGGTCGAGCAGCACGACCACCGGGCCGCCATGGTGCGAGCCGGCGTAGGCGCCCTCGCAGCGCAGGTAGTCCAGGGCCTCGGCGCCGTCGCGGACATGGGTGACGTCGTTCAGGAGCTGGCAACGCGCCAGGGCCGCCATCGTCAGTTCCGCGTCCTTGGGATTGTCCTCCACCAGCAGGATGGGCCGAAGATCTCTCACACGCTGTCTCCAGAGAAAAAGGGAATGCTGAAATAGAAGGTCGCGCCCTTGCCGATCTCGCCCTCGGCCCAGGTGCGTCCGCCGTGGCGTCCGACGATCCGGCGCACGTTCGCCAGGCCGATGCCGGTGCCCTCGTACTCGTCGGAGTGGTGCAGCCGCTGGAACACGCCGAACAGCTTGTTCACGTAGCGCATGTCGAACCCGCAGCCGTTGTCGCGGACGTGGAAGATGTCCTCGCTCTCGGTGCGCTCGTGGCCGATCTCGATCCGCGGGTCGGCGCTGTCGCGGGTGAACTTGATCGCGTTGGCCAGCAGGTTCTGCCACACCAGGCGCAGCATGGTCGGGTCGGCCTCGACCTTGGGCAGCGGCGGCAGGACCCATTCGATGGAGCGGCCGCTGTACTCCATCTCGAGCTTCTGGCGCACATCCTCGGCCAGCAGCCGCATGTCGATGCTCAGCCGCCCCAGCGTGGACCGGCCCATCTGCGAGAAGCTCAGCAGGTCGTCGACCAGGGTGCCGGCGGACTTGGCCGACTCGACGATGGTGTCCAGGAAGCGCCGCTCGGTGTCGTTCAGGCGGTCGCCGGCCGAGGAGCCGAGCAGCTCCGAATAGCCGACGATATGCCGGAACGGGGCGCGCAGGTCGTGGCTGACCGAGTAGGAGAAGGCCTCGAGCTCCTTGTTGCTGCGGAGCAGCTGCTCGTTGAGTTCGGCCATTTCCTCGGCCTTGCGCAGCACGATGTCCACGATCGCCACGCGCAGTTCCATCGCCGCCTCCCGGTCCACGTCCTGCCACGGCAGCGACTGACGGTGGACGGTCTCCTTCCAGGCCTCGAACGACATGCGCGGCGAGAGCACCTGGCCGCTGGCCTGCTTGCGCGGATCGCCGCCCCAGCGCACGGTCCGGACGACCTCCGGGCGGAACCACAGCAGGAAGCTGTCGTGCAGCTGCGAGATCGACAGCGACAGGATCCCGCTGGCCACGTCCGAGAACGCGTCGGCCTCGTCCCACAGCAGCGGGAGCCGGTCGGTGTGGAAGAGGTCGTCGCTGCCCTGGCGGGCGGTCAGCCACTGCACCAGCTTGAGAACCTGCGGTTGCGAGGGGCATTCGCCGAGCAGCACGCATTCGCCGCGGTGGACGATGGCGGCACCGCTGGAGCGGGTCAGGGCCAGCAGGCTCTGCCGGTCGCGCCCCAGCGCGGCCATGAAGTCCTCGTCGCCGGCCATCCTGCCGAGCAGCTGGACCTGGATGGCGCGGCGCGCGACACGCTCCTCGACCCGCAACGCGCGTTCCTTGAGCGAGACCTGCAGCGCGAAGATCTGCCCGATGAACTCGCAGGCGGTGCGCACCGGGTAGGGCACGCGCCGGGGCGTCCGGTTGTGGCAGGAGATCAGGCCCCACAGGCGTCCCTCGCACACCACGGAAATCGACATCGAGGCGGCGGTGCCCATGTTGCGCATGTAGCGCAGGTGCACCGGCGAAACGCTGCGAAGCACCGACAGGCTCAGGTCGGTCGCCTCGGCGTCGGCCAGGCCGGGCACCCGGGTGAAGCCGACCGGCTCGTACTGGCTGTCGGCAATCAGGCGCACGCGGTTGCGGCGATAGAGCTCCCGGGCCTGGGCCGGGATGTCGGATTCGGGAAAGCGCAGGTCCAGATACGAGGGCAGGGCCTCGTTGCGGTCCTCGGCCAGCACCGTGCCGTTCCAGTCCTGGTCGAACTTGTAGATCAGGGTGCGGTCGAAGCCGGTCAGTTCGCGCACGTGGCGCGCGGCGATCTCGCACAGCGCCAGGGGCGTGGCGGCGTGCTCGATGGCTTCGACGAAGCCGCGGATGGACGGATACAGGTCGTCCAGCGCGCCCGGCTCGCCGTCGACCGGCTCCTCGAACTCGACGAGCAGGTGCCGGTCGGATCGGTGCGCGAGCGCGTGGTGGACGCCCTGGCCCGCGAACGCGAAGGTGCCCAGGAACACCGAGGCGCCCGGTTCCAGCGCGGCCAGGCGCGGGCACGCGCCGGCCAGCACGCCCCCCAGCACCTCGGCGGCCGGCCGGCCCAGCGGGTCGCCGTAGTGTTCCTGCAGGGCCGGCCGCGAGACCGCACGCTCGACGACCGCCAGCGAATCGGGATCGATGACCAGCACCACGCCGTACGGCTGTATGGCGCCCGGCGCGTGGATCGGTTCCGTCGCGCAGGCGGACAGATCCAGCGCAGGCTCACTCTTCGCTTCGTTGGGCAATGCTCGACTCCTGCCGCGGTGGATGTTCCTGCCTGACGCGAAGGTTGGAGGGCGACAGCCCTTCCGCCATCGCGCAACGACCGCTCAGCGGCGAGGCCTCAGCCGGCTTATGGTGCACGAAAGCGCCGGAAGTGCCTACGCGGATCGCGTCGCCGACACGCCGCATCTCGGGAAAGATGAGGCCTCCTGCCGGCGCTGCAAGGAACTACGGGTGCATGCGATGCCTGAACGACTTAGATTCGTGGACTCCGCAACCGCCGCTCTTTCCAGCGAGGCCTGACCGATGACCGCCTGCCTGACCCCGGACGCCCGCTACCTGATCGTGCGTGGCCGGCTCTGGCGTGCCGCGAATCCGGCGCTGGGCGCGTCGCGGCACGCCGAGTTGGTGGGCGAACTGATGCACGCCCGGCGCGAGGTGAAGGCCGCCGGCCGTGCCGCGGACGCGCCTCGGCTGGCCGCGGCGCGGCAGGCGGTCGACGCAGCCAAGGTGGCGCTGGGGGAGCGCGGACCGGTGTGGTGGACCGACGGCGCGCGCGACTACAACCGCCACCTGGTGAAGAACACGCCGTATGCGGCGTGGTTCGCCTCGCTTCCGGACGCGAAACGCTAGCCGCATCGCCGCGGCCGGGCAGCGGGGCCACGGGCGCAGCGATGCGGGTCGGATCGCGGCAGCGCGGGCGTGAGCGCCCGCTGCGGGCGGGCCACCTCCCCGGCGGAGCGGACCGCCGGACGTTCGCGACGATCCGCAGGCCTTCGTGGAGTGTTAGTATTATTGCTAACTCCGCTGCCGTGGTTGCGATGATCTCCTGGTTTCTGCCGGCGGCGCCCGGCCTGTGTGGCTCCGGCGCGGTCGCGTGCGGGTTGCGCCGTGCCCTCTAGCGTCAAGCGTGCACGCCGCGCGGCGCAGGCCACCGAATACGTCTACCCCGACCATCTGCGCGAGGCTGCGGACGCGTTGCCGCGCACGCCGGGGGTCTACACGTTCCATGGGCAGGATGGCCTGCTGCCGCTGTACATCGGCAAGAGCGTCAATGTCAGGTCGCGGGTCATGGAGCACCTGCGGACGCCGGAGGAGGCGGCCCTGCTGCGCCAGGCCCGGCGGGTGAGCTGCGTCGCGATGGCCGGGGATGTCGGTGCGCGGCTGCTCGAAGCGCGCCTCATCAAGCACCAGCGGCCGCTCTACAACCGCCTGCTGCGCAAGGTGCCGCGGCAGTTCAGCCTGCGCCTGTACCGCGGCGAGGTCTCGGTGGTCCATTCCGCCGAATACGACCTCACCGCCACGCCGCTGCTGTTCGGGCTGTACTCGAGCGTGCGCTCGGCCCACGAGTCGCTGCGCAGGATCGCGGACGAGCACCGCCTCTGCTACGCCCTGCTCGGGTTGGAGCGGCTGGCGCCGGGGCGGCCCTGCTTCCGGGCGATGATCCGGCGTTGCGCGGGCGCCTGCTGCGGCGGCGAGACGCTGGCCGAGCACGAGGAACGGCTGCGCATGGCGCTGGCCCGGCTCGAGGTCGCCGCATGGCCGTTCTTCGGGCGGGTCGCGCTGGAGGAAAAGGGCCAGGCGCTGCGGCAGTTCCACGTGCTGGAGGCCTGGCACTATCTGGGCAGCACCGCCACGCTTGCCGCCGCCCGGCGCCTCCAGGCCCCGGTGGGGGAGTTCGACCGCGACGCCTACCGGATCATCCGCACGGCGATCGCGTCCGGGGCGTTCGAGGTGACCCCGCTGGCCGGCGGCGGGGGCGATCGCGCCTAGCGCGTACCCGCGCAGCGGTCGCCGCGGGGCGCCGGCCGCGGGCCCTCCCTTCGCCCCCGAGCCCTCCAGCTCAAAGGCCAGCGGCGGCGAGGTCGGCAGCCGCCAGGCAGGCGGCAGAAGCCCTGAAGGATTTATTTTTTTCGTATTTATGCGTTTCACCTTCCTATAACATGATCGAAAAACCGGCCCACCCGATGACCCATTCTGGACTTGTAGCGACCGGCACCCACGGGCTGGATACCATCCTGCGCGGGGGACTGCCGGCGGGCAGGCTGTACCTGCTGGAGGGCCAGCCCGGCTCGGGCAAGACCACGCTGGCGCTGAAGTTCCTGCTGGAGGGCGTCGCGCAGGGCGAAAGCTGCCTGTACGTCACGCTGTCGGAGACCGCCGACGAACTCGAGGTGGTGGCGCGTTCGCACGGCTGGTCGCTGGAAGGCCTGCACCTGTTCGAGCTGGCGTCCGCGCAGGAGGTCCTGGGCGACGGGCGCCAGCAGTCCGTGCTGCATTCCTGGGAAATGGAACTGGACGGCACCGTGAAGCTGATCCAGGCGGAGGTGGAGCGCGTGCGGCCCCGCCGGATCGTGTTCGACTCGCTGTCCGAGCTGCGGCTGCTGGCGCAGGATTCGCTGCGCTACCGCCGGCAGGTGCTGGCGCTCAAGCAGTTCTTCGCCCCGCAGCACATTACCGTGATCCTGGTGGACGATCTCACCGGCGCCGACGGCGAACGCGACTCGCACCTGCACAGCCTGTGCCACGGCGTGCTCTCGCTGGAACGCCTGACCCTGGACTTCGGCGCCGCGCGGCGCCGCATGCAGGTCCAGAAGCTGCGCGGCGTGGACTTCATCGCCGGCTACCACGACCTAGCGCTGTGCCGCGGCGGCATGCGGATCTATCCGCGCCTGGTGGCCTCCGAGCACCACAGTCCGTTCGTCGGCGAGCCGATCCTCAGCGGGGTCCCCGGCATCGACGCGCTGCTGGGCGGCGGTCCGCTGCGGGGGACCAGCACGCTGCTGACCGGGCCGGCCGGCAGCGGCAAGACGAACGTCGCGCTCCAGTACGTGGCGGCCGCCTGCCAGCGCGGGGAACGCTGCTGCATCTTCGAGTTCGACGAACGCACCGGTACGCTGCTGACCCGGGCCAGGGCGCTGGGTCTGGACCTGCAGCCGCATCTCGACAGCGGCCTGCTGGAGCTGCAGCAGATGGATCCGGCGGAACTGTCGCCGGGCGAGTTCGCCTGGGCGGTCAGGGAGAGCGTCGAGCAGCGCGACTGCCGGCTGCTGGTGATCGACAGCCTGAACGGCTACCTGGCCTCGATGCCGCAGGAGAAGCAGCTGATGCTGCAGATGCACGAGCTGCTCTCCTATCTGAACCAGAGCGGCGTCGCCACGTTCCTGATCAATCCGCAGCATGAGCTGGTGGGCACGATGTCCACCGGCAACCTCAACGTGTCCTACATGGCCGACACGGTGATCCTGTTCCGTTTCTTCGAGGCCGAGGGGCGCATCCGCAAGGCGATCTCTGTGATCAAAAACCGCAGCGGCGCGCACGAGGACTCGATCCGCGAGCTGCGCATCGACGGGGCCGGCCTGCGCCTGAGCGAGCCCTTGCAGGATTTCCGCGGCGTGCTCACGGGTACGCCGGAATTCGTCGGCGACGGGGCGCCGTTGCTGGACCGCCATGCCGTTGCAGGATGACCGCCAGCCGCAGGTCCTGATCGTCGCCCCCTACGGGCGGGACGCAGAGAGCCTCGCCGCCGTCGTCTCGGAGCGCGGCCACGCGACCCGCATCTGCGCCTCGCTGGGCGAAGTGGCCGAGCGGCTGGATGAGTCCGTCGGCGCGGTGGTGCTCACCGAGGAGGCCTTCCTCGGCGGCGAGGCCCAGCGGCTGGGCGACGTGCTGCGGGCCCAGGAGACCTGGTCCGACGTTCCGTTCGTGCTGCTGCGCGCGGCGCGCTCGAAGCTGCGCACGCGGCCGCAGGCGATCTCGCTGGAGATCGGCAACCTGATCGAGCTGGAACGGCCGGTCGGCGCCGCCTCCCTGCTGAGTGCGGTGGTCATCGCGCTGCGCGCCCGCGAGAAGCAGTTCGTCATCCGCGACCAGATGGAGCGGCTGGCCGAGAGCCAGTCGTCGCTGGCCAGCAGCGAGGCCGAGCTGCGGCTGGTGGCCGATTCGCTGCCGGTCCTGATCGCCTTCGTCGATGCGGGGCTGATCTATCGGTTCGCCAACCGCGCCTACGAGACGTGGCTGGGGATTCCGTTGTCGGCCATCGTCGGACGTCCCATGGAAGAGGTGCTCCACAGCCGCGAGTGGGTCGTCCGCCGCCCCTACGTGCAGCAGGCGCTGGCAGGCGCGTCGGTGCACTTCGAGGCGACCTGGCCGACCGCCGGCGGCGGGCGGCGCGATTGCGAGATCCGCTACCTGCCGCGGCGCGACGCCCAGGGCCGGGTGGACGGATTCCACGTCTTCGTCGCCGACATCACCGACAAGCGGCTGGCCATGGAGTCGGTGCTGGAACAGGCCGGCCTGCTCGAAGCCAAGGTGGCCGAGCGCACCGCCGAACTGGAAGCGCAGATGGCCGCGCGCGAGGCCACCGAGTCCGCGCTGCGCCAGGCGCAGAAGATGGAGGCGGTCGGGCAGCTGACCGGGGGCATCGCGCACGATTTCAACAACATGCTGACCGGCATCATGTCCGCGCTCGACCTGATCCGGCTGCGCGTGGAGCAGGGTCGCGTCGACGGGATGGCGCGCTGGATCGAGGTGGCGTCGGCCTCCACCCAGCGGGCGGCGTCGCTGACCCAGCGGCTGCTCGCGTTCTCGCGCAGGCAGTTGCTCGATGCGCGCAGCGTCGCCCTCAACGAGCTGGTGGAGTCGCTGCAGGACTTGATGCGCAGCACCCTGGGCGAGGCGGTGCGGCTGTCGGTCGACCTGGAGGAGGGCCTGCCGACGGTGCGGGTGGATGCCAACCAGTTCGAGAGTGCGCTGCTCAACCTGGCGATCAATGCCCGCGACGCCATGCCGCATGGCGGCGACCTGTGCATCCGCAGCCACAGCGTCCGGGTCGACACGCCCGAAGCGGGGCCGGAGGGCATCCGGGCCGGCCGCTATGCCGTGATCTCGGTCAGCGATACCGGCGAAGGCATTCCCCCGGACGTGCTGGACCGGATCTTCGAGCCGTTCTTCACCACCAAGCCGCTCGGCCAGGGCACCGGGCTGGGCATGTCGATGATCTACGGCTTCATGCAGCAGTCCGAGGGCTACGTGCGCATCGCCTCGACCGTGGGGCAGGGCACCACCGTCAGCCTCTACCTGC
This sequence comes from Lysobacteraceae bacterium USHLN149, assembly GCA_037145635.1. Taxonomy (GTDB): domain Bacteria; phylum Pseudomonadota; class Gammaproteobacteria; order Xanthomonadales; family Xanthomonadaceae; genus JAATFS01. Next base: position 1,075,460 of record JBBCXB010000001.1, read on the forward strand.
CCGAGGCCGCGGCCGACGAGGAAAACGCGACGGCCGCCGAGCTGCCGCCGCCCCGGTCCGGGCGCGGCCAGCGGATCCTGGTGGTGGAGGACGACGAGCAGGTCCGCCTGCTGGTGACCGAGCTGCTTTCCGAGCTCGGTTACGAGGCCGAGGTCGTCGCCAGCGCCGATGCGGCGATCCCGCGGCTCGCCGCCGCCGCCCCCCTGGACCTGCTGGTCACCGACGTCGGGCTTCCCGGCCTGAACGGCCGGCAGTTGGCCGAGGTGGCGCGACAGCTCCGCCCCGTGCTGCCGATCCTGTTCATGACCGGCTACGCGGAAACCGCCCGGAACCAGTCGGATTTCCTGGCCGAGGGCATGAGCATGATCGCCAAGCCCTTCAGCCTGAGCGAACTGGGCGAAGCGGTCGCCCGCATCTTCGGTACCGGCAGCGCACTGCCGCGCGGCTGATCGCCAGGGCGTCCCAGGCATCGCGGCGGCGCGCCGTCGCGATGCCGCAACCGGACCGCCGGGAATCGTGACCAAAAAAAACCCCGGGGAGCCGGGGTTTTTGTTTGTCCAGGAGCGCGAAACTCAGCCGGGGAATGCCGGGAACTTCTCGTCCGGGTGCTTGGCTTTCCATTCTTTGTAGGCCGAGGAGCCTTCCCATGCCTTGAATGCCAGCGGCGTGCGGCCACGGCCCGACCAGGTATCGCCGGAGTGGGGCAGCCAATACTTCTGGGCGACTTCCTTCTTGGGGCCGCCGGACTTCTTGGCCTTGGCCGGCGCCGCGCCGATCAGCGCCGAAATCTCGGCCTTCTGCCGGGCGCTGAAGTGTTCGGAGTACTGGCCGAGAAGGCTGGTCACCTCGGCAAAGGCCTCGGAGGACTGTTCCTGGCGCAACTGAGCTTCCTGCTCTTCCAGATTACGGAGTTCTGCTTCCAGCTTGGCGCGGGCGGAAGCGATGGAATCGAGGGAAGACTTGCTCATGCAGTAATGATGCCTGATGGAGACGGGATGGTTTTGCATTATTGCCCAAAGGTTCCGGATAAGGCAAAACTTATCTTCGGGTAAGAAAAGGCGGCGGACACGGTTTTGGCCCAGTGCGGGTTCCCGGCGCCGACCGGAACATAAGGATCGGTGGATCGGGAACGGAGGTCCGGGGCCGGGGCTCAAGTCGGGAACGTAATGAACTGGAAGTTATCCAGCTCGATATGCACGGATGAAGCGCGTGCGTCCCCGGGATTCGCCGGAAAAGTGGATTGGCAATATTCATTTTATCGATTCCAGAATTGATGAATGGGTGTCCCCGGGATCGTCCGCAAACGTCGGCCATCGGAAATTTGCCGTGGAAGGTGGTCCTGCCTTTTGAGGCCCGGGCGTGGACGGGCGTGTCGGGTGTTAATGGAAAAGCGGCAGGACGGACCGGGAGGCAAAGGCTTCGCCGGGGCTCCGGTCCGCCTCGACGCGGGGTCCGCGTGCGCAAGGTCGGTTTTGTGTCGTTGGGCGGCAAGCAGTGCCGGGAGCGTGCATATTTTTCCGGGAATATTGCAGCCCACAGCACCCGAGGCTCACAACGGCATCCCGCATCTAAATGGATTTGTCGAAAACCGGGAATCGAATGCGGCCATTCATTTCGGTCGCGGCAGCATGGCCGCGTGGTTCGACGAGGAAAAAAACCCATGAAGAAGACAAGCAAGTTCATTCCCTGGCTGTTCGCGGCGACGGCGTTCGTGTCGGTGGCCACGCCCGCCCTGGCCCAGGATTACGGCCCGGACGATCGCGGGCCGGATCGCGATCATCGCGACGACCGCCCGCGTGACGACGGTCCGCGGGACGACCGGCGCGGTCCGCAGGACGATCGCGGCCCGCGCGGCGACGATCGCCGGCAGTGGCAGCGCGGCGACCGTTACGAGGGGCCGCGGTACGTGGTCGACGACTACCGCCGCTACGACCTGCCGCCGCCGCCGGATCGCGGCCATCGCTGGATCCGCGACCGCGACGGCAACTTCATCCTGGTGGCGATCGCCACGGGGGTGATCACCGACCTGCTGCTCGGCGGCGGCCACGGGCGCTGACCCGGGGAGCGGTGGCTGCAAGCGAAGCCCGGCGTCTGCCGGGCTTCGTGCTGTTCCGGCGTGGAATGCTGAAACCCGCTGCATGGACAATCCGGCGCTGGCAAACGCCGCCCCGGCCCCCACCTGAAACGTATCCCTGTTCCGGAGCTGCACCCGATGACGCCGATTTCCGTGCTCGACCTGGCGCCTGTCTGCGAAGGCAGCGACACCACGCAGGCGTTCGCCAACATGCTGGACCTGGCGCAGCACGCCGAACGCTGGGGATACCAGCGCTACTGGCTGGCCGAACACCACAACATGCCGGGCATCGCCAGCGCCGCCACCGCCGTGCTGATCGGCCACGTGGCCGGCGGCACCCGCAGCATCCGCGTCGGGGCCGGCGGCATCATGCTGCCGAACCACGCGCCGCTGCAGGTGGCCGAGCAGTTCGGCACCCTGGCCTCGCTGTACCCAGGGCGCATCGACCTGGGGCTGGGCCGCGCGCCGGGCACCGACCAGCCGACCGCGCGCGCGCTGCGCCGCTATTTCGACAGTGCCGACCAGTTCCCGCAGGACGTTGCCGAGTTGCTGCGCTACTTCGAGCCGGCCGCCTCCGGCCAGCTGGTGCGCGCGGTCCCGGGCGCGGGCATCGAGGTGCCGGTGTGGCTGCTGGGTTCCAGCCTGTTCAGCGCACGCCTGTCGGCGGCCCTGGGCCTGCCGTTCGCGTTCGCCTCGCACTTCGCGCCGGACGTGATGGACGAGGCGCTGGCGGTCTACCGGCGCGAGTTCCGGCCCTCCGCGCGGCTGCAGGCGCCGCATGCGCTGCTGGCGCTCAACGTGGTGGCGGCCGAATCCGAGGCCGAGGCCCGGCGCCTGTTCACCACCCAGCAGCAGAGCTTCGTCAACCTGCGACGCGGCCGCCCGGGCAAGATCCCGCCGCCGATCGACGACATCGAGGCGTTCTGGCAGCCGCACGAGAAGCAGGGCGTGGAGCGTGCGCTGGCGTGCACGGTGCTGGGCGACGCAGACCAGGTGGGGCGTGGCATCGCCGCGTTCGTCGAGCGGCATCGGCCCGACGAACTGCTGTTCACCGCCAATGTCTACGACCACGCCGCACGGCTGCGCTCGTTCGAGATCGCGGCCGAGGCCTGGCAGCGGCACGCGGCGGCGGGGTGATTCACGTGGCTTTGCGCGGCGATCGGCTGTGATGCGGGTCCATTCCAAGGGAGTCACCGCATGCTGGGCGAACGTCGCGAAGAGAACATCAAGCAACTGGCCGAACTGATCCGGGAGGTCGACGTCGCGATGCTGACCACGGTCGCGCACGATGGCCGCCTGGTCAGCCGGCCGCTGGGCACGCAGGAGGTCGAGTTCGACGGCGACCTGTGGTTCGCCACCGCCGCCGACAGCCCCAAGGTCGCCGAGATCATCGCGCATCCGCGCGTCAACGTGGCCTATGCCTCGCCGTCCAGGAACAGCTACGTCTCGGTGGCCGGGGTGGCGCGCATCGTCGACGACCGCGCCAAGATCGACCAGCTCTGGTCGCCGGCGATGAAGCTGTTCTTCCCCGGCGGCAAGGACGACCCGAACCTGCGCCTGATCCACGTCAGCGCCGAATCGGCCGAGTATTGGGACGGCCCGAGCGGCCTGCTGGGCAAGGCGCTGTACTTCGTGATGACGGCGGTGACCGACGATCCGAGCAGCCTGTCGGACAACCGCGTGGTCGAGCTGAAATAGACCGCGGCCGGGCGCGGGCCGCCGGCAGGGGCCGGCACCCCGCGCTCAGCGCAGGCGGGCCCACCACTCCCGGCCCAGGTCCACCATCTGGTCCGAGGTCACGCCGAAGCCCACGATCGCCGCCGCGGCGGCGGTCCAGCACAGCAGCAGCAGGATGCCGTCGCGCTCCAGCAGCGCGAGCGCGAACAGCAGCAGGATCAGCCCGAACAGGTAGTTGGTGAACGGGATCGGCAGCGACAGCAGCACCCCGGTCAGCGCCACCAGCAGGCCGGTCAGGGCATGCGCGGGCAGGGGATCGAACAGGACCGCCAGCCGCGGCTTGAGCAGGCGGTCCAGGCGGCGCAGCATCGGGGTGATCTGGCCGATGAAGCGGTGGCTGGTGCTGCGGCGGGGCCCGCGGTCGCCGATGAAGCGCGGCAGCCACGGCTTGCGCAGGCCGACCAGCATCTGCAGCCCGATCAGGATCGTCAGCGGGCCGCTGATGGCCCCGCCCAGGCCCGGGATCGGGATGAACGCCGGCAGGATCGCCACGAACAGGAACACGCCGAACGCGCTCTGCTGCAGGTCGGCGAGGATGTCGCGCATGCGCAGCACCTGGTCCGGGTCGCCGAAGCTAAAGGCGGCCAGCAGCGTGCGGATGCCCTCGTTGCGATAGCGCGGGCCGCCCTCGCTCGGCGGCGGGTGCTCATCCGACGATGTCATCGCTTTCCTCTTCGCTCAGGCGGCGCACCAGCAGCTTGTCGATGCGCGCGCCGTCCAGGTCGACGATCTCGATCCGCCAGCCGGCCCAGTCGAAGTACTCGCCGGCGTGCGGGATGCGGCCGAAGTAGTAGATGCACAGGCCGGCGAGCGTGTGGTAGTCGCCCTCCTGGGCCTCGGGCAGCTCGGTCCCGCCCAGCACCTCGCGCAGTTCCTCGACCGACAGCGAGCCGTCGATCAGCAGCGAGCCGTCCTCGCGCGTCACCACCAGCGCGTCCTCGTCGGTGTTCTCCACCGCCTGCAGGCGGCCGACCACCGCGCCCATCAGGTCGCTGATGGTGACCAGGCCCTGGATCTCGCCGTATTCGTCGACCACCAGCGCCATCGACTGCTGCTCTTCGCGGAAGATCTCCAGCAGCTTCATCGCATGGGTGGACTCGGACACGAACAAGGGGTCGCGCAGGTGCTGGAACAGCTGGGTGGTGCCCCCGCCGCCCATGTGGGTGACCAGCGACTTGACCTCCAGTACGCCGACGATGTCCTGGTCGTTCCCGCGGAACACCGGGTAGCGCGAGAACTCGTACTCGCGCATCACGTGCAGGTTCTTCTCCGGATCGGCCTCGGTGTCGAGCCAGGCGATGCGGTTGCGCGGGGTCATCAGGCTGTCGGCGGTACGGTCGCCCAGGCGCATCACCCGGTTCATCATGTCGCGCTCGTGCGCGTCGATCACGCCGGCCTCGTGGCTCTCGGCCACCAGCATGCGGATCTCCTCCTCGGAGACCGACACCGACTCGTCCTTGCCCAGGCCGAGCACGCGCAGCACCAGCCGCGTGGTGCGCGCCAGCACCCACACGCCCGGCGCGGCGATCAGCGCCAGCCAGCCCATCGGCACCGCGACGAAGCCGGCGATCGCCTCGGAGCGGGTCAGGGCGAGGCGCTTGGGCACCAGTTCGCCGAAGATCAGCGTCAGGAAGGTGATCAGCGCCACTGCCAGGGTCTTGCCGATGACGCCGGCATAGGAGTTGTCGAACAGGTGGAACGGGGCCGCCAGCGCCGGGAACGCGCCCTGCAGCCACACCGCGATCGCCTCGCCGATCGCGTCGCCGCCGAATACGCCGGTCAGCACGCCGATCAGGGTGATGCCGATCTGCACGGTGGAGAGGAAGTTCTCGGGATTCTCGGCCAGGGCCAGGGCCTTGGCCGCGCGCTTGCTGGTCTGGGCCTGCTGCTTCAGCCGGCTCTTGCGCGAGGTCATCAGCGACATCTCCGACATGGCGAAGAAGCCGTTGACCAGGATCAGGGCGATAACGATGGCGAGTTCAAGCACGGGCGTCGTCCCCGGTCGGTGGAGGGGAGGGCGGAGGCGTGCGGGGGCCGGCGAGCGCGAAGGCGGGGCGGCGGGGCGGGGGTCTAGAGTCGTCGTCCATAGGGTGCGCCCGCAGGCGCGAGGAAGATGGTAGCAAAAATCCCGGTCAGCTTGTCCGGCAGGCGGAAATGGCGCCGTGAAGAGGCGGATCCCGGCCCGGATACCCAGATCGGTCATCTAGCCGTCATAATTCCGCCCCGGTGCCGTCCCTCCCGCGACGGCAGGAAGTCTTTCCCCATGTTCTCGTTGCAGACCATCTTCGGTTCCGGCAAGCAGTTCTACGTACTCTTGAACGAGGCGGCCGACGCCGCCTACGACAGTACCAAGGCCTTGCACGCGATGATGCGCGAGTCCGACCGCCAGCCGGCGCTGGACGCCTTCAAGCTGGCGCGCCTGCGCGAGCGCACGGCCTCGGACAAGATCGGCCAGGCCCTGGTCGACAGCTTCATGACCCCGATCGAGCGCGAGGACATCGAGGCGCTGGGGTCGGCGCTGTACAAGATCCCCAAGCAGGTCGAGAAGTTCGCCGACCGCTACTCGCTGGCCACCCAGCACCTGGAGCACATCGACTTCGCGCCGCGCGCGGCGATGCTGGAGCAGGCCGCCGCGGTGGTGGTGGAGATGGTGCGCGACCTGCCGCACATGAACATCGACCGCATGACGGTGCTCAACGACAAGCTGCGCATGCTCGAGAACGAGGCCGACCGGCTGATGCTCGAGCTGTACCGCGACATCTATTCCGGGCGCCTGGACAACCTGCAGATGTTCCTGCTCAAGGAGTTCTTCGAGATCCTGGAGAAGGCCATCGACCGCTGCCGCGAGGCCGGCGTGGTGGTGTACCAGATCGTGCTGAAGAATTCCTGATGCGCCGGTCGCTGGTCTTGCACGTTTCCGGCCGCGGCAACAGGGGCGCGGCGAGCGCCCGCGCAGGCGCGCGGGTCCGCCCGGCGGCACCGGCCATGGGTGCGCCCGCCGTCGGGGGGATGCCGCGATGCTGACCCTGGTCCTGGTGGTGATCCTGGCCGCGCTGGTGTTCGAGTTCATCAACGGCTTCCACGACACCGCCAACTCGATCGCCACGGTGGTCGCCACCAAGGTGCTTTCGCCGGGCTGGGCGGTGATGCTGGCCGCCGGCATGAACCTGATCGGCGCCCTCACCGGCACCGCGGTGGCGCTGACCATCGCCTCGGGCCTGCTCAACACCGAGGTGATCGACGTCACCCCGCAGGTGATCCTGTGCGCGCTGCTGGGCGGCATCATCTGGAACCTGATCACCTGGTGGAAGGGGCTGCCGTCCTCGTCCTCGCACGCGTTGATCGGCGGCCTGTGCGGCGCCGGCCTGGCCGCGGCCCACAACAACTGGGACGCGCTGATCTGGTCGCAGAACGTCGGCAACTGGGCCAAGAACAAGGGCCTGCTGTGGAAGGTGTTCGTGCCGATGATCACCTCGCCGATCGCCGGGTTCCTGCTGGGCGTGGCGGTGATGGTGCTGCTGTGGGCGATCATCGCCGGCCTGGCCCGGATCGGCGGGCCGATCGGCCGGCTGGCGCGGCCGCGCTGGGTCAACGCCTTCTTCGGCAAGGCGCAGATCGCCTCGGCGGCGTACATGGGCTATGCGCACGGCCACAACGACGCGCAGAAGACCATGGGCATCATCGCGATGACGCTGGTGGGCGCGCAGTCGGTCGGCGCACTGGACGCGTTGCCGGGCTGGCTGTCGTTCCTGCACCCGGACGCCAGCGCCGGCACCGGCATCCCGATGTGGATCGTGCTGACCTGCGCGCTGGTGATGGCCGCCGGCACCGCGTCCGGCGGCTGGAAGATCATCAAGACGCTCGGCCACAAGATGGTCAAGCTGCACCCGATCCACGGCTTCGCCGCGGAGACCAGCTCGGCCACCATCCTGACCCTGGCCGCGCACTTCGGCATGCCGGTGTCCACCACCCACAGCATCTCCACCGCGATCATGGGCGTGGGCTTCGCCAAGAACCCGCGCTCGCTGCGGCTGGGCGTGATCGAGCGCATCGTCTGGGCCTGGATCCTGACCATTCCCGCCGCCGGCGGCGTGGCCTACCTGATCCTGTGGCTGTTCGAGCTGTGCGGCTGGACCTGAGCGGCGCCCGCTAGCGGCGCCGCCCGCTGGCGGCTGCCGGAGGCTCACTCGGGCGGGGCCAAGCGGCTGTGCTGGTGCCGATCGCCACGGGCAAGTGCCCGTGGCCGCCGGCCGGTTCGCGCCCGGTCGACCTGCCCGCTGCAAAGTGCACGGGCAGGTTGGCATGAGGGCATGTCCGGCACGTGTCTGGTCCCGACGGGGCAGGGCGTCCCGGCTGGCCGCGGCGACGCACGGCCGGCGGCCCCGCCCAGCGCTGCCCCGGATGCGCCCCGCCACACGGTCCGCGCCAGGGGCTGGTGGAGTCCGGTCGACGGCCGCGGCCGGCCCCTGGCGACCGCCGGTCAGCGCTCGCCGTACATCCGCCGGTCAGCGCTCGCCGTACATCGCGCGCACGTCGCGCCGGAATGCCGCCTGGCTGTCGGGGCGGTTGTAGAACATGTGGCCGCCGGGGTACTCGCGGACCTGCACCCGGGCCGGGTCGCGGCCCATCACCGGCATCTGGTCGACGGTCAGCACCGAGCCCATGAACGGGCACGACAGGTCGTTCCAGCCATGGGCGATCAGCACCTGCAGCCGCGGGTCGATCGCCACCGCCTGGCGCAGCTGGGTCACCGCGCCCTTGCGCAGCTCGTCGTCCCAGTCCCAGAGCCGGTTCACGTCGTAGTTCAGCGCCTGGTAGCGCGCATCCACCTTCCAGCCGACCACGCGGGTGACGAAGTCGACCATCGCGGTGGTGGTCGGGGCGATGATGCTGTCCAGCAGCGGGTCGTTGGCGCGCTGCTCGGGCGCGTTGGGGAACGGGTCGAACGCGGTCACGTTGGTGTCGTAGCGGCTGCCGAGCTCGCCCTTGTCGCGGAACACCTCGCGCAGGTAGGCCTGGGTCTCCAGCCGGCCGCCGGCGCGGCGCACGTAGACCGGGTCCAGCCCGGTCAGGCGCACGACCTGCTGCAGCATCGCCTCGGTCGCGGCCGGGTCCGAGCGGCCCTTCATCAGCGCGGTGGCGTAGTCGCCGCGGGTGTAGTCGATCACCTGGCGCATGGCGGCGTCGTCGAGCCGGCCCTGGCGCTCCAGGTGCGCGGCCGCGATCGACGGCAACGTGAGCATCCAGGCCAGCGGCGAGACGTCGGCGTTGTCGTCCAGGGTGGGGTTGAGGTAGGGCGAGACCAGCACCACGCCGTTCATCGCCACGCCCAGGCGGGTCTGCAGGTAGTGGGTGATGCGCGGCCCGCGGAAGCCGCCATAGCTCTCGCCGACCAGGTACTTGCGCGAGGGTAGCCGGTGGTGCTTCAGCAGCCAGTCGTAGATCGCTCGCGACAGGTACTCCACATCCGCCTGCGGGTTGTAGAACTGCTTCTTGGCGTCGTCGTCGCCCACGCGCGCGCGGCTGAAGCCGGTGCCGACCGGATCGATGAACACCAGGTCGGTGAAGTCCAGCCAGGTGCCGGGGTTGTCGCGCAGCGTGGCCGGTGCCGAGGCGCTGTCGCCCTCGCCGCCGAAGGCCACCACCTTGGGGCCGATCGCGCCGAGGTTGAGGTAGACCGACGCGGCGCCGGGTCCGCCATTGAGCGCGAAGGTCACCGGCCGGTCCTTGCCCTCGGCGACGTAGGCGGTAAACACCACGTCCGCGGTGGTCTTGCCCTGCGCGTCGCGCACCGGCAGGGTGCCGACGGTGGCGGTGTAGCCCACGCTGCGGCCGTCCACGCGCACGCTCTGGCGCACGGAGGCGTCGGCCGGCAGCGGCAGCGGCTCCGGCGCGGCCGTCTCGGCGGCCTTCTTGTCCTTGTCGGGCGCGTCCGCGGCGAGGGCGGCGGGCGCGGCGGCGGCCAGGGCGAGGAGCAGCGCCAGCGTGCGGAGCGGGGAGGGCATGGGCGGCGACTTCGGAGGAAGGGACGACGATGCTAGGCCGGCGCCGGCGCGCGCGGATGTGCAGGAAGGCATGGGCCGGCATAGGCCGGGGCGGCCGCGGCGCTTATCATGGTGTGCCCTGGTGGATGTCGTGGAGTCGGTGCTTGAAGTCCAAGAAGTGGTGGGGCGTGGCGGTCGCGCTGGTGCTGGCCGCCTGCGCCAGCGTTCCCCCGGTGCGGCACGTGGTGGACCCGGGCGCGCTGTGGCGGATCATCAACAACGACTGCCTGCGCGAGGCCGGTCCGCCGGCCGCCGATTGCGCCGCGGTCTGGCGCGACCCGGCGCGGCAGGCGGTGGTGCTCAAGGACAGCCACGGCGACTACCAGTACCTGCTGCTGCCGATCGCGCGGATCGGCGGGATCGAGAGCCCGGCGCTGCTGGTGCCCGGCAGTCCGAACTACTTCGCCGCGGCCTGGCAGGCGCGCGGCTACGTCGAGCGCGCGCTCGGCCGGCCGCTGCCGCGCGACTACACCAGCCTGGCGCTGAACTCGCCGCACGGGCGCTCGCAGGACCAGCTGCACATCCACGTCGACTGCCTGCGGCCGGACGTGCATGCCGCGCTGGCCCGGCAGCGCGGCCGCATCGGCGAGACCTGGTCGCCGCTGGGCGAGCCGCTGCGCGGCCACGTGTATTTGGCACGGCGCCTCGACGGCGAGGCGCTGGCTGAGGATCCGATACGGCTGCTGGCCGCCGCGCTGCCGGCCGGCGACGCCCTGGGCGACTACTCGCTGGTGGTGGCTGGCGACGGCGAGGCCGGTGCGCGGCCGGGCTTCCTGCTGCTGGCCACGCGCCGCGACGCAGCCAGCGACAACCGCGCCAGCGGCGAGGAGCTGCAGGACCATGCCTGCAGCCTGCTCACCGGTGCCGGCCGGGTGCTCGAAGGCGTGCGCTGACGCGCCGGGCGCTCAGACCTCCAGCGAGGCCAGGTCGCCCTTGTTCTCCAGCCACTGCTTGCGGTCGCCGGCGCGCTTCTTGGCCAGCAGCATGTCCATCAGCGAGCGGGTCTGCTCGCCGTCGTCGATGGTCAGCTGCACCAGGCGGCGGGTGTCGGGATGGATCGTGGACTCGCGCAGCTGGTTGGGGTTCATTTCGCCCAGGCCCTTGAAGCGGGTCACGCTGACCTGGCCCTTGACCTTCTCGCGCGCGATCTTGTCCAGCAGCGAGGTCTTTTCCTCCTCGTCCAGCGCGTAGAACACCTGCTTGCCCACGTCCACGCGGAACAGCGGCGGCATCGCCACGAACACGTGGCCGGCCGCGACCAGCGCCGGGAAGTGGCGCAGGAACAGCGCGGTGAGCAGGGTGGCGATGTGCAGGCCGTCGGAGTCGGCGTCTGCCAGGATCACCACCTTGCCGTAGCGCAGGCCGGTGATGTCGTCCTTGCCGGGGTCGCAGCCGATCGCGATCGCCAGGTTGTGTACTTCCTCGGAGGCCAGCACGCTGCCGGAGGCCACCTCCCAGGTGTTGAGGATCTTGCCGCGCAGCGGCAGGATCGCCTGGAAGTCCTTGTCGCGCGCCTGCTTGGCCGAGCCGCCGGCGGAGTCGCCCTCGACCAGGAACAGCTCGGTGCGCGACAGGTCCTGGCTGATGCAGTCGGCCAGCTTGCCGGGCAGCGCCGGGCCCTGGGTGACTTTCTTGCGGACGATCTGCTTCTCGGTCTTGAGCCGTGCGCTGGCGCGGTCGATGGCGATCTGTGCGATCTTCTCGCCAATCTCCACGTTCTGGTTGAGGTACAGGCTGAAGGCGTCGTGCGCCGCGCCCTCGATGAAGCCGGCGGCCTGGCGCGAGGACAGCCGCTCCTTGGTCTGGCCGGAGAACTGCGGGTCGGTCATCTTCAGGCTGAGCACGAAGGTGACCCGGTCCCAGACGTCCTCGGGCGCGAGCTTGACGCCGCGCGGCAGCAGGTTGCGGAAGTCGCAGAACTCGCGCAGCGCATCGGTCAGGCCCGAGCGCAGGCCGTTGACATGGGTGCCGTGCTGCGCGGTGGGGATCAGGTTGACGTAGCTCTCCTGCACCAGCTCGCCTTCCGGCACCCACGCCGCGGCCCAGTCGACGATCTCGGTGTCCTTCTTCAGGCTGCCCACGAACAGCTCGACCGGCAGCAGCTCGCGCTCGGCCATCTCGCCCTTGAGGTAGTCGCGCAGGCCGTCCTCGAAGTGCCAGCTGTCGCGCTCGCCGGTGGCCTCGTCGTACAGCTTGACGGTCAGGCCGGGGCACAGCACGGCCTTGGCGCGCAGCAGGTGGCGCAGCGCGCGCACGTTGAACTTGGGGGTGTCGAAATATTTGGGGTCCGGCCAGAAGTGCAGGCGGGTGCCGGTATTCTTCTTGCCCACCGTGCCGACCACCTCCAGCGGGGAGGCGGCGTCGCCGTTGCGGAACTCCATACGGTGCTCGCTGCCCTCGCGCTTGATGAACAGCTCGACCTTGGTCGACAGCGCGTTGACCACGCTCACGCCGACGCCGTGCAGGCCGCCGGAGAAGGTGTAATTGCGGTTGCTGAACTTGCCGCCGGCATGCAGCCGGGTGAGGATCAGTTCCACGCCGGGGATCTTCTCCTCGGGGTGGATGTCCACCGGCATGCCGCGGCCGTCGTCGGAGACCTCGCAGCTGCCGTCCTTGAACAGGGTCACCTCGATCTGCCGGGCATGCCCCGCCAGCGCCTCGTCCACCGAGTTGTCGATGACCTCCTGCGCCAGGTGGTTCGGGCGCGCGGTGTCGGTGTACATGCCGGGACGGCGCTTGACCGGGTCCAGGCCCGAGAGGACTTCAATATCGGCGGCGTTGTAACGGGCGTTCATGCATCTCAGAAGGGGATGAAACGACGCGCAAGTGTGCGGGCTCGGCCGACTTTTTGCACGCGACCGGCGTTCAGTGGCGAGCGGGGCGGCGCTGGGTAGGCTGGTCCCGGAAGTCGAACGAAGTGCCCCCACGTCCGGGGGTGCCCCTGGAGGACGACCATGAAACTGAAGAACATCCTGATGCTCGCCGCCGGCGCCGCCGCGCTGGTGGCCCTGCCGGCGGCCATGGCGCAGAGCTCCGCGCCCCCGGCCGACCAACTGGGCGCCACCTCGCAGAAGGCCAGCGACGACAAGGCCCAGTCCGAGGCCGACCGCAAGGCGCAGCGCCGCGCCGCGGCCGCCGCCGACAAGGCCAAGGCCGAGAAGAGCGGCAAGCTGGACAAGCGGGCCGAAGAGGAAGAAGAGCAGCCGCTGCGCTGACCCCTTCCCGGCGGCACACGCAACGACGCCCCGGCGCAGGCTGGGGCGTCGTTTTATTTGGGATCCGCCGCACGCCGCGCTTGGGCATTGCGGCGGCAACCGTTAAACTATGGCTTTCCGGGAGGCTTCGAGCCCCATGACTCCCCTGATTTTCGTAACCGGCGGTGTGGTGTCCTCGCTTGGCAAGGGCATTGCCGCCGCTTCGCTCGCGTCCATTCTTGAAGCCCGTGGCCTCAAGGTCACGATGATGAAGCTGGACCCCTACATCAACGTGGACCCGGGCACGATGAGCCCGTTCCAGCACGGCGAGGTCTACGTCACCGACGACGGCGCCGAGACCGACCTGGACCTGGGCCACTACGAGCGCTTCGTACGCACCCGCCTGAGCCGCAAGAACTCGGTGACTACGGGGCGGATCTACGAGAACGTGATCCGCAAGGAGCGCCGCGGCGACTACCTGGGCGCCACCGTGCAGGTGATCCCGCACATCACCGACGAGATCCGCCGCTGCGTGGACGAGGCCACCGCCGGCTTCGACGTGGCGCTGGTCGAGATCGGCGGCACCGTCGGCGACATCGAGTCGCTGCCGTTCCTGGAGGCGATCCGACAGGTGCGCACCGAGCGCGGCGCCGAGCGCGCGATGTTCATGCACCTGACCCTGGTGCCGTACATCGCCGCCGCCGGCGAGCTGAAGACCAAGCCGACCCAGCATTCGGTCAAGGAACTGCGTTCGATCGGCATCCAGCCGGACGTGCTGCTGTGCCGCTCCGAGCAGGCGATCCCCGATTCCGAGCGCCGCAAGATCGCGCTGTTCACCAATGTCTCCGAGCGCGCGGTGATCAGCGCCGCCGACATCGACGTGCTCTACGGCATGCCGCTGGAGCTGCACCGCCAGGGCCTGGACGAGATCGTCATCGACCAGTTCAAGCTGCGCGACAAGGTCGGCCCGGCCGACCTGGCCGAGTGGGAGGCCGTGGTGGACGCCACCGTGCACCCGCTGGACGAGGTCACCATCGCGGTGGTCGGCAAGTACGTCGACCACCAGGACGCCTACAAGTCGGTCGGTGAAGCGCTCAAGCACGGCGGCCTGCGCCAGCGCACCAAGGTCAAGCTGAAGTGGCTGGAGGCGCAGGAGCTGGAAGGCAGCGACCTGTCGGCGCTGGCCGATGTCGATGGCATCCTGGTCCCCGGCGGCTTCGGCGACCGCGGCTTCGAGGGCAAGGTGCTGAGTTCGCGCTATGCACGCGAGCACGGCGTGCCGTACTTCGGCATCTGCTACGGCATGCAGGCCGCGGTGGTGGACTATGCCCGCCACGTCGCGCACCTGGACGGCGCCAACAGCACCGAGAACGACCGCCAGTCGCCGCACCCGGTGATCGGCCTGATCACCGAATGGCGCACCGCCAGCGGCGAGGTCGAGAAGCGCGACGAGAAGTCCGACCTCGGCGGCACCATGCGCCTGGGCCTGCAGGAGCAGCGCCTCAAGCCGGGCACGCTGGCGCGCGAGCTCTACGGCAAGGATGTGGTCTCCGAACGCCACCGCCACCGCTACGAGTTCAACAACCGCTACCGCACCCAGCTGGAGGACGCCGGCCTGGTCATCGCCGGCAAGTCGATGGACGACACGCTGGTGGAGATGGTCGAGCTGCCGCGCCAGACGCACCCGTGGTTCCTGGCCTGCCAGGCGCACCCGGAGTTCCTGTCGACCCCGCGCGACGGGCATCCGCTGTTCATCGGCTTCGTGCGCGCGGCGCGCGAGAAGAAGGCCGGCGGCAAGCTGCTCAAGGAAGCGCGGGCCTGAGGCATGCGGCGGCCCCGCCAGGGGCGCCGCGCGCCGGCGGGGCGGCCTCCTGCGGGAGGTCGCGGCATCCCGCTCCCCGATATCCGAAGGGTCTCGACAGAGACCCGCTCGCCGCGCTTCCGTCCTGGAGCGCGGCTCCGTCAGCCAATAGGTGATCTGATGAAACTGTGTGGTTTCGAAGTCGGTCTCGACCAGCCCTTGTTCCTGATCGCCGGTCCGTGCGTGATCGAGTCGATGCAGCTGCAGCTGGACGTGGCCGGCCGGCTCAAGGAGATCACCGGCAAGCTGGGGATCAACTTCATCTTCAAGTCCAGCTTCGACAAGGCCAACCGCACCTCCGGCACCAGCTTCCGCGGCCCGGGCCTGGAGGAGGGCCTGAAGGTGCTGGAGGCGGTGAAGCAGCAGATCGGCGTGCCGGTGCTCACCGACGTGCACGAGTACACCCCGATGAACGAGGTCGCGTCGGTCGTCGACGTGCTGCAGACCCCGGCGTTCCTGGTGCGGCAGACCGACTTCATCCGCAACGTCTGCGCCGCCGGCAAGCCGGTCAACATCAAGAAGGGCCAGTTCCTGTCGCCGTGGGACATGAAGCCGGTGGTGGACAAGGCCAAGTCCACCGGCAACGAGCAGATCATGGTCTGCGAGCGCGGCGCCTCGTTCGGCTACAACAACCTGGTCAGCGACATGCGCTCGCTGAGCGTGATGCGCCAGACCGGCTGCCCGGTGGTGTTCGATGCCACCCACTCGGTGCAGTTGCCGGGCGGGCAGGGCAGCAGTTCCGGCGGCCAGCGCGAGTTCGTGCCGGTGCTGGCGCGCGCGGCGGTGGCGGTGGGCGTGTCCGGGGTGTTCGCCGAAACCCACCCGGACCCGTCCAAGGCGCTGTCGGACGGCCCCAACGCCTGGCCGCTGGACAAGATGGAGGCGCTGCTGGAGACCCTGCTGGCCCTGGACGGCATCACCAAGAAGCACGGCTTCCTGGAAGACGGGGTCTGAGGTCGCGCGCCGGGCGCAGGCGTCCGGCGCGGTCCGCGCTCGCGGGAGCTGATCGGGGAGCGGTCCCGACCGGGGGCGATGCGCCCTGTGCCGGTGCCGGGCCCGTCTCCGGCAGGCCCTTGTCGCGTGCCCCGCGCCTGCGGTTCCACGGCGCATTTGGCAAGCCGCAGCCCTGCGGCGATAATCCCTCGGTTTCCCGGTATTCCCCCTTTGACTGGTAACCGATCGGACCTATGACCACTATCGCCAAGATCCACGCTCGCGAAATCCTCGACAGCCGAGGCAACCCCACGCTGGAGGCGGAAGTCACGCTGGCCGATGGCGCATTCGGCCGCGCCGCCGTGCCGTCGGGCGCCTCGACCGGCACCAAGGAAGCGGTGGAGCTGCGCGACGGCGACAAGACCCGCTACCTGGGCAAGGGCGTGCGCAAGGCGGTGGAGAACGTCAACACCACCATCGCCGCCGCGCTGAAGGACTTCGACGGCGCCGACCAGGAAGGCCTCGACCGTCGCCTGATCGACCTCGACGGCACCGAGAACAAGGGCCGCCTGGGCGCCAACGCGCTGCTCGGGGTCTCGCTGGCCGCTGCGCATGCGGTCGCCGCCTCGCGTCAGCAGCCGCTGTGGCAGTACCTGTCGGGCATCACCGAGTCCGACGTCTCGCTGCCGGTGCCGATGATGAACATCATCAACGGCGGCGCGCACGCCGACAACAACGTCGACTTCCAGGAGTTCATGGTGCTGCCGGTCGGCTTCACCTCGTTCTCCGAGGCGCTGCGCGCCGGCACCGAGATCTTCCATTCGCTCAAGTCGGTGCTCAAGGGCCACGGCCTGAGCACGGCGGTGGGCGACGAAGGCGGCTTCGCACCGGACTTCCGCAGCAACGTCGAGGCCCTGGACACCATCCTCGAGGCGATCGGCAAGGCCGGCTACACCGCCGGCGAGGACGTGCTGCTGGGCCTGGACGTGGCCTCCAGCGAGTTCCACGACAACGGCAAGTACAACCTGGTGGGCGAGAACAAGCGCCTGACCAGCGAGCAGTTCGTCGATTTCCTGGCCGACTGGGCCGCGCAGTACCCGATCATCACCATCGAGGACGGCCTGGCCGAGGACGACTGGGCGGGCTGGAAGCTGCTGACCGACCGCATCGGCAAGAAGGTGCAGCTGGTCGGCGACGACCTGTTCGTGACCAACCCGAAGATCTTCAAGCAGGGCATCGACTCGGGCACCGCCAACGCGATCCTGATCAAGGTCAACCAGATCGGTACGCTCACCGAGACCCTGGAGGCGATCAAGCTGGCGCACCACGCGCACTACGCGTCCATCGTCTCGCACCGCTCGGGCGAGACCGAGGACACCACCATCGCCGACATCGCCGTGGCCACCACCGCCACCCAGATCAAGACGGGCTCGCTGTGCCGCAGCGATCGCGTGGCCAAGTACAACCAGTTGCTGCGCATCGAGGAAGCCCTCGGCAGCGGCGCGCGTTACGCCGGGCGTGACGCGTTCGTCTCGCTCAAGCGATAAGCAGCCGTGCGCAACTGGCGCTGGCTGTTGCTGGTGCTGGCGGTGCTGCTGGCTTGGCTGCAGTACCGCTTCTGGTTCGGTCCCGGCAATTCCGGCGAGGTCATGATGCTGGAGGCGCAGGTGGCGCACCAGGCGCGCGACAACGAAGGGCTGCGTCAGCGCAACGAGGCGCTGGCGGCCGAGGTGAAGGATCTCAAGGATGGCGAGGCGGCGATCGAGGAGCGGGCACGCAGTGAGCTGGGCATGATCAAACCGGGCGAGAAGTTCTACCGGGTGGTGGAGGACGCGCCGCTGCTGCCAGCGCCCGCCGCGGGCGCGGCCGCCGCGTCCGGTGCCGCCACGCCCGGCGAGCAGCCCTGATGGGCTCGCTCTGGGCGGTGGTGCCCGCCGCCGGGCGCGGCAGCCGCTTCGGCGGACCGGTGCCCAAGCAGTACCTGGCGGCGGCCGGCCGGCCGCTGATGGCGTATGCGCTGGAGGCGCTGGCCGCGCATCCGGCCGTGGCCGGGATCATGGTGGCGCTGTCGGCCGACGATCCGGACTGGCCCGGCTGGAGCGAGGTCGGCGGCAAGCCGCTGCTGACCTGCGTCGGCGGCGACAGCCGCGCGGCCTCGGTGCTGGCGGCGCTGCTGGCGCTGCCGGAATCGGTGCGGGCCGACGATTTCGTGCTGGTGCACGACGCCGCGCGCCCGAACCTGGCGCCGGCGGACCTGGACCGCCTGCTGGAGACCGGCCGGGCCGACCCGGTGGGCGCGATCCTGGCCGCGCCGGTGCGCGATACCCTCAAGCGGGCCGGCGACGACGGCGGCATCGACGCCACCGAGCCGCGCGAGCGCCTGTGGCGGGCGCTGACCCCGCAGCTGTTCCGCCGGCACCAGCTGGTGCGCGGCCTGCAGGCCGCTTCCGAGGCCGGCGTGGAGGTCACCGACGAGGCCATGGCGATGGAGCGGCTCGGCCTGCGCCCGTTGCTGGTCGAGGGGGCCGAGGACAACTTCAAGGTCACCACGCCGGCGGACCTGGCACGGTTCGAATTCGAGCTTTCCCGACGCGCCGGCTGAGCCGTGCCGCGCGTCTTCGTTGAACAGGACAGGTATGACCGCGTTGAATTTCCGTATCGGCCAGGGTTACGACGTGCATGCGTTCGGTCCCGGCGACCAGCTCATGCTCGGCGGCGTGAGCGTGCCGCACACCCAGGGCGTGCTGGCGCACAGCGATGGCGACGTGGTGCTGCACGCGCTGTGCGACGCCCTGCTCGGCGCGCTGGCGCTGGGCGACATCGGCCAGCACTTCCCGCCCTCGGACCCGCGCTGGAAGGGCGCCGACAGCGCGCAGTTCCTGCAGCACTGCGACGGCCTGCTGCGCGAGCGCGGCTGGCGCGTGGGCAATGCCGACATTACCGTGATCTGCGAGCGGCCCAAGGTCGGTCCGCATGCGCGGGCGATGCGTGAGCGGCTGGCCCAGCTGCTCGAGGTGGCGCTGGACTGCGTCAGCGTCAAGGCCACCACCAGCGAGAAACTCGGCTTCACCGGGCGTGGCGAAGGCATCGCCGCGCAGGCGGTGGTGCTGCTGCACCGGCCGTAGGCACCGCGGCCGCGGGCGTCCGCTGCCGCGCCGGGCGCGGGGCCCTCTGCTCGATCGCGGTTCCGGCCGGCGCGAGCGACCGTCGAAGCGCGCGCGACCCGGGTCGTCTGGCCACGGCGACCCCGCTTCCCCGTACCGTATCCTTCCCTCATCTCCGGTCCGGTCGCCTGCCGCGACGCCGGGCCCACAGGCACCTCCCATGACCGACGCTTCTTCCCATCCCCGCGCCCACGGCCCGTCCGTCCTCGGCGCGCACATGCGCAGCACGCCGGAGGACTTCCAGGTCGACGAGCTGCCCGGCTTCGAGCCCAGCGGCGAGGGCGAGCACCTGCTGCTGACGATCCGCAAGCGTGGCCAGAACACCGCCTTCGTCGCCAAGCGTCTGGCGCAGTGGGCGGGATTGCCGGAAATGGCGGTCAGCTATGCCGGGCTCAAGGACCGCCATGCGGTCACCACCCAGCGCTTCAGCGTGCACCTGCCCAGGCGCGTGGCCCCGGACCTGGCGCTGCTGGACGACGCCGACTTGCAGGTGGTCGAGTCCACCTGGCACAACCGCAAGCTGCAGCGCGGGGCGCTGGCCGGCAACCGCTTCGTGCTGGTGCTGCGCGAGGTGCGCGGCGAGCGCGCGGCGATCGAGCAGCGCCTGGATGCGATCGCCGCGCGCGGCATCCCCAACTGGTTCGGCGAGCAGCGCTTCGGCCGCGAGGGCGGCAACGTCGCCGCGGCGCTGGCGATGTTCGGTGGCCGCCGCGTGCGCAAGGACCAGCGTTCGCTGCTGCTCTCGGCCGCCCGCTCGGCGCTGTTCAACCAGGTGCTGGCACGGCGCGTGGCGCAGGGCGACTGGGACCTGCCGCTGGAGGGCGAGGTGTGGATGCTGGACGGCTCGCGCAGCGTGTTCGGGCCCGAGCCGTGGAGCGAGGCCCTGGCCGAACGCCTGGCACGCTTCGACATCCATCCCAGCGGCCCGCTGTGGGGCGCCGGCGAGCTGCGCAGCCGCGAGGCCGCCGCGGCGCTGGAGCTGGCCGCGCTGGGCGACGAGGCCTCGCTGGCGTTGCGCGCCGGGCTGGAGCTGGCCGGCCTGAAGCAGGAGCGGCGCGCGCTGCGGCTGCGGCCGCAGGCGCTGGCCTACCAGTGGCGCGCGGACGATGTGCTGGAGCTCGGGTTCGCACTGCCGCCGGGCTGCTATGCCACCGCGGTGCTGCAGGAGATCGGCGAGATCTCCGACGCGCCGCGGCCGCCGGCCGCGGTCCCGGAGCACTGACCCGGCCTGTACGGACGGCCGATGGGCACGCCGCTGCAGTCGCTGATCTTCGACCACGGCGGCGGCATGCTCGAGGGCGAGGCCTTCAAGGCGCTGTTCACCGGCGGCCCGTCGAACCCCCTGCGGGGGCGGGGTCTGCCGCGGGGCGGGGTGGCGCCTACCGCCGCCAACGCCGCCAACCGGACGTTCTGCCCGTCCGCCGGCTGCCTCAGGTCGGCGCGGCACCGCCTGGGGCGCGCTCAGCCGCGCTCGTCGATGCCGTACTTGCGGATCTTGTCGAACAGGGTGGTCTTGGCGATCTGCAGGGCCTCGGCGGCGCGCGAGATGTTGCCGTGCTGGCGGCGCAGCTCCTCGCCGATGAGGCCGCGCTCGTAGGCCTCCACCGCCTGGTTCAGCGGCAGCGGCCGGTCCGCCGCGTTCTGGCCCGGCGCGGTCTTGAGCCCGAGCACGAAACGCTCGGCCTGGTTGCGCAGCTCGCGCACGTTGCCGGGCCAGCCGTGGCCGAGCAACTCGCGGACCGCCGCCTCGCCGACCGGCGGCGGTGGCCGGTTCATGCGCAGCGCGGACTGGCCGACGAAGTGCTCGAACAGCAGCGGGATGTCCTCGCGCCGGGTGCGCAGCGGCGGCAGGTCCAGGGTGATGACGTTGAGGCGGAAGTGCAGGTCGGCGCGGAAGCGGCCGTCGGCCGAGAGTTCACCGAGATCGGCCTTGGTCGCGGCGATCACGCGGAAGTCGACCGGGATCAGCCGGTTGGAGCCGAGCCGCTCGATCACCCGCTCCTGCACCACGCGCAGGAACTTGATCTGCATCGACATCGGCATGCTCTCGATCTCGTCCAGGAACAGCGTGCCGCCCTGGGCGTACTCGATCTTGCCGATGCGCTGCTTGCTGGCACCGGAGAAGGCGCCGGCCTCGTGGCCGAAGATCTCGCTGTCGAACAGGGTCTCCGGCAGGCCGCCGCAGTTCAATGCCACGAACGGGCCGCTGCGGCCGCTCAGATCGTGCAGGCAGCGCGCCAGCAGCTCCTTGCCGGTGCCGGTCTCGCCAAGGATCATCACGTCGGCCGGGGTCGCGGCCACGTCCTGCACCAGCGCGCGCAGCTCGGCCATCGCCGGCGAGCGCCCGATCAGGCGGCTCTCCAGCCCGCCGAACGCGGCCAGCTGGCGCCGGAGCTGGCGCACCTCCAGCGCCAGCCGGCGCTTCTCCAGCGCGCGCTGCACCACGCCGACCAGCTGCTGCGGCGGGAACGGCTTCTGGATGAAGTCGTAGGCGCCGTCGCGCATGGCCTGCACCGCGGTGGCCACGTCGCCGTGGCCGGTGATCAGGATCACCGGCAGGTCGGGGTCGGCGGCGGCGAGCTCACGCAGGTACTGCATGCCGTCCATGCCGGGCAGGCGGATGTCGGTGACCACCACGCCGGCGAAGTCCCTGCCGACCAGCCGCTGCGCCTTTTCCACCGATTCCACGCCCTGGGCGGGGATGCCGTCCAGGCCCAGGGCCTGCAGGCAGCCCAGGCGGATGTCCTGGTCGTCTTCGATCACCAGCACCTGGTAGTCGCTCATGCGGGGGAATCCTTGTCGGCGCGCGGGGTCTGCGCCAGTTCTAGGGTGAACACCGCACCGCCGGCGGCATGGTTGGCGGCGGACAGGCGGCCGCCGAAGCCCTGGACGATGTCGGCCGAGATCGCCAGGCCCAGCCCGAGGCCGCTGTGGGTCTTGGTGGTGAAGAAGGGTTCGAACAGGCGGCGCAGCACCTCCTCGGACAGGCCGGTGCCATTGTCGCGCACCTCGATCACCGCCTGGCCGGCGCGCGCGAACCAGCGCAGCTCGATGCGCGGGTCGGCGCGCCCGGCGGTGGCGTCGATGGCGTTGCCGATGAGGTTGACCAGCACCTGCTCGAGCCGGACCGGATCGCAGTGCGCCAGCAGCGGCACGGACGGCGGCTGCAGCACCAGCTCGATGGCGTGCTCGCCGCGCAGGCGGTGGCCGAGCAGCGCCACCGCGCTGTCGACGCTGGCCGCCACCGCCACCTCGCCGAGCTCGCCGGACGAGCGCCGCGCGAACGAGCGCAACTGGCCGGTGAGCACGCCCATGCGCGCCACCAGCTCGGTGATGCGCCCGAGGTTGAAGCGCACCGTCTCCAGGTCGTTGCGTTCGAGGAACCGCACCGCATTGGCCGACAGCGTGCCCAGCGCCGCCAGCGGCTGGTTGATCTCGTGCGCCAGCCCGGCCGAGAGCTGGCCGATCACCGCCAGGTTCTCGGTGCGGATCAGCTCCTGCTGGAAGTTCTGCAGCTGGCGCGCGGCCTGGATGCGTTCGGCGATCTCGCGCTGCAGGCCGGCGTTGGCCGCCCGCAGTTCCGAGCTGCGCTGCTCCACCAGCGTCTCCAGGTGCGCATGCGCGGCCTGCAGCGCGGCCTGCGCCGAGAGCCGTTCGCTGATCGACACCCGCCACTGGTTCAGCGCATGGAACACGGCCATCGCGAATGCCACCAGCACCGCCGCCGCCGCCGCGCGGGCACGCGCCAGGCGGTACACCTCGCGTGGGTCGGCCAGGACGGTGAAGCGCATCGACAGCGCCGGCAGGACCCGCGTCACCGCCAGGTAGGTCCGCGCGCCGGGGCCGTCGCCGATCTCCACCAGCGAGGCGTCGCTGCCGATCGGCCGCAGCCGGTGCCAGCCCAGCGAGCGCAGCGTGTGCTGGTTGTACTGCTGCGAGGCGTCCAGGCGCCGCTGCAGCTGCGGGCTCATGGTGCCGAGCATGCGGTACTTCCACTGCGGGATCGAGGACAGCACCACGACGCCATTGGCGTCGGACAGCAGCACCGGCTGTTCGGTGCCGATCCACAGGTGCTCCAGCTGCTCCAGCCCGACCTTGATCGCCACCAGCCCCAGGCGCCGGCCGTGGCGCTCCACCGCGGTGGCCAGGTAGTAGCCCGACGCGTTGTCGGTGGTGCCGATGCCGTAGTAGCTGGTGATGCGGCCCGGCCTGGCGGCCTGCACGTAGGGGCGGTAGGAGATGTTGCGGCCCACGAAGGTGTCGGCCTCGGTCCAGTTGCTGGAGGCCACGATCTCGCCGTGCGGGTCCACCAGGTAGGTCTGCAGGCTGCCGACGCTGTCGTTGAGGGTCTTGAGGTGGCGGTTGATGCGCAGGGTGTCCTGCGCGGTCGGCGGGTGCGCCAGGAAATCGCTGACGTCGCCGCTCAGGGACGCGCTCAGCGGCAGCAGGCCGAACTTGCCGATCTCGCGTTCGAGCTTGTCGGCGTGGTGGTTCAGCGCCCGCTCGCCGCTCTGGCCCAGCGTACGCAGCCCGGACCAGGAGGTGTAGACGTAGATCAGCGCACCCGCGCCCAGCGAGACCACGAGCGACAGCAGCAGGTAGAGGTAGAAATCGCGGTTGCGAATCGTCATCACACAATCCAGGCTGGCCAACGCCGCCGGATCGGCCAGCCTGGCGGCACGTCGCAGTGGACGCCGCAACGGTGGCGGTAGCGGCAGGTTACCCGCACCGGTGGCATCGACGGAAGGGGGCGGACGCGCGTGGCCGCGCCCGGGCGTGCGTTCATGCGATGAACGCGATCAGTGCGGCCTGGCCGGCGACCGCGACCACGGTGCCGATCACCACCGAGTCGGAGGCCTGCGTCACGTAGGTGCCGCTGCGCACCGCGAGCATCGAGGCGGCGATGGCGGTGGGCACGGCGCCGACGATCAGGGCCTGCCGCGCGAAGTCGGCGTCCACCCCGAACAGCACGATGCCGAGCAGCATCAGTGCCGGCTGCAGCACGTTCTTCAGGCCCACGTTGCAGGCGACCTCGCGGCCGAGCCGTGGGCGCTCGCCATGGAACATCAGGCCCAGCGCCAGCAGCGAGACGCCGCCGGCGGCGCGCCCCAGCAGCTGCGCCGACTCCTGCAGCGCGGCCGGCAGCGCGTAGCCGCTCCAGCTCATGACCGCCCCGGCCAGCGGCAGCCACACCAGCGGATTGCCGAGGGTGCGGCCGAGACTGGCGCGCAGGGTCGCGCCGATGCCGCCGGCGGCGCCGTCGCCCCAGCTGGTCAGCACGATGGTCAGCGGCAGGATCACCAGGCTGGTGATCAGGTTGCCGACCAGCACGGCGATGAAGCCTTCCGGGCCGCACACCTGCGCCAGGATCGGCGCGCCGAAGTACGCCATGTCGGGGAACGTGCACACCAGCGCCTGCAGCGCGCTGGTCCTGAGGTCGTGGCCGAAGCCGAAGCGCGCCACGAGCAGGGCGATCAGGTAGGTGCCGACGAAGCCGAAGGTCATGCAGGCCACGAACGGCAGGTTGCCGAGCTTCTCCGGCGGCGTGTTCAGCGCCCCCAGGAACAGCGACACCGGCAGCGCGTAGCGCGTGACCAGCGTGGCCATCACGCTCACGTCCGCGCGCTGGAAGTGCCCGCGTCTTCCGCCGAACCAGCCGAGGAACATCAGGATCACCACCGGCAGCAATGCGGTGGTCATGGTCGTGAACATCGTGGCGTGCTCCCGCTGCGCTCCGCGGATACGAAGGCTTCGGGAACGAGGGAGCAAACGCCATGCCAGCGTCCTCGCTCCGCAATCCGCTGATTGCCAACGGAAAAAAACGGCAGTGCGGCGACGCCGTGCGGAATTCCGACGAATACGCCGCGGCCGCGTTCGGTTTTCCGTGGCGCCGCCGCGGGCGCGGCCGCGGCGGGTTTGCGCGCGATCGGCGCACGCCGCAGCATCGCGGCCGATCGGTGCGCCGTCCACGCCTGCCGCCGCTTGTCGCAGGAGGTGGAAAATTCCTGCGTGGTTCCAGTAGCTTGGCCTCTCCAAGTAAGCTGGCATGGCGATTGCTTGGATCGTGAGCGGCAAGTCCCCGGTCGTCGCAGCGGCGGCGCAGGAAAACCCGACTACAGGAGCACGCAGTGAGCGAACAGATCCGATTGAGCATCGATGGGCGCGAGGTCCTCGCCGATCCGCAGGCCTCGATTCTCCAGGCGCATGCCTACGGCGGCAGCGCGCTGACCGCGAACGTGGGCTGCATGGGGCAGGGCGTGTGCGGGTCCTGCCGCTGCCTGGTGCGCGGCGAGGGCGAGCGCGAGGTGCGCACGGCGCTGGCGTGCGAGACCCGCGTGCAGGCGGGCATGCAGGTCAGCTTCGTCGACTACTTCATCCCGCACCACGTGCACTACTACGACCTGGCCGAGGTCGGCGACGGCTGGCGCCTGCTCGACGACACCGCGCGGATCTTCCCCGAAGCGTCGCACTGCCGGCACTGCAGCGGCTGCGATCGCGCCTGCCCGAAAGGGCTGCGGGTGCAGGACGGGGTGGCGTTCGCGGTGGCCGGCGACGTCGAGGCGGCCGCGCAGGTGTTCGACGAGTGCGTGATGTGCAACCTGTGCACGCTGGCCTGCCCGGAGAACATCCGCCCCAACCACCTCGGGCTGTTCGTGCGCCGCGTGCGCGCCAGCCAGGGATTGCGGCCGATCGACCTGATGCGCCGGCTGCAGCAGATCGAGCAGGGGGAAATGGCGATCGACACCGGCGGGCCGGCCTCCGGAGCCCAGCCATGAGCGCCTCCGCCCACGGTTACGACACGGCCCTGGCGCGCCTGCGCGCGGGCGCCGCGCCGCTGCGTGGCGGCGCGTTGCCCACCGCCGAGCTGCTGCAGCGCTTCCATCCCGACTACGGCGACCGCGCGCGCGTGCCGCTGCAGGTGGGCGCCAATGCCGGCGATCCCTGCCATCCGGCGCTGGCGCGGCTGCTGCAGAGCAATGCGCTGATCGACGACGTGGACCTGGCCGGCGCCTCGCCGCTCAGCACCGACGTGCTGGTGATCGGCGGCGGCGGCGCCGGCTGCGCCGCGGCGCTGACCGCCGCCCAGGGCGGCGCCTCGGTGATCCTGGCCAACAAGCTGCGCATCGGCGACAGCAACACGGTGATGGCCGAAGGCGGGATCCAGGCCGCGGTCGGCGACGACGACAGCCTGCAGCGCCACTACGACGACACCGTCAAGGGCGGCCACGGCGCCGCCGCGCGCGAGCTGGTCGCGCAGATGGTCGGCGACGGCCCGGCCACGATCCGCTGGCTGATCCAGCTCGGCATGAGCTTCGACCTGGAGCGCGATCCGGCGCAGGCCGGGCGGCTGCTGCGCAAGCGCGCCGGCGGCACCACCGCCGCGCGCATCCTGTGCCACCGCGACTTCACCGGGCTGGAGATGATGCGCGTGCTGCGCGAGGCGGTGGAGCTGCAGCGCGCCATCACCCTGATGAACCGCTGCCCGGCGGTCGAGCTGCTGTCCAACGGCCAGGGCGACTGCGTCGGGGCGGTGCTGTACGACCTGGAACGCCGTCGCCTGCTGATGGTGCGCGCGCGCGCGGTGGTCCTGGCCACCGGCGGCAGCGGGCGCCTGCACCTGCAGGATTTCGCCACGTCCAACCACTACGGCGCCACCGCCGACGGGCTGGTGCTGGCCTACCGGCTGGGTGCGCGGCTGCGCGAGCTCGATTCCTTCCAGTACCACCCGACCGGCGTGGCGCACCCGCGGCACCTGGCCGGGGGGCTGATCTCCGAGGCGGTGCGCTCGGCCGGCGCGCACCTGGTCAACGGCCTGGGCGAGCGCTTCGTCGACGAGCTGTCGCCGCGCGACGTGGTGGCCGCGGCGATCCTGCGCGAGTGCGCCGAAGGCCGCGGCATCGAACGCGACGGCCAGCTCGGCGTGTTCCTGGACACGCCCGGGCTGCTCGCGCGCGAGCCGGACATCCTGCAGCGGCTGGTGTCGCTGAAGCACCTGGCGCACAAGTGCGGCCTGGACCCGGCGCAGGAACCGCTGCTGATCCATCCGACCCTGCACTACCAGAACGGCGGGGCGGAGATCGACCGCGACGGCGCCACCGGGGTGGCCGGCCTGTACTGCGCCGGCGAGGTCGCCGGCGGCATCCATGGCCGCAACCGGCTGATGGGCAACGCGCTGCTGGACATCATCTGCTTCGGCCGGCGCGCCGGGGCCGCCGCCGCCGCGGTGCCGGGGCCGATGTGGCAGGGCCGCGGCGGCATCGACCACGTCCATGACTGGCAGCGTGCGCTGATCCGCGCCGGCCTCAACAGCGAGCTGCGCGCGCCCCTGCTGTATCCCGATTACGGCCATTTCGACCTGCGCGAACACGCGGCGGCGAAGGAGTCCCTCCATGCATGAGTTCACCCCGATCCTGCTGCATCCCAAGCGCCAGGTCGGCGCCGATCTCGCCGCCTGGCTGGCCACCGGCGGGGGCGAGGGCCTGTCGGTCGCGCTCGACGCGCCCGACGCCGTGGTCGCGGTGCTGCGCGAGGCCGACCTGCGCGGCATGGGCGGCGCCGGCTTCCCCACCTGGCGCAAGTGGGAGGCCACCGCGCAGGCCGCCAGCGCCAGCGGCGACCGCTACGTGGTCTGCAACGGCAACGAGGACGAGCCGGGCACCTTCAAGGACCGGCACCTGCTGCGCTGGACCCCGCACCAGGTGATCGAAGGCGCGCTGATCGCCGCGGTCGCCACCGACGCCAACCACGTGGTGCTCTACGTCAATCCGCATCAGGGCGATTCGCTGCGCACGGTGCGCGAGGCGATCGCGCAGTGGCAGGACAGCGTGCTGTTCACCCGCATCGAGCAGCGCCTGGGGCGTGCGCTGCAGCTGAGCGCGGTGGCGACCTCCGGCCGCTACATTGGCGGCGAGGAGACCGCGGTGATCTCCTGGCTCGAGGGCGGCTTCCCGTTCCCGCGGCGCAAGCCGCCGTTCCCGGCGCAGAGCGGCGTCGCCGGCGCGCCGACGCTGATCAACAACACCGAGACCTTCGCCAACGTGCCGCACATCGTGCGCCATGGCGCGGCCTGGTACCACGAACTGGGGATCGGCCGCGCCGCCGGCACCAAGCTGTACTCGCTGTCCGGCGACGTGCTCAATCCCGGCCTGTACGAGCTGCCGATGGGCACGTCGCTGCAGTCGCTGATCTTCGACCACGGCGGCGGCATGCTCGAGGGCAAGGCCTTCAAGGCGGTGTTCACCGGCGGCCCGTCGAACACCCTGCTGACCGCGGCCGACCTGGACGTGGCGCTGGACTTCGATTCGGTGCGCGAACGCCGCTCGCGCCTGGGCACCGGCGCGATGATCGTGATCTCCGAGGGCACCAGCATCGTGCGCAAGGTGGCCGAGTACATCGAGTTCTTCGCGGCCGGCTCGTGCGGGCAGTGCCCGCCGTGCAAGGGCGGCACGTTCCAGATGGCGCGGCTGCTGGACCGCATCGACACCGGCCATGGCACCCAGGACGACCTGCGTGCGCTCGACAACCTGTGCCGCATCCTGCCCGGCAGCGGCCGCTGCGGCCTGATCGACGGCGCCGTCACCGTGGTCGAGAGCTCCTTGCACACCTTCCCGCAGGAATACGGCCTGCCCGCGCGCTGAGGCCGCCGGTATGCGCCGGCGCGCACCGTAGCGGCCCGCAGGCGGCCGCCGGGCGAGCGGTTCCCGGGCCGGCTCATTCCAGCGGCAGGATGCGGCCCTCGCTCAGCATCGCGACCAGCCGGGCCCGGCGCCGCTCCAGCTCGGCGATCTGGTGCTCGATCGAGGCCAGGCGCCGGCGCTGCGCCGCGCCGCTCTCGCTGCAGGCGGTCGCGTCCTCGGTCATGCGCATGCAGTCCGGGAAGCCGCGGATCTCGTCCAGGCTGAACCCGGACGCGAGCAGGCGCTGGATCTGCGTGACCTGGACGATCGCCACGGGCGGAAACACCCGGTAGCCGTTCGCGGCCCGGCGCGAGGCGAGCAGGCCGTGCGCGTCGTAATGGCGGATCGAGCGCACGCTGGCGCCGGTCCGGCGCGCGAGCGCGCCGATGCTCAGCCACGCGGCGGGGTCGGGGGAGGTCATGGGAAAAACATACCACCGGCGCTTGACCCTCACACCGGTGTGAGGGTCGAGACTGCTGGCATTCCCTGTCTGGAGTGCCGCCGATGTCCCACCGTTCGTTCCACCTGGGCCCTTGCGCCCGGCTGGCGATGCTGGCCCTGCTCGCGCTGTCGGCCGCCGCCTCCGCCGGCAACCGCCGCTATACCGTCACCGCGCCGGACGGCGTCGTGCTCGCGGTGGAGGAGTCGGGCGACCCCGACGGCGTGCCGCTGGTCTTCGTCCACGGGCTGCTGGGCAGCCGCCTGAGCTGGGAGGCACAGCTCGACAGCCCCGTGCTGCAGCGCTACCGCCTCATCGGCTACGACCTGCGCGGCCACGGCCGGTCCGGCAAGCCGGCCGACGCCGAGGCCTATCGCGACGGGCGTCGCTGGGCGGACGACCTCGCCGCGGTCATCGCCGCGGCCCACGCGCGCGACCCCGTGCTCGTCGGCTGGTCGCTGGGCGGCGCGGTCATCTCGAACTACCTGGCCGCGTACGGCGACGGCGGCATCGCGGGCGCGGTCTACGTCGGCGGGGTGATCGAGCTGGCACCGGACCAGATCGTGGCGCATCCGCAGCTGTACCGCGAGCTGGTCTCGCCGGACCTGGGCACGCATCTGGAGGCCGAACGCAGGTTCCTCGGCCTGTGCTTCCAGGTCCGGCCCACGGCAGCGACGTTCGAGCGCCTGCTCGCCGCCGCCGCGATGGCCTCGTGGGACATGCAGCAGGCCGTCCCGTCGATGAGCGTGGCCGCCCCGCGCGGCCTGGGTCGGGCACGCAAGCCGCTGCTGCTGATCTACGGCGCGCGCGATGCACTGGTGCAGGCCGGTCCGGCCATCGCGCGCGCCCGCGCGCTGAACCCGCGGGTGCGCAGCACCCTGTACGCCGGGTCCGGCCACGCGCCGTTCCTCGAAGAGCCCGACCGCTTCAACCGCGACCTGGCGGCCTTCGTCGAGAGCGTCTTGCCGCGTTGATCGTCGCCGGCGACCGCCGCCGGGGCATGCCGCGACGGCCCGGACGCCCAACGAAAAACCCGCCGGCGTCTGCACGCCGGCGGGTCGGGGGAGGGCCGCGGACGGACCGCGGCTAGAACACGTTCACCAGGATGATGGTGAACACCGCCATCACCAGCCGCGAGACCGCGTAGCCGATGGTGTAGCCCAGGGCCGGCACCTTGCTGCGCGAGGCGTCCTGCAGGGCACCCAGCGCGGCCGTGGTCGAGCGGGCCCCGGCGCAGGCGCCGAGCAGGATGCCGGGATGGAACTTGAACACGTACTTGCCGAGCAGCACGCCGACGATCAGCGGCACCAGGGTCACCACCACGCCGGCCAGGAACAGCGTCAGGCCGTACTGCTGCAGGCCGGCGACGAAGCCCGAGGCCGCCTTCAGGCCGACCACCGCGATGAAGCCGTTGAGGCCGACATTGCTGAAGACCCACAGCGCCGGGCCGGGGATGCGGCCGAAGGTGCGCATGGTCGAGCGCAGGTAGCCGCAGACGATGCCCGCCACGATCGCGCCGACCGAGGTGCCGAAGCTCAGCGGGATGCCGGCCACGTGCACCGTGATCGCACCGAGCAGGCTGCCCACCACGATGCCGAAGCCCATGAACGCCATGTCCGAGTTTTCCAGCGGACGGTCGGCGTAGCCGAGGATCTTGGCGACCTTGGCCACGTCCTGCTTGGCACCGAGGATGGTCAGCACGTCGCCGCGCTGCACCTTGATGTCGGGGTTGGTCGGCATCGCCAGGTCCGAGCGCGTGAACTTGGTCAGGAACACGCCGCGTCCCGGCGTGCCGAACAGCTCCTTCATGATCGAACCCAGGCTCTGGCCGGCGTACTGGCGATTGGTCACCACCAGGTCCAGCAGCTCGGTGGAGAAGTCCAGCAGCGGCACGTCCTTGAGCTCGGTGCCGAAGCTCTTCTCGTGCGCCAGCAGCGCGTCCAGCGTGCCGGAGATCGCCACGATCGCGCCGGGCTGCAGGGGGGTGCCGCCCACGCAGTCCACGATCGGCGCGCCTTCGCCGACGCGCATGCGGCGCACGAAGATCGCGTGCCCGTAGCGGGCCTCGATCTGGTCCACCGTCAGGCCGAACAGGTCGGGGTTCTCCCAGCGGTAGGCGCGCGCGGAGAACTCGCGGTAGGCCGTGGTGCCGCCGGCGTTGCCGGTGCCGTGCGCGGCCTCGTACTCCTCGCAGACCTTGGGCAGGTCGAACTTGAACAGGCGCGGCACGAACGTGGCCAGGAACCAGGCCGAGCCGGCGGTGCCGAACGGGTAGGTGACCGCGTACGCCACCGGCATTAGCGCCAGCGCGGCCTTGCCGCCCTCGGGCAGGTTGCCGGCCTGGTTCATCAGGTCGGTGGCCACGCCCAGCACGGTCGAGTTGGTGTAGCCGCCCGACAGCAGGCCGGCGGTGAGCGGCGCGTTGTA
Source organism: Lysobacteraceae bacterium USHLN149 (assembly GCA_037145635.1). Lineage (GTDB taxonomy): Bacteria > Pseudomonadota > Gammaproteobacteria > Xanthomonadales > Xanthomonadaceae > JAATFS01. Next base: position 1,107,010 of record JBBCXB010000001.1, read on the forward strand.
GCCGAGCAGCTTGCCGAGCAGGATCGCGGTGCCCAGGCCCGAGGCGCAGACCAGGATCGCGAAGAACACCTGCGGCAGCCCGTCGCTGCGGACGGCGCGGATGAACTGCGGCCCGACCGCGTAGCCCACCGCGAACAGGAACATGGCGAAGAAGGTGGACTGCAGCACGTTGGGCAGGTCGATGCCGGCCTGGCCGACCAGCAGCCCGGCCAGCAGCGTGCTGGTGACCACGCCGAGACTGAAGTTCTTGATTTGCAGCTTTCCGAACCAGAAGCCGAGGGCGATCGTCAGGTAGATCGCGATCTCCGGATACTTCTGGAGCGTTGCGATGAAGGCGTTCATGGTAGTGCGTCCCGTGAGTCGGGGAGAGTGACCGGGCCGGCCTTGCTGCCGGCCCGGCGTTCTGGGAGGCGCGGCGCCTCAGTACTGCGGCTTGTAGAGCAGCGCTTCCAGCCAGGCGCGGATGTCGGCGGGGCGCTCGACCTGGGCCAGGCCGGCGTCGAACATGTATTCGACGATGCGCGTGGCGGTGGTGATCTCCGTCTCCAGGATCTGTTCCTGGCTCGGGTACAGCATTCCCTTGGCGCGCATGCCCAGGCCCACCTGGTCGGCGGTCGCGTGCGCGGCGACGATGAAGCACTCGTCGTTGAGGCGCGTGGGGCGTGCGGCGTAGGTCGCCAGGCCGATCGCCGGGTAGATGTAGAAGTTGTTGGCCTGGCCGGGACGGTAGGTCTTGCCCTCGTACACGAACTCGGGGAACTGCACGCCGGCGGCGAACAGCGCCTTGCCCTTGGACCAGGTGTAGGCCTGCTCGGCGGTGCACTCGGCCTTGTGGGTGGGGTTGGACAGCGCGAAGACGATCGGGCGCTCGTTGAGCCGGCTCATCGCCTCGATCACCGGCTGGTTGAACGCCCCGGCCTTGGTGCTGACGCCGACCAGCACGGTGGGCTTGAACTCCTCGATCGCCTTGAGGAAGTCCTTGCACGCCTTGGCCGGCCGCGCGTACAGCTTCTGGGTCTCGCTCAGGTCGCTGCGCGAGGCTTCGATCAGCCCGTTGACGTCGAACAGCGCCACCTGCTGGCGGGCCTGCTCGGCGCTCAGGCCCTTGGTCTGCAGCTCGGCGCAGAACAGCTTGGCGATGCCGAGCCCGGCCGAGCCGGCGCCGAGGAACATCACGCGCTGGTCGGTGAGGGTGCCGCCGGTGATGTTGAGCGCCGAGGCGATGCCGGCCAGCGCCACGCTGGCGGTGCCCTGGATGTCGTCGTTGTAGCAGAGCACCTGGTCCTTGTAGCGGTCCAGCATGCGGATCGCGTCGGTGCCCTTCCAGTCCTCGAAGTGCACGCAGCACTCGGGGAAGACTTCCTGCACGGCCTGGATGAATTCCTCGGTCAGCTCGTCCAGTTCGGCCTCGCTGATCGGCTTCTCGCGCAGGCCCAGGTAGAACGGGTCGGCGCGCAGGGTGTCGTTGCTGGTGCCGATGTCGAACAGCACCGGCAGCAGGCACTGCGGCGGCACCGCGGCGCAGGCGGTGTACAGCTGCAGCTTGCCGATCGGGATGCCCATGCCGTTGGCGCCGATGTCGCCCAGGCCGAGGATGCGGCCGCCGGTGGACACGCAGATGAAGCGCACGTCCTTCTGCGGCCAGTTGCGCAGCACCTCGGCGATGCGGCCCTTCATGTGGCGGGTGATGTACATGCCGCGGGCGCGGCGGTACATGTTGCCGAAGGTCTCGCAGGCGTCGGCCACCGTGGGGTCGTAGAGGATCGGGATGAAGCGCTTCGGGTCGGACATGATCGCCTTGTAGAAGACCGTCTCGTTGCGGTCCTCCAGGCCGATCAGGTAGATGTAGCGCTCCAGGTCGTCGGACTTCTCGTCCAGGTGCGCCAGCACGCGCTCGACCTGGCGGTCCAGGCTCTCCACCGCGCTCGGCAGCAGGCCTTCCAGCCCCAGCCGGCGGCGCTCCTCGGCGCTGAAGGCGGTGCCCTTGTTGAGGCTGGGGTCGTGCAGCAGGGCGACGCCGGCGTCCGAGCGGGGGCGGGCGTCCGGCTTCGGGGCCGGGCGCTTGGGCTCGGGGGAAATCTTGACATTGGCATTCATGAGCTAACTCCTCGAATCGTTGCGTTGAGTGGTCGAAGAGCAGTCGGGACGCGATCGTCGGGCTGCTTTCGATCTGATCTATCGCAACCGCCGTGCCAGCTTTTTAGTTTGCGCAAGTGATTGATTTAAAGGTGTATTTTTGTCGATCGGATGGGGTCTCGGGCGGCTTTCCGGAAATCCGCACGGCGCGCCGCACGGGTTTCCGAACGGGCCTGCGACCGCCTGCCGCAGCACCGCAATGCCTCGGATGTGGAAGCGTCTGGCGGGCGCGCCTGGGGCGCGCCGGCTTCCGCGGACGGCGTCGAGCGCACGTGGCGGCCGCAGTCCGTGCGTGGAGCACGCGCCGGGGGGGCGCTGCGCGAGCCGCGGTGGGGAAGGGGGGCGTGTGCGCTCGGAAGCCGTGCGGCCGATCTAGGAAGTGCGCGCGAGAGGGCTGCGAGATGTGCGCCCGGGGAGAGGCGGCGAGTCCGGACCGAACGCGCGGGCCGCGTGCCCATCGACACCAGCGTCGGGTCCCTGGGCGGTCGCGCTCGGCCGTGGTTCGGTCAGCGCAGGGGGCCGCGGCGCGCGCGGCAGAAGGCCCGGGTCGCTTCGGCCCCGGCCGCGCTCAGCGCCGGGCCAGCAGCACCAGCAGTGCGCCGGTGCCGCCCTGCGCGGCCGGCGCCGAATGGAAGGCGAGCACGTCGTTGCGCAGGCGCAGCAGCCGGTCCACCAGGTTCTTCAGGACCGGGGCGCCGCCGTCGGACTGGCGGCCCTTGCCGTGGATGATGCGCACGCAGCCGTATTCGTGCGCATGCGCCTCGAGCAGGAACTGGCGCAGCAGGGCCTCGGCCTGCGCGGCGGTGGCGCCATGCAGGTCGAGCTCGTCCTGTACCGAGAACTGGCCCCGCTTCAGGCGCTGGAAGCTGCGCGGCGGCAGGGTGTCGCGCCGGTAGCTGGCGGTGTCGCCGGCCTCCAGCGGCGCGGTGTCGCGCAGCAGTCGCGCGAATTCGCCGTGGGCCTCGGCCTCGTCGCGCTCGGCCATGCGCGCCCGCGGTCGCGGACGCGGCTTGGCGTTGGCCGGCGCCGCGGTGGCCGGCAGCGGCGTCACCTCGCCGATCGCCGCGCGGAACAGCGCGCCGTCGTCTTCGTCTTCGGGATACGACATGGGTCACAGCGTAGCGCGCCGGCGACGATGCGCAAGCGTGCCCGGCAGGCAAGCGGGCGGACGCATCCGGTATCATGGCCGGGTTTTCCGAGGAGTCCCATGCGCGTACTGGTTAGCAATGACGACGGTGTCGATGCCCCCGGCATCAGGATTCTCGCCGAGAAGCTGCGCGATGCGGGGCACGAGGTCATGGTGGTCGCCCCCGATCGCGACCGCTCCGGTGCCAGCAACTCGCTGACGCTGGACCTGCCGATCCGGACCAAGCGGCTCGATCCCCACACCTGCAGCGTCGCCGGCACCCCGACCGACTGCGTGCATCTGGCGCTGACCGGCATGCTCGACTACGAGCCGGACATCGTGGTGTCCGGGATCAACAACTCGGCCAACCTCGGCGACGACGTGATCTATTCGGGCACGGTGTCGGCGGCGATGGAGGGGCGTTTCCTCGGCCTGCCCGCGGTGGCCGTGTCGCTGGTGACCCGCAACCACCAGGCCCAGCACTACGCCACCGCCGCGCGCGCCGCGGTGGAGATCGTGGCGCGGCTGAAGGCCGATCCGCTGCCGGCCGACACCATCCTCAACGTCAACGTGCCGGACCTGGCCTGGGACCAGGTGCGCGGCTTCGAGGTCACCCGCCTGGGCAACCGCCACCGTTCCGAGCCATGCCTGCCGCAGAACGATCCGCGCGGCCACACCGTGTACTGGATCGGCCCGGCCGGTCCCGAGCAGGATGCCGGCGCCGGCACCGATTTCCATGCCGTGCGCACCGGGCACATCTCGATCACGCCGATCCATGTCGATCTCACCCGCTACCAGGCGCTGGAGAAGGTCGCCGGCTGGGTCGGCGGGCTGACCGACGCACTGGATTCGCCGGCATGACGCCGCGGCTGCGCCTGCAACCGGAGGCGGTGGGCATCGGCATGACCTCCCAGCGCGTGCGCGACCGGCTGGTCGACCGCCTGCGCGAGGCCGGCATCCAGGACGAGAGCGTGCTCAACGCGGTGCGCACCGTGCCTCGCCACCTGTTCATCGACGAGGCGCTGGCCTCGCGCGCCTACGAGGACACCGCGCTGCCGATCGGCCATGGCCAGACCATCTCGCAGCCATGGGTGGTGGCGCGGATGACCGAGGCGGTGCTGCAGACCGCGCCCCGCAAGGTGCTCGAGGTCGGCACCGGCTCCGGCTACCAGGGCGCGATCCTCGCGGCCCTGGGCCTGGAGGTCTACACCGTGGAGCGCATCGGCGACCTGCTGCGGCAGGCGCGCAAGCGCTTCCGCCAGCTCGGCATGAACGTGCGCAGCAAGCACGACGACGGCCGCATCGGCTGGCCCGAGCACGGTCCCTACGACGCAATCGTGGTGACCGCCGCGGCACCGGCGCTGGTGAACGCGCTGGTCGACCAGCTCGGCGTCGGCGGGCGGCTGGTCGCCCCGGTCGGCGGCCCGTCGTCGCAGTCGCTGGTGCAACTCACCCGCGCCGCCGACGGGACGGTCGCGCAGCAGGTTCTGGCGCCGGTCACGTTCGTGCCCCTGTTGTCGGGCATGCTGGACTGAACCCTCGGAATGAATCGATGAAGATATTTGGGCCGCTCTACGACCTGGCCATCCGCGGGTCCCGCCATCGCCGTGCGCCGGCACTGCTGACCGGGCTGAGTTTCGTCGAGGGCTTCATCTTCCCGGTGCCGCCGGAAGTGATGCTGGCGCCGATGTCGCTGGCGCAGCCGCGGCGTGCGCTCTGGTTCGCCACGCTGAGCCTGCTCGGCTCGCTGGCCGGCGCGATGCTGGGCTACCTGCTGGGCCACTTCGCGTTCGCGGCGGCGCAGCCGCTGATCGAATGGCTGGGCTGGACCGCCAAGATCGACGAACAGGTGCAGCACCTGCGGCAGGTGGTCGCCGAATCGCCCTGGCGGGCGTTCTGGCTGCTGGTGCTGGTGGGGTTCACTCCGATCCCGCTGAAGGTCTTCACCTGGGCATCGGGTATCGTCGGCGTGCCGGTGCTGCCGTTCCTGGCCAGCATGCTGGTCGGCCGCGGCAAGCGCGTGTACCTGGTGGCCGGGGCGATCCGCCTGGGCGGTGCCCGCGCCGAGGCCGCGCTGCATCGCTGGATCGAGCCGTTGGGATGGATCGCCAGCCTGGTGCTGGTCGGATTGGCGGGCTGGCTGGTATGGAGCGCAATGTAGGAATGGCAACGATGCAGATGGGCAAACTGAGCAACGCCGCGGCCATGCTGCTGATCGCCGGCCTGCTGGGCGCGTGCAGCAGCGCCTCGGTGGTGCGGACCCCGGGCGGCGGCGGGGGCGGCAAGGGCGCGGCGGCGCCGCAGCGCAGCTCGGTGCCGCGCCCGGGCGCCACCGTCACCGTGCAGCGCGGCGACACCCTCTACGCCATCTCGCGCCGCACCAACATCCTGCCGCAGGACCTGGCCGCCTGGAACGGGTTGTCCGCGCCGAACACCATCTATCCGGGCCAGACCCTGCGGCTGTATCCGCCGGGTGCCCGCGGGGCCGGGACGCCGGCACGTTCGCCGATCGCCGGGTCGGTGCCGGCGCCGATGCGCCCGACCACCCCGGCCCCGGCGCCGGTGAGCAGCGGCTTCAGCTGGCGCTGGCCGGCCGACGGCCCGGTGGTAGGCAGCTTCGTCTCCGGCGAGACCACCAAGCAGGGCGTGGACATCGCCGGCGCCAGCGGCCAGGCCGTGCGCGCCGCCGCCGATGGCGTGGTGGTGTACTCCGGCGCCGGCCTGGTCGGCTACGGCGAGCTGGTCATCATCAAGCACAACGAGCAGTGGCTGTCGGCGTACGGCCACAACCGCAAGCGCCTGGTCAACGAGGGCCAGAGCGTCAAGGCGGGCCAGCAGATCGCCGAGATGGGGCGCAGCGGCGCGCAGCGCGACATGCTGCACTTCGAGATCCGCTACAACGGCAAGCCGGTGGATCCGATGCTCTACCTGCCGCGCAAGTGAGGCGGCCGCACCAGCGCCGGCCTCGACCGTAGGCGCAGGCCCCGACCAGATCCGCCCGAACGATCGGTCCCCGGCCGGTCCCCGCCGCGGCCGGGCGATGTCCCGCGGCCGGACTCAGCCCGCCGGCGGCAGGATCATCGCCAGCGCGACCTTGCGGCCCTCGCTGGCCAGCACGTTGTAGGTGCGAGCCGCCGCCGCATTGGTCATGGCTTCCAGGCCGATGCCGCGGGTCAGGCATGCCGCCAGCACCTCGGCGGGCGGGAACGCCTGGCGCTCGCCGGTGCCCAGCAGCACCAGCGCCGGTCCCAGCGCCAGCACCGCGTCCAGGTCGCCGGGCCGCAGCCCGGCCGCGGCCGTCACCGGCCAGTCCTCGACCAGTTCGTCGGGCATCAGGATGAAGCTGCGCTGCAGGATCCGCTCGTTCACCTTGGCCTGGCGGCCGTCGGCGGAGCGCAGGGCATAGGTGTAATCGGGATGTTCCTGGGTCAGTAGCATGGCGGGCCCGGGGCGCTCAGCTGCGCGGCAGCACGATCTGGCGCTTTTCCTTGCTCGGGCGGTAGAAGATGGCGACGTGGCCGATCCGCTGCACCAGGGCGCTGCCGGACCGGTCGGCCAGCTCGGCGATGATCGCGTCGCGCGCGTCGCGGTCCTCGGCGGCGACCTTGACCTTGATCAGCTCGTGCCGCTCAAGCACTTCCTCCAGCTCCGCCAGGAAGGCCGGGGTCACGCCCTTGCCGCCGATCTGCAGCAACGCCTTGAGGTCATGGGCCTGGCCGCGCAGGAAACGGTTCTGGGCGGAAGTAAGAGCGATAGACATGCAGGATCTAAGGGAAGCCAAGGGGGTTCAGGGTATCATGGCCCTCCCTCCGGACCCGCCTTCCCATGGTCACCCGCAGCAAGAGCAGCCAGCGTTGGCTCAAGGAACACTTCTCCGATCCGTTCGTGAAGAAGGCGCAGGCCGAAGGCATGCGCTCGCGCGCCGCGTACAAGCTGGAGGAGGTGCTGCAGCGCGACCGGCTGCTGCGTCCGGACATGGTGGTGGTCGATCTCGGCGCCGCGCCCGGCGGCTGGTCGCAGCAGGTCCGCAAGTCGATGGGCGACCGCGGCCGCGTGTTCGCCCTGGACATCCTGGAGATGCCGCCCCTGGCCGGGGTGGAGTTCCTTCACGGGGACTTCAGGGAGGAAGCCGTCCTATCGCAGTTCGAAGCGATGCTGGGGGCGCAGCCGGTGGACCTTGTGCTGTCGGATATGGCCCCCAATAAGAGCGGTATGGATGCGGTCGACCAGCCGCGGATGATGCACCTGGCGGAACTGGCGATGGATTTCGCCGACCGCCATCTGAAGCCGGGCGGGGCGTTCCTGATCAAGCTGTTCCAGGGCGTCGGCTCCGACGACTACATCCGCGAACTGCGCCGCCGCTATGACAAGGTGTCCATTCGCAAGCCGGCGGCCTCGCGCAAGCGCTCCCCGGAGGTTTATGCGCTCGGTCAGGGCAAGCGTGCCCAGATCAAGTAAGCTGCCCACGCAGACCGCGCCCTGGCGCGTCGAACCGCGCCAAACATAGAGAGTAGAGGGACACCGGAGCCAATGAGGATGAACGACTTGACCAAGAATCTGTTGCTGTGGGTGGTCGTCGCCGTCGTGCTGATGGTGGTCTTCCAGAGCTTCTCGCCACGCATGGCCAATGGCGTCGGACCCGACTCCATCACCTACACCCAGTTCCTGCAGGAAGTGGACGGCGGTCGCGTCAAGTCGGTCGAGTACACCGACGAGACCAACCTGGCCGTGAACGCGATCCGCTTCAAGCGCACCGACGGCAGCGAGGCCACCGTCTACGGCCCGCGCGACGACAAGCTGGTCGACGTGCTGTACAGCAAGAAGATCGAGATGATCCGGCAGAAGCCGGCCAGCGGCCCGGGCTTCTGGTCGCTGGTACTGAACTTCCTGCCCGTGATCCTGATCATCGGCTTCTGGCTGTTCATCATGCGCCAGATGCAGGGCGGCAGTGGCGGCGCCAAGGGCGCGATGAGCTTCGGCAAGTCCCGCGCCAAGCTGCAGGGCGAGGACCAGATCAAGGTCACCTTCGCCGATGTGGCCGGCTGCGACGAGGCCAAGGAAGAGGTCGGCGAGCTGGTCGACTTCCTGCGCGACCCCACCAAGTTCACCAAGCTCGGCGGCAAGATCCCGCGCGGCGTGCTGATGGTCGGTCCCCCGGGTACCGGCAAGACGCTGCTGGCCAAGGCCATCGCCGGCGAGGCCAAGGTGCCGTTCTTCAGCATCTCCGGCTCGGATTTCGTCGAGATGTTCGTCGGCGTCGGCGCCAGCCGCGTGCGCGACATGTTCGAGCAGGCCAAGAAGCACGCGCCGTGCATCATCTTCATCGACGAGATCGATGCGGTCGGCCGTCACCGTGGTGCCGGCCTGGGCGGCGGCCACGACGAGCGCGAGCAGACGCTCAACCAGCTGCTGGTCGAGATGGACGGCTTCGAGGGCGGGGAGGGCGTGATCGTGATCGCCGCCACCAACCGTCCCGACGTGCTGGATCCGGCGCTGCTGCGCCCGGGCCGCTTCGACCGCCAGGTGGTGGTCGGGCTGCCGGACGTGCGCGGCCGCGAGCAGATCCTCAAGGTGCACATGCGCAAGCTGCCGCTGGCCGACGACGTCGAGCCGATGGTGATTGCGCGCGGTACCCCGGGCTTCTCGGGCGCCGATCTGGCCAACCTCTGCAACGAGGCGGCGCTGTTCGCCGCGCGCGGCAACGAGAAGGACGTCCGCATGGACCACTTCGACCGTGCCCGCGACAAAATCCTCATGGGCGCCGAGCGCCGCTCGATGGCCATGAGCGAGGAGGAGAAGACCCTCACCGCCTACCACGAAGCCGGGCACGCCATCGTCGGCCGCGTGGTGCCGGAACACGACCCGGTCTACAAGGTTACGATCATCCCGCGCGGTCGCGCGCTGGGCGTCACCATGTACCTGCCGGAAGGCGACAAGTACAGCATGAACAAGGTCGCGATCGAATCGCAGCTGTGCTCGCTGTACGGCGGACGTGTCGCCGAGGAACTGATCTTCGGCAACGACAAGGTCACCACCGGCGCCTCCAACGACATCGAGCGCGCCACCAAGATGGCGCGCAACATGGTCACCAAGTGGGGCCTGTCCGACGAGCTCGGCCCGATCGCCTACGGCGAGGAGGACGACGAGGTGTTCCTGGGCCGTTCGGTGACGCAGCACAAGAGCGTGTCCGACGACACCGCGCGCCGCATCGACGAGGTGGTCCGCACCATCCTCGACAAGGCGTACAGCCGCACCACCCAGATCCTGACCGAGAACCTGGACAAGCTGCACACGATGTCCAAGCTGCTGCTGCAGTACGAGACCATCGACGCGCCGCAGATCGACGCCATCATGGAGGGCCGCGATCCGCCGCCGCCGATGGGCTGGAATCGCTCCGGCAAGGACGACGGCAATAACGACAAGGGCAGCCCGCGCCCGCTGGCGCCGATCGCCGGTCCGGCCGAGCAGATCTGATCGGCCGGCGCTGATCCGGGAATGTGGCGACACGAGGCCAGGAAGCGATTCCTGGCCTCTTTCGTTGGGGGCGCGGGAGGGGGTGCCGCGGGAATGACCGGATCCCGGTTTGCCCGGGCCGGTCCTGCAGGTGTGGTGCCGGGCCTGTAGGCGGTGCAGGTGCCGCGCGGGGTCCGTAAGCCCGCAGCGCGAGCGAGGGTCGATCGGTGCGCTCGTGGACGCGGGCGCGTGTCCGCCCGGCTTCCGGCGCGCCCAGCGCCGTCGCGGCACCGCCGCGGTGAGCATCGACGCCGCATGCGTACCTTGCCGCGGGTGCAGACACAGGCGTCGGGCTGCCACTGCGGCCACGTCGCACGACGCGCACCGTGCCGCGCGCGCGCAGCCGGCGGCCGGGCGCGCCAGCGCCGCGCGGTATCATGACCGGCTGGCTCGTTCGGAGTCGTTATTGCAGGAGTTGTCGATGTCCATCCTCCGGAACCTTCGTCGTCGCGTCGCCCCGGCGCTGGTCGCAGTGCTGCTTCTCGGCGCGGTCGCCACCGCGCACGCCGATGCGCCCCGCCCTCCGGTGGCCAAGTACGTCAAGGCCTACGCCGCCGGCGAGGGCGCCAAGGTCTTCACCCTGCGCTACGACGCGCCGGAGAAGCAGCAGGCGCTGGTCCAGGTGACCGGCATCGACCATGCGCTGGACGGCCGCATCCTGCGCGCCTCGGTGCAGGCCACCGCCCGGGACACGCGCTACACCGTGGAGCTGCAGGGGCGCCCGTTCGTGCTGCTGATCGTCGCCGGCGAAGGCGGTGGCGAGCTGTACCTGCCCGGCGCGCCGCGCGCCGAACGCGTGCGCTACGACGAAGACCTGTCGGAGCAGGGCAATGCCCAGCACTTCCTGACCGCCTACCAGGAACAGGCCGCCGCCCGCTGACGGGCCGGCGGCAGGCGTCGCTCGCCGTCCGCAACGCGCGCGCCGGAACCGCGCCTGGCGCGGGCGCCGGTAGGCAGCCGCTCTCCCGCTGCGCGACAATGGCGGCCTGTTGCTGTCCTGGAAGAGAGTCGCCGCCATGTCCATCCCGCCGTCACGGCCACCGTCCTATGCCCTGGAAATCGTCATCGCCACCGTGGTCGGGGCGGCGGCCGGCCTGTGGCTGGACAACCTGGTGGTCGGCAGCGGCATCGGCATCGCCCTGGGAGCGGTGCTAAGCGTGCTCAAGATGCAGCGCGCCCGCCGCGGGGAGGACTGATGTTCGACTTCGCGCCGGAACTGGATTGCGCTGGCCGCCGCCTGCGCCTGGACCGTGCCCGGGTGATGGGCATCGTCAACGTCACGCCCGATTCGTTCTCCGATGGCGGCCACCACACGACCGTCGAGGCCGCGGTCGCGCATGGCCTGCGGCTGGCCGAGGAGGGCGCCGACCTGCTGGATGTCGGCGGCGAGTCCACCCGCCCCGGGGCCGAGCCGGTGCCGCTGGAGGAGGAACTGCGGCGGGTGCTGCCGGTGATCGAGCAACTGGCCCGGCGCACCGCGCTGCCGATCAGCGTGGACACGTTCAAGCCCGAGGTGATGCGTGCGGCGGTGGCGGCGGGCGCCGGCATGCTCAACGACATCTGCGCGCTGCGCGCGCCGGGCGCGCTCGAGGCCGCGGCCGAGCTGGGCGTGCCGGTGGTGCTGATGCACATGCAGGGCGAGCCGCGCTCGATGCAGGCGGCACCGGCCTACGACGACGTGGTGGGCGAGGTGCATCGCTTCCTGGCCGAGCGCGTGTTCGCCGCAGAGCTGGCCGGCATCGAAAGGAAGCGGCTGGTGCTCGATCCCGGCTTCGGCTTCGGCAAGAACACCGCGCACAACCTGGCGCTGCTGGCGCAGCTCGAGCGCTTCGCCGACCTCGGGCTGCCGGTGCTGGCCGGGCTGTCGCGCAAGCGCAGCATCGGCGAGCTCACCGGGCGCGAGGAGCCCGCGGCGCGGGTGTCCGGCTCGGTGGCCGCGCACCTGATCGCGGCCCAGCGCGGCGCCCGGCTGCTGCGGGTGCACGACGTGGCGGCGACCATGGATGCCCTCAAGGTGTGGCAGGCGCTGGCCGAGGTGCCGCGGCCGCGGGCGGACGTGGCCGCCTCGACGATCCGCTGGCCGGACGAGGACTGATGCCGGCCGACCGCCGACCGCGGGCGATCGCGCTGATGGGCCCCACCGCCAGCGGCAAGACCGCCTTGGCGCTGGAGCTGGCCGATCGTCTCGGCGGCGAGATCGTCAGCGTCGATTCGGCCCTGGTCTACCGCGGGCTGGACATCGGGGCGGCCAAGCCCGACGCGGCCATGCGCGCCGCGGTGCCGCACCACCTGCTCGACCTGTGCGACCCGTGGCAGGTGTACTCGGCCGCCGACTTCGCCCGCGATGCACGCGCGGCGATCGACGCCATCGTCGCGCGCGGGCGCGTGCCCATCCTCGCCGGGGGCACCGGGTTGTACTTCCGCTCGCTGCTGGAGGGACTGTCGCAGATGCCGCCGGCCGACCCGGCCACACGCGCGGCGATCGCCGCGGAGGCGGCGCGCGACGGCTGGGCGGCGCTGCACGCCCGCCTGGCGCAGGTGGACCCGGTCGCGGCCCGGCGCATCCATGCCACCGATCCGCAGCGCATCCAGCGCGCCCTCGAGGTGCATCGGCTCAGCGGGCGCCCGATCAGCGCCTGGCAGGCGCTGCCGCCCGGGCCGCGGCTGCCGCTGCGGATGCTCAAGCTGGTGCTGGCGCCGGCCTCGCGCGCGGTGCTGCACGCGCGGATCGAGCGCCGGCTGGACGCCATGTTGCGCGACGGCCTGCTGGAGGAGGTCCGGGCGTTGCGGGCGCTGGGGCCCCTGCAGGCGGTGGCGCAGCCGCTGGAGCTGCCCGCGATCCGGGCGGTGGGCTACCGCCAGGCCTGGGAACACCTGGACGGGCGCTTCGACGCCGCGGCCCTGCGCGCCCACGCGCTGCACGCCACCCGCCAGCTCGCCAAGCGTCAGCTGACCTGGCTGCGCGGCGAGCTCGACGCCCGCTGGTTCGACCCGGAACATGACGGCGTTAAACTGCGTGGGGCAATTTCGGCGTTCTTCGCCAATCGTTGCACTGCCCAGCGGCCTTCAGGCGTGTAACATCCCGGTTCCGGAGCCGGCTGGGGAAAGCGGGTGTCGACCGGGACTAATAAGAACAAGAAACGGGAGTTTTTCGATGGCCAAGGGGCAATCCTTGCAGGATCCTTTCCTGAACGCACTGCGGCGCGAGCGGGTGCCGGTGTCGGTTTACCTGGTCAATGGCATCAAGCTGCAGGGCACGATCGAGTCGTTCGACCAGTTCGTCGTGCTGCTGCGCAATACGGTCAGCCAGATGGTGTACAAGCACGCCATTTCCACCGTCGTCCCCGCGCGCAACGTGCGCGTCGGCCCGGGCGGTGGCTATGTGCAGTCGAACGAAGGCTCCCAGGCGGAAGATGACGAAGTCGAGTAAGTACGGAATGACGCGTGTTTGATCGTTCGCGCAAGGGCGAGAACGCGCTCCTGATCCAGACCCACGCCGGTGGGCCTGCCGAAGAGGATGTGCTGGAGGAGTTCGCCGACCTGGCGCGGTCGGCGGGTGCCTCGGTGGCCGCGACCCTGACCGCCCGCATCGACCGGCCGAGCCCGTCGACGCTGATCGGCAGCGGCAAGCTGGAGGAGGTCAAGGCCGCCGCCGAGGCCACCGGCGCCGACCTGGTGCTGGTCAACCATTCGCTCTCGCCGGTGCAGGAACGCAACCTCGAGCGCTACCTCGAACGGCGCGTGATCGACCGCACCGGGCTGATCCTGGACATCTTCGCCCAGCGCGCCCGCAGCCACGAAGGCAAGCTACAGGTCGAGCTGGCGCAGCTGCGTCACATGGCCACGCGGCTGGTGCGCGGCTGGACCCACCTGGAACGCCAGCGCGGCGGTTCGATCGGCCTGCGCGGCCCCGGCGAGACCCAGCTGGAGACCGATCGCCGGCTGCTGCAGAAGCGGGTCGAGCAGTTGCAGAAGCGGCTGGAGAAGGTCGAGGTGCAGCGCACCCAGATGCGGCGCGCGCGGGTGCGCAGCGAACTGCCGCGGATCGCGCTGGTGGGCTACACCAACGCCGGCAAGTCGACCCTGTTCAACGCGCTGACCGGCGCCGCCGCCTACGCCGCCGACCAGCTGTTCGCCACGCTGGACCCGACCGTGCGCCGTATCGCGTTGCCGGGCGGCAACGCGGTGCTGGCCGACACCGTCGGCTTCGTCCGCGACCTGCCGCACGAGCTGGTCGCCGCGTTCCGCTCCACGCTGTCGGAGGCGCGCGAGGCCGACCTGCTGCTGCACATCGTCGATGCCGCCGATCCGCTGCGCGAGGAGCGCATCCAGCAGGTCGACGAGGTCCTGCAGGCGGTGGGGGCGGGCGAGCTGCCGCAGCTGCTGGTGTTCAACAAGATCGACCGCATCGAGGGCGCCGAGGTGCGCCACGATGCGCAGGACGGCGTGCCCGATCCGGCCCGCCGCGAGCGGGTGTGGCTGTCGGCACGCGACGGCCGCGGCCTGGACGTGCTGCAGCGCGTGCTCGGCCAGCGGCTGGATCTGCAGCACCTGCAGGCCACGCTGCGGCTGCCGCCGTCGGCCGGTCGCCTGCGTTCGCGCCTGCACCAGCTGGAGGTGGTCCGCCACGAGCAGGCCGACGAACAGGGCTGGCTGCTGGACATCGACCTGCCGCTGGTCGAGGCCGAACGCCTGGCCGCCGGCAGCGATGGCGAGCCGCTGCGGGCGCTGCTGCCGGAACGTCGCAACGACTGGGAGTGAGCGGCCGCGGCCGCTCGCCGACGCCGACGACGGCTTGCCGTCCATGGCCGCGCGTCGTGCCGTACCCGGGCGTGCGCGCCGCCGCGCGCACTTCTGCGGCACCCGGTCGCAGCCGTGATTCGACCAAAGTGTTAGGCCGCCGGCCGCGCATGAAACCTGGCATCAGGACGCGTCGCTTAAACTGAAGCGTGTTCGAGATCCGTTGTCGCGGATCCTTCCCCCACCCGCGCATGGAGTCCGTTCTTATGTCCCAATCGTCAGTCTCGCCGGTTCCCCACTACACGCCGGAGGAGAAGCGCCATCGCATCTTCGCGATCATGGCGGCCTCGTCGGGGAACCTGGTGGAGTGGTTCGACTTCTACGTCTTCGCCTTCTGCTCGATCTACTTCGCCGGCGCGTTCTTTCCCGAGGGCGACCGGACCAGCCAGCTGCTCAATACCGCCGGCGTGTTCGCCGTCGGCTTCCTGATGCGCCCGATCGGCGGCTGGCTGTTCGGCCGCATCGCCGACCGCTACGGCCGCAAGAACTCGATGCTGATCTCGGTCACCATGATGTGCGGCGGCTCGCTGATGATCGCCTGCCTGCCGACCTATGCCAGCATCGGCATCTGGGCGCCCGTGCTGCTGGTGGTGGCACGGCTGATCCAGGGCCTGTCGGTCGGTGGCGAGTACGGCACCACCGCCACCTACATGAGCGAGGTGGCGCTGCGCGGGCAGCGCGGCTTCTTCTCCTCGTTCCAGTACGTGACCCTGATCGGCGGCCAGCTGCTGGCGGTGCTGGTCATCGTGATCATGGAGGCCGTGCTCAGCGAGCAGGAGATCCGCGACTGGGCCTGGCGCGTGCCGTTCGTGATCGGCGCGATCGCCGCGGTGGTGGCGCTGCTGCTGCGCCGCACCCTGACCGAGACCCAGACCGCCGAGAAGCGCGCCAACAAGGATGCCGGCACCCTGGGCGGGCTGTTCCGCCACCACAAGGCCGCGTTCTTCACCGTGCTCGGCTATACCGCCGGCGGCTCGCTGATCTTCTACACCTTCACCACCTACATGCAGAAGTTCCTGGTCAACACGGTGCACCTGCCGATCAAGACCGCCAGCTTCGTGATGACTGGCGCGCTGTTCCTGTACATGTGCATGCAGCCACTGTTCGGCATGCTGTCCGACCGCATCGGCCGTCGCAACAACATGCTGCTGTTCGGCGCGCTCGGCGCGCTGTGCACGGTGCCGATCCTGACCGCGCTGCAGTACGTGACCCAGCCGGTGATGGCGTTCGTGCTGATCGTGCTGGCGCTGGCCATCGTGAGCTTCTACACCTCGATCAGCGGCATCGTGAAGGCCGAGATGTTCCCGGCCGAGGTGCGCGCGCTCGGCGTCGGCCTGGCCTACGCGGTGGGCAACGCCATATTCGGCGGCTCGGCCGAGTTCGTGGCGTTGAAGCTGAAGTCCTGGGACCACGAGAGCCTGTTCTTCTGGTATGTCACCGCGATGATGGTGATCGCATTCCTGGTGAGCCTGCGCCTGCCGCGCCAGGCCAGCTACCTGCACACCGACCACTGACGCGACGCCTGGCCGGCCGCGGCAGCGCGGCCGGCCAGGCAGACAGCGCGAGCGAATTCGGCTAAAAGAAGGGCCTGTTCCTTCCGCCTCCCTACACGATGACCACGCCCACCGACCCGGATCTCCTGCAGCTTGCCGAATCGCTGGGCCGGCAGCTGGGCGCCGCCCGCGAGCGCCTGGTCACCGCGGAGAGCTGTACCGGTGGCTGGATCGCCAAGGCGATGACCGACATCGCCGGTTCGTCGGACTGGTTCGACTGCGGCATGGCCGCCTACAGCTACGAGGCCAAGCAAGCGCTGCTCGGCGTCCGCCCGCAGACCCTGGAACGCCACGGTGCGGTCAGCCGCGAGACCGCGATCGAGATGGTGTCCGGGGCGCTGGTCAACTCCGGTGCCAGCATCGCGGTGGCGGTCACCGGCATCGCCGGCCCGGGCGGCGGCAGCGCCGACAAGCCGGTGGGCACGGTGTGGATCGGCTGGAAGCGGCGGGGCGGCTACGCCACGGCGCAGCTGTTCCGGTTCGACGGCGATCGCGACGCGGTGCGGCGGCGGACCGTCGCCGCCGCGCTGCGCGGCCTGAGCGCGCTGTTGTGACTGGGTTGCGCGTGCGCGGTGGGCGGGCGCCGGCATGAGCATGTGGGACGCGCTCGGCACCGTCCGCGATCTCGGCCGGCTGCAGGAGATCGCCTCGGTCCTGATCCGCTACGGCTTCGGCGACGTGGTCCGCCGGATCGGCCTGGCCGACGTGCTGGAGCGCGCCGGCCGCCTGCTGCACTGGCACAACGCCGAGGGACGCCTGCGGATGTCGGCGGCGATGCGGGTGCGGCGCGCACTCGAGGACCTCGGCCCGACCTTCGTCAAGTTCGGCCAGGTGCTGGCCACCCGCGTGGACCTGTTGCCGCCGGACTGGATCGAGGAACTGAGCGAACTGCAGAACTCGGTGCCGCCGCTGCCGTTCGAGCAGGTGCGCCCGCAGCTCATGGCCGATCTCGGGCGGCCGCCCGAGGAGGTGTTCGCCCGGCTCGACGAGACCCCGCTGGCGGCGGCCTCGCTGGCGCAGACCCATCGCGCCTGGCTGGCGGACGGCACCCCGGTGGTGCTGAAGATCCGCCGTCCCGGCATCCGCGAGGTCATCGAGGCCGACCTGCGGCTGCTCGCGCGGCTGGCCGAGATCGTCGAGACGCGCGCGCCGGACCTCAAGCGCTACCACCCGGCCGAGGTGGTGCACCAGTTCACCCTGTCGCTGCGCCGCGAGCTGGACTTCGCCGCCGAGTGCCGCAATGCCGAGCGCATCGCGCAGAACTTCGCCGGCCACGGCGAGATCCTGATCCCCGCGGTGCACTGGGAGTGGACCTGCGAGGCCCTGAACGTCCAGGATTTCGTCGATGGCATCCCGGGCCGCGACCTGGTGGGCGTGGATGCCGCCGGTCTGGACCGGGTCGCGCTGGCGCGCACCGGCGCCGGCATCGTGCTGAAGATGGTGCTGGAGGACGGCTGCTTCCACGCCGACCCGCACCCCGGCAACATCTTCTACCTGCCCGGCAACCGCATCGCGGTGATCGACTTCGGCATGGTCGGGCGCATCTCCGAGCAGCGCCGCTACCAGGTCGTGCAGCTGCTGCACGGCATGGTCGCGCACGATGCCGAATCGGTGACCGACGTGCTGCTGGAGTGGGCCGGCGGCGGCATCGAGGTCGACGAGGCCCGGCTGCAGCAGGACATCGGCGCCTTCGTCGACGAGTATCGCGGGGTCCCGCTGAAGGAACTGCGCATCGGCGCGATGCTCGGCGACATCACCGCGATCCTGCGCGACCACGGCCTGGCGCTGCCGGCCGACCTGGCGCTGATGATCAAGGCGTTCCTGACCCTGGAGGGCATGGGCCGCCAGCTCGACCCCGACTTCGACATGGCCAGCGAGGCACGCCCCTACCTGGAGCGTGCGGTGCTGCGCCGCTACGCCCCGCGCGCGGTGTTGCGCCGCGGCCGCCGCAGCCTGACCGGCGCGATCGACCTGCTGGGCGACCTGCCGCGCGACCTCAAGCGGCTGGTCCAGGCGGCGCGCCGCGGCCGCCTGCAGCTGCACGTGGAGACCAAGTCGCTGCGCGAGTTCGGCGAGCAGGTGGACCGTGCCGCCAACCGCCTGACCATGGGCATCGTCACCGCCGCGCTGGTGATCGGCTCGTCGATCGTCATGAACAGCGTCGGCGGCATCTCCAGCCGCTGGCTGCTGGCGATCGGCGTGACCGGCTTCATCGGCGCCGCGATGTGCGGGATCTGGATCCTGTTCTCGATCTGGCGCAGCCGGCGTTAGCGGCCGGGAACAGGGAGCGGGCAATCCGAATCGAAGCCGCAGGCCCCATTCCCCATTCCCCATTCCGCGGCAGGCGCTTGCGCCTGCCGCAATTAGTAGTAATACTACTAACCATGGACCTCACCGACACCCAGCAGGCGATCCTCTCGATGATCGCCGAGCGCATCGACAGCGAGGGCGTGCCGCCGTCGCAGACCGAGATCGCCCGCGCCTTCGGCTTCAAGGGCGTGCGCGCCGCGCAGTATCACCTGGAAGCGCTGGAGCAGGCCGGTGCGATCCGCCGCGTGCCGGGCCAGGCGCGCGGCATCCGCCTGGTCGCGGGCGAGGGCAGGGCGCGACCGCCCGCCGACGTCACCCCGGACGACCTGCTCAGGCTGCCGGTGCTGGGACGAGTCGCGGCAGGTCTGCCGATCGGCGCGGACATCGGCTCGGACGACTTCGTTGTGCTGGACCGGGTGTTCTTCTCGCCGTCGCCGGACTACCTGCTGAAGGTGCAGGGCGACTCGATGCGCGACGAGGGGATCTTCGATGGCGACCTGATCGGCGTGCACCGTACCCGCGATGCGCGTTCCGGGCAGATCGTGGTGGCGCGGATCGACGAGGAGATCACGGTCAAGCTGCTGAAGATCGGCAAGGACCGCATCCGCCTGCTGCCGCGCAATCCCGACTACGCCCCGATCGAGGTGCAGCCGGACCAGGAGTTCGCCATCGAAGGGCTGTACTGTGGCCTGCTGAGGCCCAACCGGTGAGCCCGCGGGCTTGCCCCAGCGTCGGCACCGGCGTTTCCCGACACGCGCGATGCCGTTGGCCCGCTGCCAAGGGCCGGGCCCGCCCCCTAATTTGATGAGGTCGCAGGCTGTCTCAGCCTGTGCGATACGGCACCGCTAAAGTGCACCCATTCCGAAATCACTGACCGAAGGACACCCCAGATGGACGAGAACAAGAAGCGCGCCCTTTCCGCCGCCCTGAGCCAGATCGAGAAGCAGTTCGGCAAGGGCTCGGTGATGCGCATGGGCGACCGCGTGATCGAGGCCGTGGAGGTGATCCCGACCGGCTCGCTGATGCTGGACATCGCGCTGGGCATCGGCGGCCTGCCGAAGGGCCGCGTGGTCGAGATCTACGGGCCGGAGTCCTCCGGCAAGACCACGCTGACCCTGCAGGCCATCGCCGAGTGCCAGAAGAAGGGCGGCACCGCGGCGTTCATCGACGCCGAGCACGCGCTGGACCCGATCTACGCCGCCAAGCTGGGCGTGAACGTCGACGACCTGCTGCTGTCGCAGCCGGATACCGGCGAGCAGGCGCTGGAGATCGCCGACATGCTGGTGCGCTCGGGCTCGGTGGACATCGTGGTGGTCGACTCGGTCGCCGCGCTGACGCCCAAGGCCGAGATCGAGGGCGAGATGGGCGACCAGCTGCCGGGCCTGCAGGCACGCCTGATGAGCCAGGCGCTGCGCAAGCTGACCGGCAACATCAAGCGCTCCAACACCCTGGTGGTGTTCATCAACCAGCTGCGCATGAAGATCGGCGTGATGATGCCGGGCCAGAGCCCGGAAGTGACCACCGGCGGCAATGCCCTGAAGTTCTATGCCTCGGTGCGCCTGGACATCCGCCGCATCGGCGCGATCAAGAAGGGCGACGAGATCATCGGCAACCAGACCAAGATCAAGGTGGTCAAGAACAAGCTGGCGCCTCCCTTCAAGCAGGTCATCACCGAGATCCTCTACGGCGAGGGCATCAGCCGCGAGGGCGAGCTGATCGACATGGGCGTGGAGGCCAAGCTGGTCGAGAAGGCCGGTGCCTGGTACAGCTACGGCGAGGAGCGCATCGGGCAGGGCAAGGACAACGCCCGCGGCTACCTGCGCGACAACCCCCAGGTGGCGGCACGCCTGGAAGGCGAACTGCGCGAGAAGTTCCAGCCGGCGGAAGCGCCGCGCGAAGAGGCCGCCGAGGCCGAGTGAGGTTTCCCTATCGCGGGGACGGCGGGGTCAGTGCCGTCGCTCTCCGCGGTAGTTCTATGCAAGCCAGGAGGGCAGGTGCCAGGGACGGCGCATTGTTGTCTGGACGAGTAGGAGCGCATGAGCGAGCAGGACGAACCTCAGGGGCGTCGGCGCCGCCGGCCCAGTGAGCAGACCCCCGTGCAACGGGCGCTCGGGCTGCTGGTGCGGCGCGAGCATTCGCGCAAGGAGCTGGCCCGCAAGCTGCAGGCGCGTGGGATCGAGGCCGACGCGGCACAGGCGGCGATCGAGCGTCTGGCCGGCGAGGGCTGGCAGGACGACGGCCGCTTCGCCGAGCTACTGGTACGCAGCCGGGCCGCCACCGGGTACGGGCCGCTGCACATCCGGGCCGAACTCGGCACGCATGGCCTGGACAGCGAGGCGGTAGGCGCTGCGCTGGCCACCTTCGAGGGCGACTGGACCGAGAACGCCCGCGACCTGGTGCGCCGTCGCTTCGGCGAGGCCGGGCCGGTCGATCTGGCACAGCGGCGCAAGGCCGCCGACCTGCTGGCACGGCGCGGCTTCGACGGCAGCAGCATCCGGGCCGCCACCCGCTTTGACCTGGAGGACTGAGGGCGCAAGGCCTGCTACCCTTGGCGGTTTAGGTAGCCCCGAATCCTGCGCGTCCCCCTCTGAGGGAGCCTCGGGCACCACCCGCCGACTGCCAGCCCATGAACGCATCCCCCAAATACAGCACTTCCCAGATCCGCAGCGATTTCCTCGAGTTCTTCCGGGATAAGGGCCATACCATCGTCCCCTCGGCACCGCTGGTGCCCGGCAACGATCCGACCCTGCTGTTCACCAACTCCGGCATGGTGCAGTTCAAGGACGTGTTCCTGGGCGCGGAAAAGCGCAGCTACGTGCGCGCAGCCGACGTGCAGCGCTGCCTGCGCGCCGGCGGCAAGCACAACGACCTCGATTCGGTGGGCTACACCGCGCGTCACCACACCTTCTTCGAGATGCTGGGCAACTGGTCGTTCGGCGACTACTTCAAGAAGGACGCGATCGCCTGGGCGTGGGAGCTGCTGACCGGCGTCTGGAAGCTGGCGCCGGAGCGGCTGCTGGTCACCGTCTACCACAACGACGAAGAGGCCTACGCGCTGTGGCGCGACATGGTCGGCGTGCCGGAAGAACGCATCGTGCGCATCGGCGACAACAAGGGCGCGCCCTATGCGTCGGACAACTTCTGGCAGATGGCCGACACCGGGCCGTGCGGTCCCTGCACCGAGATCTTCTACGACCACGGCGCGCATATTGCCGGCGGCCCGCCGGGCTCGCCCGACGAGGACGGCGACCGCTTCATCGAGATCTGGAACCTGGTGTTCATGCAGTTCGACCGCCAGCCGGACGGTACCCTGGTGCCGCTGCCGGCGCCGTGCGTGGATACCGGCATGGGCCTGGAGCGGCTGGCCGCGATCCTGCAACACGTCCACACCAACTACGAGATCGACCTGTTCGCGACCCTGATCGCCAAGGCCGGCGAACTCACCGGCACCGCGGACCTGGAGAACAAGTCGCTGCGCGTGATCGCCGATCACATCCGCGCCTGCTCGTTCCTGATCGTCGATGGCGTGCTGCCGTCCAACGAAGGCCGCGGCTACGTGCTGCGCCGGATCATCCGCCGGGCCCTGCGCCACGGCTGGATGCTGGGCGTGCGCCAGCCGTTCTTCAGCCTTATGGTCCCGACCCTGGTCGAGCTGATGGGCGAGGCCTATCCGGAACTGGCCGGCGCCCAGGCGACCGTGGCGCGTGCGCTGCTGGCCGAGGAGGAGCGGTTCGCCGAGACCCTCGATGCCGGCATGAAGATCTTCGACGACGTCGCCGCCCGTGCCCAGGGCGTGATCCCGGGTGCCGACGCCTTCCGGCTCTACGACACCTATGGGTTCCCGGTCGATCTCACCGCCGACATCGCACGCGAGCGCGGCATGAGCGTGGACATGGCCGGCTTCGAGACCGCGATGGACCACCAGCGCGAAACCGCCCGCGCGGCCGGCAAGTTCGGCGGCGGCGTTGCGCTGCCGGCCGAGCTGGTCGCGACGATGGCACCGACGGCGTTCCTCGGCTACGACGCGCAGACGGCCGACGCGATGAAGGTCGTGGCGCTGCTCAAGGGTGGACGCCCGGTCGATGCGGCGGCCGAGGGCGACGAGGTCATCGTGTTCACCGACCGTACCCCGTTCTACGCCGAGTCCGGCGGCCAGGTGGGCGACACCGGCCGCCTTGAGGCGGCGGGCGCGACCCTCGACGTGACCGACACGCACAAGTTCGCCGGCCAGTTCCATGGCCACGTCGGCCGCGTGGGGGGCGGGGCGCTGAAGGTCGGCGACGTCGTGTCCGGCAGCGTGGACGCCGACCGCCGCGGCCGCATCGTGCTCAACCACTCGGCCACCCACCTGCTGCATGGCGCGCTGCGCGGGCTGCTGGGCACGCATGTGGCGCAGAAGGGATCGCTGGTGGCACCGGATCGCCTGCGGTTCGACTTCTCGCATTTCCAGCCGATCACCGCGGCCGAACTGGCCGAGGTCGAGCGCCGGGTCAACCAGGAGGTGCGGGCCAACCACCCGGTGCTGATCCAGCAGATGGACATGCAGGCGGCGCTGGATTCCGGCGCGATGGCCCTGTTCGGCGAGAAGTATGGCGAGCGCGTGCGCGTGGTGACCATGGGCGAGTCGGTCGAGCTGTGCGGCGGTACCCACGTGGTCCGCACCGGCGACATCGGCCTGTTCAAGCTGACCGGCGAGGGTGGCGTGTCGTCGGGCGTGCGCCGCATCGAGGCCGTCACCGGGCAGGCAGCGCTGGAGTACGTGGCCGGGGGCGAACAGCGCCTGCAGGAGGCGGCCGCGCTGCTGGGCGGCAATCCGGCCGACGTGGTCGACAAGGTCCGCCAGCTGGGCGATCGGCAGAAGCGGCTGGAGCGCGAACTCGAGGCACTGAAGGCCAAGCTCGCCTCCGGTGCCACGGCAGACCTGGGGGCCGGCGCCGTCGAGGTGGCCGGGATCAAGGTGCTGGCGGCCCGGCTGGAAGGTTTCGACGCCAAGGCATTGCGCGATGCAATGGATCGCCTCAAGCAGCAACTCGGCGACTCGGTGGTGGTGCTGGCCGGCGTGGCAGGCGGCAAGGTCGCCCTGGTCGCCGGCGTGAATGGCGCCCCAATGGGCAAGGTCAAGGCCGGGGAACTCCTCGGTCACGTCGCCAGTCAGATCGGGGGCAAGGGCGGCGGCCGCCCGGATCTCGCCCAGGGTGGTGGCGAGGACGGGCCCGCCCTTGCACCTGCCCTCGATGGGGTCGCCGACTGGGTCAAGCAACATCTGTCCTGAACACCCGTCCTGCCACGCCTTGATGGGTGGCCGGCGCTGCCGTTAACATCGCTGATCTTTTCCCTTTCTGTGGGGCGAGCCTCGTACTGGGGCCGTCTATGCTGGTGGGAAAGCCCCCACCAGTACCTGGAGATTTACAAACATGTTGATCCTGACTCGCCGTGTAGGCGAAACCCTGATGATTGGCGATTCGGTCACCGTGACTGTGCTGGGCGTCAAGGGGAATCAGGTGCGTATCGGCATCACCGCACCCAAGGACGTGGCCGTCCACCGCGAAGAGATCTACCAGCGCATCCAGCGCGGCGACGAGCCGGTGGCCTCGGGTGCGGGCAATGACGAAGATTCTTCCAATTAAGGGTTTACGTTCGACCCCTTTACCCGGTATTCTTCGCGGCCTGTCGTGAACACCGCGACCGGAAAGCGAAACACCCCGGAGTGATGCCCGAGCGGCTGAAGGGGCTCCCCTGCTAAGGGAGTATAGGGTCAAAAGCTCTATCGAGGGTTCGAATCCCTCTCACTCCGCCAGATGTAAAGAAGCGCTCGCAAATCAATGGTTTGCGGGCGTTTTTGTTTTTCCTGACCTTGGACACTCGCTTGGACACTTCCATGCGAGTCGCGCACTACCTGATCCGTGGCCAGACCGGCCGCTACTACGTTCGCCTGCGCGCCTGCTGACCTGCAGGCACGGTTTGGACGCAAGGTCATCAAGCGCTCCACGGGCACGACGTGCGACCGCACGGCGCTGACCTGTGCCCTGGTCCTGCAGTCGCGCTATGCTCAGGCCTTCGCAGCCATTAGGAACGGCAGCATGGGGAAGGAGCTGGATGAGCTCTTGAAGCGCCTGGAGGGCACGTCGTCGCTTGAGCTGATCCTCAAGGACGTGAAGCTGCCGGGCGGTGCTTCGTTCGGCCAGGTGGAGATCAACGACCAGAACGACTGTGGTTGTTCCAAAAGCTGGCGGCGCAGCACGCGATGTCGGCGCCGTCGTCGACACCGTTTCCTCCGCGCAGGGTCGTCAAGCCCATCAGCGAACCGCGTCCGGTGGGGCTGACGCTCGCCGCTGCGCGCGACAAGTATCTGGTCAGCATCCAGGGCAAGAACACCGCCAAGACCATCGTCCAGAAGACCCGGCCCTCAAGGACCTCGAGGCCTTTGTGGCGAGCCAGCGCAAGGGCAAAGGCAAAGAAAAACAGTCGGTGATGTTGAAGGAACTGACGCGGACCGATTTCTCAGAGTGGTTCCTGCACGAGACCGCACAGAAGCGCGTCATCACGTACATCACCAACCGGTTCTCGGCTTGCGCGGATTTCATCAAGTGGGCGCAGACGGCTGGCCACTACCCGCAAGGCGACAACCCGGCGTCGGGGCACGCTTCCGTGCCCAAGCAGTTGAAGAAGCAGCGGGCGAAGAGCCATGGCTCGCAGGCGTTCACCCCCGACCAAGTCAAGCGCATCTTCGACCCCGAGAACTTCAAGCAGTTGAAGGGGGACGCGGCGCGGTGGCTCCCGCTCATCCTGCTTTACACCGGCGCGCGCTCCAACGAGGTGGCGAGGCTGGAGCTGGAGGACTGCCGAGAGGAAGACGGCATCCCCATCTTCCACTTCACCTGGATGGGCGAGGACAAGAGCCTTAAGACCGATGCCAGCGATCGGAAGACCCCCGTGCACCCGGACCTCATCAAATTGGGCCTCTGGTGGCGCGGCTAAAAGCCGCCGGCGAGACGAAGCTTTTCCCCGAGCTCCGCTTCGACGCTAAGAACGGCCCCGCCGGTCGGACTCAGCACGCGTACTGTTTGCATTAAATAAGCAACTTAATTCGATACTTTTCATTGTTCATTGATGAACGCAAGTTAAATGTTAGATAATATTGGTCGTCTTGATTTGTTTTCTAAGCTAACTATTTTTATCGTGATGCCCCTTTTAGTTAGTTTTATTTCATTTTTTTATTTTCTGATTGGTTTTGTGATGGCGCTATCCGTCATTCAATAACAGGGAAGGGAGTTTCAACAGTGGATCACTTCGAAGGCGTGGTATTGGACTACCTCCGAGCGGACCGTGCGCTGTTCGTCAACGGCCAGTGCTGCATCCAGCTCAACGAGGGGGCCAACCCAGACACCAGCGGTCCGCACTGGTATTGCGACGCGGTGGCTGTCAGCTTCAAGGAACAGGCGGCCTACTTGTGTGAAATCACCTACGCGGCGAAGGCACCGCCGCTTTTGGGACGACTACGGGCCTGGGATCAACACTGGGAGGGATTGAAGGCGGCGTTGCTTCGGGACAGTGCTATCCCCTTTGAGTGGCCCGTCAGGCCCTGGTTGTTCGTGCCGCAGGCACACGCGGAGCGGCTGAAAGGCAGCATCGCAACGCTGGACACCCTGCCGAGCCCGCGCATCACGTTCCTGGAAGATGTCGTGCCTTGGCGCTACCGGTCGTGGAACCGTGGCGCCTACGAGGAAATAGCCGAGCCGTGAGTGAGCGCTCCGCCCAGCGTCCTGTGCTTATCGGGTCCTAGGGGCATGCCGCCTCTCGAACTCTGGCCGTCTTTCAAAGAAAGGAAATCGCTGTGACGATAAAAGGAGTTCGGGACATCTTGCTCGTGGCGGCTCTTTTGCTGCCAGCCCCTGTGTCGTTGGCCTGTAGCTGCAACATGTATAACAGCTTGGAAGATGCCCAGGCCCGAGCGACGGTGGCTGTTCAGGCGACCATGGTCTCCGTGCGTTCGAAAGTAGTCCAACAAGGCGACATGCGCTATACGGAAGCGGAGGTCGTGCGCTGGCGCATTGATGAATTGCTTCGTGGCCCATTGACTGCAGGCCAGGAAATCGAAACCCAAACGCTGCTATACCCTGCAGCGTGCGGCAACCAAGTCCTCGATACGACGCGCCGCCGCGGCAGCCCCATAAAAAGGACTTGGTGGTTGTTTTTCCAGTGGGTTCCGGAAGATAAGGCTCCCTGGTTCATCGCGACGTGTTCTAGAAGCCAGCCCGTCGATCCAGCCACTTCGCAACCCGCCTCGTGAGCTCGAATAGGTTGAACTGGCGGAATGCTCAGTCAAAGGAGGATCAGGAGTGCTAGAGGCACAGGAGTGGGCAGAAGATGTTCGTTTTTTGCCATACCGGGGGAGCATTACGAGCAAGGAATAAACGGCCAGCGGATCCTGTTGCTGGGCGAATCCCACTACCGGAAAGAGGGGGCCAGTGACGAACCCGCCATCACCCGTCCGTTCACGAGAGAGGTCTTTTGCGGGATGGCGGAGCCAGTCCGCGAAAAGAAGGAGGGCCCCTTCTTCAAGGCCTTGGACTTGCTGTTGACCGGTCGTGCGGTTTTTTCAGCCCAGGAAGCCGCCGATGCTTGGCAGCGGGTAAGCTTTGCCAACCTCTCCCAATCTTTTGCAGGCTCGCAAGCGAATTACCGGGCGCGCAACGTGGCCTTGCGTGCTGGGGGTGACGTGCTCTTCAAACCCACCCTCCCTGTGCTCAAGCCCACGGTTATCCTGGTGCTGGGCCGCACCGCGTGGCGGGTGTTTAGCCATGGAAAGTATGAGCCGAGTATCCCACCCTATCTTGCCAGAAAGCTGAGCCGTGAAAACGGTCGGCGCCGCTACATCAACCAGCGGGACGTGTGGTCGTTGAGCTATCAGGGAGGGTCGGCCCTGATGACTTGGGTTTACCACCCGTCTTGGCACGTGGATACGTGGCAGGACCGTTCTGGCGCTCTTCGCCATCTGATAGACCAGGCAAGCGAAGTTGAGCGCTGAAAGTCGTGCATCTCTGAATGTGGTGGCGCAGCTAGGTGGAGCAGGGATGCAGGCGTATGCTCGGTCGTGCCACCTGTCGTGGCGAGGATTCCCTATGGCAAAGAACGAGAAGACGGGGCCGAAAGCAGCCAAGGCCGCGAGTGATGTTCTGCGGGATGATCGAACCGGTAGCAAGTCCAAGACAGCAGCCGGATCTGCCCTGAGTCAGGCGCCTGACAAAGGGAAGAAGGGAAAGAAGTAACGGTTGCCCAAGGTCCCGGCGCTCAGGCGCCGGTGACCCTTGGACGCGAAATAGTGGGGGTCTCGCACCAAGCAGGGAATGTCCGGACCTACTTGCGGTCGATCAGGAACCCGTCTGCCGACTTTCCGCTGGTGGTCAGCTCCGCCAGCCAGCGCGGCGGCCACCCGCGCCCGGTCCACGTTTCTTCAGCCTTCGCCGGGTTGCGATACTTAAGCGGATCGTCCCAGCACCTCTTTTTAAGCAGTTGAACTCCAAGGAAAATTTTCCGGGCTCCCTCAAAACGATACCTCAAACGATACCCAGTCGTAGCATGCAGGCACGGTAAGGGGCTCGTGGGCGGCCGTTCTCGAAAGAGGACGACATGCTGTTGAAACATTTTGCGGTGATGGCTTTGGTGGCCGGCGCTCCGGCGTGGGCGCAGGGCGGTTCGATTCCGCACACGGAGTCGAACCGGGTTGGGAACGCAAGCACTTGGGCGACTATGTTGGCGGACCTGGCGAAGCCTTCTCGGACTTCCTCCGGCGAACCGGCCGGGTGCTCCATGACCTTACCCGTCAAAGCGGGTCCCGATGGCTTGGAAGAGAAAACGCTTGTAAGAGGTTGCAATAAACGATGCACCTTTCGGTAAAGAAGAAACCTGATAGCTAGTCACTCTCCTGTTTTATTAGCGATTGAGTCGGTGATCGAGCTTGCGCTATGTCATTGATCAATGCCTTGGTCCGCATGATTATTTATCTTAGATTATTTTCGTCCAAAGAAACGGTTAACCAAGAATGCTGCAAATTTTGCAGAGACAATGACCCATATCACCAGAAAAGGAATGACATGCCAGGACTGACTGGAAGGAAATTTGGCGGCAATTATTCCGCCGATCACAATCGCCACGAAGAAGGTGATGTTAGCAATGATAAGCCGTTTTGTATTGTTCATATCTATTTTTCCTTCGTTTCAACCGGCTTTACAGTCCCGACTGAGACTACACCCCCAACACTTCCGCCACCAACAAAACCACCGCCACCGCCACCACCGCCACCACCCACAGCAGGTTCTCTGATGGGTTCAACTGGTCCGACCTCACCGTAATGTTCTTCTTCGGGCTGAGCAGGTGCTACGTAGGGGACGAGTGTATTGGGGAGACGACCGCTTTCAAAGCCATCCATGTCCATCTCGACCGGCGCGGCCAGTTCGATGTAAAACATGATTCGCCCAAAAAGAGCGCCCCTAATTACGGGGATAATTCGCCCGAATTTGTCGACAGTGAAAAGCCCTTTGGATGCTTTCTTGACTACCCACCCAGAGATAGCCTTTTCCGTAGCCGAAATTTCACGAGACGGCATTTTTGTAATGGGCAAGGGCAAGTTCGGTTTGTAGATCGGTGGTTGCGGTTCAACAAGACCAAGCAGATCAACATTGGCAATGGGATCGTTTCCCGCGTAAATGTAAGTATTCGTGCCCCCGCCTAGACCAATCGGGTCGGACTCCAAATATCGGCCAATCCGTGAATCATAGGTACGATAACCATTATGCCAAAGCAGCGACTCCTGATCATAATATTGGCCTGGTAGGCCAATATTGAGCCCGCCCACATTATCAACACTGACCCGACTTCCGAAAGCAAAATTCGAGTTCTGCCAAGCAATGCTTTGATTAGCGTCAGTTGCTGTCTCCGGACGGCCTAGATGGTCGCTATTCAGAAAATAAAGCGAACCAGCACGAGTAAAACCTACAATACGCCCGTCGAACCAGAGATAGTCTGTCCAGCCTTGCAAACCGTGCTCTGCTAATAATTCATTTTGCCCTAAATAAGCAAAGCGGACGGTGTCGGCACCAACGGCTTTACCAACCCGTTGCCCCAAAGCATTAAAGACATACTCGCTAACAGCGCCATTTGCATTGACTTCAACTAAACGCCCAAAACCATCATACTCATACGTCTTCGAAACACCACCAACTACTTCGCTGATACGATTGCCATTTGCATCGTAATTATACATTCGCACATCACTTCCTGCCGACAACCCGAGCACCTGATTATTGCTCGGGCTTATATCAGAAAGTATCACATCTGAGGCGGTGGAAGAAATTAATTGATTGCCTGTCAGATCAAATGACAAGTCCGTGGTTTGCCCATCCCGAGAGATTTTATTGAGCTGGCCCTTGGCGTCATACTCAAAGTTTTGACTGAGGCTTGGACGCAGATCATCAATAATTTGAGATACTTGTCCCACCTTGGAATAATTGTAGTTCAGTGCCTGTACTTGTCCTGCGCTACCATTGGCGATGCTCGATTTGAGCCGCCCGTTTAGATTGTAGTTATAGTTAAGGTCCACGCCATTGCCAAATGTGGCGTGAGAAAGCGCGCCATAAGGAGTATAAGAGCTTCCGGAAAGGACAGTTTTCTGTTGCCCATCGCCAGTAGTTAGTTCAAGGCTCCTCGCTAGCCCATCAAGATAGCCATAACGCACCGCTGTTCCATCGGGGTACGTCAAGCTTGCTAGCGTGCCGTCCTGGTTATAACCAAAGCTGCTTATCGCTTGGACCGGTATTCCCTGCAAGGTAGTCCAGTCCTCTCGTGACCTGATTAATCCATCCTGAGTGTAAGTAAAAACGGTCTCGCTTTGCGGGGAGGAGATCCCGCAGAGCTGTCCTTTGCCGTTCTCGCAACCGTCGTAGACAAAATTTCGTTCTGCATCGCCTGACTTTTCTCCGGTTAATCTGCCAAGCGCGTCGTAAGTATATTGGATTAAAGTCCCGTCCGCTTTCTTTGCAGTGGTGGGAGAGCCATTAGGCAAAGCCTCGAACACTGTTAATGCCGAGTCCGGATTATTTTGGCTCAGTAACCGGCCTAGGCCGTCTACCGTATATTGAGTCGCGTTTCCACGCGCATCGGTCACGCTGACGGCGCGATTGGCGGGATTATATGCAAACTGAGTGGTTCCACCTAATGGGTCGATTAAAGAAATCAGGCGATCGAATTCGTCATAATTTCTCTTTTCGATCTGCCCCGTCGGATCGGTTACTGCAACCAGCCGCCCCCCTCCATCATAAGTGTAGCTTGTCGTATTGCCGTCAGCATCTTTGATTGCTGTGATGCGTCCTAAATCGTCGCGTTCGAAGCTGCCGCTAAGCGCGACCGCTCCGGTCAGAATAGCTGTTCCTAATGCACTCATCTTAAATCTCCGTCCTTGAGTTATTCAACCGGAAGTACCATGGGGACTTCGCAGCGTGTTCCGTCACAATTGCCGCTAAGGTCCTCGACGGTTATTGATGTCGAAGTATGCGGTCCCCATGTACTACCACTGGTAGCCATGCTCGCGGCAAAATTAAACGACTGAGTGCTTGTGCTTAGTTCAGGTGCTGTCCAATTCCATGTGAACGTGGCGATTTGTCCAGGAGGAACACTGCTCGCAAGCGCTTTCGAGTCGCTTAGGGAATTGATCGTGGTGCCCCAAGCGAGGTAGGTTTCGCCAGGCTGCCAAGTGGTATTGCCAGTGTTACGGATTTGGAGTGTTATGGTGGTCGACTCTCCGGAGACCATATGATCTGGATGAGTCCAGCCGATAATTTCGGCGGTTATACTATCAACCACTGCCGGCACGACTAATGAACCAGAATTTGCGAGCAAAGCATTGTCTTTGCCGACCGGCGAGATTCCATGGATGTAAATCGGCTGATTAGCATAGGTTCTGCGCTGGTCTATAGTCAGAGGCAAGGAGAAGTTATGAGCGGTGCTTGTGATTGCGCACGAAGCGATGGCGCCTGCTTCACTTGGCTCGCTAGCTGTTACCTCTGTGAAGAAAGTACCTGTTCCTGCGGCGCCGTTGAAGTAAATATGTACATTGACGGGGCTCTCGTAGCCGGTGGAACAGGCCCATCCATGGATAGTATAGTTAAAGTCGGCATCAGCATCGACATTCGTTATTTTTCCAATGATGGTCGTGTTGGCAGGGTAATTATCACTGGAAACTGTAAATCCCGTTACGTTTGACGCCGCATCGAGTGTCAGCTCTTTGCTGTCATATGTTCCATCGCTGTTTTTTATAAATTCTCCAATAAGATCGCGAGCGGCGTTGTAGAAGTAATTATTAGTAACGCCGGTGACCTCGCTGGACCTCAATAGCAGTCCTGCATTATATTGCCAGTTTCTGTTTGAATTTCTTCCATCGCTAGTGGAACGTCTTTCCGTTAAAACACGTCCACGCGAATCGTATGAATACTCAATGGTTAATCCATTGGGCTCTGCTTTGGTGCCTGGACGTCCCAAGTTACTGTAGGAACCATAGCTTGTTGAGTGGCCCAAAGAGTTTTTAACTGCGAGGAGTTCACCCTTTTCACTAAAGCTCGCCGATAATGAATCACCAGATCCTTCCAATGGGCCGTCAAGCACGGAGCTTGCGACCAATTTGTTTGGGTGAAGCGTATAGCTGTAAGTTGTCTGGCGAGCTATGCCACTAAGGCCTGAGAGGTCTTTTTCAGTAATCGAATCTATTCTGTTCTCAGCCGTATATGTGAATATTTTCTGGTTCGATCCAACTGCCTCTATACCTTCAATTCGGTTCTTAAGGGTGTTCCAAGTGTAGTTGGTTACTCGTTGAGCCGCTGTATCTTTTGCCTCTGTAAGCTTGACGATTTGTCCGTATTCATTGTAATCATAATCAGAAACGGCGCCATTAAAACCGGTGATGACATCGGGGTGTCCCGTACTGTCATAAGTGATTGTTTTTTTGGCGCCTGTGGATTTGGCGCTTTCGAGTGTCTCGACTGAGCCAAGGCGCGAACCATTAAAAATAAAGCGAGTTTGCTTCCCGTAAGGGTTCGTTTCAATTACCGTCGTATCAGATCCGCTTTGGGAATAAGAGAAGGAGTATTTACCTACTCCACCGGCTCGTTCGGAACCGACCGCGCGACCTTCGTCATCATAAGAATAAGAGGCATATTCAACACCATTGTAAGATTTTCCACTCAATGCCCAAGGATGCTTGGTGCCTGCATAGCGATAGGTGATGACCATTCCATCCGGATATTCCGCTGAAACGAGTGCCATCATTCCTGCACTCAAACCTTCAACGTGTTCATAGCTATATCTGTAAATATTTCCTGCGGGATCATGTGCCTCAATGATACGGTTTCCACCCCACACAAACGCGACGGCACGTCCGTCGCTTGATATGATGCTTTGAACTTGAGTGTTATTTGACCCGCCGTAAATATAAGTCCAGGTAAGCCCGTTTTCGTTCGTTAGGCGTTCGGGAAAGCCCGCTTGCGAATATAGCTCAGTTCCCCCTGTCTCGTTGTTGAGAAGCCACCTGCCATCTTCTTGACGTGTTAATGAAAAAAGGCTTTGAACCCCCATCTCGCGGAATACTCCGTCTTCCTTTCTAACAAGGCGGATTTTCCTCCCATCGGGTCGAAAAGCCCATACTTCTGAATATGCGCTCGTGTCAGCACATGGGACACTGCCTGGCGATGCGTAGCATTGGTAATCTTGCGCAGCGCCAAATTTAAGCTGAAAATCGAAGCTACTTACCCATTTGAAGCCGAATAAACCCCATCCACTCCAATTAAGATTGTAGTTCCTATCAAGACGCAGGGGCAATTCGCCGAGGGCGTAAAACTCAAGATTGTCATCGAGCTTATTTCCTGTCGAGATGTCGATCTGGTCGCCTCTTAGCGTCTCGCCGACATTTTGCGGAAATAAACCTCCATTGCGCTCATCATCTTTTTCGACAGAGCCCATGGTTGGAACAAAGCCGCTTACGGAGGTGATGAAGTCCCTAGGCGACGGGCGCAGCGTTTCCGTACCAGTGGTTTGAGTCGTCTTTTGCGCATTGGTAGTGGGGGCTATAAAGACGCCGACCACGAGGGCAAGTAAGAGAGAGTTATTCTTTCGCTGCAGTTTGCTGTTAAAAATAACAGCAGAACAAGAAATGGCCTTAGGCCATACGCGTCCTTTCATAAAAGCTCCTTGTAGAATCCAAATTTATTGATGCATCGCAACACTAAGGTTGGGAGGATATCCTGGTGAGTTCCTGACATGCAACGGCATGTGTGACTAAGTGTGCGTGTAATTTGAGATTTTTGTCACAAAATCATGCTCATAGACACTTGGCTACTGAACTGGGAGATGCATTCATCCATTCTTGATCCATTAATTAACTAAGCCAGTTTTGAGAGTTCCACCGGCTATGCCCGGGGCGGTAGCTGTTTGACATCTCCGGCGGTCCATTCCGGAGAATCCGAATCGTGAGCCGCCAAGTACAAGAGACGGAGAATCCGAGATGGATGAGTAAGAGAGCTTAAATCGCAGCCAGTGGGAGTGCCTGTACCATGTGGTGTCCATTCCGAAGTGTCATCGCAAGACGCTGTACGAGCTTCGCCAGCATTTGGGCGAGATATTCCGGCGATTGGCCGAGCAGAGTCAGAGGCGGGTGGAGGAGGGGCATCTGATGCCCGATCACGCCCATATGCTCCCGACGATTCCACCGAAGTAAACATTTGAACTGCAAGGAAAAGTTGCCGGGCCCGCTCCCTCAAAACGATACTTCAAGCGATACCCAATCGTAGCCTGCAGGCACGGTAAGGGGCTCGTGGGCGGCCGTTCTCGAAAGAGGACGGCATGTTGTGGAAACATTTTGCGGTGATGGCTTTGGTGGCCGGCGCTCCGTCGTGGGCGCACGGCGGTTCGGTTCCGCCCACCTTACCCAGCTTGCAGCCCTTCGTCGCTTTCCGGGTGCCTGCCTTCTTGGAACCGCTCTTGGCTGCGGCGGTAGCGGTGCCGTAGAGCTCCGCGATGGTGTAGCCATGATCTTTGACATACTTGTCGATCATGTCCCGCATCGCCGAGGCCCTGGGCCGCTTGGCCAGTTTGACCTGTTGCTTTTCGGCCTGAGCAAACAGGGTCTTCAGTTCTTTGGCCGACAGGCCGGTTACGGGCCATGGAGTACTCCGCTGCAAGTAGGCCATCAGCCTATTACGGACGTTGATTTACTACCAGCAGCGCGGAAAAGGCACGCAACGATTTGGATTGTTTTAAGTAGGCCGTATGGATGCATGACAAAGCACGCGCTTGTAACCGAGCCCGAATCCTCAGTAATGCTGCCGCCTTACTAGCGGCCACCTTGAAAGCTGAATGTGAAGCGAGCGTCAGGCGCGGGAGCGGTTGCTGATGTTGCGGGCGAGGGTGTAGCGGCGACCAACGTCAATTGACCATCCGCCACTGGCACCGGCACGCCGAGCGTGAGGTCAACTTCCTTGGACCAGCCGCCGCCAAGCACTGTCGTCCTGACGATCAGCCGGCCGGCCTGAATGCATTGAACGTCGACCGGGCAACGGCTGTCTTCGATGACGCGGTCGGGGCGCACCCTGGAGCCGTCAACCGCCGCAATTTCTCCCAAGCGAACAGGTCCTTCAATGAGGCTGCTCGCTGCCGGGCTACTCGCCACGCACCCTGAAAGCGATAAAGCCATCAGCGCTGCACCTGCCTCCACTCTCATCCAAAAGGCCAGGACAGCTTTTCGTCGATTGATTCGCATGGTTGGGGGCGCTCCGAAGATGGCCTGAGTGTCCCACAGCTCTGCAATCCAAGGTTTAGATGCGCGCAAGAGGCCGAACTTGCGCAACACCAAGGACCGCACTGCCCAATACCGACTCCAGTGGACGAGGAGGGCATCCTGCGCGCCGCCGCAACCATCTTGGAGCAACGCCTTCTAACGCCAATGCCGGATCCACAGTCCGGAGCAGGCCGGCAGCTACCTGGTCGCTCGCTGCGCCCACCTGCCGCACGAAGTGTTCGGGGTCGTCTTCCTGGATACCAAGCACCACATCCTGGCCACCGAGCATCTCTTCAGCGGCACCATCGACGGCTGCGAAGTACCCAACCGAGTCATTGCCAAGCGCGCCCTGGACCTTAACGCCGTCGCCGTGAGGCTCGCCCCGCGCCCACTCCGGCGCAGATGGAGCACAACGAGCTTCTGCATCGGTATCGAGCGGCTGGCATCGATCTCAACGCCCAGGTAAAGAACCTTTAGGCTGTAGAGCTCGCCAGCCAGCGCACCAAGGACGCGGCCGGGCTCTCCGGCCCCACGATGCAACAACTCCAACGCGACGATCATGGCAACTACGGCTACGACAGCCCCGTTGCGCGCTTCCAGGTCGGCTCAGACGGGATGGCCCACCAAGTCGCGGTGACCACGTCAGAAGAGCTCCGCCAAGCGAAGGCCGAGCTGGGCCAGCCCATCATAGCCCACACGCCGACGCTGAGCACTGTGTCCGTGACGGCGCCAGGCCGGTCCAAGGAGCAAGAGGACCAGAGGTCGCGACCCTGGACACTTACAGGCAATCATTCAATTGCAAGCTCGTCTGCGCGACGCCTTAAGAAGAGTGCGAATGTACTGTAAGTTATTGCCAGCAGAGTATGGCGAATGGGAATACGCCGCCAGTTTAAACGCACCAGGATTTTAAAAATCATGAAATCCAATGAAATCCAAAGCTGGGCTCAGGCTTACATTGAGGCACAGAAGCGCCAGCTCACCAATACCGAAGACCCGCTTTGGTGGGCTGTGGACCTATTCTTCGAACTAATGGAATCGGAGCCAGAAGCATGCTGGGAAGCGCTTGTGCAAATAAGCCGTCGCAATCCACCGGAAGGTGTCATCAGTATTGCAGGCGCGGGGCCGCTTGAAGATTTGATTGAATCCCATGGCGATCGATTTGTCGATCAAATAGAAGTTGAAGCTAAGCAAAATCCGGTTTTCAGAAAGATGCTTGACGCAGTTTGGAGAAGCGGCGACGACATAATCTGGTCAAGAATTATGGAAATCAGATCCAGAAACTGATAATTGATCTATGAAATGTGCACGCAGCCTAGTGGGTGAACAATGGGGTGGAAATAAGGTGGCGAAATGAGCGAGATCCCAGGAGCAAAGCTGAACCTTAAGGAATTCCATGAACTGCCAAAATATTCAAGGGTGCGCTGATTTTCAGTCCGCGCTTGAGGTTTGCTAACGATTTTTGGACGGGTCAATAATCTGCTTGGCAGGATTGTCGTAGCGCTTCATGCTAGACATGCGAAGATATTGACCTAGGAATGTCTCTTCGTCTGGCGGAATCAAGTAAAATAAAAATCTTCGAAATTTGTTGCGCTCAACCAAATGCTTGGTGCATCAGGTGAAGTACAAGTCCATAAAGGATGATAAGCGTTGCTGGTCGGCTTATTCACGTTTTGCGCTTGCCTGGTAGCCTCCAGGCTCTCGGCCTGCGCCCGTTCGACCCAGCTCAGGTAGCCCGGGTGCGAGAAGGTTGGGGTAGATCCGTGAAGCTCGTCAGTCGTTCGCTGGTTAGTAGCAATTCTTCCTAGTTGCAGCGATCCATTGCGAACGGCTAGGTGGGGACCGGAGCATCCCTTGAACGGAATTTGTGGTGTCCAGACGATAATAGGCGCGTGGCTGCAAGTTCGTTTAGCGGACCTTGCGGTCGCGCGTAGCTAGCGATTGGCTCAGGTTGTGGCAGTCGCAGGCTGCTTGCTGTCAGTCGATGAGATCTACCGATCGACAGTAGACGAGGTCTACCGAGCTGCCTACCGAGCCCACAGGCTGAGACGCAATTGCTACCGACGAAATCATCACGCACTTGCTGTCGAAGTCACTATGACGCGACTGCTATCGAAGCAACAAGGTCTGCCGGAGGCGCGGCGGCCTCGGTGGCATTCGGAGCAAGGGCTTGGGCGCAGACGCGGGTTCCCAGGACGCGAGGCACGTCGGTTGCCGGCAGCGTCGGCGAGACCTGCGCATGGCGGGGAAGGTAGAGGGTCACGGTGGAACCGGCTCCCCACCGCGAGGCGATCTGGACGTGGCCGCTGGACTGCTTGGCGAAGCCGTAGATCATCGACAGCCCCAGGCCCGTGCCGCCGCCCAGTTGCTTGGTGGTGAAGAAGGGCTCGAACGCCCGCGCCAGGGTGGCATCGTCCATGCCGGTGCCCGTGTCGCTGACCTGCATCGTCACGTAGTCGCCTGCCGGCAGGTCCAGGGCGTCGGCGCGGACCCTGTCGATGACGCAGTTGCACGTCGCGATCGTCAGGCGACCACCGGACGGCATCGCGTCGCGCGCATTGATGCACAGGTTGATCAGTGCGCTCTCCAGCTGGGAAACGTCGACCCACGTCGCCCACGATTCCGACGCCAAGGCGCTCTCGACCCGCACGCCGGGTCCTACGGTGAGGCGGATGAGGTCCAGCATGCCACCGACGAGATCGTTGAGATTCGTGGCCTGGGGAACCAGTGTCTGTCGGCTGGCGAAGGCCAGCAGCCGGTGCGTCAGTGCGGCAGCGCTGCTGCAGGCCTGCTCGGCGATCGCGATGTAGCGGGGCAGGTCGTTGAATCGTCCCTGTTCGATACGCAGGCCCAGCATCTCCAGGGCGCTGGACGTGCTCGCCAGCAGGTTGTTGAAATCGTGCGCCAGGCCGCCTGTCAGCTGGCCGACGGCCTCCATCTTCTGGGAGTGAAGCAGCGCCTCCTCGACCTGCATCAGGGCCTGGGTCCGGTCGAGCACCCGTTGCTCGAGGGTCTCGTTCAGTTCCCGAAGCTCGGTCAGCGCCCGGTCGCGCTCGGCCGAGAGCGCCCGGCGGTCCTCCACATCCAGCAAGATGCCGGGAAAGCGCAGCGGCTTTCCGTTTTCATCCAGATCGACCCGGCCATTCGCCTCGACCCAGTAGTAGTGGCCGTTGCGCCGCCGTACCCGGTATTGATGGGCGTAGCGTCCGCCCCGTTCAAACACCTCCTGGATGGCCTGGCACAGGCCCTCGCGGTCCTCGGGGTGAACCGTCTCGATGATTTGCTCGAAGGTCAGGCCGGTCAGGCCAAAACTCGGATTCAGGCCGAAATGGTGCGCGAAGGCGTTGTCGACCATGAACTCGTTGCTGGGGACGTCCCAGTTCCACGTGCCGATGATCGCGCCCGCCGCCAGGGCCAACTGCACCCGCTCGGCGTTGCGTAGCGCATTGGTCTCGTTCTCGATCGCACGGTCGCGCTCGGCGGTGCGCGTATGCACTTCCTCGCGCAGGCCGACGTTGCTGCTCTGCAGCTGATGGTGGCGGATGTCCCGTTCGAGATCGGCGGCGACTTGGGCCGTCGTTTCGATGGCCATGTTGAACAGGCCCAGCACGGTGCCGTCCTCGCCCTTGATCGGCGACGCGGTGGCGTTCCAGTAGGTCGCCTGGTAATAGCCATTGCGGAACATGGGAAGTTCTATGACGCCCTGTCCGAAGCCTTCGCCGGTGGCCATGACCCGCAGGAAATCGTCCGACACGGGCGCCCAGGTCTCGCCCCACACCTCGGCCACCGGCTGTCCCAGGGCGCCGGGGTGCCGGTCGGCCAGGGAGCGCTTGTAGACGTCGTTGTAGAACAGCCTCAGTTCCGGCCCCCAGAGCACCGCGCAAAGCAGGGTGGAATTGAGCATGATCGAGAGCGAGGTGCGAAACGACTGAGGCCAGGTCTCCGGCGGCCCCATGGGCGTGGCGGCCCAGTCGTGGGCGCGCATCAGCGCACCCATTTCTCCGCCGCCGGAGAGGAAGTCGAGACTTCCCGGCTCATTGCTGGATTTTGAATTCACGACTTGCGCGCCGACAGCTGCCCGAAGCGGCGATTTTGACAGGCGCTCGTGAGGGTGGCGTGCGCGACCGGTGTGCCGACCGGGGCGTCAGGCTGAGGACGCGGGAATCGCCGCCCTGACCGCGGCCAGCAGTTCCTTCAGCGAAAAGGGCTTCGGCAGGATGTTCATCCGAGCCGCCAGGAAGTCGGCGCGGTCCATGGCCGCCCCGGCATACCCGGTGATCATGATGACCGGCAGGTTCGGAAAGAGCGCCCGCGCCCGGTCCACCAGGGCCCGGCCGTCCATTCCGGGCAAGCCGATGTCCGACAGCAGCAGGTCGAACCGCGTCGCGCTCTCCAGGTACGGGAGCGCCGATTCGGCGTCCGCGACGGCCACCATGCCGTAGCCGTGCTCGCTCAGGAACTCCCCGGCGAGTTCGCGGACGGCATCGTTGTCTTCCACCAGAAGGATGCGCTGTGGCTCCGGTTCGCTGCTCACGTGATGACCATCAGGGCTAGGCCGTTCATCGTAGCGAAAAAGGCGGCTGGGCGAATCCACCAGATGAACGGGCGGGCGCGGTCGTCGAGCGCGGTTCGTCCGGCCGGCTCCCGCGGGCATCCCGCATGACGCATGCCCAAGCACGAGGCTGGGCCCGCGACCTGGCCGGTGCGCTCGATCGCGCTCCAGCCTCCCGCACGCGGCGGGACAGGCGCGGCTCCGCAGAGCGCCCAGTCGTGGGCACGGCAGCATGGGCGCCGGACCGCGCGTTCAGGCCATCGAATCCAGGGGCGGCCCAGCCGGCCAGGTTGCAAGCGCGGCGGGGTGTCAGGGGCGCCCGGGATCAGGGCTCGGTCAGGCGCGATCCGCCGGCGCGAGGCACGGCGAAGCGAACAGGTCGCCGCGGTAGGCGCCCGCCGCGGTTCGGGTGGCCACGATCGTCCACACCGCCGCCAGCATCGCGACCAGCGCCACGCCCAGGTCCGCGAAGAACCCCAGGTGCAGGGCGCTGCCCAGTTTCAGGGTGGCGAGGGCGTACACGCCCAGCGGGAACGTGAAGCCCCACCAGCCCAGGTTGAAGGGCAGTCCGCGCCTGAGCTGGCGTGCGGTGACCAGCACGGCCAGGGCCATCCACCACAGACCCAGCCCCCAGAACAGCAGGCCGGCGATCGTGCCCAGGCCGGCGGCGGTCGTCCCGAGGCCGGACAGGCCATGTGCCGCGAAGATCGCCGGCGCCTCGCTGCCGAGCACCAGCATGCCCAGGGCCGCGGTGGCGATGGGGCCGAGGGCCAGCCAGGTCGATGCGGCCAGGGGGGCAGCCGGCAGCCGGTGCAGCGCCAGCCGCAGCAGCAGGATCCCCAGCAGGCTGAGCGCCACCGGCACCGAATAGGCCCAGAGCACGTAGCTGGTGACCAGCACGGTGAGCCCGGCGGTCGCGCCGGCCAGGTGCGGCGCCAGTAGGCCGCCGCTGGTGGCCGCCACTTCGGCGGCGACGATGGGCAGCAGCCACACGGCGGTCATCTGCTCGAGGCGGTGGCGCTGGCGGGTGAACATCAGCCACGGGATCGCCACCCCGCACGCCAGTGCCATCGCCACGTCCAGCCACCACAGCGCCTCGGCCAGCGGCAGCACCGCCGCGGTGCCCCAGCGCGGCAGGCCGAAGCGCAGCAGGCCGTTGATGAGCGTGGCCAGCGCCATCGGCAAGGTGCCCAGGAACATCGACATCGTGGCGTGGCCGAAGATGCGCCGGGCCTCGTCGAAGAACAGCAGCCAGCGGGCCGCATACATCGCGCAGAAGGCCACGAACACGGCGCCGTTCGCCAGCCACAGCCATTCGCCCAGCAATGCGAGCTTCGGCGCGCTGCCGGGCCACTGGCCCAGGGCGAGCGCCAGGACGCCGGTGCCCATGACCGCGGCGAACCAGTTCGGCGTGAACTGGCGGACGGCGTCGCGAGGACCTGCCAGGGCCGCCAGGGGGCGGCTTGCGAACACGGCGGAGCGAGCAGGGGGGCTCATGGTGAGGGAGTGGCCGGAGGCCCGGAGACGTGGAGGCGTGCAGTCTAGGGCGCGCCGACCCATCGAGATAACGGGTAATATTTCTAGGAATAATCTATTTTTCAGGTAAGCGATGCGGCTCACCCTCCGCCAGCTGCAGATCTTCTGCGCCATCGCCGAGCACGGCAGCACCACCCGTGCGGCGGCGGCCGTGGCGCTTTCGCAATCCGCCGTCAGTGCCGCGCTGCACGAACTGGAGGAGGTGCTCGATACGCGCCTGTTCGACCGCGTGGGGCGGGGCGTGCTGCTCAACGACAACGGCCGCGCCCTGCTGCCGCAGGCCAGGCGGATGCTGGAACAGGCGCAGCAGGTCGAGGCCGGTTTCCGGTCAGGCGGCGCCGGGATGGCCACCCGGCTGCGGGTGGGATGCAGCACCACGGTGGGCAACTACCTGATGCCGCGCATCCTGGCGGAACTGCACGGTTCGGCGCCGCGGCTGCGGGTGGATGTCGACCTGGCCAACAGTGCCGCGATCGCGCACAAGGTGGCCGGCTTCGACCTCGACATGGGATTGATCGAAGGTCCCTGCCACCTGCCGGAACTGCAGGCCGAGCCCTGGCTGCGGGACGAGTTGGTGATCGTCGCCGGGCGTCAGCACCCGTTGGCGCGCAAGCGCAAGCCGACGGTGGACGATCTGCGCGACGCCGGCTGGCTGTTGCGCGAGCCGGGATCGGGGACGCGCGAGGAGGTCGAACGGCTGCTGCTGGGGCACCTGCACGCATTGCCCGATACACGCGAGATCGGCAGTTCCGAGGCGATCAAGCACCTGCTGGCGCAGGGCATCGGCGTCAGCTGCCTGTCGCGCTGGGTGGTCGCGGACCTGCTCGCCACGCGGCAGCTCAAGGTGCTGGCCGACGTGCTGCCGCCCCTCGACCGGCGCCTGTTCCTGATACGCCATCGCGACAAGTTCGTTTCGCCGAGCCTGGCGCGATTCTGGGATGCGTGCCACCGCTTTCCCGGCAAGGCAGGTTGAGCGGCCGTGGACGCAGGGGGCGATGCCGGCATCGCCAGGGCGCCGTGGCTCCCGCCATCGTGGCTGATGCCGCGCCGGGCCCAGCTCGCGCTGCTGCCGGGCAAGAAGGCACGCGCGAAGGCTGGCCCCGGTCCTGCCGGAGCCATCCTTCAGGGGGAGGGGGGCGGGGACTCAGCTGAGGTCGCAGCCGCTCGGCAGCGGCCAGGTGGTGCTGGGCAGCATGTTCTTCACCGCCGTGGTCGCGTTGATCGCGACATTGGAGGCGCCGAGCAGTTCCTCGAGGTCGGCGATGGAGACGATGTAGCTGTCGAGTCCGCCCAGCCCGGTTTCGTTGGGAATGATCCAGCTGATGGCCTTCGTCGCTCCGGTGCCGGGATCGGTGGTGATGATGGTCTTCCAGAAGAACTCGGGCGTCGGGATGCCATGGCTGGACAGGAAGTAGTCGTTCGACGCGTCGCCGTAGACCACGCCGCCGTAGACCTCGACCGGCTTGATGTCGCGGTAGCACTCGGCGACGTTCTCGGCCTGCACCCAGATGCCCTGATTGAAGCCCGACACCTGCGGCACGATGTTGGTCATCAGGTTGGCGCGGCGGATGTAGGTGGCGTTGTAGTCCATGTGGTTGGACGTGACCAGGTGGCCGCGGTCGTAGCCCGAGCGCACGCTGGCGTAGGACGCGGTCTTGGTCTGTCCGGCGCAGCCGCTGGGCAGGTCGGTGTCCAGGTAGAAGCTGGAGGGGCGGGCGGCCGAGCCGGTGTCGGCGGTCAACGTGTACGCGTAGCGCAGGGCGGTGTGCTGGGTACAGTCGTAGGTGAGCACGAAGCCCCCTTTGTCGAGCGTCACGATCTGGGCCTGGGCGCCCGCGCTGAAGGTGGTGAGGAGGAATACGGCGAGGAAGATTCCGAATCGCATAGCGGCACATCTCCATGGGTGGTTTTTTCAGGGCGCACGAAGCCAGCGCCAGGCACCGGAACGTTTCCGATGACCTGCCGAGCGGTGTGCGGGATTGCTGAGGTGGAACGGACAGCCGACTGCAGCCCGGTTGGGGCGGATATTGCGGTGGAAGGCGAAGCCGCGCCCCTATTGCCACGATGTGGCACGCGGTAGCGCACGATAGCCGCTGCGGGCAGGGTCAGGTCAACGACCAGTCGAGCAAGCTGTGACCCAGTGCGCGTCGTGGTGTTCTGTCAATCCAGCGCCATCGAAATGCAATGTCGAGGCGGTGTGCGCGATGTCGCGCGTGGAGCGGACAGTGCAGGCGAGCACGCCGCTCGCGTCATCGCGGTCGATGTGCGCACGCCCGGTCGCGCCTCGGGCGGACATCCACGACGCCGCCATGAGGCTCCGAAAGTGAGCGGGCTGCGACGTGTTGCGGCGCAGACGCAGGACGCTCACCGCCAGCGGCGAAGCGTCTTCGGGTTGCAGTGGATTCTGGCGCAGGCCACGCAGGCCACGCGGGCTTTGCGGCGAGGAGCGGAACGGATTCGTTCGTGCGCCCGAAGGCAGCGCGCCGGGGCAGTCACCGGCTGGAAGGCTGGAAGTGTCAGGGCCGGCCTGGCCGGATGCCTGGCTGGCCCAGGGCTGGATACTTCGATGCGCGGATCCGGCGGATACCGTGTTGCCGCATGCGGGCCTTGCTGGATTGCAGGCGGTGGCGCCCGGCCACCAGACGACGGCCGGGCGCGATGCGGCCGGAGGTCAGGCCGGGGTCTTGCACTCGAACACCGACACGCTGCGCGGCGGTGCCAGAAACTCGCTGGCGCCGGCCGGCATCATGTCGACCTCCAGCGCCTCGTCGGTGGACAGCACCAGCTTCCAGTGCAGCGCCTCCTCGGACGAGGGCAGGGTGAAGGTCACGCCTTCGTGGTAGGCGTTGAGCACGATCAGCAGGGTGGCGTCGTTGGCACGTTCGCGCACGCCCGAGGTCTGGGCCTTGCCCTCGAGCACCAGGCCGACCGCGCGGGCGCCGGCATCGGTCCAGTGCGCATCGTCCATCTCGGTGCCGCCCGGGTTGAGCCAGGTCAGGTCGCGCAGCCCGGCTTCCTCGTTGTACTGGCCGTTGAGGAAGCGCCCGCGGGTCAGGATCGGATAGCGCCTGCGCAGCGACAGCAACGCCCGCACGAACTCGGTCAGGCGGCCCTCGGTGGCGTCGTTCTCCCAGTCGAGCCAGGTGATCTCGTTGTCCTGGCAGTAGGTGTTGTTGTTGCCGCCCTGGGTCTGGGCGCGTTCGTCGCCGGCCAGCATCATCGGCGTGCCCTGCGCCAGGAACAGCGTGGCCAGCAGGTTCTTCATCTGCCGCTCGCGCAGCTGCAGGATCTCGGCGTTGTCGGTCTCGCCTTCCTCGCCATAGTTGCACGAGCCGTCGTTGGACGAGCCGTCGCGG
The DNA here is from genome assembly GCA_037145635.1 of Lysobacteraceae bacterium USHLN149. Lineage (GTDB taxonomy): Bacteria > Pseudomonadota > Gammaproteobacteria > Xanthomonadales > Xanthomonadaceae > JAATFS01. Next base: position 1,151,708 of record JBBCXB010000001.1, read on the forward strand.
TTGTCCTCGCCGTTGGCGGCGTTGTGCTTCTCGTTGTAGCTGACCAGGTCGCGCAGGGTGAAGCCGTCGTGCGCGGTGATGAAGTTGACCGATGCCCAGGGACGGCGGCCGCGGCGGTCGAACAGGTCGGCCGAACCGGTGAAGCGGGTCGCGAACTCGGCCAGCATGCCGTCGTCGCCCTTCCAGAAGGCGCGGGCATTGTCGCGGAACTTGTCGTTCCACTCCGACCAGCCCGGCGGGAAGTGGCCGACCTGGTAGCCGCCCGGACCGCAGTCCCACGGCTCGGCGATCAGCTTGACCTCCGACAGCAGCGGGTCCTGGTTGCAGGCATCGAGGAAGCCGCCGCGCTGGTCGAAGCCGGTGGGCTCGCGGCCGAGGATCGTGGCCAGGTCGAAGCGGAAGCCGTCCACGTGCATCTCGCCGGCCCAGTAGCGCAGCGAATCGTTGACGAACTGGATCACCCGCGAATTGCTCAGGTTGAGCGTGTTGCCGGTGCCGGTGTCGTTGATGTAGTAGCGCGGGTCCTCGGCCAGCCGGTAGTAGCTGGCGTTGTCGATGCCGCGGAACGACAGCGTCGGGCCGAGCTCGCTGCCTTCGGCGGTGTGGTTGTAGACCACGTCCAGGATCACTTCCAACCCCTGGCGGTGCAGCGCCTTGACCATGTCGCGGAACTCGTCGCGGTGGCCGCTGGCCAGGTAGCGCGACTTCAACGCGAAGAAGCCCAGGGTGTTGTAGCCCCAGTAGTTGCGCAGGTCCTTGTCCAGCAGGTGCTGGTCGTCCAGGTAGGCATGCACCGGCAGCAGCTCGACCGCGCTGACGCCCAGTTCCTTGATGTAGCGCAGCACCGGCTCCTGGGCCAGGCCGGCGAAGGTGCCGCGCAGGGCCTCGGGGACCTGAGGGTGGCGCATGGTGTAGCCGCGGACGTGGGTCTCGTAGACCACGGTCCTGTTCCAGGGCGTGAGCAGGCGGGCGTCGTCCTCCCAGTCGTAGGTGTCCTCGACCACCACGCACTTCGGCATGAACGGGGCGCTGTCGCGCTCGTCGAAGCTGAGGTCGCCGTCGGGATGGCCGACGGTGTAGCCGTACAGTTCGTCGGCCCAGACCAGGTCGCCCTCGATCTCGCAGGCATAGGGGTCCAGCAGCAGCTTGTTGGGATTGAAGCGATGGCCCTGGGTGGGCTCGTACGGGCCGTACACGCGGTAGCCGTAGCGCTGGCCGGGCTTCACGTCCGGCAGGTAGCCGTGCCAGATCTCGTTGGTGTACTCGGGCAGGTCGATGCGGGTCTCGGTGCCCTGCTCGTCGAACAGGCACAGCTCCACGCGCGTGGCGTGTGCCGAAAACAGCGCAAAGTTGGTGCCGCTGCCGTCGAATACGGCGCCGCGGGGAAAGGGACGGCCTTCGCGGACACGGGAAGGGGTGGCATAGGCGGCGTGGGCGGGGTGTCGCATCGGGGAGGGCTCGGTGTGCCGGCGTGCCGGCAGGAAAAGGAGCGCAAGGATTGACGTGTACCCTGTGCAAGACGCGTCACGACACCCGGAGGAAGACGTGAACGCCTGCGGCGCGCGCATCCGCATGCAGCGGGTGCGCCGCGTTCCGGCGCCGGGTCCGCCCCGATCCCGGGCGATCAGTGCGGCAGGTCGAACAGCAGCACTTCGGCGTCGCGCCCGTCGGCCAGCACGACCTCGGCCTCGTCGGTGAGCTGCAGCGCATCGCCCGCACGCAGGGGCTGGCCGTTGACCACCACCTCGCCGCGCGCCACCTGCACGTAGGCGCCACGCCCGGTTGCGAGCGGATGGGCCAGCCGGTCCTGGCCGTCGAGCACGCTGGCGTACAGGCGCGCATCCTGGCGGAGGTCGAGCGCGCCGTCGCTGCCGCCGGGGGCCGCGATCAGGCACCACCGGCCGCGCTTGTCGGCCACCGAGAAATGCTTCTCGGCATAACGCGGCGGCGCGCCGCCGCGATCGGGCAGCAGCCAGATCTGCAGGAAATGCACCGGCTCGGTCGGTGAGGGGTTGAACTCGCTGTGGGTGACGCCGCGGCCCGCGCTCATGCATTGCACATCGCCGTAGCGCAGCACCGAGCCGCTGCCCATGCTGTCCTTGTGCTCGAGTGCGCCCTCGAGCACGTAGGAGATGATCTCCATGTCGCGATGGCTGTGGGTGCCGAAGCCCTGGCCGGCCTGCACGCGGTCGTCGTTGATCACGCGCAGCGGCCCGACGCCCATGTAGCGCGGGTCGTGGTAGTGGCCGAACGAGAACGTGTGGTGCGAAGACAGCCAGCCGTGTTCGGCGTGGCCGCGGCTTTCGCGGGTGCGCAGCTGCAGCATGGGAGGTTCCTCGTGCGAATGGTTCGATGGTGGAGGATCGCGGGCTTGCGCGCCGGGATCTGCGGTGAAACGCAGTCTGCCGCGCTTGCTGCACGGAGCAAAGCGAGTAGATTCGGTCGTCATCATCGAGAAATTCGAACATGAAGCTCAGCCTGGACGCGCTGCGGATCCTGGACGCGATCGATCGCCGCGGTTCCTTCGCCGGCGCCGCCCAGGTGCTGTTCAAGGTGCCCTCCACGATCTCCTACACGGTCGCCAAGCTCGAGCAGGACCTGGGCGTGGCGCTGTTCGTGCGCGCCGGTCCGCGGGTGACGCCGACCGAGGCCGGCCGCGCGCTGCTGCGCGAGGGCCGCCAGCTGCTGCGCGCCGCCGAGGAACTGGAGGTGCGGGTGCGCCGGGTGGCCTCGGGCTGGGAAGCGGAGTTCGCGCTGGGACTGGACGCGCTGCTGCCGCCGGCGCTGCTGGACGCCGACATCGCGCGCTTCTACGACATCGCCGACAGCACCCGGCTGCGGCTGGTGGGCGAGTCGTTGTCCGGCACCTGGGAAGCGTTGCTGGATCGCCGCGCGGACCTGCTGCTGGGCGCGGCGGGCGAGGGCCCGGGGGGCGGCGGCTATGTCGCCGAGGCGCTGGGCACGGTCGGCTTCGTGTTCGCGGTGGCGCCGACGCACCCGCTGGCCGCGCGCACGCGGGTAGGGGCGGCCGACCTGGTCGGGCATCGCGCGATCGCGGTGGCCGATTCGGCGCGCCGGCTGCTGCCGCGCACGGTGGGCCTGCTGTCGGCGCAGGACGTGCTGACGGTGCCGGACCTGCACAGCAAGTACCTGCTGCAGCTGGCCGGCCTCGGCTACGGTTTCCTGCCCGAGCCGTACGCGCGCGGCGCACTCGCCGAGGGCAGCCTGGTCGCGCTGGAGGTCGACAGCCGCAAGCCGGACGAGACCTTCTGGCTGGCGTGGCGCCCGGACGAGGAGGGCGAGGCGCTGGCGTGGTGGCGGCGCGCGGCGCGGCGCGAGGGCCTGTTCGCGCAGTGGTGCGAGCGGATCGCCGCAACGTACCGTTCCGGGGAGAGCCTGCTGCGGACGCGGGAGGACGTGGCGCAGGGCGGATAATGGCGGCCTTCCGTCGGGCCATGGGAATCGCGGCATGCAGGGTTTGATCGAGCAGTACGGGCTGGCGCTGGTGTTCGCCAACGTGCTCGCGCTGTCGCTCGGGTTGCCGGTGCCGGCGATGCCGACGCTGGTCCTGGTCGGCGCCGGCTATGCCCTGCAGGGCGGCAGCGCGGCATGGCTGGGCATCGCCGCGGCGCTGGCGGTGTCGGCGCTGGCGAGTGTGGCCGGCGATTCCGTCTGGTACCTGGCCGGGCGGCGCTACGGCAACCGCACGCTGCAGTCGCTGTGCCGGCTGTCGCTGTCGCGCGACACCTGCATGAAGAAGACCGAGCGCTTCTACGGCCGCTGGGGCGTGCGCGTGCTGGCGGTCGCCAAGTTCGTGCCCGGCCTGTCGATGGTGTCGGTGCCGATGGCCGGCGCGATGCAGGTGCGGTTCGCCGCATTCCTGCGCCACGATGCGCTGGGGGCATTGCTGTGGGCCGCGGCCGGGCTGGGCGTCGGCGCGGCGTTCGCCGACCAGGTGCAGGACCTGCTGGACCTGGCGGCACGGCTCGGCGGCGGCGTGCTCGAGGCGGCGGCCGTACTGCTGGCCGGGTACGTCGGCTGGCGCTGGTGGCGCCGGCAGGCGCTGCTGCGCTCGCTGGAGACCGCGCGCATCGAGGTGGACGCGCTGCAGGCATGGCTGCAGCGGGCGGATGCGCCGGCGATCCTCGACATCCGTGCGCCCGGCTATCGCGCGCTGGAGCCCTACACCCTGCCGGGCGCGGTGTTCGCCGACGAGCGCGACCTCGCGCAGATCCTGGCGAGCGTGCCGCGCGAACGCGGCGTGGTGATCTTCTGTGCGTGTCCGAACGAGGTCTCGGCGGCCTGGCTGGCGGCGCGCCTGCGCGATCGCGGCTACCGCGACGTGCGCCCGTTGCGCGGCGGGCTGCAGGCCTGGCGCGATGCCGGCTACGCCGTGCAGGCGCTGGCGGTGCCGGGCAGGCCGGTGGCGGCGGTGGCGACCGTCGGCTAGCCACCCGGCCTGCGGTCGCGGCAGGTGAGTCTTGTGCGTGCGACGTGCGACGTGCGGCATGCCGCGGCCCGCGAGCACGCGCATCGCGGCGTCGGCCGGCGTATGCGGCAGCGAACGCAAATCCCGCCTCGAACACCCGGACAAAAAAAGACCAGCCGCGAGGCTGGTCTTTTCGGTATTGGTGCGCCCGGAGAGATTCGAACTCCCGACCGCCTGGTTCGTAGCCAGGTACTCTATCCAACTGAGCTACGGGCGCGCGTGTTGCGGGTGAAGCGGGTCTTGCGATCCCGTGGCCGGCATGGCGGATGCCGTTCATGGGTCCTGATGATGGTGCGCCCGGAGAGATTCGAACTCCCGACCGCCTGGTTCGTAGCCAGGTACTCTATCCAACTGAGCTACGGGCGCCTCGTCAGGAGCGGAATTATGCGGATGTGCGCGCGAGGCGTCAACGCTTTTGTGAACATCCGGCGGCCGTGACGCCCTGCGCCAGCGCCGCGGCCAGCGCCGTCGGCGCCTTCATCCAGGCGAAGTGATCGGCGCGCGTGCCCAGCTGCGCGGCATCGAGCGTGGCCACGCGCGCCTCGGACCGGGGCATCTTCGCCAGCAGCGCGCGCATCGAGCCGAGCGGCGCGAAGCGGTCCTGGTCCAGCACCCAGGCCTCGATCGGACACGCGAGTTCGCCCAGCGCCGCTTCCAGCGCCAGCGAGGTGCCGGCCGCGGCGTAGCGGTTGCTCAGGCCGACCCGGGCCCAGTCGTCGATCAGGCCGCGCGCCTCGGTACCGCCGAATCCCAGGCGCCGGCCCGGCAAGGTGCCGTGCACCTGCGCCAGCCAAGGCAGGAAGCGGTAGACCAGCGGCAGCGCAGCGCGCAGCGGCGGCGGGAAGCTGCGCCAGTACGGCGTGCCGGTGGCGACCAGGCACAGCCGATCGACGCGGTGCGGCTGCAGCGCGGCCAGGCAGCAGGCGAGCTGGCCGCCCAGGCTGTGGCCACCGAGCAGCCGCGGCCCGTCGCCGTCGGTGGCGTCCAGCGACTCCAGGCTGGCCGGCAGGTCCTGGGTCAGCAGCTCCCGGTAGCCCCAGTCCAGCTGCCGCGACGGGCGCAGGCTGCTGCTGCCGTTGCCACGCCATTCGTGCAGCAGCACCGCGATGCCGTGCGCGGCCAGCGCCTCGGCGAAGGCCTGGTAGTGGCGCGCGGCCACCCCGAGCGCCGGCAGCCACAGCAGCTGCGCGACCGCCTGCGCGGGGCGATGCGCGATCAGCTGCCAGCGGTGCCCGTCCGGCGCGATGCGTTCGATCGTCTCGATCCGTGCCGTCATGGCGCGGGCGCGGCGCCGAAGTGATCCAGCACCACCACGTCGCCGCGCCCGGGCCGGTAGCCGCCCTGCAGGGCGCGGGCGACGTAGTCGATGGCGGCTTCGCAGGCATTGACCAGCGACAGCCCCTGGCACAGCTGCGCGGTCACCGCCGCGGCCAGCGTGCAGCCGGTGCCGTGCGCCTGCAGCGGCAGGCGGGCGTGGATGAACTCGTGGCGGGTGACGCCGTCGTCGAAGCGGTCGATCACGCGCGCGCCCTCGGCCAGGTGCCCGCCCTTGAGCAGCACCGCCTGCGCACCGAGCTCCAGCAGCGCGGCGGCGGCATGCTCGGCGGCGTCGGCGTCCCCGATCCTGCGCCCGAGCAGCAGTTCGGCCTCGGGCGTGTTCGGGGTCACCAGGGTGGCCAGTGGCAGCAGGCGCGCGCGCAGCGCTTCCAGTGCCTCGGGCTCCAGCAGGCGCGCGCCGCTGGTGGCGACCATCACCGGATCGAGCACGACGCAGGGCGGGCGGTGGCGCTCCAGCGCGTCGGCGACGCGATGGATCACCGCCGCGTTGGCGAGCATGCCCAGCTTCACGCCCTGCACGTCGAAGTCCTCGAAGCAGGCGTCGATCTGTGCGTCGAGGAACGCCAGCGGCGGCACGTGCACCGCGCGGACGCCGCGGGTGTGCTGCGCGGTCAGCGCCGCGGCGACGGACAAGCCGTGCACGCGATGCGCGGCGAAGGTCTTGAGGTCGGCCTGGAGACCGGCGCCGCCGCCGGAATCGGTGCCGGCGATGGTCAGGGCGGAGACGGCGGCGTGCGAGGTCATGCGGCGATTGTGCACCGGGCGCGGCGTCGCGTGCACCGGCGCCGCGCGTGCAGGCCACCGGTCCGGTGCCATCGAAGCATGTGCCGTCGAAGCGCCGGGTGCGGGGCCGGGGCTAGGGACGCCCGCGACGCGCCGTCGCCGGCAGGCCGCTCAGGCGGAGCCGGCCTGCCGCGACCGCGCCCACTGGCGGTAGGCGATGTAGCCCAGGCCGGTGGCGCCGGTGACGAAGGCGGGCACGTACAGGGCCGCGTAGTGCAGGCGCTGGAACAGCCACGCGCCGAGCACGCTGCCGGCGAGGAAGCCGCCGATGATGAGCCCGCTCAGGGTCAGCCGCCGCACCTGCAGCGGCATGCCGCGCAACAGGTGGCCCAGGCCGATGCCGAGGTCGGTGAACATGCCGCTCAGGTGCGTGGTGCGCACCACCGAGCCGCTGAAGGTGGTCGCCATCGCGTTCTGCAGGCCGCAGGCCGCGGCAGCGAGCAGCACGCCCCACAGCTGCTGGCGCTCGAACAGCTGCACCGCGACGATCAGCAGCAGCGACTCCAGCGCCAGGGCCGCACCGTAGCGCCGCCCCAGGCGCAGGGTGCTGTCCTGGATGATCAGCCCGCTGACCATCGCCCCCAGGCTGAAGGCGATCAGGATCCCCCACAGGAAGCCCACCTGCGGCCACTGCCGCTGCGCCAGCGCGGCGCCCAGCAGGCTGGTGGTGCCGGTGAGGTGGCTGACCACCTGGTGCTCGAAGCCGAGGTAGCCGACGACATTGACCATGCCGGCCACGCAGGACAGGGTGATGGCCCCGACCCAGACCCAGCGCGGCAGCGTGATGCCCATGGCGCCGGCCGCGGCTCAGCGCGTGCCGCCGACCGCGATGTCGGAGAACTGGCCGCTCTCCGGGTCGTACACCGCGCCCCAGGCGCCGGCGCCGCCGTCACAGACATCGACCGCGCTCCTGCCCGGGTCGAGCTCGCTGTCGTCGGGCAGGCGGAACGCGTTGATGTAGATCAGCCGCCGTCCGTGCGCCTCGATCCCGACGTACTGGCGGTCGAAGTCCGCCGGCGCCGCGATCGTGGGCTGCAGCCGCGACTGGTCGGCCTCCAGCCGTTCCAGCTGCTGCCGGCTCGGCGCCCAGTAGCCGGTCACCTCGCCGGGGTGGCGCGCGGGACTGTCGCGCGAGCACGGATCCAGCACCTGGGCCGCGAGCGCCTGCCGGGTGATGACCCAGGACTGGCCGGTCTTGACGCGGGTGGGGACGCTGGGCGGCCCCTTGGGCGGCGTGGCGCAGCCGGCGAGCAGCGCCAGGGCCAGCGTGGCCGAAGCGAGGCGGGCGTTCACAGGACCTCCGAGGCGTAGTCGGCCAGGCGCGAGCGCTCGCCGCGGCGCAGGGTGATGTGGGCGCTGTGCGGCCACGCCTTGAAGCGGTCCACCGCGTAGGTCAGGCCCGAGGTGGTCTCGGTGAGGTAGGGCGTGTCGATCTGCTCGACATTGCCCAGGCAGACGATCTTGGTGCCGGGGCCGGCGCGGGTGATCAGCGTCTTCATCTGCTTGGGGGTGAGGTTCTGCGCCTCGTCCAGGATCAGGTAGCGCGACAGGAAGGTCCGCCCGCGCATGAAGTTCATCGAGCGGATCTTGATGCGGCTGGCGAGCAGGTCGTTGGTGGCCGCGCGGCCCCAGGCGCCGCCTTCCTGGTTGTGGGTGAGCACTTCGAGGTTGTCGGTGAGCGCGCCCATCCACGGCGTCATCTTCTCCTCCTCGGTGCCGGGCAGGAAGCCGATGTCCTCGCCGACGCTGACCGTGGCGCGGGTCATGATGATCTCGCGGTAGCGCTGCTGGTCCATGGTCTGCGCCAGGCCGGCGGCCAGCGCCAGCAGGGTCTTGCCGGTGCCGGCGGTGCCGAGCAGGGTGACGAAGTCGATCTCCGGGTCCATCAGCGCGTTGAGCGCGAAGTTCTGCTCGCGGTTGCGCGCACTGATGCCCCATACCGCGTGCTGCGCGCTGCGGTAGTCCTCCACCAGGCTCAGCGTGGCCTGGCCGTCGCCGCCCAGCCGGTCCACCCGCAGCTCGACCTCGTCGTCGCCGGGCAGGTACAGGTACTGGTTGGGATGGAAGTCCTCGTCCTCGGCCGGGTGCACGGTGTAGTAGGTGCGGCCGCGCTCGTTCCAGCTGCGCAGGTCCTGGTTGTGCTTCTGCCAGAAGTTCTCGGGCAGCTCCTGCGCGCCGGTGAACAGCAGGCTGAAGTCGTCCAGCGCGCGGTCGTTCTGGTAGTCCTCCGCGTCCAGGCCGCTGATCGAGGCCTTGATGCGCAGGTTGATGTCCTTGGAGACCAGGATCACCGGCTCCTCGGGGTATTCCTCGCGCAGCGCCAGCACCGCGGCCAGGATCTTGTTGTCCGGGGTCACGTTGCCGAAGGTGCGGCCCGGCTCGGTGGCGCGGGTCTGGAAATACAGCTTGCCGATGCCGGACTGGCCCCTGAGCTGGATGCCCTGCGGGTGGCTCAGGGTGATGCCGGAGTGGATCTGCTCGGCGGTGGCGGTGCCCAGCAGCTCGTCCAGGAAGCGGCTCACCTGGCGCGCGTTGCGGCTGACCTCGGAGGTGCCCTTCTTGGCGTTGTCCAGCTCCTCGATGACCTGCATCGGCAGGAAGACGTCGTGTTCCTCGAACTTGAACAACGCGGTGGGATCGTGCATGAGCACGTTGGTATCCAGCACGTAGATGCGCTTGCCTCGGGTCATCTGCAGTTCCTGGTGAAGAAAAGACAGGGGCGAGCCCTCACGGCCTGCGGGGCAGGGCGAGGGCGGGTGCGGGAAACGGAGGGGATCACTGCTTGCTGTGGGCCTTCAGGGCATCGAGTACCGCATCGGCGTGGCCGGCCACCTTGACCTTGCGCCACACCTGCACGATACGACTGTCCGGCGCGATCAGGAAGGTGCTGCGCTCGATCCCGAGCACCTGCCGGCCGTACATGTTCTTTTCCTTGATGACGTCGAAGGCCCGGCACAGGGCCTCGTCGCCGTCGCTGACCAGCGCGAAGCGGAAGCCCTGCTTGCCGCAGAACGTGTCGTGCGACTTCACCGAGTCGCGCGAGACGCCGAGGACCTGGGCGCCGGCGGCCTCGAACTCGGGCAGCAGGGCATTGAAGTCCAGGCCCTCGGTGGTGCAGCCGGGGGTGCTGTCCTTGGGATAGAAGTACAGCACCAGCCAGCGGCCGGCGTAGTCGCCGAGGTGGGCGACGCTGCCGCCGGACAGCGGCAGCGGCAGCGCGAGGGTGGTGCGATCCAGGGTGTCGCCGATGTTCATGGGAGTCTTCGCGGGACCTGGGAGTGTGCGGCGGTCAGAACTTCATCGGATCCATGATCGCGTCGAGATTGAGGTGATCGCAGAACTCGAGGAAGTCGTCGCGCAGCGCGGCGATGTGCATGTTGGCGGGCACGCCGATGGTGACCTGCGCCGAGAACATCTCCGCACCGGTCTGCATCGCGCGGTAGCGCGTGCTCTGCAGGTTCTCGATGGTGATGCCCTGGCGGTCGAAGAAGTCGGCCAGCTGGAACAGGATGCCGGGCTTGTCGGCGGCGATGACCTCGACGATGTACGGCAGCAGGTTGGACTGCGCCTGCTTGGCGCCGGTGCGGTACCACACCAGCTTCAGGCCTTCCTCGCGTTCGAGCCGGGTGAGCATCGCCTCGAGCTTGGCCACCGAGTCCCAGGAGCCGGTCGCCAGCGCGGTGACCGAGACGTCGCGGCCCACCGTGGACAGGCGCGCGTCCACGAGGTTGCAGCCGCTGTCGGCGATGCGGCGGGTGACGGGCAACAGGGGGGACTCCGGATGCGTCGTGTAGGCGTTGATCAGGAGGTGGTTTTCGGTCGGCGAGGGCCGGGGTGTTGTGTCGGTCAAAGGGGGTTCCGGCATTGCGTAAGGCTGAATGGCGTCCGGGCAGGTGCCTGGGCCTGGGTGCAGCATACTTGCCCGTGCTTTCGCGCCGCAAGTAACATGCGGGCGTCGACAACCGCGCCCCGCGCGGCCTTTCACTTCCGTACGAGAGCAGCACGACCTTGTCCCTTTCCGGCATCATCACCGCGCTGGCGACCCCTTTCGGGCCCGATGGCGCCCTCGACCTGGACGCCTGGCGCCGGCTGCTGGAGCAGCAGCTGGAGCGCGGGGTGCAGGGCGTCGTCGTGGCCGGGTCCACCGGCGAGGCCGCCACGCTGTCCGACGACGAGTACGACACCCTGCTGCGCGCGGCCGTGGCCCAGGTGGGCGGGCGGGTGCCGGTGCTGGCCGGCACCGGGATGTCCGGCACCGCCAAGACCGTGGCGCTTACCCGCCGCGCCGCCGCCCTGGGCGCGCAGTACGCGCTGGTGGTCACGCCGCCGTACGTGCGCCCCACCCAGGAGGGCCTGAAGGCCCACTACTTGGCCGTGGCCGAGCACGGCGGGCTGCCGGTGGTGCTGTACAACGTGCCCGGGCGTACCGGCTGCGACCTGCTGCCGGAGACGGTGGCGGCCCTCGCGGCGCACCCCGGCATCGTCGCGATCAAGGAGGCGTGCAGCGAACCGGAACGCGTTCAGGCGCTGCTGGCGCTGCGCGGCGACGGCTTCCGCATCCTCAGCGGCGACGACGGCAGCGCCGGGCGTTCGATGCTGGCCGGCGCGGACGGCCTGATTTCGGTGGCGTCCAACGTGCTGCCCGGGGCCTACCGCCGCCTGTGCGACCTGGCGCGCGGCGGCGACGCCGCGGCCGCCGGCGACTGGGACGCGCGCCTGCGCGAGTTCCACACCTTCTGCGGCATCGAGTCCAACCCCATCCCGGTCAAGGCGCTGCTGCAGCGCCTGGGCATCGGGGACGGGCTGCGCCTGCCGCTGCTGCCACTCTCGCAGGGGCACCACGCCGCTGCCGACCGCCTTGCCGCCGACGCGACCGCGTTGGAAGAGCTTTCCAGCCGCGAAATGCTCGCGGCCTGACCCAGGAGATCTATCGATGCGTCATTCCGTTTCTACCGTCCGCGTGCTCTCGCTCGCGCTGCTGGCGACCACCACCGTCGCCGCCACGAGCGGTTGCAGCTGGTTCCACAAGGGGCCCCGCGGCGACTATGCGGTGGCGCCGGAAATGCGTCCGCTGGAAGTGCCGCCGGACCTGAACCTGCCCGACACCTCCGGCGCGATGAAGGTGCCGACGCTGGCCTCGGCGGCCAGGCCGGCGCCGAGCGCCGCCCCGGCGGCCTCCGCCAACAGCGGTTTCACCATCCCCGGCGCCCGCGACGCGGCATTCGCCAAGGTGGGCGAGGCCCTGGCCGACATCCCGGGCGTGACCATCGCCAGCCGCGCGCAGATGCTGGGGTCCTACGACGTCAGCTACGAGGGCACCAGCTTCCTGGTGCGCGTGGTGGCCACCGAGGCCGGCAGCTACATCTCCGCGGTCGATCCGCGCGGGATGCCGGCGACCAGCGCTGCGCCGGTGGCGCTGATCGCGGCGCTCAAGGCCAAGCTGGGCGGCTGAGCGCCTGGCGCCAGCGCAATGCAGAACGGGCGCCGAGGGCGCCCGTTTTCTTTGGTAGACCGCAGGGGGACTGCCGGCTGCCGCCGGCGCCGCCCCGGGGAGCCGCTCAGCGCTCGATGAGCGGCAGCTTGCCGGGCTTGCCGTCCCAGTCGGCGGCATCGGGCAGCGGTTCGCGGCGTACCGTCAGCACCGGCCAGGCCTTGGCCAGCTCGGCGTTGAGCGCGACGAAGCCCTCCTGGCCCGCGGGGACGTCGTCCTCGGGGTAGATGGCGTTGGCCGGACACTCGGGTTCGCACAAGGTGCAGTCGATGCATTCGTCGGGATCGATGACCAGGAAGTTGGGACCTTCATGGAAGCAATCGACCGGGCAGACTTCAACGCAGTCGGTGTATTTGCACTTGATGCAGTTTTCGGTGACAACAAAAGGCATGGCGGGATCCGGCGTTAAGCCGTGCAATTCTAGAACAGTCGGGGAATCCGGGGGGGATTTGCGCGTGCGCGCCACCGGCGTGCCGCACGCCGGGACCGGGCGGGCCTTCGACACAGGCGGGCCGGCCGGCGGAGGCGGGCCGCCGTGCCGCGGGCGCGCTCAGTCCAGGGCGATGCCGCGTTGGCGGGCCAGCCGGTGCAGGCCGGTAGCGGCCAGGTCCTCGGGCTGCGGCACGGCGTCGATGCCGAGCAGGGCCAGCGCCTGCGCGTAGCGCTGCGCCAGGGACGGGCTGCCCACCACGTGCACCCGGCCCGCGGACGGGGCGTGCGGGCGGATCTCGTGGCCGATCAGCAGCCCCGACAGGTAGGACGCGAGCCCGTCGCCCGGCAGGCGCTCGAACAGGCCGAGCGTGCGGGTGCCGAACAGATGGTGCGGCAGGCCGCCGGGCTCGCCGCTGCGGGCCACGCCCTGGGCGAAGGCGTCCGCATCGAAATGCCCGGGCGCGTCGGTCATCAACCGCCCCAGCAGGCTGTGCTGGCGCAGCAGCGCGTAGAGCTCGCCGGTCATCACGGTGGCGAAGCCGGCGATGCGGCCGTGTTCCAGCCGCGCCCACTTGCTGTGCGTGCCCGGCAGGCAGGCGATGTGCGCACCGTCGTCCAGGCCGGCGAGCAGGCCGGCCAGCTGCGTCTCCTCGCCGCGCATCACGTCCGGCACGCCGCGTTCGGCGTGCACCGCCACGCCTGGCACGAACCACAGCGCGCGGCCCGGCAGGGCGGCATCGGAATGCGGCTGCATGCCCGCGGCCAGGGCCTCCGGACCGGCCGGGCAGGGCAGGTAGGGCAGCTCGATCCAGCCGTTGCGGCTGCCGATCATGCCGCTGAGCACGATCGCGCCGGGCCAGCCGTCGACCAGCGCCTGCAGCACCGGCGCGAAGCGGCCCTCGCACGCGAGGATGCCCTGGTCGCTGCGGCGCCGCTCCAGCACGCGGCCGCCGGGGTCCAGCCGGTAGGCGCGTAGGCTGCTGGTGCCCCAGTCCACTGCGATCATGCGCTGGCGATCCGGCTCTCCGGCAGCCCGGTGCAGTCCACGTCGGCCACGAACAGGCCGCCGGCGGTCGGCGAGCGCTGCAGCTCCTCCGCGGAGTGGTCCATCCGCGAGCTGATCACGTGCAGGGCGGACAGCGTCGGCCCGCCGAAGGCGCTGCAGGTGGGATGCTTGACCGGGATCGCCAGCACCCGGTCGACGGTGCCGTCCGGCCGGTAGCGGACCACCCGCCAGGCGCCCCACTGCGCGTTCCACAGGTGGCCTTCGCTGTCGACGATGGAGCCGTCCGGCTCGACGTCGTCGCGGTCCAGGGTGGCGAACACGCGCACGTTGTCGGCCCGGGCGGTCTCCGGGTCGTAGTCGCAGCACAGGATCTGCGGCCGCACCGAGTCGCAGTAGTACAGCGTGCGGCCGTCGGGGCTGAAGCAGATCGAGTTGGGGATCGACACGCCCGGCAGCGGCAGCCGCCGCAGGCCGTGGCGCAGCGAGAACTGGTAGAGGCTGCCGCGTGCGGCCTTGTGCTCGTGCTCGTCCATGGTGCCGAACACGAAGTGGCCGGCGCGGTCGGCGCGGCCGTCGTTGCTGCGGGTATGCGGCTGGTCCGGCTCGAGCGCGGTCAGCGTCTCCAGCGCGAGCTCCGCGCCGGGCGAGGCGTCCGGATCGCCCAGGCACAGCGACTTGGCGAGCACCACGAGCAGCCGGCCGTCGTCGAGCAGGCCGATGCAGCCCGGTCGGTCGGGCAGCTGCCAGTGGCGCGTCTGGGCGCTGTCCGGATGATGGGTCCAGAGGCGCTTCTCGCTGATGTCGATCCAGAAGAAGGCCTGGCGGCGCTCGCACCACAGCACGCCTTCGCCGTGGGTGCAGCGGCTGTCGACCGCGAGGGTGGCGAGGCGTCCGCTCATGCGCTCACCATTCGGCGACGCTGCCGTCGGCATGGCGCCAGACCGGGTTGCGCCAGTCCGGCGGGTTCTGGTTTGCGTGAATCAGCATGTCTTCGTCGATCTCCACACCGAGCCCGGGCTTGGGCAGTGCGGCAATACTGCCATCGACGCAGTGAAAATCGGCTTTGTTGACCACGTAATCGAGCAAGTCCGCGCCTTCGTTGTAGTGGATGCCGATGCTCTGCTCCTGCAGCACCGCGTTGTGCGAGACGAAATCCACGTGCAGGCAGGCCGCCAGCGCGATCGGGCCGAGCGGGCAGTGCGGCGCCAGCGCGACGTCGTAGGCCTCGGCCATGGCCGCGATCTTGACGCACTCGGTGATGCCGCCGGCATGCGACAGGTCCGGCTGCAGCATGCCGATGCCGCCGGCGGCGAGCACGTGCTTGAACTCGAAGCGCGAGTACATGCGCTCGCCGGCGGCCAGCGGGATCGAGGTGGCCGCGGCCAGGCGCGGGTAGTACTCGGCCTGCTCGGCCAGCACCGGCTCCTCCACGAACAGCGGCCGGAACGGCTCCAGCTCGCGCAGCAGCGCCTTGGCCATCGGCGCGCCGACGCGGCCGTGGAAGTCGATGCCGAAATCGATGGCGTGGCCGAAGGCCTCGCGGATCTCGGCGACCTTGACCACCGCCGCGTCGACCGCGCGGGCGCTGTCGATCAGCTGCATCTCCTCGGTGCCGTTGAACTTGAAGGTGTCGAAGCCGAGCGCGCGGTAGCCCTCGATCTGGGCGATGATCGCGCCCGGGCGGTCGCCGCCGACCCAGCGGTAGGTCTTCATGCGATCCCGCACCAGCCCGCCCAGCAGCTGGTAGACCGGCACCCCCAGCGCCTTGCCCTTGATGTCCCACAGCGCCTGGTCGATGCCGGCGATGGCGCTCATCAGGATCGCGCCGCCGCGGTAGAAGCCGGCGCGGTACAGGGTCTGCCACAGGTCGTTGATGCGCGCCGGGTCGCGGCCGACCAGGTAGCCGGACAGCTCGTGCACGGCGGCCTCGACGCTGCGCGCGCGCCCCTCGATGACCGGCTCGCCCCAGCCGGTGATGCCCTCGTCGGTCTCGACCTTGAGGAACAGCCAGCGCGGCGCGGCGTGGTAGGTGGTGAGGCGGGTGATCTTCATCCCGTGATGTCCTGGTAGGCGGCCTGGTAGGCCTGCACGAAGGCGCGGGCCTGGGACTGGGTGGTGGCGAGCGGCTGGCCGGGGCGGTACAGCTCGCCGCCGATGCCGGCGCCGGCCGCGCCGTGGCGCAGGAAGCCGGCCAGCGTGTCCGGACCGACCCCGCCGACCACGTACACCGGCACGTGCGGCGGCAGCACCGAGCGCAGCGCCTTGACGTGGCCGGCGCCGTAGGTGGCGGCCGGGAACAGCTTGAGCACCCGGGCGCCGGCGTCGATCGCGTCGAACGCCTCGCTCGCGGTGGCGAAGCCGGCCACCACCAGCAGGCCGCGCTCGACCGCGTGGCGGATCAGCGAGGGGCGCGTGTTGGGGGTGACGATGAAGCGGGCGCCGATCTCGACCAGGGTGTCCACGTCGGCGTTGCGCAGCACGGTGCCGGCGCCGATCCACGCGCGCTCGCCGAAGGCGCGCTGCGCGCGCGCGATGCTGTCGGCCCAGTCCGGCGAGTTCAGCGGGATCTCGATCGCGTCGAAGCCGGCGTCCACCAGCGCGCCGACGTGGTCGAGCGTCTCCGCGGGCGTGATGCCGCGCAGGATGGCGACCAGGGGCAACTTGAACAAGGGAGCGGTAGCGGAAGCGGTCATGGCTTACTCGTGATAGAGCTGGGAACGGCCGCCATCGACCAGGATGTCGGTGGCGTTGATGAAGCGGGCCTCGTCGCTGGCCAGGAACAGCGCGGTGTAGGCCACTTCCTCCGGCGTGCCGATGCGCCTGCACGGCAGCAGCTCGGCCTGCTCGCGGCGCTTGGCCTCCGGGTCGGGCGCGGCGGCGAACCAGGCCTCGATCCGCGGTACCAGGATCAGCCCCGGCGAGATCGAGTTCACGCGGATGCCGCGGGCGGCGTACTCGATGCCCAGGGCCTTGGTCAGCCCGATCAGGCCGTGCTTGGCGACCGGGTAGGGAAACGCATGCGGGATGATCTTGTGGCCGTGCACCGAAGCGATGTTGACGATGCTGCCGGCGCCGCGCGCGAGCATCGACGGCAGCACCGCGCGGCAGAGGTTCCAGGCCCCCTTGAGGTTGAGGTCGAGGCAGCGCTGCCAGTCGGCGTCGGCCAGCTGCAGCGGATCGGAGAACACGTCCGCGCCGGCATTGTTGACCAGGGCGTCGACCGCCCCGTGCGCGGCGACAACTGCGCCGACCGCGGCCTCGATGCCGGCGTCGTCGGTGATGTCGACGCGGTGGTAGCCGATCCGCGGATCAGGCGCGGCCGGATCGTTGCGGTCGAAGCCGAACACGCGTGCGCCCTGCGCGGCGAACAGCGCGGCGGTGGCGGCGCCGATGCCGCTGGCGGCCCCGGTGACGATCACGGTCTTGCCCTGCAGGCGTCCGCTCATGCGGGGGCTCCGCCCGCGCGGGTGCGGCGGCCGGGGCGGGGCCGGGTCTGTGATGTCATCGCTTCCTCCTGGTCGTACGTGGCCGGCGTCTGCCGCGTCCGCCGGGCGGCGGGGCGGAAACGCCCGTTGCAGCCGCAGATCGGGAGTAGGGGGCTCCTACGACGGCGATCGCTAGCCTCGCGCGGGCGAGATATGTGCGGCAAATGAATTTTTCGTCATATTCTATTCCCCTGACGAATACGACTACCCTGGCAGGCTCTTGATGGCAAGTTCCGGTACCCCGTGGTTCAACGCATCGCGCCTGAAGACCCGCCAGCTGCTGCTGTTGCTGCATCTGCACGAGCAGCGCTCGGTGCTGCGGGCGGCCGAGGCGGCCAGCATGACCCAGCCGGCCGCCTCCAAGCTGCTGGCGGAGATGGAGGACATGCTGGGGGTGCGGCTGTTCGAGCGGCACGCACGCGGGGTGGAGCCGACCTGGTACGGCCAGGTGCTGATCCGGCGGGCGCGCGCGGCGATGTCGGAGATCGGCCGGGCGCAGGAGGAGATCGCCGCGCTGCGCAGCGGACGCATGGGCCAGGCCTCGATCGGCACGGTGGTGAACCCGGGCACCAACCTGGTGCCGCAGGCGATCGCCGAGGTCAAGCGCGAGTACCCCGACATCCTGGTGCGGGTGGAAATGGACTACAGCCGGCCGCTGGTGGCCAAGCTGCTGGACGGCCAGCTGGACATCGTGATCGGCCGCATCCTCGGCCCGGAAGGCGCCAACGAGCTGGAGTTCGAGCCGCTGGCCGACGAGCCGCACTCGGTGATCGCGCGCGCCGGCCACCCGCTGGCCAGCCGCGCCGGGCTGCAGCACGCCGACCTGGTCCGCTACGGCTGGATCCTGCCGCCGGCCGACAGCGTGCTGCGCGCGCGGCTGGACTCGATGTTCATGGAGCATGGCGTGCACACCCCGACCAACGCGATCGAGACCTCGTCGCTGCCGGTCACCTCCAACCTGCTGCGCGGCAGCGACCTGCTCACCGCGTTGCCGGTGGATTCGGTGGCGCCGCTGATCCAGGCCAAGCTGCTGACGGTGCTGCCGATCGAGCTGGGCGTGCGCATGGAATCGTTCGGCATCATCCGCCGGCGCGACTACGTGCTGCCGCCGGGGGCCGAGCGCATCCTGCACGCGCTGCGCAACACCGCGCGTCGGCTCTACCCGGACCTGCCGACGCGCGAGTGAGCGCCGTCCCGCGCAAATCCCTATTCCGTGGACGCATAGCTCCGCGTTAAATCTTCATTGGTTGGCCGCCGTGCGCGCGCCTATACCTGTCGCCGGAGCCCGTGCCGAAGCGACGTCACGTCGGGCCGCGCTCCACGGCCCCCTCGCGGGCCGGGTGCAGGGAGCGGACGGCGTGGAGGAGAGGGCACGCCGTGCCAGGGGAAGCGCCCCGCATGCCGCCGCGCGGCCTCGATCGAAAAAACCCGTTGCAGTTCGTCACGTGTCCTGGGAGGGATTTAGATGTCGAAGCATGGCTGCCGCATCCCGGCATTACCGGGCGTGCGCCCGATCCATACCCGTCGTTTGCGGCACGGTGCGCTCGCCGCCGGCATCGCCTGGCTGCTGGCCGCCCCGGCGTTCGCCCAGGAGGCCGCCGCCGCGCAGGACACCGCGCGCGACCCGGCCCCGGCCCGCGAGCGCAAGGGCGGCGCGGTGGACCTGGACGCGGTCGAGGTGCGCGGCGTGCGCGCCAGCCTGATCAAGTCGCAGGTGATCAAGCGCGACGCCGAGCAGATCGTCGACTCGGTCAGCGCCGAGGACATCGGCGCGCTGCCCGACCGCAGCGTCACCGAGACCCTGCAGCGCATCAGCGGCGTCACCATCGACCACTTCATGGCGCGCAGCGACCCCGACCACTTCTCGGCCGAGGGCAGCGGGGTGATGATCCGCGGCCTCACCCAGGTCCGCGGCGAGCTCAACGGGCGCGACATCTTCAGCGCCGCCAGCGGCCGCGGGCTCAGCTTCGAGGACGTGCCGTCGGAGCTGATGGCGGGTGTGGACGTGTACAAGAACCCGTCGGCCGAGATCATCGAAGGCGGCCTCGGCGGCACCGTCAACCTGCGCACGCGGCTGCCGTTCGACCAGCCGGGCCGGGTGATCGGCGGCACCGCCGACGTGAACTACGGCGACTTCAGCAAGACCTACAAGCCGTCGGCCTCGTTTTTGTTCAGCGACCGCTGGCAGACCGGCCTGGGCGAGATGGGATTCCTGGTGGACGTGGCGCACTCGGAACTGGCCACGCGCTCGGACGGGGTCCAGGTCGAGCCCTACGTGCGCCGCACCGATGCGGCGGTGCTGGCCGGCAGCGGCCGCGACGAGGTGTTCGTGCCGGGCGGAGTGAACTGGCGCCAGCTCGACTTCAGCCGCAAGCGCGACGGCGTCGGCGCGGCGTTCCAGTGGCGTCCCAGCGACGCCACCGAGATCTACGTGCAGTACCTGCGCTCGCGCTACGAGATGGACTGGCAGGAGCGCGCGGCGTTCTTCAACGACACCAGCAACAACATCACCCCGGCCGCCGGCACCACGTTCCGCTACGACGACAACGGGGTGTTCGTCGGCGGCTCGCCGGTCTCGAGCTCGTGGCGCGGCACCCTCACCAGCGACGGCGTGCGCTTCAATACCGACAACCGCTACTCGGCGCAGTCCACCACCACCTCGGACCTGTCGGCCGGCTTCCGCCACTACCTCAACGACCACCTGGTGCTGAAGGGCGACCTGCAGCTGGTGCAGTCGGACAGCGACGCGCTGGACTTCACCGTGTTCAGCGCGACCTACCTGCCGGGGCTGAGCTACGACCTGAGCGGCACCTATCCGCGCGTGGCGATCGCCGACCCGGGCTTCGCCGCCGATCCGTCCAACTACTTCTGGGCCGCGGCGATGGACCACCTGGCCCGCAACCGCGGCCGCGAGCTGGCGACCCGCGCCGACCTGGAATACACCTTCGAGGACAGCGGCTGGCTGCGCTTCGCCCGCTTCGGCCTGCGCGCCACCGACCGCACCCAGACCAACAAGAACTCCGGCTACAACTGGGGCGTGATCAGCGACAACTGGGCCACCATCCCCGACACCGCCAACGGACTGGCCGACATGGGCCGCTACATGACCGCGTCGTCGTCGCTGTTCACGTTCTCCGACTTCTTCCGCGGCGAGGTCGCCATTCCGAGCAACCTCTACTTCCCCACCACCGGCCTGGTGAAGAACTACGCCCAGGCCTCGGCGCTGCTGCAGCAGATCGTGGCGCTGCGCGGCTGGGGCTGGGCGCCGGACAGCTACCAGTTGCAGGACACCAACCGCCAGTTCGAGCGGACCCAGGCCGCCTACGCGGTGCTGTACTTCGGCAACGACGAGGCCTGGGGCGTGCCGGTGGACGGCAATGTCGGCGTGCGCGTGGTGCAGACCCGCACCGAGGCCGACGGCTACGGCCTGTATCCGGACCTCAGCGCGACCGCGGCCTCGGACGCGCTCAAGGCGCAGTACCACGGCCAGTACTTCGGCAACGATGCCGGCGGCCGCTACACCAACGTGCTGCCGAGCCTGAACCTGCGGCTGAAGTTCAGCGATGCGCTGCAATGGCGGTTCGCCGCGTCGCGGGCGATGGCGCGGCCGGACTACACCCAGCTGCAACCCTACCTGCTGCTGGCCGCCACCACCGAGGAGGACGGCACGATCTCCGAGTTCAGCGGCACCGCCGGCAACCCGGACCTCAAGCCGATGACCGCCGACCAGTTCGACAGCGCGCTGGAGTGGTACTTCGACACCAGCGACATGCTCTACGGCACGCTGTTCTACAAGAGCGTCAAGGACTACTTCGCCACCCAGACCCGCAGCGAGCGCTACGGCGGGCAGGACTGGCTGGTGACCCGTCCGTACAACATGGACAAGGGCCGCATCCGCGGCTTCGAGCTGGGCTACACCCAGTTCTTCGACTCGCTGCCCGGCTGGATGAGCGGCTTCGGGGTCAATGCCAACTTCACCTTCGTCGACAGCGAGGGCGGGGTGAATACCGCCACCGACCCGTATACCAACACCACCGTCACCGGGGTCAAGCTGCCGCTGGAAGGCCTGTCGCGGCGCAGCTACAACCTCGCCGGCATCTACGAGAAGGGCCCGCTGTCGGTGCGGCTGGCCTACAACTGGCGCTCGCGCTACCTGCTGACCACCAGCGACTCGGCCACCAAGCTGCCGACCTGGGCCGACGACTACGGCCAGCTCGACGGCTCGGTGTTCTACCGCTTCGACGCGCACTGGCAGCTGGGCCTGCAGGCCAACAACCTGACCAATACCGTGACCAAGGTGCTGATGGGCCCGACGGTGTATGCCGACGGCGAGATCGATCCGCGGCTGTACACACGCGCCTGGTTCGTCAACGACCGCCGCTACTCGCTGGTGCTGCGCATGAACTGGTGACGCGGCACGGGCCTGCCACGGCGCCGGTGCCTGCACGCGCCGGGACGGTGCCGGGCACGCGCGGCCGCCACGCTGCCGTATGTCCGCGTGGCGCGCATCGCCACGCGGGCGGGCCCGGCGTGGCAGGGGAGGCGACACGACGTAGCGTCCTATAACCGGGAAGGATAGCTCGCGGTTAATATTTCATTGGTATGGCATGGCTCGGCGGACCTATGCTGCCGCGACAGCCGGAGAGAGGGCGCCACCCGCGCCCCTCCCGCATCCGCGAGCGGGCTGTCGCCGGCGCCTGATGCAGCGCCGGCACCCCACGGGCGGGGGCCACCACGGCCGCCGCCCGCCAAAACTCGAGTACATGCGTCCTGGGAGGGAGCACCATGTCAGTGCAACAACGCCGCGTTCCGGCAGGCCGGGTCGTGCGCCCGCGATCCATCCGTGAGCTCCGTCACACCGTGATCGCCGTCAGCGTCGCCGCGCTGCTCAGCGCCAACGCCTACGCGCAGGATGCGACCCCCGAACCGACCGCGGCCCCGGCCAGCGACGCCACCCAGCTCGACACCGTGCGCGTCACCGGTACCCGCAGCAGCGTCACCAAGGCGCAGCTGGTCAAGCAGAATTCCGAGCAGATCGTCGATTCGATCGTCGCCGAGGACATCGGCAAGCTGCCGGACAACAATGTCGCCGAGGCGCTGCAGCGCATCTCCGGCATCCAGATCGCGCGCAACTACGGCGAGGGCAGCAGCATCGCCATCCGCGGCCTGACCCAGGTCCGCACCGAACTCAACGGCCGCGACATCTTCACCGCCAACGACGGCCGCGGGCTCAGCTTCGAGGACGTCTCGGCCGAGCTGCTGGCCGGCGTCAACGTCTACAAGAATCCCTCGGCCGACATGATCGAGGGCGGGCTGGGCGGCACCGTGGACCTGCGTACGCGGCTGCCGTTCGACTACGACGGCCGCAAGGTGGCCGGCAGCGTCCAGTACAACCACTACGACCTGGCCGACGACAGCAAGCCGGCGTTCTCGGGCATGTACAGCGACCGCTGGCAGACCGGCATCGGCGAGATCGGCCTGCTGGTGAACTACTCGCAGCAGACCAGCCCGTTCCGCCAGGACACGATCTCGATCGAGCCGTGGTACGCGCAGACCGACCTGCCCGGGTACGAGGGACAGACCGTCTACGTGCCGCACGGCGCCGGCATCAACACCACCGTCGGCGAGCGCAAGCGCAAGACCGGCGCGTTCGCGCTGCAGTGGCGCCCGACCGACGATGTCGAGGTCACCGCGCAGGTGCTGCGCTCGGACTACGACTTCAGCTGGCACGACTATTCGTTCTTCGCCTACAGCGGCGACGAGGCGATGCAGGGTGCGCGCGACATCGTTGTCAACGACCGCAACGAGTTCGTCAGCGGCACCTTCCAGAACACCCCGGCCGATTCCAACACCAGCCTGACCCAGCGCCATTCGGTGACCACCGACTACTCGCTGGGCGCGAAGTGGACGGTGAACGAGAAGCTCAACGTCAGCACCGACTTCCAGTACGTGGACGCCACCACCAAGGGCACGCGCTACATCGTCGCCACCGGCATGACCAGCACGCCGTTCTACACCATGGACCTGAGCGGCGACCTGCCGCGGCTGACGGTCACCGACGCCAGCGGCGCCGAGGGCTACCTGGCCGATCCGTCGAACTACGTCGGCTGGAAGTGGCACCTGGACAACAAGGACGACAACAAGGGCACCGAGTTCGCCTGGCGTTCGGACATGGACCTGGCGTTCGACGACGGCTTCGCCCGCAGCTTCAAGGCCGGCGTGCGCTACACCGACCGCAAGGCCGAGAACAAGGGCAACGTCTGGCGCTTCATGTGCCTCAACGGCTGCGCCGGCGCGGCGTTCGCCGACTACCCGGACGTGCAGCTGGTACAGAACCCGATCACCGACTTCTTCCGCGGCGACGGCTACACCTTCGGCCCGACCCTGACCGCGTCCGACGCGGCGGTGGAGAACTACGACCAGACCCTGGCCGGCTTCGGCGCCTCGCCGCTGGAGTTCGCCCCCAACAACATCAACACCCAGAACGAGAAGACCTACGCGGCCTACGGCGTGCTGCGCTTCGGCGTGGACAGCGGCGCGATCCCGTTCGACGGCAACATCGGCGTGCGCGTGGTGCGTACCGAGCTGAGCTCGGAGGGCGTGCGGACCGCCACCGACGCAGAGGGCGGCGGCCTGTTGCCGGTGAGCGCGCAGCAGACCTACACCGACGTGCTGCCCAGCCTCAACCTGCGCTGGTTCCTGCGCGACAACCTGCAGTGGCGCTTCGCCGCCTCGCGCGGCGTCTCGCGCCCGACCTTCGACAAGCTCAACCCCAACCTGAGCCTGAGCGCGGCCGACGGCGGCGGCGGGGTCACCACGCGCACCGGCTCGGCCGGCAACCCGGACCTGGAGCCGATGAAGGCGGACCAGTTCGACACCGCGCTGGAGTGGTACTTCGGCAAGGGCTCGATGGTGTACGGCACGCTGTTCTACAAGAAGGTCAAGGGCTTCATCGCCAACGCGGTGTTCAACGAGGTCTACGACGGCCAGGTGTGGCAGATCACGCGCCCGGTCAACGGCGACGAAGGCCAGATCCGCGGCGTGGAGGTGGGCTACACCCAGTTCTTCGACTTCCTGCCGGGCTGGCTGAGCGGCTTCGGCCTGCAGACCAACTACACCTACGTGGACAGCGAGGCCCCGAGCCCGACCGCCACCGACACCAACGGCCAGTCGCTGACGGTACCGCTGGAGGGCCTGTCCAAGAACAGCTACAACGTCATCCTCAGCTACGAGAAGTCGCGCTTCCAGGGCCGCGTGGCGTACAACTGGCGCAGCGACTGGCTGGTGACCACCGCCGGCAACGGCACCGACAACCTGCCGGTCTACAACAAGGGCTTCGGCCAGCTGGACGCCTCGCTGCGCTACAACATCAACGATGTCTGGTCGATCTCGCTGGATGGCATCAACCTGCTCGACACCCGCAACGAAAGCTACCTGGGCTCCGAGTCGCGCTACCGCGACTACGTCATCAACGATCGCCGGTATGGCCTGACGCTGCGGGCCAGCCTCTGAACGCGCCGTAGGAAGTGCGTCGCCGGTCCGGCGCGTCGCCCAGGCGGCCGTCGGACCGGTGTTTTTCCTGCCGACGGCGTGGCCGTCGGCCCGATACGGGAGTGGCAGCAACGATGGGCCGAGCGCCTTTGCCCGATACACGCGGGGCTTCGCGGGCCGGCGCGCGACGCTGGCGGGCCATCTGGCTGTGGCCGCTGCTGGCCGCGTGCGCGCTGGCCCTGGCGGAGCCGGCGCCCTACCAGTGGCGCAACGTCGCCATCGGCGGGGGCGGCTTCGTCACCGGCATCGTGTTCCATCCGCACCAGCCCGGCCTGGCCTACGCGCGTACCGACGTGGGCGGCGCCTACCGCTGGGAAGGCGCGGCGCGGCGCTGGGTGCCGCTGAACGACGGCCTGGGCCGCGACGACGTCAACCTGCTGGGCATCGAGAGCCTGGCGGTGGATCCGGCCGATCCCGACCGCCTGTACCTGGCGGCCGGCACCTACCTCAACGCCCGCACCGGCAACGGCGCGATCCTGCGTTCGCACGACCGCGGGCGCAGCTTCGCGCGCAGCGACCTGCCGTTCAAGCTGGGCGGCAACGAGATGGGCCGCGGCAACGGCGAGCGCCTGGCGGTGGACCCCAACGATGGCCGCGTGCTGCTGTTCGGCTCGCGCGGCGCCGGGCTGTGGCGCAGCGGCGACGCCGGTGCCACCTGGTCGCCGGTCGCCGGGTTCCCGGCGGTGGCGACCGCGTCCGAGGCCGGCGTGCAGACCGAGTGGGCCGGCCACCTGCCGGTCGGCATCGTCAGCGTGGTGTTCGACGCCGGCAGCGGCCGGCGCGGCCGCCCCACGCCCACGATCTACGCCGGCGTCTCCACCGGCGGCACCAGCCTGTACGTCTCGCACGATGCCGGCACGCACTGGGCGCCGGTGGCCGGGCAGCCCCGCGGCCTGCGCCCGACCCGCATCGCGCGGGCCGGCGATGGCGTGCTCTACCTGAGCTATGGCGACGCCCCCGGGCCCAACCGCATGAACGACGGCGCGGTATGGCGCTACGCGCCGGCCACCGGGGAGTGGCACGACATCACCCCCGCGCCGCAGTCCAGCGACACCGAGCGCGACGGCTTCGGCTGGGGCGCGGTGGCGGTGGACCCGGCCGACCCGAAGGGGCTGCTGGCCTCGACGTTCTGCCGCTACGGCCCCCACGACGAGATCTTCCGCAGCGTGGACGGCGGTGCGCACTGGACGCCGCTGCTGACCGGCGCGCAGTTCGACCACGACAGCGCCGAGTGGACCCGCGATGCCACGCCGCACTGGATCGCGGCCCTGGCGATCGACCCGTTCGACGCCGACCATGCGATGTTCGTCACCGGCTACGGGGTCTGGGCCTCGCGCAACCTGCGCCAGGCCGGCACCGCGCCGGTGCGCTGGAGCTTCGACGACGCCGGCCTGGAGGAGACCGTGCCGCTGGCGCTGGTGAGCCCGGCCACGGGCGCCGCGGCGCTGGTCAGCGGTGTGGGCGACCTCGACGGGTTCCGCCACGACGACCTGGACCGCCCGCAACGCCAGCTGGACGGCCCGCGCCTGACCAACACCGAGGCGCTGGCCGATGCCGGCCAGGCGCCGGAAAGGCTGGTCCGTGCCGGCCGCCTCCGCCGCCACGAGGGCCAGGTGCGGCTGCTGTACTCCCGCGACGGCGGCGCGCACTGGCGGGCCTTCGCGCAGGAACCGCCGGACGGGCAGGGCGCCGGCCGCGTGGCGCTTGCCGCCGACGGCGGCCGCGTGCTGTGGACGCCCGAGCAGGCCGCGCAGGCATGGTTCAGCGACGACCTCGGCACGCGCTGGCAACCGGTGCAGGGGCTGCCGGCCAGCGCGATCGTGGCGGCCGACCGCTTCGATCCCCGTCGCTTCTACGCCTACGAGCCGGGCGTCGGCACGCTGCGGCTCAGCGACGACGGCGGCGCGACGTTCCGCCCGGCGGTGGCCGGCGCCGGGCCTGCCGACGCGCAGGGTGCCGGGCCGGATCGGCCCCGGCATGCCGACGTGCAGGCCTCCACCACGCAGCGCGGCACCGTCTACGTCGGCGCCGGCGCGCGCGGGCTGCTGCGGTTCTCCGGCCGCGGCCTGGAGCGCCTGCCGGGCGTGGAGCAGGCCTATTCGCTGGGACTCGGCAAGCCGGCCCCCGGCGCGGCGGCGCCCACGCTGTTCGTCTACGGCCGCATCGGCGGCATCGACGGGCTGTTCCGCTCCGGCGACGACGGCGTGCACTGGCGCCGCATCGACGACGACGCCCACCGCTATGGCCGCATCTCGCGCGTCACCGGCGACCCGCGCCGCTACGGCCGCGTCTATTTCGCCACCGAGGGCCGGGGCATCGTCTATGGCGACCCGCGATGAAGCGTCGCGTTTCCGCAGGGGGCCGGGCATGAGCCGCGCCGACCGGCTGCGCCGGGCGGTGCCGGCTCTGGTCCTGATCCTGGCCCTCGCCGCCGCCGCCGCCCGCGCGAGCGCCGCCCCGACCCTGCCGCTGCTGTTCGCCGACGGCGCGGTGCTGCAGCGCGACCAGCCGATGCCGGTGTGGGGCTGGGCGCGGCCGGCGGCCCGCATCGAGGTGGACTTCGACGGCCGGGCCGCGCAGGCGACCACCGATGCGCAGGGCCGCTGGCAGGTGCGGTTGCCGCCGCACCCGGCGGGCGGGCCGTACCGGCTGCGCGTGTCCGGCGACGGCGCCATCCTGCAGGTCCGCGACGTGTGGGTGGGCGACGTCTGGCTGGCCAGCGGGCAGTCCAACATGGAATGGCCGCTGGCCCAGGCCCGGGACGGCGCCCGCGCGGTGGCGGCCGCGCACGACCCGCAGCTGCGGCATTTCAAGGTGCCCAAGTCCTGGGCCGAGCAGCCGGCCGAGCAACTGGCCGGCGGCGAATGGAAAGCGGCCACGCCGCAGAACGCCGGTGCCTTCTCCGCGGTGGCCTATCATTTCGCGCGCGCACTGCGGGAGCGCACCGGGGTGCCGATCGGCATCATCGACAGCACCTGGGGCGGCAGCGCGATCGCGGCCTGGATGGACGCGGCCTCGCTTGGCCTGGACGGCGAACGCTGGGCCGCGGCGCGGGCCGCGCGCCAGGCCGCGGACGCACGCACGCTGGCCGCGACCCGGCAGCGGATCGCACGCTGGCCGGTGCCGGACCCGACCACGGCCTGGAGCGCGGCCGGCTTCGACGACCGTGACTGGGAACCGCTCCCGGTCGACCGGCCCTGGGAGGCCAGCGGCTACGACGGCATGGACGGGGTGGCCTGGTACCGGACCACGTTCACCCTGGACGCCGCCGAGGCCCGCGCCGGCCTCACCCTGGGCGTGGGCCAGGTCGACGATTCCGACCTGACCTACGTCAACGGCCAGGCGGTCGGGCACACCGACAACCAATGGAACCGCGCGCGGGTTTATGCGGTGCCGCCCGCGGCGCTGCGGGCCGGGGTCAACCAGGTGGCGGTGCGGGTCACCGACCTCAGTGGCGGCGGCGGCCTGCACGGGCCCGACGCGGAGCGCTTCGTGCAGCCGGCCGGCGGCGCGCGGCGGCCGCTGGCAGGATGGCGCTTCCGGCCGGCCGCGGTCACGGTGAGCCTGGGCGACGACCGGAACCAGCAACCGACCCTGCTGTACAACCGGATGATCCATCCGCTGCAGCCGTTCCCGGTCAAGGGCGTGATCTGGTACCAGGGAGAGACCGACGCCACCGCCGTCGGCGCGGCGTCGTACCGCGAGCGCTTCGCGGCGATGATCCGGCAGTGGCGCCGCGAGCGCGGGCAACCGCAGCTGCCGTTCCTGTGGGTGCAGCTGGCCAGCTACCAGGCCGGTGCCGACCGCGGTGACCTGAGCCCCTGGGCGCTGCTGCGCGAGTCCCAGTCGGCGACGCTGGCGCTGCCGGCCACCGCGCAGGCGGTGATCCTGGACCTGGGCACGCCGGCCGACATCCACCCGACCCGCAAGCGCGAGGTCGGCGAACGGCTGGCGCTGGCCGCGCGCCATGTCGCCTATGGCGAGTCGCTGATGTACAGCGCCCCGGTGTTCCGGCAGGCGGATTTCGGCGCGCACGCGGCGACGCTGCGCTTCGACCCGATGGGCAGTGCGCTGGCGGTGCGTGGCGGCGGCCGCTGGATCGCCGGCTTCGCCGTGGCCGGGCGCGATCGCCGCTTCCATCCCGCGCAGGCGCGGCTCGACGGCGACCGCGTCGTGGTGGCCAGCCAGGCCGTGCCGCGGCCGGTCGCGGTGCGCTACGCCTGGAGCGAGAATCCGGCCGACGCGAACCTGGTCAACCGCGAGCAACTGCCCGTTTCCCCTTTCCGAACCGACACCTGGTGACACGGAGTCCGATGCGCATGAATGTTTCCGTCCTTTCCCGTCGCCGCCCGTGCGTGCGTCCGTTGCTGCTGGGCACGCTGGCGCTGGTCCTGGCCGGGTGCGGCGAACGGGCGCCCGGCGCGCGCGACGCGGCCGGGGCCGGTGCGGCCGTCACCGTGCCCTTGCGCGCCGCCGCGCCGCCGGCGGCCGCACCGGTGCCGATCCCGCAGTTCGTCAGCCGCGACGGCCGGCACGCCCTGATGGTGGACGGCGCGCCGTTCCTGATCCTCGGCGCGCAGGTCAACAACTCCAGCAACTACCCGGCCGCGCTGGCGCAGGTGTGGCCGGCGATGCAGGCCCTGGGCCCCAACACGGTGCAGGTGCCGATCGCCTGGGAACAGGTGGAGCCGGAGGAGGGCCGGTTCGATTTCTCCTTCGTCGACACGCTGCTGGCCCAGGCGCGCGAACACCGGGTGCGGCTGGTGCTGCTGTGGTTCGGCACCTGGAAGAACAACGGGCCGGCGTACACGCCGCGCTGGGTCAAGACCGACAACGCGCGCTTCCCGCGCGTGGTTACCCGCGAAGGCAAGGCCATCGGCTCGCTGTCGCCGCTGGCGCAGAGCACGCTCGACGCCGACCGCAAGGCCTTCGTCGCCTTCATGAGGCACCTGCGGCAGGCCGACCCGCAGCGCACCGTGATCATGGTGCAGCCGGAGAACGAGCCGGGCACCTACGGCAGCGTGCGCGATTTCTCGCCGATGGCGCAGCAGGCGTTCGACGGCGCGGTGCCGGAGGCGCTGCTGCAGCGGCTTGGCAAGCCCGCGGGCAGCTGGGCGCAGGTGTTCGGCGCCGACGCCGACGAGTTCTTCCACGCCTGGCACATCGGCCGCTTCATCGACCAGGTCGCCGCCGCCGGCAAGGCCGAGTATCCGCTGCCGATGTACGTCAACGCCGCGCTGCGCGGGCCGTTCAATCCCGGCCAGCCCGGGCAGTACGCCAGCGGCGGGCCCACCGACAACGTGCTGGACGTGTGGAAGGCCGCCGCGCCGCACATCGACCTGCTGGCGCCGGACATCTACATGCCCGAGTACCGGATGTACACCACGGTGCTGGAGCGCTACGCGCGGCCGGACAACGCGCTGTTCGTGGCCGAGACCGGCAACCGCCCCGAGTACGCGCGCTACCTCTATCCGACCCTGGGCCACGACGGCATCGGCTGGTCCACCTTCGGCATCGACTACACCCGCTACTCCAACTATCCGCTGGGCGCCAAGCACGTCGACGCAGCGACCCTGGCGCCGTTCGCGCTGGGCTACCGGGCGGTCGGCCTGGGCTTGCGGCCGTTCGCCAAGGCCGCCGCCGAAGGCAAGCTGCACGGCACCGCGGAGGAGCCCGGCCAGGCGGTGCAGGAACTGCGCCTCAACGAGCGCTGGAGCGCCACCGTCACCTATGGCGTGCCGCAGTTCTGGTTCCAGGGCGAGCCGCCGGGCAACCCCGAGCCCATCGGTGCGGCATTGATCGCCGAGCTGGGCCCGGACGAGTTCCTGGTCACCGGCTACCACGCCCGCGTCACCCTGCATCCGGCCAGCGCCGCCACCGCCAACATGCTCTACGACCGCGTCGAGGAGGGCGTCTACGAGGGCAGTACCTGGAAGTTCCAGCGCAACTGGAACGGCGACCAGACCGACTACGGCGTCAATTTCTCCAGCGTGCCGCAACTGCTGAAGATCACCCTCGCCACCTATTGAACCCGGGCGCCGCCCATGCGGCGGCGCCTTTCCGCGATACCAAGGGAGTGAACATGCGTAACCCGAACCGCCGGGCCTGGCCGGCCCTCAAGCCGCTGCCGTCCCTGATGGCCCTGTCGCTGGCCGTCAGCGCCGCCGGCGCCCAGGCGCAGGAAGTGAGCAAGGACGCCCTAGGCGTCACCGTGCGTCCCAGCGCCCACGGCGCCGCACCGGTGCGCCTGCAGGTGGTGGATGCGGGCATCGTGCGGGTCAGCGCCGATCCGCAGGGGCGCTTCCAGCGCAGCGAGAGCCTGATGCGCGTGCCGGTGCAGGGCGATACCGCGTTCACGCTGGACCAGCAGGGCGACCGCGTGCGGCTGAAGACCGCCCGCGTCACCGCCGAGGTCTCCACCGTCGACGGCCATGTCAGCTTCAGCGACGCCGCCGGCAAGCCGCTGGTGTCGGAGGTGGCGGGCGGGCGCAGCTTCACGCCGCTGCAGGTCGAGGGCCGGCGCTACCTGAGCACGCGCCAGCGCTTCGCCTCGCCGGACGACGAGGCCTTCTACGGGTTCGGCCAGCACCAGCAGGGCTGGATGAACCAGAAGGGCCGCAACGTCGAGCTGCTGCAGAGCAACATCGACCTGGCGGTGCCGTACCTGGTGTCCAGCCGCAACTACGGCATCCTGTGGGACAACAACTCGATCACCCGCATGGGCGATCCGCGCGGGCTGCAGCCGCTGCCGGCCTCGCTGAAGCTGTACGACGCGCAGGGCCGGCCGGGCGCGCTGACCGCGCGCTACTCGGTCAACGGCCGGCAGGTGGTCGAGCGCCGCGAGAGCGAGCTCAACTACCAGTACCTCAAGGACCTCGCCAAGTACCCGGCCCAGGCCAAGCCCAGCGACAAGAGCCGGATGCAGGTGAGCTGGGAGGGCGAGATCGAGGCCCGCAGCGGCGGCGAGCACACCTTCTCGCTGTACGCGAGCGAGTACGCCAAGCTCTGGGTCGACGGCAAACAGGTGGTCGACCGCTGGCGCCAGAACTGGAACCCGTGGCACCACGAGTTCGCACTGGCGCTGGCGCCGGGCGAGCGCCACCGCATCAGGGTCGAGTGGGACCTGATCGATCCCAGCTACATCGCGCTGCTGCACCGCGACCCGTTGCCGGCCGCCGAGGCCAAGGACCTGTCGCTGTGGTCCGAGGCCGGGCAGATGATCGACTACTACGTCGTGGCCGGCGACAACGCCGACCAGGTGATCGCCGGCTACCGCGAGCTCACCGGCAAGGCGGTGCTGCTGCCGAAATGGGCCTACGGGTTCTGGCAGAGCCGCGAGCGCTACAAGTCGCAGGACGAACTGCTCGGCGCGCTGGACGGCTACCGCCAGCGCAAGCTGCCGATCGACAACATCGTGCTCGACTGGTCGTACTGGCCGGAGAATGCCTGGGGCTCGCACGACTTCGACCCGGTCCACTTCCCGGACCCGGACGGCATGATCCGCTCGGTGCACGACCAGCACGCGCAGATCATGATCTCGATCTGGCCCAAGTTCTATCCGACCACCGCCAACTACAAGGAGCTGGACGCCGCCGGCCACATCTACCGGCGCAACGTCGAGGTCGGCGAGCTGGACTGGATCGGCGCCGGCTACAAGAACGCGTTCTACGACCCGTATTCCTCCGAGGCCCAGGCGATCTACTGGCGCCAGGTCGACGCCAAGCTCAACCGCAAGGGCATCGATGCCTGGTGGATGGACGCCGACGAGCCGGACGTGCACTCCAACCTCGACATCGGCGAGCGCAAGGCGCGCACCACGCCGACCGCGCTGGGCCCGTCCACCGAGTACTTCAATGCCTACCCGCTGCCGCACACCCACGGCATCTACGCCGGCGACCGTGCCGCCGACGGCAAGCGCGTGTTCATCCTGTCCCGCAAGGGCTACGCCGGCACGCAGCGCAACGCGGTGGCGGTGTGGAGCGGCGACATCGTCTCGCGCTGGGACGACATGCGCGACCAGATCTCGGCGGGCGTGAACGTCTCCATGTCGGGCCTGCCGAACTGGACCTTCGACATCGGCGGCTTCGCGGTGGAGAAGCGCTACGAGAACCAGGAGGCGGCGCATCTCAAGGAGTGGCGCGAGCTCAACACGCGCTGGTTCCAGTTCGGCGCGTTCGTGCCGCTGTTCCGCTCGCACGGCCAGTTCCCGTACCGCGAGATCTGGAACGTCGCGCCTGAAGGCACCCCGTACTTCGAGAGCATGGCCTACTACGACCGCCTGCGCTACACGCTGCTGCCCTACATCTACACCCTGGCCGGCGACACCTACCATCGCGACGGGGTGATGATGCGCGGCCTGCCGATGGACTTCCCGAACGACCCGCGGGTCGCCGACCTCAACGACCAGTACCTGTTCGGGCCGGCCTTCCTGGTGGCGCCGGTGACCACCTTCGGCGCCACCTCGCGCCCGGTCTACCTGCCGGCGGGCACCTCGTGGATCGACTTCAACAGCGGCCGCCGCTACGCCGGCGGGCAGACCGTCGAGGCCGCCGCGCCGCTGGAGCGCATGCCGCTGTTCGTGCGCGCCGGCGCGATCGTGCCGACCGCGCCGGTGCAGCAGTACGTCGACCAGACCCCGGACGCGCCGCTGACGCTGGTGGTCTACACCGGGGCCGACGGCACGTTCTCGCTGTACGAGGACGACGGCAAGGGCTACGGCTACGAGAAGGGCGAGTTCAGCCGCATCCCGCTGCGCTGGGACGAGGCCGCCGGCGTGCTGACCGTGGGCGCGCGCGAGGGCCGCTGGCCGGGCATGCAGGAGCGGCGCACGTTAAAGGTGCGCTTCGTCGACGGTCCGCGCGGCGATGCCGGCGCGCTGGAACCGGCCGCCGATGCCACCGTGCAGTACGACGGCCGCGGCCTGACCGTGGCACGCCGCGCCGCCGCTAACGCCGGCAAGGCCGGCAAGGCGAAGTGATGTCGGGCAGGACGGGGCGGGCAGGGCAGGCGGCGGGCGGGACGCGGTCGGCGATCGCGCGGCCGGCACGGCCGGCGCGCGGCAGGAGTACCGTGTGCGCGTGGAACTGAGTCGGCGCGAGCTGTGCAAGGCGCTCGGCGCCGGCCTGGTGGCCGGGGCCGCGCCGACCGCTGCCGCCACGCCTCCGGGGCGGGGCGCGGTCCCGGAGGCGCCGCTCGCGGCGCTGCCGCCGGTCGCCGCCCCCGGCGCACTGACGCTGTGGTACCCGCAGCCGGCCACGCAGTGGGTCGAGGCGCTGCCGGTCGGCAATGGCCGGCTGGGGGCGATGGTGTGGGGCGGTATCGCGCACGAGCGTGTGCAGCTCAACGAGGACACGCTGTATGCCGGCGGCCCCTACGACGCCACCTCGCCGGAGGCGCGCGCGGCCCTGCCGCAGGTGCGCGAGCTGATCTTCGCCGGCCGCTATGCCGAGGCCGAGGCGCTGGCCGATGCCCGGCTGCTGTCGCGCCCGGCCAAGCAGATGCCGTTCCAGCCGCTGGCCGACCTGCTGCTGGACTACGACCGGGCCGACGGGGTGTCGGACTACCGCCGCGAGCTCGACCTGGACAGTGCCGTGGCCACCACCCGCTTCGCCTCGGGCGGGGCCCAGCACCGGCGCGAGGTGTTCGTTTCCGCGCCCGCGCAGTGCATCGTCGTGCGGCTGTCGTGCGACCGGCCCGGCGGCGTCTCGCTGCGCATCGGCCTGGACAGCCCGCAGGCCGGCGAGATCAGCGCCGGGCCGGACGGGCTGCTGTTCGCCGGCCGCAACGCTGCCTTCGCCGGGGTCGAGGGCCGGCTGGACTTCGCGCTGCGCGTGCTGCCCCGGCACCGCGGCGGCACCCTGCGCGCCGAGCGCGGGCGTTTGCGCATCGAGGGCGCCGACGAGGTGGTGCTGCTGCTGACCGCGGCCACCAGCTATCGCCGCTACGACGATGTCGGCGGCGATCCGGGCGCGATCACCGCCGCGCAGCTGCGCCGGGCGGCCTCCTCGACGTACGCTGAGCTGCGCGAGCGGCACCTGGAGGATCATCGCCGGCTGTTCCGCCGGGTCGCCATCGACCTGGGCGGCGACGGGGAGGCGGCGCAACGGCCCACCGACGAACGCGTACGCCGCTTCGCCGAGGGCCACGACCCGGGGCTGGCCGCGCTCTACCACCAGTACGGCCGCTACCTGCTGATCTGCAGCTCGCGCCCCGGCAGCCAGCCGGCCAACCTGCAGGGCGTGTGGAACGACCTGATGGCGCCGCCGTGGGAGAGCAAGTACACCATCAACATCAACACCGAGATGAACTACTGGCCCAGCGAGCCCAACGCGCTGGACGAGTGCGTGGCGCCGCTGGAGGCGATGCTGTTCGACCTGGCGCGCACCGGCGCGCACACCGCAAGGGCGATGTACGGCGCGCCCGGCTGGGTGGTGCACAACAACACCGACCTGTGGCGCCAGGCCGGGCCGATCGACGGCGCCCAGTGGAGCCTGTGGCCGCTGGGCGGGGTGTGGCTGCTGCAGCAGCTGTGGGACCGCTGGGACTACGGCCGCGACCGCGCCTGGCTGGCGCGGATCTACCCGTTGTTCAAGGGCGCGGCCGAGTTCTTCGCCGCCACCCTGGTGCGCGACCCGCAGACCGGGGCGATGGTGACCAACCCGTCGCTGTCGCCGGAGAACCGCCATCCGTTCGGGGCCGCGCTGTGTGCCGGCCCGGTGATGGACGCGCAGCTGCTGCGCGACCTGTTCGCCCAGTGCATCGCCATGGGCACGCTGCTGGGCGTGGACGCCGGGTTCGGCCGCCGCCTGGCCGAGCTGCGCGCGCAGCTGCCGCCGCACCGCATCGGTCAGGGCGGGCAGCTGCAGGAGTGGCAGCAGGACTGGGACCTGCAGGCGCCCGAACCGCAGCATCGCCACGTCTCGCACCTGTACGCGCTGCACCCGTCCAGCCAGATCAACGTGCGCGACACCCCGGAACTGGCGGCCGCGGCGCGGCGCTCGCTGGAACTGCGCGGCGACCACGCCACCGGCTGGGGCATCGGCTGGCGCCTCAACCTGTGGGCGCGGCTGCGCGACGGCGAGCGCGCGCACCGGATCCTGACCCTGCTGCTGTCGCCCGAGCGCACCTATCCCAACCTGTTCGACGCGCACCCGCCGTTCCAGATCGACGGCAACTTCGGCGGCACGGCCGGCATCACCGAGATGCTGCTGCAGAGCTGGGGCGGCAGCGTGTTCCTGCTGCCGGCGCTGCCGCGCGCCTGGCCGCGCGGCCAGGTCCGCGGGCTGCGCGTGCGCGGCGCGGCGCGGGTCGACCTGGCCTGGGAGCAGGGCATCCTGCGCGAGGCCGTACTGCACAGCGATCGCGGCGGCCGCTACGAGGTGGCCTACGCCGGGCACACCCTGGCCCTGACCCTGGGTGCCGGCCGCCAACAGCGGCTGGGCCTGCACAACAACCGATTGGTGAAGCTATGAGTCTGTACGTAGGGTTGGACGTGGGCACGCAGAGCGTGAAGCTGGTGGCCTACGACCCGCAGCGGCGCGAGGTGGTCGCCACCGTCGCCGCGCCGATGGCGCTGGTCAGCCGCGACGACGGCACCCGCGAGCAGCAGGCGCGGTGGTGGATCGACGGCATCGTGCACTGCTTCGGCGGGCTCGACGCCGGGCTGCGCGCGCGCGTCCGCGGCATCGCCGTCTCCGGCCAGCAGCACGGCTTCGTGCCGGTCGCCGCCGACGGCTCGGTCACCGCGCCGGTGAAGCTGTGGTGCGACACCAGCACCCAGGCCGAGTGCGAGGCGATCATGGCCGCGGTGGGCGGCGTGGCCGGCAGCGTGGCCACGGCGGGCAACCCGATCCTGGCCGGCTACACCGCCTCCAAGCTGCCGTGGACGCGCAGCCACCGCCCCGAGGCGTACGCGGCGATGGCCACGGTGATGCTGCCGCACGACTACGTGAACTTCTGGCTCACCGGCGAGCGCTTCGCCGAGGCCGGCGACGCCTCCGGCACCGGCTGGCTGGACGTGCGCACCCGGCAGTGGTCCGCGCCGATGCTCGAGGTGGTTGACCCGCTGCGCGACCTTGCCGCGGCGTTGCCGCCGCTGGTCGAGCCGGGCACGGTGTTCGCGCTGGCGCCGGCCGCGGCCGACACCCTCGGGCTGCCGGCCGGGGTGCGCGTCACCACCGGCGGCGGCGACAACATGATGGCGGCGATCGGCACCGGCAACGTGCTTCCGGGGCGGCTGACGATGAGCCTGGGCACCTCGGGCACGCTGTTCGCCTATGCCGACCATCCGGTGGTGGACCCGGCGGCGCGCTGGGCCGCGTTCTGTTCCTCCAGCGGCGGCTGGCTGCCGCTGATCTGCACGATGAACTGCACCGTGGCCACCGAGACCGCGATGCGGCTGTTCGGGCTCGACCGCGCGCAGGCCGAGACCGCGGTGGCGTCCACGCCGCCAGGCGCCGACGGCCTGCTGATGCTGCCGTTCTTCAACGGCGAGCGCACCCCGGACCTGCCGGCCGCGCGCGGCTGCCTGTTCGGCATGGACCTGCACAACACCACGCCGGCGCACGTCTACCGCGCCGCGATGGAAGGCGCCACCTACAGCCTGCGCAACGGCTACGACGCGTTCACCGCGGCCGGGCTGCGCTTCGACACCGTGCTGCTCACCGGCGGCGGCAGCCGCAGCGCGCAGTGGCGGCAGATGGTGGCCGACGTGTTCGACCTGCCGGTCGTGGTGCCGCGCGAGCCGGAAGGGGCCGCCTACGGCGCCGCGCTGCAGGCGCTGTGGGCGTGCGAGCGCGCCGACGGCGGCGAGCCGGACCTGGCGACGCTGGTGCTGGCGCACCAGGCGGTCGACCCCGGGCTGTCGGCCACTCCCGATCCGCAGCGCGTCATGCGTTACCAGGCGCACTACCGTACTTTCCTGTCCCACCTGCATGCCGTCGGCCCGCTGTACGCCGGCTGATCCTTTCCCCGAGCAACAAGGAACCTCCATGAGCACTTCCGTCTTCATCGGCGCCCGCGAATACTTCCCGGGCATCGGCCGCATCGCCTTCGAGGGCCGCGAGTCCGACAACCCGCTCGCGTTCAAGGTCTACGACGCCGGCAAGCGCGTCGGCGACAAGACCATGGCCGAGCACCTGCGCTTCGCCGTGGCCTACTGGCACAGCTTCTGCGGCGACGGTGCCGACCCGTTCGGCCCCGGCTCGCGCGCCTACCCGTGGAACCAGCCGGCCACGCCGCTGGCGCGCGCCGAGGCCAAGGCCGACGCCGCGTTTGAGTTCTTCACCAAGCTCGGCGTGCCGTACTACTGCTTCCATGACGTCGACCTGGCACCGGACGCCGAGGACATCGGCGAGTACGAGGCCAACCTGCGCCACATGGTGGCCATCGCCAAGCAGCGCCAGGCCGAGACCGGGATCAAGCTGCTGTGGGGCACCGCCAACCTGTTCAGCCATCCTCGCTACATGAACGGGGCCTCGACCAACCCGGACTTCGACGTGGTCGCGCGGGCCGCGGTGCAGGTCAAGGCCGCGCTCGACGCCACCGTCGAGCTGGGCGGCGAGAACTACGTGTTCTGGGGCGGCCGCGAAGGTTACGCCTGCCTGCACAACACCCAGATGAAGCGCGAGCAGGCGCACATGGCGCGGTTCCTGACCATCGCCCGCGACTACGGCCGCAGCATCGGCTTCACCGGCAATTTCCTGATCGAGCCCAAGCCGATGGAGCCGATGAAGCACCAGTACGACTTCGACAGCGCGACCGTGGTCGGCTTCCTGCGCCAGCACGGCCTGGACCAGGACTTCAAGCTCAACATCGAGGCCAACCACGCCACGCTGTCGGGCCACAGCTTCGAGCACGACCTGCAGGTGGCCGCCGACGCCGGCCTGCTCGGCAGCATCGACGCCAACCGCGGCAACCCGCAGAACGGCTGGGACACCGACCAGTTCCCGACCGACCTCTACGACACCGTCGGCGCGATGCTGGTGGTGCTGCGCCAGGGCGGCCTGGCCCCGGGCGGCCTGAACTTCGACGCCAAGGTGCGGCGCGAGTCCAGCGACGCCGAGGACCTGTTCATGGCCCACATCGGCGGCATGGACGCGTTCGCCCGCGGCCTGGAGGTCGCGCATGCGCTGCTGACGTCCTCGCCGCTGGAAGGCTGGCGCCGCGAGCGCTACGCCAGCTTCGACGGCGGGGCCGGCGCCGACTTCGCCGACGGCAGGAGCTCGCTGGCCGACCTGCACGCCCACGCCCGCGGCGCCGGCGAGCCGCAGCAGCGCAGCGGCCGCCAGGAAGCCTACGAGAACCTGATCAACCAGTACCTGCTCCGCTGACGCGGTCCCCGGCCGGCGCCCCGCGAGCGCCGGCCCTTCCTTGCACGACACAGGTGACTCCATGTCCAGCGTTCCTCTCGACCGCACCGCCGTCGCCGGCGAAAACACCCGCTTCATCATCCTGATCAGTTGCGTCGCCACGATCGGCGGCTTCCTGTTCGGGTTCGACAGCGGCGTCATCAACGGCACCGTCGACGGCCTCAAGCAGACCTTCCAGTCCAGCTCGGCGGGGATCGGCTTCGAGGTCGCCTCGATGCTGCTCGGCTGCGCGATCGGCGCCTTCTTCGCCGGCCGCCTGGCCGACCGCTGGGGACGCCGAGCGGTGCTGATCATCGCCGCGGCGCTGTTCCTGCTGTCGGCGCTGGGCGCCGGCGCGGCCCACAGCTCGGCGGTCTTCATCTTCGCCCGGGTCATGGGCGGGTTCGCGGTGGGCGCGGCCAGCGTGATGTCGCCGGCCTACATCGCCGAGGTCGCCTCGGCGCGCTACCGCGGCCGCCTGGCCACGGTGCAGCAGATCGCCATCATCAGCGGCCTGTTCTGCGCCTTCCTCAGCAACTGGCTGCTGGCCAAGGCGGCCGGCGCCTCGACCCAGCCGCTGTGGCTGGGGCAGGAGGCCTGGCGCTGGATGTTCTGGATGCAGGCGATCCCGTCGCTGGTGTTCCTGCTGCTGCTGCTGGGGATCCCGGAAAGCCCGCGCTACCTGGTGGTCAAGGGCCGCCGCGACGAGGCCCTGGCAGTGCTGACCCGGCTGTACGGCGCGCGCGAGGCCCAGGCCAAGCTGGGCGAGATCGCCGGCTCGCTGTCGGCCGACGCGCACCGCCCCCAGCTGTCGGACCTGGTGAACAAGGCCACCGGCAAAGTCCGCCCGATCGTGTGGATCGGCATCGGCCTGGCGGTGTTCCAGCAGCTGGTGGGCATCAACGTGGTGTTCTACTACGGCGCGGTGCTGTGGCAGGCGGTGGGCTTCTCCGAAAGCGACGCACTGCTGATCAATGTGCTGTCCGGCGCGCTCAGCATCGGGGCCTGCCTGGTGACGGTGGTGCTGATCGACCGCATCGGCCGCAAGCCGCTGCTGTGGATCGGCTCGGCCGGCATGGCCGTGGCGCTGGCGCTGGTCACCTACGCCTTCGCCAGCGCCTCGCTGGATGCCCACGGCAAGCTGGCGATGGCCGGCGGGCTGGGCACCCTGGCGCTGGTGGCCGCCAACGTCTACGTGGTGTTCTTCAACATGTCGTGGGGCCCGGTGATGTGGGTGATGCTGGGCGAGATGTTCCCCAACCAGATCCGCGGCTCCGGCCTGGCGGTGGCGGGCGCGGCGCAGTGGACCTCCAATTTCGCCATCACCGTGACCTTCCCGATCCTGCTGGGCAGCATCGGCCTGGCCGGCGCCTACGGCATCTACACCGTGGCCGCATTCATCTCGGTGTTCTTCGTGCTGCGCTTCGTCTACGAGACCAAGGGCCGCGAGCTGGAGCAGATGGAGGGGTAGGGGACGACCCTGGATCCGTGCAGGCAGCCGGCGTGCTGCCTGCACGGATGGAGCGCGCGAGGCGGCCCCGCAGCCGCGAGCATCAGGGAGATAGCCGGATTTTTGCCGCAAACGTCCTGTGGCTATACTCCAGGAAAGCGCCTGTGCGGATGGGCCGGGCGTACACCAAGGAGCGGATGTATGCCCAGAGCACGGGAGATCATGCAAGGACTGCTGATCAGCATCCTGTATTGCCCGACATTTCTTCTTTTGTGGTTCGGGTCGATCGACCAGTGGTACCTGCCGGCGGGCCTTCGGGTGGTAAGCCTGCTCTACCGACCCTATCGACAGTGGCCTTTCCTGCTGGTCGGCGACGCCGCCGCGATGCTGTGGCTGCGTGTGCCCCAGGGCGAGCATTACGATCTGGCCTGGGTCTACCTCAGTCCGTTCCTGCATGCCCCCAGCGTGGCCTGCGTCATCTGGATCGTACGTGAG
This sequence comes from Lysobacteraceae bacterium USHLN149, assembly GCA_037145635.1. GTDB lineage: Bacteria > Pseudomonadota > Gammaproteobacteria > Xanthomonadales > Xanthomonadaceae > JAATFS01. The sequence goes on from JBBCXB010000001.1 coordinate 1,192,576, forward strand.
TACGGTCGTGGTCTGCTGGATGCTCCCAAGACGCTCGTCCCGGTCGCCGCCGTTTTCGCTGTCGCTAATGCTCTCTGCAGCATCGTTCTCAATACGCTGCTGGGAGGACCTTCCACCGACCCCATGCCGGAGCTGCTGCTGCGGTACGCGTCGGGAAGCTATCTGGGCATACTGATGGTGTTGATGCCGGTGCTGCTGTGGAAGCGGGTGAACGTATCTCCGTTACCCCCGTCCCTCATGCGTGACCTTGGGCTGGGCATCATGGCCACCCTGGTCATGTTCGTGATGCTCCGTTTTGCTTCGGGCCCGCTCGCACGGCAGCTGGGCCTGATCGCCATGCTGACTCCTACGGTCGTGCTCACTCTTCTGCATGGATGGCGGGGAGCGGCGTTCGGAACACTATTGGCCGGCTTCGCGTTGGAATTTTCATTGCCGCGGGTGCATCAGATCGGCTATTTCGACCAAACCGTGTTCAACGCTCAGCTCCTGCAGGTTGCAGCCACGATAGTGCTGTTTGCCTTTTCGGATCGTCTGCGGGCGCGGCGCTGGATCTCGGGTGTTGCCTCGGGTACGGGGGATCGAGAGAAGCCAGGCGCAAGGGAAAGTTACAGCAGGGAAAGTTACAGCGCCGCCGAGCGCTTGTTGCGCAACCGGGTGTTGGCGTATTCGGACGTAAACGTGGAACTCAACCGGATGCGCAAGCACCTGGTGAGCGAGCTGCGTGCTCGCGGACAGCATTCCTCGGCCATGGGGGTCATACGGTCGGGCGTCATCGAATCGCGGATGATGCAGGAGTATCTGGCGGTCCTTTATCCGCTTGAGGTCGAAACGCATGGGTTATACCGCGCGTTGCGCTCAGCCGCACTTGCGGGTTCATATGATGCACGGCTGGATCACGAGCTGAGGGGGGACTGCCGGCGGCTGTCACTCGATTTGCAGTTGGCGGCGTATCGCTGCGTCTTGAACGGGCTGGAGCTCTTGCAGCCGGCAGACTCATATCTCCTGCGCGGCCGCGCCTGGCGAAGCGCGCAGATGCAGGGGCTCGTCATTTGCCTGCACGTCGTTTCCAGGCGTTCCGACGCCGATGCGTTTCCGGACAAGGACATGGAGGAGGAGTTGCGGACACGCATCGAAGCGCATGGCGGCCTTTTGAAGCGCCGCCATGCGTTGACTATGAGCTTTCTCTTGAGCGAGGGCATCCCGGTCGAAACGATGCGTCATCCGTCCGGCGACCGCGGATGGCTCCCTGCCGGCCATACCAGATGAAGCCGCTCGCCGTACGCTCTCGCAAGCTCATCACGGCAGAGGACGCCTCCCCGGCGGGGCAGTTCGTGTGACCGCGTCGTTCTTGGCCCGGTCCGCGCTGGAGAATTTTTCGGGCCGGGTCGGCGCCTCCATTGCGACGGATGGAGGAGGGGCGGGCTGCGTTGTAGCAGGAGGTGCGGAAGCCGGAGCTGCGACACCCGCCGCACCGATCCCGATGCCACCACCACCGACACAACACTGGGCCGCAGCCCCGCCAGCAGAGCAAAGACCTGCCAGCATGGCGCCTAGCTTGAGGGCAAGGATTGCGTTTCTTTCCATGATGCTGCCTCCCCGGCTTGGGGAAAACGCCTGCGATCCAGGCGGTCCTAAGGTATGCCTAAGCCGCTGGCCATGGTCGGCTCGGCCGGCGGCGCGACGATGCCCTTATCCGGTTTCCGATTCTTTCCCGGGCCCGGCTTGCAGGGCGCCATGGCCGTTCTGCGCGGCCAGGGTAGATATCGGGGAGCGCGCTGACCGGGCTCTCCAAAGCCCCAGACGCAAAAAGCCCCGCATCTGCGGGGCTTCTGGCTTACGGCGACACGAAGTTGGCGCTCCCTAGGGGACTCGAACCCCTGTTTTAGCCTTGAGAGGGCCACGTCCTAACCACTAGACGAAGGGAGCGTTTGGTTCGTTGCTGCCGAGCGCGCTACTATACTGGGGTCTTCGCCATTCGGCAATCCTGTAATCCCCTAGGGAAGCGCCACCATCGAACCGTCAGTTACATCTCCGTTCACCCTGCGCGTGATCCCACGCGACCAGCACACCATCTCGCGTCGCGACATCAGCCCCAACGCCCTGCGCGTCCTGTACCGGCTGCGGGAGTCGGGCTTCGGCGCCTACCTGGTGGGCGGCGCGGTCCGCGACCTGCTGGTGGCCGGCAACCCCAAGGACTTCGACGTCGCCACCGACGCGACGCCCGAACAGGTCAAGCAGCTGTTCCGCAACTGCCGCCTGATCGGCCGCCGCTTCCGCCTGGCGCATGTGGTGTTCGGCCGCGAGATCATCGAGGTCGCCACCTTCCGCGCCAATGTCGACGACGGCAGCGGCGACCGCGAGCTGGACAACGGCCGCCTGGTCCGCGACAACGTCTACGGCAGCATCGAGGACGACGCCATCCGGCGCGACTTCACCTGCAACGCCCTCTATTACGCGATCGAGGACTTCTCGGTCCGCGACTACACCGGCGGCTTCGAGGACGTGCAGGCCCGGTTGATGAAGCTGATCGGCGACCCGGAGCAGCGCTACCGCGAGGATCCGGTCCGCATGCTGCGCGCGGTCCGGCTGGCCGCCAAGCTCGGCTTCGACATCGAGGCCGGCACCGCCGAGCCGCTGCCGCGGCTGGCCGGGCTGTTGTCCGAGGCCGCGCCGGCGCGGCTGTTCGAGGAGGTGCTGAAGCTGTTCCTGTCCGGGCACGGCGTGGCCAGCTTCGAAGGCCTGGAGCGCTACGGCCTGCTCGACAGCCTGTTCCCGGAGAGCGCCGCGGCGCTGCGCTCCAACCGCAGCGGCGCGCTGCGGCGCATGCTGGTCGAGGGCCTGCGCAACACCGACCTGCGCGTGGCCAACGACGAGCCGGTGTCGCCGGCCTTCCTGTTCGCGCTGCTGATGTGGCCGGCGTTCTGCCGCACCCTGATGGGACTGCAGGCGCAGGGGGTGCAGGCCGAGGAGGCCCAGCGCCGCGCCGCCGACCGCGTCACCCTGCACCAGCTGGAGCGGATCGCGTTGCCGCGCCGCTTCTCGCTGCCGATGCAGGAGATCTGGCTGCTGCAGGCGCGCTTCTCTTCGCGCCAGCGCAAGCGCGTGGTACGCACCCTGACCCATCCGCGCTTCCGCGCCGCCTTCGATTTCCTGGCCCTGCGCCAGTTCGCCTCCAGCGAGCACGCCGCCGACATCGAGTTCTGGCGCGAGGCCCAGGCCCAGTCGGGCCCGGAACTGGATTCGACGATCGAGGCGGCGCGCGCCGAGGACGACGCCGACGGCGCACCGCGCAAGCGCCGCCGCCGCCGTCGCCGCACCGGTGCCGCCGGCGAGTAGCCCGGCGGTGGCGGTGGTCGCCTACCTCGGGCTCGGGGCCAACCTCGGTCCGGCCGAGCAGACCGTGCGCACCGCCCTGGAGGCGCTCGACCGGCTGCCGGGCACCCGGCTGCAGGCCGCCTCGCGGCTGTACCGCACCCCGGCCTGGGGCAGCGAGGACCAGCCGGACTTCGTCAACGCGGCCGCGGCCGTGGTCACCACGCTGCCGCCGCTGGCGCTGCTCGACCAGTTGCTCGCACTCGAGGCCGCGCACGGACGCCAGCGCCTGCCGGGCGAGCGCTGGGGGCCGCGCACGCTGGACCTCGACGTGCTGCTGTACGGCGACCGGCGCATCGACCTGCCGCGGCTGCAGGTGCCGCACCCGCACCTGCATGCCCGTGCGTTCGCGCTGGTGCCGCTGGCCGAGATCGCGCCCGACGCGGTCATCGCCGGCCATGGAACGGTGCGGGACGTGTGCGCCGGCGTGGAGGCATGCGGGCTGGAGCCGATTGGGTAGATAATGCCCGGCTTATCACCCCACGTAATGAGCTCATGAGCAGCCATACCGACAGCAAGCCCTGGACCGTTCCCGCCCTGGCCGAGGCCAAGCGCGAGGGCCATCGCCTGGTGATGTTGACCGCCTATGACGCCGGGTTCGCCCGCACCCTCGACGCCAACGGCGTGGACCTGGTCCTGATCGGCGATTCGCTGGGCATGGTGGTGCAGGGGCACGACTCGACCTTGCCGGTGACCGTGGCCGACATGGTCTACCACACCACCGTGGTGGCGCGGGTGCTGAAGCGGGCGCTGCTGGTGGCGGACCTGCCGTTCGGCGCCGACGCGACCCCGGAGCGCGCGCTCGAGGCGTCGTTGCAACTGCTGCAGGCCGGTGCCGAGATGGTCAAGATCGAGGGCGCGGGCTTCAAGCTCGACATCATCCGCCACCTGGTGGAGCGCGAGATCCCGGTGTGTTCGCACCTGGGGCTGACCCCGCAGTCGGTGCTGCGCCTGGGCGGCTACCGGGTGCAGGGGCGGGGCGAGGCCGGCGAGCGCCTGCGCGCCGACGCGCGCGCGGCGGCCGAGGCCGGCGCCAGCCTGATCGTGCTCGAGTGCGTGCCGACCCCGGTGGCGGCGCAGATCACCGCCGAGCTGCCGGTTCCCACCATCGGCATTGGTGCCGGCCCCGGCTGCGACGGCCAGGTGCTGGTGCTGCACGACTTCCTCGGCCTGGACAGCGGCCATCGCCGGCCCAAGTTCGTCAAGGACTTCCTCGCCGAGGGCGGTTCCGTCGCCGGCGCGGTCCAGGCCTATGCCGCCGCGGTGCGCGACGGCACCTTCCCCGACGCCGAGCACGCCTACGCCTCATGATTGAAACCGTTACCGACCTGGCCCGCCTGCGCGGCATCGTCGCCGGCTGGAAGCGCGAGGGCCTGCGCGTGGCGCTGGTGCCGACCATGGGCAACCTGCACGCCGGGCACTTCTCGCTGGTGATGCTGGCGCGGCAGTACGCCGACCGGGTGATCTCCAGCGTGTTCGTCAACCCGACCCAGTTCGGGCCGAACGAGGACTTCGCCCGCTACCCGCGCACCCCCGAGGCCGACATGCGCGGCCTGGAGGACGCCGGCTGCGACGTGCTGTGGCTGCCGGACGTGGACACCATGTACCCCCTGGGCACCGCGCTGGCCACCCACATCTATGCGCCGGGCATCAGCGACGTGCTCGAGGGCGCCTGCCGCCCGGGGCATTTCAACGGCGTCTGCACGGTGGTGGCGCGCCTGTTCAACCAGGCCCAGCCCGACGTGGCCGCGTTCGGCAAGAAGGACTACCAGCAACTGGCGGTGATCCGGCAGATGGCGGCCGACCTGGCGTTCCCGATCGAGATCCTCGGCGGCAGCATCGTGCGCGAGGCCGACGGCCTGGCGATGAGTTCGCGCAACCAGTACCTGTCGGCCGAGCAGCGGCCGGCGTCGGCGGAGATCCGCCGGGTGCTGGTGGAGATGCGCGACGCCCATGCCGGCGGCGCCCCGCGCGAGCAGGTCGAGGCGGCCGCCACGCAGCGGCTGCAGGCCGCCGGCTTCCAGGTCGACTACGCCGTGGTGCGGCGGCCGGACCTGTCCGAGCCCGGCGCCGACGCCGACACGTCCGGCGCGCGCGTGGCGCTGGTGGCCGCCCGCCTGGGCGCCACCCGCCTGATCGACAACCTGGAGTTCTGAGCGGGCAGGGCGGCGCCCTGCCGGCGCCGGGGACGCCAGCCTGTCGGCTTCATGAGCACGCCCCGCGGCCCCCGGCCGCGGCGGGCGCGCGGGTGTAAACTTGCGCTTTCCTCCGCCGTACGCACGTCCATGCACCTCACCCTGCTGAAAGCCAAGATCCACCGCGCCACCGTCACCCACTCCGAGCTCAACTACGAAGGCTCCATCGCCATCGACGGCCTGCTGCTGGAAGCCAGCGGCATCCGCGAGTTCGAGCAGGTGCACATCTGGGACGTCACCAACGGCAGCCGCTTCACCACCTACGCGATCCGCGCCGAGGAAGGCAGCGGCGTGATCTCGCTGAATGGCGGTGCCGCGCGCCACGTGCAGGTGGGCGACCTGATCATCGTCGCCGCGTTCGTCGGCCTGACCGCCGAGGAAGCCAAGGTCTTCAAGCCGGATCTGGTATACGTGGACGCGAACAACCGCATCACCCACACCAACCACAGCATCCCGACCCAGGCCGCATGACCCAGCACAACGGATTCGACCCGCTGCTTTCCCACGCCCAGCGCCTGCGCGGCGCTGCGATCCCCGATCTGCTCGCCGCCGAGCCCGGGCGGCCGGAGCAGTACGCCCGGCGGGTCGGTCCGTTGTACTTCAACTTCGCGCGGCAGAAGTACGACCGCGCCGCGCTCGACGCGCTGCTCGAACTGGCGCGCCAGCGCGACGTGGCCGGGGCGTTCCAGCGCCTGTTCCGCGGCGAGCAGGTCAACGTCACCGAGGGCCGTGCGGCGCTGCACACCGCGCTGCGCGGGAACCTGACCGACGCCCCGGTCGCCGCGGAGGCGCATGCCACCGCCGCCGGCGTCCGCGCGCAGATGCGCGACCTGATCGAGGCGCTCGCCGCCACCGGGGTGACCGACATCGTCAGCGTCGGCATCGGCGGTTCGGACCTGGGCCCGCGCCTGGTGGCCGACGCGCTGCGGCCGGTCGAGGGCGCGCGCTTCCGCGTGCACTTCGTCTCCAACGTCGACGGTGCCGCGATGCAGCGCACGCTGGCGACGCTGGATCCGGCGCGCACCGCCGGCGTGCTGATCTCCAAGACCTTCGGTACCCAGGAGACGCTGCTCAACGGCCGCATCCTGCACGACTGGCTGGGCGGCAGCGAGCGGCTGTATGCGGTCAGCGCCAACCCCGAGCGGGCGGCCAAGGCCTTCGACATCGGTCCCGGGCGTGTGCTGCCGATGTGGGACTGGGTCGGCGGGCGCTACTCGCTGTGGTCCGCGGTGGGCTTCTCGATCGCATTGGCGATCGGCTTCGGCCGCTTCGAGCAGCTGCTCGCCGGCGCCGCCGAATTCGACGCGCACGTGCTCGACACGCCGCTGGAGGACAACGTCGCGGTGCTGCACGGGCTGACCGCGGTGTGGAACCGCAACCTGCTCGGCCACGCCACCCACGCGGTGATGACCTACGACCAGCGCATGGCGCTGCTGCCGGCCTACCTGCAGCAGCTGGTGATGGAGAGCCTGGGCAAGCGCGTCAAGCTCGACGGCACGCCGGTGGACAGCGACACCGTGGCGGTGTGGTGGGGCGGCGCCGGCACCGACGTGCAGCACAGCTTCTTCCAGGCGCTGCATCAGGGCACCAGCGCGGTGCCGGCCGACTTCATCGGCACCGTGCACAACGACGACCCCTATGTGGAGAACCACCAGGCGCTGCTGGCCAACCTGCTGGCGCAGACCGAGGCGCTGGCCAACGGCCAGGACAGCAGCGATCCGCATCGCAGCTACCCGGGCGGTCGCCCGAGCACGCTGATCCTGTTCGACGCGCTGACGCCGGCGGCCCTGGGCGCGCTGATCTCGATGTACGAGCACAGCGTGTACGTGCAGTCGGTGATGTGGGGCATCAATGCCTTCGACCAGTTCGGTGTGGAGCTGGGCAAGCAGCTGGCGAGCCAGCTGCTGCCGGCGCTGCAGGGCGAGCCGGCGCAGATCGCCGATCCGGTGACGCGCGCGGTGCTGGCGCAGCTGCGCGGGGCCTGATCCTCGGCCCGGCCTCGCGGGGACCGATCGACGACGGACGCTGCGGCGTCCGTCGTCGTTTGCGGCCCGCGGCGATGCGCGCGCCTGCGCAACGGTGCGCCTGGACGATATTGCGGCGCAGCAATCCGCGGCGATCACAAACACGCCGCGGTGCCCGCGCAAGGCCCGGAGCGCAGCGGATTTCCCGGCGTTCTGGGCGCCGGACGATATATCGCATTCCGATATACAGATGCGGCTGAGCTATACCGGAAACTTTAGTTGACAGGCTTTCGCGGATACGGAAGCGTACGCCGGCTGCCTGGCTCGCCGCGTCGTCGGCCGGCCACGAAACCCGCCTGGAGACCGACCCTTGGACAAGCTGCTCCGCCGCGCGCCCGCGCCCCTGATCCGCCACGCGCTGGCGCTCGCCACCGCCGCCTCGGTGCTGATGCTGACCGGTTGCCAGGGCGCGAGCGCCGACAAGGCCGCGGCCGGCGCGGTCGCGCCGGTGCCGGCGCCGGCCGGCGCCTCCGCCGCGATCCACCCGGAAAAGTGGCCGTCGCCGACCTGGCCGTTCGCCGAGGACAAGGCGCTGGAGCAGCGCGTCAGCGATGTCATGGCGAAGATGAGCGTGGAGGAGAAGGTCGCCCAGACCATCCAGGGCGACATCGCCAGCCTGACCCCCGACGACGTGCGCAAGTATCGCCTCGGCTCGGTGCTGGCCGGCGGCAACTCCGATCCGGGCGGCAGGTACGACGCCAGCCCGGCCGAGTGGCTGAAGCTCGCCGACGCCTTCTACGAGGCGTCGATGGACACCTCGCACGGCGGCCAGGCGATCCCGATCATCTTCGGCATCGACGCGGTGCACGGGCAGAGCAACATCGTCGGTGCCACGCTGTTCCCGCACAACATCGGCCTGGGCGCCACGCGCAATCCCGAGCTGATGCGCAGGATCGGCGAAGTCACCGCGGCCGAGACCCGCGTCACCGGCATGGAGTGGACCTTCGCGCCCACCGTGGCGGTTCCGCAGGACGACCGCTGGGGCCGCAGCTACGAGGGCTATTCCGAATCGCCGGAGGTGGTCGCCAGCTACGCCGGCAAGATGGTGGAGGGCCTGCAGGGCGTGGCGGGCTCGCCGCAGTTCCTCGACGGCCGCCACGTGATCTCCTCGGTCAAGCACTTCGTCGGCGACGGCGGCACCACCGACGGCAAGGACCAGGGCGACACGCGCGTCTCCGAGGAGACCCTGCGCGACGTGCACGCGGCCGGCTACCCGCCGGCGATCGCGGCCGGCGCGCAGAGCGTGATGGCCTCGTTCAACAGCTTCAAAGGCGAGAAGATGCACGGCTACCGGGCCATGCTGACCGACGTGCTGAAGGGCCGGATGAACTTCGGCGGCTTCGTGGTGGGCGACTGGAACGGCCACGGCCAGGTCAAGGGCTGCAGCAACACGAACTGCCCGGCCTCGTTCGCCGCCGGGGTCGACATGGCGATGGCCTCCGACAGCTGGAAGGGCATCTACGAAACCGAGCTCGCGGCGGTGAAGTCCGGCCAAATCCCGGCCGCGCGCCTGGACGACGCGGTGCGCCGCATCCTGCGGGTCAAGCTGCGGCTGGGCCTGTTCGAGGCCGGCAAGCCGTCGCAGCGCCCGCTCGGCGGCAAGTTCGCGCTGCTCGGCGCGCCCGAGCATCGCGCGATCGCGCGGCAGGCGGTGCGCGAATCGCTGGTGCTGCTGAAGAACCAGCACGGCGTGCTGCCGCTGGACCCGCACCAGCACGTGCTGGTGGCCGGCGACGGCGCCAACGACATGGGCAAGCAGTCCGGCGGCTGGACGCTGAACTGGCAGGGCACCGGCACCAAGCGCGCCGACTATCCCAACGGCAACACGATCTGGGAAGGCCTGGACCGGCAGGTCAAGGCCGCCGGCGGCAGCGCCGAGCTGGCGATCGACGGCCAGTACCGCAGCAAGCCCGACGTGGCGGTGGTGGTGTTCGGCGAGAACCCCTACGCCGAGTTCCAGGGCGACATCGCCACGCTGCTGTACAAGCCCGGCGACGACAGCGACCTGGCGCTGCTGAAGAAGCTCAAGGCCGACGGCATCCCGGTGGTGGCGGTGTTCCTGAGCGGCCGGCCGCTGTGGCTCAACCGCGAGATCAACGTCGCCGACGCGTTCGTGGCCGCCTGGCTGCCGGGTTCGGAAGGCGAGGGCGTGGCCGATGTGCTGCTGCGCAAGCCCGGCGGCGGCGTGCAGTACGACTTCAAGGGCAAGCTGAGCTTCTCCTGGCCGCGCACGGCGACCCAGTTCGCCAACAACGTCGGCCAGAAGGGCTACGACCCGCAGTTCGCCTTCGGCTACGGGCTGACCTATGCCGACCGCGGCGACCTGGCGGCGCTGCCGGAGGTGTCGGGCGTGTCCGGCGAGCAGTCGGTGGGCGGGGTGTACTTCAGCCGCGGCAAGCCCTCGCTGGGCATCGCGATGCAGCTGTCCAACGCCGGCCAGGCCAACATGCCGGCCACCACGCTGCCGGTGGCGCTGTCCGACGGCAGCCTGAAGATGACCGCGGTCGACCACAAGGCGCAGGAGGACGCCCGCCGCCTGCAGTGGTCCGGCGCGACTGCCGCGCGGCTGGTGCTGGCCTCCGGCAAGCCGGTGGACGTCTCGCGCGAAGCCAACGGCGACGTGCAGCTGCAGCTGACCCTGCGCCGCGACAGCGCGGTGACCGCGCCGGTGTGGCTGGGCGTGGGCTGCGGCGAGGGCTGTGCCGGCCGCATCGACCTGCAGAAGACGCTGGCGGCGATCCCGCAGGGCCAGTGGCGCACGCTGGGCGTGCCGCTGAAGTGCTTCAGCGTCGCCGGCGCCGATGTCGGCCGGCTGGTGCAGCTGCCGACGCTGGAGAGCGCCGCGGCGCTGGACCTGTCGCTGTCGCGGATCGCGCTGGGTGCGCTGAACGAGGCCCAGACCGTGGTCGACTGCCCGATCAAGTAGCACCGCAGCAGCGGGCGGCGGCAGGCATGCCTGTCCATCGCCCGCACCCGCGCCCCGGCGGCGCGAACGCATGGCGCCGCCCGTCCGGGCGGCATGGCTGACAGCCGCGGGAGACGGGGAGGCGGGTGCCACCCGCCACGCCCCGCGGCCCAACGGGAGTAAACGCAGTGGGCCTGGCAACGTTGGACATCGTGATCGTGCTGGTCTACCTGGCCGGCATCTTCGTGCTCGCGCAGTGGGTCTCGCGCGAGAAGGCCGGGCACAGCAAGAGTGCCGAGGACTACTTCCTGGCCGGCAAGTCGCTGCCGTGGTGGGCGATCGGCGCCTCGCTGATCGCGGCCAACATCTCCGCCGAGCAGATCATCGGCATGGCCGGCTCCGGCTACGCGATCGGCCTGGCGATCGCGTCCTACGAATGGATGGCGGCGCTGACCCTGCTGATCGTCGGCAAGTTCTTCCTGCCGATCTTCCTGCGCAACCGCATCTACACCATGCCGCAGTTCCTGGAACAGCGCTACGGCAACCGCATCCGCACGCTGATGGCGGTGTTCTGGCTGGGCCTGTACGTGTTCGTCAACCTGACCTCGATCCTGTGGCTGGGCTCGATCGCGGTGGCGCAGGTCACCGGCATGGACCAGATGCTGGCGCTGGCGCTGATGGGCGTGTTCGCGCTGGCCTACCAGCTCTACGGCGGCCTCAAGGCGGTGGCGCTGACCGACATCGTGCAGGTGTCGCTGCTGGTGCTGGGCGGGCTGCTGGTCACCGGGCTCACGCTCAACGCGATCGGCGACGGCCAGGGGATGCTCGCCGGCTTCCACGCGCTCTGGCGCAACCATCCGGAACACTTCCAGATGATCCTCGCCAGGGACAACCCGTTCTACAAGGACCTGCCGGGCCTGAGCGTGCTGATCGGCGGGCTGTGGATCATGAATCTGAGCTACTGGGGCTTCAATCAGTACATCATCCAGCGCGCCCTGGCCGCGCGGAACATCGGCGAGGCGCAGAAGGGCATGGTGTTCGCCGCGTTCCTGAAGCTGCTGATGCCGGTGGTGGTGGTGGTGCCGGGCATCGCCGCGGTGGTGCTGGCGCCGGACCTGGCCAAGCCCGACCAGGCCTACCCGACGATGATGAAGCTGCTGCCGACCGGCGTGCTCGGCCTGGTGTTCGCCGCGCTGGTGGCGGCGATCGTGGCCTCGCTGGCGTCCAAGATCAACTCGGTGGCGACCATCTTCACCCTGGACTTCTACGCCAAGTCGCGTCCCCAGAGCGACCAGCGCCAGCTGGTGCGGGTCGGCCGCATCGCCGCCTTCGTCGCGGTGGTGCTGGCGATCCTGACCGCGCGGCCGCTGCTCGGCGGCTTCGACCAGGCCTTCCAGTACATCCAGGAGTACACCGGGTTCTTCACGCCGGGCATCGTGGTGATCTTCATGCTCGGACTGTTCTGGAAGCGTGCCAACGAGGCCGGTGCGCTGACCGCGGCCATCGGCTCGTTCGTGCTGTCGGTGGCCTTGAAGCTGGCCTGGCCGGCGCTGCCCTTCATCGACCGCGTCGGCCTGGTGTTCGTGCTGTCGCTGCTGCTGGCGGTGGGCGTGTCGCTGGCCACGCCGGCGGCGCCGGCACGCGACCTGATCCGCACCGACGACGTGCGCTACGCCACCTCGATGAGCTTCAACGCCGGCGCGGCCGGGGTGCTCGCGATCCTGGTGGCGCTGTACACCCTGTTCTGGTGAGGCGGCTCAGGCGGGCGGCGCGGTCTCTGCGCCGTCCGTTCCGGCGGCCAGCGCGAGCAGGTCGCGCTTCTCGTTGCGGGCGCGCTGGGCCAGCGCGTCCCACAGCCGCGGCGAACTGCGGAACAGCCGCTCGGTGTGGCGCAGCTTGTAGTCCTGCACCGCCTCCACGATCTGGGCGTCGCCGAGCGTGGCGGCCTGCGCCGCGTCGCCGTAGCGCTCGCGCAGGCCGTCGACGAAGATGCGCGGCGTCAGGTCGCGGAACTGCACCGCGGTGCTCCACACCGCATCCTGCACCGCCGGCCCGCGCCCTTCGAGGTCGAGCCCGGCGGCCCGCAGCGCCGCCAGCTGCGGGCGGTAGTGGCTGCGCTCGATGAAGGCGTGCTGGTCGTCGGCGAAGCCGGGCTCGCTGCGCGCCAGCTCGCGCCAGCGCCGGTCGAACGCCGCGCTGGCCGGCACCAGCCCGGCGAAGCGGGAGGCGTAGGCGGATTGCGCCAGGTACTCGTCCAGGGTGCCGGCGGCGCTGGACAGCTGGTACAGCCCGTAGGACTTGCCGCCGAGGTCGCCCTGGCCGGAGGATACGGTGCCGGCCCCGCGCCGGCCGGTCTCGTAGCGCCGGGAGGTCTGTCCCAGGGTCCAGTCGTCGTCGGCCATCGCGTCGTCCTGCAGCGGGGGAGCCCCGATCATCGCATCCGGCACGCGGGCCGTCGCCTCAGCGCAGCCGCCAGGGCACCGCCAGCCAGCGCTCCAGGTCCTCCGACGGCATCGGCCGCGCGATCCAGTAGCCCTGGGCCTCGTCGCACCCCCATTCGCGCAGCAGCGCGTACGCGGCCTCGCTCTCCACGCCCTCGGCCACCACGCGCAGGTCGAGGTCGTGGCCGAGGCGGATCAGCGCCGGCGCGATGGTGCTGTCGGTGCGGTTGTCGGGCAGCGAGCGGATGAACGACTGGTCGATCTTGAGCGCGCGCGCCGGCAGTTTCTTGAGATAGGTGAAGTTGCTGTAGCCGGTGCCGAAGTCGTCGATCGCGATCCGCACCCCGAGCGCGTGCACCGCCTGCAGCTGCTCGGCCAGCCGGTCCGGGTGCCGGATCATCGCGCTCTCGGTGAACTCGATCTCGATCCGGCCCGGGTCGGTGGCGTAGCGCTGCAGGCAGGCCTGCAGCACGCCGGCGAAGTCCGGCTGGTCCAGGTCGGTGGCCGAGACGTTGATGGCGATGATGAGCGCGCGGCCGGCCTGCTGCCAGAGGGCGGCCTGCGCCAAGGCGCGGTCGAGCACCCAGGCGGTGATCCGGGACATCAGCGCGCTCTGCTCGGCGAGCGGGATGAACTCCCCGGGCGGGATCGCCCCGTACAGCGGATGCTCCCAGCGCAGCAGCGCCTCGACGGCCACGCAGTGGTCGTCGTGCAGGTTGACCCGCGGCTGGTAGTGCAGCCGCAGCTGCTGCTGGCTCTCCAGGGCCTCGGGCAATGCCGCCAGCAGGCGGAAGGCATTGCGCTGGGCGGCGTCGTGGCGGCGTTCGTAGCGGCTCCAGCACTGCCCCTGCTGGCGCGCACGGTCCACCGCGGTGGTGAGCGAGCGCAGCGTGTCGGTCACGCTGTAGCTGTGGTCCAGCCCCACCGAGCCGATCGAGATGGTGGCGGCATGCGGGATGCCCTGGTGGTCGATCGCCGTGGCGAACGCCCGGGCGACGGCCTGGCAGCGCCCGGCCAGGAGCTCCTCGCTGGGGTTGCGCAGCACGAAGGCGAAGCTGCTGGTGTCCACCCGGTACAGGGTCAGCCCCTCCAGGCACTGCAGCAGCCGCTGCTTGGCGGCGACGATGTAGCCCTCGGCGTACTCCCAGCCCAGCGCCTTGACCATGTCGCGGAAGTAGTCGCCGCCGCAGACATCGACCGCCACCGCCACGTCGAGCTGGCCGGGGCGGTGCTCCGACAGCCACAGCGCCAGGTCCTCGCCGAAGCGGGCGCGGTTGGGCAGGGCGGTCAGGGCGTCGCGGTAGCCGTCGCTGCGCAGGTTCTCGATGCGCAGCACGACCAGGTCGCGCAACGCCTCCAGCTGCTCCTGCTGCCCGGGCGTGATGCCGTCGCGCGGCTGCAGGCCAATCACGCACAGGGTGCCGATGCAGTGGCCGTTGCCCAGCCGCAGCGGCGCGCCGGCGTAGAAGCGGATGTGGGGCGGGCCGGTGACCAGCGGGTTGTCGCGGAAGCGCGGGTCGCGGGTGGCGTCGGGGACCGTCAGGAACTCGCCGTCGCGCAGGGTGTAGGCGCAGAAGGACTGGTCGCGCGGGGTCTCCGGCACTTCCAGCCCGATCCGGGCCTTGAACCACTGGCGGTGCACGTCGACCATCGAGATCAGCGCGATCTCGGTGCCCATCATCCGCGTCGCCAGCGCGGCCACGGCGTCGAGGGTGGGGTCGGGCGGCGAGTCCAGCAGGCACAGCTCGTCCAGCACGGTGAGCCGGGCGGCTTCGTCGAGGGGCAGGGGCGCGGACAGCGGCATATTCCGTTAGCGGCTAGAACGGGCGAAGCTTGATGGTGGGACAGACGCGCCGTGGACGCCAGCACCGCGTGCGGGCGGGCCGGCGCGCGTCCTCAGCGGCCGGGGTCGCGCAGCGGGCCGGGACTGGGGCGCTTGGTCAGCTTGCGCTGCAGCGAGCGGCGGTGCATCCCGAGCAGCCGCGCCGCGGCCGACACGTTGCCGCCGGTCTCGTGCAGCGCCTGCTGGATGTGCTCCCACTGCAGGCGGCTGAGCGGGGTCATCATCTCCTGCGCGGCCTCTTCCTCGTCCGGCTCGGGCAGCTCGTCGTCGTCCTCGCCGATGGCGCGCATGATCGTGGAGATGTTGGCCGGCTTGGGCAGGTAGTCGTCGGCGCCCAGCTTGATCGCCTCGACCGCGGTGGCGATGCTGGCGTATCCGGTCACCAGCAGGATCCGCATGTCGGCGCGGATGGCGCGCAGCGGCTGGATCAGCGCCAGGCCCGAGTCGTTGCCGAGCTTGAGGTCGATCAGGGCGAAGTCGGGCTGGGCGCGGCGGGCGGTGGCCACCGCGCTGGCGGCGTCGCTGGCGGTCACCGCCTCCACCCCCCGGCGGGCCAGGCTGCGCTGCAGCGTGCGCAGGTAGAGGGTGTCGTCGTCGACCAGCAGGCCGGTGGTGCGGGGGGGCAGGTTCATGTCGTCGCTTCCTTTACGGGCAGGGGCAGGCGAAAGCCGACCCGCGCGCCGCTGCCCTCGGCGGGCAGCATCCACAATTCCCCGCGCAGCCGCTCGACCGTGGCGTGGGAGAGCGCCAGGCCCACCCCCATGCCGTCGGGCTTGCCGCTGTTGAACAGGGTGCCGGGCAGCATCGCCTTGGCGGTGTCGAAGCCGGGGCCGTAGTCGCGGACCTCGCCGTGCAGCTGGTCCTGCTCGAGGCGCAGGGTGAGGTCGATCTGCGGCCGGCCGCTGCGCTCGCCGGCGTCGGCGGCGTTGTTGAGCAGCACCATCAGCAGGTGGCCGACGCCGGGCTGCAGCCGCAGCCGCAGGGGGGCGTCGTCGTTGCGGCGCAGCTCGATGGTCGGGCGCACCAGGCGCCACTGTTCGAGCACGTCCTGCACCGCCACGGCGCTGGTGAGGTCGCGGCCGTCGGCCGGGGCGGCCAGCGCCAGCACCCGCTCGTGGCATTGCACCAGCAGCTCGCGCAGGGTGTCCAGGTCCTCGCGCAGCTCCGGCTGCTCGCACTGGTCGGCGACATCGTCGGCCAGCAGGGTCATCGTCGCCAGCGGGGTGTTCAGCTCGTGCGCGACCGAGGCCGCGTGCGTGGCCAGTGCGACGATGCCCTCGTTGCGGGCGAAGCGTTCGCGCAGGGTGGAGATCTCGCGTTCGCGCTCGCGCAGCGAGGAGGCCAGCCGGGTGGAAAACACCAGCACCACCGCCGCCGATAGCAGGAAGTTGGCCGCCATGCCCCACAGGTGCAGGGCCATCGGATCGTAGCGGCCGGAGGGCAGCGGCAGCCCGAAGGCGGCGCTGACGCCGTAGCCGAGCACGCAGGCTGCCGCCACCGCCAGGGTCCAGGAGGTCGGCAGCGCCAGCGCCGCCAGCGCGATCAGGATCAGGAACAGCGAGCCGAACGGGTTGGCGATGCCGCCGCTCCAGCCCACCATCCAGGTCAGCACCGTCACGTCCACCAGGATGTGGCCGAACGCGGTGGCCGAGTGCGCCGAGTCCGAATGCGCCACCCGCAGCTGCGCATACAGGTTGAACAGCGCCAGCGCGGCCACGCCCGACCACAGCGGCGCCTGCGGCAGGTCCAGGCCCATCGGACCGGCGGCGACCAGGATGGTCGCGGCCTGGCCGGCCGTAGCAAGCCAGCGCAGGCTGCACAGGGTGCGCAGGAAGGAGGCGTCAGAGGTATTCATCTGCCTGCCATGCTATGCGTTCACGCCGATGGCCGCATGCGACAAACCGTCGCATCGGCCCTCGCGACCGCCTCGCCGCTTAACCGCCGGCGATCGGCGCACGAGAGAGCCGGGGCGTCAGGCTAAAATAGCCGGATGCACGACGCCGTCACCCGCCCGACCCCGCCCGCCGACGCCAGCGCCTGGCCCCGGCGCCTCACCCAGCCGGTCAGGATCGGCAACGTCACCGTGGGCGGTGGCCGCCCGGTGGTGGTGCAGTCGATGACCAACACCGACACCGCCGACATCGCCGGCAGCGTCCGGCAGGTCGCCGAGCTGTGGCGCGCCGGGTCGGAGATGGTGCGCCTGACCGTCAACAACCCCGAGTCCGCCGCCGCCATCCCGCGCATCGTCGACAAGCTGCGGATGATGGGCATCGAGGTGCCGCTGATCGGCGACTTCCACTACAACGGGCACCAGCTGCTGGCCGCCGAGCCGGCCTGCGCCGAGGCCCTGGCCAAGTACCGCATCAATCCGGGCAACGTCGGCTTCGGCAAGAAGAAGGACCTGCAGTTCGCCCAGTTGATCGAGTTCGCGATCCGCTACGACAAGCCGGTGCGCATCGGCGCCAACTGGGGCTCGCTGGACCAGGCCCTGGCGGCGCAGCTGATGGACGAGAACTCCCGGCGCGAGACGCCGTGGGACGCCGGCCGGGTGCTGCGCGAGGCGCTGATCCGTTCGGCGGTGGACTCGGCCGAGCGCGCGGTCGAGCTGGGCCTGGGCCGCGACCGCATCGTGCTCTCGGCCAAGGTGTCCGGGGTGCAGGAGCTGATCGCGGTCTACCGCGACCTGTCGGCGCGCAGCGAGTTCGCGCTGCATCTCGGCCTGACCGAGGCCGGCATCGGCAGCAAGGGCATCGTCGCCTCGAGCGCGGCGCTGGGCGTGCTGCTGCAGGAAGGCATCGGCGACACCATCCGCATCTCGCTGACGCCCGAGCCGGGCCAGTCGCGCACCCAGGAAGTGGTGGTCGCCCAGGAACTGCTGCAGACCACCGGCCAGCGCGCCTTCACGCCGATGGTCACCGCCTGCCCGGGCTGCGGCCGCACCACCTCCGAGTTCTTCCAGGAGCTGGCCAAGGTGGTGCAGAACCATGTCCGCGCCAAGATGCCGGAATGGAAGGTCAGCCATCCGGGCGCGGAGAACATGACCCTGGCGGTGATGGGCTGCGTGGTCAACGGGCCGGGCGAGTCGCGCCACGCCAACATCGGCATCTCGCTGCCGGGCACCGGCGAGGCGCCGTCGGCGCCGGTGTTCGTCGATGGCGAGAAGACGGTCACCCTGCGCGGCGAGAACATCGCCCAGGAATTCGTGGCGCTGATCGACGACTACGTCCAGACCAAGTATGTCCGTCGCGCCGGCTGAGAGCCCGGCCGGCTTCCGCCAGTGGTTGCGTGGCAATGCCTGGCGCCTGGCGCTGCTGTTCGTCGGCGTGCTGTTGCCGCTGGGCGGCTTCGTGGCGCTGGCCGACGAGGTGCACGCGCTGGAGCCGTTCGTGTTCGACGAGCCGTTGCTGCTCGGGTTGCGGCACTGGGCCTCGCCCGGGCTGGACGGTTTCTTCGTGTGGGTCTCGCGGCTGGGGTACCAGTACGGCGTGATCCCGGGCGACATCGCGATCGTGCTGGTGCTGCTGGCGCTGCGGCGCTGGCGCGAGGCCAGTTTCGCCGGCTTCGGCTTCGGCGGCTCGGCGCTGCTGAACCTGGGCGCCAAGCACTTCTTCCGGCGCGACCGCCCGAGCCTGTGGGAATCGATCGCGCCGGAAAGCACCTACAGTTTCCCCAGCGGCCATGCGATGGGCTCGATGACGCTGACGGCGGTGGTGATCGCGCTGGCCTGGCGCACCCGCTGGCGCTGGCCGGTCGCGCTGGCGGCGGGCGCCTTCGCACTGCTGGTCAGCGTCTCGCGCGTGTATCTCGGGGTGCATTACCCGTCCGACATCCTGGGCGGCTGGTGCGCGGCCCTGGCCTGGGTGGTGGGGCTGTACCTGGTGATGTTCCGCAGTGCGCACCGGCCGCGCTGGCGCCGCACGTCACGCGCATTGCCGGGCGGCTAGCGCCCGCGGCGGCCGCGCGTCGGTCTCAGCGCGGCACCTGCCTGCGCAGGCCGTCCAGGTCGTCGATGCGGATCCCCTGCGGCGGCACGCGCCGCAGCAGCCCGCGCTTCTCCATCCCCAGCAGCGCCCGCGCCAGGCTCTCCGGCGCCACCGCCAGGTAGTCGGCGATGGCGCTGTGGCGCATCGGCAGCGTCACCAGCCGCGCCTGGGCGTCCCAGAATTCGCCGTTGTCGACGAAGTCGACCAGGAACGCGGCCAGGCGCTGCTGCACCCGGTTCTGCCCAAGCACGATCAGGTGCTGCTGCGCCCTGCCCAGGTCGTGCGCGGCCTTGGCCAGGAAGCCGAGCTGCAGCCGCGCATCGCTCACCAGCAACTCGCCCAGGGCCAGCAGCGGAAGGCGATACAGCTGCACCGGCGACAGCGTGCACGCGGTATTGAGGTAACGCTCGTGCTCGAACGGGCCGAACAGGTCGCCCGGCCGCAGGAACGACACGATCGTGCGCCGGCCGGCCTCGCTGGTGCTGCTCAGCTCGACCACGCCGCGGGTCAGCAGGTAGGCGGCCTCGGCGGGCTCGCCCTGGCGGTAGACCGCGAGCCCGGCCGCCGGATGGTGCTGCACCGAGGCGATGCCGTGCAGGCGGGCCCACTGCGCATCGGTCAGCAGCCGGCCCAGGTGGCTGCGGTCCCGTTTCAGGAGTTCGGCGGGCGGGCACATGCGGGTCGCGGGGCTCCGGGTCCCAGGCTGCGCAGCGCCGCGACCTCGGCATGCAGCGCGGTGGTGTCGAACAGCGGCACCGCGGCGTCCTCGGCGCGGACCAGCAGCATGATCTCGGTACAGCCGAGCACGATCGCCTCGGCGCCGGCCGCCACCAGGTCCGCCATTGCCTGCCGGTAGACCTGGCGCGAGTCGGCCCGGACCACGCCCTGGCAGAGTTCGTCGTAGATGATGCGGTGCAGCCGCTCGCGCATCGCTTCGTCGGGGATCCGGGTCGCGATGCCGCGGGCGCGCAGGTGATCGCGGTAGAACGGCTGCTCCAGGGTGAAGCGCGTGCCGAGCAGGCCGACCCGTGTCAGGCCGGCCGCGGCGAGCGCGTCGGCCGTGGCCTCGGCGATGTGCAGCAGCGGCAGCGGGGTGGCCTGGACGATGGCCTCGGCAACCCGGTGCATGGTGTTGGTGCACAGGACCACGAAGTCGGCGCCGCCGGCCTGCAGGGCGCGCGCGGCCGCGGCCATCGCGCGGCCGGCGCCGTCCCAGTCGCCGGCGTGCTGCAGGCGCTCGATCGGCTGGAAGTCGACGCTGTACAGCAGCAACCGCGCCGAATGCAGGCCGCCGCATTCGCGGCGCACCGCCTGATTGATCAGGCGGTAGTAGGGCAGGGTGGATTCCCAGCTCATGCCGCCGATCAGGCCGATGGTCTTGTCGGGGATTCGGGTCATCGCTTCACTTTAGCCCGCCCGGCGGTGGAGGTCACCGCCGCGGGCCGCGCCGGCCGGCTCACTCGCCGGGCTTGGCGCCTTCCAGCGGCGCATGGGTGGCGTCGCGCCGCGCCAGCACCGCCTCGCGATGGGCGATGTAGACGTTGGCGGCGATGATGAGGCTGGCGCCGGCCAGCGTGTGGCGGTCGATCGATTCGCCGAACAGCCAGCTGCCCAGCGCCACCACCAGCGGCAGCTGCAGGAAGCTGATCGGCTGCAGGGCCGATACCTCGCCCAGCTTCAGCGCGCGCGTCCAGAACAGCTGGCCGGCGGTGCCGAACACGCCGGTGGCCGCCAGCCACAGCCAGTTCCAGCCGTGCGGCCAAATCCACTGCCACAGCGCCGGCAGCAGCGACATCGGCACCCAGAACGCATAGGTGTAGAACACCACCGTGTCCGGCGGGTCGAGCTGCGAGAGCTGCTTGATCTGGATCGCCACCAGCGCGCTGATCACCGCCGCCAGCAGGGCGACCAGCAGGCCGGGACTGAACGCGGCCGAGCCCGGGCGCAGCAGGATCACCACGCCGACGAAGCCGGCGGCGATCGCCAGCCAGCGCCGCAGCCGCACCCGCTCGTGCAGCCACAGCACCGCCAGCACGGTCACGAACAGGGGCGTGGAGTACGACAGCGACACCGCCTGGGCCAGCGGCAGGTGGCCGATCGCCCAGAACCCGCACAGCATCGACACCAGCCCGATCAGCGTGCGCACCAGGTAGCGCGGCAGGTGCCGGGTGCGCGGCAACGGGCGGCCCGGGCGCAGGACCAGCGGCAGCAGCGCCAGCAGGCCGAACGCGTTGCGGAAGAACGCGATCTCCGGCGTGGCGAGCTCGGCCGAGGCCAGGCGGATGGCGAGCGTCATCAGGCCGAAGGCCACCGTACTGACCAGCATCAGCCCCGCGGCGCGCAGCGGCGCCGGCGTCGCTGTCACCACTGCGCGCCGACCAGCCTGGGTTCGGGCTCGATCACCACCGCGAAGCGCTCGCGCACCGAGTCGGCGATGCGCCGCGCCAGTGCCAGCAGCTCCGCACCGGTGGCCTGGCCATGGTTGACCAGCACCAGCGCATGCTCCGGCGAGACCCCGGCGTCGCCCTCGCGCACGCCCTTCCAGCCGCATTGATCGATCAGCCACGCGGCCGAGAGCTTGCCGTGGCCGTCGCGGTCGCCGGGGAACACCGGCAGGTCCGGGAAGCGGTGGCGCAGCGCCTCGATCTGCGCGTGCGGCAGCAGCGGGTTCTTGAAGAAGCTGCCGGCGTTGCCGAGCCGGTCCGGGTCGGGCAGCTTGCGGCGGCGGATGTTGATGATGGCCTGGGCCACCTCCGGCGCGCCCGGCAGTGCCACCTGCAGCGCGGCGAGCTCCTCGCGGATGCCGGCGTAGTCCAGCCGCAGCTCGTGCAGCAGCGGCAGCCGCAGCTCCACCGCGGTGATCAGGTAGCGGTCGGGTTCGCGCTTGAACACGCTGTCGCGGTAGCCGAACGCACAGGCCTCCGCATCCAGTCGCACGAAGGCGGCGCCGGCACGGTCGTAGGCCTCGACCACGTGCACGAACTCGCCGACCTGGGCGCCGTAGGCGCCGATGTTCTGGATCGGCGAGGCACCGGTGGTGCCCGGGATCAACGCCAGGTTCTCCAGGCCGGACAGGCCCTGCTGCAGCGACCACATCACCAGCGTGTGCCAGGACGCACCGGCGCCGGCGCGGACAATGGCGTGGTCGGCATGGTGGGCGATGATGGCGATGTCGCGGTTGCCGAAGCACAGCACGCACGCGTCCGGGTCGGCGGCCAGCAGCACGTTGCTGCCGCTGCCCAGCACCAGCAGCGGCAGGCCGGCGATCTGCGGCAGCGCCAGCGCTTCCGGCAACGCCTGCGGATCGCCGATCTCCAGCAGCCACGGCGCGGTCGCGGCGACGTGGAAGGTGTTCAACGCCTGCAGCGGCGCACGCTCGAGCAGCGTCCAGGCCATGCCGGGCTGCGCCGTCACAGCGCCGACACCGCGCCGCGGCTGGGCGCCTCGCGGCGGCGGCGGATGGCGTCGACGCACTCGCCGACCAGCGCCGGGCCGCGGAACACCAGGCCGCTGTAGCACTGCACCAGGCTCGCGCCGGCCGCCATCTTGGCCACTGCGTCGGCGCCGGAGGCGATGCCGCCGACCCCGACCAGCGGGATCGATTCGGGCAGGCGCGCGCGCAGCCGGCGCAGCACCAGCGTCGACTGCGCCAGCAGCGGCGCGCCCGACAGCCCACCGGCCTGCGCGGCCAGGGGATGCGACTCGATCCCGGTGCGCGCGATCGTGGTGTTGGTCGCGATCACGCCATCGACCGCCAGGTCCGACAGCACGCGCGCGGCGGCGTCGATGTCGCGGTCGTTGAGGTCCGGCGCCACCTTGACCAGCATCGGCACGCGGCGGCCGTGCTGCGCGGCCAACTGCTCCTGGGTCTCGCGCAGGCGGCCCACCAGCTGCCGCAGCGCCTGCTCCTCCTGCAGCTCGCGCAGGCCGGCAGTGTTGGGCGAGGAGATGTTCACGGTGACGTAGTCGGCCAGCGGGTAGACCCGCTCCAGGCAGTAGCGGTAGTCCGCCGCGGCGTCCTCGTTGGCGGTGTCCTTGTTCTTGCCGATGTTGATGCCGAGCAGGCCGCCGCGGCGGCGCGCACGCGCCACGTTCTTCACCAGCACGTCCACGCCGAGGTTGTTGAAGCCCATGCGGTTGATGACCGCCTGCTGCTCGGGCAGCCGGAACATCCGCGGCCGGGGGTTGCCGGCCTGCGGCCGCGGCGTGACCGTGCCGATCTCGACGAAGCCGAACCCGAGCGCCAGCAGGGCGTCGATATGCTCGCCGTTCTTGTCCATGCCCGCGGCCAGGCCGACCGGGTTGGGAAAGACCAGGCCGAACGCGGGCGTGGGCAGCGCTGCCGGCCGCCGCGCCAGCAACGGCGTGGTGCCGGTGCGGTAGGCCGATTCGATGGCGAGCAGGCCGAGGCCGTGCGCACGCTCGGCATCGAAGGCGAACAGGAAGGGGCGGGCCAGGGCGTACATGGAGCTCACCGCAACGTGCCGGCGAAGGCACGGGTCTGGTATTCGAAGTCGACGTGGCCGTCGCGCGCGTTCGCCGCGAACAGCGCGGCCAGGGCCTCCAGCATCGGTGCGTGGCGCGGGTCGCCGGCCAGCGGCGTGTAGGACGAGGACAGCAGGCGGCCGCGCAGCGCGTCCAGGTCCAGCCGCTGCACGTTCGGAAAGTGCGCCAGGCCGCGGAAGCCGTCGCCGAACCAGTGCCGCATGGTGGCATCGTCCTGGTAGCGTTCGGCCACCGCGGTGTAGTCGGTGCCGTAGTCGAGCAGCAGCTGCTCGTAGCCGCGCATGAACGGGCTGCTGTCGAGCAGGCGCGAGTTCCAGTACACCAGCGCCAGGCCGCCCGGGGCGAGGATGCGCCGCCACTCGCGGCGTACCGCCTCCACGTCGAACCAGTGGAAGGCCTGGGCCGCCATCACCAGGCCGACGCTGGCGTCGGCGAGGCCGGTGGCCTCGGCGCTGCCGTCCCGCGAGCGGAAGCGCGGGTAGTCCCGCAGCCACTGCTCGGCGGCGGCGCGCATCGCCGGGTTGGGTTCCACCGCGGTCACGGCGTAGCCGGCCTCGAGGAACAGCCGGGTGGAGATGCCGGTGCCCGCGCCGATGTCGGCCACCGCCACGTCGGTGCCCACGCCCAGGTCCCGGCCGACCCAGGCCAGCAGGTCGCGCGGGTAGTCCGGGCGGTAGCGCACGTAGTCGGCCACGCGGTCGCTGAAGCGCTGCTTCGAGGAGGAGGTGCTCACCGGGTCAGCCCTGCAGGTGGGCGAGCCAGGCCAGCCCGCCGAAGAACAGCACGAAGGCGAGGATGCCGAGGATCCACAGCGACACCGACAGCCAGCCCAGGACCAGGCCGCCCACCGCCAGGCCGTCGCCGTCCAGGCGTCCGGGCTGGGCGCGGATCTGGCTGCGCGCCAGGTGGCCGGTGACGATGGCGAAGACACTGCCGAGCAACGGCAGCAGGGTCCAGCCGAGGATGCCGGCGACCAGGCTGACGACGGCCAGCGTGCTGGTCTGACGAGCGATGTTCATGCAGGAGGTTCCATGAGGGAGGGGGCGCCGGCACCCCGCGGTCCGGCGCGTGCGTGACCGGGGCGGCTACAGGTCGAACTTGATGCCCTGCGCCAGCGGCAGCGAGTCGGAGTAGTTGATGGTGTTGGTCTGGCGGCGCATGTAGACCTTCCACGCGTCGGAACCGGACTCGCGGCCGCCGCCGGTATCCTTCTCGCCGCCGAACGCGCCGCCGATCTCGGCACCGGACGTGCCGATGTTGACGTTGGCGATGCCGCAGTCGCTGCCGGCCGCGGACAGGAACGTCTCGGCCGCCTTCAGGTTCTGGGTGAAGATCGACGACGACAGGCCCTGCGGCACGCCGTTCTGCAACTCGATCGCCTCGTCGAGCGCGGCGTACTTCATCACGTACAGGATCGGCGCGAAGGTCTCGTGCTGCACCACCGGGTCGCTGTTCTGCAGGCCGGTGACGATCGCCGGCAGCACGAAGTTGCCGGGGCGGTCGATCGCGGTGCCGCCGGTCTCGACGGTGCCGCCGGCGGCCTTGGCCTGGGCGATCGAGGCCAGGAACTGCTCGACCGCGCCGCGGCTGTTGAGCGGGCCCATCAGGTTGGCCGGGTCGGTGGGATCGCCGATCTTGCCCTCGACCTGCCGGTAGGCCTTGATCAGGGTGGCCAGCACGGTGTCGTAGATCGATTCGTGCACGATCAGCCGGCGCGTGGTGGTGCAGCGCTGGCCCGCGGTGCCGACTGCGCCGAACACGATGCCGGGGATGGCCAGCTTCAGGTCCGCGCTCTCGTCGAGGATGATCGCGTTGTTGCCGCCCAGTTCCAGCAGGCTGCGGCCAAGCCGCTGCGCCACCTTCGCGGCCACGGTGCGGCCGACCTGGGTGGAGCCGGTGAAGCTGATCAGCGGCACCCGCGCGTCGTCCACCAGGCGCTCGGACAGCGCGGTGCCGGCGTCGTTGATCAGGAAGAACAGGTCGGGGAAGCCGCCGTCCTTCAGGGCCGCGTTGCAGATCTTCAGGGTCGCGATCGCGGTCAGCGGGGTCTTGTTGGACGGCTTCCAGATGCACACGTCGCCGCAGATCGCGGCCAGGAACGCGTTCCAGCTCCACACCGCGACCGGGAAGTTGAAGGCGCTGATGATGCCGACCAGGCCCAGCGGCTGGTACTGCTCGTACATGCGGTGGCCGGGACGCTCGGAGTGCAGGGTGTAGCCGTAGAGCATGCGGCTCTGGCCGACCGCGAAGTCGGCGATGTCGATCATCTCCTGGACCTCGCCATCGCCCTCGGGCTTGCTCTTGCCCATCTCCAGCGCCACCAGCGAGCCCAGCGCGTCCTTGTGCCGGCGCAGCGCGTCGCCGCACAGCCGCACCGCCTCGCCACGCCGCGGCGCCGGCGTCACGCGCCAGGCCTTGAAGGCGGCCTGCGCGCGCGCGATCACGGTCTCGTAGTCCTCGTCCGTGGTGGCCTGCACGTCGGCGATGACCTCGTGGGTGGCCGGGTTGAGCGGCTGCAGCACGCCGGCGCCGGCGGCGTCCGACCAGCGGCCGCCGCCGAGGTAGGTGCCGGCGTTGGAAGCGGCGAGATCAAGCGCCTTGAGCAGGTCTGCGGACATGGAATCTCCTGGGTCGATACGGCGGGATGCCGCCGCAGGCGGGGGGCGCGGCGTGACGTTGACCGCGAATTTTAGCAGAGCGCGGCCGCGCGCCCGACGGCGCTTGGCAATCGCAACGATCGTGCGACAATGCGCGCCTGGCCCCGTAGCTCAGCTGGATAGAGCGGTCCCCTCCTAAGGGACAGGTCGTGCGTTCGAATCGCGCCGGGGTCACCACGTTCAATCGGCTGCCGACCGGCTGCGCCGTAGTAGCAGCGTGCCGATAAGTCCCGTCGCGCGGTGCCACGCCGCGGCGGGGTGGATGCTGCGGCGGGGCGCGCCGCGCCCGGCGCGATGCCGGGGGCGGGCTCGTCCCGCCCGTGCGGGCCCCATGCCAGTCCGCTGTCCGGCTGCAATCCGTTTGCCTTCCCTTCGCGCGCACCCGGATTGACGGTACCTGGACGCGGCGCGTGCCTAGGATGGGCCGGCTGCAGCGCGGCCCGGCAGGTCGCTGCCGCGCGCGGCAGGACGTCGCCGGCGCATCCTGCGCCGCACCACGAGGAGAAGGGAGATGGCTGCATCGATGCTGCGGCAGGTGGCCGGGCTGATCGCCTGGCTGGTGCTGTGCTACGCCGTGGCGGCGCTGGGCGCGGCCGCGTCGGTGGGCGCCGGGCCGTTCTATGCGGCGCTGGCGCGCCCGGCCTGGGCGCCGCCGGGCTGGCTGTTTGGGCCGGTGTGGAGCGTGCTGTACGGGATGATGGCCGTCGCGGCCTGGCTGGTCTGGCGTGAGCGCGGCTGGCGCGGGGCCGGCGGCGCGCTGGCCCTGTTCCTGGTGCAGCTGGCGCTCAACGCGGCATGGAGCTGGCTGTTCTTCGCCTGGCATCGCGGCGGCGCGGCGTTCGCCGACATCCTCGCGCTGTGGCTGGTGCTGGGGGCGACGACACTGGCGTTCGCACGCCGGCAGCGGCTGGCCGGCGCGCTGCTGGTGCCGTGCCTGCTCTGGGTGTCGTTCGCCCTGGCGCTGAACTACACGGTGTGGCACCTCAATCCGCAGCAGCTGGGGTAGGCCGGCGGCAGCGGCGGCCCGGCGTTGCGCGCCACCGGCGGGGTCGGCCGGCCGCGCAGGCCGGCGCGCCGTGGCCGCACAACTGGTTTCCACTGCAATGGTCTTGCCTGAAAACATCCCGGCAAGTCCTTGAAACGCATGGATTCGGGCGGCACACCGCTGCCGCGCGCGGGGATGTCGCAATGCAGCACTTGACAGCCTCGGCTGCGGTGATGTCTTTTGGAGCCATGTGCTCCGTCGCCTCCCACGTTTCCCTCGCCGCCGCCCTCGGGTGCGCGGATGCGGCCGTGGCCACGACGACCACCACCTCCATTACCACCGCCACCATTACCCCGGTGCGGCCCGTCGTCTTCGCGTAGTTTCCGAAAACCACGGCCCCGCACCCGGATCAGGATGCGGGGGCTTCCCCTCAGCCTGATGCGGACGGGGCCTCCCCAACGAGGTCTGTCGATGTCATCGCCCGCTGTCCCGCTCGCTCCCGCCGCCGCTGCCGCGCCCGCCGCCCGTACCGTCGTCCACAAGTTCGGCGGCACCTCGGTGGCCGATGCCGAGCGCTACCGCCACGTCGCCCGGCTGTTGCTGGCCCGCGAGGAAGCCGTGCAGGTCACCGTGGTCTCGGCGATGAAGGGCGTGACCGACGCGCTGATCGCGCTGGCCGAACTGGCCGCCGCCGGGCGTGCCGAATGGCGCGAGCACTGGCACGCGCTGCGCGCGCGCCATCGCGGCGCCGCGGTGGCGCTGCTGGGCGAGTACTCCGGCGCGACCGTCGACGGCCTGGACGCGCAGTTCGACCATCTGGCCGAGGTCATGGGGGCGCTGGCGGTGATCGGCGAGCTGCCGCGCGAGGTGCTGGAGCGGGTGCAGGGGCTGGGCGAGGTGTACTCGGCGCAGCTGCTGGGCGCGCACTTCGCCGCGCTCGGCGAGGACTGCGCGGTGCTGGATGCGCGCGAGGTGCTGGTGGTCAACCGCGGCGACCTCGGGGTGGACGTGGACTGGGGCGTCAGCGCGCAGCGGCTGGCCGACTGGCGCGCGCGGCACCCGTCGTCGCGGGTGGTGGTGACCGGCTTCGTCGCGCGCGACCGCGGCGAGCGCATCACCACCCTGGGCCGCAACGGCAGCGACTACTCCGGCGCGATCTTCGCCGCGCTGTTCGACGCCGACGAGCTGCACATCTGGACCGATGTCGACGGCGTGCTGTCGGCCGACCCGCGGGTGGTGCCGGAGGCGGTCCAGCTGGAGACGCTCAGCTACGACGAGGCCTGCGAGCTGGCCTACTTCGGCGCCAAGGTGGTGCACCCGCAGACCATGTCGCCGGCGATCGAGCGCGGCCTGCCGATCATCATCCGCAATACCTTCCAGCCCGAGCACCCGGGCACCCGCATCACCGCGCGCAGCCAGGTCAGCGGTCCGATCAAGGGCCTGACCCTGAGCCCGGACCTGGCCGTGCTGAACCTGGAGGGCACCGGCCTGATGGGCGTGCCGGGCACCGCCGAGCGCGTGTTCGCGTCGTTGCGCAACGCCCGGGTCTCGGTGGTGATGATCTCGCAGGGCTCGTCGGAACACTCGATCTGCTGCGTGGTGCGGCAGGGCGAGTGCGAGCGCGCCCGCGATGCGCTGCTGCACGCCTTCGCCCACGAGCTGGCGGTCGGCCAGGTGCAGCGCGTGCAGCTGACCACCGGCATCAGCGTGCTGGCGGCGGTCGGCGACGGCATGGCCGGGCAGCCGGGCGTGGCCGCGCGGCTGTTCGAGTCGCTGGGCCGCGCCCAGGTCAACATCCTGGCGATCGCGCAGGGCTCGTCGGAGCGCAACATCTCGGTGGCGATCGACAGCGCCCATGCGACCAAGGCGCTGCGTGCCGCGCATGCGGGTTTCTGGCTGTCGCCGCAGACCTTCTCGGTCGGCGTGATCGGCCCCGGCAACGTCGGCGCCGCGCTGCTCGACCAGCTGCGCACCGCCCAGCCGCAGCTGCTGGCCAAGGCGAACCTGGACCTGCGGCTGCGCGCGGTGGTCTCGCGCAGCCGCATGCTGCTGGACGAGCGCGGCCTGGTCGGCGACTGGCGGGCCGCCTTCGCCGCCAGCGCCAGCGTCACCGACCTGGACCGCTTCACCGCGCACCTGCTGTCGGCGCACCTGCCGCATGCGGTGATCATCGACTGCAGCGGCAGCCCCGAGGTCGCCGACCGCTATGCCGGCTGGCTGGCCGCGGGCATCCACGTGGTCACCCCGAACAAGCAGGCCGGCTCCGGCCCGCTGGCGCGGTTCGCGGCGATCCGTGAGGCCGCGGCGGCCAGCGGCGCGCGCTTCCGCTACGAGGCCACGGTGGGGGCCGGGCTGCCGGTGATCACCACGCTGCGCGACCTGGTCGACACCGGCGACGCGGTGACCTCGATCGAGGGCATCTTCTCCGGCACGCTGGCCTGGCTGTTCAACAAGTACGACGGCAGCGTGCCGTTCTCCGAACTGGTCGCCCAGGCGCGGGCCATGGGCTATACCGAGCCGGATCCGCGCGACGACCTGTCGGGGATCGACGTCGCGCGCAAGCTGGTGATCCTGGCACGCGAGGCCGGGCGCGAGGTCAGCCTGGAGGATGTCGCGGTGGAGAGCCTGGTGCCCGAGGCGCTGCGCGAGGCCTCGGTCGAGGCGTTCATGGCCGGGCTGGTCGAGGTCGACGCGGTGTTCGCCCGGCGCCTGGCCGAGGCGCGCGGGCGCGGCAACGTGCTGCGCTACGTGGCGCAGCTGCCGCCGCAGGCCGGGACCGCGCCGGCCGCCGGGGACACCGCGCACCTGCCCAGCGTGGGCCTGGTCGAGCTGCCGGCCGACCACGGCTTCGCCAACCTGCGCCTGACCGACAACGTGGTGCAGTTCACCACGCGGCGCTATTGCGAGAACCCGCTGGTGGTGCAGGGCCCCGGCGCCGGGCCGGAGGTCACAGCCGCGGGCGTGTTCGCCGACCTGCTGCGGGTGGCGGCCGGCGAGGGGGCGCGGCTGTGAGCGCGGTCTCCGCGCCGATTGCGGCGCCGGCGCGGGCCGGGCGGCACGAGGCGCGCGCGTTCGCGCCGGCCTCGGTGGCCAACGTGGCGGTCGGCTTCGATTTGCTGGGCTACGCGGTGCAGGGCGTCGGCGACACCGTCACGGTGCGCCGCATCGACGCGCCGGAGGTGCGCATCGCCGCGATCCGCGGCACCGCCGCGGCATTGCCGCGCGAGGCGGCGCGCAACACCGCCGGGGCCGCGCTGATCGCGCTGCGGCAGTCGCTGGCGCTGCCGTACGGCTTCGAGCTGGAGATCGACAAGGGCATCCCGCTCAGCTCGGGCATGGGCGGTTCGGCGGCCTCGTGCGTGGCCGCGCTGGTGGCCGCCAACGCGTTGCTCGATACGCCGCTGCCGCGCGAGCAGCTGTATCCGCATGCGCTCGACGGCGAGGCGGTGGCCAGCGGCAGCCGCCATGGCGACAACCTGGGCCCGATGTTCCTCGGCGGCCTGGTGCTGTCCACGCTGGAGCGGATGGTGCCGGTCCCGGTGCCGGCGGCCTGGCACAGCCTGCTGGTGCACCCGGACGCGCTGCTGGAGACCCGCCGCGCGCGCGCGGCGCTGGCCGGCGCGTACCGGCTGGAGGAGTTCGTCGCGCAGAGCAGCCACCTGGCCCTGGTCCTGGCCGGCTGCCACGCCGGCGACGAGTCGCTGGTGCGCGCCGGGCTGCGCGACGTGCTGGTGGAGCCGCGGCGTGCGCCGCTGATCATGGGCTTCGACGCCGCCAAGGCCGCGGCGCTGGCGGCCGGCGCGATGGGGGCGAGCATCTCCGGCGCCGGTCCCAGCGTGTTCGCCTGGTTTCCCACCCGCGCGGCGGCCGAGGCCGCGGCCCCCGCCGTACGTGCCGCCTTCGCCGCGGCGGGGCTGGACAGCCAGAGCTGGGTCTCGCCGCTCGACTGCCCCGGCGCCGTGGTGCTGTAGCGCCATGGCCGCGATCCGCCGGTGTCCGTCCCGTCGCCGCGCCGCCGCTGCGCGCGGCGGCGCCCGGGCCCTGCGGCGGCCCGCGGACGCGGACGCCTCCCGGCCCGACGGCTGCCCGCCCGTGCCCACGGCCCTCCGACCTTTCCTTACCTGATACGGATCACCGATGAACTACGTCTCCACCCGCCATGCCGCGCCCGCGGCCACCCTCAGCCAGGCCATCGCCGCCGGCCTGGCGCCCGATGGCGGCCTGTACGTGCCCGAGCGGATGCCGCCGCCGCGCGAGCTGGCGCCGGGTGCCCGCCTGGCCGACACCGCCGCGGAGCTGCTGGCCCCGTTCTTCGCCGGCGACGCGCTGGCCGAGGCCCTGCCCGCGATCTGCACCGAAGCCTTCGACTTCGCGGCACCGCTGGTGCCGCTGGCCACGCCCGGCGACTACGCGCTGGAGCTGTTCCACGGGCCCACCGCGGCGTTCAAGGATTTCGGGGCGCGCTTCCTCGCGGCCTGCCTGACCCGGCTGCGCAGCGGCACCGATCGGCCGCTGACCATCCTGGTGGCGACCTCCGGCGACACCGGCGCGGCGGTCGCGGCCGCGTTCCACCGCCAGCCCGGGCTGCGCGTGGTGGTGGTTTACCCGGACGGACGCGTGTCGCCGCGCCAGGCGCACCAGCTGGGGTGCTTCGGCGACAACATCCAGGCACTGCGCGTGACCGGCTCCTTCGACGACTGCCAGGCGCTGGTCAAGCAGGCCCTCAACGACACCGCGCTGCAGGCCCGGGTGCCGCTCAGTTCGGCCAACAGCATCAGCCTGGGCCGGCTGCTGCCGCAGATGAGCTACTACGCCCACGCCGCCCTCAGCCACCACGCGCTGCAGGGCGCGCCGCTGAACCTGGTGGTGCCGACCGGCAACCTGGGCAACGCGCTCGCCGCGATCCTGGCGCGCGGGCTCGGCGTGCCGATCGGGCGCATCGCGCTGGCCACCAACGCCAACCACGTGCTGCCGGACTATTTCGCCGGGGCCGACTACGCGCCCCAGGCCAGCGTCGCCACCGTGGCCAATGCCATGGACGTGGGCGCCCCCAGCAACTTCGAGCGCCTGCGCTGGCTGTACCGCGGCGACGATGCCGCGCTGCGCGAGGCGTTCACGGCGCTGTCGGTCGACGACGCGGCGATCCGCCGGACCCTGGCCGAGCGCCATCGCCGCCACGGCGAAGTGTTCTGCCCGCATACCGCGACCGCGGTGCACGTGCTGGAGCAGATCCGGGCCGAGGCCGAGCCCGGCGACTGGGCGGTGGCCGCCACCGCGCACCCGGCCAAGTTCGAGGCCGTGGTCGAGCCGCTGATCGGGCAGGCGGTGCCGGTGCCGCCGGCCCTGGCGGCGCTGCTGCAGCGCCCGGCCCATGCCGAGCCGCTGGCGCCGGACTACGCCGCGTTCAGGGCGCGGCTGCTGGCCGGCTGAGCCCGTTCAGACGGGGCGGCCGCGGCCGCCCCGGTTGGGGGGATAATGGGCGGAGGGGTCCGCTCCGCGGCGGACCGCACGCTTCCCAGGGATCGATGCCATGGCTTTTTCGTTGAAGCGGTCCGTCGTTGCGCTGGCCTGGCTGGGCGCGACGGTGCCGGCCGCCGTCGCCGCCGACCTCGGCGGCGCCCCGTCGTCGTTCACCGCCGCCGGCTCGGGCCTGCTCGAGGCCCTGGCACGGCAGGCGCCGTCGCTGGACCGGCACGTGCTGAGCCTGGCCGCCGAGGCGCTGCAGTGCGCGCGGCAGCGGCGCCAGGTGCCCGGCGACGCGCTGTTGAGCGTGATCGACTACAGCCGGCCCTCCACCGAGCGCCGGCTGTGGGTGTTCGACCTGGCGCGGCAGCGGCTGCTGTTCCAGGAATGGGTGGCGCACGGGCGCAACACCGGCACCAACGTGGCCTCGAAGTTCTCCAACAGCGACGGCAGCTTCATGTCCAGCCTCGGCGCGTTCACTGCCGAGGAGGTCTACACCGGCCACAACGGCTACTCGCTGCGGCTGAAGGGGCTGGAGCCGGGGTTCAACGACCATGCCCGCGACCGCGCCATCGTGATCCACGGTGCCCCGTACGTCAGCGAGGCGGTGATCCGCAGCCAGGGCCGGCTAGGCCGCAGCCTGGGCTGCCCGGCGGTACGGCCGGCGATCGCGCGCCAGCTGATCGACACCTTGCGCGACGGTGCGTTCGTGTTCGCCTACTACCCCGACCGCCAGTGGCTCAAGCAGTCGCGGCTGCTCGATGCCGGCTGCGGCGGGTCCGGGGCCGTGGCCTCGCGCGACGGCGTCCGCTAGCCGCGTGCCGGCAGTGCCAGCGGAAGGCGGGGGCGCAGCGGCCTGCGCGGTGCCGGCTGCGCCCGCGCCCGGTCGCCGCCGGCGTCAGAGCTCGTCGCCGGCCAGTTCGCGCAGGCCGGCGTAGTCGAGGATCTGCACCACGTGCAACTGCGGCAGCGCGATCAGCTGCTGCTGCTTGAGCTTGGTGAAGGTGCGGCTGACCGTTTCCATGGTCAGGCCGAGGTGGTCGGCGATGTCGCCGCGGCCCATCGGCAACGGCACGGTGTCGCCCGGCATCCCGGGCTGGGTGGAGCGCGCCGCCAGGCGCAGCAGGAAGTTGGCCAGGCGCTCGCTGGGCTGCAGCCGCGCCAGCACCAGACCGGTGTCCTGTGCGGCCGCCAGCTCCATGCTGGTGCGCTGGAGCAGCTTGCGCTCCAGGCTCGGGTAGCGCTCGCGCAGCTGGCGCATGTGCACGCACGAGGTGCGGCACACCCGGCTGTCCACGATCGCCTCGATGTCGTGGCGGTGGCGCGGGGTGCCGGTCAGCCCGACGTAGTCGCCGGGCAGCACGAAGCCGGTGATCTGGCGGCGCCCGTCGGCCAGCGTGCGGACCATGCGCAGCGCGCCGGAGGTGACCGTGTAGACGTACTGCCGGGTCTCGCCGGTGCGGACCAGGGTGGTGCCGGCCGAATAGGGGTGGGAACTGGTGACCTCGTCGAGCGCGGCCATCTCGGTGGACGACAGCGCCGCGCAGATGGCGCGGCCGCGCACGGCGCAATGGGCGCATTCGAGCGGCGAAGCGACGCTGCCCAGGGCCGCGTCCGAGCACGTGGCGGGTGTTTCTGAGAACTGCCGGTACATGGCGGGAGTCGCTGCGGAGACCGGGGAATCATACGCCATGCCATCGGAGCGGCCGGGTGCCGGTAGAATCGGCGCCGACATCCCCACCGATCTGCAGGAGTTTCGCTAGTGATCAAGCCCCGTACGCCGCCCGGCATCATGGAACTGCTGCCGCGCGAGCAGATCGCGTTCCAGCGCATGCTGGACGTCATCCGCCGCAACTACGAGCGGTTCGGGTTCCTGCCGGTGGAGACGCCGGTGTTCGAGCTGTCGGACGTGCTGCTGACCAAGTCCGGCGGCGAGACCGAGCGCCAGGTGTATTTCGTGCAGTCCACCGGGGCGCTGGCCAATGCCGCCGGCGCCGACGAGGCCGAGCCGGCCGGCCGGTCGCTCCCCGAGCTGGCGCTGCGCTTCGACCTGACCGTGCCGCTGGCGCGCTACGTGGCCGAACACGAGCACGAGCTGACGTTCCCGTTCCGGCGCTACCAGATGCAGCGGGTCTACCGCGGCGAGCGCGCCCAGCGCGGCCGCTTCCGCGAGTTCTACCAGTGCGACATCGACGTGATCGGCAAGGACGCGCTGAGCATCCGCTACGACGCCGAGGTGCTGGCCGTGATCCACGCGGTGTTCGCCGAGCTGGGCATCGGCGACTTCGCGGTGCAGCTGAACAACCGCAAACTGATGCGCGGCTTCTTCGAGAGCCTGGGCGTGGCCGAGGGCGAGCGCCAGCTGGCGGTGCTGCGCGAGGTCGACAAGCTCGACAAGCGCGGCGCCGACTACGTGCGCGAGACGCTGGCCGGCGAGGGCTTCGGGATCCCGGCCGCGCAGGTCGAGCAGATCCTGGCCTTCGTCGCGGTGCGTTCCAGCGGCCACGCCGACGCCCTGGCGCGGCTGGACGCGCTGGCCGCCGCGGCCGCCGGCAGCGCCACCCTGGCCGAGGGCGTGGCCGAGTTGCGCGAGGTGCTGGAGCTGGTACGGGCACTGGGCGTGCCCGAGCAGGCCTACTGCCTGAACTTCTCGATCGCGCGTGGCCTGGACTACTACACCGGCACCGTCTACGAGACCCTGCTCAGCGACCACCCGCAGATCGGCTCGATCTGCTCGGGCGGGCGCTACGAGGACCTGGCCAGCCACTACAGCAAGTCGCGGCTGCCCGGCGTCGGCATCTCGATCGGCCTGACCCGGCTGTTCTGGCAGCTGCGCGAGGCCGGCCTGATCGCCGGCATCGAGGCCAGCAGCGTGCAGGCCATGGTCGCGCTGATGGACGAGGCCCGGCTCGACGACGCGCTGGACATCGCGCGCCGGCTGCGCATCGGCGGCATCAACACCGAGGTACAGATGGAGCCGAAGAAGATCGGCAAGCAGTTCCAGTACGCGGCCCGGGCCGGGATCCGCTTCGTGGTGCTGGCCGGCGAGGACGAGCTGGCGCGCGGCGTGGTCGCGGTCAAGGACCTGGTGCGCGAGCAGCAGTTCGAGGTCGCGCGCGACGAGCTCGCCAGCACCCTGCAGGTCGAGCTGGAACAGGCCAAGGTGATGTAGCCCCCGGGCGGGGCCGCGCCTGCGGGCGCGTCCCGCCCGCAGGCCTTTCGGCAGCGCCCCGACCGCGGGGGGCCGGATGCCCGGCGTGGCCCTGCCGATCATTCGCACAAGGCAGGGGGGGGCGATGACGCAAGCGGCGGCCGTCCTGCATCGCCTGCGGGCCGCACCACCTGCCGCCCGCCTGAACGAGCTCGGCCCGAGGGTTGTCCGGAACTCCCCCTTTGGATTAATGTGCTAACACGCTATTACATTAATCCGATGAAACAACGCCCCGCCACCTCCCGCGATCCCGATGCCGGCGCCTCCCTGAGCGCCCTGGCGCACGCACTTTCGCACCTGCAGCAGGTGGACGACGTGGTCGCGTTCCTGCGCGACCTGTGCACCCCCGCCGAGCTGGAGGCGATGTCCGACCGCTGGCGGGTGGTACCGCTGCTGCTGAAGGGCGTGCCGTACCGCGAGATCCACGACCTGACCCAGGTCAGCGTGACCACCATCGGCCGCGTCGCCCGCACGCTGGAGCACGGCGCCGGCGGTTATGCGGCCGCCCTGCGCGAGCAGGCCCCGCGCACCAACGACTCCCACTGAGATCCCGAAATGAGCGCTTCCCAGGCGGCACCGGCACGTGACCGGTTGCGTATCGCCATCCAGAAAAGCGGCCGACTGGCCGAACCCGCGCGCAGCCTGCTCGCGGCCTGCGGCCTGAGCTGGCGGCAGAGCCGCGACAAGCTGTTCTGCTACGGCGAGTCGCTGCCGGTGGACCTGCTGCTGGTCCGCGACGACGACATCCCGGGCCTGATCGCCGACGGCGTCTGCGATCTCGGCGTGGTCGGCCGCAACGAGCTCGACGAGCAGGCCGCCGAGCGCCGCCGCAACGGGCTGCCGGAGGCCTACCACGCGCTGCGCGGCCTCGGCTTCGGGCAGTGCCGGCTGATGCTGGCGGTGCCCGAGGAATGGGAGTGGCAGGGCGTGGCGCAGCTGTCGGGCAAGCGCATCGCCACCAGCTACCCGGCGATCCTGGCCGGCTGGCTGGCCCAGCAGGGCGTCGATGCCCAGGTGGTGGAGCTGTCCGGCTCGGTCGAGATCGCCCCGCGGCTCGGCACCGCCGACCTGATCTGCGACCTGGTCTCCAGCGGCGCCACGCTCGCGGCCAACCAGCTCCGGCCGGTGGAGACGCTGCTGGAGAGCGAGGCGGTGCTGGCCGGCGCGGTGCGCGCCCCTGGCGACGCGCGCGCCAGCCTGATGAGCATGCTGCTGCGGCGCATGGACGGCGTGCTCAAGCTGCGCGACAGCAAGCTGCTGATGTTCCGCGCCCAGCAGGGCCAGGTCCCGGAGCTGAGCCGGCTGCTGCCCGATGCCGACCCGCTGGTGCAGCTGCCCGACGACGGCAGCGGCGCGCTGCGGCTGCAGACCATGTGCCACGGTGCGGTGACCTGGCAGCGGCTGGAGGAACTGGAGCGCGCCGGCGCGCAGGGCCTGATGGTGCTGACCGTGGAGCGCTCGCTGGTATGAAACTGACGATACTCGACTGGACCCGGCTCGACGCGTTGGCCCGCACGCAGGCGCTGACCCGGCCGGTGCAGGCCGTGGCGGCGCAGACCCGCGAGGCGGTCGCAGGACTGATCGACGAGGTGCGCGGGCGCGGTGACGCGGCGCTGCGCGAGATCACCTCGCGCTTCGACGGCGTGGCCCTGGAGCGCTTCGAGGTCGGGCCGGAGGAATTCGCGGCCGCACAGGTGGCGGTGGCGCCGGCCCTGCGCGAGGCCATGCAGCAGGCGGTGGCCCGCATCGAGGCGTTCCACCGCGCCGGCATGAGCGCCGGCTATGCCGTGGAGACCGCGCCGGGCGTGGTCTGCGAAAAGATCGTGCGGCCGATCGGCCGGGTCGGGCTGTACGTGCCGGCCGGCAGCGCGCCGCTGCCGTCGACCGCGCTGATGCTGGGCGTGCCCGCCGGGCTGGCGGGTTGCCGCGAGGTGGTGCTGTGCACGCCGCCGCGCCGCGACGGCAGCGCCGATCCGGCGGTGCTGGTGGCCGCGCAGCTGACCGGCGTGACCCGGGTGTTCAAGCTCGGCGGTGCGCAGGCGATCGCGGCCATGGGCTACGGCACCGAGAGCGTGCCGTCGTGCGACAAGCTGTTCGGGCCCGGCAACAGCTTCGTGACCGAGGCCAAGCAGCAGATCGCGCAGGCCGGTGCCGCGGCGATCGACATGCCGGCGGGTCCGTCGGAGGTGCTGGTGATCGCCGATGCCGGCGCGCAGCCGGCGTTCGTGGCCGCCGACCTGCTGTCGCAGGCCGAGCATGGCCCTGATTCGCAGGTGCTGCTGGTGTCCGACAGCGCGGCGCTGATCGACGCGGTGCAGGCCGAGATCGCGCGCCAGCTGGACGCGCTGCCACGCGCCGGGATCGCGCGCCAGGCGCTGGCGCAGTCGCGGCTGATCCGGGTCGAGGCGCTGGCGCAGGCGTTCGAGATCAGCAACCGCTACGCGCCCGAACACCTGATCCTGGCGCTGCGCGAGCCGCGCCCGTGGCTGGAGCGGGTCGAGGCCGCCGGCTCGGTGTTCCTCGGCGACTACACGCCCGAGGCGCTGGGCGACTACTGCAGCGGCACCAACCACGTACTGCCGACCAGCGGCGCGGCGCGTGCCTACAGCGGCGTCAGCGTGGCCAGCTTCCAGAACTTCGTCAGCGTGCAGGCGGCCACCCGCCAGGGCATCGCCGCCATCGGCAACTGCGCCCTGATCCTGGCCCGGGCCGAGGGCCTGGACGCGCACGCCAACGCGGTGGCGTTGCGCATGGGAGCGGGCGCATGAGCGCGGCCCCGTCGGTGCTGACGCTGGTGCGCGAGGACCTGCACGCCTTCGCGGGCTATTCGTCGGCACGCAGCAGCGTGCTGCAGGGCGAGGTCTGGCTCAACGCCAACGAGTCGGCCTGGGCCAGCCCCGCCGATCCGGACAGCGCCAGCCGCCGCTACCCTGACCCGCAGCCGCCGGCGCTGCGCCAGGCCCTGGCCGCGCTGTACGGCTGCGACGCGGACCAGCTGCTGGTCGGCCGCGGCAGCGACGAGGCCATCGACCTGCTGGTGCGCGGGCTGTGCGTGCCCGGCCGCGACGCGGTGGTGGTGACGCCGCCGGTGTTCGGCATGTACGCGGTCTGCGCGCGGTTGCAGAACGCGCCGCTGCGCGAGGTGCCGCTGGTCGAGGGCGAGGACGGCCTGCGGGCCGATGTCGCCGCGATCGTGGACACGGCGCTGCGCGACGGCGCCCGGCTGGTGTTCCTGTGCTCGCCGTCCAATCCGGCCGGCTCGACGATCCCGCTGGCCGAGATCGAGGACGCCGCGCAGCGCCTGCGCGGGCACGCGCTGGTGGTGGTGGACGAAGCCTACGGCGAGTTTTCCGACGAACCCTCGGCGGTGACGCTGCTGCCCCGGTACGACAACCTCGCGGTACTGCGCACGCTGTCCAAGGCGCATGCGCTGGCCGCCGCGCGCATCGGCTGCCTGATCGCGCACCCGGCGCTGGTGGCGGTGCTGCGGCGCTGCCAGGCACCGTACCCGGTACCGACGCCGTGCGCGCAGCTGGCCGAGCGGGCGCTGGCCGCGCCGGCGCTGGCGGTCACGCGCGAGCGCGTGGCCGAGGTCCGCCGCGAGCGCGAGCGCCTGGCCGCGGCGCTGGCCGCGCTGCCCGGCGTGCGCCGGGTCTACCCGTCGCAGGGCAACTTCCTGCTGGTGCGCTTCGCCGATGCCGAGGCCGCCTTCCAGGCCTTGCTGCGGGCCGGCGTGGTGGTGCGCGACCAGCGCGCCGCACCACAACTGCACGACGCGCTGCGCATCACCGTCGGCTCGCCCGACCAGAACGCGCGCGTGCTCGCCGCGCTGCGCCGGCTCCAGGAGGCCGCATGAAACCCATCCTGTTCGTCGACCGCGACGGCACCCTGATCGAGGAGCCCGAGGACTTCCAGATCGACGCCTACGAGAAGCTGCGCTTCGTGCAGGGCGTGATCCCGGCGATGCTGCGGCTGCGCGACGCCGGCTACGAGTTCGTCATCGTCACCAACCAGGACGGCCTCGGCAGCGAGAGCTACCCGCAGGCGGCGTTCGACGGCCCCAATGAGCTGATGCTGCAGATCTTCGCCAGCCAGGGCATCGCCTTCCGCGAGGTACTGGTGGACCGCAGCTGGCCGGCCGACAACGCGCCCACGCGCAAGCCGGGCATCGGGCTGATGCTGCCCTACCTGCAGGACCGCGGCATCGACTGGGCGCGCTCGGCGATGGTGGGCGACCGCGAGACCGACGTCCGCTTCGCCGAGAACCTCAACATCCGCGGCTTCCAGCTGCGCACCGCGCAGTTCGGCGGTGACTGGGACTGGGCCGGCATCGCCCACGAGCTCGCCGACGCGCCGCGGCGGGCGCGGGTGCAGCGCAACAC
Source organism: Lysobacteraceae bacterium USHLN149 (assembly GCA_037145635.1). Taxonomy (GTDB): domain Bacteria; phylum Pseudomonadota; class Gammaproteobacteria; order Xanthomonadales; family Xanthomonadaceae; genus JAATFS01. The sequence continues at coordinate 1,232,543 of JBBCXB010000001.1, forward strand.
CAAGGAGACCCGGATCCGGGTCGAGCTGGACCTGGACCGCGTCGCCGAGCCGCACACCGCCACCGGCCTGCCGTTCTTCGACCACATGCTCGAGCAGATCGGCAAGCACGGCGGCTTCGCGCTGGACATCCGCGCCGAGGGCGACCTGCACATTGACGAGCACCACACCATCGAGGACACCGGCCTGGCGCTGGGCCAGGCGCTGAAGGAGGCCTTGGGCGACAAGCGCGGCATCGGCCGCTACGGGTTCACCCTGCCGATGGACGAGACCCTGGCCAGCGCCGCGCTGGACTTCAGCGGCCGGCCGTACTTCGTGTTCGAGGGCGAGTTCCGGCGCGAGCGCGTCGGCGACATGCCCACCGAGCTGGTGCCGCACTTCTTCCGCTCGCTGTGCGACGCCGCCGGCCTCAACCTGCACCTGACGGTGCGCGGCGACAACGACCACCACAAGGTCGAGGGCTGCTTCAAGGCGCTGGCGCGGGCGCTGCGGCAGGCGCTGCGCCGCGAAGGCACGGCGCTGCCGTCCACCAAGGGGACGCTATGACCGACGTCGCCCTGATCGACGCCGGCGGCGCCAACCTCGGTTCGGTGCGCTATGCGCTGGAACGGCTGGGCGTGGAGGCGCGGCTGGTACGCGACGCCGCCGGCCTGCACGGCGCCGAGCGGGTGATCCTGCCCGGCGTCGGCGCCGCGCCGGTGGCGATGGAGCGCCTGCGCGGGCAGGGCCTGCTGGAGCCGCTGCGGCAGCTGCAGGTGCCGCTGCTCGGCGTGTGCCTGGGCATGCAGCTGCTGTTCGAGCACTCGGAGGAGGGCAACGTGGACTGCCTCGGGCTGCTGCCGGGCGTGGTGCGCCACATGACCCCGGCGCTGGGCATCCGCATCCCGCACATGGGCTGGAACCCACTGCTGCCGCTGCGCGACTCGCCGCTGCTGCACGGCCTGCCCGAACGCGCCAGCGCCTACTTCGTGCATGGCTATGCCGCGCCGGTGACCGCCGACACCGTGGCCGCCTGCGACCACGGCGGCCTGTTCACCGCGGTGGTCCACAACGGCCTGCGCTGCGGTGCCCAGTTCCATCCCGAGCGCTCCGCCGACACCGGGGCGCGCATCCTGCGCAACTTCCTGGAGATGTCCTTCCGATGAGCTTCACCGTCTATCCCGCGCTGGATATCCGCAACGGCCGCGTGGTGCGGCTGCTGCAGGGCGACTACGCGCGCGAGACCCAGTACGGCGACGACGCGCTCGCCCGCGCCCGCGGCTTCGCCGACGCCGGCGCGCAGTGGATGCACCTGGTCGACCTCGACGCCGCCAAGGCCGGCGGCTACACCCTGGCGCCGCTGCTGCGGCAGATCGCCGCCACCGGCCTCAAGGTGCAGACCGGCGGCGGCGTGCGCTCGCGCGACGATGTCGCCCGCCTGCTCGACGCCGGCGCCGCGCGCGTGGTGGTCGGCTCGCTGGCGGTGCGCGAGAGCGAGGCCGTGATCGGCTGGCTGGACGCGTTCGGCAGCGACCGTGTGACCGTCGCGCTCGACACGCGGCAGGACCCCGACGGCGCCTGGCGCCTGCCGGTGCACGGCTGGACCGAGACCGCCGAGGTCACCCTGGACGCGCTGGCGGTGCGCTTCGCCGAGGCCGGCATGCGCCACCTGCTGTGCACCGACATCGCCCGCGACGGCATGCTGTCCGGGCCGAACATGGACCTGTACGCGCACCTGCGCGCGCAGCTGCCGCAGGTGCGGGTGCAGGTCTCCGGCGGTGCGCGCGACCTGGCCGACGTGGCCGCGGCGCGCGCGGCCGGCTGCGCCGGCATCGTGCTCGGCAAGGCGCTGCTGGAAGGCCACCTCGCGCTGGACGCCGCGCTGGCGGTCGCCGCCGGCGCGCGCAACGCGGAACCCGCCGCATGAGGGCCCTGTCGATGCCGAGGCATTCCCGCGCGGCCGTTGCCGCGGCGCGGCGCGATCGTCGGGGACGGGGACGGGGACGGGGACGGGGACGGCCATGCTGAGCCGCCGCATCATCCCGTGCCTGGACGTGCGTGGCGGACGCGTGGTCAAGGGCGTCAAGTTCCGCGACCACGTCGACATGGGCGACATCGTCGAGCTGGCGCTGCGCTATCGCGAACAGGGCGCCGACGAACTGGTGTTCTACGACATCGGCGCCAGCCCCGAGGGGCGCTCGGTGGACTATGCCTGGGTCGAGCGGGTCGCGCGGCTGATCGACATTCCGTTCTGCGTGGCCGGGGGCATCCGCGACGTGGAGACGGCGCGCGCGGTGCTGCACGCCGGCGCCGACAAGGTCTCGGTCAACTCGCCGGCGCTCGGGCGCCCGCAACTGGTGGCCGAGCTGGCCGAGGCGTTCGGCGTGCAGTGCGTGGTGGTCGGCATCGATTCCATCCGCGAGGCCGACGGCCAGTGGCGGGTGCGCCGCTATACCGGCGACCCGGACAAGACCCAGGCGCTGCCGGTGCGGACCCTGGACTGGGTGGTCGAGGTACAGAAGCTCGGCGCGGGCGAGATCGTGCTCAACTGCATGGACAGCGACGGCGTGCGCCGAGGCTACGACCTCGCGCAGCTGCGCGAGGTGCGTGCGCTCTGCCACGTACCGCTGATCGCCTCCGGCGGCGCCGGCGAGATGCAGCATTTCGCCGACGTGTTCGAGCAGGCCGACGCCGATGGCGCGCTGGCCGCCAGCGTCTTCCACAGTGGCGCGATTCCGATTCCGGAACTCAAGCGGTTCCTGCGCCGGCAACAGATCGAGGTGCGTGATGAGCAGTGATTCCGTGGCTGCGCTGGAGACGGCGATCGCCGGGCTGGACTGGGCCAAGGGCGACGGCCTGCTGCCGGTGGTGGTGCAGGATGCCGACACCCTGCGCGTGCTGATGCTCGGCTACATGGACACGGCGGCGCTGGCGCATACCCGCGCGAGCGGCCAGGTGACCTTCTTCAGCCGCAGCAAGCAGCGCCTGTGGACCAAGGGCGAGCGCTCCGGCCACTTCCTGGAACTGGTGTCGATCGCGGTGGACTGCGACGCCGACACCCTGCTGGTGCAGGCGCGGCCGCAGGGCCCGACCTGCCACCTGGGCCGGGCCAGCTGTTTCCCCGACGCACCGGGCATCGGGGCGGACCGTGCGCCGCCCGACGCCGCGCGCGCGGACATCGCCTTCCTGGGCGCGCTCGACACGCTGGTCGCCGAGCGCGAGCGTACGCGGCCGCCGGGCAGCTACACCACCGCGCTGTTCGAGAAGGGCGTGCGGCGCATCGCGCAGAAGGTGGGCGAGGAGGGCGTGGAGACCGCCCTGGCTGGCGTGGTGCAGGGCGACGACGAACTGCTGGGCGAATCGGCGGACCTGCTCTACCACCTGGTGGTGCTGCTGCGCGCGCGCGGACGGTCGCTGGCCGACGCCGTGGCGGTGCTGGCGTCGCGGCACCGCTGAGGCCGCGGTCCGCGGCAGGATCATCCGGCGTCCGACCCGCTACAATTTGCGGCTGTGCCGTTGCGGGATCGTCCATGAAGCTGCCCCTCGTAGTGTCGTTCGCACTGGTCCTGGCGGCCGGCCTGGCGCAGGCCGCCGGGCCGGAAGTGGCCGGCACGGTGTACGAGGAGCACGACGGCCGCCCGGGCCGCGGCCGCGACGAACCCGGCGTGGCCGGCGTCCAGGTCTCCAATGGCGAACGCATCGTGCGCACCGACGCCGAGGGCCGCTACCGGCTGCCGGTGCGCGACGGCCAGACCGTCTTCGTCATCAAGCCGGGCGACCGCGATTTCGTGCCCGCCGCCGACGGGTTGCCGGCGTTCTGGCGGCACTACGCCCCCCGCGGCTCGGCCCGGCTCAAGTATCCCGGCATCGCGCGCAGCGACGCCCGCGGCTCCTGGGATTTCGCGGTCACGCCCGCGCAGCGCCGGGACGCGTTCCAGATGCTGGTGTTCGCCGACACCCAGACCGCCAACCGCGCCGATGTCGGCTACTACGAACGCGACATCGTCGCGCCGATCGCGGGCAAGGTGCCGGCGCGCCTGGGCACCACCCTCGGCGACGTGGTCGACGACGACCTGAGCCTGTACCCCGCGCTGAACCGGGTCACCGCCCAGCTGGGGGTGCCGTGGTTCCACGTGCCCGGCAACCACGACCTCAACCAGGACGCGCACGACGACGCCGGTTCGCTGTCGAGCTGGCGCGCCGTCTACGGGCCGGACACCTATGCGGTGGAGGAGGGGGGCGCCAGCTTCGTGTTCCTCGACGACGTGGTCTACACCCCCCGCGCCCGGCCCGACTACGTCGGCGGCCTGCGCGAGGACCAGTTCGCGTTCCTGCAGGCCTACCTGGCCGCGCTGCCGCGCGAACGGCTGGTCGTGCTCGGCCTGCACATCCCGCTGTTCGACGCGTCGCCGGGCCAGGAGACGTTCCGGCATGCCGACCGCGAGCGCCTGTTCGCCCTGCTCAGCGACTTCCCGCACGTGCTGGTGCTGAGCGGCCATACCCACAACCAGCGCCACTACTACCACGGCGCGGCGGAGGGCTGGCAGGGCGCGCAGCCGCTGCACGAGTACAACGTCGGTGCCGCGTGCGGTGCGTTCTGGTCCGGCATCAAGGATGCCGAGGGCATCCCGGACGCCACCATGAGCGACGGCACGCCGAACGGCTACGCCGTGCTCAGCGTCGCGCCCGGAGGCGCCTACGCGCTGGCCTACCATGCCGCGCGCGCGCCGGACGACGCCCAGCTGGCGCTGCACGCGCCCAGGGTGCTGCGGCAGGGCGCGTACGCGGCCTGGGGCGTGTACGCGAACGTGTTCATGGGCCAGGACGACACCGACGTGCAGTTCCGTATCGACGGCGGCGCCTGGCAGCCGATGCGGCGGGTGGAGCGGCCGGACCCGCGCCTGCTGGTCGAGAACGTGCGCGACGACCTGGCCGGGCAGCTGCGCGGCTACGGCCGCTCGCCGGAGGCCACCCTGTCGCAGCACCTGTGGCGCGGCGCGCTGCCGACCACGCTGGCGGTCGGCGAGCACCGAGTGGAGGTGCGTGCCGCGCTGCCCGGCGGCGAGGTGAGCGCGCAGACCGGGTACCGGCTGGAGCAGGCGCAGCCCTGAGCCCCGCCGCGGCGGACGCGGCCGTCCGGCGTCGAGATGCCGCATCTCCCGAGCCGCCCTTCGACGGGCATTGCGTCGTTCCCAGGTGGATGCGTCCGACGGGTGCATGCGGCGGACGGAGGCCGCAGGCGGGCCTTCTTGCGCTGCCTGCGCCAGGCCGGCCGGAAAAACCGGGATCCAAAAACGACGATGCCTCCACTGCGGGAGGCATTCGATGGATCCGGGCTGGCAGGCGAAGGCGGGCGGGCGGGGATCGTGGCTGGCTGGCCGTGGGCTGGCTTGCGTAGAGCCAGTCTAGCGGCGGCGGATCGCGGGTGTAGAAATGAGAATTACTCTCAATTTTCCGGGGGCACGGCGCGTGCCGCGGCGGCGGCCGCGTTGACCGCAGGGCCGGGCTGCGAGGCCGTGCCGCCCTCGACCGAGGCCGCCGCCTCGGTGTCGGCGGTCACCGCGGGATACGGGTACGGCACCGCGGGGCCGGGCACCACGCCGTGCCGCCAGCGCGCCAGCGCCTCGCCGATGCGCCGGCCCTGCGAGATCTGCGGCAGCGACGGGGGCTCGCCCTCGCGGCGTTCGCGTTCGCCGATCGCCAGCTTCGCCATGCGGAACGCCTCGGCCATGTCGGCGGTGCGGTTCATCGCGTCCACCAGCCAGGCCTGGCCGAAGTAGGTGGCGTTGGAGGTGTTGCCGCAGCCGAACGACGGCCGGTCGGCGCGCGCGGCCGTCAGCACCAGCGTGCCGGCGCTGCGCAAGGCCGGGATGAAGCCGCCGGAGTAGCAGGCCGACAGCACCACCACGCGGTTGCGGATGCCGGAGGCGTCGAGCGCGCGGCGCAGGTCGTCGGGGCTGATGTAGTCCTCTTCCCCCGGGCCGACCTGCACGTACAGCGTGGCGTCCTCGGTGCCGTGGCTGGTGAGGAACAGCAGCAGCACGTCCTCGCGCCGGTCCATGCGCCCGCCGAGCGCGACCAGCGTGTCGTAGAGATTGTCGTAGGTGGCCAGCGGCGCGTACGGGTGCTCGCCGAGGTTGTCCGTATGGTTGACCAGGGTCACCACGCGGCCGCGCGCATCGAAGCGCCGTTCGAACAGCTCGCGCAGGTACAGGGTCTCGTTGCGGAACACCGCGTCGCTGGCGTCGCCGGCAAAGCCCACCACGTACAGGTCGGTGACGCCCGGCCGCTGCGGCCGCACGGCCGCCAGCGCCTGCCTCAGCTGCGCCTGGTCGACCGGGTCCTCCTGCGCCTCCGCCGGCGCCGAAGCGGGCCCGGCCTCCAGCGTGCAGCCGGCGCCCAGCCCGGCGAGGGCGACGGCGAGGGCCAGCAGCGCGGCCCGGGGCAACAGGGAAACAAGGACAGATCGCATGGACGAGGGCAGGGAAGGCCGGCGGGGCGCCGTGACGCCTACTGTAAACCGGCCCATGCGCCGGCTGGCACACGGCAGGGCGCAGGCGCGGCCCCGTGTGCGGACATGCGTCGCCGCCGATCGTCTGCCCCCGCATCCGGGTCTGTCTCGCAGGCTTCGACCGCTGTGCCGCGGGCCCGACCGCGCTACCCTGCGCACCCAGGGGCCCGTGCGGGCGCCGGCGAAGGAGACACCGATGCGGCATTGGGCCTGGTTGTTGATGGTGGCGGGGGCCGGCGCGGGGCCCGGGCAGGCGCGCGAGCGGCCGCCCAGCGGGGTCGAGGTGGACGAGACCCGCGAGGTGGTCCTGGCGACGCGGCTTCCCGCGGCCTGCGTCGCCATCGCCATGCAGGGGGCCACGGTCTACCTCGACCGCGACGCGCTGGCGCGCGAGGCCACCCCGCCGGCCCAAGGCGACGAGGCGGCGCGGCGCGAGACCGGACTCACCGCCGATCGCGCGCAGTCATTGCTCGCGGCGCTGGGAACCGCGCGGACCCGGGAGGGCTGCGTGCCGCTGGCGGCCGAGGCGCTGCCGGCGCAGGCGGCCTATCTGGTACTGGAACATCTGGAGGACGGCCGCGCCGTGCTGCGCGACGGAACCACGCAGGCGCTGCAGCCGCGGGTGGCGATCCGCTACCTGGGCACGAACTGCGGCCCGATGTGCGGCTCCGGCCACATCGACGTCGCGCTGCCGGGGCAGCCGCGGCCGTTCTGGGTGGTGTCGTGGTGGCAGTCCTGAGCGAGGCCGCCGGCCGGCACCGCCGCGTCGCGAGATACGGCTTGCCGGTGACGGTCGGGCTCTGACTGCCGCGGTGGCATCCGCAACGGGTGGAGGCCGCCGGCCCGGGCCATCTCGATCGTTGGCTGCGTCCCCGTCGCGCCGGTTCCTGTCGCACCCGGTACGCCCGGGCCGGCGGCTGAACTGAAGGCAGGCGGGGAAAGCGTCCGCGGCGAATCAGGTCCCACCCCGGCCCGCGATCGCCAGCGCTGCGTGCACCCGCGCCTGGCGGCGACAACCGCCGCAGAGGCAGCGACCGTGGCCGCCGGCGGGGGAGGACCGCCCGCATGGTGTGGTCCAGCGTCGTGGACCTGTGCCTGGCGGCGACAACCGCCGCCGCCGGCGGGGAGAGGACCGGCCGCATGGTGCGGTCGTCCTGCGTCGTGGTCTTGCGTCTCCGGCGACCGGCGGCGGCGGTCGTGGTCGCCTGCGGGATCAGAGGGCGATCTGGCCGAAGCTCTCCACGCGTGGATGCTTGCCGATCTCCGGCTCGCCACGCGGGGTGGGATAGTCCTCGAGCCGGTCGATCAGGGCGGTGCGCATGCCGGCACGGGTGGCCGCGTCGAGTTCCTCGACCACGTCGGACAGGAACAGGATGTCGCCCGGCGCCAGCCCCAGGTTCTCGGCGATGCGGCGATAGCTGGCGCTCTCGCGCTTGCCGCCGATCTCGGTGTCGAACCAGCCGGAGACCAGCGGGCTCAGGTCGCCGGCGTCGCTGTGGGCGAAGAACAGCTTCTGCGCCGGCACCGAGCCGGAGGAATAGACGTACAGCGGAATGCCTTCGGCCTGCCACGCGCGCAGGTGCTCGGCCGCGTCGGGATAGATGTGCGCGGTGAAGTCGGCGGTGCGATAGCCGTCCTCCCAGATCATGCCCTGCAGCGCCTTGAGCGCGGTGTGCTTGCGGTCCTCGTCGATCCAGCGCTGCAGCGTGGCCACCAGCGTGGCGTCGTCCACGTCCTCGCCGATCTCGTCGGCGACCTGGTTGAGCCAGTGCCGCACCTGCGGGTGGTTGCCGTGCTCGCGCACGAACGTCGGCAGCGCACGCCGCGCGTACGGGAACAGCACGTCCTTGACGAACGAGATGCTGCTGGTGGTGCCTTCGATATCGGTGAGGATCGCTTGCGGTCGGGTCATCGTCAGCTGGCCTTCTGAGGTTTCTCGGGGGCGTAGCGGGGGAATTGTCGGGCGATCTCGGTGCCGGTGAAGTGGCCGACCCAGCCATCGGGCTCGGTGAAGAAGCGGATGGCGATGAAGTACGGTTCCTCGCCCATGTCGAACCAGTGCAGGGTGCTGTCGGGCACGGCGATCAGGTCGTCCTTGACGCACTCGATCTCGTACACCTTGTCGTCCACGTGCAGCGTGAAGAGCCCGGAGCCGGCGACGAAGAAGCGCACCTCGTCTTCCTTGTGGAAATGCTCGTCCAGGAACTTGGCGCGCATTTCCTCACGCTTGGGGTTGTCCGGGGCGATGCTGACCACGTCGACGGTCTTGAAGCCGCGCTCGGCCACCAGGCGGTCGATGTCCTCGCGGTAGGCGGCCATGACCTGCTCGGGCGTGGCACCGGGCTCGACCGGCTGGGTGGCCTTCCAGCGTTCGAAGGTCACGCCGATCTTCTGCAGTTCGGCGACGATCGCGTCGCCGTCGCGGCTGTCGAACTGCGGGGTGTCAGGATGGTGGTCGGCGAAGATGCGGAGTCTGCTCATGGCGGGGGGCTAGATGACGTAGGGAGGGGGAGAGGCGGCGCCGCTGGCCCGCGGGCCGCGCAGCTTCAGCAGCTCGAGCTCGCAGTGCAGCAGGAACTCGAATGCCTCCAGGTGACGGCGCGCCTCGGCCATGTTGCGGCCCCAGGCGTACAGGCCGTGCCCTTCGATGAGATACCCCCACATGCCCTGTTTGTCCAGCAGGGCCTCCACCTGGGCGGCGAGCACGTTCATGTCCTGGGTGTTGGCGAACACGGGGACCTCGACGGCGGTCTCGTGGGTGGTGTTGCCCTCGAAGGCCTTGAGCAGCTCGTAGCCTTCCAGGCGGATCGGGCCGCTGCCGGCATACAGCCGCGAGGCGATGGTCTGCACCGGCGAGTGCGTGTGCAGCACGCAGCCGACCTCGGGGAAGCGGCGATACAGCTGGGTATGCAGCAGGGTCTCGGCGGAGGGGCGCAGCGGGCGTCCGACGGCATGTCCGTCGAAGTCCACGACCATGATGTCCTCTTCGACCAGGCGGCCCTTGTCGCGGCCGGAGACGGTGATCGCGGCGTGGCGTTCGTCCAGGCGATGGGAGAAGTTGCTGCTGGTGGCCGGGGTCCAGCCGGCCTGGGCCAGCTCGCGGATGTTGCCGATCAGCACCTGCGCCAGCTCGTGCAGGCGCGCGGCGCTGTAGGGAAGGGGGGCGGTGGTCGCGTTCATCGCCGTATTCTACTGTCAGGCCCCCGCCTGACCAGCACCGCGGCATGACATTCGCGCATGGCGTCATGCGCTGCGCGTCCGGGCGCCGTCCCGCGGCCGGCGTGGCAGCGCCGGTCCGGCCGCGATTCGCTCATCCCGACCGCAGGCCGCCGCTAGTTGACGGTACGTCGGACAGACAGCTGCCGTGCCGAAGGGCCTGTCGAACGGGCGCCTCCCGCCGAGACCGCCGCTCGCACGGGCATTCCGCACGCCGCCGCGGCTCCACGGAACGCTGCGGGTGGCCGGCGCTGCCGGCCGCCGCTCAGCGGCGCAGGCGGCTGTGGCGGTAGCCGTAGCCGAAGTACAACACCAGGCCGGCCAGCGTCCACAGGCCCATCAGCATCCAGTTGTGCGCCGTCATCGCCGACAGCAGCGCCAGGCAGCTCAGCACGCCGGCCGAGCACACCAGCCAGGCGCCGCGGATGCGGAAGGGGCGCGGAAGGTCGGGCTGGGTGCGGCGCAGGATCAGCACGCCCGCGCAGACCGCGGCGAAGGCGATCAGCGTGCCCATCGAGGTCAGTTCGCCAAGCACGTCCAGCGGGAACACCGCCGCCAGCAGCGCGATGCCGACGCCGGTGATCAGCGTGTTGACGTGCGGGGTCCGGTACTTCGGGTGGATCCGGGTGAAGATCGGCGGCAGCAGCCCGTCGCGGGCGATGATCATGAAGATGCGCGGCTGGCCGATGATCATCACCAGCACCACCGACGACAGCCCGATCAGCGCGCCGACTTCGACCACCACCCGCAGCCAGCCCAGCTGCGGATGCGCGGCCACCGCCGTCACCACCGGCTCGTCGGTGCCGAGCAGGGTGTACGGCACCAGGCCGGTCATCACCGCGGCCATGGCGATGTACAGCACGGTGCAGATCACCAGCGACAGCAGCATGCCGATCGGCAGGTCGCGCTGCGGCTGGTGCGATTCCTGTGCCGCCACCGACACCGCCTCGAAACCGATGTAGGCGAAGAACACCATCGCCGCGCCGCGCAGCACGCCTTCCATGCCGTAGCGGCCCGGCCCCTCGTTGGCGGGAATGAACGGGTGCCAGTTGCCCGGATCGACGTATTTCCAGCCGGCCACGATCACCAGCAGGATCAGTCCGGTCTTCAGGATCACCATCGCCATGTTCATCGCCGAGGACTTGCGGATGCCCACGTAGCACAGCCAGGTGAGCAGCAGCACGATCGCGGCGGCGGGCAGGTTGGCGATCGCGCCGGTGCGCTGCAGTCGCCCGTCCAGCGGCGCGTTGACCAGGGCGGCCGGCAGGTGCAGGCCGAAATGGTCGAGCAGGCTCAGGAAGTAGCCCGTCCAGCTCACCGCCACCGCCGATGCCGAGACCCCGTATTCCAGCACCAGCATCCAGCCGATGAACCACGCCGCCAGCTCGCCAAAGGTCGCGTAGGTGTAGGTGTAGGCGCTGCCGGAGACCGGCACCATCGCCGCGAACTCGGCGTAGGCCATGGCGCAGAACGCGCAGCACACCGCGGCCAGCACGAACGACAGCATGATCGCCGGGCCCGCATGGTGCGCCGCGGCCTGACCGGTGATGACGAAGATGCCGCCACCGATCACCGCGCCGATCCCGAGCGCGGTCAGGCCCCAGGGGCCGAGCGCGCGTTGCAGGCCCAGCCCGTCGGCCGCCTCGTGGCTGGCGTGGGGATGCTTGGTGGCCCAGAGTTGTTTCAGCATGGGGAGCGGTTCCGGCTTGGCGCGGCGCGCGGTCGTTGAACGAGAAGACCGGCGCGGGCGCCGGTCTGGAGGGGGTCAGGCCCTGCGGGCCAGGCGGCTGTGGCGGATGCCGTAGCCGAAATAGATGCACAGGCCGATCAGGGTCCAGCCCACGAACACCTTCCAGTGCTCCTGGAAGGCCTGCAGGAACAGGAACAGGCAGGCCGCCGCGCCCAGCGGGCAGATCAGCAGCGCCGCCGGCACCCGGAACGGGCGCGCCAGTTCCGGGCGCGTATAGCGCAGCACCAGCACGCCGATGCAGACGGTGGCGAAGGCCAGCAGGGTGCCCATCGAGACCAGCTCGCCGAGCACGTTGAGCGGCACCAGGCCGGCCAGCGAGGCGGCGACCACGCCGACCACCACCGTACCGACATAGGGCGTGTGGAACTTCGGGTGAACGCGCCCGAAGAGCTTGGGCAGCAGGCCGTCGCGGGCCATGGTGTAGAAGATGCGCGGCTGCGCCATCAGCATCACCAGCACCACCGACGAGAGGCCGGCGATCGCGCCGATCTCCACCGCGGTCTTCAGCCACGCCAGGCTCGGGTAGGCCTCCAGCGCGGTGGCCACCGGCTTGGCGGTGCCGAGCTGGGTGTAGGGCGTCAGTCCGGTCAGCACCGCGCAGACGATGATGTAGATCACCGTGCAGACCGCCAGCGACACCAGGATGCCGATGGGCATGTTCTTTTGCGGGTCCTTGGTCTCTCCGGCGGAAGTGGAGACCGCATCGAAGCCGATGTAGGCGAAGAACACGATCGAGGCGGCGCGGAACACGCCGCTCCAGCCGAACTGGCCTGGCCCGGTGTTCTCGGGAATGAACGGGTGCCAGTTCTCGGGATTGATGTGGGCCACGCCGAAACCGATGAACAGGCAGATCACCGCGATCTTGATCGCCACCACGATCGCGTTGGCGAAGGCGGACTGGGTCACGCCGACGTAGCACAGGCCGCTGACCGCAGCGACGATCAGCACCGCAGGCAGGTTGAGCAGGCTGCCGGACGGCACGAAGGCGTGCCCGGTCCACGCCAGCGGCGCCGCCGCCAGCTCGGCGGGGAAGGGCAGGCCGAGCGTACTGGTCAGGAAGCTGATCAGGTAGGCGGACCAGCCCACCGCGACGCTCGACCCGGCGAACAGGTACTCCAGCACCAGGCACCAGCCGATGAACCAGGCCACGCCTTCGCCGAGCGTCGTGTACGAATAGGAATACGCACTGCCGGAGACCGGCATCATCGCCGCGAACTCGGCGTAGCACAGGCCGGCGAAGGCGCAGGCGATGCCGGCGAACACGAACGACAGCATCACTGCCGGGCCGGCGTGGTTGGCGGCCGCCTGTCCGGTGAGCACGAAGATGCCGGCGCCGATCACCGCACCGATGCCGAGCATGATCAGGTGCTTGGCGGTGAGGGTGCGTTTCAGCGTGGCTTCGCCGTCGAGGCCGCCCTCGAACGGCTCGCCGGCATCGACGTGGCCGGCGGGCTCGACCGGTTTGACCCTCAACAGCGACTTCAGCATTCGGTGCATCCCCAGATGGCAGTCCGGGGCGGAATCGCCCCGGCGGTGGTGGTGCGCGGCGGCCCGGTCCGGGCCACGCAAGCGTCGTACCTTGCCAAAGCTGGCGGATTGCCACAAGCGTGACCGCAGCATGACGGGCGATAATGGCGTCCCGGCCGCCCGGCCCTCACGGAATCGACAGGTGCCCGACACCCTGCTGCGGCAGCAACTGCTGGCCTATCGCCAGCGCCGGCCCGACGAAGCGGCCCTGGCGGACGCCTTCGCCGCGCTGCTGGACACGCCCGGCGACGCCTTCGTGCGCGAGCGCCTGGCCGGCCATTTCACCGGGTCGGCCTGGGTCGTCAGCCGCGACGGCGAGCGCACCCTGCTGACCCACCACCGCAAGCTGCAACGCTGGCTGCAGCTGGGCGGGCACGCCGACGGCGACCGCGACCTGGCCCGGGTGGCGCTGCGGGAAGCGGAGGAAGAGTCGGGCCTGCACGGGCTGACCCTGGCCGACGGCGAGCCGTTCGACCTGGACCGGCACTGGATCCCCGAGCGCGGCGACGTGGCCGGGCACTGGCACTACGACGCGCGCTACGTGGTGGTGGCCGGCGCCGACGAGACCTTCACGGTCAGTGCCGAGTCGCTCGCGCTGGCCTGGCGCCCGGTCGCCGAGCTGCTGCAGGACCCCCGGCTCGATTCGTCGATGCGGCGCATGGCGCGGAAGTGGCTGGAACGCCGTGAATAGGGAATAGGGAATAGGGACCCGGAGCCTTGGCTGCCGCCGTTCCATTCCCCATTCCCGACTCCCCATTCCCGCGTCAATAGAGAATGCGCGTGCGCAGCGTGCCGGCGATCTGCGCCAGCGCGTCCTTCAGCGCGGTGGCCTGCTCCACCGTGGCGCTGATATCAATCACCACGTAGCCGACCTTGGCGTCGGTGCGCAGGAACTGGCCGTCGATGTTGACGTTGTGGCGCGAGAACAGCTCGTTGATCTGCGACAGCACACCGGGCACGTTGCGGTGGATGTGCAGCAGGCGCAGGCTCTCGGCGTGCTCGGGCAGCGTGACTTCGGGGAAGTTCACCGCCGACAGCGTGCTGCCGTTGTCGCTGTAGCGCACCAGCTTGGCCGCCACCTCGATGCCGATGTTGTCCTGTGCCTCCAGCGTGCTGCCGCCCACGTGCGGGGTCAGGATCACGTTGTCGTGCGCGGTCAGCGGCGAGGCGAACACGTCGCCGTTGCCCTTGGGCTCGACCGGGAACACGTCCACGGCCGCGCCGCCGATCTGCCCGGAGGTCAGCGCCGCGTCCAGCGCGTCGATGTCGATCACGGTGCCGCGCGAGGCGTTGATCAGGTGCGCGCCGGGCTTCATCTGCGCCAGGCGGGCCGCGCCGATCATGTTGCGGGTGGCGGCGGTCTCGGGCACGTGCAGGGTGACCACGTCCGAGACCGCCAGCAGCTCGTCCAGATCGGTGGCGGCGCGGGCATTGCCGAGCGAGAGCTTGGCCTCGATGTCGTGGAAGACCACCTGCATGCCCAGCGACTCGGCGAGCACGCCGACCTGGGTGCCGATATGGCCGTAGCCGATGATGCCCAGGGTCTTGCCGCGGGTCTCGTGGCTGCCGGCGGCCGATTTGGACCAGCCGCCGCGATGGCACTCGGCGTTCTTCTGCGGCACGCCGCGCATCAGCAGGATCGCTTCGGCGATCACCAGTTCGGCGACGCTGCGGGTGTTGGAATAGGGCGCGTTGAACACCGGGATGCCGGCTTCCTCGGCCGCGTCCAGGTCCACCTGGTTGGTGCCGATGCAGAAGCAGCCGATGGCGATCAGCCGCTTGGCCTGCGCCAGCACGTCGGCGCTCAGGTGCGTGCGCGAGCGGATGCCGACGATGTGCGCCTCGGCGATGCGCGCCTTGAGCTCGTCTTCCGGCAGCGACTTGGCATGCAGTTCGATCTGCGAGTAGCCGGCGGCGCGGAGGGTGTCCACGGCGGTCGGGCTGATGCCTTCGAGCAGCAGGACGCGGATGTCCTGCTTGGGAAACGAGGTCTTCTTCGGCGACATGGGCAGCGTGACGGCGGCAGGTGGGCCGGTCACTATGCCAGATGCCCCGGCGGTTTGTGCGCCGCGGCATCGGTTTCGGATGTGACCAACGCGGTGCCGCGGAAGCGGCCGCGAGGCCTGTGCCGCAAGGGTTTTCGGCCGCCTCCGCGGTGCAGCGCGCAACCCGGCCGCGGCTGGACGGCCCCGCCCATCGCTGGCACGCTGTGGCGCTGTTCTCGCCGCGCACCCGCCCAGATGACCGATCCCCGCATCACCTCGCTAGAACAGGCCGTCTACGGCCTGCGCCTGAAGACCGATCCGGCCGACCTGGAGCACTACGGCCGCGACTGGACCCGGCGCTGGACGCCGGCGCCGCTGGCCATCGCGCTGCCGGCCAGCGTGGAGGAGGTGCAGGCGATCGTGCGCTGGGCCAATGCCGAGGGCGTGGCGCTGGTGCCGTCGGGCGGGCGCACCGGCCTGTCCGGGGGCGCGGTGGCGGCCAACGGCGAACTGGTGCTGAGCCTGGAACGCATGAACAAGCCGCTGGCCTTCGACGCGGTCGACCGCACGCTGACCGTGCAGGCGGGCATGGCGCTGGAGGCGGTGCACGCCGCCGCGCGCGAGCACGGCCTGATCTACCCGGTGGATTTCGCCGCGCGCGGGTCCTGCTCGATCGGCGGCAACATCGCCACCAATGCCGGCGGCATCCGCGTGATCCGCTACGGCAACACCCGCGAGTGGATCGCCGGGCTCAAGGTGGTGACCGGCGCCGGCGACCTGCTCGAGCTCAACAACGCCCTAGTCAAGAACTCCAGCGGCTACGACTTCCGCCACCTGCTGATCGGCTCGGAGGGCACGCTCGGCGTGGTGGTCGAGGCGACGCTGCGGCTGACCGAGCCGCCGCCGCCGAGCAACGTGATGCTGCTGGCGCTGCCGTCGTTCGAGGGGCTGATGCAGGTGTTCGCCGCGTTCCGCGCGCAGCTGCGGCTGGAGGCCTTCGAGTTCTTCACCGACCGGGCGCTGGGGCACGTGCTGGCGCATGGCGCGCAGGCGCCGTTCGCCGAGGTGCACCCGTACTACGTGGTGACCGAGTTCGCCAGCGGCGACGAGGCCCGGGAAGCGGCGGCGATGGCCGCGTTCGAGACCTGCCTGGAACAGGGCTGGGTCAGCGACGGCGTGATCAGCCAGAGCGAGGCGCAGGCCGCCCAGCTGTGGCGGCTGCGCGAAGGCATCACCGAGAGCGTGGCGCGCTACGTGCCCTACAAGAACGACATCTCGGTGCGGATCTCGGCGATGCCGGCGTTCCTGGCCGAGGCCCAGGCCCTGCTCGGCGAGGCCTATCCGCACTTCGACGTGGTGTGGTTCGGCCACATCGGCGACGGCAACCTGCACATCAACGTGCTCAAGCCCGACGGCACCTCCGACGCCGAGTTCATCGCCGCGTGCGAGCAGGTGACCAAGTTGCTGGCACAGGTCTTGCACAGCCACCAGGGCAGCATCTCGGCCGAACACGGCATCGGACTGGTCAAGAAGCCCTACCTGTCCAGCACCCGCAGCGAGGCCGAGATCGCGCTGATGCGCGGCGTCAAGCGTGCGTTCGATCCGCAGGGACTGCTCAACCCCGGCAAATTGTTCGACCTGTGACATCCCGGCCGCGCGTCAATCATGCGACGCTAACCACGTTTCCGCCTTTGTCTGGATCCCCACCCGCCATGAAGAAAAAGTACCTCCTGCCGCTCTGCATCCTGCTCTCCCTGCCGGTCGCGGCCGCCGCCTCCAGCCTGGCCGGCACCTCGGCCGGCGCCTCCTCGGGCGGCACCTCCGCTTCCACCGGCGGCACGTCCGACAGCAGTTCCGGCGACGACAAGGTGGTGCTCGACGCGCGCGACGACGCGGCCGGCTTCGTGGCCAGCGACGGCCGCATCCGCGGCGCCCGCCTCGAAGCGGCGCTGCTGCAGCTGCGTGCCGGCAGCGACAAGGCGCGAGCCGCCAGCGACCTGGCGCTGGCACAGGCGATCCTGGCGCGGTGACCCACCGCCGCCGGCTGGCCGGCGCACTGCTGCTGGGCCTGCTGGCAGGCCTGCTGCTGGCGCCGTCGGCGCAGGGGGCGGTGCCATGGCGCGTCGACCCGGCGGACCTGTCCCCCGGGCAGCGCCGCGCCAGCGACGACCTGCTCGCCCAGGCGCTCGCAAAGCTGCCGGCGCGCTGGCGCCAGGCGCTGCCGGCCGACCTGCCGGTGCAATGGCGCGACGATCTCCCGCCCCACGTGCGCGGCCACGCGCGGCGTGGCCGGCTCCTGCTCGACAAGCGCCTGCTGCGTGATTGGCAGGCGCGCCCCGTGCCCGTGCCCGAGGGCGATGCGGCCACCCGCGCCGCGCTCGCCACCGTGATCCACGAGCTGGCCCACGTGCTCGACCGCTCGCCGCAGGGCGGGCTGTCGCGCGATGCGCGGCTGCGCGACCTGGCTGGCTGGCAGCGGCGGCCGCTGCGGCCGGGCCGGGGCGACAACGCCTTCCGCGACCGCAGCCCGGACCTCTACGAGCTGCGCCGCCCGGCGGAGTTCGTGGCGGTCAACCTCGAACACTTCGTGCTCGATCCGGACTACGCGTGCCGCCGCCCGGCGCTGGCGGCCTGGTTCCGCGCCCGGGTCGGCGAGCCGTCGCCCACTGCCGCGTGCGTGCCGGCGCTGCCGTTCCTGCAGGCCGACGACGACGACGGCCGGGTCTCGCTGCTGGCGCTGGACCCGTCCCGCGTCTATGCGGTCGACTACCTGCTTGCCGAGGGCAACGAGCAGGCGATGAGCCTGTGGGGCCACAGCATGCTGCGCCTGGTGATCTGCGCGCCGGGCCGGCCGCGCGGGCCGGACTGCCGCATGGACCTGCGCTACCACCGCGTGCTGTCGTTCCGCGCCTATGTCGGCGACGTGCAGATCTCCAGCTGGCGCGGGCTGACCGGGTCGTATCCGTCGCGGCTGTTCGTGCTGCCGCTGAACCAGGTGGTCGACGACTACACCCAGGTCGAGCTGCGCAGCCTGGCCTCGGTGCCGCTGCGGCTGAGCCCGGACGAGATCGCCGCGCTGCTGGAGCGCGCCGGCCGCGTGCACTGGAGCTACGACGGCCGCTACTACTTCATCGGCAACAACTGCGCGGTGGAGACCTACAAGCTGCTGCACGACGGCGTCGCGCGGCTGGCCGCGCTGCCGCTGTCGGGCATCACCCCGCGCGGGCTGCTGCGGCGGCTGGCGCGAACCGGCGTGGCCGATCCGTCGGTCCTGGACGACCACGCCGAAGCGACCCGCCGCGGCTACTACTTCGACTCGGTCGCCGCCCACTACCAGGCGATGTTCGACGTGCTGCGGGCGCGCCTGCCGGTGCCGCAGCGCGACGTCGAGCAGTGGCTGGCGCTGGAGCCCGCGCAGCGCCGCGCCTGGCTGCCGCAGGCCGACCTGCGCAGCGCGGCGGCGATGCTGCTGCTGGAACAGGCCGCGTCCCGCCGCCAGGAACTGCGCGCACGCGATACGCTCAAGCGCACGCTGCTGCGCGGCCCGGACGCGGCGGCCCCGCGCGCGGCCTTGCACGAACTGCTGGCGCAGGGCGGGCTGCTGGCGCGGCCGGCGTCGCTGCTGGACGGGGAAGGCTACGGCCTGCCGCAGGCGCCGGAACTGGCGCGGCTCGCCCCGCAGCTGCAGGCCCGCAACGCGGACACGGGGCAGGGCTGGCAGGCGTTGCGCAGCCAGGCGCGCGCCGCGCTGCCGCCGCGCGAGCGCGCGGCGATGGAGGGCACCGAGCACAACCTGGCCGCGATCGGCCAGCGCCTGCGCGAACTCGGTGCGGCCGGGGCGGACCTGGCGCGGCCCTAGCGGCGCGTCGGCGAGTGCCGGCGCGGGCCGCGCGCAGGCACGGGCGTCAGTCGGCGCGGCCGGCGAACTCGCCGGTGGTGGTGTTCACCAGCACGCGCTCGCCGTTGACGATGTACTCCGGGACCATGATCTCGAGACCGGTGGAGAGCCGGGCCGGCTTGGGGCGCTTGGTGGCGGTGCCGCCCTTCAGTTCCGGCGGGGTCTCGACCACTTCCAGCACGACGCTGGTCGGCAGCTGCACGGCCACCGGGGTTTCGTCGATCACCTGCACGTAGAGACCGGTCAGCCCGTCGGTGATGTAGCCGGCGTCGTCGCCGACGACGTCCGCGTCCAGCATGTACGGGGTGTAGTCCTCGTCGTCGAGGAACACAAACGCATCGCCGTCCTTGTACGAATAGGTGGACTGGCGGCGCAGCAGCTCGACCTCGGGCAGGTTGTCGTCGGCATCGAAGCTGGCGTCGAGCTTGTTGCCGCCCGGCACGCTGTACATGATGAAGCGGAAGCGCACGTTGCCGCCGCGGCCCTGCGGCGAGCTGCGCTCGATGTCGCGGATCTGGTAGACGCCGTTGTTGAATTCGACGACGTTGCCTTTCTTGATATCGCTGGCTTTCATTGGGGAATCGGGAGTTGGGAAGGGAGAATGGAGGGGGCCGGGGCGGGGCGGAAGGGGCAGGGTGGGCGCCGTTGCGATTCCCCGTTCCCGATTCCCCATTCCCGGCTACCTGGGCGCCAGCCGCACCGCGCCGTCGAGCCGCAGGACCTCGCCGTTGAGATAGCGGTTGCGCAGCAGGAAGGCCACGGTGTCGGCGAACTCCTCGGGCTGGCCGAGGCGCGAGGGGAACGGAATCGAGGCCGCCAGCGACTGCTGCACCGCCTCGGGCATGCCGTCCACCATCGGCGTCCAGAAGATGCCCGGGGCGATCGTCATCACGCGGATGCCGAAGCGCGCCAGCTCGCGCGCCATCGGCAGGGTCATGCCGACCACGCCGCCCTTGCTGGCGGCGTAGGCGGCCTGGCCGATCTGGCCCTCGTAGGCCGCAACCGAGGCGGTGTTGACGATCAGCCCGCGCTCGCCGTCCTCGCCCGGCGGGTTGTGCTGCATCGCGTCGGCGGCGGCCTTGGCGACGTTGAAGCTGCCGACCAGGTTGACCAGCACCGTGCTGCGGAACGTCGCCAGCGGCAGCGGCCGGCTTTCACCCCGGTCGTCCCTGCCGAGCACGCGCCCGGCGCCGAGGATGCCGGCGCAGCTCACCGCCAGGGTCAGCCCGCCGAGGAAGTCGCGGGCGGCCGCGACGCTGGCCGCCACCGCGGCCTCGTCGGTGACGTCGGTGCGGAAATAACGGACGTGGGCCTCGCCGAGTGCGGCGACGGCGGCGGCCCCCTTGTCATCGTCGATGTCGAACAGCGCCACCTTGCCGCCGTCGGCGACCAGGCGCTGGGCGACGGCCAGGCCGAGGCCGGACACGCCACCGGTGACGAGCGCTAGTACGGAGGAAGGCTGCATGCGTCCTGGTCCAGGGGGAACGGCCGGCGATTCTAGCCGAACCGGGGTCGCGGCCGCCGTGGCCCGGGCGCCGGCGCTCACGCCGCCGCCAGGGCGCGGCCGACGCGGCTGCCGGTCTCGCGGCCGAGGCGGGCGGCCAGCCAGCGCCCGGTGGCCGCGAGCGCGGGCAGGTCGATGCCCGTCTGCAGGCCGAGGCCATGCAGCAGGTAGACCACGTCCTCGCTGGCGACGTTGCCGCTGGCGCCGCGGGCGTAGGGGCAGCCGCCGGCCCCGGACACCGCGGCGTCGACCACCCGCACGCCTTCCTCCACGCAGGCGGCGAGGTTCGCCAGCGCCTGGCCGTAGGTGTCGTGGAAGTGCACCGCCAGCGCCGCCATCGGCACCGCCTGGGCGACCTCGCGCAGCATCGTCCGCGCGGCGCGCGCGGTGCCGACGCCGATGGTGTCGCCGAGCGAGATCTCGTAGCAGCCCAGGCGGTACAGCCGGGCGGCGACGTCCACCACCGTCGCCACCGGCACCTCGCCCTGGTAGGGGCAGCCGAGCACCGTGGACACGTAGCCGCGCACCTTCACCCCGTCGGCGCGGGCGCGCTCCAGCACCGGCCGGAAGCGCTCCAGGGACTCGTCGATGCCGGCGTTGGTGTTGGTGCGGTTGAACGTCTCCGACGCGGCGGTGAACACCGCGACCTCGGTCACGCCGGCCGCGCGCGCGCGCTCGTAGCCGCGCTCGTTGGGCACCAGCACCGGGTAGCCGACGCCGGGGCGGCGCGCGATGCCGGCGTACACCTCGGCCGCGTCGGCCAGCTGCGGCACCCAGCGCGGGCTGACGAAGCTGGTGGCCTCGATGGTCGCCAGCCCGGTGGCCGACAGGCGGTCGATCAGCGCGATCTTGTCGGCGGTGGCGACCGCCTGGGCCTCGTTCTGCAGCCCGTCGCGCGGGCCGACCTCGACCACCCGCACGAAATCGGCGGCGGTCATTCCAGGTCTCCCGGCAGCCAAGCAGGCGGCCGCTTCTCCAGGAACGCGCCCAGGCCTTCCTGGCCCTCCGGCGACACCCGCAGCCGCGCGATCAGCGCGGCGGTGTCGGCGTCCACGGCGGCGCTGTCGCCGCCGCGCGCGACCCGTGCCACCAGGGCCTTGGCGCGGCTGGCGGCCAGCGGGCCGGACGCCAGCAGCTGCCGCACCTGGTAGGCCACGGCGGCATCCAGCTGCGGCCCGGCCACGACCTGGTG
This sequence comes from Lysobacteraceae bacterium USHLN149, assembly GCA_037145635.1. Lineage (GTDB taxonomy): Bacteria > Pseudomonadota > Gammaproteobacteria > Xanthomonadales > Xanthomonadaceae > JAATFS01. Next base: position 1,254,103 of record JBBCXB010000001.1, read on the forward strand.
CAGCAGGCCCAGCGACAGCCCCAGCCCGGCATCGAAGCTCTCGCCGGTGGCGAACCAGCGCCGCGCCTGGCGCGCGCCGATCGCCGCCACCACGTAGGGCGAGATCACCGCCGGCAGCAGGCCCAGGCGGGCCTCGGTGAGGCCGAAGCGGGCCTCGGCCGAGGCGACCGCGATGTCGCAGCAGGCCACCAGGCCGACGCCGCCGCCGTACGCGGCGCCGTGCACGCGGGCGAGGGTGGGCTTGGGCAGTTCGTCCAGCGTGCGCATCAGCCGCGCCAGTGCCAGCGCGTCGCTGCGGTTGTCGGCCTCGCTGGCGGCGGCCATGCCGCGCATCCACTGCAGGTCGGCGCCGGCCGAGAACGACGCGCCGGCGCCGGCCAGCACCACCACCCGGACCGCGTCCGCGGCGGCCGCGGCCTCGAGCGCATCGGTCAGCGCCGCGATCAGCCCGGCGTCGAAGGCGTTGTGCAGTGCGGGGCGGTTAAGCCGCAGCGTCCTCACCGGCCCCTGGTTCTCGACGATCAGTGCGGATTCCTGCATGCGCGGCCACGTCCCTGGTTAAACGGACCCCATCATAGCCAGGGCCCGCGCGCAGGCCATGACGCGCTGCGTCGATGGTAGAATTGAGAACCATTCTCTAACAGCCAGGCGTCTTGTGACGTTGTCCGACATGCCATTGCACCGCACCGCCCTCGTCGAATCCGTGGAGGACCGTCAGCCCAAGGACGGCATTGCCCGGCGCCTGCGCGAACTTGGGTTCGTCGCCGGCGAGGAGGTGAAGGTGCTGGCGACCGGGCCGGTCGGGCGCGAGCCGCTGCTGGTGCAGGTCGGCTACACCCGCTTCGCGCTGCGCCGCAGCGAGGCCCAGCGCATCCAGGTCCGTGCCCTGGAGGCGAACGCATGAGCGCTCCCGCCACGACGCTGCGGCTGGCCCTGGTCGGCAACCCCAACTGCGGCAAGACCGCGCTGTTCAACCAGCTGACCGGCAGCCGGCAGAAGGTGGCGAACTACACCGGCGTGACCGTGGAACGCAAGGAAGGCCACTTCCGCGCGCCGTCCGGCCGCGAGTTCGCGGTGCTGGACCTGCCGGGCGCCTACAGCCTGCAGCCGGCCAGCCTGGACGAGGCGATCACCCGCGACCTGTGCCGCGGTTTCTATCCCGGCGAGCCGGTGCCCGACGTGCTGGTCTGCGTGGTGGACGCCACCAACCTGCGCCTGCACCTGCGCTTCGCGCTGGAGCTGCGCGAACTCGGGCGCCCGATGATCGTGGCGCTGAACATGGTCGACGCCGCGCAGCGGCGCGGCATCCGCATCGACCGCGCCGCGCTGGAGCAGGCGCTGGGCGTGCCGGTGGTCGAGACCGTGGCGGTACGCCGGCACGGCGCGAAGGCGCTGGTAGAGAGCCTCGACGCGCTGGCGCCCACGCTGGCGGCGCCGGTGTTCGAGCCCCCGGCCGACGGCAACTACCACCCGCAGGTGCGCGCCCTGATCGACGCGGCGGTGGCCATGCCCCGCCGCACCTCGCAGGTGGACGACGCGCTGGACCGCTGGCTGCTGCACCCGGTGTTCGGGCTGCTGAGCCTGGCCGTGGTGATGTTCCTGATCTTCCAGGCGGTGTATGCCTGGGCGACGCCGCTGATGGACCTGATCGACGCCGGCACCTCGGCGCTGGGGGCGTGGGTGGGCGCCACGCTGCCGGAAGGCCCGCTCAACAGCCTGCTGGTGGACGGCATCATCGCCGGCCTCGGCGGGGTGGTGATCTTCCTGCCGCAGATCCTGATCCTGTTCGCCTTCATCCTGGCGCTGGAGGAATCCGGCTACCTGCCGCGCGCGGCCTTCCTGCTCGACCGCATGATGGCCTCGGCCGGGCTGTCGGGGCGCTCGTTCATCCCGCTGCTGTCCAGCTTCGCCTGCGCGGTGCCGGGCATCATGTCCACCCGCAGCATCCAGGACCCGCGCGACCGCCTGGCGACGATCATGGTCGCGCCGCTGATGACGTGCTCGGCGCGGTTGCCGGTGTATGCGCTGCTGATCGGCGCCTTCATCCCGCAGAAGACCCTGTGGGGTGTCTTCAACCAGCAGGGCCTGGTGCTGTTCGCGCTGTACGCGGCGGCGATCGTCAGCGCGCTGCTGGTGTCGTGGACGATGAAGAAGTGGCGCCGCGACAAGAGCGAGCACCCGCTGATGCTGGAGCTGCCGTCCTACCGCATCCCGCACCCGCGCGACCTGGCGCAGGGCCTGTGGGAGCGCGGCATGATCTTCCTCAAGCGGGTCGGCGGCATCATCCTGGCGCTGACCGTGCTGCTGTGGTTCCTGCTGTCGTTCCCGGCGGCGCCGGAGGGCGCCACGCTGCCGGCGATCGACTACAGCTTCGCCGGCCGCATCGGCCACGCGATGGCGGTGTTCTTCGCGCCGCTGGGCTTCAACTGGCAGATCTGCATCGCGCTGATCCCGGGCATGGCCGCGCGCGAGGTGGCGGTGGCGTCGCTGGCGACCGTCTATGCGCTGTCCGCGGCCGACGACGATGCCGCGGCGCAGGCGCTGTCGCCGCTGATCAGCGACGGCTGGTCGCTGGCCACCGCGCTGTCGCTGCTGGTCTGGTACATCTACGCGCCGATGTGCATCTCGACGCTGGCCACGATCAAGCGCGAGACCAACTCGTGGAAGCAGATGGCGTTCAGCGCGGTCTACCTGTTCGCGCTGGCCTACCTGGCCTCGCTGCTGACCTACCAGGTCGCGGTGCTGCTGGGGGCGGGCTGAGCATGGACCTGTCGCTGGCGCTGCAGTACGCGGTGATCGCGCTGGCGGTGCTGGCCAGCGCGTGGGTGGTGCTCAAGAAGCAGTTCCCCGGCACCGTGCGCCGGCTGCGCGGCGCGATCGCGCTGCGCCTGCTGCGCGCCGGGCGCCCGGCCTGGCAGCAGGCGCTGGGCCGCCGCGTGGCGCCGCCGGCGAGCGGCGGCGGTGCCTGCGGCGGCTGCGACAGCTGCGGGCCGTCGTCGCCGAAGCGCTAGGCGTTTGCGGAATCGGGAATCGGGAATCGGAAATCGGGAATCAAGAGCGGCGCCCGGCGCTGCCTGATTTGCGGGGTTCACGGCTGGTGCGGCGCTGAGGCGGGTTCGGCCTGGCCGGAGGGCAGGCGAGGGCCGAGGGCGGTCTGGCCGGGCCGCCGGCCGGAACGCGGGGCGCGCGCCGGGCCGGGGTCACGTCGCCTTGATCGGGCTCGCGGGACCTTGTCGATCCCGGTCGCGAACGGCTAGCCTGCGCGCATGACAACCCCCCCACTGAAAGTTCTCATCCATGGCGCCTCCGGCCGCATGGGCCAGGCGCTGCTGCGGCTCGCGGCCGACGACCAGGCCCTGCAGGTGGTCGCCGCCGTGGTCGGCCGTTCGCCGTCCCAGCGCGTGATCGACGGCGTGCCGCACTTCGCGGCCAGCGAGCTCGCCGGCGCACCCGCGTTCGACGTGGCGATCGATTTCAGCCTGCCGCACGGGTTCGGCCCGATCCTGGCGCTGTGCGTCCAGCGCGGGGCGCCGCTGGTGTCCGGCACCACCGGGCTCGACGAGGCGCAGCGGGCGGCGCTGGCGGAGGCCGCGCAGCGCATCCCGCTGGTCTGGGCCTCCAACTTCAGCCTGGGCGTGGCGGTGCTGACCGACCTGGTCGAGCGCGCCGCCGGCACGCTGCCGGGCTGGGACTGCGACATCGTCGAGTCGCACCACGTGCACAAGCAGGACGCGCCGTCCGGGACCGCGCTGACCCTGGGCGAGGCCGCCACCGGCAGCGGCGCGCAGCCGCGCTTCGCCAGCCTGCGTGCCGGCGACATCGTCGGCGAGCACCTGGTGCAGTTCACCGGCCTGGGCGAGCGCATCGAGCTGGTGCACCGCGCCAGCAACCGCGACATCTTCGCGCGCGGTGCGTTGCACGCGGCCAAGCGCCTGCACGGGCGGCCGCCGGGCAGCTACCGGGTGCGCGACCTGATCGGCTGACGGTCAAGCCCGGTTAAGCCGGGGGTGCTGGCCGGACGAGCCCGGCCGGGCGGCCGGCGGGCATGGCGGGGCGCGGGTTACGGCTGCCGTACGCACCGGTCCGGACACCGGCGCACGCGTCAGAAACGCGACGTGGGCCTTTTCCCCCCAACGCCTTTCGGCTACCATTCTCGCTTGCCCGAACCTAGCGTCGGACCGGTCCCCGCACCGCGTCCGCGCTTTGCTGCAACCGGATTTTGGCCGGTGCGCATCGGAGTCCCAGGCATCCAGAGCGAGACCCCCACGTGACCCAACCCGCAATCCTTGTCCTCGAAGACGGCACCGTGTTCGAGGGCGATTCCGTAGGCGCCAACGGGCTGTCCGTCGGCGAAGTGGTGTTCAACACCGCCATGACCGGTTACCAGGAAGTCCTGACCGATCCGTCCTACGCCCGGCAGATGGTCACGCTGACCTACCCGCACATCGGCAACACCGGCTTCACCGACCAGGACGACGAGGCCACCAAGGTGTGGGCCGCCGGCCTGATCGTGCGCGACGTACCGCGCCGCCCCAGCAACTGGCGCAGCCAGGCCTCGCTGCCGGAGTGGCTGGGCGCGCGCGGCGTGGTCGCCATCGCCGGCATCGATACCCGCAAGCTGACCCGCCTGCTGCGCGAGAAGGGCGCCCAGAACGGCGCGCTGATGGCCGGCGAGATCGACGTGGAGAAGGCGCTGGAAGCGGCTCGCACGTTCCTCGGCCTGAAGGGCATGGACCTGGCCAAGGTGGTCTCGACCGAGACCCGCTACGCCTGGCGCGACGGCCAGCTCGACCTGGACGCCAACGCGTTCGTGCAGGCCGCGCCGAAGTACAAGGTGGTGGCCTACGACTACGGCGTGAAGCTGAACATCCTGCGCATGCTCGCCGAGCGCGGCTGCGAGGTCACCGTGGTGCCGGCGCAGACCCCGGCCGAGGACGTGCTGGCGCTGCAGCCGGACGGCGTGTTCCTGTCCAACGGGCCGGGCGACCCGGAACCCTGCGACTACGCGATCACCGCGATCCAGGCCTTCATCGCGCGCCGGCTGCCGACCTTCGGCATCTGCCTGGGCCACCAGCTGCTGGCGCTGGCCGCCGGCGCGCGTACCGTGAAGATGGCCACCGGCCACCATGGCGCCAACCATCCGGTGCAGGACCTCGACGGCGGCCGGGTGATGATCACCTCGCAGAACCACGGCTTCGCGGTCGACGAGACCTCGCTGCCCGCCAACGTGCGCGTGACCCACCGCTCGCTGTTCGACGGCACCAACCAGGGCATCGCGCTGACCGACGCGCCGGCGTTCTCGTTCCAGGGCCACCCGGAGGCCTCGCCGGGCCCGCACGACGTGGCGCCGCTGTTCGACCGCTTCGTCGCGCTGATGGCGCAGCAGGCCGCGGCCGCATGAGCCTGCGACTGCTGGGCGTCCTGCTGCTGGTCGGCGCGGCGGTCTGCGCCTACTTCGGCGTGTGGCAGCCCTTGCAGCAGGCCCGCGCCGGGGCCGAGTCGATCACGCTGTACGGCGGCATGAAGCTGGCCTTCGTGGTACCGGTGTGCACGCTGTTCGGGCTTGGCTACGTGCTCGGCGGCGGCCGCTTCCACCTGGCCATCCAGAACCACGACCCGGACAAGGCCAGGCGCTGGGGCAGGACCTCCGGCACCGGTTGGCTGCTGTACCTGGTGAGCTTCGCCGCCGCCTACGGGCTGTACCAGTGGACGCAGCACTCGCTGGCCGGCCTCGGCTACGGCCATGCCGGCGGCTGATCGGCTCGCCGACGCCGCCGTGACCCCATCGTGCCGTCGGGCGACCCGTTCGCCGCGGCCGTTCTTCCGCACCTGCGGCCCCCGCCGCACGTACCCAATCGAGTAACGAGATGCCCAAGCGCACCGACCTAAAAACCATCCTGATCATCGGCGCCGGCCCGATCGTCATCGGCCAGGCCTGCGAGTTCGACTACTCCGGCGCGCAGGCGTGCAAGGCGCTGCGCGACGAGGGCTACCGCGTGGTGCTGGTCAACAGCAACCCCGCCACGATCATGACCGACCCGAACATGGCCGACGCCGTGTACATCGAGCCGATCAACTGGCAGACCGTCGAGAAGATCATCGCCAAGGAACGGCCCGACGCGCTGCTGCCGACCATGGGCGGCCAGACCGCGCTGAACTGCGCGCTCGACCTCGCCGACCACGGCGTGCTGGAGAAGTACGCCGTCGAGCTGATCGGCGCCAAGCGCGAGGCCATCCGCATGGCCGAGGACCGCGAGCTGTTCCGCGTGGCGATGGGCGAGATCGGCCTGGAATGCCCGAAGGCCGAGGTGGCGCACACGCTGGAGGAGGCGCTCGACATCCAGACCCGCGTCGGCTACCCGACCATCATCCGCCCCAGCTTCACCCTGGGGGGCAGCGGCGGCGGCATCGCCTACAACCGCGAGGAGCTGATCGAGATCGTCGGCCGCGGCCTGGAGCTGTCGCCGACCACCGAGGTGCTGGTTGAGGAATCGGTGCTGGGCTGGAAGGAGTTCGAGATGGAGGTGGTCCGCGACACCGCGGACAACTGCATCATTGTCTGCTCGATCGAGAACCTCGACCCGATGGGCGTGCACACCGGCGACTCGATCACCGTGGCCCCGGCGCAGACCCTGACCGACAAGGAGTACCAGCGCCTGCGCGACGCCTCGATCGCGGTGCTGCGCAAGATCGGCGTCGATACCGGCGGCTCCAACGTGCAGTTCGGCATCAGCCCGCAGACCGGCCGCGTGGTGGTGATCGAGATGAACCCGCGGGTGTCGCGCTCCTCGGCGCTGGCGTCCAAGGCCACCGGCTTCCCGATCGCCAAGGTCGCGGCCAAGCTGGCGGTGGGCTATACCTTGGACGAGCTGCGCAACGAGATCACCGGCGGCAAGACCCCGGCCTCGTTCGAGCCGTCGATCGACTACGTGGTCACCAAGATCCCGCGCTTCGCGTTCGAGAAGTTCCCGCAGGCCGACGCGCGCCTGACCACCCAGATGAAGTCGGTGGGCGAGGTGATGGCGATGGGCCGTACCTTCCAGGAATCGCTGCAGAAGGCGCTGCGCGGCCTGGAGACCGGCAAGATCGGGCTCGACCCGACCGGCCTGGACCTGGGCAGCGAGGACGACCTGGCGGCGCTGCGGCGCGAGCTCAAGGCGCCGGGCCCGGAGCGGCTGTTCTACGTCGCCGATGGCTTCCGCGCCGGCATGAGCGTGGACGACGTGTACGCGCTGTCCTACATCGACCCGTGGTTCCTCGACCAGATCGAGGAGATCGTGGCCACCGAGCGGCAGCTGGCCGCCGATGGCCTGGCCGCGCTCGACGCCGCGCGCCTGCGCCGGCTCAAGCGCGCCGGCTTCTCCGACGCGCGCCTGGCCGAGCTGACCGGCACCAACGAGGCCGCCGTGCGCGCCCTGCGCCGCGCGCACAAGGTGCGCCCGGTCTACAAGCGCGTGGACTCGTGCGCGGCCGAATTCGCCACCAGCACCGCCTACCTGTACTCGACCTACGAGGACGAGTGCGAGGCCGCGCCCAGCGAACGCAGCAAGATCATGATCCTCGGCGGCGGCCCCAACCGCATCGGCCAGGGCATCGAGTTCGACTACTGCTGCGTGCACGCGGCGCTGGCGCTGCGCGAGGACGGCTTCGAGACCATCATGGTCAACTGCAACCCGGAGACCGTGTCCACCGACTACGACACCTCCGACCGCCTGTACTTCGAGCCGCTGACGCTGGAGGACGTGCTGGAGATCGTCGAGCTGGAGCAGCCCAAGGGCGTGATCGTGCAGTACGGCGGGCAGACCCCGCTGAAGCTGGCGCGGGCGCTGGAGGCCAACGGCGTGCCGGTGATCGGCACCTCGCCGGACTCGATCGACCTGGCCGAGGACCGCGAGCGCTTCCAGCAGCTGGTCGACAAGCTCGGCCTGAAGCAGCCGCCGAACCGCATCGCGCGCAACCCCGACGAGGCGCTGGTGCTGGCGCGCGAGATCGGCTACCCGCTGGTGGTGCGACCGAGCTACGTGCTCGGCGGCCGCGCGATGGAGATCGTCTACGGCGAGTCCGACCTGGCGCGCTACGTGCGCGATGCGGTCAAGGTCTCCAACGACTCGCCGGTGCTGCTGGACCGCTTCCTCGACAACGCGGTCGAGGTCGACGTGGACATCATCGCCGACAAGGACGGCAACGTCCTGATCGGCGGCGTGATGGAGCACATCGAGGAAGCCGGCGTGCACTCGGGCGATTCCTCGTGCTCGCTGCCGCCGTACTCGCTGTCGGACCGGACCCAGGCCGAGCTGCGCCGCCAGGTCGTCGAGCTGGCCAAGGCCCTGAACGTGATCGGGCTGATGAACACCCAGTTCGCGATCCAGACCAGCGACGACGGCGACGACACCGTGTTCCTGCTGGAAGTGAACCCGCGCGCCTCGCGCACGGTGCCGTTCGTGTCCAAGGCCACCGGCATGGCGCTGGCCAAGATCGCCGCCCGCTGCATGGCCGGCAAGACCCTGGCCGAGCAGGGCGCCACCCGCGAGATCGTGCCGGACTACTATTCGGTCAAGGAGGCGATCTTCCCGTTCGCCAAGTTCCAGGGCGTGGACCCGATCCTGGGGCCGGAGATGCGCTCCACCGGCGAGGTGATGGGCGTGGGCCGCAGCTTCAACGCCGCCTTTGCGCGGGCGCAGGAAGCCGGCGGCATCAAGGCCCCGCCGCTGGGCAAGGCCTTCGTGTCGGTGCGCGACCCCGACAAGAAGCGCGTGCTGGCGGTGGCCCAGGCCCTGGTCCAGCGCGGCTACTCGCTGGTGGCCACGCGCGGCACCGGCGCCTGGCTGCAGCAGAACGGCCTGGACTGCGAGATCGTCAACAAGGTCGCCGAGGGCCGCCCGCACATCGTCGATTCGATCAAGAACGGCGAGATCGTCTACATCGTCAACACCACCGAGGGGCGCGCGGCGATTTCGGATTCGTTCTCGATCCGCCGCGAAGCGCTGCAGCATCGCGTGACCTACTCGACCACCGTCGCCGGCGCCAAGGCGCTGGTGGAATCGCTTGAGTTCCGCGGCACCGGCCCGGTGTGGTCGCTGCAGGAACTGCACAAGGAGCTGGAAGCATGAGAGCACCCATCACCGCCAAGGGCGCCCAGCGCCTGCGCGAGGAACTGGACCACCTGAAGTCGGTCAAGCGGCCGGAGGTGATCACCGCGATCGCCGAGGCGCGCGAGCACGGCGACCTCAAGGAGAACGCCGAGTACCACGCCGCGCGCGAGCAGCAGGGCTTCATCGAGGGCCGCATCAAGCAGCTCGAGGGCGAGCTGTCGCACGCCGAGGTCATCGACGTCACCAAGCTGGCCGCCGGCAAGAAGATCGTGTTCGGCGCCACCGTGACCCTGGCCGACGTCGAGACCGACGAGGAGAAGCGCTACCAGATCGTCGGCGACCTGGAGGCGGACATCAAGCAGGGCCTGATCGCGATCTCCTCGCCGCTGGCGCGGGCGCTGATCGGCAAGCTCGAGGGCGACAGCGTCACCATCGACGCCCCGGCCGGACAGCGCGAGTACGAAGTCGTCAGCGTCGCCTACTTCGACTGACCCGGCGATGGCGACGGCGACCCTGCTGTTGCCCGCGAGGGACCGCCTGCCGGGTACGCTGGCGGCCGCGGACGTGGCGCGGGCGCTGGCCCGTGCCGACCGCGCGCAGGCCGAACCCGGCGAGCACGCGCAACTGGCGCGCCACTTCGAACTGACGCCGGCCCGGTGGCCGGTGGCGGCGCTGACCCGGCAGATGGATGCCGGCGATGCCGCGGGCGCGACCTGGGTACGCGCCGATCCGGCCTTCGTGGTGCCGGACATGCAGGGCGCGCGGCTGATGGCCCACGGCGAGGCGCTGGCGCCCGACGCCGAGGACCTGGCGGCGCTGCTGCCGGCGCTGCTGCCGATCTTCGGCGACGCCGGCTTCCGGCTGGACGCGCCGGTCCCGACGCGCTGGTACCTGCGGCTGCCGCCGGACGCGCCGCTGCCCGCGTTCGTCGAGCCCGGGCACGCGCTGGGCGACGACCTGTTCGATCATCTGCCCGCCGGCGACCTCGGCCGGCGCTGGCGGGCGCTGCTGACCGAGGTCCAGGTGGTGCTGCATCAGCACCCCTGGAACCACCGGCGGACCGCGCAGGGCCGTGCCGCGATCAATTCGCTGTGGTTCTGGGGCGGCGGCATGCTGCCGGCATCGGTGCGCACCGCGCACGCCCAGGTGCGCAGCCGCGACGCCCTGCTGCGGGCGCTGGCCGCAGCCGCCGGGGCCGATGCCGACGGCGAACACGCCGTCGACGCGCTGGTGGACCTGCGCCACCTGCGCTCGCTGGCCCAGTTCAGCGACGACGCGGTGCGCCCGCTGCTGGCGGCGATGGCGCGCGGCGAGCTGGCGCGGCTGGCGCTGGACTTCCAGGACGGCCAGAACCTGCACCTGGCGCCGTCGCAGCGCTGGCGGTTCTGGCGCCAGCCGCGCCCGCAGCTGGCCGGATGAGCCCGGCTCCGCGCATCGTCCGGCGTCCGGCCACGGCGGTCGGGCCCTGGCCCGACACCGTGCTGCCGCTGCTGCGGCGGATCTACAGCGCCCGCGGCGCCGCCGACGCGCAGGCGGCGCAGCCGCGGCTGGCGCAGCTGCTGCCGCCGGCGCTGCTGCGCAACATCGACGTGGCCACCGCCTTGCTCGCCGACGCCATCGCCGCGCGCCAGCGCATCCTGGTGGTGGGCGACTTCGACTGCGACGGCGCCACCGCGTGCGCGGTCGGCGTCCGCGGCCTGCGCCTGCTCGGCGCCCACGACGTGCACTACGCGGTGCCCAACCGCATGGTCCACGGCTACGGCCTGTCGCCGGCGCTGGTCGAGGAGCTGGCGCCGGTGCAGCCGGACCTGCTGGTCACCGTCGACCACGGCATCGCCTGCCATGCCGGCGTGGCCGCGGCCAAGGCGCGCGGCTGGAAGGTGCTGGTGACCGACCACCACCTGCCCGGCGAGCAGCTGCCGCCGGCCGACGCGCTGGTCGATCCCAACCTGTCCGACGACGGCTTCCCGAGCAAGTCGCTGGCCGGCGTCGGCGTCATCTTCTACGTGCTGCTGGCACTGCGCGGCCTGATGCGGGCGCGTGGCCTGTTCGCCGCCGGCGCCGAGCCGGACCTGTCGGGCCTGCTCGACCTGGTCGCGGTCGGCACGGTCGCCGACCTGGTGCCGCTGGATACCAACAACCGGGCGCTGGTGGCGGCCGGCCTGCGCCGGCTGCGCCAGCGCCAGGCCTGCGTCGGGCTGCAGGCGCTGATCGAGGTCAGCGGCCGCGACCCGGCGCGGCTGACCGCCAGCGACATCGGCTTCGCGCTGGCGCCGCGGCTCAACGCCGCCGGCCGGCTCGAGGACATGGCGCTGGGCATCGAGCTGCTGCTGTGCGAAGAGCCCCGGCGCGCGCGCGAGATCGCCGCCACGCTGGAGGAGATCAACGCCGAGCGGCGGGCGGTGCAGCAGCTGATGACCGACGACGCCGAACAGGCGGTGGCGCGCGCGATGCTGCAGGCCGAAGGCGAGACGCCGCTGGCGGTGTGCCTGTTCGATGCCGACTGGCATCCCGGCGTGATCGGCCTGGTGGCCTCCAAGCTCAAGGAGCGCCTGCACCGGCCGGTGATCGCCTTCGCGCCGGCCGAACCGGGCGCCACCCAGCTGCGCGGCTCGGCCCGCTCGATCCCCGGGCTGCACATCCGCGACGTGCTGGCGGCGGTGGACGCGCTGCACCCGGGGCTGATGGAGAAGTTCGGCGGCCACGCGATGGCCGCCGGGCTGACGCTGCCGCTGGCGGTGATGGCCGCGTTCGAGCAGGCCTTCCGCGCCCAGGTGCAGGGGCGGGTGGACGGGGTGCTGCTGCAGGCCGAACTGCACAGCGACGGCGAGCTGGCCAGCCACGAGCTCGACCACGTGCATGCCGAGGCGCTGCGGCTGGCCGGTCCCTGGGGGCAGGGTTTCCCGGAACCGCTGTTCGACGGCGAGTTCGAGATCCTGCAATGGCGCGTGCTCAAGGAACGCCACCTCAAGCTGAGCCTGCGCTGCGCCGGCCGCGCCGAGCCGTTGAACGCGATCCACTTCAACGGCTGGCACGGGCGCGAGCCGGGGCGCCGGGTGCGCCTGGCCTACCGGCTGGTGGCCGACGACTACCGCGGCGGCAGCGCGGTGCAGCTGATCGTCGAGCACTGCGAGCCCGGCTGAGCCGCGGCGCGGCCCGCCGCAGCCCAACCGCGGCCGCCGCCAGCCGACGCGCCGGATCGGCATAGGCGCCCAGGCACGGCGCGCAGGGAGCGTCGATCGGCATCCCTCGGGCAGCGCCGGCAAGCGCGGCGGCTCGAGGCGTGCGCCATCACCACGGGCGTGGCCTGGGGGAACAGCTACGGCGGGAATACCGCGCGGCCAGACAGCGCAGCACCGGGCCGTCGGCTTGGCACCCGCGGCAGGCAAAGCCGGGCAGGGCGAATGCGATCACGCGCAGCCCCGGCCGCAGCGTGACGCGTCGGATCGCCCGCCTCGCTGCGGAGGGAAGGCGGTCATGGCGGGCCCGGTCGCCGTCCGGCGGCGGCGAGGTGAGCGGGCGCGCCGTGCCGGGGACGAACGGCGCTCCCGCAGGGACGAGCCGGGCCGGTCGTCACCGCCCGGCGTCCTACAATGCGCGGATGGACCCTGCATCGCCTCGTGATCCCCTGGAACGTTTCCGCCCGTGGCGGCGCAGCGCCGAGTGGGCGTTCTGGCTGCTGGTGGTGGTGGTCAACTGCAGCGGCAACGCGCTGACCGCGTGGATGGACCTGCAGCGCGACGGGCGTGCGGTGCAGCCGTGGGAGCCGTGGGTCTGGGAGTTCTCCAGCGGGCTGGTCTGGCTCGGCCTGCTGGTGCCGGCCATCGTCTGGTTCAGCCGGCGGCTGCCGCTGCACCTGGATACCTGGCGGCGCCGGCTGCCCGCGTACCTGCTGGCGAGCGTGCCGGTCTCGGCGGTGCACGTGCTGGCGATGGTCGGGCTGCGCGTGCTGGCCTATCGGCTGGCCGGCCGCGACTACGACTTCGGGCCCTGGGCGCACGAGTTCCTCTACGAATACCTCAAGGACGTGCGGACGTTCGCGCTGGTGGTGGCCTGCGTCGACGGCTACCGCTTCCTGCTGCGCCGGCTGCGCGGCGAGGTGCAGCTGCTGGCCGCGCCCGACGAGGGCCCGCCGGTCGAGCCGATCGACCGGCCCGAGCGCTTCCTGGTGCGCAAGCTGGGCCGCGACTTCCTGGTGGCCACGGCCGACATCGAATGGATCCAGGCGTCGGGCAACTACGTCAACCTGCACGTGCGCGGACACGACTACCCGCTGCGCAGCACCCTGGCCGCGATCGAGACGCGGCTGGACCCGGCACTGTTCGTGCGCATCCACCGCAGCTACCTGGTCAACCTTGGCCGGATCGTGTCGATCGAGCCGAGCGAGCACGGCGAGGCGCGGCTGCACCTGGCCACGGGCGCGCCGCTGCCGTGCAGCCGGCGCTACCTGGCGGCGCTGCGCGGGCGACTGTCGGCGCAGGCCACCGCCGTCGGCCGGCCCGCAAGGGCGGGGTGAACGCCACCGCCGGCGCGGGCCGGTCGCCGTGCCCGCCCGGCCGCGCCGCGATCACGCCGGACCGGCGGGGAGGCGGGCGCGGTGCGCCGCCGCTGCACCGGCGCGGTGCGTCTTGGTAGAATTGCGCTCTTGTCTGCCGGAACACCGACGATGATCGAAACCAATCCGATCCGCCAGCGAATCACCGATCTCAACGATCGCGTGATCTCGCTCAGGGGGTATCTTTGACTACGACGCCAAGCGCGAGCGTCTAGAGGAAGTCAGCCGCGAGCTGGAAAGCCCGGATATCTGGAACAACCCCGAGTACGCCCAGGCGCTGGGCCGCGAGCGCTCCACGCTCGACAAGACCGTGGGCGGCATCGCCTCGGTGCTCGAGGGGCTGGCCGAGGCCGGCGAGCTGCTGGACCTGGCCGAGAGCGAGCAGGACGAGGACACCGCCGAGGCGGTGATCGCCGACCTGGACGGCTACCAGGCGCATGTGGAGAAGCTGGAGTTCCAGCGCATGTTCTCCGGCGAGATGGACGGCGCCAGCGCGTTCCTGGACATCCAGGCCGGCGCCGGCGGCACCGAGGCCCAGGACTGGGCCGAGATCCTGTTGCGCATGTACCTGCGCTGGGCCGAGAACCGCGGCTGGAAGACCGAGCTGATGGAGGTGTCCGGCGGCGAAGTGGCCGGGATCAAGTCGGCGACGGTGCGCGTGGAGGGCGATTTCGCCTATGGCTGGCTCAAGACCGAGATCGGGGTGCACCGGCTGGTGCGCAAGTCGCCGTTCGACTCGGACAACCGCCGCCATACCAGCTTCACCTCGGTGTTCGTGTCGCCGGAGGTGGACGACAACATCGAGATCGACATCAACCCGGCCGACCTGCGCACCGACGTGTACCGCTCGTCCGGCGCCGGCGGCCAGCACGTCAACAAGACCGAGTCGGCGGTGCGCATCACCCACATCCCGACCAATACCGTGGTCGCCTGCCAGACCGGCCGCAGCCAGCACCAGAACCGCGACACCGCGATGAAGATGCTGGCCGCCAAGCTCTACGAGCTGGAGGTGCAGAAGCGCAACGTCGAGCGCGATGCGCTGGAGGCCACCAAGTCCGACATCGGCTGGGGCAGCCAGATCCGCAACTACGTGCTGGACCAGAGCCGCATCAAGGACCTGCGCACCGGCATCGAGCGTACCGACACCCAGAAGGTCCTGGACGGCGACCTCGACGAGTTCGTCGAGGCCAGCCTCAAGGCCGGGCTGGCCGCCGGCTCCAAGCGCATCGATGCCTGAAGGCTGGGATTCGGGAATCGGAAATCGGGATTCGTGAAGCCGACGGATCCGGATTCCCGCCAAGCCCGAACCCCGAACCCCGAATCTCCAATCCCCAATCCCGAATCCCCGATCCCGAATCCCCACGCTTCACCCCACCTCCCACTGCCGAATCCCCACGCCATGACCGAACCCACCGCCACGCCCACGCCCCCGCCCGCCGACGAGAACAGCCTCATCGCCGAGCGCCGCGCGAAACTGGGCGCGCTGCGCAGCCAGGGCATCGCTTATCCCAACGACTTCCAGCGCAGCCAGTTCGCCGGCGATCTGCAGGCCGAGTTCGCCGATGCCGAGCAGTGGAGCGCCGAGGCGCTGGAGGCCGGCGGGCGCACGGTGAAGATGGCCGGGCGGCTGATGGCCAAGCGGGTGATGGGCAAGGCCAGCTTCGCGCAGATCCAGGACGAGTCCGGGCGCATCCAGCTGTTCCTGCAGGGCAGCGCGCTGGGCGATGCCTATGCCGCGTTCAAGGGCTGGGACGTGGGCGACATCGTCGCGGTGGAGGGCGGGCTGACCCGCACCCGCACCGGCGAGCTGTCGGTCAAGGCGAGCGCGCTGCGGCTGCTGACCAAGTCGCTGCGGCCGCTGCCGGACAAGTGGCACGGGCTGTCGGACGTGGAGCAGCGCTACCGCCAGCGCTATGTCGACCTGATCGTGACGCCGGAGGCCCGCGAGGTCTTCATCAAGCGCTCGCGCATCATCGGCGCGCTGCGCGCCTGGCTGGACGCGCGCCGCTTCCTGGAAGTGGAGACGCCGATGATGCACTACATCCCCGGGGGTGCCACCGCCAAGCCGTTCACCACGCACCACAACGCGCTGGACCTGGACCTGTACCTGCGCGTGGCCCCGGAGCTGTACCTCAAGCGCCTGGTCGTCGGCGGCCTGGAGCGGGTCTACGAGATCAACCGCAACTTCCGCAACGAGGGCGTGTCCACCCGCCACAACCCGGAATTCACCATGCTCGAGCTGTACGAGGCCTATGCCACGTACCACGAGATCATGGACCTGACCGAGAGCGTCATCCGCGATACCGCGCAGCAGGTGCTGGGCACCGGCACGGTGACCTGGGACGGCGCCGACATCGACCTGGTCCCGGCGTTCCGGCGCTGGCGCATGGACGAGGCGGTGCGCCACCACAACCCGGAAATCAGCGCCGCCGACTGCACCGACCGCGACGCGCTGCTGCGCCACTGCGAGCGCCTGCAGATCCGGGTCAAGCCGTCCTACGGCTGGGGTAAGCTGCTGCTGGAGATCTTCGAGGCCACCGTCGAGCACACCCTGGTGCAGCCGACCTTCATCACCGACCACCCGGTGGAGGTCTCGCCGCTGGCGCGTTCCAGCGACACCGAGCCGGGCTACACCGACCGCTTCGAGCTGTTCATCAACGGCAAGGAGATTGCGAACGGTTTCTCCGAGCTCAACGACCCCGAGGACCAGGCCGCGCGCTTCCAGGCCCAGGTCGAGGCGAAGGAGGGCGGCGACGACGAGGCGATGCACTTCGATGCCGACTACATCCGTGCGCTGGAGTACGGCATGGCGCCGACCGGCGGGCTGGGCATCGGCATCGACCGCCTGGTGATGCTGCTGACCGGCAGCAGCTCGATCCGCGACGTGCTGCTGTTCCCGTACATGCGCCCGGAAAACTGATATTTGTGACCCGCCGGGCGACCGGCGGCATGAATACTGCATATCCTTGGCGTACCCTCGGAGGTGCCGGATGCCGCCGACGGCGGCGCCGGCACGCGGCCGGGTACCAGGACGCTTTCCCGTTCTCGACGGAGAGGAGGAGGAACGGTTATGCAGGATGTCGCTAGGCAGCCGCGGGGTGTATCGTCGGCGGACACTTTCGGCAGTTGGTTCGACAAGGCGGAGCTTGGCTTGAACATCGTCATTGTCGATGATCAGATGTCGGCGCGTACGATGCTGCGCCACGTGATCGAGGACATCGCCCCCGAGCTGAAGGTGCATGACTTCGGCGACCCGCTCGATGCGCTCACGTGGTGCGAGGCCGGGCGCGTGGACCTGGTGCTGCTCGACTACCGGATGCCGGGCATGGACGGGCTGGAGTTCGCCCGCCGCCTGCGCCGGCTGCCGAGCCATCGCGACATTCCCATCATCCTGATCACCATCGTCGGCGACGAGCCGGTCCGCCAGGCCGCGCTCGAGGCCGGGGTGATCGATTTCCTGGTCAAGCCGATCCGCCCGCGCGAGTTGCGGGCGCGCTGCAGCAACCTGCTGCAGCTGCGCCAGCAGAGCGAAAGCGTCAAGCAGCGGGCGCTGTCGCTGGAGCAGCGCCTGCTGGCGAGCATGAACGAGGTCGAGGAACGCGAGCGCGAGACGCTGTCGCGCCTGGCCCGCGCCATCGAGTACCGCGACACCGGCACCAGCGCCTACCTGGAGCGCATGTCGCACGTGGCTGGCCTGATCGCCGAGCAGCTCGGCCTGAGCGGCGAGGAGGTGCGGATGATCGAGATGGCCGCGCCGCTGCACGACATGGGCAAGATCGCCATTCCCGACTCGGTGCTGCTCAAGCAGGGCAAGCTGACCGAGGAGGAGACTGCGGTGATGCGCCGGCATCCGCGCATCGGCTACGAGCTGCTCAGCGGCAGCCAGAACCGTTTCATCCAGGTCGCGGCGCTGATCGCGCTGCGCCACCACGAGCGCTATGACGGCAGCGGCTACCCGGACGGGCTGGTGGGCGAGGCGATCCCGCTGGAAGCGCGGATCGTGGCGGTGGCCGACGTGTTCGACGCCCTGCTGTCGCCGCGCCCGTACAAGGACGCCTGGACCCTGGACGCGACCCTGGCTTACCTGTACGCCCAGCGCGGGCGGCTGTTCGATCCGCGCTGCGTCGACGCGCTGGTGCGCGGCCGCGAGCCGCTGCGGCAGATCTGCGAGCAGTTCTCCACCGCGTCCGAACGGCCGGGGCTGTAGCCGTGCTCGCCGCCATCCGGTCCTGGCGCCTGCGCCTGCTGCAGCGCAAGGACAGCGAGCACGGGCAGGCGACCATCCGCATCGGCATGGTCGCGCTGATCCTGACCTACGAGCTGCTGGCCGCGTCGCAGTGGAGGCTGCCGCAGACCCTGTTCGCCTACCTGCTGGCGCTGACCCTGATCTCGCAGGTGCTGGCGTTCGCGCTGCTGGCCTGGATCGTGGTCCGGCCGGCGCGCTCGGACGTGCGCCGCGTCATCGGCATGCTGGCCGACTACGGGCTGATGTGCCTGGCGATGAGCGCGGTCGGCGAACCGATGGCGTGCATCTACGTGGTGGTGATGTGGGTCACCATCGGCAACGGCCTGCGCTACGGCAACCAGTATCTCTACCTGGCCGTCGCCATGGCCATGCTGAGTTTCAGCATCACCCTGGCCACCAATGCCTACTGGCACGAGAACCTGCAGCTGGGCATCGCGCTGTGGCTGGGCCTGGCGGCGATCCCGCTGTACCTGTCGGGCCTGCTGCGCCAGCTCACCCGCGCCACCGCCGAGGCGCGGCGAGCCAGCGAGGCGAAGAGCCGCTTCCTGGCCAACATGAGCCACGAGTTCCGGACCCCGCTGAACGGGCTGTCCGGCATGACCGAGGTGCTGGTGACGACCCGGCTGGACGCCGAGCAGCGCGAATGCGTCAGCACCATCCAGGCCTCGGCGCGCAGCCTGCTGTCGCTGGTCGAGGAGGTGCTGGACATCTCCGCGATCGAGGCCGGCAAGGTCCGCGTGGAGCACCACGAGTTCGCGCTGCGGGAGACCCTGGACAACATCGGCCTGATCCTGCAGCCGCAGGCCCGCGCCAAGGGGCTGGCGTACCGGGTGCACCTGTCGCGCGACATTCCCGCGCGGTTGCGCGGCGACCCCGGCCACCTGCGCCAGATCCTGCTGAACCTGGTCGGCAACGCGGTCAAGTTCACCGACAGCGGCAGCGTCGACGTCTACGCGGCGGTGCTGCCCGCGGCGGCGGCGCACGGCGCCGCACCGGTGCGGCTGCGCTTCGACATCGTCGATACCGGCATCGGCGTGCCGCCGGACATGCGCCCCCGGCTGTTCGAGGCCTTCGAGCAGGCCGATACCGGGCTGGCGCGGCGTTTCGAGGGCAGCGGGCTGGGCACCACCATCGCCAAGGGCCTGGTGGAGTCGATGGGCGGCAGGATCGGCTTCGACGAGAACCCGGCCGGCGGCAGCTGCTTCTGGTTCGAGCTGCCGTTCGAGCAGGCGAAGGCCGAGGCGCCCGCGGCGCCGGGGGCGGCGGCATCCGAGCCCGGCAACGTCATCGCCTTCGCCGATCCGTTCCTGCGCCACCGCGCCCGCGTGCGCAGCATGCAGATCCTGGTGGCCGACGACCACGAGGCCAACCGCATGGTGCTGCAGCGCCTGCTGCAGAAGGCCGGCCACCGCGTGTCCTGCGTGGAGGGCGGCGAGGCGGTGCTGGACGTGCTGGCCGAGACCGACTTCGACGCGGTCATCGTCGACCTGCACATGCCGGGGGTGAGCGGGCTGGACATGCTCAAGCAGCTGCGCGTCATGCAGGCCGGCCGCGAGCACCGCACCCCGGTGGTGGTGCTCAGCGCGGACGTGACCCCCGAGTCGATCCGCAGCTGCGAGCAGGCCGGGGCCTACGCCTTCCTGGCCAAGCCGGTGGTGGCGGTGAAGCTGCTGGAGACCCTGGCCGACATCGCCGCCGACCGGCGCCTGCGCCAGACCCGCACCAAGGTGGTGGTGACCACCGCCACGGCTGCGGTCGAGGGCGTGCTGGACCCGGCGGTCCTGGACGACCTCGCGGCGCTGGGCATGGGCGAGGGCTTCGAGCGCGAGTTCATCCAGCAATGCCTTGCCGATGCCGAGCGCTGCCTGGCGGCGATGGGGGCCGCCGCGCGTCAGGGCGACTGGAACGACCTGCGCGAGCAGGCGCATGCGGTCAAGGGCGTGGCCAGCAATCTCGGCCTGGTGATGTTGGCGGAAGAGGGCGGCGAACTCATGCGCCTGGCCGACTGGCAGCTCAAGAACGACTGGCGCGCCCGGCTGGATCAGCTGGGCGCCGGCCTGCAGGCCGGCCGCAAGGCGCTGGAGGCGCGGGCACAGGCCCGCACCGAGCGCGGACAGGGCGGCGATCCGCCGCCGTGAAGCGGCCCGGCGCAAACGCCGGGCCTGATTCCCCCTTTCGGCTGGACGTGGGCCAATCAGGCAACGCCACGGGTCGCGCGTCGGCTCTGGGCCTTGACCAGCCGGTCCATGGTCCTGAGCGACTTCTCGCCCAGCGCCAGCGCGGTCTCCACCCACACGCGGGTGACCGCCATCAGCTCCTCGCGGGTCACCGGGTTGCACAGCTTGCGCGCGGCATTCATCGCCAGGAACGAATGCGGGATGCGCTGCTGCCGGGCGATCAGCTGCTGGGTCGCGGCGACGCCTTCGCCGCGGGGCACCAGCACGTCCACCACGCCCATCGCGTGCATCTCCTCGCTGCTGTAGACCCGGCCCTCGAGGATGATGCGCTCGGCCAGCTGCGGCGACACCCGCCGGCTCAGGAACGAGTACGCCCCCATGCCCGGGAACAGCCCGAACAGCACCTCCGGCAGGCCCATGCCGACCCCTTCCTCGGCCACGATCGTGTGGCAGGACAGGGCCATCTCCAGCCCGCCGCCGAGCGCGTCGCCCTGCAGCAGCGCGATCGTGCGGAAGTCGCCGCCCAGGCCATTGTGGAACTGGTGCACGCCCTCGATGCAGCTCTCGGCGTAGCGCAGCAGGCCGGCGCGGTCGCGCTGGCGGATCATCTGGCCGAACAGGTCGAGATCGCCGCCCAGGTTGAAGGCGTTGGCGTCCGAGGCCAGCACCAGGCTGCGCAGCTGGCCGGACTGCGGCGACGGCTGCGCGATGTCCGCCAAGTAGGCATGCATCTCGCGCATCAGCGTCGGCCGGAAGCAGGGGCGGGCCCCGGTCACCGCGTCCGCGTGCATGTACAGCCAGTGGCTGTCGCTGGCGGGCGAGGATTCCACGCGGAGGGTGGCATAGCTCTGCGTGCGGTGCAGGTTTTCGATCGTGCTCATGATGGGTTCTCGGGAGAGCGCCCGCGGGAGGGGTGTGGCGCAGCGGGCGATGCGGACTCCACCGATCGATGCTACACCCGCCAAATTGCATGAACGCCGAAGGCGCCGCCGTCGCCGGCCGCGCCTTCGAAGTACTTCCTGTCCGCCTGCCTGCGCACGCCCCGGGCGTGCGTGCGGTCAGCTCGCCGCGGCGTCGCGCAGCTCGCGACGCAGGATCTTGCCGACGTTGGTCTTGGGCAGTTCCTTGCGGAACTCGACGATGCGCGGATGCTTGTAGCCGGTGAGGTTGGCGCGCGCGTGGGCCTTGACGTCGTCCACGCTGAGGTTGGGATCCTTGCGCACGATCACCACCTTGACCACCTCGCCGGACTTATCGTCGGGCACGCCCACGGCGGCGACCTCGGCCACGCCGGGCATCATCGCGATCACGTCCTCGATCTCGTTCGGGTACACGTTGAAGCCGGACACCAGGATCATGTCCTTCTTGCGGTCGACAATGTAGAAGAAGCCGGCCTCGTCCATGCGCGCGATGTCGCCGGTATGCAGCCAGCCGTCGGCATCCAGGGTCTTGGCGGTTTCCTCCGGGCGTTGCCAGTAGCCCTTCATCACCTGCGGGCCCTTGATGCAGAGTTCGCCGATCTCGCCGGTGGCCAGCGCGTTGCCGGCGTCGTCCTTGATGCAGGCGTCGGTGGACGGGATCGGCAGGCCGATCGAGCCGTTGTACTCCTTCAGGTCCAGCGGGTTGATGCAGGCCGCCGGCGAGGTCTCGGTCAGGCCGTAGGCCTCGACCAGGGTCACGCCGGTCACCTTCTTCCAGCGCTCGGCCACCGAGCGCTGCACCGCCATGCCGCCCCCCAGGGTCATCTTGAGCGACGAGAAGTCGATCCGGTCGAAGCCCGGGGTGTTGAGCAGGCCGTTGAACAGGGTGTTGACCCCGGTGAAGGCGGTGAAGCGGGTCTTCTTCAGTTCCCGGACGAAGCCGGGCATGTCGCGCGGGTTGCTGATCAGGTGGTTGCAGCCGCCGACCTTCATGAAGACCAGGCCGTTCGCCGTCAACGCGAAGATGTGGTACAGCGGCAGCGCGGTGATGACCACCTCGCTGCCCTCGATCAGTTCGCCGGTCGCGGCGATCCACTTGTGCGCCTGCTGCATGTTGGCCACCAGGTTGCGGTGGGTCAGCATCGCGCCCTTGGCCACGCCGGTGGTGCCGCCGGTGTACTGCAGAAAGGCGATGTCGTCGCTCTCGATGTCCATCGCCGGCAGGGTGTGCCGGGCGCCCAGCGCGAGCGCCTCGCGGAAGCGGATCGCGCCCGCGATGCGGTATTCCGGCACCAGTTTCTTGACGTACTTGACCACGAAGTTGACCAGCGGCGCCTTGGGGAACCCCAGCAGGTCGCCCAGGCCGGTGGTGATCACCTGGCGGATCGGGGTGTCGGCGACGACCTTCTGCACGGTGTCGCCGAAGTTGTCGATGGCGACCAGCACGCTGGCCCCGGAGTCCACCAGCTGGTGCCTGAGCTCGCGCGCGGTGTAGAGCGGGTTGACGTTCACCACGGTCAGGCCGGCGCGCAGGATGCCGAAGGTCGCGATCGGGTACTGCAGGCAGTTCGGCATCATCAGCGCGACGCGGTCGCCCTTCTTCAGCTTGAGCTCGCCGAGCAGGTAGCCGGCGAACTGCTCGGCCAGGCGGTCGGCCTCGCCGTAGCTGAGGGTCTTGCCGAAGCTGGCGTACGCGGGGCGGTCACGGTACTTGGCGACTGAGGTGGCGAAGACGTCCGCGATGGTGCGGAAGGCGTCGACATCGACTTCGGCGGGAACGCTCGCCGGATAGCTTTGCAACCAAGGACGTGCCTGACTCATGTGGCCCCCCTCCAGGGATTCGGTTCGATCGCGGCGCGGCGCAGGAAGGCCGACGCCAGCGCGCAGGATACCGTTCCGCATGGAAAAGGCGAAGAGCGTGATGCCAATCACGGCCCGCCTGCAGCCCCCGGGCGGCGGCGCGGCCGGTGGGGCGCGGCGGAATGGCAGGCTCGAGGGCGAGTGTCCGCGCGGCGCGGCGCGGCCGAGGAGCCGCGGAGCAGGGGCGGGAGAGCGGCGCTCATGGGCTCTGGCCGGCGGCCGGTGCCGCGCGCCGGCCGCCCCCTGAAAGCAGGACTCCCGCCAAAGCGGGAGTCCTGGCGTGCTCCGCAAGATCCGCGATCAGGCCGCCTTGCGGGCCGCCAGCTGGCGCAGCACGTACTGCAGCAGGCCGCCGTGCTTGAAGTACTCCACTTCCTTGGGGGTCAGCAGCAGCACCTTGACCTGGAACTGCTTGACGCTGCCGTCGGCCTTGCGCGCGTCCACGGTGGCGCGCTTGCTGGCGCCATCCTCCAGCCCGGTGATGTCGAGCACTTCCGAGCCGTCCAGGCCGAGCGACTGCGCGTTCTCGTTGTCGAGGAACTGCAGCGGCAGCACGCCCATGCCCACCAGGTTGGACCGGTGGATGCGCTCGAAGCTCTCGGCGATCACCGCCTTGACCCCGAGCAGGTTGGTGCCCTTGGCGGCCCAGTCGCGCGAGGAGCCGGTGCCGTACTCCTTGCCGGCCAGCACCACCAGCGGCACGCCGTCGGCCTTGTACTTGACCGCCGCGTCGTAGATCGCCAGCTTCTCCGGCTGGCCGCCGTCCTTCGGGTAGTACAGGGTGTTGCCGCCTTCCTCGCCGCCGAACATCAGGTTCTTGATGCGGATGTTGGCGAAGGTGCCGCGCACCATCACGTCGTCGTTGCCGCGGCGGCTGCCGTAGCTGTTGAAGTCCGCCGGCTGCACCCCGCGCGCCTGCAGGAAGCGGCCCGCGGGCGAGTCCTTCTTGATGTTGCCGGCCGGGGAGATGTGGTCGGTGGTGATGGAATCGCCGAACAGGCCCATCACCCGCGCCCCGTGCACGTCCTCCACGCGGCCGCTCTGCATCGTCATGCCCTCGAAGTAGGGCGGGTTCTTGATGTAGGTGGAGGCGTCGTCCCAGACGTACAGGTCGCCATCGGGCGATTCGATGGTGTTCCAGCGGCTGTCGCCCTTGAACACGTCGGCGTAGTTCTGCTTGAACATCTCCGGGCCCACGGTGGCGGCGATGGTGTCGCCGATCTCCTTGTTGCTGGGCCAGATGTCGCGCAGGTAGACCGGCTGGCCGTCGCTGCCGGTGCCGAGCGGCTCCGTGGTGAGGTCGATGTCGGTGGTGCCGGCGATGGCATAGGCGACCACCAGCGGCGGCGAGGCCAGGTAGTTCATCTTGACCTCGGGGTGCACGCGGCCCTCGAAGTTGCGGTTGCCCGAGAGCACCGAGGCCACCACCAGGTCGTCGCGCGCGATCGCCTTGGAGACATCGTCCGGCAGCGGACCGGAGTTGCCGATGCAGGTGGTGCAGCCGTAGCCGACCACGTAGAAGCCCAGCCGCTCCAGGTCGTCGAGCACACCGGCCTTGGCCAGGTAGTCGGTGACCACGCGCGAGCCCGGCCCGAGCGAGGTCTTGACCCACGGCTGCACCTTCAGCCCGCGCGCGGCGGCGTTGCGTGCCAGCAGGCCGGCGCCCAGCATCACCGCCGGATTGGAGGTGTTGGTGCAGGAGGTGATCGCGGCGATCACCACCGAGCCGTCGCGCAGCTGCCAGGCCGCGCCGGTGTCCGGGTCGGACTCGGCCTGCGAGGCCTTGGCGCCGACCGCGGTGCCGCCGCCGCCTTCGTTCTTGAGGCGGTCTTCCTGCTTGAGGTCGGCTAGGCGCTTGCCGCGGGCATCGGCAAACGGCTTGAGGCTGTCGCGGAAGTTGCGCTGCATGTCCTCCAGCAGCACGCGGTCCTGCGGGCGCTTGGGGCCGGCCAGCGACGGCTTGACGTCGGCCATGTCGAGCTCGAGCGTGGCGCTGTACTCGGCGTGCGGGCTGTCGGCGTCGTGCCACAGGCCCTGCGCCTTGGCATAGGCTTCCACCAGCGCGATCTGCTCCTCGCTGCGGCCGGACAGGCGCAGGTAGGTGAGCGACTCCTGGTCGACCGGGAAGATGCCGCAGGTGGCGCCGTACTCCGGGGCCATGTTGCCGATGGTGGCGCGATCGGCCAGCGGCAGGTGCTGCAGGCCGTCGCCGTAGAACTCGACGAACTTGCCGACCACGCCATGCTTGCGCAGCATCTGGGTGACGGTCAGCACCAGGTCGGTGGCGGTCGCGCCTTCGGGCAGCCTGCCGGTCA
Source organism: Lysobacteraceae bacterium USHLN149 (assembly GCA_037145635.1). Taxonomy (GTDB): domain Bacteria; phylum Pseudomonadota; class Gammaproteobacteria; order Xanthomonadales; family Xanthomonadaceae; genus JAATFS01. Next base: position 1,279,268 of record JBBCXB010000001.1, read on the forward strand.
GGCGGAAGCCGACCACCTGCGGGATCAGCATCGACGAGGGCTGGCCCAGCATCGCGGCCTCGGCCTCGATGCCGCCCACGCCCCAGCCGAGCACGCCGATGCCGTTGATCATCGTGGTGTGGCTGTCGGTGCCGAACACCGTGTCCGGGTAGGCGAGCGCGCCGCCGTCCTTGTCGGCGGTCATCACCACCCGCGCCAGGTTCTCCAGGTTCACCTGGTGCACGATGCCGGTGTTGGGCGGCACCACCTTGAAGTTCTCGAACGCCTTCTGGCCCCAGCGCAGGAAGCCGTAGCGTTCCTTGTTGCGCTGGAACTCGATCTTGCCGTTGAGGTCGAGCGCATCGGCCGAGCCGAACACGTCGACCTGCACAGAGTGGTCGATCACCAGCTCCGAGGGGATCTGCGGGTTGATCTGCGCGGCGTTGCCGCCGAGCTTGACCACCGCGTCGCGCATCGCCGCCAGGTCCACCACGCACGGCACGCCGGTGAAGTCCTGCAGCACCACGCGTGCCGGCATGAAGGCGATCTCGATGTCCGGTTCGGCCCGTGCGTCCCAGGTGGCCACCGCCTCGATGTGCTCCTTGCCGACGGTGACTCCCCCGTCCTCGTGCCGGAGCAGGTTCTCCAGCAGGATCTTCATCGAGTAGGGCAGGCGCGCGATGTCGAAGCGCTCGCCCAGGCGCGGCAGGCTGTAGTAGTCGTAGCGGCGGCCGTTGACCTCGAGCGAGGTGCGGGTGGAGAAGGAATCGCTCATGCAGAAGCTCCTTGTAGCGGGTTGCTGGCGGCGGGCCGGGTGGCCCGCCTGCTGGCCGCGCCGCCGGTCCGCGGCGGGAGCCGGGGCGACGCATGCTTGCCATGGTCGGAGGGGGCGGGACCGCGGTTCCGCCGCTACCGTGCGGCAAGCTTACGCGAGCGTATGTGTGGTCGATGTCATGGCGATGGCACGGCAACCGCGCGCTTGCGCGGTCAGGACGCGGCTCGCGCGCGCCACGTGAAAGCCGCCGAAACCCTTGCGGGACGCCGGCCCGTGGCGGGATCGCCCCCCGGCGGGCCGCCTGAACCGAACGCGCCGGGCCGCTGGGGTATGCGGCTTGGAGTATGTATAATCTCTGCATACTTCGTGGAGCCTGCCGATGGAAGCCACCGTCGCCGAACGCGGCCAGATCACCCTTCCCAAGACCGTGCGCGACGCGCTCGGCCTGACCAAGGGCAGCGTGCTCAAGGTCGAGCTGGAAGGCAGCCGCATCGTGCTGCGCAAGAGCGTGGACGACGCGATCTCGCGGGTGCGCGGCAAGTTCGCGCTGGATCCGGCGGCCGACGCCGCGGCCGGCAAGGGCGGGCCGGGCTGAGCGTGATCGCCATCGATGCCCCGGTGCTGGTCGAGCTGCTCACCGACGGTCCCCAGGCCGACGCGGTCGAGGCCTGCCTGCGGCATTGCCTGGGCAACGGCCGGGTGGTGGTGGCCGACGCCGCGCTGGCCGAGCTGTGCGCCAGCCTGCGCAACGGCGCCGACGCGCTGGGCGCGCTGGAGGAGATGGGCATCCACTTCAGCGCCCTGGAAGCCAAGTCGGCACTGCGCGCCGGCGAGATGCAGCGGCGCCTGCGCCAGCGCGGCGGCGCGCCGCGGCCGCTGGCCGATTTCCTGGTGGGCGCGCACGCGCTGCTGCAATGCGATGCGCTGATCACCGACGACACCGCCTTTTACCGCGACTACTTCAAGGGCCTGAAGCTGATCGTGCCGCAGGCCTGAGCCTGACCCGAGCCCCACACCGTTTCTTTTCGTTCCGTTTACCGGGAGTTGTCATGTTGGAAGCCTACCGCCACCACGTCGCAGAGCGCGCCGCGCTCGGCATCCCCCCGCTGCCGCTGACCGCGCAGCAGACCGCCGAGGTCATCGAGCTGCTGAAGCAGCCGCTGGCCGGCGAAGAGTCGTTCCTGGTCGAGCTGCTGAGCCAGCGCGTGCCGGCCGGCGTCGACGATGCCGCCAAGGTCAAGGCCTCCTACCTGGCCGCACTGGCATTCGGGACCGAGCGCAGCGCGCTGATCCCGCCGCAGCGCGCCACCGAGCTGCTGGGCACGATGCTCGGCGGCTACAACATCCACCCGCTGATCGAGCTGCTGGACAACGCCGAGCTCGGCGCCACCGCCGCCGAGGCGCTGAAGCACACGCTGTTGGTGTTCGACGCCTTCCACGACGTGCAGGAGAAGGCCGAGGCCGGCAACGCGCACGCGCAGGCGGTGCTGAAGAGCTGGGCCGAGGCCGAGTGGTTCACCAGCAAGCCGGAAGTGCCGCAGAGCCTGACCGTCACCGTGTTCAAGGTGCCGGGCGAGACCAACACCGACGACCTGTCGCCGGCGCCGGACGCCACCACGCGCCCGGACATCCCGCTGCACGCGCTGGCGATGCTGAAGAACCGGCGCGACGGCGCCGCGTTCGAGCCGGAGGAGGACGGCAAGCGCGGCCCGATCCAGGCCATCGCCGACCTCAAGGACAAGGGCCACCTGGTCGCCTACGTCGGCGACGTGGTCGGCACCGGTTCCAGCCGCAAGTCGGCCACCAACTCGGTGCTGTGGTGGACCGGCGAGGACATCCCGTACATCCCCAACAAGCGCTTTGGCGGCGTCTGCCTGGGCTCGAAGATCGCGCCGATCTTCTACAACACCATGGAGGACGCCGGCGCGCTGCCGATCGAGCTGGACGTGTCGCAGATGGAGCACGGCGACGTGGTCGAGCTGCGCCCCTACGACGGCAAGGCGCTGAAGGACGGGCAGGTTATCGCCGAGTTCGCGCTCAAGTCCGACGTGCTGTTCGACGAGGTGCGCGCCGGCGGCCGCATCCCGCTGATCGTCGGCCGCGGCCTGACCGCCAAGGCGCGCGAGTTCCTGGGCCTGCCGGCGTCGGACCTGTTCCGCCTGCCGATGGACCCGCCGGACACCGGCAAGGGCTTCTCGCTGGCGCAGAAGATGGTCGGCCGTGCCTGCGGCTTGCCGGAAGGCCAGGGCATGCGCCCGGGCACCTACTGCGAGCCGAAGATGACCTCGGTGGGCTCGCAGGACACCACCGGCCCGATGACCCGCGACGAACTGAAGGACCTGGCCTGCCTGGGCTTCTCCGCCGACCTGGTGATGCAGTCGTTCTGCCACACCGCGGCCTACCCGAAGCCGGTGGACGTCAAGACCCACCACACGCTTCCGGAGTTCATCTCCACCCGCGGCGGCGTGTCGCTGCGCCCGGGCGACGGCGTGATCCACAGCTGGCTCAATCGCATGCTGCTGCCCGACACCGTCGGCACCGGCGGCGACTCGCACACCCGTTTCCCGATCGGCATTTCGTTCCCGGCCGGGTCCGGCCTGGTCGCGTTCGCCGCGGCCACCGGCGTGATGCCGCTGGACATGCCGGAATCGGTGCTGGTGCGCTTCAAGGGCGAGATGCAGCCCGGCGTGACCCTGCGCGACCTGGTCAACGCGATCCCGCTGTACGCGATCAAGGACGGCCTGCTGACCGTGGCCAAGCAGGGCAAGAAGAACATCTTCTCCGGCCGCATCCTCGAGATCGAGGGCCTGCCGGAGCTGAAGGTGGAGCAGGCGTTCGAGCTGTCCGACGCCTCGGCCGAGCGTTCGGCGGCCGGCTGCACGGTGCGCCTGAACAAGGAGCCGATCATCGAGTACCTCAACAGCAACATCACCCTGCTGCGCTGGATGATCGCCGAGGGCTACGCCGATGCGCGCACCCTGGGCCGCCGCATCAAGAAGATGGAGGAATGGCTGGCCGACCCGCAGCTGCTGGAGCCGGATGCCGACGCCGAGTACGCGGCGGTGATCGAGATCGACCTGGCCGACGTGCACGAGCCGATCGTGGCGTGCCCGAACGACCCGGACGACGTCAAGACGCTGTCGGACGTGGCCGGCGCGGCCATCGACGAGGTGTTCATCGGCTCGTGCATGACCAACATCGGCCACTTCCGCGCCGCGGCCAAGCTACTGGAAGGCAAGCGCGACATCCCGACCCGGCTGTGGGTGGCCCCGCCGACCAAGATGGATGCCTCCGAGCTGACCAAGGAAGGCCACTACGGCACCTTCGGCGCGGCCGGCGCGCGCATGGAGATGCCGGGCTGCTCGCTGTGCATGGGCAACCAGGCGCAGGCGCGCGAGGGCGCGACGGTGTTCTCCACCTCCACCCGCAACTTCCCCAACCGCCTTGGCCGCAACACCAACGTCTACCTGGGCTCGGCGGAGCTGGCGGCGATCTGTTCGCGTCTGGGCCGCATCCCGACCAAGGACGAGTACATGGCGGACGTGGGCGTGATCAAGACCAGCGGCGAGCAGATCTACCGCTACATGAATTTCGACCAGATCCAGGACTACAAGGACGTGGCCGACACCGTGGCGGCCTGACCGTCCCGCGGTGAGGTAGCAGAGGACGCCCGGCATCGCCGGGCGTTCTTCGTTGCGGGTGGCAGTGAGCGGCGCTGCCGGCGCGGGCGGAGGGGACGGCGCCGCTGCGGGCGCCGTTATGGGCGCCGGCCGCGTTGCGGGCCTGCAGGACGCGGCCCGGGGCCGTCACGCAGGCCCGCGTGGTGGCGCGCGGGAGGGACGCCGGCGCGCTATCGAGCCGCGGGCCGGGCCTGCAGCCACGCCTCGAGCGCGGCGGCCGAGAGCGGACGCGAGAACAGGAAGCCCTGCTGCACCTCGCAGCCGAGCTCGGCCAGCAGCCGGCGCTGGGCGTCGTTCTCCACGCCCTCGGCGACCACGCGCTTGCGCAGGGTCTCGCCGATGCGCAGCACCGAGGTGGTGAGCGCGCGGGCGTCCTCGCTGTGTTCCAGGTCGCGCACGAAGCTCATGTCCAGCTTGAGTTCCTCGATCGGCAGGCGGTGCAGGTGGCTGAGGCTGGAGTAGCCGGTGCCGAAGTCGTCCAGCGACAGCGGGATGCCGGCGGCGCAGATGGCGTGGAGGTTCTCCAGCACCGCCGGCTGCGGCGACAGCATCACGCTCTCGGTCATCTCCAGCATCAGGTCCCGCGGCTGCAGCCCCAGCGCCTGCAGCAGCCGCTGCAGCGCATCCGCCAGCTGCGGCTGCTCGAAGTTGCTGGCCGACAGGTTGACCGCGATGTGCGGCACCGGCACGCCGCGGGCGCGCCAGTCCGCCAGCTGCGCGCAGGCGGTGCGCAGCACCCAGTCGCTGAGGCGGTCCATCAGCCCGTTCTCCTCGGCCAGCGGCAGGAAGCGGGCGGGGGAGATGTTGCCCAGCTCGGGATGCTCCCAGCGCAGCAGCACCTCGACCCCGTACAGCGCATGCGGCGGCTGGCTGTGCACCTGCGGCTGGAAGTGCAGGTGCAACTGCTCGCGGCGGATCGCCTCGCGCAGTTCGTTCTCCAGCGCGGCGCGCTCCTGCGCGAGCTGGTTCATGTCGGCGCTGAAGAAGCGGAAGCGGGCCCCGCCGCCGGCCTTGGCGCGGTTCATCGCCAGGTCGGCGTGGCGCAGCAGCAGGGTCACGTCGCGGCCGTCGTCGGGGAACACCGCGACGCCGACGCTGGCGCCGGGGTGCAGGGTCATGGCGCCGACCTCCAGCGGGATCGCGATCGCGCCCAGCAGGCGCTCGGCGATCGCGCTGGCCTGCTCGACCGTGCACTGCGGCAGCGCCACCGCGAACTCGTCGCCGGCCAGGCGCGCGAGCAGGGCATCGGCCGGCAGCTGCGCGGCGATGCGCTGGGCCACGTCGCGCAGCAGGGCGTCGCCGGCGCCGTGGCCGAGGGTGTCGTTGACCAGCTTGAAGCGGTCGAGGTTGAGCGACATCACCACCGCCGGCGCGTCGAGATGCTCGGCCCGGCTCAGCGCCTGCTCGGCATTGGCGTTGAACAGCAGGCGGTTCGGCAGTCCCGTCAGGGCGTCGTAGAACGCGAGCTGGTGCACGCGCTCGCGGCTGGCCTCGCGGTCCAGCGCCAGCGTGCACAGGTGCTGGCACAGGTCGGTCAGTGCCACGTGCCAGGGATCGGCCTGCCTCGGGGTGCGGTAGTAGAGCGCGACCGTGCCGAGCACGCGGATGCCGTGCGAGGTGACCGGCGTACTCCAGCAGGCGTGCAGCCCCATCGCCAGCAGGGCCTGGCGGGTACGTGCGCAGACCGGATCGGTGGCGATGTCCTCGACCATGACCGGGCGGCCGCGCCAGGCCGCGGCCGCGCAGGCGCCGGCATCCGGCCCGATCTCCACGCCGTTGATCAGGTCGAGGTACTCCGGCGGCAGCCCGGGGGCCGCCAGCGGCCGCAGCCGGCGCTCGTTGTCCACGCTGGCCACGCTGACCAGCACGTCCGGGGCGATGCGCTGCACCTCGTCGCAGATCAGTGCCATCACCTCCAGCAGCGGGCGGTCCTGCACCAGCGCCTCCAGCACCCGCCGGTACAGGACCTCGTGGGTCTTGGCCTCGGTGATGTCGGTCAGCACCGCGACGAAGTGGCTGGGGCGTCCGTGCGTGTCGAAGATCGGGTTGAACACGATCGAGATCCACAGCGGGCTGCCGTCCTTGCGATAGACCAGCAGCTCGGCGCGGGTCTGCTGCAGGGCATCGGCGCGCTGGCGCACCCATTCCACCGTGGCGCGGTCGCTGTGCTCGCGGGTGAGCACGTCGGACGGGCGCCGGCCCACCATCTCCTGCTCGGTGTAGCCGAACATGCGCACGAAGCCGTCGTTGGCGTACATCAGCCGCGACTGCAGGTCGGTGATCAGGATGGCGCTGTGGGACCCGTCCAGGGCCTGGGCGAGCATCCGCGCGCGCTTGCGCGCGGGCGCTTCGGCGGGGCGCGGCCAGGGACCGGCCGGCCGCTCGCCGGCCAGTCGCGCGTCGGCCCGGTGGACGTCGTCGGACACCGGCGGCAGGGATACGGCCATAGGCTGCTAGCGGTTCTGCCCGGACAGCGCGATCAGGCGCTCGGCCACGCGTTCCAGCGGCACCACCTCCTGGGCCGCGCCCAGCTTGAACGCCGAACCGGGCATGCCCCAGACCACGCTGGTGGCCTCGTCCTGCACCAGGGTCTGGGCGCCGGCCTGCAGCATCTCCAGCAGGCCGCGCGCCCCGTCGTCGCCCATGCCGGTGAGGATGGCACCGACCGCGTTGGGGCCGGCGTTGGCCGCCACCGAGCGGAACAGCACGTCCACCGCCGGCTTGTGGCGGTTGACCGGCGGGCCGTCGTCGATCCGGCAGCGCCAGCGCGCTCCGTCGCGGATGATCCGCAGGTGCTGGCCGCCGGGCGGCAGGTAGGCGTGGCCGGGGAGGATGGCCTCGCCGTCGCTGGCCTCGCGCACCGACATCGCCGAATGGCGGTCCAGGCGCTCGGCGAAGGCGGTGCTGAAGCTGGCCGGCAGGTGCTGGGTCAGCACCACCGCCGGGGCGTCGGCGGGCATGCCTTCCAGCACCACGCGCAGGGCCTCGGTGCCGCCGGCCGAGGCGCCGATCGCGATCAGGCGGTCGGTGGTGCGGAAGCGCAGCGCGCTGCCGGGCACCGGGGTGGCATCGAGCGTGATCTTGGGCACGGCCGCGCGCACCAGGGCGCGCACCTGGGCCTTGGCCGCCATCTTGACCTTGCCCACGATCTCCTCGGCGTAGGCCTCCAGGCCCTTGGCGACGTCGAGCTTGGGCTTGGACACGAAGTCCACCGCGCCCAGCGCCAGCGCCTGCAGGGTGGTGTCGGCGCCGCGCTCGGTCAGCGAGGAGATCATCACCACCGGCATCGGGTGCAGCCGCATCAGGTTCTCGAGGAAGGCCAGGCCGTCCATGCGCGGCATCTCGACGTCGAGCGTGATGACGTCGGGATTGAGGCGCTTGATCTTCTCGCGGGCCAGCAGCGGGTCGGCGGCCGAGCCGACGACCTCGAGGGCGGGGTCGCGCGACAGGATCTCGGTGAGGATCTGGCGCACCACCGCCGAGTCGTCGACGATGAGTACGCGGATAGGGGACTGGATCGTCATTCGAACAGCTCCACGCCGCCGGTGACCGGCGCTTTGGACAGGCGCGCACGCACGGCCGACTCGGCCGCGGCCACTTCGGCCTCGTGCGCGTGCGGCAGCTTCTGGACCACCACGCGGCCGGTGGCGGGGAAGAACCAGACCTTGCGCGGATGGATGCCGCACAGGTCCTCGGCGATGATCGGGATGTGCTCGGCCTGCAGGTACTGGCGCACGAACTCGGCGTTGCGGGTACCCACCGGATTGCTGGTGAAGCCCTTGAGCACGTTGCCGCCGCCGAAGACCTTGGCCTCCAGGCGCTTGCGGTGGGCGCCGCGCTTGAGCATGTCGTTGATCAGCAGCTCCATCGCATAGCTGCCGTAGCGCGCGGGCGCGCCGTCGCCGACGTTGCCGTCGGGCAGCAGGAAATGATTCATGCCGCCGATCTTGAGCACCGGGTCGCGCAGGCAGGCGGCCACGCACGACCCCAGCGTGGTGGTCAGGGCGGTGTCGTCGTCGACCACCAGGTACTGGGTCGGCAGGAGCTTGGCCGCGATGGTCTGGAAGCGGGTATCGCGGTAGCGCATCACTTCGTCGATCTTGAGCGCGCTCGTCATGCGCCGGCTCCGGACCGGGTGGCGCGGCGGTACAGCGTGCGGCCGCACGGCTGGATGAGGTCGGCGGCGTGCAGGTAGTTCTCCGAGTGGCCGGTGTAGAGCAGGCCGTCGTCGCCCAGGTGCGGCACCAGGCGCGACAGGATGCCGCGCTGGGTGGGCTTGTCGAAATAGATCATCACGTTGCGGCAGAAGATCGCGGCGAACGGGCCGCCGACCTCGTAGCGCGGCGCCAGCAGGTTGAGCGGGCGGTAGTCGATGAGCTGGCGCAGCGCCGGGATCACCCGGCACTTGCCCTCGTTGGGGCCGCTGCCGCGCTGGAAGTACTTGCGCCGCATCGCCGGGTCCAGGGCGGACACGCGGTCGACCGGGTAGACGCCGCGGGCGGCGGTCTCCAGCACCTGGGTGTCGACGTCGGTGGCCAGGATCCGCAGCGGCGGGGTCAGCGTGCCGAACGCCTCGCAGGCGGTGATGGCGATGGAGTAGGGCTCCTCGCCGGTGGAGGCGGCGCACGACCACAGCTTGAGCGACGGCTCCTGGGCACGGCGCTGCAGTTCCTCGCGCAGCTTGTCGAAGTGGTGCGGCTCGCGGAAGAACGAGGTCAGGTTGGTGGTGAGCGCATTGGTGAACGCCTGCCACTCGTCGTCGCCGCCGGCCTCGAGCTGGTCGAGGTACTCGCGGAACGAGTGCAGGCCGAGCACGCGCAGGCGCCGCGACAGCCGGCCGTACACCATGTCGCGCTTGGCCGGTGCCAGGGCGATGCCGACCCGCTGGTAGATGAGGTCGCAGACGCGCTTGAAGTCACGATCGCCGAAATCGAATTCCCGCGAATCGGTAGAGGTATCGGATGTGGTGGCCATGTCCATGTGCGTCGTGGGCTACCTCAGGGTATCGGCCGCGGCGGGGTGCAACTGAAGGCACAAATGCGGGCAGGCGGTGCGGCCGGCCGCCCCCGGTCCGGGCCCCAAAAAAAACCCCGGCACGAGTGCCGGGGCGGGTCCAGTGGACTACGTCGAACCTTAAAATTCCTGCCAATCGCTGTCTGCGAGGGCAGGCTCGCTCTCTCTCTTGCTCTGACGGGCCGCGGGCGCCGGCCGGGACGCGGCGGCCACGGCCCGGACGGGGGCGCGCGGCGCGGCGGCCGGCCCCTTCGCCTGCGCCGGTTCCTCCAGCCGGAAGATCGACACGGCATCGGCCAGCTGGCCGGCCTGCTCCTCCATCGACCGCGCGGCAGCGGTGGCTTCCTCCACCAGCGCGGCGTTCTGCTGGGTGGTCTCGTCCATCTGGGTCACGGTCTGGTTGACCTGTTCGATGCCCGAGGACTGCTCCTGCGAGGCGGCCGAGATCTCGCTCATGATGTCGGTCACTCGCTGCACCGAGGCCACGATCTCGCCCATGGTCTGGCCGGCGGTGTGCACCAGCGCCGAACCCTCGGCGACCTTGCCGACCGAATCGTCGATCAGGCCCTTGATCTCCTTGGCGGCGCCGGCCGAGCGCTGTGCCAGCGTGCGCACCTCGCTGGCGACCACCGCGAAGCCACGACCCTGCTCGCCGGCACGCGCGGCCTCGACCGCGGCGTTCAATGCGAGGATGTTGGTCTGGAAGGCGATGCCGTCGATCACCGAGATGATCTCGGCGATCTTCTTCGACGAGGTCTCGATGCCGCTCATCGTGGTGACGACCTGGCTGACCACCTCGCCGCCCTTGGAGGCGACGTCGGCGGCGCCGATCGCCAGCTGGTTGGCCTGGCGCGCGTGCTCGGCGTTCTGCTTGACCGTGGAGGTCAGCTCCTCCATCGAGGCGGCGGTCTCCTCCAGGTTGGCGGCCTGCTGCTCGGTGCGGCGCGACAGGTCGCTGTTGCCCGAGGCGATCTCGCCGGCGGCGGAATTGATCGCGGTCGACGCCTGCTTGATGCGGCCGACGATGTCGGCCAGCTGCTCGGCGGTGGCGTTGGCATCGTCGCGCATGCGGGCGAACACCCCCTGGAACTCGCCGTCCATGCGCACCGTGAGGTCGCCCTGCGACAGCGCGGCCAGCAGCCCGGAGATTTGCTCCATGCTGGCGCCGTTCGCGTCCAGCAGGCCGTTCAACTGCTGCGCCAGCTGCAGGAAGAAGCCCTGCTTGCCGGCGGTCTCGACTCGGCCGCTCATGTCGCCGGTGGCGGCGGCCCGCACGATGCGCGCCACCTCGTCCTCCACCCGGACCTCCAGGCTGCGGTCGCGCCATTCGCAGACGTCGCCGCTCCAGTTGCCCTGGTCGTCGTGGATCATGGTGATGGTCTGGTTGAACACCGCCTCGCCGAAGCGCTCCTCGATCTCTGCCACGCCGTCCTTTTCCAGGGTGGCGACGGCCTTGCGCACGGTGGCCTCGGACAGGCCGAAGTAGGACACGTGCTTGCCGATCAGATCATTGGCGTCGAACGCCGGCGAGGCCTGGCGCAGGCTGTCCTCGTACTGGGCGACGGTCTTCTTGAACGATTCGTTGGCGTAGATCACCTTGCGCTCGGTATCGGTGATGAACATGCCGGTGGAGGAGCTGTCGAGCGCGGTGCGGATGCGCAGGTTCTCGTTGGCCACGGCCTGGTCGCGCTCGGTGCGCTCGCGCAGGTCGGTCTGCATGCGCTGCAGCGCCATCATCAGTTCGCCGATCTCGTCGCGGTTGCTGACGGTGATGCGGCCGTCCAGCTTGCCGGAGGCGACCTCGTTGGCGACCTTGACCGCGCCGTTCATGGCGCCGGCAAGCGAGCGGGCGATCAGCCAGGCGAGCAGGACGCTGCCGGCGATGCCGGCCAGCAGCAGCACGACCACCAGTCCGGACGAGGTCGCGTAGGTCTTCTGCGCCTGGGCGTTGCCCGCGGCGGCCTGGCGGTCGTTCTCGGCGATCAGCGCCTCCAGGTCCTTGGCCAGCGCATCGTGCTCGCGCTGGTTCTCGCCGATGAAGGTGTCGATGGCGTCGTCCATCAGGCCGAGCTGCACCATTTCGGCCACCGCCTGGTAGGAGGCGTGGGTCTTCTTCCAGTCCACCGCCAGCTTGTCGTAGATCTTGCGCTCCTGGGGGCTGCCGATCAGGGGCGGGTAGGTCCTGACGAGGTCGCCGAGCTGCTTCTCGATCTGCTGCTCGCGCGCCTTGGCGTCCTTCTTCACGGTTTCGCTGCTGCGGATCAGGCTCTGGTAGCTGGCGTTGCGGTACTCGCCCAGCAGGCTGCGCATCTGGCCGCCGGTGCGCACGCTCTGCAGCACCTGGGTGGAGACCTGGCTGGCGACTTCGTTGAGGGACCTCATCCCGATATAGGACGCGATGCCCTGTACCACCATCAGCACCAGCACCAGGCCGAAGGCGAACATCAGCTTCGGCATCAGTTTCAGGTCTTTAATCCACTGCATCGATCAATTCCTCGGGTAAGCGCCATCCCTGCGGCGCGTGACACGGTATCCCCCGGCGTCCGCTGGACGCCGGGGGATCGACAGGCGAAGCCGCTTACTTGATCGTCGCCAGCTTCAGGCTGGACGGCGAGCTGACCTCGATCTCGGCGCGCGAGCTGTCGCGCTGGATCTTGCCGAGCACGCAGACGTTCTTGCCTTCCAGGGTTTCCGGGGCGAACGAGAACTTGCTGCGGTTGGCGCCGTCGATGCGCGCCGAGAAGGTGTGGCGCGGGAACATGCCGCCCATGTACAGGAAGGTGGGTTCGCCTTCCGAGTTCTGGGCGAACTTGGCCTTCTCGACCTTGCCGCAGACCATGCCGTCCTTGCCGACGAAGCGGGCCGCCATTTCCGGCGGGATCATTTCCTGCGACTGGGCGCGGATGGCGGGCGAGACGGCGACGAGGGCGGCGACGGGGAGCAGGGCAATCAGGAACTTCATTCGGTTTCTCCGGGATCAGGGTTAGAGCAGGTGGCCTTTTCTGTGACGCGCAATCCACAGGCCTTGAGCTGCTATCGGCGCCGCCCCGTTTAACTTGAAGTCATAAAAGGTGATGCAGGTCGCGGTTCAGCATTGTCGAGGAGATGTTGTAGGGGCTGCCCCGACAAGGGCGCGCCTCAGGCCGCTTCTTCGACCGTGGCGCCCTCCTGCTGGGCCAGATCGGCGCTGTCGAGCAGGGTCTCGATGTCCAGCAGGATCAGCATGCGATCGTCCTGGGTGCCGATGCCCGAGATGAAGCGGGTGTCCACCGCCGCGCCGAACTCCGGGGTCGGGCGGATCTGCTCGTCGCTCAGCGGGATGACGTCGGACACGCTGTCCACGACGATGCCGACCACGCGGTCCTCGACATTGAGCACGATCATCACGGTAAAGGCGTCGTAGCGCGCCTCCTTGAGCCGCAGCTTCAGGCGCAGGTCGATCACCGGCACGATGGTGCCGCGCAGGTTGATCACGCCCTTGATGTAGTCCGGTGCGTCCGGCAGGCGGGTCACCGAGTCGTAGCCCCGGATCTCCTGGACCTTGAGGATGTCCACGCCGTAGTGCTCTTCGCCCAGGGCGAAGCTGAGGAATTCGCCGCCGTTGCCGGCGGTAGTGTTCTTGTCGTTCATGAGGGCTCCAGGCGCTCGGGGCGGTGTGGTCGGCACGGCAAAATGGGACTTGCCCAGCCAACATCGGCAGGACGGGCGGCAACTTTAGGTGGCGCGGCCTTCGCGCCGCGGGCGTGGCTCAGAACACGCCGCTCTTGCGGGCGCTGCGCTGGCGGTCGACACGGAAGATGTAGCGCTGGATCGACTCGTCCGCGCCGCGCGGCAGCGCGCCGAAGCGCACGCCGATGCGGTAGCTGTCGGTGCCGTTGGGCAGGGTCTGCTGGTACTGGCTGCAGATGGTGAGCGGCACCCGGATCGGCGGGCAGTCGGGGAGTTCCAGCACGCAGTCCGGGTAGGTGCGGTGCAGCTCCAGCAGCGGCATGCCCGGGGCCAGGTTCACCGCCAGCCCGCCGCCGCTGATGTCGATCACCCGCAGGCGCAGTTCCACCGGCCGGCCGGTGGCGGCGGTGACCTGGATCACGCAGGTCGGCGATTCGGTGATCGGGGTGGCCAGCCGGTAGAACTCGCGCCGCTGCAGGTGGTACAGCGTCTGCGGCAGCGCCGCGCGGAAGCCGACGTGGCCCTCGCGCGCGATGCGTTCCGGCGCGTCCAGCCGGAAGCGGACCCGTACGTGGTCGAGCTGGGCGAAGCACAGCAGGTGGCCGGCGCCCTCGACGGCGCGGTTGACCGCCTCGTTGTGGCTGGCGTCCAGCAACACCCATTCGCCGTCCTCGTCCAGTTCCAGCACCGCGGTGGGGAAGGACTGGTCGCGCCCGCCGAGGTGGGCGCTGACCAGCGAGCGCTGGTCGATCAGCGATTTCAGCAGGCCGCGGATCTGTCTCCGGTTGCGCAGCAGATACCTTTCGTCGCCGTCCGGCGGATCGTCGGGGTGGGGGGTCGACTCGGAGGTATCGCCTTCGGACATGGGCCTTCGCGCTGGCTGGGGATGCGTTAACCGCCGCGGTTCATCTCGGCTCGGCCTCGATATCGGCCGCAGACGCGAATCTTGAAGGGCGGACGGCGGCGCTCGGCAGCCCGCGCACGCCGTCGCCGTCCAGCCGGAACCGGGCCACCGCATCGACCAGCTGGCCGGACTGCGCCTCCATGGCCCGCGCGGCGGCGGTGGCCTTCTCCACCAGCGCGGCGTTCTGCTGCGTGGCCCCGTCCATCTGCACGATGGTCTGGTTGATCTGGACGATGCCCGCGGCCTGCTCGCGCGAGGCGCCGGCGATGCCGCCCATGAGCGCGGTGACGTCGCGCACCGCCGTCACCACCTGCGCCATGGTCTGGCCGGCCTCGGCCGCGCGCGCGGAGCCGGCGCCGATGCAGGCCACCGAGTCCTCGATCAGCAGCTTGATCTCGCGGGCGGCCTGGGCCGAGCGCTGGGCCAGCGTGCGTACCTCGGAGGCCACGACCGCGAAGCCGCGGCCCTGCTCGCCGGCGCGCGCGGCCTCGACCGCGGCGTTGAGCGCCAGGATGTTGGTCTGGAAGGCGATGCCGTCGATCACCGAGAGGATCTCGGCGATCTTCCGGGACGAGCTCTCGATGCCGGCCATGGTGTCCACCACCTGGCCGACCACCGCGCCGCCCTGCGCGGCCACCGAGGCCGCCTGGTTCACCAGCGCGTCGGCGCGGACGGCGTGCTCGGCGTTCTGCTTCACGGTCGAGGTCAGCTCGTCCATCGAGGCGGCGGTCTGCTGCAGCGAAGCGGCCTGCTGCTCGGTGCGGTGCGACAGGTCGCCATTGCCGGTCGCGATCTCGCCGGCGGCCGCGTCGATCGCCAGCGCGGCGTCCTTGATGCGGTGGACGATGTCCGACAGGCGGTGCGCGGTGGCGTTGGCGTCGTCGCGGATGTCGGCGAACACGCCGTGCAGCTCGCCCTCCATGCGTGCCGTGAGGTCGCCCTGCGACAGCGCCGACAACAGCCGCGAGATCCGCGCCAGGCCGTCCGCGTTGGTGTCGAGCAGGCGGTTGAGCTGCTCGGCCAGCTGCAGGAAGAAGCCCTGCTTGCCTTCGGTGGCGATGCGGCTGCCGAGCTCGCCGGCGGCCGCGGCCTCGACGATGCGCGCCACTTCCTCCTCCACCTGGATCTCGCCGGTGCGGTCGGCCCACTCGACCACGAAGCCCTCGCGCACGCCCTCGGCCGTGACCACGGGGTTGATGATCAGGCGCAGGCGGCGGCCGCCGACGCGGATCTGCGCCGAGTGCGTGTGCTGCAGCTCCGCCAGCCGCTGCGCCTGGTGCTCCGGGCGCTGGTGGAAGGCGTCGATCGAGCGGCCGATCAGGTCGTGGGCGTCGAACTGCGGCAGGTCGCGGCGCAGGTCGTCCTGCGCGGCGGCCAGCATCCGCTGCAGCGGCGCGTTGACATAGACGATGCGGCGGTCCTCGCCGGCGATCATGACGTGGGTGGTGACATTGTCCAGCGCGGTGCGGATGCGCAGGTTCTCCCGCCGCACCGCGGCGTCGGCGCTGTGGCTGCGCAGCAGCTGCGCGCCGGTCAGCACCAGGCTGTGGGCGATGGAGCCCTCGGGCAGCGCGGCGGCATGCAGCGAGGCCGGCAGCGGACGGTCCTGCGCGATGTCGCGCGCCAGCGCGGCGAGGAGGCGCGGGTCGTCGCCCACCGCCAGCAGCTGGCGGCGCAGCTGCACCGCCATCGCCACCAGGATCGCGGCCTCGGCCACCACGTAGCCGGCATGCAGCAGCAGGATGCCGATCCCGGCGCCATCGGCGAAGGCCTGCCACGGCAGCCCGCGGTGCTGCAGCCAGAAGAACAGCAGGTGGTGGACGGCGATCGCCCCGGCGGCCACCACTATCGGGCGCCAGTCGCGGTAGTAGAGCAGCAGCGCGATCAGCACGATCACGCCGAAGTGCGCCTCGGCCAGGCCCGCCGACTGCTGGATCAGCGCCGCGGCCATCGCCATCAGCCCCAGCGCGACCGTGCAGCGGCTCAACAGCGTGCCGGGAAACAACCGCACCTGCAGCGCCATCACCGCCAGGGTCGGCAGCACCACCGCCAGCAGCGGCGTCCACGCGTGCAGGTGGGCGGCCGCCGCCACGCCGACCAGGCTCACGAACGCGGCCACGCCGAGGAACAGCCGGTCGGCCTGGGCCGCCAGCACCTGCAGGTAGGCGTAGCGTTCCGGGCCGGCGAGGGCGGGCGAGGGGGAGGGAGCAGCGGTCATGCGGGGAGTTCCTCGGGGCAGGCGCAGGGCGAGGCGAGCACCAGCGGCGGCTGGACGCGGGCGAGCAGGCGCGGGATCAGGCGAGCGGCCGGCACCGGCTCGCCGCAGCCCTGCGCGATCAGGCGCGGGCCGGCATAGACCAGGCGGCCGTCGGCGGCCACGACCATCAGCGGGTAGGGCAGATCGGCGGCCGGCGCACCGCCGGCGAGGTCGACGACACGCAGGCCATCGGGGACCGAAGCGGCGCCGGCAGCGGCACAGCCGCACCCCGGGGCCGGCAGCTGGAACAGCGTGGCCCGGCCGGACAGGGGTACGCCGGGGGCCAGGGCGCCCAGGCGCTGCAGGATCCGGGCCGGCGAATCGCCGGGAAGCGGCGTCGCGAGCGCCATCAGGCCGCTCACCGACCACGCGCCCCACAGCGCCAGCAGCGCCAGGCCGGTCCACGCCGGCCAGGGACGGCGCGCCAGCGGGAGCCGGGATGTGACGAGGCGCTGCATGGGGGCCCTCCAGACGGTTCGTCCCCGGACAGCGGGGACGTCCTCAGGTCATCGGCCGGGGCCGGGGACGCCTTAGCCGTGGCGGGCGTTTCTGTGGAAGGCTGCACAGAACCCGGCGGCGCGGACCGGCATTTGCGTCGTCGCGCCGGCGGATCGGAGGCACGGGATGCGCGGCGCCCGCCCCGGGTGCCGGCACCGCGCAGGCCGGCTGCCCCGGGTAGCGCCGGCGCGCCATGGCGCCGCCGATCGGAGTCCGGCAAAAACAAAGCCGCCTTCCTCGCGGAAGGCGGCCCGGCCACGGCACGCGGGCGAAGCGGCCTCAGAACTCCTGCCAGTCGGTCTCCACCGCGGCCACGGCACGCGGCCGCGCGGCCGGGGCCGCGGGACGCGCCGGGCGCGCGGCCGGCGCCGCCGGCGCGACCGAGCGCGCGGAGGCGTCGCGCGCCGGAGCGCGGCCGGTGGTGGTGGCGCTCTGCTCGATCTTGAACACCGACACCGCCTCGCTGAGCTGGTTGGCCTGGTCCTCCATCGAGCGCGCGGCGGCGGTGGCTTCCTCCACCAGCGCGGCGTTCTGCTGGGTGGCCTCGTCCATCTGGGTCACGGTCTGGTTGACCTGGTCGATGCCGGCCGACTGTTCCTGCGAGGCCGCGGAGATCTCGCCCATGATGTCGGTCACCCGCTGCACCGAGGCCACGATCTCGCCCATGGTCTGGCCGGCGGCGTGCACCAGCGCCGAGCCCTCGGAAACCTTGCCGACCGAGTCGTCGATCAGGCCCTTGATCTCCTTGGCGGCACCGGCCGAGCGCTGCGCCAGCGTGCGCACCTCGGAGGCGACCACCGCGAAGCCGCGGCCCTGGTCGCCGGCGCGCGCCGCTTCCACGGCGGCATTGAGCGCCAGGATGTTGGTCTGGAAGGCGATGCCGTCGATCACCGAGATGATCTCGGCGATCTTCTTCGAGGACGCCTCGATGCCGGTCATCGTGGTCACCACCTGGCTGACCACCTCGCCCCCCTTGGAGGCGACGTCGGCCGCGCCGATGGCGAGCTGGTTGGCCTGGCGCGCGTGCTCGGCGTTCTGCTTGACGGTGGAGGTCAGCTCCTCCATCGAGGCAGCGGTCTCCTCGAGGCTGGCGGCCTGCTGCTCGGTACGGCGCGACAGGTCGCTGTTGCCGGTGGCGATCTCGCTGGCCGCGGTGTTGATGCTGCCGGTGGCCAGCTGGATGCGGCCGACGATGCCGGCCAGCTGCTCAGCGGTGGCGTTGGCATCGTCGCGCATGCGGGCGAACACGCCGTGGAACTCGCCGTGCATGCGTGCGGTGAGGTCGCCTTCGGCGATCGCCTGCAGCAGCGTGGACAGCCCCTGCAGGTTGCCGTCGGCGGTGGCCATCAGGCGGTTCAGGCTCTCCACCATCGCGCGGAAGTCGTACTGGAAGCGCTCGACATCGCCACGCTGGGTGAAGTCACCCGCGGCGGCGGCCCCGGCCAGCTGGTTGATCTCCTGGTTCATCGCCGTCAGGTTCTGCTTGACGGTGTTCATGGTCTCGGTCAGCGCGGCCTTCTCGCCCGGCAGCTGCGCCATGTCCGGGCTGAGGTCGCCGATCGCGTAGCGGCCCATGATCTTGGCCAGGCTCAGCGTCACCTCGATGTTGGAGGCCACCAGCTCGTTGCTGTCGTGCACCATGCGGCCATAGTCGCCCGGGAACGCCGAGGCGTCCATGCGGTAGCTGATCTGGCCTTCGTCGTGGCGGCGCGCCATGTCGGCCTGTGCCGCCAGCACCGCCTGCAGCTGTTCCTGCATGCGGCGCATGCTGTTCAACAGGCGGCCGGTCTCGTCGCGCGCATCGGTCCGGATGTCGCTGTCGAGCTTGCCGGCCGCGATGCCTTCGGCCACCCGCGTGGCCATGCCCAGCGGACGGGTCAGGCTGCGGGTGATCAGCCACGCCAGCAGCACGCTGATCACCAGCACGCTCACGCCGCCGGCGATCAGCACCGCGCGCCCGTTGCGCATCGAGGCCAGCGCCTGCGCGTAGGCCTGCTTGCTCTGCGTCTGCTCGAGCTTGGAGTTGTTCCGGATCGCGCCCTGCTGCTCGTCCATCGCGACGGCACCCTTGCCGAGCAGCAGTGCCTGCGCGTCGGCATTGCGGTCCTGCGCGCCCAGCGCCAGCACCTGGTCGTTGTAGGTCTTGGAAACGCTGCGGGTCTTGTCGATCTGCTCGCGGGCCTCGCGTTCCTGCGCATTGGTCGGCATGGCGGCCAGCGCATCGGCGGCGACGGCGTAGCGTGCGCGGTCGGCTTCGACCGCCTTCAGCGCCCGGTCGTTGGCCGCCGCCCCATCGACGATGGTGATGTCGCGCAGCGAGATGGCGACATTGGTGTTGGCATCGAGCATCTCGCTGGAGAGGCGGATCTTCTCCATGTTGACGTTGACGATGCTGTCCAGTTCGCGCTGGGCGCCGGCCATCGTGACCAGGCCGGTGGCGATCAACAGCCCGGACAGCAGGATCAGGATGCCGAAGGCCACCCCGAGACGGCGGCCTACGTTGTAGCGTTGCAGGAATGCGTTCATGTCGAATCCGTCGGGTAGCAGGGAAAGGCGTGGAAGGAAGGCCGGGGGTACGGACGGATCCGCGGGGGGCCGGTCAGCCAAGGGGCACTGCGGACAGCGTTTGTCGAAAGGGTTATCGACCGGGCTTGCCAAAGCTGACGGGCGACACGCGAAATTTGTGGAGTTCGTTTCAGCCGGTTAAGCAACCTATATGGAAGCTGTCGATCGACCCGCCGGGACTGCGGTGTCGCTCACGGCACACCGGCGTGCAACGCCCACCAACCGTCGCCGCGACAGGCTGCGAACGACGGCAAGTGGCGCAGGAATACGAGCCGCGGGCAGCGAAAGATGCAAGGGCTTGGCGCGGACGGACGAGGGCGGGAGCGAGCCTAGTCCTGCGCGTGGCGGGTGGCGCGACCGTTGTATCGGACGCAGCCGCTATGCGGGGGCGGAGGGCGCGAGCCGGAAGGGAATCGGGCATGGAAGGGATCACCCTTTCTGTAACGGCCAGACAATCCCAATATGAAATCGATTGATGTGCGACTTGCGATAGGCTGAAGCAATGAAACTAAGGGCGCCGCGACGCCGCGAGGAGTCGGCCACCCGGCGGTCAGCGAACGGGGCCGGCGAGGCAGAGGGGCGCTTCGACAGACGCGCGGCCGGCGAAGTGTGGCCATCTTCGGTGGGAGGCGATTCCCCGAAGGCCGCGCCGGGCGACGATCCTCGGTGCCGGCGCCGACGACGCAGTGACCGCATCGCCTACGAGCCATAAAGCGGTCCGCGGCAGCGGTAAAGGTGGGGAGGCGGTTCCCCCGAAAGCGGTGCCGGGCGACGATCCTCGGCGCCGGTGCCGACGACGCAGTGACTGCAGCCCTACGCCGTGGAGTGGTCCGCGGCGGTGCTAACGGTGAGGCGCGCGCCGGGCGACGAGGGCGGGCCGGAGGGTCCGAGGACGCGCCGGCCCTGAAACCCGGGCGCATGATCCGGCGCCCCGGAAGACGCCCCGTTGGCGGGTCGATGGCTGTCGCCCGCCGTGGAAGACGTATTGACGTTGTCGCGTCCCGGGTGCCGCCGTCGTCCGGCGGCACCCGGGCCCTGCTCAGAACTCCTGCCAGTCACCGTCGGCCGCGGCCAGGGCAGGGGCCGCCGTGGCGGTGCTGGCACGCGGCGGCGCCGGAGCGCGACGCGGGGCGACCGCAGCGACCGTGGTCGGCTTGACCGGTGCCGGCCTCGGCGGGGCGACGGGACGCGGCGCGGCGGCCGTGGCGTGCTCGCGCTCCAGCCGGAACTGGGCCACCGCGTCGCTGAGCTGGTTGGCCTGTTCTTCCATCGAGCGCGCGGCGGCGGTGGCTTCCTCGACCAGCGCGGCGTTCTGCTGGGTGGCCTCGTCCATCTGGGTCACGGTCTGGTTGACCTGCTCGATGCCGGCCGACTGTTCCTGCGAGGCCGCGGAGATCTCGCTCATGATGTCGGTCACGCGCTGCACGCTGGCCACGATCTCGTGCATGGTCTGGCCGGCCTGGCCGACCAGCGCCGAACCCTCGGCCACCTTGCCGACCGAATCGTCGATCAGCCCCTTGATCTCCTTGGCGGCACCGGCCGAGCGCTGTGCCAGCGTGCGCACCTCGCTGGCGACCACCGCGAAGCCGCGACCCTGTTCGCCCGCACGTGCGGCCTCGACCGCGGCGTTGAGCGCCAGGATGTTGGTCTGGAACGCGATGCCGTCGATCACCGAGATGATCTCGGCGATCTTCTTCGACGAGGTCTCGATGCCGTTCATGGTGGTCACCACCTGGCTGACCACGTCGCCGCCCTTGGAGGCGACATCGGCCGCGCCGATGGCGAGCTGGTTGGCCTGGCGCGCATGCTCGGCGTTCTGCTTGACGGTGGAGGTCAGCTCCTCCATCGAGGCGGCGGTCTCCTCCAGGTTGGCGGCCTGCTGCTCGGTGCGGCGCGACAGGTCGCTGTTGCCGGTGGCGATCTCGCCGGCGGCACTGTTGATGCTGCCGGTGGACAGCTTGATGCGGCCGACGATGTCGGTCAGGCGCGCGACCGTGGTGTTGGCGTCGTCGCGCAGGGTGGCGAACACGCCGTGGAACTCGCCGTCCAGGCGTGCGGTGAGGTCGCCGTCGGCGATCGCGCCGAGCAGGCCGGAGAGCTTGCCCAGGTTGCGGTCGCTGACCTCCATCATCGCGTTGAGGTCGGCGACCATGAGCGCGAAGTCGTCGCGGAAGCGGCCGGCATCGCCGCGCACGCTGAAGTCGCCGGCCGCGGCCGACTGCGCCAGGCGCTTGATCTCGGTGTTGATCGCCAGCAGGCTGGCCTTGGCCGCATCCATGGCCTCGTGCAGCACCGCACGGCTGGCCGGCAGCCGGCGCGCGTCCCGCGACAGGTTGCCGTTGGCGTACTCGTTGAGGATGCCGACGGCGTCCACGATTGCGTCCAGATGCTCGAACATCATGGTGTTGATGCCGCTGGCCAGCTCGCCGTACACGCCCGGGAAGTCCTCCGGCATGCGGTGGCTCATGTCCTCGGCCGCATGCAGCGTCGACATCCGCGTGGTCTCGCCGGAGAAGCGGCGCAGCATCGCGGTCATGCGCTCGGTTGCCTCGAGCATCTGCCCGATCTCGTCGTTGCCGCTGCGCTGCACGTGCACGCCCAGGTCGCCGCGCGAGACCGCCTGGATGGCGCCGAGCGCCTGCGCCAGCGGACGGGTGATCGAACGCGCGATCAGCGTGCCGAACACGACCGACAACAGCGCCATCAGCAGGGTGCCGCCCAGCAGCACGATGCTGGTGGCGCGGAACGAGGCGGCGCTGGCGACCACGGTGGCATCGAGCGCGGCCGACTGCTGCGCGTACATCTTGTCGATCGAGGCGAACAGCTCGGTGCGGATCGGCCCCGACTGGCTGCTGGAGAACGCCATGGCCGGCGCGCGGTCGGGCTGGGCCAGCAACTGGCGCAACTGGACATTGGCCTCGAAGTAGCGGTCGCTGGCGTCGGTCAGCTTGAGGAAGTCGGCCCGCAGCGGCGAATCGGGGCCGATCTTGGCCGCCAGCGCCTTCTGGGTGGCGGCGTACTGCGTATGGATCTCGTCCATGCGCGTGAAGAAGCGCGCGAAGCGCTCCGGGTCGTCGAAGTTGACGAACTGGCCGACCTCGTAGACGCGGAACTCGCCGGCGTAGCCGCGCAGCTCGGACAGCCGGCTGAGCACCGGCACGACGTCCTGGTTGATCCGCGCGGTCTCGTCCTGCATCTGCTTCATGCGGGTGTAGCCGATCGTGCCCAGCACGGCGGTGAACGCCGCGCTGAGGCAGAACGCACACATCAGTTTTCGCGAGATGGGCCAGTCTTTGAATCGGATCATGTTCGTGCTTCCAGAGGGAGAGGGCAGGGAAAGGCGGGCATTGAGACGGGCGCCCGGGCGGGCGCCCTGCCTCAGAAGGTCTGCCAGTCGCTCTCGGCGACGGGCTGGCGGGACGGAGGTGCCGGTGGACGCGTTTCCCTGCGCGGTGAAGCTTCCCGATTCGAGGTCCTGGCTTGCAGCAGATCGGCGACGAGGCGTGCCGGGTCGGTGGATGCGGTACGGAACTGTGCGACGGCCTCGCCGAGCTGGCCGGCCTGTTCTTCCATCGAGCGCGCGGCGGCGGTGGCTTCCTCCACCAGCGCAGCGTTCTGCTGGGTGGCCTCGTCCATCTGGGTCACGGTCTGGTTGACCTGCTCGATGCCGGCCGACTGTTCCTGCGAGGCGGCGGAGATCTCGCTCATGATGTCGGTCACGCGCTGCACGCTGGCCACGATCTCGTGCATGGTCTGGCCGGCCTGGCCGACCAGCGCCGAGCCCTCGGCGACCTTGCCGACCGAGTCGTCGATCAGGCCCTTGATCTCCTTGGCGGCGCCGGCCGAGCGCTGCGCCAGCGTGCGTACCTCGGAGGCCACCACCGCGAAGCCGCGGCCCTGTTCGCCGGCGCGTGCCGCTTCCACCGCGGCGTTGAGCGCCAGGATGTTGGTCTGGAAGGCGATGCCGTCGATCACCGAGATGATCTCGGCGATCTTCTTCGACGAGGTCTCGATGCCGGTCATCGTGGTGACGACCTGGCTGACCACCTCGCCGCCCCGGGAGGCGACGTCGGCGGCGCCGATCGCCAGCTGGTTGGCCTGGCGGGCGTGTTCGGCGTTCTGGCGCACGGTGGAGGTCAGCTCCTCCATCGACGCGGCGGTCTCCTCCAGGTTGGCGGCCTGCTGCTCGGTGCGGCGCGACAGGTCGCCGTTGCCGGCCGCGATCTCGCCGGCGGCCAGGCTGATCGCGCCGGACGAGCTCTGGATGCGACCGACGATGTCGGTCAGGCGCTGCACGGTGGCGTTGGCGTCGTCGCGCAGGGTGGCGAACACACCGTGGAACTCGCCGTCCATGCGCGCGGTGAGGTCGCCGGCGGCGATCGCCCCAAGCAGGCCCGAGAGCTTGCCCAGGTTGCGGTCGCTGACCTCCATCATCGCGTTGAGGTCGGCGACCATGATCGCGAAGTCATGGCGGAAGCGGCCGGCGTCGCCGCGCACGCCGAAGTCGCCGGCGGCCGCGGCCTGCGCCAGGTGCTTGATCTCGGTATTGATCGCCAGCAGGCTGGCCTTGGCCGCGTCCATGGCCTCGTGCAGCACCGCACGGCTGCCGGGCAGCCGGCGCGCATCGCGCGAAAGATCGCCCTGGGCGTAGCCGTTGAGCACCTCGATGGCGTCCACGATCGCATCCAGGTGCTCGAACATCATGGTGTTGATACCACCAGCGAGTTCGCCGTACACGCCCGGGAAGTCTTCCGGCATGCGGTGGCGCATGTCCTCGGCCGCATGCAGCCGGATCATCACCTTGGTCTGCTCGGAAAAGCGCTCCAGGGTGTGCACCATCTCGTCGGTGGCCCTGAGCATCTGCCCGATCTCGTCGCTGCCGTGATTGGCGGTGCGCACGCTCAGGTCGCCGCGGGCGACGCCGCGGATGGCGGCCAGGGCGCGCGCGACCGGCTCCAGCACCGACTGGCCGATCAGCCAGCCCAGCCCCAGGTTGAGCAGCACCAGTACGCCGCCGGCGAGGGTCATGATCCAGGTGAAGGACAGGGCCTGCGACTGGGTGTCGTCGAGGTATACGCCGGTGCCGACGACCCAGCCCCAGGGGGCGTAGGCGGCCGCGTAGGAGGTCTTGTGCACCGGGGCCTTCGTGCCCGGTTTGGCCCAGGTGTAATCGACGAAGCCGCCGCCCTGGCGGGCGGCGGCGACGAAGGCGGGGAAGATGCGCTGGCCGTCCGGACTGAGCACATCGCCCAGCGGCTTGCCGACCAGGTCCGGCCGCATCGGGTGCATCAGCATCCGCGGCGACTCGTCGGTGACATAGAAGTAGTCCACGCCTCGCTCCGCCTGCATCGTGGACAGGGTGTGCAGGGCGCTGCGCTTGGCGGTGTCCAGGTCGAACTCACCGGCCTTGGCGCGCGCGGCATAGGCGTCAATGACCGCCAGCGCCATCTCGGTCTGGCTTTTCAGCCCGGCCTGGCGGGTCGCGGTGAGGTCCAGGTACTGCATGCGCGCGGCGATGACCGCCAGGGCGACGATGCCCAGCGCCACCAGTCCGGTCTGCAACAGGAACCTGCGCTTGAGCGGCAGGAAGGCCAGCGCGCCGGCCAGTCTTGCTTGTAGTGTCATGAATTCGCCCCGATCCCGTCATTGACCATCCCCATTGGAGCTGATAACGGCAGGGCGGGATAAAGATTGAGGGTGGCGTGGGGTCGGCCTGTCCGAGCGCGGCCGGCCGCGCAGGCGGCACCCGGCCGTGCCCGGGCAGGGGCCTGCCGGAGATGCCTGCCGATGCCGGCCCCGCCTGATCCGCGCGGCGGGACCGGATGCGCCCCTGGACTCAGAATTCCTGCCAGTCGCCCTCGGCGGCGAGCGCGGGCCGCGGCGCGGCGCGGCGGGCCGGTGCGGCCGCCGCCACGGCAACGGGGCGAGGGCGGGCGGGGGGCCGGGCGGCCGTCTCGCGCACCGCGGCGGCACCTTCCTCGATGCGGAACACCGAGACCGCGACGGCCAGCTGCTGGGCCTGCTCTTCCATCGAGCGCGCGGCGGCGGTGGCTTCCTCGACCAGCGCGGCATTCTGCTGGGTGGCCTCGTCCATCTGGGTCACGGTCTGGTTGACCTGCTCGATGCCGGCCGACTGCTCCTGCGAGGCGGCCGAGATCTCGCCCATGATGTCGGTCACGCGCTGCACCGAGGCCACGATCTCGCCCATGGTCCGGCCGGCGGCATGCACCAGCGCCGAGCCCTCGGCGACCTTGCCGACCGAATCGTCGATCAGGCCCTTGATCTCCTTGGCGGCGCCGGCCGAGCGCTGCGCCAGCGTGCGCACCTCGCTGGCGACCACGGCGAAACCGCGGCCCTGTTCGCCCGCACGTGCCGCCTCGACCGCGGCGTTGAGTGCCAGGATGTTGGTCTGGAACGCGATGCCGTCGATCACCGAGATGATCTCGGCGATCTGCTTCGACGAGGTCTCGATGCCGTTCATCGTCTCGACCACCTGGCTAACCACCTCGCCACCGCGCAAGGCGACGTCGGCCGCGCCGATCGCCAGCTGGTTGGCTTGGCGCGCATGCTCGGCGTTCTGCTTGACGGTGGAGGTCAGCTCCTCCATCGAGGCGGCGGTCTCCTGCAGGCTGGCGGCCTGTTGCTCGGTGCGGCGCGACAGGTCGCCGTTGCCGGTGGCGATCTCGCCGGCCGCACGGTTGATGCTGGCGGAGGACGCCTGGATGCCGCCGACGATGTCGGTCAGGTGCTGCGCGGTGGCGTGGGCATCGTCGCGCATGGCCGCGAACACGCCGTGGAACTCGCCCTGCATGCGCACGGTCAGGTCGCCGGCGGCGATCGCATGCAGCAGCTGCGAGAACGCGGCCAGGTTGGTGTCGGCGGTGGCCATCATGGTGTTGAGGTTCTCGACCATGCCGCGGAACGCGTGCTGGAAGCGCTCGGCCTCGCCGCGGCGCCCGAAGTCGCCCACGCAGGCCGCGCCGGTGAGCGCCTGGATCTGCTGGTTGATCGCGGCCAGGTTCTGCTTGACGTCGTGCATGGTCTCGCTGATGGCGGCCTTCTCGCCGGGATAGCGGTCCATGTCCTCGGCCAGGTCGCCGACCGCATAGCGCTGCATCACCTCGACGATGCGGCGCTCGGTGCGCACGTGGCTGTCCACCAGCGCGTTGGTGTCCTGCACCATGCGGCCGTAGTCGCCGGGAAAGGCCTGGCTGTCCATGCGGTAGCTGAGCTGGCCCTGGTCGTGGCGCAGCGCCATCTCGCCCTGCGCGGCGATGACGTCCCGCAGCCGCTGCTGCATGCGCTGCATGGCCCGCAGCAGCTGCCCGCATTCGTCGCGGCCGGCACCGGCGACGCTGCCGTCCAGGTCGCCGTCGCCGATGCGCTCGGCCAGGGTCAACGACTGCCGCAGCGGCCGCACCACGCTGCGGGTCAGCGCGATGGCGATCGCGATGCCGACCGCCAGCGCCAGCGCGGTCGATACCAGCATCAGCAGCGCGAAGCCGCGCGCGGCCTCGGCCGCGGTCTGCGCGGCCTGGCGGTTCTTGGCTTCCTGCAAATCGATGAAGGCGTTGATGCGCGCCAGCCAGGCGATGAAGTCCGGGCGCGCCTGGGTGAGCAGCAGCTGGCGCGCGTCCTCGACCTGGCCGGCCTCGCGCAGCGTGCGCACCTGCGCGATCAGCGGCAGGGTGCGCTGCTCGATCGCCTGGATGTCGCCCAGGATGGCCTTCTCCTGGGCGTCGGCGGTGTCCAGCAGCAGCGCGTCCAGCGGCTTGGCGGAGCGCGCGTAGTCGGCGGCCAGGGTATCGATCGCGCCGGAGGCCTGGGCGCGCGACGCCGGATCGTCCATCAGCACCACGTCGCGCAGGGCGATGGCGCGGTCGTGCACGCTGCCGCGGAAGTTGATCGCGTAGCGCTGCTTGACGCTGTTCACCTGGTTGATGGCGGTGAGGTTGCGGTCGATCAGGCGCACACGCTGGATGCCGACGGCGGTGAGCACCGCCATCATCGCGATGACGACGAGGAAGCCGAGCGCCAGGCGCGGGCCGATCCGGAGGTGGGAGAGGGCGTTCATGGGATGACCGGAATAGGAGCCGCGGGGGCGGCGGGCGGGGACACCGCGCGGCATGCGCGCGCGCGGACCGCATGCGGGCATGCGGTCCGGGCAGCGGGGCGGCACCGGGCGGATCGTTCGGCAGGACGGGACAGCGGGCGCGGCCCCCCGGGGTGGGGGACCGCTGATCCGATAGCGGCGGCGGCGGCGCGAAGTTGAGTCACGCCGCCGCCTTGGCCGGGCAGGGCCGGGCGCCGGTCAGCCGGCGGTCGGGTTCAGAACTCCTCCCAGCTGGAATCGCCGGCCAGCGACGGCACCGCGCGCAGCACCGGCGGGGTGCGCGGCGCCGCAGCCGTGGCCGGCGACGCGGTCCTGGCGGTCGGGCGCCGGGCCGCCGCCGAGGCGGCGTGCTGGGTGCGGAAGATCGAAACCGCATCGGCGAGCTCGCCGGCCTGCTCCTCCATCGAGCGCGCGGCGGCGGTGGCTTCCTCCACCAGCGCGGCGTTCTGCTGGGTGGCTTCGTCCATCTGGGTCACGGTGTGGTTGACCTGCTCGATGCCGGCCGACTGCTCCTGCGAGGCCGCGGAGATCTCGCCCATGATGTCGGTCACCCGCTGCACGCTGGTGACGATCTCGCCCATGGTCTGCCCGGCGGTGTGCACCAGCGCCGAACCCTCGGCGACCTTGCCGACCGAATCGTCGATCAGGCCCTTGATTTCCTTGGCGGCGCCGGCCGAGCGCTGCGCCAGCGTGCGCACCTCGGAGGCCACCACCGCGAAGCCGCGGCCCTGTTCGCCGGCACGCGCCGCCTCGACCGCGGCGTTGAGTGCCAGGATGTTGGTCTGGAACGCGATGCCGTCGATCACCGAGATGATCTCGGCGATCTTCTTCGAGGACGCCTCGATGCCGCTCATCGTGGTGACGACCTGGCCGACCACCTCGCCGCCGCGCGAGGCGACGTCGGCGGCGCCGATGGCGAACTGGTTGGCCTGGCGGGCGTGTTCGGCGTTCTGCTTGACGGTGGAGGTCAGCTCCTCCATCGAGGCGGCGGTCTCCTGCAGGCTGGCGGCCTGCTGCTCGGTGCGGCGCGACAGGTCGTCGTTGCCGCTGGCGATCTCGCTGGCGGCGGTGTTGATCGAGCCGGAGGCATGCTGGATGCGGCCGACGATCTCGGTCAGGCGCTGCACGGTGGTGTTGGCATCGTCGCGCATGGTGGCGAAAACGCCATGGAACTCGCCGTCCATGCGCGCGGTGAGGTCGCCGTCGGCGATGGCCTGGAGCAGACGCGAGAACGCGGCCAGGTTGGTGTCGGCGGTGGCCATCATGGTGTTGAGGTTCTCGACCATGACCCTGAAGTCGTTGTCGAAGCGCTCCACGTCGCCGCGCAGCGAGAAGTCGCCGACGCTGGCGGCCTGCGCCAGTTGCTGGATCTGCGTGTTGATGGCGGTCAGGTTGCGCTTGGCTTCGCCCATGGTCTGGGTGAGCACCGCCTTCTCGCCGGGCAGCTCGTCCATGTCCACCGACAGGTCGCCCACGCCGTAGCGCTGGGTGATCCCCAGCAGCCGCATCTTGACCGCGATGTGGGCGGCGACCAGGTCGTTGGTGTTGCGGACCATCGCGCCGTACTCGCCGGGGAAGGCATTCTGGTCGATGCGGTAGCTGATCCAGCCCAGCTCGTGCTGGCGTCCCATCTCGTTCTGCGCGTCGATGACCTCGCGGATGCGGGTGCGCATCGCCAGCATGTCGTCGATCAGCAGGCCCAGCTCGTCGCGGCCGCCACGCTCGACCTGGCTGTCGAGCTCGCCCTGGGCGACGGCGCGCGACAGTGCGGTCGCCGCGCGCAACTGGCGGTTGATGCTGCGCGCCACCAGCCAGCCGGTGCCCAGCGCCAAGCCGAGGGTGGCCAGCAGCATGCCCACGATCAGCAGCTGGGTCCGCGCCAGCAGCGCGTGGGTGGTGGTCATCTCCTGGTCCAGCTGGCCGACGTTGCGCTCGTTGAGCGCGATCAGCTTCTCGAACAGGTCGCGGCGCAGCGGCCGCGACTCCTTGTCCGAGACGGTCTGCGCGGCCGCGGCGTCGTGCGCGCGCACGGCCTCGCCCATGCGCTGGCTGGCGGCCAGGTAGGCGGCCAGCGCGGTCGCAACGGTGTCGTACAGGCGACGCTCGGCCGGCTCCTGGATGGTGGCCTCGAACCGGGCCTGCTGGCGGGCGACCTCGTCGCGGGCCTTCTGGATGCGCGCGAAGTAGTCGGCGACCGCGTCCGGCTCGTCGATGCGCGACAGCTGCGCGAGCTCGTAGGTGCGGATTTCGCCGAGCTGCGCGCGAATCTCCGCCAGCGACTGCGTGGCCGGGATCCACTTGCCCTCGACGCGCTGGAACTCGGCCATCGACTGCGAGGTGCGGTCGTAGACGAACAGGCCCAGCAGCAGCGTCAGCAGGCTGACCACGGCGAACACCAGGGCCAGTTTGTAGACGATCCTCAGATCCGAAAACCATTTCATCGAAGTGCTCCTGCAGTGCCGGCGGCGGCCGGCGTTGCGCCGTTGGGAAGAGGGCCGGGGCGTCAGCCGGCGTCGGGGCCGGCCCGCTGGTCGATCCGGGCGATCAGCGCGCTGAGTTCGGTGAACAGCTCGCGCCGCTGCTGCAGCGCCTGGCGCGTGGACAGCGCCTTGGCCTGTGCCTTGTCGCCGGCGTGCGCAGCCTCGGCGATGCGGGCGTGCAGGTCCAGGTAGCTGTCCAGCCGGCTCTTGAGCGAACTGCGCAGCCGCGCCTCGTCGCCCTCCGGCGCGGTGGCCGCATAGTGGCTCCAGGCGCGGTCCAGGCGCTGGCGGGTGACGGCCAGGCGCTGGTCGTAGTCGGCGACCTCGGCGGCATCGCCGACGTGCACGATCTGGCCGAGCTCCAACGCGCGGAACTCGGCCAGGCTGGCACGCAGCTCGTGCAGCGCCAGCGACGGCGCGATGCGGCGCTGCTGCAGGTAATCGAGGCGGTCGCTGGTGCGGCCCAGCGGCCCCAGCACCAGCCAGCTCACCACCGCCAGCAGCGCGGCCAAGGTCAGCCCGGCCAGGGCCGTGCCCCGGTACGCACGAAAGGAGGTCGTCAGTTCCATTGCCTGCTCCTGCAGAGTCCGAAGAATCCGGGACGCGTCGGCGCCCGGTCTTCCAGTGGTATCGGCGGGGCGGCGCGCGGACTTGATGGCGAGGCGCGCGGCCTTTTTCTTAACCTGTTCGGCTTCGTCAGCGGACGGAGCCGGAGCCGCCGCCGGTTTCTGCGCGTGGGCGCGCGGCGGCAGCGCGGGCCAGCGCCCGCGCCGCGGGACTCAGGCCGCCTGCGGCACCCGCAGCGAGCGCACCAGGCCGCCGATGTCCACGATCAGCGCCACCCGGCCGTCGCCGAGGATGGTGGCGCCGGACACGCCGGCGATGCGCCGGTAGTTGTTCTCGATGTTCTTGACCACGACCTGCTGCTGGCCGACCAGCTCGTCGACCTCCAGCGCGATCTTCTGGCCGTCGCCCTCGACCACCACCACTAGCGGTTCGGCCGCGGCGGCGTCGCGCAGCCGGGGCGCCTCGTAGCCGTAGTAGTTGCTCAGCGAGAGGATCGGCAGGTATTCGCCGCGCACCCGCAGCACCCGGCCTTCGCCCCCCATGGTGCGGATGTCCTCGGCCTTGGGCTGCAGCGCCTCCAGCACGTAGGCCAGCGGCAGGATCAGGGTCTCGCCGGCGACCGACACGGTCATGCCGTCGAGGATGGCCAGGGTCAGCGGCAGCCGGATCAGCACGCGGGTGCCGTGGCCGGCATTGCTCTCCAGCTGCACTTCGCCGCCCAGCCCCTGGATGTTGCGGCGGACCACGTCCATGCCCACGCCGCGGCCGGACAGGTCGGTGACCGCGTCGGCGGTGGAGAAGCCGGGGGCAAAGATCAGGTCCCAGACCTGGGCGTCGGTCGGGTTGTCCGGCACCGCGATGCCGCGCTCGGCCGCCTTCTCCAGGATCTTGGCGCGGTTGAGGCCGCGGCCGTCGTCGCTGACCTCGATCACGATGTGACCGCCCTGGTGCGAGGCGGCCAGGGTGATGGTGCCGGTCTCGTCCTTGCCGGCGGCGCGACGCGCCTCGGGCAGTTCGAGGCCATGGTCGATGGAGTTGCGCACCAGGTGCACGAGCGGATCGGCGATCTTCTCGATCAGCCCCTTGTCCAGCTCGGTGCCTTCGCCGATGGTGCGCAGGCGCACCTGCTTGCCGAGGCGGCCGGACAGGTCGCGGACCAGCCGCGGAAAGCGGCGGAACACCGCGTCCACCGGCAGCATGCGCACGCCGATGACCGCTTCCTGCAGGTCGCGGGTGTTGCGCTCGAGCAGGTCCAGGCCGGCGAACAGGCGCTCGGCGTGGGCCGGGTCGAGGCCGCCGGAGACCTGCTTGAGCATGGCCTGGGTGATGACCAGCTCGCCGACCAGGTTGATCAGGGCGTCGACCTTGTCGACGCTGACGCGGATCGAGGTCTCGGCTTCGTGGGCGTTGCCGGCGGCCGGCGCGGCCGCGGACGGTACCGCGGCGACGACGGGAGCCGCCGGTGCTGCGACCGCGGCGGGGGCGCTGGCCAGGCTCGCCGGCGGGGCTGGCACCGGCATCGGGCGGATGTCCAGCTCGCAGTCGTCCACGACCCAGGCGAAGGTATCCTCGATCTTGCTGCGCGGCACCTTGCCGATCAGGCCCAGGTCCCAGGCCAGGTAGGCTTCGAGCGGGTCGAGCTGCTCGAAGCCGGGCAGGCGCTCCAGGCGCGTGGCGATCTGCAGCGGGCCCAGGTGCTCCAGCTCGCGGATGATGCGCAGCGGATCGTTGCCGCTCATGAACAGCGACGGCGCCGGGGTGAAGCCGATGTGCCAGGCCTCGGGCTCTTCGTCCTGGGCCTTGGCGACGGCCGCGGCCGGCGCGGCGCCGGCCAGCACCGCGTTGAGCCGCGCGTGCACGGCCTGGACCGCGGCCGGGTCGGCGGGCTGGCCGTGCTCGGCCTCGCGCAGCAGGGCGCGCAGCACGTCGACCGAGCCGAGCATCGCATCGACCGCGCTGGGCTCGAGCGCGCGCTTGCCGGAGCGCAGCTCGTCGAGCAGCGTCTCCAGCACGTGGGTCAGCCCGGCGACCGCCTCGAAGCCGAAGGTCGCGGCGCCGCCCTTGATCGAGTGCGCGGCGCGGAACACCGAGTTGATGACCTCGGGATCGCGGTTGCCTTCTTCCAGCGACAGCAGGCCGGCCTCCATGGCATCCAGCCCTTCGCGGCTTTCCTCGAAGAACGTGGCGTGGAAACGTTGCAGGTCCATGCTCATGGCGCGGGGTCCGGATCAGGTGGGGGAGGGCCTTCTCCCGCGGGCGGGAGAAGGTGCCCGAAGGGCGGGAAGGGCTTAGCCCAGGACTTTCTGGACGGTGGCGATCAGCTGTTCGGGATTAAACGGCTTGACCAGCCAGCCGGTGGCACCGGCGGCCTTGCCTTCGGACTTCTTGTCCGCGGCCGACTCGGTGGTCAGCATCAGCATCGGCGTGAACTTGTAGTCCGGCAGCTGGCGCAGCTCGCGGATCAGCGAGATGCCGTCCATGTTGGGCATGTTCACGTCGGTCACCACCGCGTTGAAGCGCTGGCCCTTGGCGCGGCCCAGCGCGACCGCGCCGTCCTCGGCTTCTTCGACCGCGAAACCGGCCGAGGTGAGGGCGAAAGAGACCATCTGGCGCATCGACGCCGAATCGTCCACCACCAAGATACGTGCGCTCATGCGGCGTTCTCCACAGATTTCAGGTTGTCGTTGGAAGCGGTCAGGCCCAGTGCCTCGGAGACTCCGAGCAGGCGTGCCGCATCCTTGAAGGTATCGTTGCAGCCATCGAATCCGGTCGCGCGGCCCGCCTGGCGGCGGGCATCGACGAACGCACACAGCAGCTGCACGCTGGCGGTGTGGATGCGGCGGACCTGGCCGGCATCGAGCAGCAACTCGCCTTCCTGCGCGAGGAAGGGTGCGAGTTTCTGCTTGAGGTCGGTGCTGGTCTCGATGCCGAGATCCTCACCCAGTGACACTGTGCTCATCGGTGCTCCGAACGGATGGTTCCAAGCCAAGTAACGGCGGGAGATGTGAAAGCTTTAGCTGCATCGCGTGAAACGTGACGCAGATCGCACCGGGCGGCGCTCAATGCAGCAGCTGCGAGGCGTCGAGCAGGATCATCGGCTGCTGCGCCAGGCGCGCCACGCCGCGGAACAGGTGGTTGGAGATGCGGCACAGGCGGGCATTGTCCGGCGGCTCAATCTGCTGGTCGGTGAGGCTGGTCACGTCCTCCACCGCCGAGACGCGCAGGCCCATGGTCTCGCCGTTCTCCTCCAGCACCACCACCCGGGTCTGCATGTCGCTGCCGACCGCCGAGGCGCCCAGGTGCAGGCCGAGGTCGAGCACCGGCACCACCTGGCCGCGCAGGTTCATGATGCCCAGCATCGACGGCGGCGTACCGCGCAACGGCAGCAGCGGGACCGGCAGCACGACCTCCTGCACCTTGAGCAGTTCCAGCGCGTAGGTCTGCTGGCCGCAGCGCAGCCGCAGCCAGCGCGTGCTGCGGTCGGGCGCGCGGCGCGCGGCGCTGCCGGTCTCCGGCGGCGCCGGCGCCAGCAGGGCGTGCAGGCCGGCGGGCGCCCGCGGGGCGGCGGCGCGGGCGGTCGGACGCGCGGCCAGGGCGGCACGCGCCATCGGCGCCGCGGCCACCGCCGGCGCGGCGGCGGCAGGTTCGGCCGCAGCTGCGGCGAAGGCGGGGTCGGAGTCCATCTCGGCCAGCAGGTCGGCGAGGTCGAGGCCCGCGGCCGGGGCACTGGCACCGAAGGCGGGATCCGAATCCATCTCCGCCAGCAGGTCGGCGGCGATCTGCCCGGCGCTCGGCGCGGCGGCCACGGCCGGGCCGCTGGCACCGAAGGCGGGATCGGAGTCCATTTCCGCCAGCAGGTCGGCGGCGATCTGTTCGGCGCTCGGCGCCGCGGCGACGGCCGGGACGCTGGCGCCGAAGGCGGGATCCGAATCCATCTCCGCCAGCAGGTCGGCGGCGATCTGCTCGGCGCTCGGCGCCGCGGCCACGGCAGGGACGCTGGTGCCGAAGGCGGGATCCGAATCCATCTCCGCCAGCAGGTCGGCAGCGATCTGCTCGGCGCTCGGCGCCGCGGCGACGGCCGGGACGCTGGCACCGAAGGCGGGATCGGAGTCCATCTCCGCCAGCAGGTCGGCGGCGATCTGCTCGGCGCTCGGCGCCGCGGGCCCAGCCGGGGCGGGGGCGGGGGCGGGGGCGGCGAAGGCGGGGTCCGCATCCATCTCGGCCAGCAGGTCGGCGGCGATCAGCTCCGGGTCCGGCGCATCGAATTCGTCGTCGTCACGGTCCGCGGCGGGCGCTGCAGCCTCCGCGGGTGCGGCCGCGGAGGGCGCGGGCGGTGCCGCCGCCGGCGGCTCGGCGCCGGCGGCCTGCAGCAGGCCCGACAGGTAGTCGTCCAGGGCCTCGGCGTTGTTCATGCCGCCTGCTCCTGGTCGAGCCGGGCGGCGTCGTCGGCCAGGATCCACTCCAGCGCACGGCGGTAGGCCGACAGGCCGCGGCCGGGGTACTCGCCGGGCACCATCGCCTTGGTCAGCGATTCAACGTTGCAGATGCGGGTATCCACCGGCACCGCGTCTTCCCAGACGCGCTCGCCGTAGGTGTCCTGCATCGTCTTCAGGGTCTCGTTGCCGGCGCGGGTCCGGCGATCGAACAGGGTGGGCAGGATCGACACCGGCAGTTCGCGGCGGCGCGAGCGCTGGACCATGTCCGCGGTGCGGTTCATGCCGGCCAGGCCATGCAGCGCGAGCGGCTCGGCCTGGGTCGGGATGACCACGCGGTCGGCCGCGGCCAGCGCGTTGATCATCAGCAGGCCCAGGGTCGGCGGGCAGTCCAGCAGGATGTAGTCGTGATGGCGCGCATGCCGGGTCAACGCGTTCTGCAGGGCCAGGCCCAGGCCGGGCTGGTTGGCGCTGCGGCGCTCCAGCGTGGCCAGCGCGGTCTGCGCGCAGACGTAGGACAGCCCCGGGATGGCGCTCTCGCGCAGCAGGTCGGCCAGGTCGACCGGCGGCGTGGCGAACAGGTCCAGCACGCCGGCCGGCGGCGGGTCCAGCGGCACGCCGAACGCCCGGGTGAGCGAGGAATGCGGGTCCAGGTCGATCAGCAGCACCCGATGGCCGAGCGCGGCCAGGCCGCGGCCCAGCGCCAGCGTCGTGGTGGTCTTGCCTACGCCACCCTTCTGGTTGGCGACTGCCCAGATACGCATCAGTTCACTCCTTCAATAACAGCGGGAACGGACCTTGTGCCGCTTTCGTTGGTGACGGCCGGATGGCCGCCGCCGGTCTCGGGTGGCTTAAACGCCCCGGTCGCGCTCGCGTTCATCTGCGAAGGCGGATCGGGCGCGAGTGAGCCGGCCGAGTCAGCGAGGATGATCAACACCACACGCCGGTTCGCATTCCGTCCCGCCTCGGTACTGTTATCGGCACGCGCCCGGAATTCTCCATAGCCGACCATCGCCAATCGCTGCGCGGCGATGCCGTCGTCGGCGAACAGGTGCACCACGCTGGCCGCACGCGCGGCCGACAGCTCCCAGTTGGACGGGAACTGCGCGGTGGCGATCGGCTGGTTGTCGGTATAGCCCTCCACGCGCACGCCGTTGGGGGCGTCGCGCAGCACCGCGGCCAGGCGCGAGAGGGTGTCGCGGGCGCCGTGGTCGAGGGTGGCCGACCCGGTGCCGAACAGGATGTCGCTGTTGATCTCGACCTCGATCCACAGGTCCGAGCGGCGCACGGTGATCAGCTTCTGGTCGATCAGCGGGGCCAGGGTCTTGCTGAGCTGGGCGGCCACCGCGTCCATCTGCCGCTGTGCGCGGGCCAGCTGGTCCTGGTTGCGCAGCGACACCGGCAGGCGCATCTGCGCCGACATCGACGGCAGCAGGGTGGGGTCGGTCAGCGCCGCCGGGGCGGTCGGCCCGGGCTGGCCGGGGTTCTTGATCGGGGTGGGGCGGTCCCAGTCGGCGCCGTGCACCTGGGTGTTGCCGACCTGGATCGGGTTGACGGTGCGCGGGGTGCCGCCGAACGCGGTGGTCAGCGATTCGGCCATGACCTTGTACTTGGAGACGTTGAGCGTGGACAGGGCGTACATGACCACGAAGAACGCGAGCAGCAGCGTCATCAGGTCGGCGTAGGGGATCGCCCACGCCTCGTGGTTGCTGTGCTCTTCGACATGCTTGCGGCGGCGGGCCATGGCGGGATCAGTGCAGGTAGCCGGCGAGCTTGGATTCGATATTGCGCGGGTTCTCGCCCTGCGCGATGGCGATCAGCCCTTCGATGATCATCTCGCGCTCGCCGCTGCTGCGGTGGATCACGCTCTTGAGCTTGGCGGCGATCGGCAGGAACAGCAGGTTGGCCGAGGCGATGCCGTAGATGGTGGCGGTGAACGCGGCGGCGATGCCGTGGCCGAGCCGGGAGGGGTCGGCGAGGTTCTTCATCACCGCCATCAGGCCGAGCACGGCGCCGATGATGCCCAGCGTCGGGGCGTAGACGCCCATGCCCTCGAACACCTTGGCCGCGGCCAGGTCCTGGCGCTCCTGGTTGTCGACCTCGATCTCGAGCATGTGGCGCATGGCCTCGGGCTCGACACCGTCCACCAGCATCTGCAGACCCTTGCGCAGGAAGGCGTCGTCCTGGCTGCCGAGCTGGCTCTCCAGGCCCAGCAGGCCCTGGCGGCGGGCGATGTTGCTCCACTCGACGATGCGGGCCATCAGCGCCTCGCGGTCGCCGGCCGGCGGGCTGAACACCCAGCCGACGATCTTGAAGGCACGCCGGAACACCGCCGGCGAGGTGTGCAGCAGGATCGCGGCGATGGTGCCGAGGATGACGATGACGAACGCAGCCGGCGACCACAGCGACGACAGGCCGGCGCCCTTGAGGACGCTGCCGCCGACGATCGACACCAGGGCAAGCAGGATTCCAACGAGGCTGAGTCTGTCCATGGACCCGGTATCGGCCCGCGCGCGGCGGACTTGATAGGCGGCATAGATGATTCGGGTGGAACTGCGTCACGAAACACGCGCAGACTGTAAACGTTTCCGGTCCGGCGGCGCGCTGCGTGCGTTGTCGGCGGAACCGGTCCAGCGGCCCCGGTTTTGGTTATTCTGGCGGGATGCCTGCCCGTCACTTCATCCATGTCGTCGGTTTCGAGGTGCCCGTCGAAGGCGCCGGCCCCGACGAGCCGCTGACCGTGCTGCTCGACAAGACGCCCACCGAGCAGTGGCGGGCGGTGTTCCAGCTGTGCGTCGAGGAACTGGCGCCGGGCGCCACGCGCGAGCCGCCGCAGTTGCTGGCGCAGGAGATCCGGGTGCTGCCGGCCGGGGCGATTACCCGCGCCCTGGCCTCGGACATCCGCAGCTTCGTCGACAAGGTCAACCGCATGACCTTCATGCGCGGCACGCGCGACCCGCGGCGCAGCCTGATCTAGGGCGCCCCGCGGGCTGTTCTGCGGGCTGGACTTGGATCGCGGGAGGTCGGCGCTTTGGCCACTGCCGGCGCTTCGGGGCACGCTGGATTTCGCCTGCCCGATCCCGGATCGCTCGGCGCAGAAGCCGCATTGGCGGCCGGCAGATCGCCGCTTCCGCGAGATCCGGGCTTCATCAGCGCTGTTCGGTTTGATCGCCAACGGCTGACGACTGACGACTGACGACTGACCACTGACCACACACGACGTGCGGACGGCCCTATCAGCCGCCACCAATCGCCCAATCCTGACCAGGGTCTGCTGCCTGCCTGCATGAAGCGTCATCCCTTTGCCGCCGCAGCCATGGCAAGTACAGGCCGAGGCGTCAGCGTGGCTGGGGATGGGCGGAGAGCGGCACTCCGGATGTACTGCGGCGGCCAGTTGGAGCAGAGGTCCGCCCGCGCCGAGGAGCCTGTCCCCGGTCAAGCTGGCGGCCTTGCCGATGCTGGCGATCGCATCGGCGCGTCAGGCAGTTCGTCGCGGACGCTGGCGGCTTGGCGCCGCGTGGTCTCGGGAGCGTTCAGCGCAGGCCGCCACGGCGCCTGTCCCCGCGCCCCTCGCCGAGCCCGGCCATTGCGCGCACTCGTCACCATGGCACACACGCCTCGGGTCTCTTCCCCCGCGGCTCTCTTCCCGGCGGCCCGTGGTGGACGTCCTGGCCTGGCCCCACGGACCTCCTGCACGGAGGTCCGCAGTGGCGGGACGAAAGGCGCCGGTTCCCGGTCGCCCGTGCGTTGCCCGCGCCGCGGCGGCGGTCAGTGATCGTTGGCGCGCAGGCCGTCCACGTCCAGGATCAGCGCCATGCGGCCGTCGCCGATCAGGGTGGCGCCGGCGTAGCCGGGCAGGCCGCGCAGCGAGCGCGGCAGCGGCTTGATCACCACCTCCTCGCGGCCGCGCACCTGGTCCACGACCAGGCCGAAGCGCGACTCGCCGGCCTGCAGCAGCACCACCGTCAGCAGTGGCGTGGGCGTGGTCTGCAGGTCGAGCCAGCGCCGCAGGTCGACCAGCGGCAGGGTGTGCGAGCGGCGGTCCAGCACGGCGCGGCCGTCGAACCAGCCCAGCGAGGTCTGCGGCGCGTGCAGCACCTCGACCACGCGCGCCAGCGGCAGCGCATAGACGCTGTCGCCGGCCTGCACCAGCAGCGTCGGCAGGATCGCCAGCGTCAGCGGCACCCGGATCAGGAAGCGGCTGCCGCGGCCCAGCTCCGACTGGATCTGGATGGTGCCGCTGAGTTCGCGGATGCGCGACTGCACCACGTCCATGCCGACGCCGCGGCCGGAGATGTCGGTGACCTCGGCCTTGGTCGAGAAGCCGGGCAGGAAGATCAGGTGCAGGCACTCGTCGGTGCTCAGCCGCGCGGCCGCCTCGATGTCGATCAGGCCCTTCTCGCGGGCCTTCTCGCGCAGGCGCTCCGGGTCGATGCCCGCGCCGTCGTCCTGCACCTCGATGCTGACGTAGTCGCCTTCCTGCTGCGCCGACAGCCGCACATGGCCGCTGCGCGGCTTGCCGGTGGCCTCGCGCAGGGCAGGCGACTCGACGCCGTGGTCGATGGCGTTGCGCACCAGGTGCACCAGCGGGTCGGCCAGCGCCTCGACCAGGTTGCGATCGAGCTCGGTCTCGGCGCCGATCAGCTCCAGCTCGACTTCCTTGTTGAGCGAGCGCGCGACGTCGCGCGCCACCTTCGGGAAGCGCGAGAACACCTTGCCCACCGGCTGCATGCGGGTCCGCATCACCGCCGACTGCAGCCGTGCGGTGGCGATGTCGAGCACGCTGACCGCGCGGTCCAGTTCCTCGTCGCGCAGCCGGGTGCGCAGGGTCTTGAGGCGGTTGCGCGACAGCACCAGCTCGCCGATCAGGTTGACGATGGCGTCCAGGCGCTTGGTGTCCACGCGCACGGTGTGCTCGGCTTCGCCGCCGGCCTTGGCTGCCGGTGCGGCCTTGGACGCGGCCGGGGCCGGTGCGCTGCTCGGCACCGCGTGCAGCTGCGGGGCCGCCGCCGTGGCGGCGGAGGGCGCCGCGGCCGGCGAGGGTGCGGCCGCTCGCGCCGCGGGCGGCTCGCCCTTGGCGTCGAACTGCGCGATCAGGGTGGCCGGGGCGTGCGGGGGTTCCTCGCCGGCGGCCATCGCGTCGAGCATCGCCTGCAGGTAGTCCAGCGACTGCTGCGCGGCGTCAAAGTGATGCGCCTGCAGCACCGCCTGGCCGGCGCGTGCCATGCCCAGGGTCTCCTCGGCGGCGTGGCACAGCTCCACCATCGCGTGCACCGCCAGGAATCCGGCGCCGCCCTTGAGCGTGTGGAAGCCGCGGAACACGGCGTTGAGCTGCTCGGCGTCGTCGGGTGCCTGCTCCAGCGACACCAGTTGCTCGCCGAGACGATCCAGGATCTCCTGGGCCTCGACGATGAAATCGGCGGCGATGTCGTCCGGAACGGCGCTCATGACTAGGACCTGCCCGGGCGGTTGGAATCGGCCACGTCGTCGTGCCCGGCTCCTGGGTGGCGGGACACGGCGCAGCGACCGGCCGGCCGCCCGTTCAGGCCGCGCGCGGCCGTCCGGGGACCGGACACGGCAATCCGCAGGGCCTCGCCCGGGTGTGCGTGGGGCTGCGTCATCGTTCGGTCGTTCATCGGCATAAGTTCCCTCGTTCTTGCCTGCCCCGCGCGCGCCCAAGCGCGGCGGGGCCTATTCCCATCGCCCGGGCGGGGTCTACAGCCCCAGCCCGGAGAGGAGGTCGTCGGCGTCGTGCTGCGACACCGCGTGGCGGTCCAGCCCCTTGATCGCCGGGCCGGCGAGGCCGCCGTCGGGCTTGTCCTCCTTCGGCGGCAGGCCGAGCGCGCCGAAG
The DNA here is from genome assembly GCA_037145635.1 of Lysobacteraceae bacterium USHLN149. Taxonomy (GTDB): domain Bacteria; phylum Pseudomonadota; class Gammaproteobacteria; order Xanthomonadales; family Xanthomonadaceae; genus JAATFS01. The sequence goes on from JBBCXB010000001.1 coordinate 1,320,052, forward strand.
CCTTCGTGCACGCGGCGCACGATGGTGGCGACGCGGCGGATGATCTGCCCGGTCAGGTCCTGATAGCTCTGGGTCAGCGCCATCTCGGTGAGGTTGTGGCGGATCTTGTCCAGCACCTCGCCCTGGTCGACGGTGAGCCCGCCGGCGCGCAGCTGCTCGGCCAGGTCGCGGCATTCCTCGGCCAGGTCCAGGGTGCGGTGGCTGGCCTTCTCGGTCATCTCCACCACGTGGTCCAGGCGCGCGCAGGCGTCGTCCAGCTCGCCGGCCTCGTCGGGCAGGGTGGGCAGCTCGCCCAGCGCCTGGCCGAGGTCGCGCGCGAGCCGGCTCAGGCCCTGCATCATCGGGCGCGTGCGCCAGGCGGCGAGGGTGTCGATCTCGCGCCGCCAGCCGGCCTCGTCGCCGTTCTCCAGCGCGTCGAGGGCGCCCTGCAGGCGTTCGATCAGGGCCGAGCGCTCGGCATTCACTTCGGAGACGGAGGCGTTCATCAGGCGGTCGCCGCCAGGCGCTCGAACACCTTGCCGAGCTTCTCCTCCAGCGTCTGCGCGGTGAACGGCTTGATGATGTAGCCGTTCACGCCGCACTGCGCCGCCTCGATGATCTGCTCGCGCTTGGCCTCGGCGGTCACCATCATCACCGGCAGGTGCTTGAGCTTGGCGTCGGCGCGGATGTTGCGGAGCAGGTCGATGCCGGTCATGCCCGGCATGTTCCAGTCGGTCACGACGAAGTCGAACGGCGCGGCACGCAGCGCCGCCAGGGCGCTGTTGCCGTCCTCGGCCTCGGCGGTATTGCTGAAGCCCAGATCGCCGAGCAGGTTCTTGACGATGCGGCGCATCGTCGAGAAGTCGTCCACGATCAGGATTCGCATGTTCTTGTTCACATCAAGCTCCTAAGCCGAAACCAGTAATCACTCAATCTTCTTCCTGCACGCCGGCATCGGCGAGCTCGAAGGTCTTCAGGCGGCCGCGCAGGCGCACCACGGCCTGGCCGTGGATCTGGCACACGCGGGACTCGCTGACGCCGAGCACGGCGCCGATTTCCTTCAGGTTCAATTCCTGTTCGTAGTACAGCGACAGCACCAGCTGCTCGCGCTCGGGCAGCTGGCCGATGGCCTTGCCCAGCTCGCGGCCGAACTCGCTGCGTTCCATCATCTGCTGCGGATTGGGCCCGCCCTTGGCGATGGTGTCCAGCTCGCCGTGGTCCTCGATGCGCGACTCCAGGCTCAGCACCTGGCCGCGGGCCGCGTCCTCCATCAGCCGCAGGTAGTCCGGCAGCGCCATCTCCATCGCCGCGGCGACCTCGGTGGCGGCGGCGGCGCGGCCGGTGTGCTGCTCGATCTTGCGGATCGCCGAGGCCGCATCGCGGGCGCGGCGGTGCACCGAGCGCGGCACCCAGTCGCCGCGGCGGATCTCGTCGATCATCGAGCCGCGGATGCGGATCGAGGCGTAGGTCTCGAACGAGGCGCCCTGCTCGGCGTCGTAGCTGCGCGAGGCCTCGATCAGGCCGATCATGCCGGCCTGGACCAGGTCGTCGATTTCCACGCTGGCGGGCAGCCGCGCGGCCAGGTGGTGGGCGATCCGGCGCACCAGGTCGGCGTGCTGGGTCACGGTGTCGTTGGCGCTGGCGCGCTGCACGGCGCGGTACTGGGCGGCGGCGTTCATGCGGCCACCCCGCGGCGGATGATGCGCTCGACGAAGAACTCGACGTTGCCGCGTGGCACGGTGGGGGCCTGCCAGCGCGAGGTGCGGCGGGCGATCTCGGCGATCGCCTGCGCCGACGGGCTCGACGGGTAGGCCTTGATGACCGGCTGCTGGCGCTGCACGGCCATGCGCAGCCAGTCGTCCTGCGGCACGTGGCCGAGGTAGTTCAGCGACACGTCGCCGAGGAACTTCTCGCACACCCGCGACAGCTTGTCGTACAGCAGGCGACCCTCGTTGGGGTCGCGCACCATGTTGGCGACGATCTGCAGGCGGTCCACGCCGCGCTCGCGCGAGAGCACCTTGATCAGGGCGTAGGCGTCGGTGATCGAGGCCGGCTCGTCGCAGACCACCACCACGGTGTCCTGGGCGGCCTGGCAGAAGGTCAGCACGCTGTCGGTGATGCCGGCCGCGGTGTCGATGACCATCACGTCCAGGTCGCGCTCCAGTTCGGAGAACACGTTGACCAGGCCCACGTGCTGGGCCGGGGCCAGCTCGGCCATGTGCCGGCGGCCGGACGCGGCCGGCACCACCAGCACGCCGCCGGGGCCTTCCAGCAGCACCTCTTCCAGGCTGCAGCGGCCGGCGATCAGGTCGGCCAGGGTGAACTTGGGCGACAGGCCCAGGATCACGTCGATGTTGGCCAGGCCCAGGTCGGCGTCGAGCAGCAGGGTGCGCTTGCCCATGTCGGCCAGGGCCACCGACAGGTTGGCCGAGAGGTTGGTCTTGCCCACGCCGCCCTTGCCGCCGGTCACGGCGATGGTACGCACCGGGCCGAGCGGCTCGCTGCGGGTGGCCGACAGGGGAAAGGCGTTGGTCAGCTTGGCGTATTCACGCGACGGCATGGTTTTGCTCCGGAGTACAGGGCTTATCGGCAGCGCGCCGCAAATCTTCAAGGCGAAGTACGAGGCTGGCGGCGTTGGCGCGGTGCAGGTCGTCGGGGACGCGCTGGCCGTCGGTGACCCAGGTGATCGGCATCTGGTGGTCGACGACCACGGACAGGGCGCTGCCGAAGCGGCCGGTCTCGTCGAGCTTGGTCAGCACCACGCCCTGGGGGCGGGCACCGGCGAAGCGGCGGACGACCTCGTCGAGGTCGGCGAAATGGGCGTTGGCCGGCAGCACCAGCAGCGAGGTGACCTGGCGCGCGGCGCGCAGCCAGTTCATCTGCGCGGCCAGGGCGCGGTCGCGCTGGCCCATGCCGGCGGTGTCGATCAGCACCAGCTTGTAGTCGCGCAGGCGCTCCAGCAGCTCGATCAGGCCATGGTCGCTGTCGGCCTCGTGGACCGCGATGCCGAGCTGGCGGCCATAGCTGTGCAGCTGCTCGCGGCCGCCGACGCGCTGGGTGTCGGTGGTCACCAGGGCGACGTCGCGCGGGGCGTGCTTGGCGGCGAAGCGCGAGGCCAGCTTGGCGATGGTGGTGGTCTTGCCGGCGCCGGTGGGGCCGACCAGGGCGATCACGCCGCCCTGCTCGAGCGGGTCGACCGGGACGATCGGCAGGCGCTTGGACAGCAGGCCCAGCATCAGGCCGCGGCCGCGGTGCAGCTCGGTGTCGGCCGGGATCTGCATGGCCACGTCGCGGGTCAGGCCGGCGTCGAAGCCGTAGTCCTCCAGCAGCTGCAGCGCCTGGGCCCGCACCGGGGAGCCGCGCAGGCGCTCGTCGGTGAGGCGGTTCATCTCGCGCTCGATCATCTGCCGCATCAGCGCCAGCTCGTCGCGCAGCTGCACCAGCTGCTCGTCGTTCTGCGGCGCCGGCGCGGCCGGGACCGCGGCCACCGCCACCGGCGGCAACGGCGCCGGGGCCGGGATCGGCGGCAGCGAGGCCGGCAGCTCGGCCGGGGCCGCGGCGGCGGCGGCGGGCATCTCCGGCTCGGCGGCGCTCGCGGCGGCCTGGTGTTCGTTCATCAGCGCAGCGACCACCTGCGGCGGCAGCGGCTGGCGGGCCCGCGCGGTGCGCTGCGGGCGCTCGGCGGCCGGCGGGGTGGCACCGGCCACGGCCGGGTCGCGCTGGGCCAGCGCCGCGATCATCGCGTCGGCGGCGGTGCGCGGACGCGCGGCGGCCGGGGCGGCGAGCGCCGCCTGGCCGGCCGGCGCCTCGCTGCGGGCACTGTCCAGGGCCCGCAGCACCAGTTCCTCGTCGTAGTTGCTGGCGGCGACGATCTCGATGCCCTCGTCGATGCGACGGTTGGACAGGATCACGGCGTCCGGGCCGTGCTCTTCGCGCACCAGCCGGAAGGCGGTGCGCATGTCGGGAGCCACAAAGCGCTTGATCTTCATGCCTGCAGGCCGGGAGTGGGGAATCGGGAATGGGGAATGGACAAACGCGGAGCAACGGCGAGCGCCAGCTTTCGGGATGTCCTGCCTGTGTTCGTTGCGACCATCGTTCTCTCTCCGTTACGAGGGAAACCGCCGTTGCGATCTCCCATCCCGAATCCGCGATCCCGGCGCGTCAGCTGATCGTTCCGACCAGCTTGAGGCGCTTGTCCTCCGGCACCTCGCTGTAGGCCAGGACCGACAGCGAGGGGACGCTGTGCCGGACCAGGCGCGCCAGCGCGGCGCGGACGGGGCCGGGGACCAGCACCACCGCCGGCTCGTTCCTGGCTTCCTGCTTGCCCACGCACTCCGCCAGACTCTGGTGGAGGCGCTCGGCGAGACCGGGTTCCAGGGCGACGCCGTTGCCCTGCGTGGAATCCTGCAAGACCCGTTCCAATTGCGGGGCCAGGGTGAACACCGGCAGCTCCGGCGACATTCCGGCGATCTCCTGGACGATGAAGCGGCCCAGCGAGGTGCGCACGGCGGCGGTCAGCACGGTGGGGTCCTGGCTCTGCGGGGCGTGCTCGACCAGCGCCTCGACGATCTTGCGCAGCTGGCGGATCGGGATGCGCTCCACCAGCAGGTTCTGCAGCACCCGCACCACCACCGACAGCGGCAGCGCCTTGGGCGTGAGGTCCTCGACCAGCTTGGGCGCGCTCTTGCCCAGGGTGGCCATCAGCTGCTGGACCTCCTCGTGGCCGAGCAGCTCCGGGGCGTGCTCGCGGATCAGGTGCGACAGGTGGGTGGCGATGACGGTGGCCGGGTCGACCACGGTGTAGCCCATGGACTCGGCGTAGGCGCGCTGGTGCGGCTGGATCCAGGTCGCGTCCAGGCCGAACGCGGGGTCCTTGCCGGCGATGCCGTCGAGCTTGCCGAGCGCGCCGCCGGGGTCCAGCGCCAGCTCGCGGTCGGGATGGATGTCGGCGCTGGCCACCGGCACGCCGTGCACCAGCAGCCGGTAGGCGTTGGCGGCCAGCTCCAGGTTGTCGCGGATGTGCACCGGCGGGATCAGGAAGCCGATGTCGTGGGTGAGCTTGCGGCGCACGCCCTTGATCCGGGCCATCAGCTCGCCGCCCTGGTTCTTGTCCACCAGCGGGATCAGCCGGTAGCCGACCTCCAGCCCCAGCGGATCGATCGGGCGCAGCTCGTCCCAGCTCAGCTCGGCGCTGGGCTGGGCGGCGGCCTGGGCCTTGGCCTCGTTCTGCGCGGTCTGCTGCGCCGGAGTTTCGACGCTGCGCTTCCACATCTTCCAGGCGATGAAGCCCAGGATCAGGCCCAGCGTCAAAAACGCGACGTTGGGCATGCCCGGCACCAGGCCGACCAGGCCGAGGATGCCCGCGGCCACCGCCAGCGCCTTGTGCTGGCCGAACACCTGGCCGACCATCGCCTTGCTCATGTCCTGCGCGCGCGAGGCGCGGGTGACCAGCATGGCCACCGCCGAGGACACCAGCAGGGCCGGCAGCTGGGCGACCAGGCCGTCGCCGATGGACAGCAGGGTGTAGGTGGAGGCCGCGTCGGCGAACGACATGCCGTGCTGCAGCATGCCCACGGCCATGCCGCCGAGCAGGTTGATGAACAGGATCAGGATGCCGGCGATCGCGTCGCCGCGGATGAACTTGCTGGCACCGTCCATGGAGCCGTAGAAGTCGGCTTCCTCGCGGACCTCCTCGCGCCGGGCCTTGGCCTCCTCGCGGGTCAGCAGGCCGGCGTTGAGGTCGGCGTCGATCGCCATCTGCTTGCCGGGCATGGCGTCCAGGATGAAGCGCGCGGTCACTTCCGACACGCGCCCGGCACCCTTGGTGATGACCACGAAGTTGATGATGGTCAGGATCGCGAACACCACGATGCCGACCGCATAGTTGCCGCCGATCACAAAATCGCCGAACGAGGCGATCACCTTGCCGGCCGCCTCGTGGCCGTTCTGGCCGTTGATCAGGATCACGCGGGTGGAGGCCACGTTCAGCGCCAGGCGCAGCATCGTGGTCATCAGCAGCACGATCGGGAAGATCGTGAACTCCAGCGGGCGCTGCACGTACAGCACCGCCAGCAGCACCATCAGCGAGATGGCGATGTTGAAGGTGAACAGGGCATCGAGCACCGGCGCCGCCAGCGGCACCACCAGCATGGCCAGCATCGCCAGCACGATGACGGGGGCGCCCAGGCCATGGCGCAGCATGTCCATCAGCTTGCGCGGGTTCATCGCGGTGGCCGGCTGGCTGCTCATGCCTGGCCGTCCTTGCCGAACTCGTCGACCTCGATCGGCGGCAGCGGCGGCATCGGCCCGGTGCGCCAGGCGCGCAGCTGGTAGACGTAGGAGAGCACCTGGGCGACGGCCGAATACAGTCTCACGGGAATTTCCTTGCCGAGTTGCACTTCCCTATACAAGGCGCGTGCCAAAGGCGGCGCGGACACGATCGCGACCCGGTGCTGCTCGCCGGCCTCGCGGATGCGGAAGGCCATCTCGTCGGTGCCCTTGGCCACCACGGTGGGGGCGCGCATGCGCCCGCCCTCGTACTTGAGGGCCACGGCGTAGTGGGTGGGATTGACCAGGACCACGTCGGCGGTGGGCACCGCCTCCATCATCCGGCGCTGCGACAGCTGCTGCTGCATCTGCCGGATGCGGCCCTTGACCTCGGGGCTGCCCTCGCTTTCCTTGAACTCGCGCTTGAGCTCCTCGCGGGTCATCTTCAGCTTCCGCAGCCAGTTCCACTTCTGGTAGGGCGCGTCGATCGCCGCCAGCAGGGTGAGCGCGCCCGCCGCGTACAGCAGCAGCTTCATGGTGAAGCTCAGGCCGTTGCCGATGGCGACCTCCAGCGGCTGGCTCAGCAGCGAGCGCAGGCCGTGCATCTCGCTCCAGATGCACAGGCCGGCCGCGGTGCCCACGAAGGCCACCCGCAGCAGCGACTTGATCAGCTCGGCCACGCCCTCCGGCCCGTACAGGCGCTTGAGGCCGGTCAGCGGGTTGAGCTTGGTGAGGTCGGGCACCAGCACCTTGCCGGAGAAGCGCAGCCCGCCCATCAGCACCGGGCCGGCGATGCCGGCCAGCAGGCAGACCAGGGCGAGCGGGGTGAACACCCACAGCAGTTGCAGCAGCAGGGTGCCGAAGTGGCCGAACAGCTCCATCGGCTCGGCGCGCAGCGACTGGTCGGGGCTGAGGGCCGCCTTCATCCAGGTGCGGGAACCGCCGACGATGCTGCCGGACATGCCCATCAGCGCGAATACCCCGGCGCTGAACACGGCCGCGGTGCCGAGCTCGCGCGAGCGCGGGATGTTGCCCTGCTCGCGGGCCTCGCGCAGCCGTTTTTCGGTAGGGAGTTCGGTGCGTTCGCCGCCGTCTTCGTTCTCGGACATCGTGATGCAGCAGCCAGGGGATGCGCTGTTCCTGCAAGCGGCGTTCCATTCCTGGCGGCCGCGCCCGGACCGGTCGGGCCGCCGGCGCGCCGGTGGCCGGGCGAGGCGGCGCCGGGCGGCCCGCCGGTGCGGCCTCACGGCACAGGTCGCCCCATCCAGGGCGAGCGGGCGCGGGCGGGCGCCTACGGCGCGGCGGCGGTCGTGTCCTCGGGCTCCAGCTCGATCCGGTTGCGGCCGAGGTGCTTGGCGCGATAGAGCGCCTCGTCGGCCCGCATCAGCAGCGCGCCGACCGATTCGCCCTCGCGGTACCAGGCCACGCCGATGGAGCAGGTCATCTCCAGCGTCTGCCCGTGCGCCAGGTAGGGACGCCGGCCGATGGCGTCGTGCAGCACGTGCAGGCGGTGGCGGCCGTGCCGCGGCATGCCGGGCAGGATCGCCAGCAGCTCCTCGCCGCCGTAGCGGCCGACCCGGTCCGAGCCGCGCACGCAGGCATCCAGGCGCGCGCCGACCTGTGCCAGCACCGCGTCGCCGACCAGGTGCCCGTAGCGGTCGTTGACCAGCTTGAAGTGGTCCAGGTCGATCAGCACCAGCGCCAGCGGCTGGCCCTGGCGCGCCGCGGCCTCCATTTCCGCGACCACCGCGTCCAGCACCCCGGCGCGGTTGAGCAGGCCGGTGAGCGCATCGTGCGAGGCCTTCAGCGCCAGCGCCGCGCGCGCCTGCTCCAGCTCGCGCTTCTCGCGCTCGAGCTCGCCGGTGCGCTCGGCCACCAGCTGCGCCAGCACGCGTTCGCGCGCCAGCAGCTGGCGGTGGCGCGCGCGCCAGGCCGCCACCAGCACCGCCAGCGCGAGCAGGGCGTAGCCGGCCAGCGCGGCCGGGCTGCGCCACCACAGCGGCGCAACCTCGAAGGCGAGGGCGACCGGGGCCGAGGCCGTGCGGCGGTAGTTGTCCAGCAGCTGCACTTCCAGCCGGTAGCGGCCGGCCGGCAGCGGCGGATGCTCGATGACGAAGCTCTGCACGTAGATCCAGCCGGCGTGCAGCCCGACCATGCGGTAGCGCAGCCAGGCGCGCCCGGGATCGTCCAGCGCCGCCGACGCGGACAGCTTCAGGTGCAGCTGCTGCTCGCTCCACGGCAGGCGCTGGCCGGGCACGATGCGCACGCCGCCGCGGCTGAACTCGGAGATCGTCAGCGCGGGCGGGGCGGCCGCCGCCAGCAGCCGCTGCGGCGCCAGCAGGTGGCTGACGCCGCGGGCCGTGCCGATCCAGATCGAGCCGTCGTCGTCCTCGAACAGCGCGTTCTCCGACACGTCGTCCCACAGCAGCCCCTGCGACTGCGACAGGCGCGACCAGCGCCGGCCGTCGAACAGGTCCACGCCGCGGTTGTGGCCGACCCACAGCCGCCCGCTGCGGTCGCGGCGGATCAGGTAGATCATGAGTTCGGCGAAGCGCCGGTCGTCGGCCGGCTGCAGGTCCATCCCGCCGTCGCCCAGGCGCCCGTGCCAGAGCCCGGGCTGGTAGAACGCCAGCCAGACCTCGTCGCGGCCGACCACGCGCAGCTTGGCGACCCAGCGCTGCGTCGGCTGTCCGTCCACGCGCAACGGCACGGCCGACCAGCGCCCGTCGCGCAGGCGGAACACGCCGCGGGCGCCGGCGACCCACAGCGTGCCGTCGTCGGACTGCTGGATGTCGGACCAGGCGGCCACCGGCAGCTGCGGCTCGGGCTGCGGCACGCCGCCGAGCTCGGGGGTGTCCAGGCGCAGCACGCCGGCGGAGGTCAGCAGCCACAGCCGGCCGTCGCGGTCGAAGAACAGCTGCTTGACCGGGCGCGTGATCCGGGCGACCTCGACGCCGTGGCGGCCGTCGGCGGCGTACCGCACCAGGTGGCCGGAAGACGTCACCGACCACAGCGTGCCGTCGGGCCGGCGGCGCAGGCCCACGACCTGGTTGCCGGCCTGCGGCAGCCACGGCGAGAAGCGGCCACCCTGCGGGGGCTGCCGGCTGACGCCGTGCTCGTTGCCGACCAGCAGGCCGCCGGCGGCATCGCGCACGATCGACCAGGTCGGCGCGGCGCGCATGCCCTGCGAGGCGTCCCAGCTCTCGATCCAGTCGTAGCCGGTCCAGCGCACCAGGCCCTCGCCGTCGACCGTCATCCAGAGATCGCCGTCGCGATCCACCCGCATCGCGCCGCTGCTGCTCTCGGGCAGGCCGTTGCGCCGGTCGAGCGGCCGCCAGCGGCCCCGCTCGTGACGCACCAGGCCGTCGTGGGTGCGCACCAGGATGCGTCCCTGGCGGTCGCTCACCAGCGGCGCCTGGCGGCCGATGGCGTTCAGGGCGATGCCCGGGAAGCGGTGCGACACGAAGCCCTCGGCCCCGGCCGGCCGTTGCAGCACATGGTCGCGGGCGCGGGCCCAGACGGCGCCGGCGCCGTCCAGGGCGAAGCTGAACCAGGCATCGTCCGGCACCCCCTCGGCCGGGCCGAAGCGGCGCACCCGCGCCTGCGCGTCCACCGCGCAGATCCCGCGCCCGCACCCCAGCCAGAGGGTGTCGCCCAGCGCCTGCGCACCGACGAGGTGCCGCAGCTCCGGCACGCGCGCCAGGGTGGCCGCGTCGAACAGCGGCTGCAGCCGCCAGCGTCCCCCGCGCAGGGCGACCGCGCGCAGCGCCTGCCCGTGGTTGATCACCACCGTGCCCCAGGCCGGGCTGGCCAGCCGCAGCGAGTCCTGGTGCAGGCGGCCGCTCTCGTCCGGTGCCAGCCGGCGGAAGCCGCGCTCGTCGCCGACGAACAGGGCGTCGAACGAGGCCACCCACAACCGTCCCTGCGCGTCCTCGCTCATCGCGGTGATCGCGTGCGAGCGCGCGCCGTCCAGCGCCACCTGCTGGAAGCGCTGGCCGTCGAACCGGTACAGCCCGCTCTCGGTGCACACCCACAGCGCGGTGCGGCGGCTCTGCAGCAGGCAGGTGCCGGCCAGGCCGAGCAGGCCCTGATCGTTGCCGTAGCGGCGCAACGTGGCGGTCTGCGCCGACGCCAGGCCCGCGCACGCCAGCAGCGCCACCGGCAGCCAGGCAGCACGACGCACCGGCGCCGGGGCGCTCGACCGGGTCGATGCCTGGGGCGGGAGGAACGGGAGGGACACCGGGGTCGCCATCTCCAACGGGCGCAGCATGCTGCGGCGGCCGGATCGCCGCACTCCCGGTATCGACCGCCGCGGCCCGAACTATAGGCGGGCCGCGTTCAGGGCGTCAGCCGGCGCGCCGCGTCGAAGGCCTCGTCGAACAGGTGCTGCACCGGCGGGGCGAAGTCGCCGGACAGCATCGCCAGCAGGAACAGGCCCAGCAGCACCGCCAGCGGCAGGCCGAGCTGCATCGGGTTCAGCGCCGGCGCGGCCTTTGAGAGTGCGCCGAAGGCCAGGTTGACCGCCAGCATCGCCACCACCACCGGCAGCGCCAGGGTGATGCCGCCGCGCATGACCTGCATGAAGAAGGTCGGCGCCACCGCCGCGAAGGCCTGCGGGTCCGGCACCGCGGTGCCGATCGGCAGGGCCTTGTAGCTCTCCATCAGCAGCGACACCACCGCCAGGTGGCCATTGGCGGTGAAGAACAGCAGCCCGAAGCTGATGTAGAACCACTGCGACACCACGCCGGAGTTGACGCCGCGCAGCGGGTCGGACATCTGCGCGAACGACAGGCCGGTGCTCTGCGAGATCAGTTCGCCGGCGTAGGCGCCGGCCTCGAAGATCAGCCGCAGCAGGAAGCCCATGCTGGCGCCCACCGCCAGCTCGCGTGCCACGCTGAGCACGGCGGTGGCGGTGAAGCCGTCCCAGTCGGGCACCGCCGGCAGCATCGGCGCCAGCGCCATCGCCAGGGTCGCGGCGATCAGCACGCGGATCCGCCCCGGCACCGCGCGGGTGCCGATCAGCGGCATCGCGGTGAGCAGCGCGCCGATGCGCAGCATCGTCCACAGGATCGCCCCGACCATCGCGAAGGCGCGCTGGCCGTCGACGACCATCTGGGTGGCGGCATCCATCGCGCGCCCCCGCTAGCCGATCAGGTGCGGGATGCGCTGGAACAGCGCGGTGGTGTAGTCCACCAGCTGCGCCAGCAGCATGCTGCCGGTGGCGAACAGCACCGCGGTCAGCGCCACCACCTTGGCGATGAAGGCGATGGTGGGCTCGTTGAGCTGGGTGGCGGCCTGCACGATGCCGACCACGACGCCGACCACCAGCACCGACAGCAGCAACGGCCCGGCGACCCAGAGGACGGTGATCAGGCCGCCGCGCAATTCGGTAAGGGCGATTTCAGGGCTCATTGGACGGGAATCGGGAGAAGGGGAAGGGAATGGGGAACTGCAGGGGCGACGCCAGGAACGGGAACGACGGACGGGAGTGGGCTTCGATTCCCCAATCCCGACTCCCCGATCCCGGCGTTCCAGCTACACCGCGTTGAAACTGGCCGCCAGGGTCCCGACCACCAGCACCCAGCCGTCCACCAGCACGAACAGCAGGATCTTGAACGGGGCGGAGATCAGCATCGGCGACAGCATCATCATGCCCATCGACATCAGCACGCTCGCCACCACCAGGTCGATGATCACGAACGGGATGAAGATCAGGAAGCCGATCTCGAACGCGGTCTTCAACTCGGAGGTGACGAACGAGGCCACCAGCACCGGGAACGGCACCGCGTCCGGGCTGCTGTAGGTGGCGTCGCCGGCCATGCCGGCGAAGGTCATCAGGTCGGTCTCGCGGATCTGCGCCAGCATGAAGGCGCGCAGCGGCTGGGTGGTCAGGGTCCAGGCGGTCTGGAAGTCGATCTGGTCGTTGAAGTAGGGCGACACGCCCGCGCTCCACATCTTCTGCCACACCGGCATCATCACCAGCGCGGTCAGGAACAGCGACAGCCCCATCAGCACCTGGTTGGACGGCGTCTGCCCGGTGCCCAGCGCCTGGCGCAGCAGGCCGAGCACGATGGTGATGCGGGTGAAGGCGGTCAGCACCAGCAGCATCGACGGCAGCAGCGTGATCGCCGTCATCAGCAGCAGGGTCTGCAGCGGCAGGCTCACCGGCTGGCCGCCGATGCGGCCGACGTTGACGTTCGGCAGCGCCGGGATTGCCGGGCCGGTCGGGGCCGCGGCGGCGGCCGCGGCCGGCGCGGCGGCCTGGGCCATGGCCGGCAGCGCGGCGGGCGCGGCCATCGCGGCCATCGGCAGCAGCGCCAGCCACAGGATCAGCACCAGCCGGAGACAGCGGCTCCAGCAATTCCAGCGAACGGACATGATCATGAATCCTTGCGCAGCTTCTGCGACAGCAGCTGGGCGAAATTGGGAAGTTGCTTGAGGTTGGGCAGCGACGGCGGCGGGGTCGGCGGCAGCGGCACCGGCAGGGTGTGCAGCACGGAGATGCCGCCGGCGGTGACGCCGAGCAGCACCTGCTCGCCGTTGACCTCCACCACCACCACGCGCTCCTTGGCGCCCAGCGGCAGGCTGGCGACCAGCTTCAGCCCTTCGCTGGTGCGGAACCCGCTGCCGGGCATGCGCTTGAGCAGCCAGCCCAGGCCGACGATCAGGCCCAGCACCAGCAGCAGCGCGAACATCGCGCCCAGCAGGCCCGGCGACGACGGTGCATGGCTGCCCACCTGCGTGGCGCGGCTGGCGACCGGCGCGGCCGCGGCGAGCAGCGCGATCACCGCAGTCTCCGGATGCGCTCGCTGGGGCTGACCACGTCGGTCAGGCGGATGCCGAAGCGGTCGTTGATCACCACCACCTCGCCGTGCGCGATCAGGGTGCCGTTGACGTAGACGTCCAGCGGCTCGCCGGCGCCGCGCTCCAGCTCCACCACCGAGCCCTGGTTGAGCTGCAGCAGGTTGCGGATCGGGATGCGCGCGCGGCCCACTTCCAGCGACAGCGTCACCGGCACGTCCAGGATCACGTCCAGGTTGAGGTCGCTGGTGCTCTGGCCCTGCTCGGCCATCAGGGTGTCGAACTGCGCCGGCGCGGGGTCGAGGGTGTCGTTCTGGGTCATCACGGGAGATCCTGGGAGGGAGCGGGGCGCGGCGGCTGCACGCCCGGGGGCTTGACGGAAGTGATCTTCACGGCGTTGTTGCCGTTGGCGATGCCGAACTCGCCGGTGAACATCGGGATGTCCTCCACGCACAGCGGCACCTTGGCCGGCAGGTCGATCGGCAGCACGTCGCCGACCTTCAGCCCGGTGAGCTGACGCAGGCTCATGCGCTTGGTCGCCAGCACGCTGGACAGGGTGACCTCGGCGAGGTTGAGCTGCTCGCGCAGCGAGATGTTCCAGCTGGCGTCGCGGTCGTTGCGGTCGCTCTGGATGCCGGCGTCGAGCAGCTCGCGGATCGGCTCCAGCATCGAGTACGGCAGGGTGATGTGGATCTCGCCGCCGGCGCCCTCGAGCTCGACATGGAAGCGGCACACCACCACGTACTCGCGCGGGGTGACGATGTTGGCGAAGTGCGGGTTGATCTCCGAGTTGATGTACTCGAAGTCCACGTCCATCACCGGCGCCCAGGCCTCCTTGAGGTCGGCGAAGGTCTGCTTGAGCAGCAGCTGCACCACGCGCATCTCGGTGGCGGTGAACTCGCGGCCCTCGATGCGGGTGTGGAAGCGGCCGTCGCCGCCGAAGAAGTTGTCGACCACGGCGAACACCAGCGTGGGCTCGAACACGATCAGCCCGGTGCCGCGCAGCGGCTTGAAGCGGATCAGGTTGAGGTTGGTCGGCACGTACAGCGAGTGCATGTACTCGTTGAACTTGACCAGGTCGATGCCGCGCACCGACAGGTCGGCCGAGCGCCGGATCAGGTTGAACAGGCCGATGCGCCACAGCCGCGCGAAGCGCTCGTTGACCATCTCCAGGGTCGGCATGCGCCCGCGGATGATGCGGTCCTGGCTGGACAGGTCGTACTGGCGCGCCTCGCCGGGCACCGGCTCCGGCTCGGTATTGACCGCGCCCGAGTCGACGCCGTGCAGCAGCGCGTCGATCTCGTCTTGGGACAGCAGGTCGTCGATGCTCATCGCGGGGCGTTCCTACTGGGTCACGAAACTGGTGAACAGCAGGTCGTCGACGCTCTTCTTGCCGGTCTCGACGGTCATGATCCGCTGCGCCTCGGTCAGCGCGGACTTCTGCAGCTTCTGCTTGCCGGCCAGGTCGGCGATGTCGGCGGCCTTGACCTGCGACAGCAGCATCAGCAGGTGGGCGCGCAGCGCCGGGGCGTTGTCGGTGATCGCCTTGAGGTCCTCCGCATCGCGGGTCACCAGCTGGATCTCCACCTGCAGGTACTGCGGGCCGTCCTCGGTGGCGCCGTTGAGGTTGACCACCAGGGCGGGATCGAGCGGGAAGTACTGCGCCGGCTTGGGGATCTCGGCGGTCTTGGGCGCGGGGCCGTGCTTGCCCGGGTCGGAGCGGCCCAGGAAGAACCACGCGGCGCCACCGCCGCCGCCGAGCACCACCAGCGCGATCGCCCCGATCAGGATCAGCTTCTTCTTGCCGCCCTTGGGCTTTTCCGCGGCATCGTCGGGTTTCTTGTTCTTGTCGGCGGACACGGGCCAAAGCTCCTGGGAGATGTATGTCCCAGGTCGATGCAAGCGGTGTGCCAGAAATGCGCCGGGTTTCCGGCGGCGCGGGGCCGAACGGGCAGAGACGCCGCCGACGCCCGGCAAACGGGCCCCAGCCTGAACGCCGCGGCAACCGCCCCGGTCCGGCCTACAGGCCCGCGACGGGATCCCGACGCGGCGCCCCGCCGGTCCCGGAGCCTGCCGCCGGCGCGGGGGCGGCCCCGCGGCGGCCGTGGCTCAGGCGTAGGCGTCGAGCAGGCCGCGCTGGCGCAGCAGCGAGGCCGGCATCGCCACCGGGGCGCCGAGCTCGTCGCCACCGGCGTTGCCCTCGGCCGCGAAGCCGCTGCCGGCGCGGGCGTTGCCCGGGTTCTGGTGCTGCTGGCCGACATCGGCCTGGCCCAGCTGGAAGCCGTGCTGGCCGAGCATGTCGCGCAGCCGCGGCAGGCTCTGTTCCAGCGCCTGCCGCACCTCGGCGTGGGCGCTGGTGAAGCTGGCGTTGACCTTGTCGCCGTCCAGCTGCAGGCGCACCTCCACCGGTCCCATGTCGTTGGGCGTGATCTTGATGTGGGCGTGGCCGATCTTCTGGTCGGCCAGCCAGTTCATGCGCGCACCGATCGCATCGTCGAAGTCCTCGCCGTGCAGGTGCGGCGTCGGGGTCGGCGAGGCGTCGAACACGGCGGCGTCCGGGCCCCGCGCCGCCGCGACGTGCGCCGGCGCGGCGCCCTGCAGCAGCACGCCGCCGGGATCGGGCGCCTTGAGCTCGCCGCCGGCGGCGGGCGCATCGGCGCTGCCGGCGAGCGCGGCCAGGGCCTGGGTCTGCGGCAAGCCCTGCTGCGCCGCCTCGCCGCCCTTCTGCGCCAGCGCGGCCGCGAACGCGGGCAGGGCCCCCGGCTGACCCGGCGCCGGGCCGGCGCCGGCGGCCGGGCCGCCGCTGGCCGCCACCGCCTGCATCAGCAGCGGTCGTGCGCCGGCGCCGGCGATCGCCTCGGGCAGCGCGCCGGGCTGGCCGGCGGCAGAAACGCCGGGCAGGGCGGGCGCCGCCCCCGGCGCCGGGGTCAGGCCGAGCCCGGCCAGCCCGGCTGGCGGCCACGCGCCCGGCGCGGCATCGGCCGGCCCCGGACGGGCCTCGCCGGGGTGCTCGCCCGGTGCGCCCGCGGCGGTGGCGGCGGTGGCGGTGTCGCCGTTCTCGCGGCCCTCGTCGTCGGCCGCGCGCGGACCGCGCCGGGCGGGCGCGGCGCCGGGCCGGTCGCCGGCGGCGGCGTGCGCCGGCGGGTCCTGCGCGCCGCTGGCGTCATCGGCCTCGTGCGCGGCGGCCTCGGGACGCGCCTGCGCGGTGGCGCTGTCGCGGCGCCGCGCTTCGGCGCGCGCGGCCGCATTGGCGTCGTCGGACGGAGCCGGCTCGGCGCGCTCGCGCGGGGCCGGTGGCGGCGCGGGCGGGGCCGGCGGCTTCGGCCGCGGCGGCGTGGCCGCGCTGGGCCGCGGGCCCAGCATCGCGGCGAAGTCCTGGCCCGGCGCCGGTTCCGGCTCGGGCTCGGTGAGCCCCGGCGACTTGAAGGCCTTCATCTCGCCCAGTCCGATCGTCGGCGCCTTCATGCCTGCTCTCCCTGGTCGTTGGCGTCCTGCACCAGGCGGCGCACCCGGCGCGCGCCCAGGTCGTCCATGTCGCGCTGGTCGCGGCGGTCCACCACCTGCTTCTCCTGCGCACGGTAGCTGGCGGCCAGCTGCTCCAGCACCTGCTTCTCGCGGCTGGCCAGCAGCAGCCGGGCTCGCTCGGCCTCGACCTTGGCGCGGTTGCTGTCCACGGTCTGCTTCTGCTGCAGGACCGCGCTGTCCAGGCGGTCGAGGAAGGCGCGGCGGTTGGTGAGCGCCGCGGCGCTGGTCGCCGACATCTGGCTGCCGGCGTATTCCTCGGCATAGCGGCGCAGCTCGTCGAGCCGCGATTCGTGGGTGTCCAGCGTGCGCTGGCGCTCGGCCAGGTCGCGGGCCACCTCGTCCTCATGGTCCTGGGCGCGGCGCAGCAGCGGATCGATCCGTTGGGATTGCATCATGGTCTAGAGCCTGTGGGTGCGGTGGACGCGGGGGGCGGGGGGGGGGGGCCCCGGGGCGGGGGGGCCCGCGGCCCGCGTTCCTGGGGGAACAGGGTGGAGCGGTACGACAGGGGCCGGAGCGGCTCATGCGGGCGGCATCTCCGGCTCGACCAGGCGCCGCAGCGCGGCCTGGCTGTGGGGCAGGTCGGCGGCCTTGGCCACGTCCTGGCCGAGGAACTCGACGATTTCCGGCCAGCGCGCCAGCGCCTCGTCGGTGGCCGGGTCGTTGCCGCGCTGGTAGGCGCCGATCGCGATCAGGTCGCGGTTGGACGAATACGCCGAGACCAGCCGCTTGAGCTTGCGGATGCGCAGGCGCCACGGTTCGTCGGCGATGTCCTGGACCACGCGGCTGACCGAGGATTCGACGTCGATGGCCGGGTACAGGCCGCTGTCGGCGACCCGGCGCGACAGCAGGATGTGGCCGTCGAGGATGGCGCGCGCGGCATCGGCGATCGGGTCCTGCGGATCGTCGCCCTCGGTCAGCACGGTGTAGAACGCGGTGATCGACCCGCGGCCCTTGGCGCCGTTGCCGGCACGCTCGACCAGCGCCGGCAGCTTGGCGAACACGCTCGGCGGGTAGCCGCGGGTGGTCGGCGGTTCGCCCACCGACAGGCCGATCTCGCGCTGGGCCTGGGCGAAGCGGGTCAGCGAGTCCATCAGCAGCAGCACGTTCAGGCCCTGGTCGCGGAACCACTCGGCGATGGCGGTGGCGCGGTAGGCGCCGTGCAGGCGCGCCAGCGGCGGGCGGTCGGCCGGGGCGGCCACCACCACCGCGCGGCGCAGGCCCTCCTCGCCGAGCGTGGCCTCGACGAAGTCGCGCACTTCGCGGCCGCGCTCGCCGATCAGGCCGACCACGATCACGTCGGCGGCGGTATAGCGGGTCATCATGCCCAGCAGCGTCGACTTGCCGACGCCGGAGCCGGCGAACAGGCCCACGCGCTGCCCGCGGCCGATCGGCAGCAGCGCGTTGATCGCGCGCACGCCCACGTCCAGCGGCATGGTGATCGGCTCGCGCGCCAGCGGGTTGATCGAGACCCCGGCCATGCCCACGCTGCCCTCGGCGCGGATCGGCCCCTTGCCATCCAGCGGCACGCCGTCGGAATCGATGACGCGGCCGAGCAGGCCTTCGCCGACCTCGACCCCGCCGCGGCGATGCGACGGCACCACGCGGGCGTTCGGCAGCAGGCCGTGCAGCTCGGCGCTGGGCATCAGGTAGGTGCGGTCGCCGGCGAAGCCGACCACCTCGGCATCGACCCAGCCGCCGTCGGCCACCGCGACCTTACAGGTGGCGCCCATCGGCGCCTCGCAGCCGACCGCTTCCAGGGTCAGCCCGACGGCGCGGCGCAGCACGCCCTCGCGGATCAGCCCGCGGCCGGCGGCGACGTCCAGGCCCAGGCCGCCGAGCCGGGTGGCCAGACGCAGGTTGCGCGCATCCAGCCAGTCGGCCGGGGTGGAGCCGAGCAGGGCGCTCATTGTGCGGCCCCCGCCTTGCGCATCACCGTCTCCAGCGCGGCACGCAGCCGCGCCTCCAGGGTGCCGTCGATGCGCACGCTCTCGGCGTGCACGCGCAGGTCGCCGCGGCTCAGGTTGAGGTCGGCGGCCAGGCGGGTGCCGGCCATCAGCGACAGCAGCGGGGTCAGCGCGGCGATGTCGTCCGGGTGCAGCCGTACCTCGACCTCGCGGCTGGCCCCGCCGACCGCGTCCACCGCCTCGCTGACCAGGTCCGACAGCAGCACCGGGTCGGTCTCGTAGGCGCGGCCGACCAGCTGGCCGGCGATGCGCACGGCCAGCTCGCCGAGCGCGCCGACGACCTCGTTCTCCAGCCGCGCCAGCGGGCGGGTGAAGTTGTCGAGGATGCCCTCGATCTGCGCGGTGAGCCGGCGCACCTCGGCCTGGCCCTGGGCGAAGCCCTCGGCGTGGCCGCGCTCGAAGCCCTCCTGCTGCGCCGCCTCCTGGATCGACTGGATCTCCTCCAGCGTCGGCGGGCGCAGGATCGGCTCGGGCTCGTCGTCGTAGGGCTGCTCGTCCAGCACCGGCGGTGGCGGCGTGTCCAGGTCCGGGGCCAGCCAGCGCACGACCGCGCTCATACCATGGCCTCGGCACCGGCGCCGCCGAGGCTGATGGCGCCCTCATCGGCCAGGCGGCGGACGATGGTGAGGATCTCCTTCTGCGCGGCCTCCACGTCGGACAGCCGCACCGGCCCGCGCGCCTCCATGTCCTCGAGCAGGATCTCGGCAGCGCGCTGGGACATGTTGCGGGTGATCTTCTCGCGCACCTTGACGTCGGCGCCGCGCAGCGCCAGGCCCAGGCGCTCGCCCGAGACCTCGCGCAGCAGCGTCTGCAGGCCGCGGTCGTCGAGGTCGACCAGGTTGTCGAACACGAACATCAGGTCCTGGATGCGGTTGCCGAGCTCGGCGTCGATCTTGCTGATCGTCGCCAGGATGCCCTGGTCCTGCCCGGTCTCCATGAAGTTGAGGATGTTGGCCGCGACCTTGACGCCGCCGACGTTGGACGACTTGAGGTTCTGGTTGCCGGCGAACTGGCGCTCCATGATGTCGTTGAGCTCGCTGAGGGCGTTGGGCGGGATGCCGTCGAGGGTGGCGATGCGCAGCAGCACGTCGGCGCGCACGCGCTCGGGCAGCAGCTTCAGCGCCTCGGCGGCCTGGTCGCTGTCCAGGTGCGCCATCACGATGGCGATGATCTGCGGGTGCTCGTTGCGGATCAGGTCGGCGACCGCGCGCGGGTCCATCCACTTCAGCGTGTCCAGGCCGGTGGTGTTGCGGCCCAGCAGGATGCGGTCGATCAGGCCGCTGGCCTTGTCCGCGCCCAGCGCCTGGATCAGCACGTTGCGGATGTAGTCGTCCGCGCCCACGCCGAGCGAGGTCTTGCCGGCGAGCTCGTTGTTGAACTCGTCCATGACCCGCTCGACCTGGTCGCGCGAGACCCCGGCCATGGTCGCCATGGCGATGCCGATCTTCTGCACCTCCTTGGGGTCCATGTGCTTGAGCACCTCGGCGGCGTCGGCCTCGCCGAGCGAGAGCAGCAGCACGGCGGCGCGCTGGATGCCGTTCAACGGCGGAGTATCAGGCTTCACTGGCGACCCATCCCTTCACGACCTGTGCGACACGCTTGGAATCCGCCTTCACCGCCTCGCGCGCCTGGCGCAGCCGGTCCTCGTAGGCGTCCGAGGGCAGGGCGATCTGCGGCTTCTTGCCGCGCTCGCTGCCGATCTGGGCGGTATCGTTCTCCAGCCCCGGCAGCAGGTCGTCGTCGTCGACCATCTTGACGTCGGCGCTCTGCGGCTCGTCGCGCTCGCCGCCGGCGGCCAGCTTCTTGCTGCCGGCCGGCGCGTTGCCGGTGAGCTGGCGCAGGGTGGGGCGCAGCACGCCGAACAGCAGCGCCAGCACCACCACCGCACCGAGCAGCAGGCGCAGGCCGTACTGCACGCGCGGGTCCTGCCACCACGACGGGCCGGGGTCGGCCTCGGGCTTCTCGCGCACGAACGGGGCGTTCATCACCGACACGGTGTCGCCGCGGCTGGCGTCGAAGCCCACCGCCTGCTTCACCAGGGCCTCGACCCGGGTCAGCTCGGCGGCGCTCAGCGCCTGCTCGGTGGTCTTGCCGTTGGCCGCGGGGCGCGGCACGTTGTCGATCAGCACCGCCACCGACACACGCTTGATCCGGCCGGCCGGCTGGCGGGTGTGCTGCAGGGTGCGGTCCAGCTCGTAGTTGCGGGTGGCGCTCTTGGCGTTCTCGGTCGGCGTGGCCGCGCTGGCGGTCTGCGCGGTGGCGCCGGCCGCGGCGCCGGCACCGGCCGCGCCGGCGGCCGCCGCCGGCGTCCCGTTCGGGGCCTGGCCGGGGGTGTTGCTGGCCGCGCCCGGCACGCCCTGCGGGCCCGGCACGTTGCTGCTGTTCTCGCTGACCTGCTCGCTGCGCAGCTTCGGCGGGTCGCCGTTGTAGAGCTCGCGCGCTTCCTCGACCACCGAGAAGTCCATGTCCACGCTGACTTCCGGGTTGACCCGGCCGGGGCCGGTCATCGGCTCCAGCAGCTCGCGGATGCGCTGGTTGAACGAGCTCTCCTGGCGGCGCACCTGCTCGAACTGGGCGGCGTTGAGGGCGGCATCGCTGTTGGGATCGGCGATGGTGAGCATGCGCCCGCTCTGGTCGACCACGGTGACGCGGTCCGGCGACAGGTCGGGGATGCTGGAGGCGACCAGGTTGACGATCGCATCGACCTGGTTGCGCTCCAGGGTGTTGCCGCCGCGCAGTTCCAGCACCACCGAGGCGCTGGCCACGTCGCGCTGGCGGGTGAAGGCGCTGGGCTTGGGGATGGCCAGGTGCACGCGGGCGTCGCGGACCGGGCGCAGGGTGCCGATGGTGCGGGCCAGCTCGGTCTCCAGCGAGTGCTGGTAGCGCGCGTTCTCGACGAACTGGCTGACGCCGAAGCCGGGGTCCTTCTCCATCATCTCGAAGCCGCCGCCGTTGTTCTGGCCGGTCAGGCCGGAGCCGGCCAGCTTCAGGCGCGCGTCGTACAGCTTGTCCTGCGGCACGGTGATCGCGCCGGTGGTCTGGTCCAGCTTGAACGGGATCTGCGCGGTACGCAGCAGGTCGGTGGCCTCGGCCGTGCCCTTGTCGTCCAGGCCGGTGTACAGCGGCGCGTAGTCCGGCTGCTGCGACCAGAAGAACACCACCAGGCCCGCCGCCACGGCGAGGCTGATCATCAGCATCAGCCCGAGCTTGCGGGTGATCTGCAGACTCTGGATGCGGTCGAACCAGGCGCCGGCTTTCACGGCGTTCTGGTTGAGGTTTTCCTTGGTGAGCGCGAGTGCCATCCGGTCTTAACCCTTTACAGCGGCATGTTCATGACGTCCTGGTAGGCCTGGACGAGTCGGTTGCGGACTTCCACGGTGGCGCGGAACGCCACCTGGGACTGCTGGGCGGCGACCATCACCTTGGCGAGGTCGGCGCTGGGGTCGCCCATTTCGAAGGCCTTGGCCAGGGCCCCGGACTTCTGCTGGGCCTCGTTCACGCCGCCGATGGCGTTGCGCAGGGTGTCGGTGAAGCTCGGCCCCTGCGAGGCCGGGGTGCCCTGGCTGCCGACCAGCCCCTGGATCTCGTTCCCGCGCGCCGCATCGCCGACCGGACCGACGGCACTCTGGCCCATCTGGTTCTGGTAGCTGCGGATCTGGGAGAGGATCGAATTTATGGAGTCGCTCATCGGAAGCATCACACCACGGGGGCACGAGGCTTGTTGCAAGCCCCGTGCCTAAGCCGCGCCAGGTTTCCGGCACCGGCCGGCCGCCGACGGCCAAGCGACTGATTTCAAAGGCCGCGCCGGATTCCGGGGGCAGGGCAGGGCCGACTGGGCGGCCCAGGCCGGTGATCGTGCGGCTGGTGGCCGCCGCCGCGCCCGCGCTGCCGGCCTAACCGCTGCCGGTATCCTGTGCATTCCAGTGGCGGGTTGGCCTGCGATAGGCGCCTCGTTTGCCTGCGTGGGAGCGGCCCGCGGGTGCCGGGGCAGGACACGCCATGAACCCGTCCCTGGGGGCTCTTCCACGACATCCCTGTCGTGGAAGGTCCTGCCCCGGCACCCGCGGACCCCTCTGCACGGATCGCCGGTCTGGCGGAACCAAGGGCGCTGCTTTCGGACGGTCCGTGCTGCTGCTTGCTCTGGTTCATCACGGCAAGCAGCCATCAGCCCGCCGCCAAAGCCAACAGTCAAAGCCAAATCCGACCGCCAAAAGCCAGAGCCAAGGGCCATCGGCTGACTGCTCAGTACGAATTCCAACCGCGCTGTCAGCTGTAAAGCATCGGCCACCGGCTTCCGCAGCCCTTGCAATGACTGGCCGAGGCGCCAGCGTGGCCGGGGATAGGCGGAGAGCGGCACAGGGATGTGCCGCGGCGGCGAGTCGGACAGGATGTCCGCCCGAGCCGAGGAGCCTGTCCCCGGTCACGCTGGCGCCCCTTGCCGAAGCCCGTAATCGTTCCGGTGCTTCGAGCATTCCAGCGGGCAGTTGCCTGCGACCGGCACCCGCGGGCCGCTCTGCATGGAGGATTGGTTTGGCGGAGCAGAAGGCACACATTCCGGAGTGCTCATGCTTCTACAGGCTCTGATGGCGAACGGCCAAACCGCCAAGATGTAGGAGCCAGGCGCTATCAGCTGGTGGCTGACGGTCAAAAGCAAAAGCCAGCCAACTGCCCACTGTTTTCAGCCAAGGCTAATGACCTTGACCTTGCGAGGCAGTCCAGCTGTACGACGGCGAGCCTGCATCGCTGCATGAAGCATCCGCCACCTGCCTCCGCAGCCGTTACAGCGACTCGCCGAGGCGCCAGCGTGGCCGGGGATAGGCGGAGAGCGGCACAGGGATGTGCCGCGGCGGCGAGTCGGACAGGATGTCCGCCCGAGCCGAGGAGCCTGTCCCCGGT
>JBBCXB010000002.1:0-580877 GCA_037145635.1 Lysobacteraceae bacterium USHLN149
GAAGCTGCGCTTGTGGTTCCGCTAAACCGGCCATCCGTGCAGAGGGGTGCGGGGGGGGGGGGGGGGGGGGCGGGGCCCCCGGGGGGGGGGGGGGGCCGGCCCCCCCCCCGGCGGGGGGGGGCGCCGGGGGCCCCCCCCCCCCCCCCCCCCGGGCCGCTCCCATGCAGGCAAACGAGGCGCCGAACCTCGACCACCGTCCGGCACCAGACCAGGCGTCGGCACGATCGCCGGCTTCGGCAAGGGGCGTCACTGCAAGGCCTGCGGAGGCAACTAGCTGACGCTTCTTACAGTCCCGCAGCCAGAAAACCGTGGCTAGGTCGTCCACCATCCTCGACTGAAGCAGTTAGTTCTATGGCTGTCGGCTTTTGGCTGTCGGCTGTCGGCTGTCGGCTTTTGGCTCTGGCTCTTTGGTGCTTGGATCTCAGGCAACTGGCGATCAGAGCCGGCAGAAGCACGGACCGCCGGGAAGCTCCGCTTGTGGTTCCGCTAAACCGGCCATCCGTGCAGAGGGGCCCGCGGGTGCCGGGGCAGGACCTTCCACGGCAGGGCGCGTGGAAGAGCCCCCAGGGACGGGTTCACGGCGTGTCCTGCCCCGGCACCCGCGGACCCCTCCCGCGCAGGCAAACGAGGCGCCGAACCCGACCACCGTCCGGCTAAGGACTCAGGCGTCGGCTCGATCAAGAGCAGTGGCAGGCCGCACCGGCGAGGTCGAGACCCGGCCGTTGTCCAGCCCGCGAATGGCTTCCCGGCGCATCGAAAACACCCGGGCGACCCGGCGAGGCCAGACGGCCTCGGTCCCCTGATCCGCGGACCGAGGCGGCAAACGCTGCGCTACTTGACCACGCGCAGGTGCGGGCGCTTGCCGGCGGCCGGAGCGTCGTCGCTGCCGGGGGCCGGCGCGGCGGGCGGGTTGTGGTCGTCCGGCGGCTCGGCGCTGGTGCCCGGGATGTCGTCCGGCAGCGCCATGCCCTGCCCGGTCTCGCGCGCGTACACCGCCAGCACCGCGGCCATCGGCACCTGTACCGGGAAGCTGACGCCGCCGAAGCGCGCGGTGAAGCTCACGCCCTCGTTGTCGACCCGCAGCCCCACCACCGCGCGCTCGGCGATGTTCAGCACCACCCGGCCGTCCTTGACCGCACTGGCCGGCACCTGGACACCGGGCAGCCCCGCGTCCACGAGGATGTGCGGCGTCATGCCGTTGTCGTTGATCCATTCCACCAGCGCCCGCAGCAGGTACGGGCGATGGCTGTTCATGCGGGGGAATTCTTCGCTCATGCGCCACAGTTTACGCGCAGGCGGCCCGGCTTAGCGCGCTAGGCCGCGCGGCGGTTGCGCCACCATCCAGCCAGGCGGCTCAGCCCGGCAGGTCGCGCAACTTCTTTTCCGGGTCGGTCAGGCTGCGGATGAAGCCGGGATTGCGGAAGATGCGGTTGCCGTAGTCCTCGATCGCCTTGCCGTCCTTCGGCAACGGGATGTCCAGCGCCTGCAGCCGCCAGATGATCGGCGCCATCGCGCAGTCGGCCAGGCTCATCTCCGGATTGAGGAAGAACTTGCTGGCCTTGAACAGCGGCACCGAGGCGGTGAGCAGTTCCTTGAGGCGCTTGCGGCCGGCCTCGGCCTGGGTCTTGTTGCCGAGCTGGATCGCCTGCACCTGCGGTACCCAGTCGTGTTCGATGCGCAGCATCGCCAGCCGCAGGCGCGCGCGCGAGAGCGGGTCCACCGGCATCAGCGGCGGATGCGGGTAGCGCTCGTCCAGATACTCGCTGACCACCGAGGCCGCGTACAGCACCAGCTCGCGCTCCACCAGCGTGGGCACGGAATGGTAGGGATTGAGATCGATCAGGTCCTCGGGCGGATTCTGGGCATCCACGGGGACCAGGTCATAGGCCACACCTTTCGCAGCCAGAACCAGCCGAACCCGATGGCACAACACGTCATCGGTGGAGGAAAACAGGGTCAAGGTATTCCGCATACGCACACTCGTCGCCATTCAAGGCTCTCCAACGACCGGAATCCGCCGGCCGCATCGGCGCCGTCGGCCCATTGCCGAGCGGTCACCACGGTCACCCGAGTGTGCAATCCCGCATCGCAAAAGCCAAGCGTGCGGCCTGCCCCGCGCCGCGGCGCGCAGGTCCGCCCTGCGCATCCCCGGGCTCAATGCACGTCCTTCCAGTATTCCTTCTTGAGCAGATAGGCGAGGAAGGTGAGCAGCGCCAGGAACAGGATCACCCATACGCCCATGCTCTGCCGCTTGAGCGCGGCCGGCTCGCCGGCGTACTCGAGGAAGTTGGTGATGTCGCGCACCGTCTGGTCGAATTCCACCAGGTTCTGCCGGCCCGGCTGCCCCGGCTTGACGCCGATCACCGGCTTCTCGCCGATGGCCGGGTCCACCGCGCCGTACACCGGCTGCTGCAGGCCCTGCAGCTGCCACAGCGGGTTGGGCATGGACGCATTGGGGAACAACTGGTTGTTCCAGCCCAGCGGCCGGGTCTGGTCCAGGTAGAACGACTTGAGGTAGGTGTAGACCCAGTCGCTGCCGCGTACGCGCGCGATCAGGCTCAGGTCCGGCGGCATCTTGCCGAACCACTTGGTGGCCGGATCGTGCGGCATCGCCGCCTCGATGTGGTCGCCGATCTTGGCACCGGTGAAGTTGAGCTGGGCCATGACCTCCTCCTCGCTCAACCCGAGGTCGCCGGCCATGCGCGAGTAGCGCAGGTACTTGAGCGAGTGGCAGCCCGAGCAGTAGTTCATGAACAGCTGCGCGCCGCGCTGCAGCGAGGCGCGGTCGCCGAGGTCGTTGCCGGCCTGCTGCAGCTGGCCGCCCTCGGCGGCCACCGCGCCGGCCGACAGCAGCAGCGCCGCGGCCAGCGCCAGCATGCGCGCGATCCAGGGCATCGGGGTCGGCCTAGTCATGGGTGGTCACCCGCGTCGGCACCGGCCGGGTCTTGTCCAGCCGCGTCCACACCGGCATGGTGATGAAGAACGCGAAGTACAGGAAGGTCAGCACGCGCCCGATGTAGGTCTCGTGCAGGTCGGTGCCGGGCCCCGAGCCGATCACGCCGAGCCAGACGAAGCACACCGCCAGCGTGCCCAGCGCCAGCCTCGAGATCCAGCCGCGGTAGCGGATCGAGCGCACCCGCGCCTTGTCCAGCCACGGCACCAGGAACAGGATCGCGATCGCCGAGAACATCACCAGCACGCCGCCGAGCTTGTTCGGCACCACCCGCAGCATCGCGTAGTACGGGGTGTAGTACCACACCGGCTTGATGTGCTCCGGCGTCACCAGCCGGTTGGCCTCGGTGAAGTTGTCGTGCTCCAGGAACAGGCCGCCGAAGCCCGGCGCGAAGAAGATGATGAAGGCGGCGATGATCAGCAGGAACCCGACGCCCACCAGGTCCTTGACCGTGTAGTAGGGATGGAACGGGATCGCGTCGGCCGGCTTGTCCGGGTCCCAGCGGTTGCCGCGCGGACCGTGCTTGACGTCCACGCCGTCGGGGTTGTTGGAGCCCACCTCGTGCAGCGCGCCCAGGTGCAGCACCACCAGCAGCAGCAGCACCAGCGGCAGCGCGATCACGTGCAGCGCGAAGAAGCGGTTGAGGGTGGCGTCGCCGGGCAGGTAGTCGCCCATGATCCATTCGGTCAGGCCGTTGCCGATCACCGGGATCGCGCCGAACAGCGAGATGATCACCTTCGCGCCCCAGAACGACATCTGCCCCCACGGCAGCACGTAGCCCATGAACGCCTCGGCCATCAGCACCAGGTAGATCAGCATGCCGAGGATCCACACCAGCTCGCGCGGCTTCTGGTAGCTGCCGTAGATCAGCCCGCGGAACATGTGCAGGTAGACCACGATGAAGAACAGCGACGCGCCGGTGCTGTGCATGTAGCGGATCAGCCAGCCCCACTCGACGTCGCGCATGATGTACTCGACCGACGCGAAGGCTTCGGCCGCGCTGGTCTTGTAGTGCATCGTCAGGAAGATGCCGGTGACGATCTGGTTGACCAGCACCACCAGCGCCAGCGAGCCGAAGTAGTACCAGAGGTTGAAGTTCTTCGGCGCGTAGTACTCGGTGACGTGCTTGCGGTAGACCGGCAGCAGGCCGGGGGCGCGGGCGTTGACCCAGTCGGCCACGCCGTGGGCGGTGCGGGCAAGGATGTTGGCCATGGCTCAGGCAGCCCCCGTGCGGTTGGCGGACGCGGCGGCACCGTCGCCGGGATCGACGCCGATGATCAGGGTGTTGTCGTCCTGGTAGTGGTGGGGGGGCACCAGCAGGTTGATCGGGGCCGGCACGCCGTCGAACACGCGGCCGGAAAGGTCGAAGCGCGACTTGTGGCACGGGCAGAAGTAGCCGCCCTTCCACTGCGGGTCGTAGGGCTCGGGGCGGATCTCGGCGACCATCTCCGGCGAACAACCCAGGTGCGTGCACAGCCCCACCAGCACCGAGACGTCGGGCTTGATCGAGCGGTACTCCGGGTTCTTCAGCACGTACTCCGGCTGCTGGTCCTTGTTCTCGGACTTGGGGTCCTTGAGCCGGTCGTCCAGGCTCGGCAGCGCGTCGAGCATGGCCTTGGAGCGCTTGACGATCCAGATCGGCTGGCCGCGCCATTCCAGGATCAGGCGCTGGCCTTCCTGCAGCGCGCTGATGTCGGCGGTCACCGGGGCGCCGGCCAGCTTGGCGCGCGCGCTCGGGTTCCACGACTTGATAAAAGGCACCGCGAGAAAACCCGCGCCTACCGCACCGACCACGGCGGTGGTCGCGGTCAGAAAGCGACGACGCCCCGCGTCGGCAGGCACGTTAACCCCATCGTTGGCCATCCGGCACTCCGATCCTGATTAGGTAGCTTGAGGCTGCCAGCGGCCCGCGGGGGGGACGTGCCGCGCTGAATCGGCTGCAGTGTAGCGGAAGGCTTAACGGCAGGACAATGCGGCACTGCACGATGGCGCCCGGCCCGTCCGCGCGCGGCCCCGCCGCCCCGGCGCTAGCGCGCGGACGCCGTGGCACCGCGGTAACGGCTGGCGAGCAGGCCCACCCGCTGCACGTAGCGCTGGGTCTCGTTGTACGGCGGTACGCCGCCGTGGCGGTCCACCGCGCCCTCGCCGGCGTTGTAGCCGGCGGCGGCGAGCGTGAGGTCGCCGTTGAAGCGCTTCAGCAGCCAGGCCAGGTACTGCACGCCGCCGCGGATGTTCTGCGAGACGTCGTAGGCGTCGCCCACCCCGAAGCGGCGCGCGGTGCCGGGCATCAGCTGCATCAGACCCTGCGCGCCGGCTCGGCTGAGCGCGGTGGGGTTGTAGGCGGACTCGGCATGGATGATGGCGCGCACCACCGCTTCCTCGACCCCGAACTCGCGCGCCGCCGCGGCGATCTCCGGCGCGTAGGCGGTGGTGTTCAGGCGCACCGCGCCGAAATTGACGCCGGGGCGCGGCGCGCAGGCGTAGCAGGTCTCGATGAAGCTGTAGGGGATCGTGCGCAGGCCCTGGACGCTGGCGACCTGGCGCGGGCGGCGGCTGGTGTAGTGGCGCACGCCGTCCTGCATGTAGGCGTAGACCTGGCCGCTGACGACCCGGCGCGGCGCGGCCGCCGGCGCCGGCACCGGTGCCAGCGCGTTGGCGGCGGTGGGCCGTGCCGACGGAGCGAGGATCGTGGCCGGCGGCACGCCGTCGCCGCGCGGCGCGGGCCGGACCGGGGCGGCGGGCGCCGCCGCGACCGGCGCGCGGGACGCCGCGCCCTGCCCGGGGGCATAGCGGCCGACCACGCTGCAGCTGGCCCCGGGCACGCGCTTGCTGACGTAGCTGGGCACCCCGTCGCCGCCGACGCACTTGTACACGGTGCCGGCGCTGGCGGGCATGGCCGTCAGCGCGGCGAGCGCCAGCGCGAATGTCCCCCACATGCCCTTCATGGACGGGAGTTTCACAGCTTCTCGACAGCCTGCCAAGCACCTGCCGCGGGCGGCCCGTCCGTCGGTGCCGGTACGGCCAGCAGGGCCGTCCGCGCCGCGACCCGCGCGCCCAGCGCCTCGCGCAGCGCCGGCAAGGGGTCCACCGCTGCACCGGCGTCATGTCCCGGCCGAGGAGCTGCAACCCCGGCAGGGCCGGCGTCTCGGCCCCTGCGCGCAGCCGGCGATGCCCCGGGCCGTCGGCTTCCGCCCGCGAGGCCGCGCGCACCGCCGCCGGCCCCGGCCGAGGCCGCGCGCGCGGGAACGCGCTAGAATCGCCGGCTTTCCCGCCACCCGCCTGGATTAATCGCCATGACCGGGACGCCAGACGTCTTCCCCGCCGCCGCTGTCCCCGCCGGCGAGCCCCGGCTCGTTCCCCTGCCCGGCCGCGTGCCGGCGCCCGCTGCCGGCACGCCGGCGCGCGGCAAGCTCTACATCAAGACCCACGGGTGCCAGATGAACGAGTACGACTCGGCCAAGATGGCCGACGTGCTCGCCGCCGCCGAGGGCCTGGAGCTGACCGACGACCCCGAGCAGGCCGACGTGGTGCTGGTCAACACCTGCTCGATCCGCGAGAAGGCGCAGGAGAAGGTGTTCAGCCAGCTCGGGCGCTGGAAGGCGCTCAAGGCCGGCGGCAGGCCGGTGATCATCGGCGTGGGCGGCTGCGTCGCGTCGCAGGAAGGCGAGGCGATCGTCAAGCGCGCGCCCTACGTGGACCTGGTGTTCGGCCCGCAGACCCTGCACCGGCTGCCCGAGCTGATCCGCGCCCGGCGCGAATCCGGGCGCTCGCAGGTGGACATCAGCTTCCCCGAGATCGAGAAGTTCGACCGCCTGCCCGAGCCGCGCGCCGAAGGCCCGAGCGCGTTCGTGTCGATCATGGAGGGCTGCTCGAAGTACTGCTCGTTCTGCGTGGTGCCCTACACCCGCGGCGAGGAGGTCAGCCGCCCGTTCGAGGACGTGCTGGTGGAAGTGGCGCAGCTGGCGGCCCAGGGGGTGCGCGAGATCAACCTGCTCGGGCAGAACGTCAACGCCTACCGCGGGCCCTACGGCGAGGGCGAGGACGTGCAGCACGCGGACCTGGGGCTGCTGATCCGCGCCATCGCCCAGGTCGAGGGCGTCGGCCGCATCCGCTTCACCACCTCGCACCCGCTGGAGTTCAGCGACTCACTGGTGGACGCCTACCGCGACGTACCGCAGCTGGCCAACTACCTGCACCTGCCGGTGCAGGCCGGCAGCGACCGCATCCTCAGCGCGATGAAGCGCGGCTACACGGCGCTGGAGTTCAAGTCCAGGATCCGCAAGCTGCGCGCGGTGCGCCCGGACATCTCGATCAGCTCGGACTTCATCGTCGGCTTCCCCGGCGAGACCGACGCCGACTTCGAGAAGACCATGAAGCTGATCGAGGACGTGGGCTTCGACCAGAGCTTCTCCTTCATCTACTCTCGCCGTCCCGGCACTCCCGCCGCCGATCTCGAGGACGACACCGCCGATGCGGTCAAGCACGCGCGCCTGGCGCGGCTGCAGGCGCACATCAACGCGCATGCGGCCGGCATCTCGCAGGCGATGGTCGGCAGCGTGCAGTCGGTGCTGGTCGAGGGGCCTTCGCGCAAGGATGCCCACGAGCTGACCGGCAAGACCGAGAACATGCGCTCGGTGAACTTCCCCGGGCATCCGCGCCTGGTCGGCCAGTTCGTCGACGTGCGGATCACCGAGGCGTTGAGCAACTCGCTGCGCGGCCGCCTGGTGGCGGTCGACGCGCCCGGCGCCTGAGCAGCGCCGCGACCGCGCCCGCCGGCGCGGTCCGCGCGTGGCGGTCGGTCGGCCCTCGCGGCGCTGGACAAATTATCGCCAGCGCCGGCCGATCGCCCGCCGCGCAACGGATGCCGGCGCTTATCCACAGACTTCGCCGGATTCGATCCACACCCGGCGTGGATAACTGCACGCCCGCTGGCGGTTTTTTCGCCAGGTCCGCTGCGGGCCTTGCGGCGCGGGGCCTGCCGACGGTTGTCCACAGCTTGTCAGGCGGCCGGCGCACAGCCGCTGTGGAAAACCGCGCGCCGCCGGGCCGGGCCCGGCTGCGACCGCCGGTCTCTCTGGCCGGATCGGGATGCGCGCGCTACCCTTTGCTCCCGCCCGATCGACCCCGCGCCCGCGGCGTCCGCCCCCGATGAGCACACCCGCGCAACGCGACTTCACCCTCGACCCCGCCGACACCGAGCGCCTGGCCAACCTGGCCGGCCCGTTCGATGCGCACCTGCGCCAGATCGAACTCCGGCTCGGCGTGGAGATTTCCAACCGCGGCAACGTGTTCCGCGTGACCGGACCGGCCGCGCCCGGTGCCGCCGCCGAGACCCTGCTGCGCGCGCTCTACGAAGAGGCCGCCGACACCCGCTTCGACAGCCACGCCATCCACCTGCGCCTGAACGACGCCAACGTCGAGCACGTGGTCGAGCGCGACTACGCGCCGCAGGAAGTGGCGATCAAGGTCAAGCGCGGCACCGTGCGCGGACGGGGTGCCAACCAGGCCCGGTACCTGCACGCGATCACCACCCACGACATCAACTTCGGCATCGGCCCGGCCGGCACCGGCAAGACCTTCCTGGCGGTGGCCAGCGCGGTGGAGGCGCTCAACGAATCGCGGGTGCAGCGCCTGATCCTGGTGCGCCCGGCGGTGGAAGCCGGCGAGAAGCTGGGGTTCCTGCCCGGCGACCTCAGCCAGAAGGTCGATCCCTACCTGCGGCCGCTGTACGACGCCCTCTACGAGATGCTGGGCGTGGAGAAGGTGGTCAAGCTGCTGGAGAAGAACGTCATCGAGATCGCGCCGCTGGCCTACATGCGCGGGCGCACCCTCAACGACGCCTACGTGATCCTCGACGAAGCCCAGAACACCACCATCGAGCAGATGAAGATGTTCCTGACCCGGCTCGGCTTCGGCTCGACCGCGGTGGTGACCGGCGACCTCACCCAGATCGACCTGCCCAAGCACGTCAAGTCCGGCCTGCGCGACGCCATCGAGGTGCTGCGCGACGTCGACGGCGTCAGCTTCACCTTCTTCGAGGCGCGCGACGTGGTGCGGCATCCGCTGGTGGCGCGCATCGTCAGCGCCTACGACCGCCGCGACCACCAGGACGCGCAGACGGGGTCGGTGGCATGACCCGCGGCCCGGTGCGCCTGGACGTGGGCGTCAGCTACGCGCTGCCGCGCGCCGGCCTGCCGGCGGCGGTCAGCTTCCGGCGCTGGGTGGCGGCCGCGCTGAAGGGCCGCATCCGCGAGGCCGACCTGGCGATCCGGCTGGTCGACGAGAAGGAAGGCCGCTCGCTCAACCATCACTACCGCGGCAAGGACTACGCCACCAACGTGCTGAGCTTCCCGGCCGAGCTGCCCGAGGGCCTGCCCAAGGGCATCAAGCTGCCACTGCTGGGCGACCTGGTGATCTGCGCGCCGGTGGTGGCGCGCGAGGCCGCCGAGCAGGGCAAGCCGCTGGCCGCGCACTACGCCCACCTGACCGTGCACGGCACCCTGCACCTGCTGGGCTGGGACCACGAGGACGACAGGGAGGCCGAGGCGATGGAACAGCTGGAACGCGAGATCCTGGCCGAGCTCGGCGTCTCCGACCCCTACGCAGGCGACGCCTGAGCCTGCCCTCTTCCGGACCCGCGCCTTGATCCGCCGATCGCTCCTGCTGCTGTTGCTCTCGCCCCTGCCCGCCCTGGCCGCGCCAGCCGCGGCACCGCCGGACCTGGCGGCGCTGATCGAGTGCCGCCAGCGCGTGGCCGACTTCAGCGCGCTGGCGCCGGTGCTGGCCGACCCGCTCAAGGCGGTGGCCCTGGGCTGGCGGCCGCTGCCCCAGGCCAACCTGTTCATGGCCGAGTACGCCTTGAACACGCCGATCACGGTGTTCGGGCTCCGTGCCTCCCAGGTCGCCTTCTCCGGCGCCAGCGTGATGGCCATTCTCGACCTGCCCGACCCGCGCCCGCTGGCGCGGCAGCTGCAGCTGGAACCGGCGGTGGACACCCCCGCCAAGGTGATGTTCGGGCGCGAACTGCGCAGCGAGGACACGACCGACCCGAAGACCGGCGAGCCGATGATCGAGTCGATCGTGCTGAGCGTGTCCAACGTGACCTCGCACCCGGGCAAGACCCTGGCCGGGTGCAGCTACAGCCTGGACCTGCCGTAGGCCGGGAATCGGGGATTGGGGATTGGGGCGGGCGGGCCGGGGCGGCAACCCTTCGTGCGGCAGCGCCTGCTAGACTTGCGCTACCGCCCGGCGTGCCGGGTGCCGTTCCCCCGTAATGATGTCTGAAGACGACAGTAGTCAATCCGTTTCCGAACCCCACGAAAAGCGCCGCAGCTGGCTCGAACGCCTGAGCGCGGCCTTCTCGGGCGAGCCGCATACCCGCGACGAACTGGTGGCGCTGCTGCGCACCGCCGAACAGGACGGCCTGATCGCCGCCGATACCCTGCGCATGATGGAGGGCGCCATCTCGGTGTCCGAGCTGACCGTGGGCGACGTGATGGTGTCGCGCTCGCAGATGGTGTCGCTGCCGGTGGAATCGCGCTTCATCGACCTGATGAAGCAGGTGGTCGAGTCCGGCCACTCGCGCTTCCCGGTGCACGGCGAGAACAAGGACGAGATCCTCGGCATCCTGCTCGCCAAGGACCTGCTGCGCGGCGTGGTCGCCGACAACGGCCCCGGCAACGTGCGCGAGCTGCTGCGCCCGGCGGTGCTGATCCCCGAGTCCAAGAAGCTCAACGTGCTGCTCAAGGAGTTCCGGCTCTCGCGCAACCACATGGCGATCGTGGTCGACGAGTACGGCGGCGTCGCCGGGCTGGTCACCATCGAGGACGTGCTGGAGCAGATCGTCGGCGAGATCGACGACGAGCACGACGAGGCCGAGGACGAGGCGTCGCTGATCGCGGCGCACGCCGACGGCCAGTACGTGGTCGACGCGCTGACCCCGATCGAGGACTTCAACGAGCGCTTCGGCGCCGACTTTCCCGACGACGACTACGACACCGTGGGCGGCCTGGTCACCGAGGCCATCGGCCACTTGCCGGAGACCGGCGAGGAACTGACGCTGGGCCGCTTCGCGTTCCGCGTGGCACGGGCCGACGCACGCCGCGTGCAGGCCTTCCACGTCACCATCCTGCCGCCCGAACCGCAGGAAGACGCTTGACCGCGCCGGCCGGTCGCGGCATGGCCTCACGCGCCCTGGGGCGCTGCGCGCTGGCGCTGTGCGCGCTGCTGCTGCTCGCCGCGGCCGGCATGGCGGCGGCACAGGCGCCGCCGCCGCGCGTCGGGGTGGCCACGATGCAGCCGGGCGAGGTGTTCTTCGAGCGCTTCGGCCACGACGCGATCGTGGTGGCGGACCCGGCCAGCGGACAGGCCACGTCCTACAACTTCGGCTTCTTCGATCCCAGCGAGCCGGATTTCGTCGGCCGCTTCGCCCGGGGCGAGATGATGTACTACCTGGTCGCGCTGCCGCTGGAGGAGGACCTGCAGCAGTACCGCGACAGCGGCCGCGGGGTCAGCGTCCAGTGGCTCGACCTGACGCCGGACCAGGCGCGGGCGCTGGCCGACGCGCTGGCCGAGCGCAGCCGGCCCGAGCACGCCCGCTACCACTACGACTACTTCGTGGCCAACTGCGCGACGATGGTCCGCGACAGCCTCGACCGGGCGATGGGCGGGGCGTTGAAATCGCAGCTGGCCGGGCGCTCGCGCGGCAACACCTATCGCAGCGAGGCGGTGCGCCTGGCCTCGCCGGCGACCTGGATGTGGCTGGGGTTCGACCTGGGACTGGGCCCGTACGCGGACACGCCGCTGTCGCGCTGGGAGGAGGCGTTCGTGCCGATGCGCCTGGCCGAGAGCCTGACCCAGGTACACAACGCCGCCGGACGGCCGCTGGTGCAGTCGACCCAGGTGCTGCTGCCGCACACCATCGCCCCGGAACCCGACGAGCAGGTGCGGCACTGGTGGCCGTGGCTGCTGGTCGGGGGACTGCTGGCCGCCGCGGTGCTGGCCGGCGCACGCCGCGTGCGCTGGGTGGCCGCCGCGGCCCTGCCGTTCTGGCTGCTGTGCGCGATCGGCGGCGCGTTGCTGGTCTACCTGTGGGGCTTCAGCGCCCACCAGTCGGCCTGGGCCAACCGCAACCTGCTGCTGCTCAACCCCTTGTGCGTGCCGCTGATCGGCGGCGGCCTCGCGCTGCTGCGCCGGCGCCGGCCCGGCCGCTGGTTCGACCTCACGCTGTGGGCGGTGGCCGCCTGCGGCCTGGCCGCGCTGCTGCTGTACTGGCTGTCGGCGCGGCCGCAGTACAACCTGCAGTGGATCGTGCTGCTGCTGCCGATCCACGCCGCCCTGGCGCTGGTGCTGCGGCGGCCCTACTTGTCGCTGCCGGAGCGCTGACGCACGATGCCCGGCATGACCCCCGACCACCGCCGCCACCCCGACAACCCCGCCTGCGTCATCACCTGCGCGTACTACGACCGCGACGGCGGGCGCCACGACATCAGCCTGGACCAGATCAGCGAGGAGATCGGCCAGGCCGACGGCTTCGTCTGGGTCGGGCTGTACGAGCCGGACGAGAGCGTGCTGCGCAAGCTGCAGGAGGAATTCGGCCTGCACGACCTGGCGATCGAGGACGCGCGCAACGCGCACCAGCGCCCCAAGGTCGAGAGCTACGGCAACTCGCTGTTCGTGGTGGTCAACACCGCGCAGCTGGTGGAGGAACGCATCCGCTACGGCGAGACCCACGCCTTCCTCGGCGCCCGCTTCCTGGTGACGGTGCGGCATGGCGCCTCGCTGTCGTACACGCCGGTGCGCGCGCGCATGGAGCGCGAGCCGGAGATGCTGGCGATGGGCCCGGCGTTCTGCCTGTACGGCGTGCTCGACTTCGTGGTCGACAACTACCTGCCGATCATGGACGGCTTCCGCGACACCCTGGAGACGCTGGAGCAGGACATCTTCTCGGAGAACTACCGCCGCCAGACGGTGATGCGGCTGTACGAGCTCAAGCGCGAACTCAACAAGATGCGGCTGGTGGTGGCGCCGCTGCAGGACGTGCTGTCCCACCTCAAGCGCAATCCCGGCCCGCTGATCCCGGCCGGGATCGGCGTCTACCTGCGCGACGTGCTCGACCACGCGGTGCGCATCAACGACGCGATCGACACCCTGCGCGAGATGCTGGGCACCGCGCTGAGCGTGAACCTGTCGATGGTCACCCTGGCCCAGGGCGAGACCGTCAAGCGCCTGGGCGCCTGGGCGGCGCTGCTGGCCGCCCCCACCCTGGTGACCAGCTGGTACGGCATGAACTTCCAGCACATGCCCGAGCTCGGCGGCCGCCATGCCTACGCGATCCTGGTCGGCGGCGTCGCCGTGGCCTGCGCGGTGCTCTACGTCCTGTTCAAGCGCGCCCGCTGGCTGTGAGGCCGCCCCGCGCCGCGGCGCGATGGGCGATCGAGGATTCGGGACCGGCAAAAGCAGCAGCAACCGCGCTTTGACGAATCCCCGATCCCCAATCCCGAATCCCCGGGTACCGAGTCACCCCTGGTCCTGCAGCGCCAGCTGGATGTCGCGCTGGCGGCGCTTCTCGCTGCGCGCCATCAGCCCCCAGCCGACCACCGCCGCCAGCGACACCGCCAGCACCATCAGGGTCGCCAGCGCGTTGATCTTGGGACTGACGCCCAGCCGCACCGACGAGAACACCTTCATCGGCAGTGTGGTCGAACTCGGGCCGGCGACGAAGCTGGCGATCACCACATCGTCCAGCGACAGCGTGAACGCCAGCAGCCAGCCCGACACCAGCGCCGGCGCGATGATCGGCAGCGTGATCAGCAGGAACACCTTGATGCGGTTGGCGCCCAGGTCCATCGCCGCCTCCTCAAGCGAGCGGTCCAGCTCCTGCAGCCGCGAGGACACCACCACCGTGACGAAGGACAGGGTGAAGGTGACATGCGCCACCCAGATCGCCAGCACGCCCTTGGGCGCGATACCGAGCACGCCGCCCATCGACACCAGCATCAGCAGGATCGACAGGCCGATGATCACCTCGGGCATCACCAGCGGCGCGGTGATCAGCGCGCCGAACAGGGTCTTGCCCGGGAAGCGGCGGAAGCGCGTCATCACCATGGCCGCCAAAGTGCCGATCACCATCGACGCGGTGGCGGTCCAGAACGCGACCTCGAGGCTGATCCAGGCCGCATCCAGCATCTGCCGGTCGCGCAGCAGCTCGACGTACCAGCGGGTCGAGAAGCCGGCCCAGACCGTGGCCAGGCGCGAGGCGTTGAACGAGTACACGATCAGCAGCAGGATCGGCAGGTACAGGAACGCGAAGCCGAAGACCAGCACGCTCCAGGTCAGGGTGCGGCCGCCGCGGGTCGGGCTCATGCCAGCCGGCCTTCCAGCTCGCGCTGCTGGTAGCGGTTGAAGATCAGGATCGGCACCAGCAGCAGCGCCAGCATCACGATCGCCACCGCCGAGGCCGCCGGCCAGTCGCGGTTGTTGAAGAACTCGCCCCACAGCACGCGGCCGATCATCAGCGTGTCCGGCCCGCCGAGCATCTCCGGGATCACGAACTCGCCCACCGCCGGGATCATCACCAGCATGCAGCCGGCGACGATGCCGCTGCGCGACAGCGGCAGGGTGATGCTCAGGAACGCCTTCCACGGCCGCGCCCCGAGGTCGTAGGCGGCCTCCAGCAGGCGGTGGTCGAGCTTGACCAGGTTGGCGTACAGCGGCAGCACCATGAACGGCAGGTAGCAGTAGACGATGCCGATGTAGGCCGCCAGCGGGGTGTAGAGGATGCGCAGCGGCGCGTCGATCAGGCCCAGCGCCAGCAGCAGCTTGTTGAGCACGCCGTTGCTGTCGAGGATGCCGATCCAGGCGTAGACGCGGATCAGGAACGAGGTCCACGACGGCAGCACCACCAGCATCATCGCGACGTTGCGCGCGGCCGGCGACAGCCGCGCGATCACGTAGGCCATCGGGTAGCCGATCAGCAGCGCCAGCACGGTGGAGATCGCGGCGATCCTGATCGAGCTCAGGTAGGCGGCGACGTACTGGCTGTCGGTCACCAGCGCCAGGTAGTTGCCGAGGTCGAGCCTGACCGTGAACGCCTCGTCCACGTAGGCCAGGATCGGCGTGTACGGCGGCATCGCGATCGCCAGCCGCGCGAACGAGATCTTCAGCACGATCAGGAACGGGATCGCGAAGAACACCAGCAGCCACAGGTAGGGCGGCGCGATCACGGCCCAGCGCGCGCCCGGCAACCAGCGCTTGAGCGGGCTCCGGCTCATGAGGTCAGCACCACGCCTTCGTTCTCGCCCCAGGCCATCCACACGGTGTCGCCCCAGGTCAGGCCCTCGCTGGCCCAGCGCTGCTGGTTGGCGAAGTTGGCCATCAGCTTGAGCCCGCTGGGCAGGCGTACGTGGTAGACCGAGTGGCTGCCGAAGTAGGCGATGTCCTCGATCACGCCGCAGGCCTTGTTGTAGGCCTGCGCCGGCTCGTCCTTGCCGATGGCCAGCTTCTCCGGCCGCACCGCGAACGACACCGGCTGCCCGGTGAAGCCGGTGATGCCGTGGCCGATGCGGATGCTGGACTCGAACGCCGGCGTCGTCAGGGTGACGTAGTCGGGCTGGTCCTCGTCGATCACCGCGTCGACCAGGTTGACCGAGCCGATGAACTCGGCGGCGAAGCGGTTGGCCGGCTGCTCGTAGATCTCGTCGGGCGTCCCCACCTGCTGGATCCAGCCCTGGTCCATCAGCGCGATGCGCGTGGCCATGGTCATCGCCTCCTCCTGGTCGTGGGTGACCATCACGCAGGTCACGCCGGAGCCCTCGATGATGTTGACCAGCTCCAGCTGCATCTGCGAGCGCAGTTTCTTGTCGAGCGCGCCCATCGGCTCGTCCAGCAGCAGCAGCTTGGGGTCCTTGGCCAGCGAGCGCGCCAGCGCCACCCGCTGCTGCTGGCCGCCGGAGAGCTGGTGCGGCTTGCGCTTGCCGAGCCTGCCGAGCTGCACCAGGTCCAGCATCTCGGCCACGCGGGCGCGGATCGCGTCGCGCCCGCGGCCGTCCTGCTTCAGGCCGAAGGCGATGTTCTGCTCCACCGTCATGTGCGGGAACAACGCGTAGGACTGGAACATCATGTTGATCGGCCGCTCGTACGGCGGCAGCGCGTCCATCGGCTGGCCGTCGAGGGTGATGCGCCCGCGGGTCGGGGTCTCGAAGCCGGCCAGGCAGCGCAGCAGCGTCGACTTACCGCTGCCGGAGCCGCCGAGCAGCGCGAAGATCTCGCCCTTGCGGATGTCCAGGCTGACATCGTCGACCGCGACGAATCCCTCGAACTCCTTGCGCACCGCCACGATGGACAGATACGCGTCGTCGCCGGCGGTCGGGGCCGGGCCACGTTCCGGCTTGGGCTCGCTCTGTGCCATGGATCTTCTCGGTTGCGGTGGGGGGCCTGCGCCTGCTGCGCATGATGGCGAAAAGCCCGCGGCGGCGACAGCCGTCGCGGCGCCGGACCGGACCGGGGCGAGCCCGGGCCGGTATCCAGGGGGCCGGGCGCGGGCCTAGCGCCGGGCCGGCTCGCCCCAGCCCAGGCCCAGGCTCTTCTGCAGCGCCACGTAGTTGACCAGCAGCTGCACCTGCGCCTGCAGCGCGCTGTCCTGCGCCGACAGGCGCTGGCGCTGCACGTCGAGCGCATCGATCAGCGAAGCGGCGCCGGCGTCCTGGCGCTGCTGCATCAGCGTGGCCGAGCGCGTGGCCGAGGCCTCGGCCTGGCGCGCCACGACCAGCTGGCGGCGCGCGGCGCCGAAGCGCGACAACGCGCCGTTGGCGTCCTGCAGCGCGGCCAGCACCTTGCTTTGGTAGGCGGCCGTGCGCGCCTCGGTACCGGCCCGGGCCTGCGCGACCTTGGCCCCTACCCGGCCGAAATCGAACACCGACCAGCGCAGGAACGGCGCCACCACCGAGGTCACCGCGTCCGAATTCAGGTCGCCGGGCGAGGTCGCGAACATGCCCAGGCTGCCCAGCAGCGTGACCTGCGGGAAGTACCCCGACAGCGCCTGCCCGATCTGGGCGTTGGACGCGGCCAGCTCCCGCTCGGCCTGGCGCACGTCGGGACGCCGCCGGATCAGCGCCGCGGCATCGTCCACCCGCACCACCGCCGGCAGCTCCGGCAGCGGCCGCGGCGCGGCCAGCCGCGCGTCCAGCGCGCCGGGCTCGCGCCCCACCATCAGCGCCAGCTGGTCCAGCGCCTCCTGCGCCTGCGCCTCCAGCGGCAGCCGTTGCGCCTCCTGCTGCTGCACCTGGGTGGCGGCACGTTCGACCTGCAGGTCGGATTCGGCCCCGCGCTCGCGGCGCTGGCGCACCAGCGCCAGGCTCTGCCGGGCCTTGCC
Organism: Lysobacteraceae bacterium USHLN149; assembly: GCA_037145635.1. Classification (GTDB taxonomy): domain Bacteria; phylum Pseudomonadota; class Gammaproteobacteria; order Xanthomonadales; family Xanthomonadaceae; genus JAATFS01. The sequence goes on from JBBCXB010000002.1 coordinate 17,325, forward strand.
CAGGTTGTCGTCGGCGATCGCCAGCCGCGCCTGCAGGCCGCGGTAGTTGAGGTACACCTGCCCCACCTCGGCGGCGAGCTGCACCTGGGCGTCGGCGAGCTGTGCCTGCGAGGCCTCGGCCTCGGCCACGGCCTGCTCGATCGCGCGGCGGCGGCGGCCGAACAGGTCGATCTCCCAGCTGGCGTCGAAGCCGACGTTGTACAGCTCGCTGCGGTCCAGATCGAGGTTGCTGCCGATGCCGTTCAGGGCCTGCACCGTGGCCGGATTGCCGTCCTGCTGCAGCGCCTGCGCCGCGCCCTGCAGCGCGCTCTGCACGCCGTCGTTGACCGACCCGGGCGGGCGCGCGTTGACATAGGCCGCACTGGCGCCGATCTGCGGCAGGCGCTCGGCACGGCGCTGGCGCGCCAGCGCGCGGTTGGCGCGCAGGCGCCCCTCGGCCGCGCGCAGGTCGGGGCTGTCGGCCAGCGCCTGCTCCACCAGCTGATTCAGCTGCGGATCGGCCAGGCCCTCCCACCAGCGATTGAGCGGGGCGGCGCCGACGACCCCGGCCTGGCCGGCGCGGTGCAGCGCCGGTGCCTGCATCGCCGCGTCCGCCACCGCCGGCGGCTTGACGTAGTCCGGCCCCAGCACGCAGCCGCCCAGGAGCACGGTGGCCAGCGCCAGGAGCGATACCGGACGCAACCGGCTGTGATCAATGCATGGCAAGGCTTGTCCCCTTGGGCAACGGCTTGAGGAAGAACGCCAGCGGGATCGTGCAGACCACGATCACGCCGAAAATCCAGAAAAGATCGCTGTAGGTCATCACCAGCGCCTGCTGCTGCACGATCTGGCCCAGGCGCGCGCCGGCCTGGATCGCCGCTTCGCCGCCGGCGCTGGTCTGCAGCTGCGCGGCCAGGCCGCCCAGGAACTCCTGGGCGCGCGGCGAGTTGGCGGTGACCGCGCTGCCGATGGCCTCGGTGTGGAAGGTCATGCGGCGCTCCTGGAACGTGGAGATCAGCGCCAGGCCAACCGACCCGCCGAGGTTGCGGCCGGCGTTGAACAGGCCCGACGCGTCGCCGGCCAGCTCCGCCGGCACCGACGAGATCGCCGCCTGGTTCAGCGCCATCATCGCGAACGCCAGCCCACAGCCCTGCAGCAACTGCCCGATCACGAAGTGCTGGCCCACCGTATCGGAGGTCAGCGACAGGTTGACGAAGCAGGCGCCGGCGAAGCAGCACAGCCCGGTGACCACCAGGATGCGCACGTCCACCGTGTCCAGCAGCTTGGGCATCATCGGCATCAGCAGCACGGTCGGCAGGCCCGCCAGCAGCAGCACGTAGCCGGCCTGCTCGGTGTTGTAGCCGGCGATCGTGGCCAGGAACTGCGGGATCATGTACATGACCCCGAACAGGATCATGCCCACCGCCATCACCATCACGAACACCGCGCCGAAGCTGCGCTGCAGCAGCACCGACAGCCGGATCACCGGCGGCCGCTCGCGGAACTGCCCCACCACCAGCGCGATGAAGCCGGTCAGCGCGATCACGCTCAGCATGTTGATCTCGCTGGACTCGAACCAGCGTTCGCGCTGGCCCTCCTCCAGCACCACCGTCAGCCCGCCCAGCCCGGCGGTCAGGCCGTAGATGCCCAGCCAGTCCGCGTCCAGCAGGCCGCCCCAGTTGGCCTTCTCGTGTTCCAGGCCGAGCAGCAGCAGCGCCACCAGCCCGCCGCAGATCGGCACGTTGATGAAGAACGCGTAGTGCCAGCTGACGTTCTCGGTCAGCCAGCCGCCCAGCAGCGGCCCGATCACCGGGCCCATGATCACGGTCATGCCGAACAGCGCGGTACCGGTGGTCTGCTGCGCCGGCGGCAGCCGGGTGGCGACGATGGTCAGCGCGGTGGGGATCAGCGCGCCGCCGGCCAGGCCCTGGCCGACGCGGCCGATGATCATCATCGGCAGCGTGGTCGACAGCCCGCACAGCACCGAGAACGCGGTGAACATCAGCGCGCAGATCAGCAGGAAGTTGCGCAGCCCCAGGGTCCGCACGAACCAGCCGGTCAGCGGGATCATCACGATCTCGGCGACCAGGTAGGCGGTGGAGATCCAGGTGCCCTCGGTGCCGCTGGCGCCCACCTCGCCCTGGATGGTGGGCAGCGCGGCGTTGACGATGGAGATGTCCAGCGTCGCCATGAACGAGCCGATGGTGCCGGCGGCGACCGCCAGCCAGGCTCCCGGATCGGCCTTCTGGGCGCTGCCGCCAGCGCGTGCGCCGGCGGCGGCCGGGGCATTCATCGTGCCCGCTCCTTGCGCTCCTCGAGCCGGTCGGATTCGTCCTCGGCGCGGGACTTGGCGTCCTTGGCCGAGCGGGTGTCCACGGTGACCTCGACCGACATGCCCGGCACCAGCACCTTGCGCGCCTCGTCGCCGACCAGCAGGCGGATGCGCACCGGCACGCGCTGCACGACCTTGGTGAAGTTGCCGGTGGCGTTCTCCGGCGGCAGCAGCGCGAACTGCGAGCCGGTGCCCGGCGACAGGCTCTCGACCTCGCCGCGCAGCTTGACGCCGGACAGCGCGTCGACCTCGATCTCGGCGGGCTGGCCCGGCCGCATCAGGCCGACCTGGGTCTCCTTGAAGTTGGCCACCAGGTACAGCGCATCCAGCGGCACGATGGTCATGGTGCGGGTGCCGGCGGCCAGGAACTGGCCGACCTGCACGGTCTTGTCGCCGACGCGGCCGCGGATGCGGCTGCTCAGGCCGGTGTCCTCGACCGCCACGCGCGCCTGGTCGGCGTCGGCCTGGGCCTGCTTGAGGCCGGCCTGGGCCTGCTCCAGCTGCGCGCCGGTGGCCTCGATCTGGCTCTCGGCGCCGCTGACCTGGGCGACCGCGGCGTCGTACTGCGCCTTGGCGCGATCGAGGTCGTGGCGCAGGCTCTCCTGGTGCTCATGGGTGTCGGCCCCGGACGCGGCCAGCGGCGCGAAGCGCTTCACCTCGGCCTGCGCGAACCGCAGGCTCGCTGCCGACGCGCTGACCTGGGTACGCGCCTGCGCCAGCTGCGCGTGCTGCGCGGTGACGTTGGCCTGGGCGGCGACGATGTCGGCCTGGCGCGCGGCTACGGCGGCCTCGGCCTGCTGCAGCGTGGCGGTATAGGTGCGGCCGTCGATCTGCAGCAGCGGCTGGCCGGCCTCGACGATCTGGTTGTCGTGCACGTGCACCGCGGTGACGTAGCCGTTGACGCGCGGCGCCACCGCGACCGAGTCGGCCTGCAGGTAGGCGTTGTTGGTCTCCTGCAGGTAGCGCCCGACCAGCAGGTGGTAGGTCAGCCAGATCAGCAGCGCGACCGCCACTACGACGCCGATCGCGATCAGCGTCCAGCGCACCTTCGGGTTCTTCAGCGGCGACGGCTTGGCCGGCTCCGCCCCCTCCGGCCGTCCCGCCTGCGCCCCGTCCTGGCTGCCGCCCTGCCGGCCATCGCGCCCGTCCTGCGCCGATGCGTCACGGGAAGGGTTCTGCGGGTCGTCGTTCTGCTCGCTCAACGGCGGGCTCCTTTGCGCGGATTCGGGGGGAACGCGGGCGGACCGGGGCGGCAGCCCCGGACAGTGCGGATGCGTATCGTAAGATGCTAGCCGGCGATTTGCACAACCGACGTGAAACGCCGGCACGGGTGCGCGCAAGCGCCGCAGGCGCGGGCCGGCAGTTGCCTACCCCGCGAGGACACCCGCCTCGTGCCGGCGCGGGGGCCGCGCCGCGAGACGCCCGAGGCCACCGCAGCGCCGGCCGGCCGCCGGCGCACTGGCTCAGCGCCCGGTCTTGATCTCCGTCCACAGCCGGGTATACAGCTTGTCGACCTCGGGCGGGTTGATCGCGTAGGTGAACATCTTCGCGGTGACCTCCGGCGGCGGGTAGATGGTGGGGTCGTTGCGGATGTCCGCGGCCACCAGCGGGGTCGCCTTGCTCACCGGATTGGCGTAGTGGATGAAGTCGGTGTTGGCCGCCGCCACCTCCGGCCGCAGCAGGAAATTGATGAACGCGTAGGCGTTCTGCGGGTGCTTGGCGTCCTTGGGGATGGCCAGCATGTCGAACCACTGCGGCGCGCCCTCCTTCGGGATCGAATAGGCCACCTTGACGCCGTTGCCGGCCTCGGCGGCGCGGTCGCGCGCCTGGATGATGTCGCCGGACCAGCCCACCGCCAGGCAGGTACTGCCGTTGGCGAGCGAACTGACGTACTGGCTGGAGTGGAAGTTCTGCACGTACGGGCGGATGCCCTTGATCAGGTCGGCCGCCTTCTGGATCTGCGCCGGATCCTGGCTGTGCGGGTCCAGCCCGAGGTAGTTGAGCGCGATCGGGATCATGTCCGACGGCGTGTCCAGCACGGTGACGCCGCAGCCCTTGAGCTTGGCCAGGTTCTCCGGCTTGAACACCAGGTCCCAGCTGCCGGCGATCTCGGTGCTGCCGCCGAACGCCGCCTTGAGCTTGTCGACGTTGTAGCCGATGCCTGTGGTGCCGATCATGTACGGCACGCCGTACTTGTTGTCCGGATCCTGCTGCGCGATGCGCTTCATCACGTCCGGATCGAGATTGGCCAGGTTGGGAATCCTGGACTTGTCCAGCGGCAGGAACACCCCGGCCTGGATCTGGCGCCCGAAGAAGTTCAGTGTCGGCACCACCACGTCGTAACCGCTGGCGCCGGCCAGCAGCTTGGTCTCGACCATCTCGTCGCTGTCGAAGACATCGTAGGTGACCTGGATGCCGGTGGCCTGCTCGAACTTGGGCAGGGTGTCCTCGGCGATGTAGTCGGAGTAGTTGTAGACGTTGAGCACCTTCTCCTCGGCGCCGGGCGCCGGCTTGGCGGCGTCGTCGGGCGCGCCGCCGCAGGCCGACAGCAGGGTGGCGGCAAGGGCGAGGGGCAGCAGTCGCAGCTTCATCGGAGACTCCACGGGATCCGGGTGGGGGACGGCAGGCGTCCGCAGGGAGGGACGAGCGTACCCAGCCCTGCCCTATTTGCCCAGCGCCGCGGCGGTCTGTTCCAGCGCGTTCCAGGCCTTGTCGAACAGTTCGTCGACCTGGTCGCGCTCGATCACCAGCGGCGGCGCCAGCAGCATGGCGTCGTGGGTGGCGCGCAGGATCAGGCCATTGCGCAGGGCGAAGTCCCGGCACAGCGCGCCGACCCGGCCGCGGTCGGGGAAATACGCGCGCCGGCGCTTGTCCGGCACCAGCTCCAGTGCGCCGATCAGCCCGGCGATGCGCGCCTCGCCGACCAGCCGGTGCTCGCCCAGCGCCTGCCAGCGCTCGGCCAGGTACGGCGCGATCCGGTCGCGCGCGTGCTCGACGATGCGCTCCTCCTGCAGCAGCCGCAGGTTCTCCAGCGCCACCGCCGCGCAGACCGGGTGCCCGGAGTAGGTGCAGCCATGGGCCAGCTCGCCGCCCCGGTCCTTCAGCACCCCGGCGACGCGGTCGTTGAACAGCGCCGCCCCCAGCGGGATGTAGCCGGAGGTGATGCCCTTGGCGAGGGTCATGACGTCCGGCTGGAAGCCGAAGTACTGCGCGCCGAACCACTCGCCGGTGCGGCCGAAGCCGCAGATCACCTCGTCGGCGACCAGCAGCACGTCGTAGCGGCGGCAGATCCGCTCGATTTCCGGCCAGTAGCTGCGCGGCGGGATGTAGACCCCGGTCGCGCCCATGATCGGTTCGCCGATGAAGGCCGCCACCCGCTCCGGCCCCAGCTCCAGGATCTTGTGCTCCAGCCGGCGCGCGGCGAGCAGGCCGTAGGCCTCCGGATCGAGGTCGCCGCCGTCGCCGAACCCGTACGGCGGCTCGATGTGGTGGATATCCGGGATCGGCAGGCCGCCCTGCCGGTGCATGCCGCGCATGCCGCCGAGGCTGGCGCCGGCCACGGTGGTGCCGTGGTAGCCGTCGTGGCGCCCGATGAAGATGGTCTTGCGCGGCTGGTCCTGCACCGCCCAGAAGTGCCGCACCAGGCGCAGGATGGTGTCGTTGGCCTCGGAGCCGGAGTTGCTGAAGAAGGCGTGGTTGAGGTCGCCCGGCGCCAGTTCGGCGAGCTTGGCCGCCAGCCGGATGGTCGGCTCGGTGGTGCACTGGAAGAAGCTGTTGTAGTACGCCAGCTGCTCCATCTGGCGCGCGGCGGCACGGCCCAGCTCGGGCCGGCCGTAGCCGAGGTTGACGCACCACAGGCCGGCGAACGCATCCAGCAGCCGGTTGCCCTCGGCGTCCCAGACGTAGACGCCCTCGCCGCGGGTGAGGATGCGGGTGCCGCGCTCGGCCAGGGCGCCGTTGTCGTTGAAGGGGTGCAGGTGGTGCGCCGCGTCGAGCGCCTGCAGGCGGGCCAGGTCGGTGGGGTCCATGGGCGTCAGACGTTCAGCAGCAGGAACTCGCGCTCCCAGGAGCTGATCACCCGGAAGAAGGTCTCGTACTCCTTGCGCTTGACCGAGATGTAGGCGCGCACGAACCGCGGCCCCAGCATCGCCTGCATCGCCTCGCAGCCCTCCAGCTCGTCCAGCGCCTCGCCCAGCGAGCGCGGCAGGTCGTAGCCCTCGTCCTTGCCGCTGCCGGTGATCGGCGCGGTGGGCGGGAGCTTCTCGCGGATGCCGAGCAGGCCGCAGGCCAGCGTCGCCGCCATCGCCAGGTAGGGGTTGGCATCGGAACCGGCGAAGCGGCTCTCCACGCGCATGTTCTCCAGCGAGTCGATCGGCACGCGCAGCCCGCAGGTGCGGTTGTCGAAGCCCCACAGCACATTGCTGGGCGAGACCTCGCCGAACATCAGGCGGCGGTAGGAGTTGACGTTGGGCGCGAAGAACGCCATCGCCATCGGCACGTATTTCTGCAGTCCTCCCAGGTAGTGCGAGAAGGTCGGGGTGAGCTCGCCCTCGCGCCTGCCGCTGAACACGTTGGCGCCGGTGGACACCTTGAGCAGGCTCTGGTGGATGTGCATCGCGCTGCCGGGCTCGTTCTCCATCGGCTTGGCCAGGAACGTGGCGTAGACGCCGTGGCGCAGCGCCGCCTCGCGCATGGTGCGCTTGAACAGGAACACCTGGTCGGCGCGCGAGAGCGCGTCGGAGTGGGTGAAGTTGACCTCCAGCTGCGCCGCGCCGGACTCGTGGATCAGCGTGTCCACGTCCAGCTCCATCGCGTCGCAGTAGTCGTACATCAGGTCCAGGATCGGGTCGAACTCGTTGACCGCGTCGATCGAGTACGACTGCCGTGCCGTCTCCGGGCGTCCCGAGCGCCCGGCCGGCGGCAGCAGCGGGAAGTCCGGATCGGTGTTCTTCTGCACCAGGAAGAACTCCAGCTCCGGCGCCACCACCGGCTGCAGGCCGGCGGCGGCGTACGCGTCGAGCACGCGCCGCAGCACGTTGCGCGGTGCCAGCTCGTGCGGCGCGCCGTCCTTGGTGTAGCAGTCGTGGATGATCTGGGCGGTGGCGTCGGCGGCCCACGGCACCATGCGCACCGTGGACGCGTCCGGGCGCAGCTGCATGTCCGAGTCCGACGGCGAGGTCAGCTCGTAGTAGTCGTCGGGATAGTCGCCGGTGACGGTGGTGGCGAAGATGCCTTCCGGCAGCCGCGTGCCGTAGTCGTGCGAGAACTTGGCGGCGGGGATGATCTTGCCGCGCGCGTTGCCGGTGATGTCCGGCACCAGGCACTCGACCTCGGTGATGCGGCGCTCCTTGAGCCAGCGCCGGAGCGAGCTTTCCGGCTGTTCGGGAGCGGCCTTGCGGGAGCGGGTACGGGCGGTCATGGAACCTCAGTGCGGACGTTGGGCGGCGTGGCGGCGGCAGGCCGCGCCGAAGGCCTGGAAGATGCCCAGATGGAAGCGGTTCTCCTGCACGCGCCACTCCGGGTGCCACTGCACCGCCAGCAGGAACGACGGGCCGTCGCCGCGGAACGCCTCGACGAGCCCGTCCGGCGCGATGGCCTCGACCACCAGCCCGGGCGCCAGCCGCGCCACGCCTTGCCCGTGCAGCGAGTTGACCTGCACCTGGGCAGTGCCGGCGATGCCCGCCAGCCAGCCGCCGGCCTGCAGCTGCACCGCATGGGCCGGAGCGTACTGCAGGTCCAGCGGCGCCTCGGCGGGGGCACGATGGTCGCGCAGGCCCGGGCGCTCGTGCAGTTGCTGGTGCAGGCTGCCGCCGAGCGCGACGTTGACCTCCTGCAGGCCGCGGCAGATCGCCAGCACCGGCACACCGACAGCCAGCGCCGCGGGGATCAGCGCCAGGGTGGCGCCGTCGCGGGCGGGATCGTGCGGGTTGCCCGGCCAGCTGGACTCGTCGCCGTAGTGGTGCGGTTCGATGTTGCTGGTGGCACCGGTCAGCAGCAGCCCGTCCAGCCGTGCCAGCCACCCGGCGCCGTCGATCGGCGGCTGCAGCGCCGGCAGCAGCACCGGGACGGCGCCCGCGCCGTCGACCACCGCGCGCACGTACTTCTCGCCGGTGGCGAGGAACGGATGCGGCCCGAGGAACGTGCGGTCGGTCGTCAGGCCGACCAGGGGCGGAACAGCCATGCGAAAGACTCGTGTGGCGTGCCCCGAACTTAGCGCGGGCGTTTTATTTTTACAACAGCGGGGCGGCTCCCGCCCGGTGGAGACACCCGGCCAGCCGTCCCGGCCTGCCGGCCGTTGAGTATTCTTGACACTCGAGGTCCTCTGCTAAGCTCGGGCCGATCCCGCAGGCGCCGCCCATGGTCTCCTCCTCCGCCGATTCGCCGCTGCCGCCCGACGATGCCCGAACGCTGCAGCAGATCGCCGGCTGCGAGTTCGTCGACCTGCTGCTGGCCGACACCAACGGCCTGCTGCGCGGCAAGCGCGTCAGCGTCGATGCCCTGGCCAAGGTCTACGCCGACGGGGTCTGCCTGCCGATGTCGCTGATCGCCACCGACATCACCGGCAACACCGTCGAGGAGACCGGGCTGGGCTACGCGATCGGCGACGCCGACCGCGTGTGCCGGCCGGTGCCGGGCTCGTTGCGGCCGGTGCCGTGGGCGCCGCGGCCGATGGCGCAGCTGCTGCTGTCGATGGAGGACGGCGCCGGCGGCCGCTTCGAGGTGGACCCGCGCGTCGTGCTGCAGCGCGTGCTCGACGGCTTCAGCGCGCACGGGCTGACCCCGGTGGTGGCGGTGGAACTGGAGTTCTACCTGTTCGACGCCGCACCGGACGTGCACGGGCGCCCGCAGACGCCGCGGCACCCGCACACCGGCCTGCGCAGCGACAGCACCCAGGTCTACTCGCTGCAGGACCTGGACGAGCACCGCGGCTTCATCGACGCGGTCGCCGCCGCCTGCCGGGCCCAGCGCCTGCCCGCCGACACCGCCGTGGCCGAGTACGCGCCCGGGCAGTTCGAGATCAACCTCGGCCATCGCGACGATGCGCTGGCGGCCTGCGACGACGCGCTGTTCCTGCGGCGCACGATCAAGGCGATCGCGCAGCAGCAGGCGCAGCTGGCCAGCTTCATGGCCAAGCCGTTCACCGGCCAGGCCGGCAGCGGGCTGCACCTGCACGTGAGCGTGCTCGACGGCGACGGCCGCAACGTCTTCGCCGGCCCGCCGGAAGCGCCGGCCGACGCGCTGCGCCATGCCATCGCCGGCCTGCAGCGCAGCGCCGCCGAGGCGCTGCTGCTGTTCGCGCCGCACGCCAACAGCTACCGCCGCTTCGTCCCCAACGCGTTCGTTCCGCTCAACGACAGCTGGGGCTTCAACAACCGCACCGTGGCGTTGCGCATCCCGCACAGCGACGCGCGCAACACCCGCATCGAGCACCGGATCGCCGGGGCCGACGCCAACCCCTACCTGGTCGCCGCCGCGGTGCTGGGCGGGATCCTGGACGGCCTCGAGCAACGCCGCGAGCCGGGCCCGGCCACGGTCGGCAACGCCTATGCGCAGGCCGCCTTCAGCCCGCCGTCGTGGCAGCAGGCGATCGACGCCTTCGCGGCGAGCGGCTTCGTCGCGCGCCGGCTCGGCGAGCGCTTCCGCCACGTCTACGGCCAGCAGAAGCGCCGCGAGTGGCTCGACTACCAGGCCCAGGTCAACGACCTGGACTACGCCTGGTACCTGCGCACGGTGTGATGGCCGCCGCCGGCGCCGCCGCGGACTATCCCGACAGCTGGTATGCGGCCAGCGAGCCCGCGCCGCCGGCGCACCCGGCCCTGCAGGGCGGGCACCGCTGCGACGTCTGCATCCTCGGCGCCGGCTACACCGGGCTGACCGCGGCCCTGGCGCTGGCCGAGGCCGGCTACCGGGTGACCGTGCTGGAGGCGCGGCGCATCGGCTGGGGCGCCTCCGGGCGCAACGGCGGCCAGGCCATCGTCGGCTACGGCTGCGAGCAGGACACGCTGGAAACGCTGGTCGGCGCGGAGGATGCACGCCGGCTGTTCGACTTCTCGCGCGAGGGCATGGCCCTGCTGCGCGCGCGCATCGCCCGCCACGGCATCGCCTGCGACTGGCGCGACGGCCACGCGCACGTGCCGCTGAAGCCGCGGCAGGAACGCGCCCTGCGCGCCGGCATCGTGCACCTGGCCGAGCGCTACGACTACCCGCTGCAGTGGTGGGATCGCACGCGCCTGCGCGAGGCGTTGGCCAGCGACCTCTATCGCGGCGCGATGTTCGACGCCGCCAGCGGCCACCTGCATCCGCTCGCCTACGCCTTCGGGCTGGCGCGCGCCGCGCAGGCCGCGGGCGTGCGCCTCCACGAGCACAGCCCGGTGCTGCGGCTGGAGCGCGGCCCGCGCGTGGCGATGCATACCGCGCAGGGCCACGTCGCCGCCGACTTCGCGGTGCTCGCGGGCAACGCCTGGCTGCAGGGCATCGCGCCGGAACTGGAATCGCGGATCATGCCGGTGGGCACCTACATCGGCGCCAGCGCGGTGCTGGGCGCGGCCCGTGCGCGGGCGCTGATCCGCAACGACATGGCGGTGGCCGACAGCAACTGGGCGCTGGACTACTACCGCCTCAGCCGCGACCACCGGCTGCTGTTCGGCGGCCGCGCCAGCTACTCGTCGCGGCCGCCGCCGGGCCTGGCCCGGCTGATGACGCGGCGCATGCACACCGTGTTCCCGCAGCTGCGCGACGTCGCCCTGGAGCAGGTCTGGGGCGGCTACGTCGACATCTCCCGCAACCGCGCCCCGCACTGGGGCCGGCTGACGCCGAACGTCTACTTCGCCCAGGGGTTCTCCGGCCACGGCGTGGCCGCCACCGGGCTGGCCGGCAGCGTGATCGCCGAGGCCATCGCCGGGCAGAGCCGGCGCCTGGACCTGTTCGCGCGCATCCCGCACCGGCCGTTCCCGGGCGGCCGCCGGCTGCGCACCCCGCTGCTGGTGGCGGCGATGTCGTGGTACCGGCTGCGCGACGCGCTGTGGTGAATCCCGCCGGAGGGCTCAAGTTTTCCGGCTGACGGCCGCTAGCGGGGCCGACAGTCCGGATCATGAACGGCCCATGCCCTCAACGCCCGCAGTCCGCAGTCCCGAGAGCGATGCCCTGCCACAGCGCGTGCTGCTGGTGGAGAATTCGCGTGCCTTCACCAGCATGCTGCGCGAGGCGATCGAGCAGCGCACCGAGCTGCCGGTGACGGTGGTGTCCACGCTGGCCGAGGCCGCGCGCGTGCTGGAGGAGGACGACGACTGGTTCCTGGTGCTGACCGGGCTGGTGCTGGTGGACGGCGACCGCGACCAGGTCGTGGAATTCTTCGTCTCGCGCGGGCTGCCCACGGTGGTGGTCAGCGGCGTCTACGACGAGGACCTGCGCAAGCGCGTGCTGCAGCAGCAGATCATCGACTACGTGCTGAAGAACGCGCCGGGCAGCATCGACTACCTGGCCTGGCTGGTGCAGCGGCTGGAGCGCAACCGCCGCATCTCCGCGCTGGTGGTCGACGACTCGCCGTCGGCGCGCACCTATGCCGCCAGTCTGCTGTCGATGTACGGCTACCGCGTGGTGCAGGCCGCCGACGGCGCCGACGGCCTGCGCAAGATCGAGCACAACCCCAGCATCCGCCTGACCATCGTCGACCAGGAGATGCCGGGCATGGAGGGCGTGGAGTTCACCCGCCGCCTGCGCTCGCTGCGTTCGCGCGACAAGGTGGCGGTGATCGGCATCTCCGGCAACACCGACGCCTCGCTGATCCCGCGCTTCCTGAAGAACGGCGCCAACGACTTCCTGCGCAAGCCGTTCTCGCGCGAGGAGTTCTTCTGCCGGGTCTCGCAGAACGTCGACCAGCTGGAGCTGATCGGCACCCTGCAGGACCTGGCCACGCGCGATTTCCTGACCGGCCTGCCCAACCGCCGCCATTTCCTCGAGCACAGCCAGCGCACGCTGCCGCGGCTGCTGGCGCAGCAGCAGAGCGTGACCGCGGCGATGCTGGACATCGACCACTTCAAGCACATCAACGACACCTGGGGCCATGAGGCCGGCGACGACGCGCTGCGCGCGGTGGCCGCGTCGGTGTCCGGCCACGCGCGGCCGCAGGACCTGGTGGCGCGCTTCGGCGGCGAGGAATTCTGCCTGCTGGTGCCGGGGCTGGACCCGGACGCCGCCACGCACTACTTCGAGACCCTGCGCGAGCGCATCGGCGCGCTGCGGGTCCCGGTCGGCGGCGACCTGCTGTCGATGACCGTCAGCATCGGCCTGTGCATGGCCACGTCCGAGGACGACTCGCTGCACCGCCTGCTGGCCGAGGCCGACAAGCACCTCTACCTGGCCAAGGCCGGCGGCCGCAACCAGGTCCGCCTCGCCACCGCCTGAGCGCGACGGGTCGCGGCCGCGTGCCGCGCGTGCGGCCACCGCGAACGCGTCCGGGCATTGATCCAGATCAACGCCGGCACCGGCACGCCTGCCTACAGTCGCCCCATCGCAGCATTCCGAAAGGACACGCCATGGCGCACCTGGTCTGGCAGGACGACCTCAACACCGGCATCGAGGTGATCGATCACCAGCACATGCGCATCGTCGAGATGATCAATCAGCTACAGGCGGCGCAGAAGAGCATGCAGCGGCTGGCCGTGGGCGAGGTGATCGACGAACTGGTCGACTACACGATGTCGCACTTCGCGTTCGAGGAGGAGCTGATGGAGGAGGCCGGCTACCCCTTCTGCCACGCCCACAAGCGCGTGCACGAGATCTTCGGCAAGCGCGTGGGCGAGTACCGCCTGCGCTTCCAGGCCGGCGAGGACGTGGCCGACGAGTTGCGCAACATGCTAGCGCGCTGGCTGTTCAACCACATCCGCGGCGACGACAAGGCCTACGCCGAGTCGGTGAGGCTCCACCTCAACCAGTTCGCCCGCGAGCACCAGCAGGGCGGCTGGCTGGGCCGCACGCTCAAGCGTCTGTTCCACTAGGAGCCGGCCCCATCCCGGCCACGCCGGGCCTTGCCGCACCGGCCCGCCAGGCCGCCGCTGCGCGGCGCACGCGGACCGGCCGGGAACGTCAGCGCCGTACCGCGCGCGCCATCAGCAGCGCCAGGATGCTCAGCACCGCCGCGCCGCCGAGGTAGTAGCCCACCGCCTGCAGACCGTATTCGCCGGCCAGCCGGGTGGCCACGTACGGCGCCGGCGCCGCGCCGAGGATGCTGGCGAAGTTGAACGACAGCGACGAGCCGGTATAGCGCACCTCGACCGGGTACAGCTCGGCCAGCAGGGTGCCGCAGGGGCCGTAGGTCAGCCCCATGAAGAAGAAGCCGAGCGCCAGGAACACCAGCACCTGCAGCGGATGCCCGGCCTGGAACAGCGGCGCGAACGCCAGGCCGAACAGCAGGATCGCCACGCTGGCCAGGATCATCGCCACGCGGGCGCTGCGGCGGTCGCCCAGCATCGCCGACAGCGGGATGCCGGCGGCGAAGAACAGGATGCCGACCATCTGCAGCAGCAGGAACTGCTCCTTGCCGTAGCCCAGGGTCTTGGTGCCGTAGCCCAGCGCGAACACCGTCATCAGGTAGAACAGCACGAAGGTGGCGAACGCGCCCAGGGTGCCGATCAGCAGCGGACCGGCATGCCGCGAGACCACCACGCCCAGCGGCAGCTTGACCCGCTCGTTGCGGTCCAGCGCCTTCTGGAAGTCCGGCGTCTCGGTGATGCTCAGCCGCACCCACAGCCCGACGATCACCAGCAGCGCGCTGGCGATGAACGGCACCCGCCAGCCCCAGCGCAGGAACTGCGCGTCGTCGAGCACCGCGCCCAGGATCAGGAAGGTGCCGGCCGACAGCAGGAAGCCCAGCGGCGCGCCGAGCTGCGGGAACATGCCGTACCAGGCGCGCTTGCCCGGCGGCGCGTTCTCGGTCGCCAGCAGCACCGCCCCGCCCCATTCGCCGCCCAGCCCCAGACCCTGGCCGAAGCGGCACAGCGCCAGCAGCGCCGGCGCGAACACGCCGATCTGGGCATAGGTCGGCAGCAGGCCGATGAGCACCGTGGACACGCCCATGGTCAGCAGCGCCGCCACCAGCGTGGCCTTGCGCCCGATGCGGTCGCCGAAGTGGCCGAACAGTGCCGACCCCACCGGCCGCGCGACGAACGCCACCGCGAAGGTCGCCAGCGACTGCAGCATCGCCGCGCTGCCGTCGCCGCTGGGGAAGAACAGGATCGGGAACACCAGCACCGCGGCGGTGGCGTAGATGTAGAAATCGAAGAACTCGATCGTGGTGCCGATCAGGCTGGCCAGCAACACGCGGCTGGCGGAATTGGCCGGCGCCTGGGGAATCGCGCTAACGCTCATTGCGGAGGGTCGGTAGGGAAGCGGCCCGGATTCTGGCAGATTGCCCGGTTGCGCGCGCACATGGTTGCCGCCGCAACCAAGTCCCGGCCGCGACCGGGCGACAGTCGATGACAGGCGGAGGGCGGCGCGGCAGCGCGTCGGCCCTCGCCTGCCGGCAGACGCGGGACGCGGATGCGTCCCTGCGCAGCGGGCGCGGGACCGGTTCAGAACGTGGCCGGCGTGTTGGCGCTGACGATCACCGCCGGGTCCGCGCCGACATTGCGGAAGCGGTGCGGCACCCGGCTCTCGAAGTAGTACGCCTCGCCCGCGCGCAGCACGCGCACCTGGCCGCCCACCGTGACCTCGACCTCGCCGGCCACCACCACCCCGCCCTCCTCGCCCTCGTGCCGCAGCATGCCCGCGCCGGTGTCGCTGCCCGGTGGCATCACCTCGCGCAGGATGCACATCTGCCGCTGCGGCCGGCGCTGGCCGACCAGGAAGTAGTGGATGCCGTCGCTGCCCACGTCGGGCAGCTCGTCGGCGCGGTAGAACGCGGCATCGGCGGGGCCGGGGTCCAGCTCCAGGGTGAAGAAATCGGCCAGCGAGATCGGGATGCCGTCCAGCACCTTCTTCAGCGAGCTCACCGACGGGCTGACCTTGTCCTGCTCGATCAGCGAGATCGTGCTGTTGGTGACGCCCACCCGCTTGGCCAGCTCGCGCTGGCTCAGGCCTTGGCCGGTCCGGACCCGCTGCAGGCGTGCGCCGATATCCATGGAGAGGGGGCGAAGCGCCGTGGCGATGTTGCGGATACTTTACACCGGCCTGCAGACCGGTCAATTTGGCCCGGACCCCCGCCTTCTGCCGTAAAGTTTTTTCAACGACCGCAACGGAGCGTGCCATGAGCAGCGAACCTCTCCCGGCCGCCGGCGACGCCTCGTCTCTGGACGCGTACTGGATGCCGTTCACCGCCAACCGCCAGTTCAAGGCGCGGCCCCGCCTGCTGGCGGCGGCGGCCGGCATGCACTACCGCACGCCCGAGGGGCGCGAGATCCTCGACGGTACCGCCGGCCTGTGGTGCTGCAACGCCGGCCACGCCCGCCCGCGCATCGTCGAGGCGGTGCAGCGGCAGGTGGCGACGATGGACTTCGCGCCGCCGTTCCAGATGGGCTCGCCGCTGCCGTTCGCCCTGGCCGAACGGCTGGCGGCGATCGCCCCGCCCGGCCTGGACCGCGTGTTCTTCGCCAATTCCGGATCCGAGGCGGTCGACAGCGCGATGAAGATCGCCCTGGCCTACCACCGCCTGCGCGGCGAAGGCCAGCGCACCCGCTTCATCGGCCGCGAGAAGGCCTACCACGGGGTCGGCTTCGGCGGCATGTCGATCGGCGGCCTGCCCAACAACCGCAAGTGGTTCGGCCCGCTGCTGCCCGGCACCGACCACCTGCGCCACACCCTGGACCTGGAGCGCAACGCCTTCTCGCGCGGGCTGCCGGCGCATGGGCTTGAGCTGGCCGAGGACCTAGAGCGGCTGATCGCGCTGCACGATCCTTCCACCATCGCGGCGGTGTTCGTCGAGCCGATCTCCGGCTCGGCCGGCGTGGTGCTGCCGCCGCACGGCTATCTGGCGCGGCTGCGCGAGATCTGCGACCGCCACGGCATCCTGCTGGTGTTCGACGAGGTCATCACCGGCTTCGGCCGCGTCGGCAAGGCGTTCGCGGCCCAGCGCTTCGGCGTCGTGCCCGACCTGATGACCACCGCCAAGGGCCTGACCAACGGCACCGTGCCGATGGGCGCGGTGTTCGTCGCGCGCGCGGTGCACGAGGCGTTCCTGCAGGGACCGCCGGCGGCGATCGACTTCTTCCACGGCTACACCTACTCCGGCCACCCGCTGGCGTGCGCGGCCGCCCTGGCCACGCTCGACGTCTACGCCGAGGAGAACCTGTTCGAGCAGGCGATCGCGCTGGGCGACTACTGGCAGGACGCGATCCACGCCCTGCGCGGCCTGCCGCACGTGATCGACATCCGCAACTTCGGCCTGATCGGCGCGGTGGAACTGGCCCCGCGCGAGGGCGCGCCAGGCGCCCGCGGCTACGAGGTGTTCGAGCGCAGCTTCCACGAGGGCGGCCTGCTGGTGCGCGCCACCGGCGACGTGATCGCGCTGTCGCCGCCGCTGATCGTGCAGCGCGAGGACATCGACCGCCTGTTCGAGATCCTGGCCCGGATGATCCGCGCCACCGCCTGAGCGGGGGCCCGCGTGCGGAATCGCAGCGCGCGAGACCGGCGGTCACTACAATGCCCGCCCCCCGCCGCATCGCTTCAGGATCCATGGACATCGTCGTCAACGAAGAACTCAAGGCCTACATCGACCCGCTGACCGCGGACGAACACGAAGCGCTGGAGCGCAGCCTGCTCGCCGAGGGCTGCCGCGACGCGCTGGTGCTGTGGGGCGACGTACTGGTGGACGGCCACAACCGCTATGGGATCTGCCGCCAGCACGGGCTGCCGTTCCAGACCGTGCAGAACCCGCGCTTCCAGTCGATGGAGGACGTGCATTTGTGGATGATCGACCAGCACCTGGGCCGGCGCAGCGTCTCGGATTTCCAGCGCGGCGTGCTGGCCCTGCGCAAGCGCGAGATCCTCGCCGAGCGGCGCAAGGCGGCCTCGGCCGACGCCGCGCCCGCCGCTGCGGACTCCCCGGTACCCGAGTCGACGCCGGCCGACGACGAGGACGCCCCGCCGTGGTCCACCGCGCCGGCCGCCTCGCGCGCCGAACTGGCGCGCGAGGCGCGGCTCAGCAACAACCAGGTGGTCCTGATCGAGCGCATCCACAAGCAGGCCGCGCCCGAGGTGGTGGAAGCGGTGAAATCGGGCGCGATCTCGATCAACGCCGCCGCCGCGGTCGCCACCCTGCCCGAGGACGAGCAGCGCGCGGTCGCCCGGGCCGGCAAGGACGAGCTCAGACAGGCCGCCAAGCGCGTGCGCGAGGCCAAGCGCAAGCCGCGCGAAGCGGTGCCGGACGCCGCCAGCGGCAGCGCCGAGGCGGTGGACGAGGTGCAGCTCCTGCGCGCGCGCGTGGCCGAGCTGAGCGCGGAGAACGCCGCCCTGCGCGCGCAGCTGGACGCGCTGCAGGCCGCCCCGGCGGCCTGACCCTCAGAAGTCGAACAGGTCCGAGAGGAAGCCTTCGCGCTTCTTCTTGCGGTGCCCGTGTTCGTGCGTGCGGGGGGCGTGGCCGTGCGCCTGCCGGTCCTGCCGGTAGGACGGCGGCGGGAGGGTGGCGGGCGGCCGTGCGGGCCCGGCACCCGCCTGGGCGGCGGCGCGGTCGATGATCTTGTCGAGTTCGCCGCGGTCCAGCCAGACGCCGCGGCAGCGGGGGCAGTAGTCGATCTCGATCCCCTGGCGTTCGGACATCACCAGCGCGGTCTCGTCGCAGTGCGGACATTGCATCGGGCGTCTCTCTTGGGAAGCAGGGCTCGATCCTGCGGCCCGCCGGCTGAGGCGCAGCCCAACCCGCGGCCGGCCCGGGGCCGCGACGCGGCGCGCGGCGCCCGTCCGGCCAGTGCACGCGGCCTCGCCCTGCGGATGCGTACACTGGGGCGATGAATCAACGTGCCGACGTCTCCCTCGCCGCCGATCCCCGGCGCGCGCAGCTGCGCCGCATGAAGGCGCTCGCCCTGGCCCTGCTGCTGGCGATGCTGGCCGGTTTCGTGCTGAGCCATGCCATGGGCCAGCACGGCGCCTGGGCCTGGGTGTCGGCCTTCTGCGAGGCCGCCACGGTGGGCGCGCTGGCCGACTGGTTCGCGGTGGTGGCGCTGTTCCGCCATCCGATGGGCCTGCCGATCCCGCATACCGCGATCCTGCCGCGCGGCAAGGACCGCCTGGCCGACGGCCTGGCGGTGTTCGTGCGCGACCATTTCCTGGCGCCGGAGGCGCTGATGGAGAAGTTGCGCGTGTTCGATCCGGCCACCCGGCTCGGGCAATGGCTGGTGCAGCCGGAGCAGTCGCGCATGCTCGCGCAGATGGCCCGCGGCTGGGTGCTGCAGGCGCTGGACCTGCTCGACGAGACCGCCGTGCGCCGGGCGATCCAGCGCTTCGTGGTGGACCGGCTGCAGCACTGGAACGCCGCCGCCACCGCCGGCGAGGTGCTGGCGCTGCTGACCACCGACGGCCGCCACCAGAAGCTGCTGGACGAGGCCCTGCTGCGGCTCGGCCGCTGGCTGGACAACGAGAAGGTCAAGACCCGGGTCTCGGCGCTGATCGTGCGCTACGCCCAGCGCGAGTGGCCGACCCTGGTGGGCACGGTGAGCTGGGTCAAGCCGATCGACGAGATCGGCGACAGCCTGGCCGACCGCCTGGCCCGCGCCGCCCTCGACGAGCTGCAGCAGATCCTCAGCACCCCCGAGCACCCGCTGCGCCGCGATTACGAGACCTGGCTGGGCGACTACATCCAGCGTCTGCGCGGCGACCCGGCGCTGGCCTCGCAGGTCGAGGCGCTCAAGCAGCGCGCGATCGAGCACCCGGCGCTGAAGGACTACGTCCAGGGCCTGTGGACCCAGATCCATGCCGCGCTGCGCCACGACCTCGGCCGCGAGGACTCGCGCCTGGCCGGGCACCTGGAGCGCTCGCTGCAGACCCTGGGGCACTCGCTGGCGCAGGATCCGTCGCTGCGCGAGGCGCTCAACCAGCACATGCTCGCCGCCGCCGGCAAGCTCACCACACGCCTGCGCAGCTCGGTCACCGAGCACATCGCCTCCACCATGAAGGGCTGGGACGAGCGCCACCTGGTCGAGCAGCTGGAACTGGGCGTGGGCCGCGACCTGCAGTACATCCGCTTCAACGGCACCCTGGTCGGCGGCCTGATCGGCGTCGCCCTGCATGCGCTGTCGCTGTGGATGGCCGCCTGAGGCGGCCGCCGGCCATCGGTGCCGCCGCCGGCCAGGCGACCGGACCGGCGTCCGTTGCGTCCCCGCGGCCGCGCGCGCCGGGCCGGATCGCGCGGACCGCCAATCCCGCCCGCACCCGCGTCGCTCCGTCGCAGGAACCGTCGCTGCGGGCACGGTCCCGTGGCGGCCGCAGCGGACCGTCCAGGCCGCCGCGCCGGGGCACGGCCGCGGCGCGAGGCCGCGGCTTCACGCGCGCCAGGCCGGCGGCAGCCGCTCGCTCAGGTGGGCCTGGAAGGCCCGCACCTTCGGCGTGAAGTCGCGCCGGTCGCTGACGCACAGGTACAGCTGCATGGGCTCGGGCGACGCGTTCACCGCCGCGGCCGGATCGAACGCGAACAACGCGCGCAGCCGGCCGCTGTCCAGGTACGGCTGCGCGACGAACGCCGCCAGGCGGGTGATGCCGCCATCGGCCGCGGCCATCGCGGCGAGCGCGTCGATGTCGTCGCTGACCAGGGCCGGCCGCACGTCGGCGTCGAAGCGCAGCCCCTGGCGCACGAAACCCCAGCGCAGGTAGCGTCCGTCCACCCCGGAGCGGAACAGCAGGCAGTCGTGCTGGATCAGCTGCTCCGGCGCGACCGGCGTGCCGGCGCGTGCCAGGTAGCCCGGCGAGGCGCAGAACACGAACGGCACCGCGGCGATGCAGCGCGCCACCAGTCCGTCCTCCAGCTGCGGCCGGATCCGCAGGCTGACGTCGACCTGCTCCTGGGCATGGTGCACGCTGCGGTCGGCGCTGACCACCTCGATCGCCAGCCGCGGATAGCGTGCGCGGAACGACGGCAGCAGCGGCGCCAGCACGTGCCGCCCGAACGCGGCGGTGGTGGCGATACGCAGCCGGCCCTCCGGCTCGGCGTGCAGGTCGGTGACGCTGCGGTGCGCCTGCTCCAGGTCCGAGGCGACGCTGCGTACCTGCTCGTAGTAGACCGTGCCGCGCTCGGTGAGCGAGAGGCTGCGCGTGGTGCGGTTGAGCAAGCGCACGCCCAGGTGCTGCTCCAGCCGCGCGATGTTCTGGCTCACGGCGGCGGCGCTGACACCGAGCGCGCGCGCGCCACCCGCGATGGTGCCGGCTTCCACGGTGCGGATGAAGCTGGTGATGGACTGCAGGAGATTGATCACCGTACCGGGTATACGCGATTCACTCGCAAGTTTCACTTGCGAATGTGCCAACGCCGCGGCCGCTACCGCGCGGCGGCCGGTGCTGGCCTACTGCCGGCCCGCCTTCGACCGGCGCCCTTTGCCCTGGAACCCCATGCACGACACGCACAACGCCCTGCCCCGGACCCGCTGGAAGTTCGCCGCGCGCGCCACCCCGTGGATCTTCGCGTTCTACATGGCCACGATCATGGCGCTGCTGATGAGCCTGGCGATCACCGCCGCCCATGCCGGCCTCGCCGAGGACTACCTGCAGCAGGTCCTGGCCGCCTATCGCGTGGCGATGCCCACCGCCTTCTGCTGCGTGCTGGTGGTGCGGCCGGTGGTGGTGCGCCTGGTGGCCTGGACGGTGCATCCGCCGCGCTGAACCACACGGCGCCGGCGCCGGCGCCATGCGCAGGCGCCCCGGCGGCGCACCATCGGAGAAGCGCGGCCGGCCCTCGCCGCGGCCGCCAGCGGCCCCCCGGCCCGGGCCCGCCTTGCACCGCGGGCACCCCGGGCGGACAATTCGCTGCTGCATCGCACAACTCCGCGCGATGCGGACAGGCCTCGCCCCACCACCTCGCGCGTGCGGCGGGCCGGTCCCGGAACGAGAGTGCCCCTTGCCCAGCGAAACCCCCGCCGCCACGGCTGCCGCGCCGGCGCCGCGCTACCCCCATTACCGCGTCATCTCCCTGATCCTGGCGTGCGCCATCTTCATGGAGCAGCTGGACGCCACCGTCCTGGCGACCGCGCTGCCGACCCTGGCGCGCGACTTCGGCGTCGCCGCACCGGCCATGAGCATCGCCCTGACCAGCTACCTGCTGGCGCTGGCGATCGGCATCCCCGCCAGCGGCGCCATCGCCGACCGCTTCGGCCTGCGCCGGGTGTTCTGCGCCTCGATCTGGGTGTTCGTCGGCGGCTCGATCCTGTGCTCGCTGGCCGACAGCCTGCCGGCCATGGTCGCCGCGCGCTTCGCCCAGGGCGCTGGCGGCGCGATGATGGCGCCGCTGGGTCGGCTGATCCTGCTGCGCACGGTCGAACGCCGCCACCTGGTGTCGGCGATGGCGTGGACCCTGGTGCCGGCCTTCGTCGGGCCGATGCTGGGGCCGCCGCTGGGCGGGCTGTTCGTCAGCTACCTGGACTGGCGCTGGATCTTCTACATCAACGTGCCGATCGGCATCGCCGGGTTCCTGCTGGTACGCCGCTTCATCCCCGAGATCCCCACGGTCTCGGCGCCCCGGCGCTTCGACCTGCGCGGCTTCGTGCTGTGCGGGCTGGCGCTGGGCTGCCTGCTGTTCGGGCTGGAGATGATCAGCCAGCAGGACGGCCTGCGCCCGGCGCTGGTGCTGCTGGCCACCGGCGCCGCCGCGGCGTTCGGCTACCTGTGGCATGCACGCCGGCATCCGGCGCCGCTGCTGGACCTGTCGCTGCTGCGCATCGATTCGTTCCGGCTCTCGGTGATCGGCGGCGCGCTGATGCGCGTGACCCAGGGTGCCCACCCGTTCCTGCTGCCGCTGCTGTTCCAGATCGGCTTCGGCTTCAGCGCCGCCTACAGCGGCCGACTGATCCTGGCCACCGCGCTGGGTGCGCTGCTGATGCGCAGCGTCACCCCGCGGCTGCTGCGGCGCTTCGGCTACCGCAACAGCCTGATCGGCAACGGCGTGCTGGCCAGCCTCGGCTACATGGTGTGCGCGCTGTTCCGGCCGGACTGGCCGCCGACGCTGATGTTCGGGCTGCTGCTGTGCTGCGGCGCGTTCATGTCGTTCCAGTTCGCCGCATACAACACCATCGCCTACGAGAACGTGCCGGGGCCGCGCATGAGCACGGCCAGCAGCCTCTACACCACGCTGCAGCAGCTGATGCTGTCGGTGGGGGTCTGCGCCGGCGCGCTGCTGCTGAAGGCGGCGATGGCGCTGGGCGGCCACGCGCAACCGCAGCTGTCCGACTTCTCGGCCGCCTTCTGCGTCGTCAGCCTGATCTCGCTGAGCTCGACCTGGTGGCACCTGCGCTTCGACCGGCACGCCGGCCAGGAGCTCAGCGGCCACCGCGCCGCCTGACCTCACGGCGCCGGCGGCGAGCCGTCACCGCGGGCCGCGCCGCCTCGCCCGCAGGACAGACCCGCTACGGGGCGCGCCCCGCGGCCGCACCTCAGAACTGGCTCAGCCGCCAGGCGCGGTGGATGCGCGCGTTGCGCTCGAAGTCCGGGTCGATCGTGCGCGGGCTGATCTCCTCGCACAGCGCGAACTCGGCGATCGCCTCGTCGTCCAGCCGGAAGCGCCGGAAGTTGTTGGAGAAGTACAGCACCCCGCCCGGCGCCAGCCGTGCCACCGCCGCGCGCAGCAGGCGCACGTGCTCGCGCTGCAGGTCGAAATCCTCGGCACGCGCGGAATTGGAGAAGGTCGGCGGGTCGCAGAACACCACGTCGTACTGCGCACGCTCGGCCTCCAGCCACGCCAGCGCGTCGGCCTGGATCAGCTGGTGGCGTGCGCCGGACTGGCCGTTCAGCGCCAGGTTGTCGGCGCACCACTGCAGGTAGGTCCCGGACAGGTCCACGCTGGTGGTGGCGCTGGCCCCGGCCACCGCGGCCTCGACACTGGCCACGCCGGTGTAGCAGAACAGGTTGAGGAAGCGCCGGCCCCGGGACTGCGCGGCCATCAGCCCGCGCAGCGGGCGGTGGTCGAGGAACAGCCCGGTATCGAGATAGTCGAACAGGTTCACCCGCAGCAGCGCCCCGTGCTCGCGCACGTGCACGAACTCGTTGCGCTGCTCGAGGCGGCCGTACTTGCTGCCGCCCTTGCCGCGCTCGCGCGACTTCAGCGCCACGCGCTCGCCCGGCACCTCGAACACCTCGCGCGCGGCCGCCAGCAGTTCGTTGCGGCGGCGGCGCACGTCGGCCTCGGGGATCGTGGCCGGCGCGGCGTACTCCTGCACGTGCAGGAAGCGTTCGCGCAGGCCGTCGGCCTGCTGGTAGACGTCGATCGCGGCCGCGTACTCGGGCAGGTCCGCATCGTAGGCGCGAAAGCATTCCACGCCCTCGCGCGCGCGCCACTTGCGGAACTTCTGCAGGTTCTTGCGCAGGCGGTTGGCCACCATCTGCGCGCCGTCGCTGAGCACCTGCGGTTCGGCCGAGGGCGCGCGCCGCGGCACCGCGATCGGGTCGCAGACGATCAGCGCGCATTCCAGCGCACCGTTGAACAGCTGGTACTTCTTGCCGGCGCGCAGGCCGGTGGCGAACGCGAGCTCGGCGCTGCCGCACAGCAGGCTCGCGCGCCACGCCGGCACCGTGCGCTGCAGCGCGTCGCCCAGGGTGCGGTACAGCGCCGCATCGGCGGCCAGGCGCTCGTCGTAGGGCGGATTGCACACCACCGCGCCATAGGCCTGCGGCGGCGCCTGCAGGTAGGCGATGTCGCGCACCTCGAAGCGGATCGCCGCGGCGACCCCCGCCACCTGCGCGTTCTCGCGGGCCGCGCGCACCGCATGCGGATCCACGTCGCTGCCGTGGATCACCGGCGCGAGCGCGGCCAGCCCCGCCTCGGCGCGCGCGCGTGCCTCGGCGACCAGCGCCTGCCAGGCGTCACGGTCGAACCCGCGCCAGCGGCTCGGCGGCGGCGACGCGGCCCCGGTGGCCGCATAGCGCTGCAGGCCGGGGGCGACATCGGCGGCCATCAGCGCGCCCTCGATCAGCAGCGTGCCGCTGCCGCACATCGGGTCGAGCAGACCGCCGCCATCGGCATGCACCCGCGGCCAGCCGGCACGCAACAGCACCGCCGCGGCCAGGTTCTCCTTCAACGGCGCCTCGTTCTGCGCCATGCGCCAGCCGCGCCGGTGCAGCGGTCCCCCGCCGAGATCGACCGAGATCGTCGCCCGGCCCTTGCGCAGCGACAGGTTCAGCCGCAGGTCCGGCTGCTCCACGTCCACCGACGGTCGTTCCAGGCCCTGCTGGCGCAGCGTATCCACCACCGCGTCCTTGATGCGCTGGGCGGCGTAGCGCGCATGCGTGATCACGCTGCCGGACACGTGCGCGTCCACCGCCAGGGTGTGCCCGGGCGCCAGGTGCTCGGCCCACGGCAGGCGCGCGACGCCTTCATACAGCGCGTCCTCGTCCGGGCAGTCGAACTCGGTCAGCGGCCACAGCACGCGGCTGGCCAGGCGCGACCACAGCACCGCGCGCAGCGCATCACCTAGTTCGCCCTCGACGTTGACCCCGGCGATGGTGGCCGTGGCCTTGGCGGCGCCGAGCGCGAGCAGCTCGTCGGCAAGCAGGTATTCCAGGCCCTTGGCGCAGGAAGCGAAGAATTTCACGTGGGCAGGTATCGGCTGGGGACGGCGGCGGCGCCAGGGAGCGGCACCGGCCGTGGACGGCGGGACGGCGGCCGGGTCCGGGAAAGGACGCAACGGCCGCCGCAGGCGGGGCGCAAATGGTCGGCCATCGGGCCCGGCATTACCAGCCCGGCGTCCCGGGCGAGCATCCGCGGCTCACCACGGCGCCAGCCGCCACCTGGCCGCGCCGGTATCCAGGCGATGGCTCAGCGCGAGCCGTTCCAGCAACGCATCGTCGTGCGAGACCACCAGCAGCGCGCCGGCATAGGCCCGCAGCATGGTCTCCAGCGCCTGCAGCGACTCCAGGTCGAGGTGGTTGCCGGGCTCGTCGAGCAGCAGCAGCGACGCCGGCCGCGACGCGTATAGCACGCACGCCAGGGCCGCCTTGAGCCGCTCGCCTCCGCTCAGGGCGGCACTGGGCAGCTCGGCGCGGGCGGCGTCCAGGCCGAGCTGGGCCAGCCGGGTGCGCAGGCCCGCCGGGTCCGCGCCCGGGTCGGCATCCTGCAGCTGCGCGAACGCCGAGCGGGCCGGATCCAGGCCGCCATGGTGCTGGTCCAGCCAGGCTACCGGGCCCTGCACGCGGCAGTGGCCGGCCAGGGGCGGCAGCCGCCCGGCCAGCACCTGCAACAGCGTCGACTTGCCGCTGCCGTTGGGGCCGACCACGCCGATGCGCGGGCGGCCGTCCAGCTGCAGGTCGAGCGCCTGCCCGCCCGCCGCCGCGAACGGCAGCACCACACCGTCCAGCCGGGCGAGGCGGTGTCCCTGGGAGACCGCCGGCGGCAGGCGCAGGACCACTTCCACCTGCGGCGCGACCTCGGCGGCGGCCTCGCTCACCCGTGCGTCCAGGCGGGTGCGGAGCGCGTCGTGCAGCTGCGCCTGGCGCCCGGCGCTGGCCTGGCTGCGTTGCCTGGCGCCTCCCAGCAGGATCGGGGCCTGGTTGGCCTCGCGGCCCTCGCGGTCGCCGCGTGCCTGGCGCCGCTCGCGCCGCTCCTGCTGCACGCGCAACGCCTGTTCCCCGCGCCGGCGCTCGTGCTTGCGCTGCGCCAGCCGGGTCTCCGCCTGGGCCTGCACGTGCGCCCGCTGGCGTGCATACAGCGCATGGCCGCCGCCGTAGCTGCGCAGCCCGCGCGGCGAGAGTTCGACGATGCGGGCCATCGTGTCCAGCAGCGCACGGCCGTGGCTGACCACCAGCAGGCCGCGCGGCCACCCCTGCAGCTGCTCGCACAGGCGTGCCCGCGCGCCACGGTCGAGATGGTTGCTGGGCTCGTCGAGGATCAGGAAATCGGCCTGCGACAGCCACGCGCCGGCCAGCGCCACCTGCATCGCTTCGCCGCCGCTGAGCGCGGCCACCGGGTGCTCCGGCGCCAGCCCGCCCAGTCCCTGGCGTTCCAGCGCGGCCGCCAGCCGCGCGGCCGTGTCCCAGCCGTCGCCGACCTGCTCGAAGTCGGCCGCCGCCACGCTGCCGCCGGCGATCCGCGCGAGCGCATCGAGCACCGGCGCCGCACCCGCGAGCTGCGCCACGGTCTCGCCGGGCTTGGGCGTACTGCGCTGGTGCAGCAGATGCACCCGACCCGAACGCAGGCAGCGTCCGGCACTCGGCGACAGCTGGCCGGCGAGCAGGCGCGTCAGCACGCTCTTGCCCACGCCATTGCGCCCCACCAGCGCCGTCGGCTGCAGGTCGAAATGCGCGTCGAGCGAAGAAAACAAGGGCCTGCCGTCGGGCAGGACATACGACACGCCTTCCAGCGTGAGAAACGGGTTCGTCATGCGGACCTCCATCGGATGCCGGGACACGCGCCCACCCGGACGGGTCGGCGGCGGTACGGCCGTCGCAGGCGACGGCGGCATCAATGGCGCATCGGACGAATACCTCGGAACAGTGGACGAATGTCGCCAGTATAACGCCCACTGCGATCCGCTACGGTCGGGGCGGGAACCACCGCCCTGGGACGGCGACGCAAACCGTCCCGGTCATGCCGGGAATGCTGCGAAGCCGACGATCCTGCCGCTGCCCCGAGTCTGTCGCCGGGTGGCGGGCCGGGGCGGCGGGTGGGAGTGGGCGCCTCGCCTGCCTGCGCGGGCGCGGCTCGCGGTCGCGCGGCACCCGTGCCGAAGCCGGCGAGCGTGCCAGGGCAAGCCGCCTCGGAGACCCGGAAGGAGGCTCAGCCGCCGAAGGCCGGGGGGTAGCTCACTTCCGCCAGCGGCGTCAGCCGGTCGCCGAAGGCGACGGCCTGGAATTCCGACGCCGGCGCGCCCGGCAGCGTCAGTCCCGGCTCGGGCGCGAAGCCGAAGCGGCGGCACCAGGCCGGCTCGCCGAGCACCACGCAGCCGGCCGCCTCGCGTGCCCGCAGCGCATCCAGGGCAGCCGTCACCAGCCGGGTGCCGAGCCCCTGGCCGCGATGGCCCGGGCCGACCGAGACCGGCCCCAGGGCGTACCAGCCCGTCGTCCCGTCCGAGAGCGTCACCGGCGAGGCCGCCACATGCCCGACCACATAGCCCTCGTGCTCGGCGACCAGCGACACGCTCAGCGCCGCGTCGGCGCGCAGCGCGGCGACGATCGCCTGCTCGTCGTGCCGGCTGTGCGCCACGTCGAAGAACGCCACCAGCGTCAGGATCTCGATCGCGGCCACGTCCTCGGCGGTCTCCGCGCGTATGCGCACCCCCGTGTCCGCCGACAGCGGAGCGTCCGTCACAGCGATGCCAGCAGCGCGGCGAAGGCCTGCGCCGACGCCTCGACGTGGTCGGCGAGGCGATGGCCGTCGTCCACCAGCAGCAACCGCGCCGAGCGCGCCTGCGCCCAGGCGATCACCTCGGCCGCCGGGATCAGCTCGTCGTGCCATGCGTGTACGACCGAGATCGGCACCGCGGCCGCGTCCAGCGCCGGCAGCGGGCCCAGCCGGGTCGGCGGCACCATCAGGAACAGCGCGCGCGTCGGCACCTGCAGCGAGACCCGTGCCGCGATGTAGGCGCCCAGGCTGGAGCCGGCCAGCACCACCGGCCCGTCGGCGGCGGCGGCGCGGGCCAGGTCCAGCAGGCGCTGCAGCCGCGCCGGCACGTCGCCCAGCGGACCGAACTCGCGGCGCGCATCCAGGTCGGTGAAGTCCGGGCGCTCGCAACGCCAGCCGAGGCCTTCGGCGACCTCGGCCAGCGCGGTGACCTTGGTCGCGTCCGGCCCGCTCTCGAACCCGTGCGAGAGGAGGCAGCGGCCGCGGCTCACAGCGCCGCCACCGCATCGCCCACGCACACGATGCCGCCGCGCAGGATGCGCGCGCACAGCCCGCCGTGGCCCCGCATCGCGTTGTAGGCACCGGGCCCCAGCGCCGCCTCCATCCGCGAGCACGGATCGCACGGCGCGGTGCCCTCCAGCTCCAGCTCGCCGACCCGGAAGCGGCGGCCCTTCAGCGCCAGCAACGGAATCCCCGCCACCACCAGGTTGCGGCGCAGCGTCGCCGGCGCCACCGCGGCATGGCCGGACAACGCCGCGATCACCGGCAGGTGCTCGGCCTGGATCAGGGTGACCGCGCGCTTGCCGCTGGCGCCCTGGTAGCGGTCGCCTTCCAGCCCGCCCTCCGGCGTCGCCGCCACGGCCTCGACGCTGCGCATGGGCACATCGCGCGCCGGGCGCAGCCCGATCCATTCCACGCGACCGCGCTGCGGCAGCGTGGCCATCAATTTCGCCAGGGGACTCTCGGGATTCAGCGCCATCGGCAAATGCTAGCATCCGCGCATGTCCGCCGAATGCCCGCCGATCACCTACGCGCCCCTCGGCTACGAGCGCCGCCTCGCGCCGCGGCCGCTGTCCGACATCGAACTGGTGGTGATCCACTGCACCGAGCTGCCGGACATGGCGATGGCGCGCGAGTACGGCGAGCGCGTGCTCTACGACGGCGGCACCGGCAACAGCGGCCACTACTATCTCGACCGCAACGGCAGCATCCAGCAGTACGTGGCGCTGGAGCGCGTCGCCCACCACGTGCGCGGCCACAACGCCCACAGCCTCGGCATCGAGCTGGTCAACCGCGGGCGCTATCCCGACTGGCTGGACTCGCGCTGCCAGCGGATGACCGAAGCCTATCCCGAGATCCAGATCGCGGCCCTGCTGCGGCTGCTGCAGTGGCTGACGGCCGCGCTGCCGTCGCTGCGCCGCATCGCCGGCCACGACGCGCTCGACACCCGCCAGGAACTGGCCAGCGACGACCCGGCCCTACGCGTGCAGCGCAAGCTCGATCCCGGCCCGATGTTCCCCTGGGACCGCATCGAGGCCGCGCTGCCGCTGCAGCGCCTGCCGCGCTGAGGGCGGCGGCCGGCGCGGCGGCGCCGCCTCAGTGCGCCAGCACGTAGGTCTTCTCGCCGGCATCCACGCTCAGGTCGAGCCGGTTCTCCGGCGGCGCGATCGGGCACACCACGTGCGGGGTCAGTGCGCACGGCGGGTTCTCGGCGCGGTTGAAGTCCAGCACGATGCGGCCGTTGCGCGGCGGCTCGGCGAACAGGTAGCGCGCCCCGCCATAGCTCTCCTTGCCGCTGGTGCGGTCGGCGAACAGGAAGAACAACGGCCGCTCGCCCTCCTGCAGCACCGGACGCAGCCGGTACTCGTGGCCGTTGCGCAGGAACACCGCCTCGCCCGGCAGCCTGGCCTTGAGCGGGGTGCCGATCGACGTCAGCAGGGTCACCGGCCGCGGCGTGGGATACGCACGCCACTGCGCCTCGATGCGCCAGTCCGGATCGACCGGGAAATGCTCGATGTCGCGGAACGCACGCAACGCCGGCGCACGCGGGTCGCGGAAGCGCCAGCCGAACAGCTGCCCGGTCCTGACCACGTAGAACTGCGCGGGCCCCACCTGCAGGCGGTCGCCGGCATCCTTGTGCCCGCCCTGCTCCGGGGTCAGCGTCGCCCGCGTCACCGCCCTGCCGCGCAGGCGGACATCGGCTCCGGGCGCCGCCTCGAACACCACCGTGCCGGTGCCATCCAGCAGCAGCTGCCCCAGGCTGACCGGCCCGGAGCCGAGCACGATGTCGTTGGACGGCGCCGCGCCGACCCGGTAGCTGCCCGGGCGCAGGCGCCCGGATCCGGTATAGCTCAGCCAGCCGCTGGGCGAGCGCAGCTCGGCGATGCGCGCCTCACGCCAGCGTTCCACCTGCGCCGCGTAACTGTCCTCCGGGGCCGCCGGGGCGGTTCCGGCGCGCACGTCGCCCGTCGCCGGGAGCCGGCCGCCCTGCGAACAACTGCTTCCGACCAGCATCGCCACCCACAACGCGCCAACCCGCAACCGCATGAGCACACCTGGTACGACAAGAAACCGCGCTCCGCGCTGCCCGCCTGCGCATGCGCAGGCACCTGTCCTGGCGCTATTGTGCCTTCATTCAGCCCGATCCGCCGCCACCGGGCGCGAAGCGTCCTCGATCCAGCCGCTCCAAGACGCGGCGTAGACGCGCGCACCGGGCAGGCCCGCCGCCGCCATCGCCAGCAGCAGGTGGCAGGCGGTGACGCCCGAGCCGCACATCAGCACGATGTCGCTGGCCGGCCGGCCCTGCAGCAGCGGCTGCAGCTCGGCGCGCAGTTCGTTGGCCGGGCGCAGGCGCCCCTCGCGCAGGTTCAGTCCCAGCGGACGGTTGCGCGCGCCGGGCACGTGGCCGGCCACCGTGTCCACCGGCTCGACCTCGCCGCGGAAGCGTTCGGCGGTGCGCGCGTCCCACAGCCAGCCCGGCGGGGTGTCCAGGCGCGCGAGGATCTCCGCGGTCGAGACGATCGCCTCGTCCGCGAAACGCGCCGGATACGGCGCGACCGCGGCCGGGCCGTCGCCACCGCCGGCCACTTCGGGCAGCCCGGCGGCGCGCCACGCGGCCAGGCCGCCGTCGAGCACCGCCACCTGGCGATGCCCGAGCAGATGCAGCATCCACCACAGCCGCGCCGCAGCCATGCTGCCGTCGCCAGCGTCGTAGACCACCACACGGCTGTCGGGCGCGATGCCCCAGCGGCCCAGCGCCGCCGCGAAGGCCTCGCTGTCCGGCAGCGGGTGCCGCCCCTGCCCGCGGCGCGTCAGGTCGGACAGGTCGCGGTTGAGATCGGCGTAGGTCGCGCCCGGCAGGTGCGATTCGGCATGGCCGCGGCGGCCCGCATCGGGGTCGACCACGGTCGGCGGCGCGAAGCGCGCATCGACGATCCGCAGCGCGGGGTCGCCGAGCAACGCCGCCAGCGCGGCGGCATCGATCAGGGGGGAGGTCACGGGGAACGCTTCGCTCATGCCGACTGCTCCAGTCTGCGCCGCAGGTTGAGAAGGATGGCCGCCGTGGCGCCCCAGATCCGCTGCCCCGGCCAGGCGTACTCGAGCACCCGCCGCGGCCGGCCGCGGAACTCGATCTCCACGCTGCGCAGGTTGTCCGGGTCCATCAAATAGTCCAGCGGCACCTCGAACACGTCCGCCACCTCGTCCGGCTGCGGCACCGGCACGAAGGCCGGATCGATCACCGCCACCACCGGCGTGACCCGGAAGCCGCTCACCGTCAGGAACGGATCGAGATAGCCGAGCACGCGCGCCTGCCCGGCGCCCAGGGCGATCTCCTCGCAGCTCTCGCGCAACGCCGCGGCCGCGGCATCACGGTCGCTGGGCTCGATACGCCCCCCCGGAAAGCTCACCTGGCCGGCATGGTGGCGCAGCCGGTCGTTGCGCAGGGTCAGCAACACGTGGGTACCGTCCTGGCGCGGCACCAGGCCGGCCAGCACCGCCGCCTCGGCGGACACGCCCTGCTCGACCAGGTCGATCAGTTCGTCGTGGTTCCAGCCGGGACCGGCCGGCGGCGCGTGCAGCGGGTACAGCGCGCGCAGCAGGCGCTCGCGCTCGGCCAGGCCGCGCTCGAAGCCGGCGCGCGCCGGCAGCACGGTCTGCAGATAGGTATCGCGTTCGGTATCGCTCATGCTCTTCCAGCGGGCAATCTCGTCGATCGTGCGCAGGCAGCCCACACACCGCCGCGCGCCATCCAGCGAACATACACCGAGGCAGGGGCTGCGCATGGCAGCGCGCGCTTCTGCGTCGTCCGTCGTTGCTTGCATCCTGCACCCCGTGGCGGCAGACGCGCGGCGTCGGCCCCATGCTGCGACGTCGCGTCGCCCCAAAACGACAACGCCGGCCCAGCGGCCGGCGTCGTCGCGTACCCGTACGGTCGCTTACTTCACGCTGACGAGCTTGATCTCGAACTGCACGGCCACGTTCGGCGGGAACGGCGTACGCGGATCGGCGCCATAGGCCTTCTCCGGCGGCAGCGTCACTTCCCACTTGGAACCGGCCGGCATCTGCAGCAGGGTCTCGCGCATGGCCTGCATCTCGACCTCGCTGACCTTGATCGACGGGATCTGCTGGGCCGGGCGGGCCTGCGCCGGGCGCTGGCCGTACGGGAACGGACCGGCCACTTCCAGCTGCACGGTGCTGGCCTGCGTCGGCTTGGCGCCCTTGCCGGCCTCGATCACCTTGTACTGCACGCCGCTGGGCAGGGTCTGCACGCCGCTGGCCGCCTTGTTCTGGGCCAGGAACTGGGTGCTCTTGGTCTTGTTCTCGGCGGCGGCCTTCTCGTACTCGGCCTTGGCCTGCTGGGCACGGCCCTGCTCGCGCTTCTGGAACGCCTCGACCGCCGGCTTCAGCTGGTCGGCGGTGATCGACGGCTGCTTCTTGGCGTAGGCATCCTGCAGCCCCTTCACCACCGAGTTGATGTCGAGCTGCTCGCCGCGGCCGGTGAGCTCGGCAAGGTTGTTGCCGTAGTCGTAGCCGAAGTAGTAGCTCAACTTGCCCTTTTCGGACGTCGTGTCCTGGGCCAGTGCATTGCCCGTCAGGGCCAGGGCCGCCACGGCGACCGCGATAGAACGCAACTTCATCAAACAATTCTCCAGGGTGGTGGCACAGGACGGGGCTGCCGCCTGAGATGACGCGCTAGGATAACGGCCGCGATACGGAACCGCCACTAACGTCTGAAGCTAGGACCCGCAAGGGCTGCGGAAGTTCCGTGTTCACCTTTTTTTTACTTTCGGCCGCACTGCCATGCATGAAAACGCCGGTTTGGCGCCCACTTTCCCGGCCGGGCCCACGCTCCGCGGCCGCGGCCGCGCGAAGGCGGACGTCGCGGCCGTGCAGCCGGGGCGGGTGACCGGCCCGGCACGCCCGGGCCGACCGGACCGGTACCGCCCCGGCGCCCGGGTCGCCGCTGCCGGGGGCAAACCCGCCGGCCGGGGTAGGCCACCGCCCACCACGATCGCGTCCCACGGCCGCGCCACCGCCCTTCGCGACGCGATGCGTGGGCCGCGCCGGCATGCCCCCCGGCCCCGCACGCCTCACCGTTCCCCGTTTTCCCACGTTTGAGAGGATCACCGCACCCGATGCACCGGAAGCCCGACGCCACCGGAGACGCGACGCCCCTGCCCCTGCGGCTGCTGGCCTGCGTGCTCGCCGACGACCCCGACCGTGCGCTCGCGCTCGGCCTGATGGACTACCTGCCCGGCGCGGACGACGATCGCCTCGACCCGGCCCATCCCGACCTGAGCGCGCGCCTGCTGTCCGCACAGCGACGGCTGCAGGCCGCCTGGGATGCGCGCGCGCGCCATCGCGCCCGCGCCGAGCGCCTAGCCCGCCGCGCCGCCGAGCGCGATGCCAGGCGCGCGCCGGCGCCCCTGCAGAGCGCGCAGCCGTCCCGTCCCGCGCTGCCGCCGCTGGCCGCCGCCATCCTCGCGCGAGCCAAGGCCCGGGCCGCCAGCGGGAGCGGCGCTTGAACGCCCCGGCCCTGGCGCCTGCGCCGGCCGCGCGCCGCCGCGGCGCGATGACCCGCGCCGAGGTGCAGGAGATGTTCGAGCGCCTGCGCGAACTCAACCCGCATCCGACCACCGAGCTGGAGTACACCACGCCGTTCGAGCTGCTGATCGCCGTGGTGCTGTCGGCCCAGGCCACCGATGTCGGCGTCAACAAGGCCACGCGCCGGCTGTATCCCGTCGCCAACACGCCGCAGGCCCTGCTCGAGCTCGGCGAGGAACGCCTCAAGACGTACATCTCCACGATCGGGCTGTTCAACGCCAAGGCCAAGAACGTGATCGCCACCTGCCGCCTGCTGCTGGAGCGGTACGGCGGCGAGGTGCCACGCGACCGTGCCGCGCTCGAGGCGCTGCCCGGCGTCGGCCGCAAGACCGCCAACGTGGTGCTCAACACCGCCTTCGGCGAACCGACGATGGCGGTGGACACGCATATCTTCCGCGTCTCCAACCGGACCGGGCTGGCCCCAGGCAAGGACGTGCGCGCGGTGGAGGACCAGCTGGTGAAGCGGGTCCCGGCCGAATTCCTGCAGGACGCGCACCACTGGCTGATTCTGCACGGCCGCTACGTGTGCAAGGCGCGCAAGCCGGACTGCCCGCAATGCGTGATCCGCGACCTGTGCCGCTTCAAGGACAAGACCCCGCCCGGCTGAGCCTCGTGCGGTGAGCCCGTGCGTCTGCGGCCGGCGGCGCCGCGGCGGCCACCGCGGCGTTTGGCGGTCGCTGCGGTGGTCGGCGCCGTAGCGCGGCAGCCCGCGCACGGACCCTACCGATGCCGCGACGGGCGCATGCTGCATGCGGCCCGAAGCCGTGGCGCTGCCGGCGCAGCATGTCGGCCCGGCAGCGAGCAGCGTGTCAACCCGGCAACGACAAGGGCCCGCTCCTTCCGGAACGGGCCCTGCCGTGTCGCCTTGCGTCTCCGGCTAGGCCGCCGCCTTGGCCGGTCCTTCGGTACGCTGGCCCACCTCGTTCCAGTCCACCACCAGTTGCGATCCGTTGGTGGCGGCGTTGCGGCCCCAGTCGCGAAGCAACTCGAGCACCGCGTGGTCGATATGGGTCAGGCGCGCGACGTCCAGGTGCAACTCGGTGTTCGGCGGCACGCTGTCCAGCGTACGCGCCATCGACGGCACGCCGAGGAAGGTCGCGGACCCGGCCAGCGACAGCCGCAGCCGACCCGGGGCGCCGTGCTCCTGCACGTCCAGCTTCAGCCGCGAGGACTGCACCGCGAGGCGCAGCAGCGACAGCGCGAAGCCGACGATCACACCGGTGAGCAGGTCGGTGGCGACGATCGACAGCGTGGTAGCCAGGAAGATCATCACCGTGCCACGGCCGTACACCGACAGCTTCTTGACCTGCCCGACGTCGACCATCTTGAAGCCGGTGTAGACCAGGATGCCGGCCAGGCAGGCCACCGGCGTCATCCGCAGCAGCCACGGCAGCAGCATCGCGAACACCAGCAGCCAGCCACCGTGCATGATCGTCGAGATCCGCGTCGCCGCACCCGCCTGCACGTTGGCGGCGCTGCGGACGATCACGCCGGTCATCGGCAGCGCGCCGAGCAGGCCGCACAGCATGTTGCCGACGCCCTGCGCGCCCAGCTCGCGTTCGTACTGGGTACGCGGCCCCTGGTGCATGCGGTCCACCGCCGCCGCCGACAGCAGCGTCTCGGCGCTGGCGACGAAGGCGAAGGTGATGGCCGCCAGCAGCAGCGGTCCGCTGACGAACACGCCCAGCACGTCCGACACGCCCGGCACCGCGATGGTCGACAGCAGGTTGGACGGCACGTCCACCTTCTTGACGTCCAGCGCCAGCGCCTGGGCGGCCAGGGTGACCACGACCGCGCCGACCAGCGCGCCCGGCAGGAAGCGCAGGTTACGCAGGCGCAGCTTGTTCCAGCCCGCGGTGATCGCGATCGTCGCCAGGCCGACCAGCAGTGCCGGCAGGCCCACGCCCTCGCTCAGCGCGCGCCACAGCACCGCCGGCAACGCGGCGAAGTTCTCCAGGCCGCGCGCGCCCGGGGTGGCGTCCATCAGCACGTGCGACTGCGAGGCGACGATCAGGATGCCGATGCCCGACAGCATGCCGGCCACCACGGCCGGCGAGGTCATCCGGAACCAGACCCCCACCCGGCACAGGCCCGCGACCAGCTGGATCGCGCCGGCGACCAGCACGACCGGCCCGAGCGCGGCGGCGCCATGCTGGCGAACCAGCTCGAACACCAGCACCGCCATGCCCGCGGCCGGGCCGCTCACCTGAAGCGGCGAACCGGCGATGACGCCCACCACCAGGCCGCCGACGATGCCGGTGATCAAGCCGGCGGCCGGCGGCATGCCCGAGGCGATCGCCACGCCCATGCACAGCGGCAGCGCGACCAGGAACACCACCACGGACGCGAGCAGGTCGCGCCCGAACAGTCCCTGGCGTAGGTAACCCTTGTTGACGGGCGCGTTCATGGCTGCCTCCTTCATGCGGCGGCTTCGCTGACCGCGCCGGCCAGGCGCGGCCGCGGGGTGGCGCAGGGGACCTCGCCGGCCTCCGGCAGCAGCGGCAGGAACTTGCCGGCCTGCGTGTCGAAGGCACGGATGTCGCCGTGGGCGATGTCGTAGATCCAGCCATGCAGGCGCAGCGTGCCGGCGGCCAGGCGCGCCGCCACCACCGGCTGGGTGCGCAGGTGGTCGAGCTGCGAGACCACGTTCTCCTCGGTCAGGCAGGCCAGGGCCTCGTCGCTGCCGTGCGGGTGGTCATGGTGGGCCGCGACGTGGCGCGCGGTGTCGGTGTGCTTGAGCCAGGCCGCCACCGAGGGCACGCCTTCCAGCAGCGACGGCTTGAGCACGGCCTTCATCGCGCCGCAGTCGGTGTGGCCGCAGATCACGATGTGCTTGACCCCGAGCGCGGCCACCGCGTACTCGATCGCCGCGATCACGCCGCCGACGTGCTGCGAGTACGGCGGCACCACGTTACCGATGTTGCGCAGCACGAACAGCTCGCCCGGCTGCGCCGAGAAGATCAGCTCGGGCATGATCCGCGAGTCGGCGCAGGTGATGAACAGCGTGTGCGGGCTCTGGCCCTCGGCCAGCTGCTGGAACACTTCCTTCTGCTGCGGGTAGACGTTGTTGCGGAAGTTGACGAAACCTTTCAGGAGACTTTCCATGGGAGTACCTCGATAAGACACAGGGGGGTGTCGCCGCGGACGCTGGGGCCGCAGGACGGAATGGATTGGGGATGGGACAAGGCACGCCACCCATTCGCCGCAACGGCGAGGGACGCAGGCAAACGTCAGGGGATGGCGTCGACGCGGGGCCAGGCCACGCGCACGTCGACTCAGGCTATTGGAGGGCGGTGTTCGAAACTGAGGCCGATGTCATACCCGGCCGCCTCGTGGACCGGCAGGTCGCAGCTGGGGCGCGACGCGGCGAGGCGCGGCGGCAGCGAAGGCAGGTCGAGCGTATCGTCCAGCGCCAGGTCGCTGAGCAGCACCCGGGCGTCGGACTCGGCGCTTGCGCCCGGATCCGGCTCCTGCTGCGACGCGACGTCGGTCTGCACCGCCGTCGCCGACGCCAGCCCGGAGACGAGCATCGCCGTTCCCGTCGAGAGCAGGCTCGCGATCAGGATCAGGCTGATGAGCATCAACCGGTGGGCGTGGGACGTTCGCATGCCCCCGAATCTAGCTGCAAGCGATGGGCATCACAAGTGGTGCGACGCACAAATATTCATGCTTCGGACATTTTCGCGCCGACCGTCGAGGGCGCGGAGCCGGGACACGCCTCCGGCACGCCGTCATGGTGCTGTCATGCGTGGCTTCTAGCCTGCGCGCACCTACCCATGAGCCCAGGCTCCCATGAAGCCGTTGAAACTGTCCGCCCTGACCCTCGCCCTGTCCGCGTCGCTGCTGTCCCCCCTCGCCCACGCCGACATCCCGATCGATGTGATCGGCGACTCCGAGGTCTCCTTCGAAGGCCTGGTGCAGGCCGACGGCAACTGGTTCCACAACGACGTGCAGGACCTCAACGGCACCACCGGCAACAACGGCGCCGACTCGGAGTTCGGCATCCGCCGCGCCGAGCTGGTGCTGCGCGGCAAGGGCCCGGGCAACTTCGACTGGGTGCTCGGCTACGACGCCAGCACGCTGCGCGAGGCGGCCGCCAACGGCACCACGGTGCGCAGCACCGGCAAGTTCCTCGACACCAACATCAAGTACCGCATCGGCGGCAACGCCAACCACTTCGTCCAGCTGGGCCAGTTCAAGCAGCCCAACAGCCTGGAAGAGCTGTCCAGCACCAAGAACAACGACTTCATTTCCAAGGCCGCGGTCACCAACACCTACGCCGTCGCCCGCCGCCTCGGCGCGGCCTACAGCATCGGCGACAACAACTGGAGCATCACCGGCAGCGGCTTCACCCGCGAGCTGACCCGCAACCTGGCCCATGGCGAAGGCTACGGCGTCCGCGGCACCTGGGCGCCGATCAACGAATCGGCCAACATCCTGCACTTCGGCCTGAGCTACGTCGACTACGACACCGACACCGACACCCTGCGCCTGCGCGCGCGGCCCGACGCGGATCTGGCCAGCACCCGCCTGGTCGACAGCGGCAACCTCACCGACAGCGACCGCATCCACGTGCTGGGCGCCGAGGCGATGTGGGTCAGTGGCCCGTTCAAGACCCAGGGCGAGTACTACGCCGCCCGCGACAAACGCAGCCAGGCCGACCACGACGACTACGACAGCAACGGCTGGTACCTGTCCGAGGTGTGGAACCTGACCGGCGAGAGCTGGGGCTACAAGGCGGGCGTGCCGACCACCCCGCTGCCGAACGCGCCGGCCACCGGCATGTGGCAGCTGGCGATGCGCTACGACTACATCGACCTGGACGACGGCCACGTCACCAATACGGGCGGACGGCCGCAGGTCGACGGCGTGCTGGGCGGCGACATGGGCATCTGGACCGCCGGCGTGAACTGCTACTGGCACTCGAACTTCAAGTTCGCGCTGAACTATTCGCTGGTGGACAGCAAGCACTACAGCACCAGCACCGGCACCTTCGTCAAGGACGATCCGAAGATCGTCTCGGCACGCGTCCAGTTCTACTGGTGATCCCGCCCCCGGACAGGCGCGGCCCGCCGCGCCCGTCCGGGGCCATGCCGTCGGCGCCCGGGCGAGCCGCCCGGGCGCGGGCAGCCGCTCCACCCTCGACTCCGTCTTCCGCCCCCGCGCCCGCCCCGGCCTTCCGCGTCGCGGTCACGACACCGTCATGCGGATGTCGCCGGACCGTCATCGAACGGTTATGCAATGAGCGCAGGCGGAGCACCCGCCCCTTCTCTCCAGGACCCTTTCCGTGATTCCTTCCGTCACCTCCCGCCTCGCCGCCGGCCTGATCGCCGCCTCGCTTGCGCTGTCCGCCCACGCCGCCGACGTCACCGGGGCCGGCGCCTCCTTCATCTATCCCGTGATGTCGAAGTGGTCGGCCGACTACAACGCCGCCACCGGCAAGAAGGTGAACTACCAGTCGATCGGCTCCGGCGGCGGCATCGCGCAGATCAAGGCCGCCACGGTGGACTTCGGCTCGTCCGATGCCCCGCTCAAGCCCGAGGAGCTGGCTGCTTCCGGACTGGCGCAGTTCCCTTCGGTGATCGGCGGCGTGGTGCCGGTGGTCAACGTGCCGGGCCTGCAGGCCGGCAGCCTGAAGCTGGACGGCCCGACCCTGGCCAACATCTTCCTCGGCAAGATCAAGCTGTGGAACGACCCGGCGATCGCCGCGCTCAACGCCGGCGTGGCGCTGCCGGCGGCCAAGATCACCGTGGTGCACCGCTCCGACGGTTCCGGCACGACCTTCAACTTCGTCAACTACCTGTCCAAGGTCAGCGCCGACTGGAAGAACAAGGTCGGCGAAGGCACCGCGGTGCAGTGGCCGACCGGCATCGGTGGCAAGGGCAACGAGGGCGTGGCCGCCTACGTCAAGCAGATCAAGGGCGGCATCGGCTACGTCGAGCTGTCCTACGCGCTGCAGAACAAGATGGCCTACGCGGCGATGAAGAATGCCGCCGGCCGCGTCGTGCAGCCGTCCGACGAGAGCTTCGCTGCCGCGGCCGCGAGTGCCGACTGGGCCAACGCCAAGGACTTCTACCTGGTGATGACCAACGCCCCGGGCGAGGCCGCCTGGCCGATCACCGCGACCAACTTCATCCTGGTGCAGAAGAAGGCCAAGAACCCCGCCGGCCTGAAGAACACGCGCGACTTCTTCCGCTGGATCTACGCGAACGGCGATGCCCAGGCCAAGCAGCTGGACTACGTGCCGCTGCCGGACGCGCTGGTCAAGCAGGTCGAGGCCTACTGGGCCAAGAACCTGCCGAACTGAGGCACGGCCGGGCGGAGCCTCTCTCCCCTCCTTCCGGCCCGGACGCGGACCTCACGGTCCGCGTCCTCTTTTTTTGGCGCGGCGGTCCCGGTCACGAACCTCCGCCCCTGTCATGAACATGTAACAAAAACATCATTTCATAGCGAGGTCCGCCGGCATCCGGCAAAACCCCGCTATGGAGACACCATGAAACTGCAGCCGGTCGGCCTCGCCGCCCTGTCCCTGGCCATCGCCCTGGCGATGACCGCCTGCAAGCCCGGCAACGACGGCCAGGCCGCGGCCGACGCCACGCCGGGGAGCGCCGCCACCGCGCCCGCCGCCGGCGAGCGCACGTCCGCCGAGATCTCCGGCGCCGGCGCCTCCTTCATCTATCCGCTGGTCTCCAAGTGGTCGGCCGACTACAACGCCGCCACCGGCAACAAGGTCAACTACCAGTCGATCGGCTCCGGCGGCGGCATCGCCCAGATCAAGGCCGGCACGGTCGACTTCGGCTCCTCCGACAAGCCGCTGGACAGCGCCGAGCTGGCGCAGGCCGGCCTGGGCCAGTTCCCCTCGGCGATCGGCGGCGTGGTGCCGGTGGTCAACCTGGAAGGCATCGCGCCGGGCAAGCTGCGCCTGACCGGCACGCTGCTGGCCGACATCTTCCTCGGCAAGGTCACGAGCTGGAACGACCCGGCGATCGTCGCCGCCAACCCGGGCGTGGCGCTGCCGGCAACCAAGATCAATCTGGTGCACCGCTCCGACGGCTCGGGCACCACCTTCAACTTCACCAACTACCTGTCCAAGGTCAGCGGCGACTGGAAGGGCAAGGTCGGCGAAGGCACCTCGGTGCAGTGGCCCGGTGGCGTCGGCGGCAAGGGCAACGAGGGCGTGGCCTCCTACGTGCAGCAGATCAAGGGCTCGATCGGCTACGTCGAACTGGCCTACGCGCTGCAGAACAAGATGCCGTACGCCTCGCTGCAGAACGCCGCCGGCACCTGGGTGCAGCCGAGCGCCGACAGCTTCGCGGCCGCGGCCGCCAGCGCCGACTGGGCCAACGCCAAGGACTTCAACCTGGTCATCACCAACGCGGCCGGCGAGCAGGCGTGGCCGATCACCGCCACCAACTTCATGCTGATGCACAAGCAGCCCAAGGACGCCGAGCGCAGCAAGGCCACGCTGGCGTTCTTCAAGTGGGCGCT
Source organism: Lysobacteraceae bacterium USHLN149 (assembly GCA_037145635.1). Classification (GTDB taxonomy): domain Bacteria; phylum Pseudomonadota; class Gammaproteobacteria; order Xanthomonadales; family Xanthomonadaceae; genus JAATFS01. Next base: position 58,688 of record JBBCXB010000002.1, read on the forward strand.
GGAGAACGGCCAGGCGCAGGCCAACGAGCTGCACTACGTGCCGCTGCCGCCGGCGCTGGTGAAGCAGATCGAGACCTACTGGGGCAGCGAGTTCAAGTGATGCCGCCGCGTCCGCGCCTCCCGCGGACGCCTTCCGGCGGGGCATCGCCCGATGCCCCGGCCGGCCCGCTTCCTTCCAGTGCTCCCGCGCATGCGCGGGCGACGAGCCCAAACGAATGAATGCCACCGTCATTCCCGAAGCGATGCCCGCGCCGCGCGGCCGCGACCTGCGCGACGCACGCGCCGACCGCTTCTTCAAGCTGGTCCTGACCGCCACCGTCGTGCTGGTCCTGGTCGCGCTGGCCAGCGCGGCGCTGTCGATGCTGTGGGGCGGCCGCCAGGCCCTGCAGCTGCAGGGCCTGAGCTTCTTCTACTCGGCCGACTGGAACCCGGTCGAGAACAAGTACGGCGCGCTGGCGCCGATCTACGGCACCCTGGTGACCGCGCTGATCGCGATGCTGATCGCGGTGCCGGTGAGCTTCGGCATCGCGTTCTTCCTCACCGAGGTGGCGCCGCGCTGGCTGCGCGGCCCGGTCGGCACCGCGATCGAACTGCTGGCCGGCATCCCGTCGATCATCTACGGCATGTGGGGCCTGTTCGTGCTGGTGCCGGTGATGACCGAACACGTCACGCCCTGGCTCAACGACCACCTCGGCACGCTGCCGGTCGTGGGCCCGCTGTTCCAGGGCCCGCCGCTGGGCATCGGCATGCTGACCGCCGGCTTCGTGCTGGCGATCATGGTGATCCCGTTCATCTCCTCGGTGATGCGCGAGGTGTTCCTGACCGTGCCGACGCGGCTGAAGGAGTCGGCCTACGCGCTGGGCTCCACGCGCTGGGAGGTCAGCTGGGACATCGTGCTGCCCTACACCCGCTCGGCCGTGATCGGCGGCATCTTCCTCGGCCTGGGCCGCGCGCTCGGCGAGACCATGGCGGTGGCGTTCGTGATCGGCAACACCGTGCGGCTGTCACCGTCGCTGCTGGAACCCGGCACCACCATCGCCGCGCTGATCGCCAACGACTTCGGCGAGGCCACCGAGACCTACCGCTCGGCGCTGCTGCTGCTCGGCTTCGTGCTGTTCATCGTCACCTTCGTCGTGCTGGCGATCGCGCGGCTCATGCTGATGCGGCTGTCGCGCCGGGAGGGCACCTGATGTCCGCCGTCTCGCAACGCCTGTACCACCGCCGCCGCGCGGTCAACACGGTGGCCCTGCTGCTGTCGTGCGCCACCGCGCTGTTCGGGCTGTTCTTCCTGGGCTGGATCTTGTGGACGCTGATCGCCAAGGGCATCGCCGGCATCGACGTCAACCTGTTCACCCGCATGACGCCGCCGCCGATGCAGGAGGGGGGCCTGCTCAACGCCTTCTTCGGCAGCGCGGTGATGTGCGGCCTGGCGATCCTGATCGGCACCCCGCTGGGCGTGGCCGCCGGCACCTGGCTGGCCGAATACGGCAACGCGCGCAAGGCCGGGATCGTGGTGCGCTTCGTCAACGACATCCTGCTGTCGGCACCGTCGATCGTGCTGGGCCTGTTCGTCTACACCCTGTACGTGATGCAGACCGGCGGGCGCTTCTCGGCGTTCGCCGGCGCGCTGTCGCTGGCCTTCATCGTGCTGCCGGTGGTGGTGCGCACCACCGACGAGATGCTGCGGCTGGTCCCGTCGCAGATGCGCGAGGCGGCGCTGTCGCTCGGCGTGCCGCAGTGGAAGGTGATCGTGCAGGTGCTCTACCGCAGCGCCTCGGCCGGCATCGTCACCGGCGTGCTGCTGGCGCTGGCGCGCATCTCCGGCGAGACCGCGCCGCTGCTGTTCACCGCCTTCGGCAACCAATACTGGAACAGCAACGTGTTCCAGCCGATGGCGAGCGTGCCGGTGGTGATGAACCAGTTCGCCGGCAGCCCCTACGAGTCCTGGCAGGTGCTGGCCTGGGCCGGCGCGCTGGTACTGACCGCGTTCGTGCTGCTGGTCAGCCTGGGCGCCCGCGCCCTGCTGCTGCGCCACAAGATCTCCCATGACTGACCTTTCCCGGACTCCCTCCATGAACGAGCTGCACAACCGCGCGCCCGACGCCGCGCCCCGGCCCCGCATCGCCGTCCCGGTCGCCACCGAGGCATCGCAGGCGCCGGCGCCGGTGAAGGTGGCCGCGCGCAACCTGGACTTCTACTACGACAAGTTCCACGCGCTGAAGAGCATCGACCTGGAAATCCCGGAAAAGCGGGTCACCGCGCTGATCGGCCCGTCCGGCTGCGGCAAGTCCACCCTGCTGCGCATCTTCAACCGCATCTACGCGCTCTATCCCAAGCTCCAGGCCCGGGGCGAGGTGCTGCTGGACGGCGAGAACATCCTGTCGCCGAAGTATTCGATGAACCGCCTGCGCAGCAAGGTCGGCATGGTGTTCCAGAAGCCGGTGCCGTTCCCGATGACGATCTACGAGAACGTGGCCTACGGCATCCGCCACCACGAGCGCCTGTCCAAGGCGGACATGAACGATCGCGTCGAGCAGGCGCTGCGCCAGGGCGCGCTGTGGGACGAGGTCAAGGACAAGCTCGGCCAGAGCGCGCTGGGCCTGTCCGGCGGCCAGCAGCAGCGGCTGTGCATCGCGCGCGCGGTGGCCTTGCGCCCGAGCGTGCTGCTGCTCGACGAGCCGACCTCGGCGCTGGACCCGATCTCGACCAGCCGCATCGAGCAGCTGGTCGAGGAACTCAAGCGCGAGTACACCATCGTCATCGTCACCCACAACATGCAGCAGGCCGCGCGCGTCTCCGACTTCACCGCCTTCATGTACCTGGGCGACCTGATCGAGCACGACCGCACCGAGACGATCTTCTCCCAGCCCTCCAAGCAGCAGACCGAGGACTACATCACCGGGCGCTTTGGCTGAACCGCGGGGAATGGGAGTGGGGAATGGGGAATCGCAGGAGCGCCCCGGCCGCCACCTCCCACGCCCCCGGCACAGCGCTCTCGCCATTCCCCATTCACCTGTCCCCAATCCCGGCCGCCCATGAACATTCCCAACGACCACATCGTCAAGAGCTACGACGAAGAGCAGAACCGCCTGGTGAGCGAGATCGTCCGCATGGGCGAGACGGCGGTCGCGCAGCTGGAGGCCGCGCTCGACGTGGTCGAGCGGCGCGACGACCACGCCGCGCACCGCATCGTCGTCAACGACGAGGCCATCGATGCGCTCGAGCATGCGATCAGCCACGACGTGATGCGCCTGGCGCTGCGCGGGCCGATGGCGCGCGACCTGCGCGAGATCCTCGCCGGCTTGCGCATCCCGGCCGACATCGAGCGCATCGGCGACTACGCCGCCAACGTGGCCAAGCGCTCGATCGCGCTCAACGCGGCGCCGCCGCTGCCGCAGACCGTGGGCCTGCGCGCGCTCGGCCAGATGGCCGCCGACGCCGTGCGCGGCTCACTGCAGGCCTACGGCGAAAAGGACACCGAGGCGGCGCTGCGGATCCGCGACGAGGACGCACGGCTGGACGCGCAGTACACCGCGCTGTTCCGCGAGCTGCTGACCTACATGATGGAGGACCCGCGCAACATCACCCCGTGCACGCACCTGCTGTTCATGGCCAAGAACCTCGAGCGCATCGGCGACCACGCCACCAACATCGCCGAGAACGTGTGGTTCCTGGTGCACGGCGACGAGCCGCTGCCGCCGCGGCTCAAGCGCGACGACACCAGCATCACCGGGGTGATTTGACCCCGCGTGCACGCCGGCGATACAGGCCGACACAAAGCGACATGCCCCGGTGGCCCGATTTCATAACGTATTCATCAAAAAAATCCTACGTTGGCAGCACGCCGGACGACCGCTCCGGCAGACGAGGAGAAATAGGATGAAGCGCATCATTGGATCGTTCCTGGCATTGTCGCTGCTCGCGTCCAGCGCCGCGTTCGCCGACCCGCCGCGTCCCGACGACCGCGACCCCCGGGCCCAGCACGATGACCATGCCAAGCATGCCGACGGCGACCGCCGCCAGGCCCAGGGCCCGCAGCGCGGGCCGCAGAACGGCCCGGACCGCCGCGACGACCATCGGGATAGCCACCGTGGCCACCAGCGCGGCGAGCGCCTGGCCGTCGGCCACCGCGGCGACCGCGTGCCGGACTACGGCAAGCACGGCCTGAAGCGGCCGCCGCGCGGCCACGAGTGGCGTCGCGTGGACAACCAGTACGTGCTGATCGCCGTGGCCACCGGCGTCATTGCCAGCGTGATCGCGGCCCGCTGATCGCGGCGTCGCAGGCCCGGCAGGCCGCATGCCCCGCTTCGGCGGGGCATGTCCGTTTCAGGGGCGGTGTCCGCGGCGGCCGCCGCGGGCGACCTGCTAGGCTATGCCGATGAACGAACCCGTCGAGACCCCGCCCCTGCCCTCCGTCACCCCGATGTCGCGGCGCTTTCGCGGCTATCTGCCGGTGGTGGTGGACGTGGAGACCGGCGGCTTCGACTGGAACCGGCACGCGCTGCTGGAGATCGCCTGCGTGCCGATCGAGATGGACGCCGAGGGGCGCTTCCATCCGGGCGAGACCGCCAGCGCGCACGTGATCCCGGCGCCGGGCACCGACATCGACCCCAAGTCGCTGGAGATCACCGGCATCGTGCTCGACCATCCGTTCCGCTTCGCCAAGGACGAGAAGGCGGCGCTGGACCACGTGTTCGCGCCGGTGCGCGCAGCGGTCAAGCGTTACGGCTGCCAGCGCGCGATCCTGGTCGGGCACAACGCCCACTTCGACCTCAACTTCCTCAACGCCGCGGTCGCGCGCACTGGCCACAAGCGCAATCCGTTCCATCCGTTCAGCGTGTTCGACACGGTGACCCTGGGCGGCCTGGCCTATGGCCAGACCGTGCTCGCACGCGCGGCCCAGGCCGCCGGCCTGGACTGGAACGCGGCCGACGCGCACAGCGCGGTCTACGACACCGAGCAGACCGCCCGGCTGTTCTGCAAGGTCGCCAACGCCTGGCCGTCGCCGCGCGGCTGAACCGGCGACGCCGCGTCCGCCGCCGACCGGACCGCATATCCTCATAGCCAGCGGCACTTTCCCAGCGCCCGCCCCGCCTGACACCCTGCGCCGCATCCGCCGGAATCGACGGACAGGTCCCGGCCGCCGCGCGCGGCCCGCGTCGCCCTCGCCGTTCCTGCGACGCCGTCCTGCCGCCGACCCGCCCCGCGCGGCCGGGCGACCCCGGCCCGCCCGTGTCCGTCACCAGGAGCCCGCCATGTCCGCATCCTCGTCCAGCACCGCCCCGCTCCGCTTCGCCTACTGGGTCCCCAACGTCTCCGGCGGGCTGGTGATCAGCCGCATCGAGCAACGCACCCACTGGGACATCGACTACAACCGCACCCTGGCGCAGACCGCCGAACGCCACGGATTCGACTACGCGCTGACCCAGATCCGTTTCACCGCCGGCTATGGCGCCGAGAACCAGCACGAGTCGGTGTCCTTCAGCCATACCCTGCTGGCGGCCACCGAACGGCTGAAGGTGATCGCCGCGATCCTGCCGGGCCCCTGGCACCCGGCCCTGGCCGCCAAGCAACTCGCGAGCATCAGCGAATACAGCGGCGGGCGCATCGCCGTGAACATCGTCAGCGGCTGGTTCCGCGGCGAATTCCATGCGCTGGGCGAGCACTGGCTCGAGCACGACGAGCGCTACCGCCGCTCGGAGGAGTTCATCCGCGTGCTGCGCGGTGCCTGGAGCGAGGAGGCGTTCACCTTCCACGGCGACTTCTACCGGTTCAACCAGTGGTCGATGAAGCCCAAGCCGGCGCGACCGCCGGAGGTGTTCCAGGGCGGCTCGTCGCGCGCCGCACGCGACATGGCCGCGCGCGTGTCCGACTGGTACTTCACCAACGGCAACACGCCCGAGGGCCTGCGGGCGCAGGTGCAGGACCTGCGCCGCAAGGCCGAGGCGGAGGGCCGGCAGGTCCGTGTCGGCATCAATGCCTTCGTCATCGCGCGGCCCACCGAGGCCGAGGCCAGGCAGGTGCTGCAGCAGATCATCGCCGAGGCCGACCCGGACGCGGTCCAGGCCTTCGGCGCGGAGGCCCGCAACGCCGGCAAGGCCTCGCCGGAGGGCCAGGGCAACTGGGCCGGCTCCAGCTTCGAGGACCTGGTGCAGTACAACGACGGCTTCCGCAGCGACCTGATCGGCACGCCGCAGCAGATCGCCGAGCGCATCGTCGCGCTGAAGCAGGCGGGTGCCGATCTGCTGCTGCTGGGATTCCTGCATTTCCAGGAAGAGGTCGAGTTCTTCGGCCGCGAAGTGATTCCGCGGGTGCGTGCGCTCGAAGCCGCCGCGTCGCCGCAGACGGCGGCGGCATAGGCCTGTTCCCTGGGCGCCCGGCCGCGCGCCAGGCGCCGCGCCGTCTAGCGCGCCGGCGCGGCGACCGGCGCGGCCCAGCGCACCACGGCCTCCAGGCCGCCGCCGTCGGCGTTGCGCAGGACCAGAGTGGCGCCGTCCTTCTCGGCCAGGGTGCGGGCGATGGTCAGGCCGAGCCCGGCGCCGCCGGTCTCGCGCGAGCGCGAGGTCTCCAGGCGCACGAACGGATCGAACACCGTCTCCAGCGCCTCCTCGGCGATGCCGGGACCGTCGTCGCCTACCCGCACCACCACGCTGCCGGCCTGGTGCTCGGCCGAGACCCGGGCGCCGTGCCCGTACTTGAGCGCGTTGTCGATCAGGTTGGAGAACAGCCGGCGCATGGCCAGCGGCCGCAGCATCAGCACCCGCCCGCAGCCACGCTCGAAGCGCGCCGGCGCGCCGGCCTCGCAGGCGTCCTCGACCAGGCTCTCCAGCAGCGAATCCAGGTCCAGCGCCACCGGCTGCTCGGCCGACTCGGCGCTGCGGGCCAGTTCCAGCCCCTCGCGGATCAGCGCCTGCATCGCCGCCAGGTCGCCGACGAGGCGTTCGCGCAGTGCCTCGTCCTGCACGTTTTCCAGGCGCAGGCGCAGCCGCGTCAGCGGGGTCTGCAGGTCGTGCGTGATCGCGGCCAGCATCTGCGTGCGCTCGCCGAGGTGGCGCTGCAGCCGCCGCTGCATCGCGTTGAAGGCCAGCGCGGCACTGCGCACCTCGGCCGGCCCGGCGAGCGGCATCGGCGCGCGCTGCAGATCCTGGCCCAGCGCCACCGCCGCGCCGGCCAGCCGCTTGAGCGGCGCGCTCGCCATGCGCGCCACCGCGAACGCCAGCAGCGCGATCGCCACCGCCACCAGCGACAGGAACACCGGATCGATCGCGGCCAGGCTGTCGCGGGCCACCGGCGGGGTCTCCAGGCCGAAGCGCAGCGGGGTACCGTCGCTCAGCTGCAGCGCGACCAGCCGGCAGGTGGGCGGCGAGATGCCGGCGTCGTCGCGGCTGCCGCGACGGTCGCCCGCACCGCGCGGGCCCGGCCGCGGCACGAAGTCCGGCAGCCGCGGCAGGCAGTTGCGGTAGCCGCTGTCCTGCACCCGGGCCCGGGCCAGCAGGCCGCCGCGGGCCGCCAGCACCGCGGCGAAGGCCGGGTCCTCGCCTCGGCCGCGGGCGTCGGCAGCGACCGGCCGCACACCCGGCCCGCCCAGGTCCAGCAGCCGCGCACGCAGTTCCGGGCCGGCGCCGTCGAGCAGCGCGACGTAGCCCTGCAGGCGGTCGGCGGTACGCGCCATGTTCTGGCGCTCGAAGTCCTGCCGGCGCTTGGCGTTGGCCAGCAGCGTGGCGACCACCGCGGCGACCAGCATGCCCGACAGCAGGATCAGGAACAGCCGCCCCGCCATCGACGACAGGTAGCCCCGCAGCCGGTTCATTCCAGCGTGACCGCCGCGGCCAGCACGTAGCCTTCGTTGCGGACGGTCTTGACCAGGCCGTCGGCGCCGCCGGCATCGCCCAGCTTCTGCCGCAGGCGGCTGATCTGCAGGTCGATCGCGCGATCCTGCGCCTCGTACTGGCGGCCGCTGCTCAGCGCCACCAGCTGCTCGCGCGAGAGCACCTTGTTGGCATGCCCGACGAACACCCGCAGCAGCCGGAATTCGGCGCCGGACAGCACCACCACGCGCCCGGCCGGGTCCACCAGGTGGCGCTGCTCGAGGTCGAAGGTCCAGCCGGAGAAGCGCGCGCGCCGGATCGCCAGCGGCTCCAGGTTGGCCGGCAGCGCCTCGGTGCGGCGCAGCACGTTGCGGATCCGCGCCAGCAGCTCGCGCGGCTCGAACGGCTTGGCCAGGTAGTCGTCGGCGCCCATCTCCAGGCCGAGCACGCGGTCGATCGGCTCGGCGCGCGCGGTGAGCATGATCACCGGCGTGGCCGAGCGCGCGCGCAGGTCGCGGCACAGGGTCAGGCCGTCCTCGCGCGGCAGGTTGAGGTCGAGCACGATCAGGTCCACGTGCTCGCGCTCCAGCACCTGGCGCATCTGCACGCCGTCGCTGGCGGTGCTGACCTGGTAGCCGGCGCGGCCGAGCTGCTCGGCCAGCAGGGTGCGGATGTCAACGTCGTCGTCGACCACCAGCAGGCGGTGCATCGTGGATTCTTCCTTCATGCGGCGATGATCCATCGTAGCCGATCGCCGCGGGCGCGCCGTCCGTGTCGCGGTGTATCCGACGCCGGCACGGACACAGCGCGATACCGTGCCGGCTGAACCCGATACATGCCGACACAGACCGTGCGTTGAGGCGTGCGGGGACGGGCCGCCATCCTGAGCACGACGCCGCAGCGTGCGGCCCCGTCCCAGGCACCATTCCCGTGAAACTCCGTTTTCCCCAGACACGACGCGGCCGCATCGGCCTGGTCCTGGTCGTCCTGCTGCTGGCCGCCGCGCTGGCCTGGCTGTGGCTGCGGCCGCCGCCGGCGCCGATCCTGGCCACCTCGCCGGTCACCCGCGGCGACATCGAGCAGAGCGTCGAGGCGACCGGCACCATCAAGCCCTCGCAGCTGGTCAGCGTGGGCGCGCAGGTCTCCGGGCGCATCGAATCGCTGAAGGTGGGGCTGGGCGACAGCGTCAAGGCCGGCGACCTGATCGCCGAGATCGACTCGCGCACCCAGCTCAACACGCTCAAGAGCGCACAGGCGGCGCTGCAGAACGCTCGTGCCAGCCGCCAGGCGCAGGCCGCCAGCCTGCGCGAGTACGAACTGGCGTTCAAGCGCCAGCAGCAGATGCTGGACGCCGAGGCCACCTCGCGCGCCGACTACGAGAGCGCCCGCGCCACGCTGGACGCGACCCGGGCGCAGGTCGCCGCCCTCGACGCGAGCATCGCCCAGCAGCAGACCACCGTCGACACCGCGCAGACCAACCTCGGCTACACCAAGATCACCGCGCCGATCGACGGCACCGTGGTGGCGGTGGTGTCCAAGCAGGGACAGACCGTCAACGCCAACCAGAGTGCGCCGACCATCGTGATGCTGGGCAACCTGGACACGATGACGGTGTACGCCGAGATCTCCGAGGCCGACGTGGTCAAGACCCGGGAAGGCCAGGCGGTGCACTTCACCATCCTCGGCAACCCGGACAAGCGCTACACCAGCACCCTGCGCGACATCGCGCCGGCGCCGGAGTCGGTGACCAGCGAGGACAGCACCTCCTCCACCAGTTCGTCCTCGTCCAGTTCCTCCTCCAGCAGCAGCAGCGCGATCTACTACAACGGCCTGTTCGACGTCGACAACGCCGGCCGCGAGCTGCGCACCTACATGACCGCGCAGGTCGGCATCGTGCTGGGCCAGGTGCGGAACGTGCTGACCGTGCCCTCGGCCGCGCTCGGCGACAAGGCCGGCGACGGCCGCTACCGGGTGCAGGTGGTCGGCGCGGACGGACGGCCGCAGCCGCGCCTGGTCAGCGTCGGCCTCAACAACAACGCGCTGGCCGAGGTGAAGAGCGGCCTGCGCGAAGGCGAGCAGGTCGTGGTGGGCGAAGCCACCGCCGCCACCCAGGCCGCCGCCAGCGCCCAGCGTTCGCAGCGCCGCGGCGGCCCCGGCGGCGGCCCGCCGCCGATGATGTGAGGACGCGGCCATGAGCGACGCCCTGCTGCAGCTGCGCGACCTGCGCCGCGAGTTCCCCGCCGGCGACGAGACCCTGGTGGTCCTGCGCGACATCGACCTGGACATCGCCGCCGGCGAGATGGTCGCCATCGTCGGCCAGTCCGGCTCCGGCAAGTCGACGCTGATGAACATCCTCGGCTGCCTGGACCGCCCCACCGCCGGCAGCTACCGCGTGGCCGGGCGCGCCACCGGCGCGATGCAGCCGGACGAGCTGGCGCAGCTGCGCCGCGAGCACTTCGGCTTCATCTTCCAGCGCTACCATCTGCTGGGCGATCTCGACGCCACCGGCAACGTCGAGGTGCCGGCGGTGTACGCCGGCATGCCGGGCCCGGCACGCAGCGCACGCGCGGCCGAGCTGCTGCGCCGGCTCGGGCTGTCCGACCGCGCCGGGCACACGCCTGGCAAGCTGTCCGGCGGCCAGCAGCAGCGCGTCTCGATCGCACGCGCGCTGATGAACGGCGGCCAGGTGATCCTGGCCGACGAGCCCACCGGCGCGCTGGACTCGCGCTCGGGCGAGGAAGTGATGGCGATCCTCGGCGAGCTGCATGCCGAGGGCCACACCATCATCCTGGTCACCCACGACATGGCGGTGGCGCGGCACGCCCAGCGGATCATCGAGCTGCGCGACGGCGCGATCATCGCCGATCGCGCCAACCCCGACGCCGACGCCCGCCGCGCCCCGCGCCGGCCGGAGCCCGCGCCGCCCGGCGGCAGCCACTGGCAGGCGCTGCGCGACCGCTTCGTCGAGGCGTTCCGAATGGCGCTGCTGTCGATGAACGCGCACCGCCTGCGGACCTTCCTGACCATGCTCGGCATCATCATCGGCATCGCCTCGGTGGTCTCGGTGGTGGCGCTGGGCAACGGCTCGCAGCAGCAGATCCTGTCCAACATCTCGGCGCTGGGCACCAATACCATCGAGGTCTATCCCGGCAGCGGCTTCGGCGACCTGCGCTCGGGCCGGGTGCAGACGCTCAAGGCCGCCGACGCCGCCGCGCTGGCGCAGCAGAGCTACGTGGACAGCGCCACGCCCAACGTCTCCACCTCGGTGACCTCGCGCTACGGCAACCAGTCGGCCACCGCCCAGGTCAGCGGCGTCGGCGAGCAGTATTTCCGGGTCAAGGGCCTGAAGCTGTCCGAGGGCACGTTCTTCGGCAGCGAGGCGGTGTCAGGGATCCAGCAGGTCGCGGTGATCGACCAGAACACGCGCGCGCAGTTCTTCGCGCACTCCCGGCAGAGCCCGATCGGCCAGGTGATCCTGCTGGGCAACGTGCCGGTGCGGGTGGTCGGCGTGGCGCAGAAGCAGACCACCGGTTTCGGCAGCAGCTCGTCGCTGAGCATCTGGGTGCCCTACACCACCGCGATGTCGCGCATGCTCGGCCAGAGCTATGTGTCCAGCATCACCGTGCGGGTGTCCGACGACACCCCGATGGACGCCGCCGAGCAGGCGGTATCGCGGCTGCTGAAGCTGCGCCACGGCAACGAGGACTTCTTCCTCAGCAACAGCGCCGAGATCCGCGAGACCATCGAGCAGACCACGCGCACGATGACCCTGATGATCGGCGCGATCGCCGCCATCGCGCTGGTGGTGGGCGGCATCGGGGTGATGAACATCATGCTGGTGTCGGTGACCGAGCGCACCCGCGAGATCGGCGTGCGCATGGCGGTCGGCGCGCGCCAGGGCGACATCCTGCAGCAGTTCCTGATCGAGGCGGTGCTGGTCTGCCTGTTCGGCGGCCTGCTCGGCGTGGGCCTGGCGCTGGCGCTGGGGCAGGTGTTCGCGGCGGCCGGCGGCAGCTTCAGCATGATCTTCTCGACCGGCTCGATCGTCGCCGCCTTCGCCTGCTCCAGCCTGATCGGCGTGGTGTTCGGCTTCCTGCCCGCGCGCAACGCCGCGCAACTCGACCCCGTGGAGGCCCTGGCCCGCGAATGAACATGCCCCTCCCTCTACGCGCGGCCCTGCTGCCGCTCGCGCTGGCGGCCACGCTGTGCGGCTGCGTCAGCAGCGGCGGCTACCGCGCCGCCCCGCTCGCGGTCCCCGTGCAGTACGCCGCCGGCGGCGACGCCGGCGTGCCGGCGCGGACCCTGCCGGCCACGCCCGCGCGCTATCCGGCACACGACCTGGCGGCCGATGCCTGGTGGCGCGGTTTCGGCGACGCGCGACTGGACGGCCTGGTGCAGCAGGCCCTGGCGGTCAATGCCGACCTCGCCGCGGCCGGCCTGCGCCTGCGCCAGGCGCGGCTGCAGGCCGGTCTGGCCGAGACCGACCTGTGGCCCAGCGCCAGCGGCAGCGTCAGCGCCGCCGGCAGCCGCGCCCTGGACCGCCACGACGAGGTCACGCGCAGCCAGGCCGCCAGCGTGTCGCTGAGCTGGGAGATCGACCTGTGGGGCAAGCTGCGCGCCCAGCGCGACGTGGCCCGCTGGGAGGCCGAGGCCACCGACCAGGACCGCGAGAGCACCGTGCTGGCGCTGGTCGGCGAGGTCTGCAACCAGTACTGGCAGCTCGGCTATCTCAACCAGAGCATCGCCGCGGGCGAGCAGAACCTGGCCCGCCTGCAGCGCACCCTGCAGCTGGTGCAGCACCAGTTCGAGGCCGGCGCGGTGTCGCGGCTGGAGGTGCGCGAGGCCGAGCAGAACCTGGAGAGCGAGCGCACCGCGCAGAGCCAGCTGCTGCAGCAACGGGTGGAGGCGCGCACCGCGCTGACGGTGCTGCTGGACGGCACGCCGTGGCCACAGGCCGACGAGCCGCAGGACCTGGACGCGGCGCGCAGCCCGGCGCTGGCCGCCGGCGTGCCCGCCGAGCTGCTGGCGCGGCGACCCGACCTGCGTGCCGCCGAGCTGCGCCTGCGCGGCTCGCTGGCCGACATCAAGGCCACGGCCACCAGCTACTACCCCGCGCTGAGCCTGACCGGCAGCGTCGGCGCCAGCAGCACCGCGCTGAGCGACGTGCTGAAGCACCCGGTCGCCAGCCTCGGGGCCGGGCTCACCCTGCCCTTCCTCAACCTGTCGCAGGCGCGGCTGCAGACCCGCATCGCCGGTACCAGCTACGAGATCGCCGCCAGCGAGTTCCGCACCACGCTGTACACCGCGCTGGGCGAGGTCGACAACGCGCTGTCGGCGCGCATGCAGCTGGCGGCCCAGGTGGCCTCGGCGCAGAAGTCGTTCGACGCCGCGCGCGACGTCGAACGCATGTACGAGGTGCGCTACCGCAGTGGCGCCACCGACCTGCGCACCTGGCTGGACGCCCAGCAGACCCGGCGCAGCGCCGAGCTGGCGCTGGCGCAGGCGCGGCTGACCCAGCTCGGCAACGACGTCACGCTGTACCAGGCGCTGGGCGGCAGCGCCGCCACGCCCGCGGCCTGAGCCCGGCGGCCCGGCGCCGGCGCGGCGGCTGCCGCCAGGCCGGCCCCGCCGCTACCCGGCCGCGAGAGCGCGCTGGCGCACCGCCTCGAACACGGTCACGCCGGCGGCGACGGAGACGTTGAGGCTCTCGATCTCGCCCGGCATCGGGATCTTGACCAGGCCGTCGCAGTGCTCGCGGGTGAGACGGCGCAGGCCGTCGGCCTCGCCGCCCAGCACCAGCGCCACGTTACCGCGCAGGTCCACCGAATACAGCGAGGCCTCGGCCTCGCCGGCCAGGCCGTAGATCCACACGCCCTGCTTCTGCAGGTCGCGCAGGCAGCGCGCCAGGTTGGTCACCGCCACCACCGGGATGCGGTCGGCCGCGCCGGCCGAGGTCTTGCGCACCGTGGCGTTGACCGTGGCCGACTTGTCCTTGGGAATGACCACCGCGGTCGCTCCCGCGGCGGCGGCGCTGCGCAGGCAGGCGCCCAGGTTGTGCGGATCCTGTACGCCGTCGAGCACCAGCAGCAGGGCCTTGCCCTCGGCCGCGGTCACCAGGGCCTCCAGCTCGTTCTCGGCCCAGACGCGGGCGGCCGAGTAGCGCGCGGCCACGCCCTGGTGGCGCACCGAGCCGCCGACGCCGTCCAGCGCCTGGGTGTTGACTCGGCGCACGTCGATGCCCTTGCGGCGCGCGTTCTCCTCGATCTCGGTCAGTCGCGGATTCTTGCTGCCGGCCTCGACCAGCACCTCGCGGACATTGTCGGCATCGTTGTCGATGGAGGACGCGACGGCGTTGACGCCGACGATCCACTGGTTCTGCTTGCTCATGGGCGCGCGGGGAGACAGGAAAGAAGCCGTGCATGGTAGGCGCTGGCCGCCGCCGCGGCCAGTTGCCGGGGCATCCGGCGTCGCGCCGACCGGCCCCGCCGCGGCTCCGCGGAGGCCAGCGCGACAACGTCCACCCGCGATCCCGGCCACGCACGCCGGCGCGCGCCGACGGCCCTGCCGGCGGCCGGTGGCGGTCGCGGGCCAGACCCGATCCGCTGCCGCCGCTGCGCGCCGCTCAGCCGTCCGCGCGGTCCGCGGGCGGCCACTGCTCGGTGTCGTGGTCCGGATGCTGGCGCGACACCAGCTGCGCCAGGAACGGCAGCGCCTGATGGTCGTCGTCGGTGCGCCGCGCCGGCAGCGCATGCAGCCGGTCGACGAAGGCCAGCCGGTGCTCGATGCCGTACTGGACGATCGGCGGCAGCGCCGCCGGGTCGTCGAACGCGCCGGCCGCGATCGCCACGCCGTCCGGCGCCTCGTAGGTCAACGGCGTGCCGCAGTCGGCGCAGAAACCGCGCTGCACCAGGTTCGAGGAGGCGAACCGCCGCGGTTCGCCCCGCGTCCAGCGGAAATCCGCGCCGCGCACCGACACCAGCGGCGCGTAGTACGCGCCGAAGGCCTTCTGGCACATCCGGCAATGGCAGATCGAGGCGTCGTCGAGCACGCCGCGGACACGGAACCGCACCGCACCGCACTGGCAGCCGCCGCGATGGTCGCGCGAGGCCGCTCTGCTTTCGTCCATGGGTCCGTCCTCGCGCCGGCTCAGTACTTGGCCTTCTTGCGCTTGGCCGGCTGCCCGCGCGGCGGCGGAGGCGGCGGCGGCGCTTCGCCGTCACCGGTGTCGGCCAGGCGGAAATCGATCTTGCGTTCCTCCATGCTGGCCTTGAGCACCAGCACCCGCAGGCGGTCGCCGAGCCGGAACTCGCGGCCGCGGCGTTCGCCGCTGAGCGTCTTGCGGATCGGATCGAAGTGGTAGTAGTCCTGCGGCAGCTGGGTGACGTGCACCAGGCCGTTGACCTTGGACTCGTCCAGCTCCACGAACAGGCCGAAGCTGGTGACCCCGCTGATCACGCCGTCGAACTCGCTGCCGACGTGCTTCTCCATCCAGGCCGCGCGGTAGCGCTCGTCCACCTCGCGCTCGGCCTCGTCGGCGCGGCGCGCGCGCTCGGAGCACTGCAGCGCCAGCATCGCCATCTCGCGCGGGGTGTACTGGAACTTGTCGACGCTGCCGCCGCTCAGGGCGTATTTGATCGCGCGGTGCACCAGCAGGTCCGGGTAGCGCCGGATTGGCGAGGTGAAGTGCGCATACGCTTCCAGCGCCAGGCCGAAGTGGCCGTTGTTCTCGGGCGAGTACACCGCCAGGCTCTGGCTGCGCAGCAGCACCGACTCCAGCAGCGCCGCGTCCGGGCGCTCGCGCACCTTTTTCAGCAGCTTGGTGTAGTCGCCGGGGCGCACCTTGCTCCAGGCCGGCAGGCTCAGGCCGAACTCCTTGAGGAACTCCAGCAGGTCGGCGTACTTGCTCTCCGGCGGCCGCTCGTGCACGCGGTACGGGGCCGGCACGTGGGTGGAGAGCAGGTAGCGCGCCGCCTCGACGTTGGCGGCGATCATGCATTCCTCGATCAGCTTGTGCGCATCGTTGCGCACCAGCATCCCGGCCTGGGTGACCTCGCCGGTGTTGTCCAGCACGAAGCGCACTTCCGAGGTCTCGAACTCGATCGCGCCGCGGTGCGTGCGCGCCTTGGACAGCACGTGGTAGAGCTGGTGCAGGCGCTGCACCTGCGGCAGCAGCTCGCCGAGGAAGGCCTGGGTGTCGGCATCGCCCTCGCCGACCGCCTTCCAGACCTGGTTGTAGGTCAGGCGCGCGTGCGAGTTCATCACCGCCTCGTAGAAGCGCGAACCGGTCACCTCGCCGTCGCGGCCCACCTGCATGTCGCAGACGAAGCACATGCGGTCGACCTTGGGCATCAGCGAGCAGATGCCGTTGGACAGCGTCTCCGGCAGCATCGGCACCACGAACCCGGGGAAGTACACCGAGGTGGCGCGCTTGACCGCCTCGTCGTCCAGCGGCGTCCCCGGGCGCACGTAGTTCGACACGTCGGCGATCGCCACCACCAGGCGGAAGCCCTCGGCGTTGGGCTCGCAGTAGACCGCGTCGTCGAAGTCCTTGGCGTCCTCGCCGTCGATGGTGACCAGCGGCATCCGGCGCAGGTCCACGCGACCGCCGATCATGCCGGGCTCGACCACCAGCGGCACCGCCGCGGCCTCGTCGAGCACTTCCTGCGGGAATTCGTAGGGCAGCTCGTGGCCGTGGATCGCGGTCTGCACCACCAGCGACGGGGTCAGCTTGTCGCCGAGCACGGCGATGATCTTGCCGACCGCCGGGCGCCGGCTGTCCGGCGGCGCGATCAGCTCGCACACCACCAGCTGGCCCTCGCGCGCCTCGCCGATGCCGTCCGGGGCGATCTGCACGTTGCGCTGCACGCGCTTGTCGTCCGGATCCACGTACGGCACGCCGTGTTCGTAGCCGAAGCGGCCGATCAGCCGGCTCATGCGGCGCTCGAGCACGCGCGCGATGGCGCCTTCGCGGCGGCCGCGGCGGTCGATGCCGGTGACGTTGGCCAGCGCACGGTCGCCGTGCATGACCTTGCGCATCTCGAACGGCGGCAGGAACAGGTCGTCGCCGCCCTCGTCGGGCTTGAGGAAGCCGAAGCCCTCCGGATTGGCGATCACCACGCCGGCGATCAGGCTGGTCTGCTGCACCGGCGCGTAGCCGCCGCGGCGGTTCTGCACCAGCTGTGCCTCGCGCACCATCGCGGCCAGGCGCTTGCCCAGCGCGTCGATGCGGTCGCTCAGGCCGAGCCGCTCGGCGATCTCTTCGGCGGTCTGCGGGCCATCGCAGTCGTCCAGCAGCTGCAGGATGGCCTCGCGGCTGGCGATCGGCTCGGCATAGCGCTGCGCCTCGCGCGCAGCATGCGGGTCCTGAAACGTCGGCGCGGCCGCGGCAGGCGCCGCCTCGGGATCACGCGCGCGGATGACGGCATCGGCGGCGGCGATGGGGCCGGCACGGCGACGCGGCGCGGCGGGGGCATCGGCGGCGGCCGGCGCGGCCGGCTTGCGGCGGGAGCGCGCAGCGGGTGGCGCCTCGTCGGTGGCGGGCGCGGACGGACGACGCGCGGACTCGGGTTCGGACGCAGGCGTCGCGGCGGCGGCCGGCTTGCGCCGGGCCCCGGTGACGCCGGCGGCGGCGCGCACCAGGAAATCCGGCATCCAGCCCGGCAGGGACTGCGGGTCGGCGGCGGCGGGAGCGCGGGTGTCGGCGGAGGGCGTGCGGCGGCGGGGCTGATCGGCCCCCGGGGGGGTGGTTTTCTTAGTCATTCCGGCCATGGTACCCCCTGGCGGCGCAACATGCGTCCGTGCCGCGGCCGCGGACTGCCGGCGCGGGCCCGGAATGGGTTGACAAGGCCGGCGCGGATCTGCAGAATTCACGGCTCGCACCTGCCCAGGTGGCGGAATTGGTAGACGCACTAGCTTCAGGTGCTAGCGGGGGCAACTTCGTGGAGGTTCGAGTCCTCTTCTGGGCACCAAGTGAGAAAGAAAAGACCTGCCTTTCGGCAGGTTTTTTCGTTTAAGGAATCGCCCTCGCCCCCCTCGGGCCGCGCTCAGGGACATAGCGCCGAGCGGGTTTCCCTACCGCTCGTTCTGACGCGGGACCTGTTGCCGTCGCCCGCGCCATCCTCGCCGTGGCGGCGTCGTGATCACATGCGCAGTGTCTCGCCAGTCCGTGCAAAGAAAGCCCCTTCGAATTCCACGAGCAGATCCTGCCGGCAGACATCCCCCAGCGCCACAACGATGGGCGGCGCGTTGGGCCAAAGCGCAGCGATTGCCGCCTGCAATGCTGGGAGATCCCCGCGGTTTCGCAGGTAAGCGCGCATGCCGACGGCACCGCCGCGGTCGAATTGGATGCCCGATACTTCGCTGGCCCTGGCCACGAGACTATCCAGATTTCTCAGGATTTCGCCGACCTGTCCGTGCAGTTCGCCCTTGTGGACCGTGCGCTCGGCGACAATGCTGGCCGTGCCAGAGGCCAGCAGGCAGCCACCACGTTCGAGTGGCACCAGCATGCCCCGTGAGAACGAGGGAGGTATCCGCCCGTACGTTTCCGAGTATCTCCAGGAAGATACTTGCCGGGGATTTTCAACGGGAATCCCGCTCTCGCGGGAGCACAACGCCACGACCCTCAGCACCTGCTCGCCTTGGTCACGTGCGCCGATCACAGTTGCCGCAGGTGGCAGCCCGAGTTCTCTCCAGCCCCGGGCATGCACCCTGCCGGAACAGAACTGGCGATAGGACTCGCGCTCACCCTCCCCCCGGGTTATCTCGGGAAAAAAATTCCACATCCGTACAATGAACCGGTGTTGCGTGCGCTCGATACGGGCAAGCAACTCGGTGTAGGCCTTGGCCGTCACTTCCGATAGGTTGCGGCCACGATAGCAATGCTCGACGTGCACCACGGAGAAGAATGCACCTGACCGGGATTCGGCGGTGGACCAGACTTCCTCACGCGGCCCATCCAGGTGCGGGCAAGGCACATAGATTCCGTGCACTGGGTCCTCGAAACCGAATGAGCATAAAGATGCCGCGCTTTCCGTCGGCGAACCTAGCTTGACTTCGTTGATCATTTCCCTGGGAATCCTTGGTCAGAAAAAAACATTCGGCCCGGAGTGACCCGCCGGCCACCCTATCGGGACCACCATCACGTCGTCATCTATACCGAGGGCACATCTGCCTCGCCTTCATCCTGACCTGATTCGCCATTTGCGATTTCAGCGGCGGTCGAGTGGCTGGCCGGTTTAAATCGACAAACAGAAGGCTGCGCTCTTGCGTCCATCCCTAGCCATACACCTCCTCTGTCCAGAAAAAGAAGGTATTCACGACTAAGATGCCGACCTGCGCGTGAGATCGAGTGCCTCGCTGGATGCCGGCACGGGTGTTTCCGCCGGAGGCGCCCCGCACTGCGCGTTCGCCAGGACGGCCAGCACATGCACCTTTCGCCATCGTCCCCAGCGGTAATAGGCCAACGAAAGCAGCATCGCGCACGCAGCGCTCATGGGGAAACTCCACCAGACCGCGTCGGCCCCCAGCCGCGGCATCAGAAGTTCGGCAAGCGGAATACGGATCCCCCACAGCGACAGGACCATGATCAGCAACGGGGGCACTACTGCTCCAGCGGCACGGACGACGCCAGAAATCACAAAGGTCACGCCGACAAGCAGGAACGACCAGACCGCGATGTGATTGAGGTGGCGGGCCAGCTCAAGAGTCGTGCTGTCGGGGGGCAGGAACAGTCCCAGTATCCAGCGATCCAGCAGGATCAGCAGAACGATCAACCCACCGGTGAGCAGGAAGTTGAACATCATGCCGCACCGCGCGACTGAGTGGACGCGGCTCCAGCGCTGCGCTCCGATATTCTGCGCCGCCATCGAGGAACATGCCGCGCCGATTGCCATTGCAGGCATTTGCACATAGGGCCAAAGCTGTAGGGCGGCACCGTAGGCCGCTGCCGTGTGCGTACCGAAACCATTGACCATCCGCATCATCATGATCGCCGCGAGCGAGACCAGCGCCCCCTGCAAGCCCATCGGGACTCCTTTGCTTATCAGCACGCGCAGAATGGGCAGATCGACCGCGAACATCCTCGCATCGCGCCGGCCCAGCCACAGCACGTGGCGAGTACGGCGCATGTAGAAAAGCAGCCCCATCAACGCGAACGCCTGTGAGATCAGCGTTGCCCAGGCCGCACCGGTGACGCCGAGCCGAGGCAGCGCCCCAATCCCGAAGATGAGCAGTGGACTCATCACGATGTTCAGCAGTACCGAAAACAACAGGAAGCGGAACGGAGTACGCGAGTCGCCAACGCCACGTAGCGCCGCTGATACGAGCACGAACAGATACGTCAGCGGCATTGCCAGGAAGATCACGCGCAAGTAAGCCACTGCCTGCCCCAACGAGGCGCCCGGAGTGTGCATCAAGGCCAGCAAATGCCGCGCCAGCCAGCCGCCAAGGATCGAGCCCAGCACCGAGAGAGCGGCGAAGAACATGGCGCTGGTGCCCATGACGCGGCGGGCTCGGAGAGTATCGCGCGCTCCCATTGCACGGCCGATCAGGATGGCGGCCGCCATGCTGACACCGGACACCAAGCCGACGACGAAGAACATGATGGCATTGGCGTTAGCGGTGGCGCTCAACGCCGTTTCGCCGAGATAGCGACCGACCCAGATCGCATTGATTGCCCCATTCAGCGACTGAGCTACGTTGCCGGCGAGAATCGGCAGGGCGAACAGTAGGAGCCTACTACCTACGGGACCTTCGACCAGATTGACGGACGGCCCGGGCATCGGACAACCACGTCGGCAAAGGCGCATCAGCATTGTGCCGAGCCAGGCCGCAGCACGGGGTCGCGTACCGAGTCACACAACGAGTGGCCGCAGGCATTGCCGTACGGACAGCGCCGCGATCCCGAAGAAAAGTGGACTACCTGCGCTCGTCTCACCGAAAGACACTCATGACTGGCACCCCGTGCCGCCTCTCCATCCCGCGCTATCTGCATGCAACCATGATCACGGAGCCCCGAGGCTAGTCAAAAGTACGAGCGGGGGCCGCGTCAACAGAACATGCCGCTAATGCTGCCTCCACCGAAGCCGAAAACACCCAGGCGGTATGGCGACAGCGCTTGGCATTGGGGTCGTAGCCACCGACGTAAAGCATTCCCGGCTGGAAGGGAGAAAGGACAATACTGCGAGCTGCAAAGAGCCTGGGCATCGGGTCAAGACTGCGAGACTCAATCCGACCAAGCTCATAACGCGAGCCGCCGGGGTGGCGTATCAGGTACCACGCGTCCTGCACCCAGTCATCGGTCGGGTGGGTACCGAATTGTTCACTGTAGGTGGCACCTACCCCCGCAATCAGCAACCCTTCCCCGGTACTGGGATCGACCACCGAAGTAAAGTCGTCGTACGCCACGATTCCGTAAGCCGGACGGCTGCCCCAGCAGACACGCAGGAAGTCGAGCACGTCCAGCTCAATTGTTTCGCGGAAATTATCCTGTGGATCGATACGCAGCACCCTGCAAAAATCTCCTTCCAGGGCGGCCAGCAACACCTGACCTACACCCGTACCACGAGGTACCACCGTCAATCCCCGCAGCCCGCTGCTGATGGCTACCAACGGCACCCGCAAGGTATAGACCCTCTCCCACGCCGCTGTTTCTCCATCGATACGCCGATAGATATCTTGCTTGATACTGACGTAAAGTCGTCCTTCGCACTCCGCAAATCCCATGGGTCGCGCATGTGGCCGGCCTTCCATTTCCGGCGCGATATCCCAACGAATGTTTTGCGTCGTTTCGGAGTCGAGCACTCCACTGAAGATTCCTAGAGGGGACGCACCGGCAAATACGCGCTCTCTGCCAGTAACCTTGTCGCGATAGACAAAGAAGCTTCTGACGCTGGCTGCTCCATCACCGCGACCCAGACAACTTCGCGTCCATGAGCCTGTCTCGTCGTTGCGACAATCCACATAGACAAAACCTTGGCTGTCCGATGGGCCGGCAAGCAGTAACGGCGCCGGGTACTGTGTTCTGCGGCCATGAGAATCTTCCATCAACGTCACTGACGCCAATGTTGCACGCCAGTGGGCACGCGCATAGGCGACGTCCAGTTGCCAATCATCATCGGGGCCGTCCAGCACCGCGATCTGCGCGCCAGTGGCCGGATCCTCCGGACCATAGTCATTCCAGGTGTAGGAGAGCGACGAAAAGAGTCGCCCACGATGCGCCACTAGGTGCAAGACCTCGGTGCCGCCCAGCACATGGCCTCGGTCATCACAGGTACCCGCCTTAAAAACGCGCCGATAAGTCGCCGGCTGCAACGTGTCCGCTGATTGCATGACAACCTCTCAACCAAAAAAGGAATTCAGAACTTCGATGGACGCGGGTTGCCGGGCATGCTCATAGGCTAGGCACTTGAACATTGCCAAGGACCGCTGTTCCTGAAAATGGTTGGGGATCCATTGATGAATGCGCCGCCCCATACCCTGGACATCGCGATCGGAATAACACCTAAGATACTCGACGACATTCTGCGTGGGATGGTAGCCCCTGGTCAGGAACTGCAAAATCCTGAAAGTCATACGAAATCCACTTTCCAATACACGCGGGTGGGATATCAGTCTGAGTCTTCTTTCCTGCAGATCTTTCATGCCACAACCAAGAGGATCAAGCATTTCGAAGCGCTGGCAGTCATAGTAAAATGCGTTTATTGAGAAATCCCGCGTGAGTGCGTCATCGCTCAGGTCGGCGCGTGCAGTGAAAACTGTTTCCCACATTCCACACTCCCGGATATCCTCGCAGCTGCGCAGTATATTGATGTCGAGGCCCGATGGCGCTTGGCCCCATCGAAACACGCCGTATCGGGAGTTACGCATGATTATCGGGTCGATGCCGGAATATTCTCCGCGCAGCAACGTTTCCGCCTCTGCTACAGGGCGATCTATGGATAAATCGATGTCATTGCTCGTATTCCCAAGCAACCAGTCCCTCGGCGCGCCGCCGGTGACGAAGACACGAATGCCGGCGCGCTGAAGTAATTCGATCACGTCGCACGCCCGCACGTGGTGGGAATCATCCAGATAAACAAGCTGCTCCAGCGCGCTTCTCACACGGCCAGGGTCTGGCACACCTCCCGCCAATCTTGCAACGCTGCGGTTCAGACATTGGCCATCCATCATATACATATCCTTGTTGTTGGCCCGCCCGCCGTCGCGTGCCTTCCAAGACTGAACTCGAGAAGCCCTTTAGCGGACCAAAGGTCCCGCCGCAGAAGGTTGAAGCCGGACTCATAGCTCGGCCGCCATCTTCGGGAGTCACGCCTGCAGCGCATTTGTTTCGAAGGAATAACCTACTTATGGGGCATTATTCTTAGGTTGGAAATCAACCCATAGCCAATGCATAGCAGACCGACAGATCCTCCCTCGTGAAAGCCAAGTTCCGTTATGGCCAACGACGGCTGCTCTACGCCGTTGACCCACGCACTCACTTTGCGCTGGCGAACGGCAAGCTTCACATGAAACCAGGAATCCCCACTTGGGGCCGGAGCTAAGGAATTCTCGAACTGCCCTTTTTTCTCGGCACGAAGCTTCTCCCAAGGCCAATCCGGCTCCGATACGTACTGGATGGCGTGTGATTGTTTCCGGGGATCGCTGGAACGGAAGTTGAACGGTCGAAGATAGACTGCATCGAAGATTTCTTCGCTTTGCACCCTGAAAGCTGCACCGACGAAGCTGCTTTGCGGGTCACTCTTGCCTTTGGCATCGAATTCGATGACGCCGTCCTTGAAGTCGTAATTCTCGATCCAAACTAGGTGTCTCCCGGGACCACTGCATTCGACGGCAGGGCGGCCATCCACGTCGGCTGGCCGGAATGCCCTGACGTCTCCTTTCCAACCCTTGCCGGATGGTATTGCACTCAGGTCGGGCGGGAGCGACTGAGAGTAGGCACAGCAAAGGCAGAACAGTAGCAGGAAGCCTGCGAAAAGACGTGGGCCAAGGAGCATTCTGGACATACTCTTCTCCGGTATAGGCATATGATCTGAACGTCGGGTCAGCGACATGGATCAAGAATAGAGTTTTTCTGCAAAGAAATATCACTAATGCCGTTTGATTCACGCTTCACAAGCCTCACGCGGCGATCCATGCAGCGGACGAATGAACTAGAGTGTCGCCTTGCGCATCGCCCAGTCGTTGGCCTTCTGGGTAACGCTCAGAATCAAGGCTCTCTTCAGCACGCTATACTCCAGCCAACTTCCCCCACAGGATTCCAGGATTTCCCTCTTGGTCCTGACGTAGCGCTCAAGCTCGCTTGAATGGTAGCTCATGAAGTCCCTGAAGTTAACGACGTTGTAAAACCATTCACATGGACCATCGCACAGGTGGACGACATAAGCCGCCCCGCTCGCGCCGTCAATTCTCCATGACCAATTAAAATCCTCCGAGATAGGACTCTGACCATAAGGAATATAACCCAGCTCCTGGATTCTTCGCGAATACCAATCAGCGTCCCGGCCCTGTTTTCCCACTACGGCAATGTCGACGATCGCCTTGCTGGCCGCGCCGGGGATAGACGTACTGCCTATGTGCTGGATTTCCACGCAGCCGAGCGCATCAGTCAAGCGAGAGCACTCTTCAGCAAAAACTCCCGGCCAGCCCGGATTATATGGCACTACCTCCAACGCTATATCCGGCACCCTCAGTTGCGACCAACGCAATACTAGTTCGGCCACGCTTTCGCCACCCAGATCCTGATGGCCAAAGCGCTTCGAAACTCGCCTTATCAGCTTAACAACATGCATTGTCTCCGCCGAAGGCATAACCATGCACATCTCCTCCTAAGGTCGGCACCAGTCGGCAAGGTCCCTGCCGACAATTTCGCTCAATTTCCGCACATCCGGAAGGATACATTCCTTCAATCTCATAATGGCTGTACTGGGCATACTTTTTTTGTACACTCCCATATGGTCGTGTTCGAATTTTATTTTGCTACGAAGCGCAGGTCCTACCGCACGCATCTGGCGCAAGACAATAGGCCGGATGAGCGCAGCAGATTTACGGGAATCATGAATGACCGACCGCTCCGGCACGCCAAGAAAGTTGAATACTTTTGAGATTTCAAGTTCCATATTGGCGACAAGATCGTCATAAATCATGATATGAACCGCCCCTCTACCAAAAGCATCGACGAACCGTCTCACCTGATCTGCGTAACTAAATACCTCAAGATATTGCAGGCCTTCGGCGAAATAGCAGCGCGGAGGAAGACCCAGGCCCAATTTCCGGCGTTCCGCCATCGAAAGCGAGAGTTCCAGCGTTTCCGCATCCTCGTTCCCGGTGCGAAGATACAACGCGTGCAAAGACTGCATGGCATCGATCGGATTTCTCAATACGATGAGAATTTTCGCGCCTGGCGAAAACTCCTTGATCTCGTAGGCGGCGGTTCTGGACATGAGGTAGAAAACCGATCCCTCGCCGATCAAGTTGTACTCCGCCGCGCCCCTGAACAGCTCCATATATTCCGAAAGCCCTTCGACGGCAAGGGGCTGCTTGGACAGATCGGATCCGAAATATATCGGCTCCTTCAATAACGACAGAAATATCCCGGGATGTTGCTTTAAGCAAGAGTAGATCGACGTCGTCGCAGCCCTGGGCGCACCGACCAGAAACAGGTTCGGAATTGGACCGGTCTGTAACGCATCTCCTCCCCGCAGGTTCACCATGGAAACACTTCTCTGTCTTTGAAGAAAGCGCCGCTAGCGCCACCATCCGGGAGAGAGCAGAGCCACACAATACTGTCCGCCCCCTGTTCTACGGAGCGCTCGGCCTGCACTCCCCCCATGCGAGTACGTACCCAGCCCGGCGTCACCGCGTTGACAAGGATGTTGGTTCCCATCAACTCCTCCGCCAGGGACTTCGTCATAACGTTCAACGCGGTCTTCGACATCCTGTAGGCAAGCCTTCCCTTTCCGATTTTGGAGAAAGACCCCAGTCCGCTGGAGACATTGACTATGCGACCATAACCATGCTTCTTCATTAATGGCACGACCGACTGGATCAGGAAAAGCGGGCCGCATACGTTGGTGATGAAAGTTTTCCTTACCACATCCAGATCGACATCTAGGCCTGCAACGTTAAAATCTAGCGCGATGGCAGCATTGTTTACCAACACATCCAAGCGACCGAACTTACTCTCGATATACGAAGAGACCTTGGCAATATCGGCCGGCATATCCATGTCCAACTCCATACACTCGACCACCTGACCGTTGCTACGTAACTCCTGCGCGATCAGATCCCCCTTCCTAAAATTTCTCGCCCCCAATACGACACGCATTCCGCTGTTCGCCAGCTGTTTGACCACCTCTAGGCCAATTCCACGGCTGGCGCCGGTCACCAGGGCCACTTTATTCACAGGTCACCCCCAATCGTCGTATTGAGGGAACAACGAGAACAAAAGCCTTTCCCTGCGCCTTATGAATTTCCTAATATCTTCGCTATAATAATTTCTCCAGTCATCGTCTTCCTTCCTGCCGCCGTATTCCGGATATATACGCGCTGCCGTGAGTATCGTAGCCAGTTCAGTTGCATCTACGCCTATCTCGAGCAGGAAGTCATGCAATCCTTGATTGAGATTCTCTGCATAGAGATAGTTGATCCCGCCAAAGAGATCGCGATCGATCTCCAAGTCGTCAATATATTTATCGTCTATCTTCGAGAAGACTTCTCTCGGGCGTTTGCAATACAGCCGCACGAACTGCTCGGTATGCCATCCCAATCGATCTTCCCCCGCAAAGTTCGTATTCTGGAAGCCGTTACTCCGCCCCTGATGATTCGCTGTAAAAAGCTCGTTTGCCATCAGCACGAAGTCCCCAAAACTGATGTCCGGAAAATTCGGGAAAAGCGCCTGCATGGCTGATGCCCCGCAATAGGCTTCCGGGTATCTGCGCCACCAGCCGAAAGCGTACTGGGAGACATACCTTTCATAAGGATTCCGGATCGTCGTCAGTACACGCGTCGGCAGCCAGTCTTGGGGGATCTCCGCACAGCCTGCATGTTTCTTCTCGTTCAAGAATACTTTATTCTTGTCCCCGCCATAGATGTCCTCGAGCAGTTTCGTTACGAATGTCCCGCCCGTTTTTGGTTGGTGTATATATATAAAATCATCTGTAAGAATCATAACGATCGCCTACAACCACTGCTGATTTTTCCGCCGATCTACGCAATTCAGCCCCACTCTCAATTTCCGAAGCGAGGGTCGAACCGGCGAAATCTCCGTACAACATCCCCTTTTTAGTTAGAGATATTTCTTCATCATTGACGGTCACAAAACCATCGTTACTAAGCCGGGCAAGACTGTTTCCACACAGCTCAGCTATGTCAAAACCGAATTTTCGAGCGAACTCACGCCTCTTCAACTTGATAAGCTTAAGGCCCAACACCACATGCCGGGCCATCAGGTTCCTATGGTTCAAGCGATAACCTCGCTCGATCGGCAGATTTCCCGAATTCAGGGAAGACACGTATTTATTTGTGTCGCTGGCATTTTGGATTGAATAATCCCCCATCGATCCGAAAGCAGAAACGCCGAAGCCATACATATCCTGCCCCCGCCACCTATTTGCCGTGTGACGTTGAGCGGCGCTCGCGTCCTTGACGAAGGTAAAGAAGTTCGACGGGTTATAGCCGCTACTCAATATCCGCTCCATGGCGTAGGCGGCATGCCTTATTTCTTCGTCATCGGAGGGAACCAGCAATATGCTGTTCTTGATTCCGGCATAGTACGCTGTATTTGCATATATTTCCGTCTTGTATACCGTAAGCGAATCCACGTCTACATCGATAGCGCGGTCGACCGTGTATGCCCACGATTCGTCGGTATCCCCTGCCAGGCCACTCATCAAGTCGATATTTATCGAGCACCCGATTTCTTTGGCTATTTCGATTGCCTTGATCGCCTGCCGCTCGGTGTCGTGCCTTCCCGTCCGTAGGATGACATCATCTACAAACGATTGAATTCCCATGCTTAGGCGATTTACGCCTAGCGACCTGAGAATCGCAGCCTTGCTTTTCGTTAGCGTGACCGGCTCGCCTTCCATGGTAATTTCCGGACTCCGGAATTTCAGGTTTTTATCGAGGCATTCCAGGATTTTTTCGAGATTGCGGCCGGATAGCAGGGTAGGAGTACCACCGCCGAAATAGACAGACACGGTGTCGCGTTCGTCCAGATGAAATTTATGAGTAGCCAGCTCCACCTCGCGACAAAGCGCGTCCACATAATCGTCTATTTCGTTCTTTCGATTATCCTTGAGCGTCGAGGTCTTGTAATGACAGTAAGCGCATCTCTGAATGCAGTACGGCGTGTGCACGTAGATATTTATCGGATCTTCTTGTGAAAAAGTATCGGCAAACCCTGTCCGCCAATATCGGTAGGGGGGATAATTCGTCACGAATCCCTTCCGGGTGGGCTCTACCAGAATACTATGGTCATCGACGACAGGAATCATATTGATACTCCACGTGGGCTACTGATTGACCCTAGACTTTACCTCTACGTACCCCGAAAGCCTGTTCAAAGATGAAAATAGTTCCACGCCAAGGTCCTGGTCCGGGAACTCAAAATTGAACTCCCTTTCCAGCAACGATATGAATTCGTATAAAACAATCGAATCGACCGCCAGTTTCCCTTCCATCAGCGAAGCCTCATCAGGGATTTCCTCCAGACCAACTCCTATATCGAGCTGCCTGGCGATAATTTGCTTGATCCTCAACAGGACCGGTTCGCTCGAGGGCATACTCACACTACTCCTTGTGGTTATCTTTCAATATTTTTTTAAGAGACAGTCGATCTATCTTCCCACCGCTCAGCAAAGGAATACTGGAAACCATAACTAGTTCATCCGGCACCGCGAAGGCAGGCAGCTCGTGTTTGCAGGCTCTTCGCAATTCGGCTGGGGTCGCTTCCGAGTCAGGCGCCACGACGCAGAAGGCGATCAAGGCTCTGCCACGGGGGCTTTCGTTGCCTGTGACGACCGCCACCTGCTCGAGGGAGGGAATTTTTCTCATGGCCTCCTCTATTTCAGCGAGGAATACGAGGCGTCCGTCTCTGTTAACGCTATGCCCTTGCCGTCCCACGACTTCAAACTCATTCTGGCTGAATTGAGTTCCCATATCCCCCGTAACAAACCAACCATTCTGATCCGTTGTGGAATCAACAATCGGAAGTGCGGAATCATCCGTATAGCCGGCAAAGCCGTAGGGGTGCCGACATTTTATCGCACCCGTCCCCTCGGCAAGTTGGCCACCGAATTCATTTTCAATTTTTATCTCCACCCCCGGCAGCGGGCATAACGTAATTCGGCCCTTCGCATCGGTATGCTCTGGCATCGAAGTCGCAATAACCCCCATTTCCGTGCTCCCGTAGAGGCTTAGCACTTTCGAAAATCTACCCTCCAACGACAAGGCCATTTCTTTACTTATCTTATCTCCTGCCGACACCGCATATCTATATGAATTTCCTTCACAGACTCTACCGGAAAGCATTTTGCATAGCCCAGGCGTCAGGAAGGCCACCGTTGGATAAAACTCCCGCTCCGCCTCCAGGAAGCTGACTACGTTGGCGTTTTCTACCAACCTTATCGAAGCTCCCGCCATGATTGCCGGCAGCAGACCAGCCCCCAGTCCATACATATGATGTATAGGGACAGGGATAATCACCCTGTCTTTAGATGAAATTCCCGTACGTCCCAGGCTGAGCATGGAGTTTTTTACAAAAACATCGGAGACAAACTTGACATATTTGGGAGACCCGAGGCTTCCCGACGTCTTCAAGTAAGTGAAACACGCTTGCCCGCTTCCGCGGATGGCTGCCTGATCCTGATCACGCCCGGACGTTATTTTTATTCGATCGCATAACCCAGAGATCGATGCATCCTGCGTGTCCGCCGGAGCAATTTTTATTGCTCTACTGCAGAACTCGGGATACGGGAGATCCGGTTCGGTGTCGCAGGCCTTTCTTAGAATTATGAAACTTAGGCCACTTATAGTTAGATAAAGCAGAATTATTGCCGCTTCACTGCTATTGTCCACGTACAGGGCAAGCGTTTCATCACTACTAACTCGCGCCTTAGAGAAGACGGCATCAAGCGAAAGAAACAGACCCTGAAAATTAGCGTAGCGTGCGACGGAGGAGCCATCGGCTATAAAGGCCTCGCTCTCCATACCCAGCGAAATCCCTGAAAACAAGATACTCCTGATGTCTTCCTTGCATCTCGCAACGATATTCTTGCCGGCTTCCATTCATACACTCCGCGTCCTGACGTTCTTCCATAATAAGATTCGACTACGCTAGCTGAGTCAAACAACGGTAAGCTTTGACCTTGGACCTTAGGTGATCTCAGGGCTGGTGTAAGACCATCCCCTTAGCACGCCTTTTCAACACATGCAGATGGAAAATGCGAAACAGGCAGATCATTATATTTAGCGCGTCTTGGCTATCCTCAGCCTACTGCCGCATTCGGCATAGGCAAGATCAAAGTGCCATCACAGAACGAAGTCGACCTCACTGCACAGCATGTGGTCCATGTTATATGCACGGCTTGGGCAGGCGCTCCGCTGAAACCATTTTCCGCTGGCTTGACGTCAACCGCACCTCAGGCGCCGCAGGCAAAAAAGGAGCACCCGTAAGCTGGCTCAAGCGTCATCGCCAACGGCATTGGGCTCTTCGGCACTAATTTGCTGGTATAGGACTGCCGCATCGGCGCTTCCTTTGGAAGTATCGTGCCCATAATGAATGCGCCAGAAGCAAGGCGAACATCAGCAATGACCTGACCTGATCAAGCCCCCCTCATGCCTACCGCTGATCGAATGTTCCGGCATGTGTCACATTTATGCGATATGACCAGTGCTACTAGGTAGATAACTTATTTAGCATGCAGCATTAGCGGTGGCAAGGGGTTTATATGTGAATGATTCACGCTCCAAACAGCGGCGCGCCCTCACGACGTCAGGCCTGTTGAATCCCGATCAATTTGAATGGCGACACTCACGGAGCTATGCGGTTCCATGTCTTGGAGCATGCCTACCCATTTTGGGAACTCGGCGGTTACGATGCGGCCGGCGAGGGTCGCTATCGGCGCCGTACGAAATCAACCAGCCTTTGTTCTAAAGCACTTCAGAGCAACATTTGGAATCTGGCCTGCGGGTTCGGGAAGGATGTCGCCCTCTGCAGTCCAAATCGATGCGGCAGCAACTGCCCAGATGCGGATTCGGGCCTGATATCCAGGTTCTGGCAGCAAGCGGGAAGCTCGAAGGAAAAGCCGTGCTCCGCACCCGAGATCGGCGCTACAGCGCGGCTTCGATTCCGGCCTCGCGCAGGGCTTCGGCCCAGATGCGGTAGCCGGCTTCGCCGGGATGGGTGCCGTCCGGCATCAGCGTCTCGGGCAGGCGGCCGTCGCGCGTCAGCAGGCGCGGCCCGAGGTCGAGCCAGCGCACCCCGGCATCGCCGGCGAAGCGCGCCGCCAGCAGGCGGTTGGTCTCGGCGATCGGCGCGCGCAGCGGTGCGTCGGCCTCGTGCCCGCGCGGCATCACCGCCATCAGCAGCACCCGGCTGCGCGGCAGGCGCCGCCGCACCTCGTCCACCACCGCCGTCACGCCCTGCGCGACCTCGGCCGGCGTATTGACGCGTGCCTGCGCGGTACCGGTCAGGTTGTTGGTACCGATGTGGATCACCACCCATTGCGGCGCGAGCCCGTCGAGTTCGCCCTGGCGGATCCGCCACAGCACGTTCTGGGTGCGGTCCCAGCCAAACCCCAGGTTCAGCACCGGCCGCTCACCGAAGAGCCAGCGCCACGACGCCGCGCCGCTGGCACGCGTGGCCTGCGGCGCACCGCCCCAGAAATGGGTGATCGAGTCGCCGATCATCACCACCTGCGGCGGCTGGCGGCGCCCCGCCGCGAGCGCGGCGCGGTGGCGGCCGTACCAGTCGTAAGAATCCTGCTCCAGCCACTCGACCGGAATCAGCGCGGTGTTGAAGCCGGTGCCCAGCTGCGCCACCGGCCGCACCGGTGCCTCGCCGAGCAACCGCGCCAGGGTCGGCTCGACCGCTTCGGCCAGCCGGCGCTGCCCGCGCGTGTCCGGGTGCAGCGCGCCGGCCGGCGGATCGAAGCGGGTGTCGTAGAACAGGTCGCGGTCGAGCCGCCCGTCGCGCTGGAACACCGAGCCCACGTCGAGATAGGTCACGCGCGGATTGTCGCCGTAGCGCTCGGCGAGGCAGCGGTTCACCTCGGCATCGCGTGCGCTCTTCTCTGCGGACAGGTCGCTGGGCAGCACCCCGAGCAGCAGGATGCGGGTCTGCGGCAGGCGCTGCTCGAGCGCGGCGACCACCGCGTCGATCCCGAGCTGGGTCTGCTCGGCCGTCTGCTGCAGCCAGCCGGTGTTGTTGGTGCCGATCAGCACCACCGCGACCTTGGGATGCAGACCGTCGACCTCGCCATGGGCGAGCCGCCACAGCACGTGCTGGGTGCCGTCGCCGCTGACGCCGAGGTTGAGCGCGCCGCGCGCGCCATAGAACGTCTGCCAGGTGGGCTGGAAGTCCTCGTCGGGCGGCGCGGCCTTCGCGTAGTTCTGGGTGATCGAGTCGCCGATCAGCAGCAACGGCGTATCCGGGTGCGCCTTCACCTCGGCGAGAATGTCGCGATGGCGCTGCGCCCACTCCGGCTGGTCGAGGCGGTCGCTGGGCGTGGCGGCGGGCACGCTGTCCTGCGCCCGGGCCGCGCCGATGCAGCCCTGCAGGGCGGCCAGGGCGAGCGAGACGATCACAACGGAACTGCGCAGACTGCTGCGGCACGACGGCATCGCGAACCCCTCCCACGAGAACGGAGCATGATTGTGGGCGTGGGCGTTGCGCGATCACAAGCGGCCGCCGCGGCGCGCCCGACGCGTCCGCCGCCCTGCCCGCGCACTCGCGCCTGCCGATTCAACGAAATGCTTGACAGCCTTCGCGGCGGCCGGCAAAATTCCGGTCCTGAGTCGCCCAGGTGGCGGAATTGGTAGACGCACTAGCTTCAGGTGCTAGCGGGGGCAACTCCGTGGAGGTTCGAGTCCTCTCCTGGGCACCATGACTCAACAGCAAAGCCCGCGAAAGCGGGTTTTTTTGTGCCCGACGCCCGGTGCCTGGCGCGCCCGTCGCGCGATGCGGGGTCGCCGCAGTCGCGGTTCCCCGTGCCGCGACCGCGGCCCGAGCCGGCGAATCCCTGCCCCCCCCTGCCCTGCCGGCCGACACATGTGCGACAAACGCCGGCAGGGTAGGCACGGCTATGCTCGCTGCCGCGACAGGCCCGCATGCGCGCGCGGCCGGCAGGGAGGCGGATGCGATGAAGGCACAGAGGTGGGCGGGTGTGGCGAGTGCGTTGCTGGCGGCGGCCGTTCCGGTCGCGGCGCAGGCCCAGGAATCGCCGCTGGCCGGATCGTGGCGATTGACCGGATACCAGGTCGAGTCCAAGGACACCGGCAAGATGATCCCGGCCATGGGGGAGCACCCGAGCGGGCGAGTGATCTTCACCGAGGATCACCGGGTCGCCTTCGTACTGACCGGGGAAGGCCGCAAGAGCGGCGACAGCGATGCCGCGAAGGCGGCGCTACTGAACACGCTGGTCGCCTACACCGGCCTCGAGCAGACACAGGGCCACCAGTGGTGCACACAGGTCGAGGCGGCGTGGAACCCCGAGTGGGTCGGTACCACGCAGTGTCGCGAGTTCCGGCTCGACGGCGACCACCTGGAAGTACTGACGCCGTGGCGGCAGATGCCGAACTGGTCCGGCATCACGCGTTCGATCATCAGCTTCGTGCGCGACCGTTAACGCTTGCGGACCGGCAGCGCCGCGTCGTCGCGGTGCTGCCGGTCCGCAGCGGCGGTGCCGGCAGCGACGGAGTCGCGTTGCCCCCCCTGCGCATTGCCACCCTGCGCGACCGCAGCCGGAGCCGGCATCGCAACCGCGTGCCGGGCCCTGCCTGCCGGGGTGGCCGGGCCCGTCGCAAGGGCCCGCCCCACCGTCGCAGGCCGGGCGGGTTCAGTGCCCGCCGGCGGCGGCCGCGCTGCTGGCGCCCGCCCCGAACGGCGGCCTGGCCAGCCACAGCAGCGCGATGATCGCCAGGAAGATCCAGCCCAGCATGTAGAAGATGTCGTTGAAGCCCATCTGCGATGCCTGGTGGTTGATCATGTTGTTGAGCGCCGCGGCACCATGCTGCAGGTCGCCCTGCCCCATCGCGGCCACCTGCTCCTGCATGCCGGGCTGGTAGATCGAGACGTGCTCGGTGATGTGCGCGTGGTGCACCTGGGTGCGGCGCGCCCACAGGTAGGTGGTCAGCGAGGCGGCGAAGCTGCCGCCCAGCGTGCGCAGGAACGTGGCCAGGCCGGAGCCGGCAGCGATCTCGCGGCCGTCCAGGTCCGACAGCAGGATCTGCAGCACCGGCATGAAGAACAGCGCCACGCCCACGCCCATCACCAGCTGCACCGTCGCGACGTGGCGGAAGTCCACCTGCAGGTTGAAGTCCGAACGCAGGAAGCTGGTGAACGACAGGAAGATGAAGGCGATGCTGGCCA
The DNA here is from genome assembly GCA_037145635.1 of Lysobacteraceae bacterium USHLN149. GTDB lineage: Bacteria > Pseudomonadota > Gammaproteobacteria > Xanthomonadales > Xanthomonadaceae > JAATFS01. The sequence continues at coordinate 93,083 of JBBCXB010000002.1, forward strand.
GCATGCGCAGGTCGAAGCGCAGCGCGTACTTGCCCACGAACGGGGTCAGGATCACCGGCAGGATGCCGATCGGGGCGGTGGCCAGGCCGGCCCAGATCGCGGTGTAGCCCATGTCGCGCTGCAGCCATTGCGGGATCAGCAGGCTGACGCTGAAGAACGCCGCATAGGCCACCACCATCGCCAGCGTGCCGGCGCGGAAGTTGCGGTGGCGGAACAGCTTCAGATCCACGATAGGATCCTTGTCGGTCAGCTCCCAGATCACGAACACCACCAGCGCCACCGCGGCGACGCAGGCCAGCACCACGATCTTGTCCGAACTGAACCAGTCCTCGTCGTTGCCCAGGTCCAGCACCAGCTGCAGCGCACCGACGCCGACCACCAGCAGGATCAGGCCGATGTAGTCCATCCTCGGCCGCTCCAGCTGCTCGGGGCGGTGGCGCAGCTGCGAGCCGACGATGCTGCTGGCGATGATGCCCAGCGGCACGTTGATCAGGAAGATCCATTCCCAGCTGTAGTTGTCGGTGATCCAACCGCCGAGGATGGGGCCGGCGATCGGCGCCACCACCGTGATCATCGCCAGCAGCGCCAGCGCCTGCCCGCGTTTCTCGCGCGGGTAGATCGACACCAGCAGGCTCTGCGTGATCGGGTACATCGGCCCGGCGACGAAGCCCTGCAGCGCGCGCGACACCACCAGCATGCCCATGCTCTGCGCCAGGCCGCACAGCAGCGAGGCGATGGTGAAGGCCAGCGTGGACCACACGAACAGCTTGGTCTCGCCGAAGCGCCGGCTGAGCCAGCCGGTCAGCGGCAGCGCGATCGCGGTGCTGACCGCGAACGAGGTGATGACCCAGGTGGCCTGCTGCGAACTGGCGCCCAGGTTGCCGGCGATGGTCGGCAGCGAGACGTTGGCGATGGTGGTGTCGAGCACCTGCATGAACGAGGCCATGGCCAGGCCGACCGTGCACAGCGCGACGCTGGCCGGCTTGAAGCCGGCCGTGGCCGGGGCACCCGGGGCGCCCGGCGCGGTGGGAGCTTGCGAGGACATGGCCGGGCTCAGCTCGCCTTGGCCTGCGGCGGCAGGTTGTCCTGGATGATGCGGTGGATGTCCGCGTCAGCCTCCTGCAGCTGCTTGGCATACACGTCGGTGGCGAACACCGCGCCCTTGGCGAACTGGGTCGGCAGCACGTGGCCCTGCTGGTCGTGCAGGTTGACGTCGACCTTCATCGACAGACCGATCCGCAGCGGGTTGTCGGCCAGCTGCTTGGCATCGACGGCGATGCGCACCGGCACGCGCTGCACGATCTTGATCCAGTTGCCGCTGGCGTTCTGCGCCGGCAGCAGCGAGAACGCGCTGCCGGTGCCCAGGCCCAGGCTCTCGACGCGGCCGCGGTAGCCCACCCCGCCGCCGTACAGGTCCGAGCGCAGCTCCACTTCCTGGCCCAGGCGCATGTGCTTGAGCTGGGTCTCCTTGAAGTTGGCCTCGACCCATACCTGCTCCAGCGGCACCACCGCCATCAGCGCGGCGCCCGGCTGCACGCGCTGGCCGACCTGCACGGCGCGGCGGGCGACATAGCCGGACACCGGCGCCAGGATCGCGCTGCGCGCATTGTTGAGATACGCCTGGCGCAGCTGCGCGGCGGCGGCCTGCACGTCCGGCTGAGTCGCGACCACGGTGTCGTCGACCAGTGCGCGGCTGCGCTCGAACGTCTCGCGCGACCCGCTGACCGCGGCCTCGGCGGCGGCCAGCTCGTCGCGGGCGTGCGCCAGCTCCTCGTTGGAGATGGCGCCGCTGACGGCCAGGTCCTTGCGGCGCGCGAAGTCGGCGCGGGCGCGCTGCAGGGTCACCTGGCGCGAGGACAGCTCGGCCTGCGAACCCTGCACGCTGCTGTAGAGGCCGCGCACCTGGCGCACGGTCTTGGCCAGGTTGGCTTCGGCCTGCTGCAGCGCGACCTGGGTATCGGCCGGGTCCAGCTGCACCAGCATCTGCCCGCGTTGCACGCGCATGCCGTCCTCGGCGCCGATGCTGACCACGGTGCCGCCGACCATCGGCGTGATCTGCACCAGGTTGCCCTGCACGTAGGCGTCGTCGGTGTCCTCGTGCCAGCGGCCGACCAGGAAATACCACACGACGAGCGCGGCGAGCACCACGATCACTAGCACCGCGAAGATCCGCAGCAGCATGCCGCGACGGCTGGGCGCGGCGTTTTCAGGAACGGAGGAAGGAGTCTGGCTCATGGAGGTGCTCTCAGGAATGCGTGGATGCGGGGGTGGCGGCGGGCTCGGCCGACGCGGCAGCGGGCGCGGGCGCGAACCCGCCTCCCAGTGCGCGGCGCAGCTTCACCGACGCGAGGATCTGTTGGGACTGCAGCGCCGCCATGCGCTCGCGCGCGGTCAGCAGCTGCTCTTCGACGCTCAGCACCTCGAGGAAGCTGCCGATGCCGGCGCGGTAGCGCTGCTGCGCCAGGTCGTAGGCCGCGGCCGCGGTCTGCAGCGCCTCGTCCTGCGAGCGCGCGCGCTCGTCCAGCGAGCGCACCGCGTTGACCTGGTCGGCCACCTCGCGCAGGGCATCGACCACCTTCTGGTTGTAGTCGGCCACCGCCAGGTCGTACTGGGCGTCGCGCGTGGCGAGGTTGGCACGCAGCTTGCCGCCGTCGAAGATCGGCAGGCTCAGCGCCGGCGCGACCACCCCCAGCACCGACCCGCTCTCGAGCAGGTGGCCCACGTCCTTGTTGACCACGCCGCCGAGCGCGGTGAGGTTGAGGCTGGGGTAGAACCGGGTCCTGGCCGAGGCGATCTCCTTGTCGGCCGCCTCCACGCGCCAGCGCGCCGCGACCACGTCGGGGCGGCGCCCGAGCAGGTCGGCCGGCAGCACGCTCGGCAGGGCCAGCGCCAGCGGGCTGACCTGCGCCGGACGCGCGATGCCCAGGCCGCGATCCGGGCCCTGCCCCACCAGCGCGGCCAGCGCGTTGCGCGCCTCGTCGATCTGCTGCTGTGCCGACTGCAGCTGCTGGCGCGCGGCCGGCACGCGGGCCTGGGCCTGGCGCAGCTGCAGCTCGCTGTCGATCCCGGCGCCGCGGCGCTGCCGGGTCAGGTCGAGGGTCTTCTGCGAGCGCGCCAGCTCGTCGTTGGCCACGTCGTGCAGGCTCCAGGCGTAGGCGAGCTGGGCGTAGGCCTCGGCGATCGCGCCGGACAGGTTCAGGCGCGCGGCCTGGGCATCGATGTCCGCCGCGTGGGCCTGGTCCACCGCGGCCTCCCAGGCGGCCCGCTTGCCGCCCCACAGGTCGAAGCCGTAGCTGAAGTCCAGGATCGCCTGGGCGCTGCCGCCGTAGCTGCCGCCGAGCTCGTCGCCGACCATCGACTCGGGCAGCTGCAGCCCGGTGTAGCCGCCGGAGATCGACAGGCTCGGCTTGCGATCGGCGTCCACCGACCCGGCCTGGGCCTGGGCCTGGCGCAGCCGCGCATCGGCCGAGGCCAGGCTGGGACTGCTGCGCAGGCCTTCGGCGATCAGCGCGTCGAGCTGCGGATCGCCGAACGCGCGCCACCAGTCGGCGGACGGCCACGCGGCCGGGCTGAGCCCGGCCTGGCCCAGCGTGCGCTCGGCATGCACGGCCTCCGGGGCCAGCAGCGCGCCCTGCGGCGCCAGGCCGCGGCTGCTCGCACAGGCGGCCAGCGCCAGGCTCAGGACGGTGAGGACGACGGGCCGCAGGCGGCGCGTCGGCAGGGAGAGAGGCTTATCTGCGTTCATGGGAGCTCAGTGAATCGCGTACACGGATGAGAAGGGAGGTCAGCTGCTCGCGTTCGGCCGCGGACAGGTCGCGCATGGCGAAGTCCATCGCGCGCTCGCCGCGCTGCTTCAGGCGTTCCCACAGGGCCTTGCCGTCGTCGGTCATCAGGATCCGCAGCGCGCGCCGGTCCTGGGCGTGCGGCTCGCGCCGCACCGCGCCGATGGCCTCGAGGCGGTCCAGCAGGCGGGTGACCGCGCTGGGGGTCTGGTCCAGCGCCTGGGCCAGTTCGTTGGCGGTGCAGGGCGAGCGCACCGAGAGGATCTTCAGGCCCACGTAGTGGCTGAAACCGAACTCGGGGAACTCGGCCTTCATCTCGGCGTCGAGCTGGCGCACCAGGCCGTCGCGCACCTGCCGCATCAGCAGCCCGAAGGTCGGGGATTGGGGGGAATCGGGGACGGGCGGACACTTCATGGGGCGCTATTTTGTTCCGGACGGAATATTTGTCAATGCAAATATGTCATTCGGAATTAAATGATGCGTTGCACCACTGCAACGCCGGGAGGTGTGCACCTTACCCACCCGCGGGGCTGGCACGGTAATAGAATTCAGACAATGAATATCGAAAAGACGCCAGCGCCTCCGGGCGCCCCCGTGGTCCGGCCGGAGCTGGCGACCTGGTTCGAGCGTGCCGGTGGCCCGCCGGTGGTCGTGTTCCAGGTCCACAGCCAGCAGGGGCTGGCGCACGAGATCGACTGGCACCGCCACCTGCGCGGCCAGCTGATCAGCGTGGAATCCGGCCTGCTCACCACCCGCACCGAGCGCGGGGAGTGGTCGCTGCCGCCGGGCTGCGCCGGCTGGATGCCCCCGGACGCGCTGCACACCGTGGAGATCACCGGGCCCCTGCGCGGCTGGGGCCTGCTGGTGGAGCCGGCCGCCTGTGCGACGCTGCCGGCCCGGCCCTGCGTGCTCGGCATCGGCGAGCTGGTGCGTGCACTGGCGCTGCGCCTGGCGGAATGGCCGCCCGCGGAGCTGCTGCAGGCACGGCCGCTGCGGCTGGCGGGGGTGCTGCTGGACGAGCTGGGCCAGGCCCCCACCCAGGCCCTGCACCTGCCGATGCCGCACGACCGCCGGCTGCTGCGCATCGCCGCGCGGCTGCTCGCCGAACCGGCCGATGCCCACGGCCTGGAGCACTGGGCGCACTGGGCCGGGTTGTCGCCGCGCAGCCTGAGCCGGCACTTCCGCGCCGAGACCGGGCTGGGGTTCGCGCAGTGGCGGCAGCAGGCGCGGCTGGCCGAGTCGCTGCGGCTGCTGTACAGCGGCGTGGCCGTCGGCGACATCGCCCACCGCCTGGGCTACAGCAGCGCCAGCGCCTTCGTCACCGTGTTCCGCCAGCACTACGGCACGCCCCCGGCGCGCTACCTGCAGCGGATCCGCCCGCCGCTCGCCGCCGCCGACGGCTTGGCATCCCCGGCCGCATCCGGATAATCGTCCGTCTTCGCGCCCCGTGCCCGCCCGGTGCGCGCTCTCCAAAGCAGGTAGCACCCACGCAATGACCGACCTCACCCGCCCCACCTTCCACGGTTTCGAGCAGCTGCCGCTGCGCGAGTACGCCGAACGCGCCTACCTCGACTATTCCATGTACGTGGTGCTCGACCGTGCCCTGCCGTTCCTGGGCGACGGCCTGAAGCCGGTGCAGCGCCGCATCATCTACGCCATGAGCGAGCTCGGCCTGGGCGCCGGCGCCAAGCCCAAGAAGTCCGCGCGCACCGTCGGCGACGTGATCGGCAAGTACCACCCGCATGGCGACAGCGCCTGCTACGAGGCGCTGGTGCTGATGGCGCAGCCGTTCTCGTACCGCTATCCGCTGATCGACGGCCAGGGCAACTTCGGCTCGACCGACGATCCCAAGTCGTTCGCGGCGATGCGCTACACCGAGTCTAAGCTGACCCCGATCGCCGAGATGCTGCTGGGCGAGCTCGGCCACGGCACCGCGGACTGGGTACCGAACTTCGACGGCACGATGGAAGAGCCGTCGTGGCTGCCGGCGCGCCTGCCGCACCTGCTGCTCAACGGCACCACCGGGATCGCGGTCGGCATGGCCACCGACGTGCCGCCGCACAACCTCAACGAGATCGTCAGCGCGCTGGTGCGCCTGCTCGACGACCCCGACGCCAGCGTCGCCGAGCTGTGCGAGCACGTGCGCGGGCCGGACTACCCGACCACCGCCGAGATCATCACCCCGGCCGCCGACCTGCGCGCGATCTACGAGACCGGCCACGGCAGCGTGCGCGCGCGCGCCACCTTCGCCCGGGAAAACGGCAACATCGTCATCAACGCGCTGCCCTACCAGGTGTCGCCGTCGAAGGTGATCGAGCAGATCGCCCAGCAGATGCGCGCCAAGAAGCTGCCGTGGCTGGAGGACATCCGCGACGAGTCCGACCACGCCAACCCGGTGCGGGTGGTGCTGGTGCCGCGTTCCAACCGCGTCGATGTCGAACAGCTGATGGGCCACCTGTTCGTCACCACCGACCTGGAGCGCAGCTACCGCGTCAACCTCAACGTGATCGGCCTGGACGGCCGCCCGCAGGTCAAGAACCTGCGCCAGCTGCTGACCGAGTGGCTCGGCTTCCGCAGCGATACCGTCACCCGCCGCCTCAACCACCGCCTGCAGAAGGTCGAGCGCCGCCTGCACCTGTTGGAAGGCCTGCTGATCGCCTTCCTCAACCTCGACGAGGTGATCCGCCTCATCCGCAGCGAGGATGAGCCCAAGCCGGCGCTGATCGCGCGCTTCGCCCTGAGCGAGGAACAGGCCGAGTACATCCTCGAGACCAAGCTGCGCCAGCTCGCGCGCCTGGAGGAAATGAAGATCCGCGGCGAGCAGGATGCGCTGGCCAAGGAACGCGAGCAGATCCTGGCCATCCTCGGCAGCCGCACCCGGCTGCGCAAGCTGATCAAGGACGAGCTGCTGGCCGACGCAAAGAAGTTTGGCGACGCGCGCCGCTCGCCGCTGGTGGAGCGCGGCGCCGCGCAGGCCATCGACGAGACCGAGCTGGTGGCCAGCGAGCCGATGACGGTGGTGCTCTCGGAGAAGGGCTGGATCCGCGCGGCCAAGGGCCACGAGGTCGACCCGGCGGGCATGTCCTACCGCGACGGCGACGGCCTGCTGGCCGCGGTGCGCAGCCGCAGCACCCACCAGGTGGCCTTCATCGATTCGGAGGGCCGCAGCTACTCGGCGCTGGTGCACACCCTGCCCTCGGCGCGCGGCAACGGCGAGCCGCTCACCGGGCGTTTCTCGCCGGCCTCCGGCGCCTCGTTCCAGACCATGGCCAGCGGCGAGGCCAGCAGCCGCTTCGTGCTGGCGTCCTCGCACGGCTACGGCTTCGTGACCCGGTTCGAGAACCTCACCGGCCGCAACAAGGCCGGCAAGGCCCTGCTCAACCTGACCCCCGGCTCGCACGTGCTGCAGCCGGCCGCGGTGCTCAATCCCGACAGCGACCGCATCGTCGCGGTGACCAGTGCCGGCAACCTGCTGGCGATCCCGGCCACCGAACTGCCCGAGCTGGACAAGGGCAAGGGCAACAAGCTGATCGACATCCCCAAGGCCAAGCTCAGCACCGAGCGCGTCGTGGCGGTGGCGGCGGTGGCGCCGGGCAACACCCTGCTGGTGCGCAGCGGCCAGCGCACCATGAACCTGTCGTTCAAGGACCTGGACACCTACCTGGGCACGCGCGCGAGCCGCGGCCACCTGCTGCCGCGCGGCTGGCAGAAGGTCGACGGGCTGGCGGTGGAATAGCCCGCGGCGCGGGCCTGGAGGTAGAGGCGCCGGCGGCCGCCGGGACCGGGCGGTGTGTCACGCCGGGTGCCCGGCCCGGCCGTACCGGGCGGCGCCGGTCGGCCGGGCCCGGCCGGGGCCCCGGCCGGGCCCGGCGAGGCCACCCCGTCGCCGGCGCGGCGCCGGTCCGGGGCGACGGGTGCGCCGTCAGTGCGTCTGCGGATCGCCTTCGCCGATCTTCGAGGTCTGGTACAGCGCCAGGCCGATGCGCTTGATCAGGCCGAGCTGCTGCTCCAGCCACCAGGCGTGGTCTTCCTCGGTGTCCTGCAGCTGCTTGAGCAGCATGTCGCGGCTGACGTAGTCGCCGTGCTCCTCGCACAGCTTCATGCCCGCAGCCAGGTTGGCGCGCACCTCGTACTCGACCGCCAGGTCGCGCTCGAGCATCTCCACCACGGTCTTGCCGGGCTCGAACGCCGCCGGGCGCATGTCCGGGTCGCCCTCCAGGAACAGGATGCGGCGCAGCAGCGCGTCGGCGTGCTCGGTCTCCTCCTGCATCTCGTGGTTGATGCGCTGGTAGAGCGCCATCAGGCCCTGGTCCTCGTAGCGGCGCGAATGCAGGAAGTACTGGTCGCGGGCCGCCAGTTCGCCGCGCAGCAGCTCCTTGAGGTAGTCGACGACTTCGGGATGGCCTTTCATGGGGAGTGCTCCGGCAACAGAAGCGCGCATGGTGCCCCAATCCGCGCGATGATGATCTAATCGGAATCAGTTTCAGTTGCGCTCGCGCCGGACCGCCGGCGCCGCGCTCGCACGGGCCAGACCGGAGCAGGGAATGCGCAAATGGGTGGGGCGGCTGCTGTGGACGACGGGGACGGCGCTCCTGCTGGCCGCGCTGGCCGCCTACCTGGCGCTGCGCGGCAGCCTGCCGCGGCTGGATGGCGAGGTGGCGCTGCCCGGGCTGTCGGCGCCGGTGCGGATCCAGCGCGACGCCCTCGGCGTGGTGACCGTCGACGCGGCCGACCCGGCCGACGCGATGCGCGCCCTCGGCTACGTGCACGCGCAGGAGCGCTACTTCGAGATGGACCTGCTGCGGCGCACCGCCGCCGGCGAGCTGTCGGAGCTGTTCGGGCCGGCGGCGCTGGAGCTCGACCGGCAGAACCGCGTGCACCGGCTGCGCAGCCGGCTGCGGGCGAACCTGGGCACCGCGGTCGGCGACCAGGAAGCCGCGCTGCGGGCCTACCGCGACGGCGTCAACGCCGGGCTCGACGCCCTGCCGGTGCGCCCCTGGCCCTACCTGCTGCTGCGCCAGGTGCCGCGCCGCTGGGCGCTGGACGACTCGCTGCTGGCCGCGATGGCGATGTACGGCGACCTGCAGGACAACCGCAACCGTGGCGAACTGGCGCTGGCGCGCATCCGCGCGGTGGTGCCGCCTGCGCTGTACGCCCTGATCGCCCACGACGGCTCGGAATGGGATGCGCCGCTGTTCGGCCCGGCGCGCGGCAACGCGGCGCTGCCCGATGCCGCCACCCTCGACCTGCGCACGCTGGGTGGCGCCCGGCCGCCTGCGGCAGCGTCCGCCCTCACTCCACCGCCTGCGGGGCAGGCGGTCCCCCTCTCTCCCGCCAAGCGGGAGAGAGACGTCGGTGGGCCGCCTGCGGCGGCCGACGGGTTTCCGGGCAGCAACAACTTTGCCGTGGACGGCACGCTGACTGCCGACGGCCGCGCCATCGTCGCCGACGACATGCACCTGGGGCTGCGGGCGCCCAACCTGTGGTTCCGCGCGCGGCTGCGCTATGCCGACGCGGCCGCGCCCGGTGGCCGCGTCGACGTCACCGGCTTCACCCTGCCCGGCCTGCCGGCAGTGATCGTGGGCAGCAACGGCTATGTCGCCTGGGGCTTCACCAACAGCTACATCGACACCGCCGACTTCGCGCGCATCCCGCCGGCCACGCCCGGCCATCCGCAACCGCTGACCACCCACGTGGAGATCCTGCGGGTGGCGGGCGCGGCCGACGTCGCGTTCCCGGTGCGCGAGAGCGCCTGGGGCCCGGTGCTGCACACCGAGCCGGACGGCAGCCTGCTGGCGCTGCGCTGGGCCGCGCAGCTGCCGGGCGCGTTGCGGCTGGACTTCGCCGGGATGAGCCGGGCCGGCGACCTCGAAGCGGCGCTGGCGGTGGCCGACCGCAGCGGCCTTCCGGTGCAGAACCTGGTGCTGGCCGACCGCAGCGGCCGCATCGCCTGGCGCCTGATCGGTGCCCGTCCCGCGCGCGGTCCCGGCTGCACGCCAGCCGGCATCGTCACGCTCGCCGCCGACGCCACGTCGGGCCCGGCCTGCGTCCCCTGGCCGGTACGCAGCGACCAGGCACCGGCGCTGGTCGACCCGCCGCTGCACCGGCTGTGGACCGCGAACAACCGCGTGGTCGACGACGCCCGGCTGGCCACCCTGGGCAATGCCGGCTACGACCTCGGCGCCCGCGCGCGCCAGATCCGCGACGACCTGTTCGCGCGCCAGCGCTTCACCGAGCAGGACCTGCTCGGCATCCAGCTCGACGACCGTGCACTGCTGCTGGAACGCTGGTGGACGCTGCTGCGGCAGGTGGTGGCCGCCAGCGACGACCCGGCGCTGCGCCCGCTCGAACGTGCCACGCGCCGCTGGGACGCGCGCGCCGCGCCCGATTCGGCCAGCTACCGCATCGTGCGCGCGTTCCGCGATCACACGCTGGACGTCCTGCAGGCAGGCCTGCTCGCGCCGGCCCGGGACGCGCTCGGCGCGGACCCGCCGGCGCCGCCACGCGCCCAGTTCGAAGGCGTGGCCTGGCCCCTGCTCAGCGCACGGCCGGCGCATCTGCTGCCGCCCCCGTACCCGAGCTGGGAGGCCCTGCTCGCCAGCGTCGCCCGCGAGGTGCAGCAGCAACTCGCCGGCCCGGGTGGCGACCTCGGCCGGCGTACCTGGGGCGAGCGCAACACCGCCGCGATCTGCCATCCGCTGGCGCGCGCGCTGCCGGCCATCGCCCGGCCCTGGCTGTGCATGCCGGCCGACGCCCTGCCGGGCGACCGCGACATGCCGCGGGTGCAGGGCCCGGCATTCGGCGCGTCCGAGCGCATGGTGGTGTCGCCGGGCCACGAGCAGGACGGCATCGTGCACATGCCGGGCGGCCAGAGCGGGCACCCGCTGTCGCCGTTCTGGGGCGCGGGGCACGCGGACTGGGTACAGGGCCGTCCGACCCCGTTCCTGCCGATGGCCCCGCACGCTGCGTCCGCGCTGAGTGCAGCCTGCGGCGGCGGCGTGGACACGGGCCGCCGCCGTGGATCCCTCGCGCCCCCCGTCCTCGCGCATGCGCCGGCGCTGGAATGCGATCACGCACGTCCTGCGTCGACCGCGCGATGCCCGCGGCGAACGCCGCACGGCCATGAACACCACCCGACCCCCACACGCTTTTTCAGCCGGAATTTAACGCGGGGTACGCGACACTGGGCGCCGTCGAGCACGTGGTGTCGATCACGCCGCGTCGCCCCCCCCCTCCCCCATCGTTGGAATTCCGCATGCCCCAGCTTGCCCGAGCCCTATCCGCCGCCCTGCCACTGGCCCTTGCCGCCGCCCTGGCCTCACCCGGCGCACGCGCCGCGGCGCCGGAGCGGGCGCCGGCCTGCACGGCCAAGGTCGCGCCCGGCCAGGACCTGCAGCAGGCGATCGATCGCCTGCCCGCGAACGCCAGGCCGGCGACGCTGTGCCTGGCCGAGGGCGAATTCCCGCTCAAGGGGCTGGTCGCGATCCAGCGCGACGGCGTACACCTGCGCGGTGCCGGCCCGGGCACCGTGCTGCACATGGCCGACGGCGTGCAGCAGCCATTGCTCGTGGTCGGCGATTACCAGAACCAGCAGCCGAATCGCGTCATCGACGATGTCGCGATCGAGCACATGACCCTGGTCGGCAGCACCGGCGACAAGGAATTCATGCCCGATCGCCCGTACCTCAGCAACAGCGTGGTCGTGGTGCGTGCCGGCCAGAACGTGCGCATGGCCGACCTGAAGGTCAGCAAGTGCCGCAGCGCATGCCTGCTCAGCGAGTACGACAGCCACGACCTGACGATCGAGAACAACGAGGTGTCGGGCGCGATCTGGGACGGCATCTCGTTCAACCGCAGCGCCAAGATCAAGCTGATCAACAACTACATCCACGACAACGTCGCCGCCGGCCTGACCACCGAGAACCTGGAGGACAGCGAGATCCGCGACAACCGCTTCGAGCGCAACGGCAGCCAGGGCATCTACCTGGCCGACGCGCGCCGCAACCGCTTCGTCAACAACCAGTTCACCGGCAACCACAGCTCCGGCCTGTTCCTGGCCTGCTCGATCCGCTACCGCACGCCCGAGATCCTGTGCTGGGATAACAGCATGAGCCAGGACAACGTGTTCGAGAACAACCGCTTCGAGAAGAACCCGTTCACCTACACCATCGGCGTGGATCGTGCCGCCAACTGCGCCACCGCCGGCTTCGTCCCCAACGTGTGGCGCAACAACCAGGCCGACGTGGCCGGGGTGGACATCGACCCGCAGCGCTGGGGCTACTGCATGAAGCACGACTAGGCGGTCCCGGGCCCCGGGTCCGTTGCAGCGAGGCCGATGCGCCGAATACGCGGGCCGCCGGCCTCGCCGCGGCGCGCGTGGAACAGAGGCAGGGGATCCAGGCCGCAAGCCGCAAGCCGCGCAGGCCGGCGAGGCATCCTCCGCCGGGCCGGCAGTGAGGGCGCAGACCAGGGCGACCGGATCGATCCCGGTGTTCCCTGAGGCCGTCGGAAAGGCCGTCTTACACGTAACGGATGTGCCGCCCCCCTTCCCGTCCCCTCACCGCGGCCGCCGCCCGCGCCACCGGTCCGGCCCGGCGCGGAAACCTCCGCTTTATTGCCCCCCCCCGGCTTTACCTTCGTAGCCGTCCCCCGCCGCCGTTACCGGTTTGGGTCCTGCCGGCGCGGGCCGCGCGGCCTTTCCCCCCGCGGCACGCGCCCGCCGAACTGCGCTTACGTGACCACGTTGCCGCCGCGGCGGGGGCCCGGGCTAAAGAGATCGCGGGAGCGGCCGCTATCCCTGCTGCGTCGAATGCCGTGGCCACCCGCCGTGGACGTGCGCAGCCGCCTGGCGGCCTCACCGGGAACTTGTGGACAGGCACTTCTCAGGGCCAACGACTTGACCCACCACGATCACATCCGCGCCCTGCTGCGGGGTCCGATCTCGATGCTGCAGCTCAGCGCGATCCTGGCCTGGTTCGCGAGCATCGGCTGGAACCCCTACCTGTCGCGGCCGTTCGACGCCCGCTACTGGCTGATGGGTGTCGCGCTGACGGCGGCCTGGGCCAGCCGGCTGTACGGCACGTGCGCGGGCGCCTGGCGGTTGAGCGGGATGGCCTACGTGCTGCTGCTGACGGTGGCCTTCCGGATCGAGCTGACCGCGATGGGCGGGCATGGCGCGCTGTGGGTGCTGCCGATCGCCACCGCGCTGTGCCTGAGCAACGTGCTGCTGTTCTCCACCCTCAGCGACTACGTGCTGGCGCTGCTGTCGATCTGGCTGATCATGCTGTGGGAACCCACCAGCGTGGTGCCGCTGCGCGCCGACCGCCCGCTGCTGATCATCCTGGTGGTGGCGGTGTCGGTGCTGGGCACCGTGCTGAACTACATGTTCGTCAGCGCGATGCGCCGCACCCACTGGCTCAAGGAGGACTACCGCAAGCTGTCCGAGACCGACGTGCTGACCGGGCTCGCCAACCGCCGCGCCTTCATGACCCGGCTGCAGCGCGCGATGACGGCCCAGGGCCGCGACAGCATGCACGTGGCGATGATCGACATCGACGATTTCAAGCGCATCAACGACCGCAACGGCCACGATGCCGGCGACGCGGTGCTGATCGCGCTGGCGATGGAGCTGCGCAAGCTCGACCCGATCTGCGTGGTCGGGCGGCTCGGCGGCGAGGAGTTCGGGGCCGTGTTCGTCGGCCAGCGCCGCGAGCAGGTGCAGGCGCGGCTGCAGGCGCTGCTCGAGGGCGTGCGCCGGCTGCAGGTCGAGGACATCGATTTCGGCTTCAGCGCCGGCATCGCCGAGCACCGCCCCGGCGACGCGGTCAACGACCTGCTCAAGCGCGCCGACCAGGCGCTGTACCGCGCCAAGCGCAACGGCAAGGCACGCATCGTGCTCGAGTCCCGCGACGCCGAGGCGCCGGCGACCGCCGACGCCTGAGCCGGCGCTCAGACCAGCGACCGCGCCAGGCGCAGGCCGAGCACCGCCATCACCAGCGCGCTGGCGCGCTCCAGCGGCCGTCGCGCGCGCAGCCACAGCGCACGCGGCGCGGCCGTGGCCAGCAGCCCGGCCACCAGCGCAAACCAGCCCGCGTCCACCGCGAACGCCAGCGCCGGCAGCACCAGGTAGTCGGCGAGCTGGCGCTGCGCCGGCAGCAGCGCGGCGAACACGCCGGCGAACACCAGCGCGGTCTGCGGGTTGCTGAGCTGGGTCGCCGCGCCCAGCAGGAACGCCGAACGCCGCGGTGGCGGCGCCGCGGACGGGTCCTCGGAGTCGACCGACGACCTGCGGCCGCGGCCCCACATCCGCCACGCCATCCCCAGCAGGTAGGCCGCGCCCAGCAGCGTCAGCGCGGCGTGCAGGGCCGGTACCCGCGTCAGCACGGCCTGCAGGCCGAGCAGCGCGGCCAGCGCGAACACCGCGCAGCCCGTGCCCATCCCCAGCGCCGCGGCGACCCCGGCCGCGCGCGAGCGCGTCACCGCCAGCCGCGCCACCAGCACGAAGCTCGCGCCGGGGCTGATCGCGCCGAGGCCGAGCACCGCGGCGACCGCGAGCAGGCCCGCGCCATCGAGGCTGCCCACGCTCACGGCGCCAGGGCCTGCGCGTGCACGCCCGCCACGGCGCGCCCGGACGGGTCGGCCATCGCCGCGAAGCTCGCGTCCCAGGCGATCGCCGTCGGCGACGAACACGCGATCGACTTGCCGCCGGGCACGGTCTCGGCCGCGGCCTGGCCCGGGAAGAACTGCTCGAACAGCACGCGGTAGTGATAGGCCTCCTTGGTCTGCGGCGGGTTGACCGGAAAGCGGCGGTCGGCCGCGGCCAGCTCGCGATCGCTCACCTGGGCCTCGGCGTGCGCCTTCAGGCCGTCGATCCAGCCGTAGCCGACGCCGTCGCTGAACTGCTCCTTCTGCCGCCACAGGATCGATTCCGGCAGGTAGCCGTCGAAGGCCTCGCGCAGCACGCCCTTCTCCATCCGCACCGCGCCGCCGGCGTGCGCGTCGATCATCTTGTAGCGCGCGTCCATCCGCATCGCCACGTCGAGGAACTCGCGGTCCAGGAACGGCACCCGCGGCTCCACGCCCCAGGCCATCATCGACTTGTTGGCGCGCAGGCAGTCGTAGTTGTTGAGGGCATCGAGCTTGCGCACCAGCTCCTCGTGGAACTCGCGCGCGTTCGGCGCCTTGTGGAAGTACAGGTAGCCGCCGAAGATCTCGTCGCTGCCCTCGCCCGACAACACCATCTTCACCCCCATCGCCTTGATCCGGCGCGCCA
Source organism: Lysobacteraceae bacterium USHLN149 (assembly GCA_037145635.1). Lineage (GTDB taxonomy): Bacteria > Pseudomonadota > Gammaproteobacteria > Xanthomonadales > Xanthomonadaceae > JAATFS01. Next base: position 108,137 of record JBBCXB010000002.1, read on the forward strand.
GCAGGAACATCGGCGTGGACGCGCGGATCGTGGTGACGTCGTAGGTCTCGACATGGCGGATCACCTCCGGCAGCGCATCCAGGCCTTCCTCGAAGGTGTACTCGTAGCCGTGGTGCACGGTCCCCAGCGCCGCGGCCGCGACCTCGGCGGCCGCCAGGTCGGGCGAGCCCTTCAGGCCGATCGCGAACGAATGCAGGCGCGGCCACCAGGCCTCGGTCTGGTCGTTCTCCTCCACCCGGTGGCGGGCGTAGCGCGCCGCCACCGCGGCCACCAGCGACGAGTCCAGGCCGCCGGACAGCAGCACGCCGTAGGGCACGTCGGTCATCAGCTGGCGGTGCACGGCGCGTTCGAATGCCTCGCGCAGTTCCGCCGGCCCGACCTGCACGCCTTCGACCGCCGCATACTCGCGCCAGGGCTGCACGTAGTAACGCGCCAGTTCGCCGGTCGCGCTGTCGTACCAGTGCCCGGGCGGGAACTGGGCGGCGTCGGCGCAGCTGTCGACCAGCGATTTCAGTTCCGAGGCCACCCGCAGCCGGCCCTCGCGGTCGTGGCCCCAGTACAGCGGCACCACCCCGATCGGATCACGCGCGATCACCACGCGGCCGCGCGCGCGGTCCCACAGCGCGAACGCGAAGATCCCGTTGAGGCGGTTGAGGAAGGTGGCCGGCGCACGCGCATCCGCATCGTCCTCGCGGTACAGCGCGTTGATGACCTCGCAGTCCGATCCGGTCTGGAACGCGTAGGGCCGGGCCAGTGCGTCCTTCAGTTCGCGGTGGTTGTAGATCTCGCCATTGACCGCCAGCGCCAGCTCGCCGTCGTCCGACAGCAGCGGCTGCGAGCCGCCGGCCGGATCGACGATGGCCAGGCGCTCGTGCACCAGGATGGCGCCGGCGTCGACGTACACGCCGCTCCAGTCGGGCCCGCGATGGCGCTGGCGCTGCGAGCATTCCAGCGCCTGGCGCCGCAGCGCCTGCAGGTCGTCGCCGGGCTGCAGGCCGAAAATACCGAAGATGGAACACATGGGCACAACTCCTGATGGGGGGAAGGACTCGGGATGGAGGCGTCAGGCGGGTCAAAAAAAAACCCGCATCGGCCGATGCGGGTTTTCTGGGGTCCGGGCGTGTGGTGCTGGTGCTAGCCCTGGTCGCAGTCCCGCATCGGCCGCGCACGGTTATTCGCGCGCAGATTATTGCGGTGGGTGGCGTTGACGGCGGTGGCCAGGCGGGTCGGCATGGACCGAACGTAGCCGGCTTTGGGCGGCGGCGCAACTGTTGCGATGGCAACCGATCCGGCGGCGGCCGGCCCGGCGGCCTCAAGGGCACGTGGCGGTCGCTCGGTCCTGCGCGCCGGCTGCGGCAGCCGACTGCCGGCCCCCCGTGCACACAGGGCGGGACGGACCGCAAGCCTGCCCCGCGGCGCGCCCATCGGTCAGACTGATGGCCATGGACAGTGCCATCTTCCGCAACGAGACCCTCGGCCGCGACCGCATGCAGGCGATCGCGGCCGCGCACCCGCGCGCGGCCACGTTCGAGGGCTGCATCCTCGACGACGGCGATTTCTCGCGGCTGGACCTGGACGGCTTCCGGTTCGTGCAGTGCTCGGTGGCCGGCAGCCGCTGGCTGGCGGCCTCGCTGGAGGACACCCAGTGGACGAAATGCCGCGGCGGCCACTGCGATTTCGGCGCCGCGCAGCTGAGCGAGGCACGCTTCTCGCAATGCGATCTCAACAACAGCCGGTGGCGGCACGCCACGCTGTCGTCGGTGCGGTTCCAGGGCTGCAAGCTGACCGGCGCGCAGCTTCAGGAAGTCACCGGCTGGGCCCTGGAATTCCAGGACTGCCTGCTGGTCAGCGCCGACCTGCGCGGGCTGTCGTTCCGCAAGAGCCGCCTGCAGGGCCTGGACTTCTCCGATGCCGACCTGTCCGGCTGCGACTTCCGCGAGGCGGTGTTCGAGGGCGGCAGCCTGCGCAACGTACAGACCCGGCAGACCCGCTTCGAGGGCGCGGACCTGCGCGGTGCCGACCTGGGCGGGCTCGACCTGATGGATGCCCGGCACTTCCGCAAGGCGGTGATCTCGCACACGCAGGCGGCCGCCGCGCTGGCCGCGTTCGGCCTGATCGTGGCCTGAGCGCGCCGCGGGCTAGCCGGCCAGCAGGCGCTCGATCAGGCGCCCGTAGAGCGCCGGCAGGGCCTCCAGGTCGGCCACCGCGACATGCTCGTCGACCTGGTGGATGCTGGCGTTGACCGGCCCCACCTCGATGCATTGCGTGCCCAGCGGCGCGATGAAGCGCGCATCCGAGGTGCCGCCGCCGGTGCTCTCCTCCGGTGCGGCGCCGGCGAACGCCCCCAGCACCTCGCGCGCGACCCGGCGCAGCGTGCCTTCCGGGGTGTAGAACGGCTCGCCGCTGCGGTGCCAGCGCAGCGCGTAGTCCAGGCCATGGCGCTGCAGCAGCGCGTCGATCTCCGCTTCCAGCGCCGGCGCGTCCCAGTGCGGGTTGTAGCGCAGGTTGAAGGCCACCTGCAGTTCGCCCGGGATCACGTTGTTGGCGCCGGTGCCGGCATGCAGGTTGGAGATCTGCAGACGGGTCGGCGGGAAGCTCTCGTAGCCCGCGTCCCAGTGCCGCGCGGCCAGCTCGGCCAGCGCCGGCGCCGCCAGGTGGATCGGGTTGCGCGCCTTGTCCGGATAGGCGACATGGCCCTGCACGCCCCTAACCGTGAGCGTGCCCGACAGGCTGCCGCGGCGGCCGACGCGCAGCAGGTCGCCCAGGCGCGCGGTCGAGGAAGGCTCGCCGGTAATGCACCAGTCGATCGCCTGACCGCGCGCGCGCAGCAGCGGCGCGACCCGGCGCACGCCGTCGATCGCATCGCCCTCCTCGTCGGAGGTCAGCAGGATCGCCAGGGTGCCGGCATGCTGCGGCCGGGCGGCGACGAAGGCCTCGGCGGCGACCACGAAGGCGGCCACGCTGCCCTTCATGTCGGCGGCGCCGCGGCCGTAGAGCACGCCGTCGCGCACTTCGGGCGCGAACGGGGCGCTGCGCCAGTCCGCCTCCGATCCCGGCGGCACCACGTCGGTATGGCCGAGCAGCAGCAGCACCGGGGCGCCGCTGCCGTGGGTGGCCCACAGGTTGTCGACCGCGCCCAGGCGCAGGGACTCGCAGGCGAAGCCGGCCCGCTGCAGGCGCCCGGCGATCAGGCGCTGGCAGCCGGCATCGTCGGGCGTCACCGAGGCGCGCGCGATCAGCTCGCAGGTCAGGTCGAGGACATCGCTCATGGGCATGGCATCCACTGGCGCCTCAGCCCTGGCCGAACAGCTGCTTGAAGCCGTTGTCGGAAAAGCCCTGGCTGAAGCCGCCCTCCTCGCGTACCACCACCGGGCGCCGGATCAGCTGCGGATGCTCGCGCAGCAGCAGCTTCCACTCGGCGTCGCTGGCCGCGGCCTTGCGGTTCTCCGGCAGCTGGCGCCAGGTGGTGGAGGACTTGTTGACCAGCGCCGCGAAGCCGCCGGCCTGGCCGGCCCACGCCACCAGCGTGTCCGGGCTGGGGGTGTGCTCGCGGTAGTCGACGAAGGCGTAGGGCACGCCGAAGCGGTCCAGCCACCGGGTCGCCTTGCGGCAGGTGTCGCAGTTCTTCAGTCCGTACAACGTGGTGCTCATGCGGTGTTCCAGATGCGGGCGCTCAGCGCAGCGGATGCGCCGGCACGCCCTCGTGGGTGATCTTCACCGGCAGGATAAGGCCCTGCGCGTCGAAGTCCATGCGGTCGATCGCGGTTACCCGGTGGTTGGGATCGGTCTCGCCCAGCGGGCGACGATGGTAGACGATGTACCAGCGGTCGTCGTCGGGCGTGTGGATCACCGAATGGTGGCCGGCACCGGTCGCCACCCGCGGATCCTGCTGCAGGATCCTGCCGATGCGCTCGAACGGGCCGGTCGGGCGGTCGGCGACCGCGTAGGCCACCGCATAGTCCGGACCGCCCCAGCCGCCCTCGGACCACATCAGGTAGTAGCGGCCGCCGCGCTTGAACATCATCGGCCCCTCGACGTATTCCGGCCCCGGGGTGATCTCCTTGAACAGGGTGCCGTCGGGCAGCGGCCGCACGCCGCTGAAGTCGTCCTTCAGGCGGACCAGGTTGGCGTGCTTCCAGCCGCCGTAGACCATGTACCAGGTGCCGTCGTCGTCGCGGAACACGAACGGGTCGATCGGCTGGGCACCGTTGTGGAAGGCGCCGATCAGCGGCTTGCCGAGCAGGTCACGGTACGGGCCCTGCGGACGGTCGGCGACGGCCACGCCGATGCCGCCGACCCCGGCGTCGTCCTGGAGGTCGTTGGCCGAGAAGAACAGGTAGTAGCGGCCGTCCTTCTGCACCACCGAGGGGGCCCACAGCGCCTGCTTCGCCCAGGACACCGCCTCGATCCGCAGCGCGTCGGCATGCCGGGTCCAGCGCACCAGGTCCGGCGAGGAGAACGCATCGAAGCCGCGCTGCTGCGCGTAAGGCCGCGAGCTCGTCGGGTAGATCCAGTAGCTGTGGCCGAACACGGCGGCCTCCGGGTCGGCGTACCAGCCCGGCAGGATCGGATTGCCGGAATGCGGCGCGGCCGCCGGCGCGGCCGACGCCGTCCACGCCATCGCCGCCACCAGCAGCCGCGCCGCCGCGCTCGTGCCCTGTGTCATTGCCGCCCCCGCTCAGGATGCCCGGGAGCGATCTTAGATCGATCCTTCGAGGCACGCGCGATCGCCGTTGTCCCCAACGGCCGGCGCAGCCCGGCGCGGCGCGACGCCTGCGCGCGCGTCGCGCCGGACTGCGCCGCTTGCGGTCAGTCCGCCAGGCCCCGGAGCAGGTCGTTGACGCTGGTCTTGCTGCGGGTCTTGGCATCGACCTGCTTGACGATCACCGCGCAGTACAACGAGTGCGTGCCGTCCTTGGACGGCAGCTGGCCGGACACCACCACACTGTACGGCGGCACGTAGCCGTAGCTGATCTCGCCGGTGGCGCGGTTGTAGATGCGGGTGGACTGGCCGAGGAACACGCCCATGCCGATCACGCTGTGGTGGCCGACGACCACGCCCTCGACCACTTCCGAACGCGCTCCGATGAAGCAGTGGTCCTCGATGATGGTCGGCGAGGCCTGCAGCGGCTCCAGCACCCCGCCGATGCCGGCGCCGCCGGAGAGGTGGCAGTGCTGGCCGATCTGCGCGCACGAGCCGACGGTGGCCCAGGTGTCGACCATGGTGCCCTCGCCGACATAGGCGCCGATGTTGGTGAAGCTCGGCATCAGCACCACGTCCTTGCCGAAGTAGCTGCCGCGGCGCGCGACCGCACCCGGCACCACGCGCACGCCGGCCTTGCGGAACTCGGCCTCGTGGTAGCCGGCGAAGCGCGACTCGACCTTGTCCCAGAACGGCGCCGGCTGGGCCTCCACCACGGCCATGTCGTTGACCCGGAAGTACAGCAGCACCGCCTTCTTCAGCCAATCGTTGACCTTCCAGCCGCCCTGCCCGTCCGGCTCGGCGACGCGGAACGCGCCGCTCTCCAGTCCGTCGATCACGCGCGTCACCACCGCGCGGGTGGAGCCTTCGATCTCGTCGAGGGTCAGCGTGGCGCGACGCTCGAACGCGCTTTCGATGGTGAGCCGCAGCTCGTCGGCGCTGGCGGACGCGGCCGGGGCGGGAGGATTCGTCTGGTTGCCCATGGGGGGTCTCCGTACTTTACTGGGGGTCGAGACAGGCGACGAGCGCATCGCGCAGTGCCTGGCGGGAAGCGTCGGGCAACGGCTGGTCGTGCTCGTCGGTGATCTGGAACTGGTCCTCGGCGCGCTCGCCGAAGGTGGCGATGCGGGCGTCGTGCACGCGCAGGTGCTGGCCGCGCAACACCTGCGCGACGTCGGCCAGCAGGCCGGGGCGGTCGGGCGCCACCAGGCTCAGGCGGGTGCGGCGGCCGCCGGCGCTCTCGCTGAATTCCACGCGCGGCGCGAAGCGGAAGTGCCGCAGCTGCCGCGGCACCGCGCGGCGCGACGGCCGCAGCCGCTGCAGGTCGCCGGCCAGCGCGTCACGCAGCGCCGCCGCCAGCCGGGCCGGGTCGCTCTCGGCATAGCCGTCGGTCGGCAGCACCTCGAAGGTATCGAAGATCGCGCCATTGGGCGCGTCCAGCACGCGCGCGCGATGGATGCCGTAGCCCTTGCGGTCCAGCGTCATCACGATCGCAGCGAACAGGCCGTCGCGGTCGGGCGAGTAGACGAACACCTCCAGCGCGTCGTTGTCGGGCGCGGCGCGGCGGGCCTTGACCAGGGTCTGGCCGAGCGCCACCTCGATCAGCGAGGACGCCTGCCAGGCCAGCTGTTCCGGCCGGAAGCGCAGGAAGCTCTCGTCCGGCATGCCGGCGAACTGGCGCTCGATGGTGGCGTCGTCGTGCCCCTGCACGCGCATCAGCACGCGGGTGGACTCGCGCGCCTCGCGCAGGCGCTCCTCGCGCGGCGCCGGATGTTCCAGGCCCTCGCGCAACGCGCGGCGGGTGGCGAAGTAGAGATCGGCCAGCAGCCGGTCCTTCCAGGCGTTCCACAGCTTGGGGCTGGTGCCGGCGATATCGGCGCAGGTCAGCAGGTAGAGGTGGTCCAGGCGCTCGCGCGTGCCCACCAGCGAGGCGAAGCGGTGGATCACCTCCGGATCGGAGATGTCCTGCTTCTGGGCGGTCACCGACATCCGCAGGTGCTGTTCGACCAGCCAGGCCACCAGTTCGGTGTCGGCTTCGCTGAGCAGGTGCGCCTGGCAGAACGCGCGCGCATCCACCGCCCCGAGTTCGGAGTGGTCGCCGCCGCGGCCCTTGGCGATGTCGTGGAACAGCCCGGCCAGCAGCAGCAGCTCCGGCTTGCGCAGTCGCGGCCAGACCTCGTGGGTGATCGAGAAGCGCTCGTCGGCGCGCCCGGCGGCGAACAGCGCCAGGTTGCGCAGCACCATCAGCGTGTGCTGGTCGACGGTGTAGACGTGGAACAGGTCGAACTGCATGCGCCCGGAGACCTTGGCGAACGCCGGGATCCACTGTCCGAGCACGCCCAGCCGGGCCATGCGGTTGAGCGTCTCGACCGCGCGCGGGCCACGCAGCAGCGCCATGAAGCGCTCGCGCGCCAGCGGCGTGGCCGCGGTGTACGACGGCAGCGCCGTCAGCACCTCGGCCAGCGCGCGTGCGGTCAGCGAGTGCAGCCCGCGCACGTCGCGGTGCGCGGCCCAGCTGGCGAACAGCGCGAACACCTCCAGCACGCTGCCGCGCGGCCAGTCCGGCGCGTCGGCGGCCAGGTAGCCACGGCGCAGCGAGAAGCCTTCGTCCAGCGGCTCGAGCACCGCTTCGCCGTCGAACTGTTCCTCGAAGCGCTGCAGCAGGCGGTCGCTGAGCCGGCGCACGATCGCGGCGCTGCGGTAGAAGCGCTGCATCATCTTTTCCACGCCCAGGTTCTGGAGGTCGTCGGAAAAGCCCAGCCGCTGCGCCAGCGTCTTCTGGTAGTCGAAACGCAGGCGCTCCTCGGGCCGGTTGGCGACCAGGTGCAGGCCGTAGCGCAACCGCGCCAGCTCGCGGCGCTCGCGGCGCAGCGCCGCGGCCTCGTCGCCCCCGACATGGCCGAGCCCGACCAGCGCCTCCAGGTCGCGCACGCCGAAGGCGCGCAGCGCCATCCAGCCCAGCGTCTGCAGGTCGCGCAGCCCGCCCGGGCCGTCCTTGATGTCCGGTTCCAGGTTGTCGGCGGTGTCGCCGAAACGCTGGTGCCGCGTCTGCAGTTCCTCGCGCTTGGCCAGGAAGAACGCGCGCGCGGGCCACACCCGCTCGGCGGCGACCGCCGCGGCCAGCGCCGCGCGGGCCCCGGCCCCGGCTACCAGCGGGCGCGACTCGATCAGTGCGGTCAGCACGGTCTGGTCGGCCGCTGCCGCGGTGCACTGCGAGGCCGACCGCACCGCATGGCTGACCGGCAGCCCGGCATCCCACAACAGCGCGAACAGCCGCGCCAGCGCCGGCTGGTGGCGCTGCTGCTGCTCGGGCTCGCCGAGCACCAGCACGTCCACGTCCGAACGCGGGAACAGCTCGCCGCGGCCGTAGCCGCCGACCGCATGCACCGACAGCGCCGCACTGTCCGGCACGCAGCGCTGCCAGGCGTCGCGGATCAGCTGGTCGACCGCGCGCGCGCGCAGCGCCAGCAGCCGGTCGATGTCGTCGTCCTGGTCGAAGCGGCGGCACAGCCGCGCGTCGGCACAGGCCAGCGCCTGCCGCGCCTGCGCCGCCCACTCGCCGTCGCCGGACTCGCCGGACTCGGGCGCCGGCTCCGGCAGCGTGCTCACACCGGGGCGGGCACGTTGGGCGACAGCGTCAGCACGTCCACCCCGTCCTCGGTGACGGCGATCATGTGCTCCCACTGCGCCGACAGCTTGCGGTCCTTGGTGACCACGGTCCAGCCATCCGGCAGCACGCGGGTGTAGCGCGTGCCCTCGTTGATCATCGGCTCGATGGTGAAGGTCATGCCCGGCTTCAGCACCAGGCCCTCGCCGGGGCGGCCGTAGTGCAGCACCTGCGGCTCGTCGTGGTAGACCTTGCCGATGCCGTGGCCGCAGTACTCGCGCACCACGCTGAAGCGCTCGGATTCGGCGTACTGCTGGATCGCGTTGCCGATGTCACCCAGGGTCGCGCCCGGGCGCACGGCGCGGATGCCGCGCCACATCGCCTCGTAGGTGGTCTCCACCAGCCGCCGCGCCATCACCGACGGCGTACCGACGTAGTACATGCGGCTGGTGTCGCCGTGCCAGCCGTCCTTGATCACGGTGACGTCGATGTTGACGATGTCGCCGTCCTTCAGGACCTTGGCCTCGCTGGGGATGCCGTGGCAGATGACGTTGTTGACCGAGGTGCACACGCTCTTGGGGAAGCCGCGGTAGCCGACGTTGGCCGGCACCGTGCCCTGCACGTTGACGATGTGGTCGTGACAGATGCGATCGAGCTCGGCGGTGGTGGCCCCCGGCTTCACATGCGGGGCGACCACGTCCAGCACCTCGGCGGCCAGTCGCCCGGCCACGCGCATCAGTTCGATTTCTTGTTGGGTTTTCAGATTGACGCTCATCCCCGGATTATCGCCGATCCGCGGCGAATCTGAACGCGCCGGCGAAAGCCGTTCAGGCCGTGAAGGGAAAGTGACGGCCAATCCGGTCGGGGAAGGCCCCCTATTCATCTCCGGACATGGCCGCGTCAAAATAATGACCAGGGCGAAAAGTGATTAAAATCACGAAAAACAAGCGATTTGGCGGTTACAACTGCACGTAATTGGCATGGCTGGTGCAGAGACCAGCCCGACGAACTCCTCGTCGCTACAGATAGACCCCCGGGGTCAAGGAAAACTGTCCATGCGTACTGTCCTGTCCTGTCTCACCGGTGTCCTCCTGGTCACCGCTTCCGCCGGCGCCGCTGCTGCCGACACCACCACCTTCAACGTCAAGATGGCGGTCACCAAGGCCTGCACGATCACGGCCGCCTCGGCGGTGGACGTGGACTTCGGGTCGGTGCTGTCGACCTCCACCAGCAATGCCGATGCCCAGGGCAGCGTGACCGCCCAGTGCACTGCGCAGACGCCCTACAACATCGCCCTCAGCGCCGGCGCCCACCCTGGCACCGCCAACGACGTGACCACGCGCCGGATGAAGCTGACCGACGCCACCGTGACCACCAACAACTACGTCGGCTACCAGCTCTACCAGGATACCGGCCGCAGCACGGTCTGGGGTTCCACCACCGGCATCAACACCCTGAGCCGCAGCGCCACCGGCAACAACGAGGTCTATCCGGTCTACGGTCGCGTGACCAATCCGGCCGGCAACAATGCCGCGGCCGGTAGCTACCAGGACACCATCACCGCCACCATCATCTACTGAGCCCGCGATGGAAACCGGGGACCATGACGAAAGCCGCGGCGCAGGTCGCCGCGGCGGGCGGGCGTGGGCGCTCGCGCTGCTGGCCGTGCTCGCCGGCGGCCCGGCCGCGGCGGCAAGCCTGCAACTGGCGCCGACCATGCTGAGCCTGGCGCCGGAACAGAACGCCGACGGCCTGTGGCTGAGCAACAGCGGCAGCGCGCCCGTGCAGGTGCAGGTGCGTGCCTACCGCTGGACCCAGCGCGACGGCAGCGAGGACCTGCAGCCCACCCAGGACCTGCTGATCAGTCCGCCGATGCGCTCGCTGCCGGCCGGCGAGCGCCAGCTGATCCGGGTCATCCGCGCCCACCCGGCGGCACCGGCCGAGGAGGTCGCCTACCGCGTGATCGTCGACGAGCTGCCGCGCCCGGAGGCCGAGCGCAGCGGCATGCAGTTCGTGCTGCGCTATTCGGTGCCGGTGTTCGTGCTGCCGCGCCAGCCGGAGCAGCCGCAGCCGGACCTGCGGGCGCGGCTGCTGCGCGACGCCAACGGCTCCGCGTCGCTGGAGGTCAGCAACCGCGGCAGCGCACATGCGCAGATCGCCGACCTGCGGCACGTCGCCGACGGCTCGCCGCGCTTCGCGCTGAACGGGCTGGTGGGCTATGTGCTGCCCGGCCAGACCATGCGCTGGTCGCTGGGCAAGCCGCTGAGCGCCTTCCCGCTGGGTGTGTTCACCGCAAGGATCAACGGTGAGGCGGACGAGCGCACGCTCCTCACGCTGTCCGCGTCGCCTTGAGGGCCTGCTGATGCTCGCGGCCCTGGCGTCCCTGCCGCTGTGCTGCCGTGCCGGCACGACCGACGCGGGCGAGCTGCCGACGCCCGCCGCCGGCGCGCCCGAGACCCAGACGCTGTACCTGGACGTCACCGTCAACCGCACCGACCGCGGGCTGGCGCCGTTCGAACTGCGGGCCGGCAGCCTGCGCGCCACGGTCGCCACCCTGCGCCGGCTCGGCTTCACCCTGGCCGACCGCGCGCCCGCGGACTGGATCGAGCTGGAGACGTTGCCGAACGTCGACGTACGCTACGAGGCGGCGCTGCAGCAGCTGTCGCTGCAGGCGCCGCTGGAGCAGCTGTCGCTGCCGACCACCGTGCTCAAGGCCGCCGACGAGGGCACGCCGCCGGCATCGGCCTCGCCGGGCGTGCTGTTCAACTACGACCTGTATGCCACCCGCACCCAGGCCAGCAGCAACGTGGCGTTGACCACGGAGCTGCGCGCGTTCGGCATCGGGCCGGGACTGTTCACCACCACCTCGGTGCTGCGCGGCTACGACCGCCACCAGGATTCGCGGCTGCACGGCGAGTCGGTACGCCTGGACAGCGCCTGGCAGCTGGACTTCCCGGAATCGGCGGTCAGCCTCACCGTCGGCGACTTCTACAGCGGTTTCGTCGACTGGAGCCGCTCGGTGCGGCTGGGCGGGGTGCAGGTGGGCACCAACTACGGGCTGCAGCCGTATCGGATGCTGACGCCGACCCCGACCTTCCTCGGGGAGGCGGTGGTGCCGTCCACCGTGGAGCTGTACGTCGATGGCCTGCGCCAGTACAACGGTGAGGTGCCGGTGGGGCCGTTCCAGCTCGCGGCCCAGCCCGGCATCAACGGCAACGGCGACGCCCGGATCGTGGTCACCGACGCCTTCGGCCGCGTCCGCACGCTGAACTTCGCGTTCTACGGCACCCAGCAGCTGCTGGCCCGGGACGTGACCGACTGGTCGGCCGGTATCGGCCATCTGCGCAAGGACTACGGCGTGCGCTCGTTCGCCTACGAATCCCAGCTGGTCGCCAGCGCTACCTGGCGGCGTGGCGTCCGCGACGACTTCACCTACGAACTGCATGCCGAGGGCGGCGGCGGCGTGGCGACCGCCGGCGTGGGCGGCCTGTGGCTGCTCGGCCAGGCCGGCGTCGTCAACGCCGCCTATGCGCGCAGCCGCCTGGGCGCCGCCCAGGGCGGCCAGTACGCGCTCGGCTACAGTTGGAACAACCGCCACCTCAACGCCAGCGTCAACACCCAGCGCACGCAGGGCGACTACCGCGACCTGGGCGCGCTGCAGGGCGCCCTGCCGGTGCGCGCCAGCGACAACGCGGTGCTGGGCGTCAGCTTCACCCGGCTCGGTTCGCTGGGCGTCAGCTACGTGCGCCTGAGCTACCCCGACGTCGACAGCAACCGCTACGCCGGCCTGTTCTGGTCGCGCAACTTCGGCAGCGACTGGTCCGCCAACCTCTCGGTGAACCAGAACCTGGACGTCAGCACGGACCGCAGCCTGTACTTCTCGATCGCCACCGGCTTCGGGTCCAACCGCCAGGCCAGTGCCGCGTTCCAGCGCACCGGCTCGCGCAACGGCGTGGTCGCCGACCTCAGCCAGCCGCTGCCGGGCGACGGCGAGGTCGGCGGCGTGGGCTGGCGGGTGCAGGCGCGCACCGGCAACGACAGCAACGGCGGGCTGGGCGAGATCGGCTGGCTCAACCGCGCCGGCCGCTACGCCCTGGGCGCGGCCAGCCAGGGCGACACCAGCTACGGCTATGCCAGCGCCAGCGGCAGCGTGGTGTGGATGCAGGGCCACACCTTCATGGCCCGCGACATCACCGACGCCTTCGCCCTGGTCTCCACCGACGGCTACCCCGGGGTGCCGGTGCGGCTGGAGAACCGGCCGATCGGCGTCACCGACCGCAACGGCATCCTGCTGGTCACGCCGCTGCAGTCGTGGCAGCGCAACCGCCTCTCCATCGATGCGCTCGACCTGCCGGCCGACCTGCGCGTGGACCGGGTGGAAGCCTCGGTGACGCCGCGCCAGCAGTCCGGCCTGCAGGTGAGCTTCGGCCTGCGCCGGATCCGAGCCGCCACGGTGGTGCTGCAGGATGCCGAGGGGAACGCGCTGGCGCTGGGCAGCAGCGTGCAGGTGCATGGCCAGACCGACCCGCCGGCCGTGGTCGGCTACGACGGCGAAGCGTTCCTGGACGACCTGCAGCCGCACAACCGGCTCGACGTGGTCACGCCGGACGGGCCCTGCCGCGTGGAGTTCGACTACCCTGCCGGCCAGCCCCCGCTGCCGCGGATCGGGCCGCTGACCTGCCAGCCGCCGGTGGCTCCGTGACCGGCCGGCACGCGTTCGCGGCGTTGCTGACGCTGCTGCTGGCGCTGCTGCTGCCGGCGCCGGCGCGCGCCGATACCACCTGCACCACCACGGCCGTCGGCTCGGTGGCGTTCGGCACCGTGTCGGCCACCGGCAACACCGACGTGACCGCCACCTTCAACGTGGTCTGCACCACCGCCGCGCTCAGCGTGCTGGGAGCCACCCGGGTACGCATGTGCCTGAGCATCGGCGACGGCAGCACCGGCAGCGGCGCCTACACGCCCCGGCGCATGACCAACGCCACCAGCGACCTGCTGGCCTACCAGTTCTACACCGACGCGGCGCGCACCACGATCTGGGGCAACCTGGCCAACGCCAGCGGCCCGGGCCCGCTGATCTGGGACTTCAGTTACCCGGTACCGGTGGTGACCGGCGGCTCGCAGACCTTCACCGTGACGATCTACGCCCGCGTGCCGGCGGCACAGGCGTTTTCCGTCGGCGCCTACAACAGCGTGTTCAACGGCGCCAACACCGCACTGAACTACTCGTACAACGAAAGCATCATCGGCCCGCCGGCGACCCCGGCGACCTGCACCTCCGGCGGCACCGGCTCCAAGAGCGCCACCGGCGCGTTCCCGTTCACCGCCACGGCCGTGGTGGCGCCGCGCTGCAGCGCCTACGTCACCACCGACCTGGACTTCGGCAGCGTCGCCGGCAGCATCAACGGCAACGTCGACAGCATCGCCACGCTCAGCATGGCCTGCACCAACCGCACCGCCTGGAACGTCGGCCTGGGCGACGGCCTCAACGCGGCCAACGGCGTCAGGCGGATGAAGCACAGCACCAGCGCGATCTACATCAACTACGGGCTGTACCACGACAGCGCGCGCAGCATCCAGTGGGGGTCGACCGTGGGGACCGACGTGCTCAGCGGCATCGGCAACGGCAATACCCAGACCCTCACCGTGTACGGACGGGTGCCCACCGGGCAGACCCCCATCGCCGGCAGCTACAGCGACACCGTGGTCGCGACGATCACGTACTGAGCCGGCGCACGCCGGCGACGGCGACGGCGACGGCGACGCTAAAGTTCCCCTGTCCGCGTGCCGATAATGCGCGGGAGGCGTTCACAAAGCTGTCGCCGCCTCGATTTCAAAACCCGCCCCCCACCGCGGACATGGATGACCGGCATTTAAATAGCGCGCTATATGATAGTTGGCAATTCACTCGCTTGTGCCGATACTTGTTTCACCTTCCCACCGCAGGTGCCCACCGTGGCCCTCTTCCATCCCGGCGCCCTCTTCGCGCTCGCTCTCGCCAGCCTGGCCGCGCCCCTGCAGGCCGCCGCCGCCGAGCGCGAAACCCTGCACATCTCGCTGCAGGTGGTGGGCGCCTGCGAACTGCAGGCCGCGGTGGCCGCGGCCAGCTGCGGCCGCAGCCAGCCGCTGGCGGTGGCCCGTGCCGGCACCGGCGCGATCGCCGAGACCGCGGCCCTGACGCCGCCGTCCCCGCAGTTCGCCGAGACCGCCGCCGGCGGCGGCGAGCGCGGCTCGGCGCGCTTCACCACCTTCGCATTCTGAACATGAGCGCCGCCCGCCGCTTCCGCCTCCCCGCCTTCGGCGCGGTCCTGGCCCTGGCGGCGATATCGGCATCTGCGCCCGCCCCGGCGCAGACGGCCAGCCAGATCGCCATCGCGCCGGTGCTGTCACAGATCGCCGCCGACAGCGACCAAGCCACGGTCTGGCTCTACAACCGCAGCGATACGCCGTGGCGGGCGGAAGCCCGGCTGTACCGCTGGCAGCAGCGCGATGCCCAGGACGTGCTGGAACCGGCCAGCGACGTGGCGCTCAGCCCGAGCCTGCTCGACATCCCGGCCGGCGGCCGCCAGCTGCTGCGGCTGGTGCGGCTGGGCCCGGCGCCGGCGACCCGCGAGGACGCCTACCGCCTGGTCGTCGAGGAGCGCGCCACCCCGGGCGACAGCACGCTGCTGCGCTACTCGGCCCCCCTGTTCGTGCAGCCGGATCGCCCCGCCACGGCCTCGTCGCTGGCCGCGCGGGTGACCGCCGCCGGCGCCGGCCCCGCGCTGCTGATCCACAACGCCGGCACCCGCCATGCCCGCATCGCCGACCTGGCCTTCGTCGATGCCCAGGGCCGGCGCCACCCGATCGCCGCCAGCCTCGCCGGCTACGTGCTGGCCGGCCAGAGCCGGGCGTGGCGGCTGCCGGGCGACGCCGCCGCGTTCGCCCGCGGCCATTTCGTCGCGAGCGTCGACAGCCAGGCCGAGGCGACGCTGCGCCTGGGCGACTGAGCCGGGCAGCGTTTGCGCCGCCTCCGCGCCGGCGCTATACTCCGCCGGCTCTCCCAGGCCCAGCGCCTGCGGGACGTCCACGCCGGACGACACCGGCGAATCCACACCTGCCGCCCATCTCCGTGCCGGGGTGCCTCGCAAGAGGTTCGGCCACGGGAGCGACAGGGAAGCCCAACCCCGGAATTGTCGCGCTCGCCCACCGGCCTGCGCACCCTCGTGCGGACCTCACTTAACGGCCGCACCCGGGCAATTCCCCATCAGGAGTCACACCATGCCTCAGGTCACCATGCGTCAGATGCTGGAAGCCGGCGTCCACTTCGGCCACCAGACCCGCTATTGGAACCCCAAGATGGCGCCGTACATCTTCGGCGCGCGCGGCAAGATCCACATCATCAACCTCGAGAAGACCGTTCCGCTGTTCAACGACGCGATGAACTTCATCTCGAGCGTCGCGCAGAAGCGCGGCACCATCCTGTTCCTGGGCACCAAGCGCAGCGCGCGCGAGTCGATCAAGGAAGAGGCCGAGCGTTGCGGCATGCCGTTCATGACCCAGCGCTGGCTGGGCGGCACGCTGACCAACTTCCGCACCGTCAAGCAGTCGGTGGCGCGCCTGAAGGAACTGGAGTCGGCCGAGACCGACGGCACCTTCGAGAAGCTGGTCAAGCACGAAGTGCTGGGCCTGCGCCGCGAGCGCGAGAAGCTGGACGCCTCGCTGGGCGGCATCAAGGACATGAACCGCCTGCCGGACGCGATCTTCGTGATCGACATCGGCCATGAGGACATCGCCATCAAGGAAGCCAAGAAGCTCGGCATCCCGGTGATCGCCGTGGTCGACACCAACTACGACCCGGCCCTGGTCGACTACGCCATCCCGGGCAACGACGACGCCATCCGCGCCGTGCAGCTGTACGCCCGCGCCGCCGCCGACGCCGTGCTGGAAGGCAAGGCCGCCGCGCCGAACTCGGCCTCGGTGCGCGAGGAAGAGTTCGCCGAAGGCCGCGACGACAAGGGCGCCCGCCGCGCTCCGGCCAAGAAGGACGGCAAGAAGGCCGACGAGGCCGCCGCAGCCGAGTAATCGGCCTGCAATGCCGCCGCGCGACCCTGCGCGGCTGCACGGGCGGATCCCCGATCCGCCCACCCCGCAACCGCCCCGTGCCCTCCGGCGCGCGGGGCGCTGCCCGAGCCGGCGGGACGTCCCCGCCCCAAGAATTCGTCCATACGAGGTTATCCCGTGGAAATCACTGCTTCCCTGGTCAAGGAACTGCGCGAGCGCACCGGCGCCGGCATGATGGAATGCAAGAAGGCGCTCACCGAGAACGCCGGCAACATCGACGCCGCCGCCGAGTGGCTGCGCAAGTCGGGCCTGGCCAAGGCCGACAAGAAGGCCGACCGCGTCGCCGCCGAAGGCCGCATCGCCGTGGCCCAGGACGGCGGCAAGGCCGTGCTGGTCGAGATCAACTCCGAGACCGACTTCGTCGCCAAGGACACCAACTTCCTGAACTTCACCGACGCCGTCGCCCAGGCCGCCCTGGCCTCCGACGCGACCGACGCCGAGACGCTGAAGGCCGCCAAGGTCGCCGGCGGCGAGACCGTCGAGGAAGCCCGTGCCGCGGTCATCGCCAAGGTCGGCGAGAACGTGCTGGTGCGCCGCCTGGTCCGCATCGACAGCGCCAACAACGTCGCCGCCTACGTGCATGGCGGCCGCATCGGCGTGCTGGTCGAGGTCAAGGGCGGCGACGCCGACCTGGCCCGCGGCATCGCGATGCACATCGCCGCGATGAGCCCGCCGCACGTCAAGGCCTCCGACGTCCCGGCCGACTTCGTCGCCAAGGAAAAGGAAATCGAGCTGGCCAAGATGTCGGACAAGGACAAGGCCAAGCCGGCCGACATCCTCGAGAAGATCATCAGCGGCAAGATCAACAAGATCGTCAACGAGGTCACCCTGTACGGCCAGCCCTACGTGCTGAACACCGACCAGACCGTCGAGCAGGCGGTCAAGGCCGCCGGCGCCGACGTGGTCGGCTTCCAGCGCCTGGCCGTGGGCGAAGGCATCGAGAAGGTGGTCGAGGACTACGCCGCCGAAGTGATGAAGCAGGCCGGCCTGGCCTGATTCGCCCGGTGATGTCCAGGAAAGAGCCGCGCCCCGTCGCGGCTCTTTCCGTTTCCGGCGCCGCCGCCGGACCTGCGCAGCGCCCGCCCGGGCGCGCGATCCTGCACGAAACGTGCGACACCCCTGTATCCTCTGCTTGACAGCAGCAGAACAATTGCATGCGCCCAGACCTCCAGGCCACCCTCGCTCATTGCCGCAACCTCCCCTCCCCGCCGGGCATCGCGCTGCGCGTGATCGAACTTGCGCAGGATCCGGAGGTGGACATGGCCACCACCGCGGAGGTCATCGGCATGGACATGGCGCTGAGCGCGCGCATGCTGCGGATCGCCAATTCGCCGCTGTACGCCAGCCGCCGCCGCATCGAGAACCTCGGCCAGGCGCTGACCATGCTCGGCCTCAATGCCACGCTGAGCCTGGCGCTGGGCTTCTCGATGGTGCGCGGGCTGCGCCACGCCTTCCCCGACCACCCGCTGCACGACCGCATCTGGCGCCGCGCCGGCATCGCCGCGCTGGCCAGCCGCGTGCTCGGCCAGGCCCGCGGCCTGCGCAAGCCCGAGGAGATGATGCTGGCGGGGCTGCTGCAGGACATCGGCATGCTCGCGCTGCTGCAGAGCGCCGCCGAGGTCTACGCGCCGCTGCTGGAGCAGGCCGGCGACAACGCCGTGCTGGTCGCCGCCGAGCGCGCCGCGCTGGGGACCGACCATGCCGAGATCGGCGCCTGGATCGCCCAGGAGTGGCACCTGCCGGGCTACCTGCAGAAGGCCATCGCCGCCAGCGAGCAGCCGGCCGAGACGCTGGAGCCGTTCGCGGCCTGCGTGGCGCTGTCCGGCTGCGTGGCCGACGTCTGGCTGGCCGACGACCCGCTTCAGGCCCGCGAGCGGGCCCGCCAGCGCGTGCAGGAAGTGCTGGAGCTCGATGCCGAGCGCTTCGACAAGGTGCTCGAGCGCATCACCGAGTCGCTGCCGGAACTGGAGACGCTGTTCGACGTGCGCATCCCGCACCCGGAGCAGCTGGATTCGCTGTTCGACCAGGCCCGCGAGCTGGCCACGCTGCGCAACCTGCGCGAGCTGGAAGCCCTGGCCGAGGCACGCCGCCAGGCCGACGAGTCGGCGCACCGCGCCCACCATTTCGCCGAGCAGGCCAGCCGCGATGCGCTGACCGGCGTCTACAACCGCCACCAGCTCGGCCCCACCCTCGACCACGAGTTCGAGCTCGCCAGCCGCCAGGGCTGGCCGCTGTCGATCGCCTTCATCGACCTGGACGACTTCAAGCGCATCAACGACGCCCACGGCCACCTGGTCGGCGACGAGGTGCTGCGCAACTTCGCGCAGACCCTGCTGCGGATGCTGCGCACCAGCGACACCGTGGCGCGCTACGGCGGCGAGGAATTCCTGGTCATCCTGCCCAATACCGGCGGGCGCGCGGCGATGGCGGTCATCCAGCGCGTGCTGGCCGAGACCGCGCGCTCGCCGATGGCGCAGCTCGCCGGCGGCCCGCTGCACATCACCTTCTCCGCCGGGCTGGCCACGCACAGCGGCGACGGCCCGCTGTTCGACGACGTGAAGAGCCTGCTCAAGGCCGCCGACCAGGTGCTGTACCGCTCCAAGCACCGCGGCCGCAACCGCGTCACCGCCCATGCCTGGCAGGACGCGACGGTCGTCGGCGAGGGCAGCGGCCTCGACGGCTGAGCGGGGCGCGGCAATTTAACGACCGCGAACGGGGCGCTTCCGCTAGAATTGCCGGCGTTTGCCCGTCTCCCCCAATGAGGTTTCCCCCATGTCCGAACTCGCCTATCGCCGCATTCTTCTGAAACTTTCCGGGGAGGCACTGATGGGGGATGAGGACTACGGCATCGACCCCAAGGTGATCAACCGCCTCGCCCACGAGGTGATCGAGGCCCAGCACGCCGGCGCCGAGGTGGCGCTGGTCATCGGCGGCGGCAACATCTTCCGCGGCGCCGGCCTGGCCGCCGGCGGCATGGACCGGGTCACCGGCGACCAGATGGGCATGCTCGCCACCGTGATCAACGCGCTGGCCATGCAGGACGCGCTGGAGAAGCTCGGCGCCAAGGTCCGCGTGATGAGCGCGATCAAGATCAACGACGTCTGCGAGGACTTCATCCGCCGCCGCGCGATCCGCCACCTGGAGAAGGGCCGCATCGCGATCTTCGCCGCCGGCACCGGCAATCCGTTCTTCACCACCGACTCGGGCGCGGCGCTGCGCGCGATCGAGATCGGCGCCGACCTGCTGCTGAAGGCGACCAAGGTCGACGGCGTCTACGACAAGGACCCGAAGAAGCATGCCGACGCGGTGCGCTACGACTCGCTGACCTACGACGAGGTCATCAAGCAGGGCCTGGAGGTGATGGACACCGCCGCGTTCGCGCTGGCGCGCGACAGCGACCTGCCGCTGCGCGTGTTCGACATGGGCCAGCGCGGCGAGCTGCTGCGCATCCTGCGCGGCGAGAGCATCGGCACCCTGGTCCGCGGCCGGGGCTGAGGCCGGCCGGTCGCCTGCGGCGGACCGGGGGCCGGGATCGAGCGATCGGCAGAGCCCGGCGCGAGGCCCGGCTTCCCGGGCCACCGGGCCGGCCGGGCGTCGGCGCCACAGGTGAACCGGACTGCGCCGGGCCGTGCCGCCTGCCGGGCCCCGAAACCCCAGTCCCGGCTATAATCGCCGGATTCAGCTCCACACGGATTCCGGCGATGCTCAACGAGATCAAACAAGACGCACAGGCGCGCATGACCAAGAGCATCGACGCTCTGCGCCATTCCCTCACCTCGGTCCGGACCGGCCGTGCCTCGCCGGCGCTGCTGGACGGCATCAAGGTCAAGGCCTACGGTACCGACACGCCGCTGAACCAGGTCGCCAGCATCAGCGTCTCCGAAGGCCGTTCGCTGGTCATCAGCCTGTTCGACAAGGGCATGATCAAGGACGTCGAGAAGGCGATCTACGCCTCCGACCTG
Source organism: Lysobacteraceae bacterium USHLN149 (assembly GCA_037145635.1). Taxonomy (GTDB): domain Bacteria; phylum Pseudomonadota; class Gammaproteobacteria; order Xanthomonadales; family Xanthomonadaceae; genus JAATFS01. The sequence continues at coordinate 128,511 of JBBCXB010000002.1, forward strand.
GGCCTGACCCCGACCGTGGTGGGCACCGTGGTGCGCCTGAACCTGCCGCCGCTGACCGAGGAGCGCCGCAAGGAGCTGACCAAGGTCGTGCACGGCGAAGGCGAGGACGCCAAGGTCGCGATCCGCAACATCCGCCGCGACGCCAACCAGCAGGTCAAGGACCTGCTCAAGGACAAGCAGGTGACCGAGGACGAGGCCCGCGGCAGCGAGGACGACATCCAGAAGCTCACCGACAAGGCGATCAAGGACGTCGACGAGGTCGTGAAGCTCAAGGAACAGGAATTGATGACGGTCTGACGTGCCGACCACGGCCATGCGTCCGGACTCTCCCTCTGCCCTGCCCCGCCACCTGGCCATCATCATGGATGGCAACGGGCGCTGGGCGCAGCGCCGGCGTCGGCCGCGCGTGATCGGCCATCGCGCCGGCGCGCGCGCGGTCAACCGCACCATCGACTTCTGCCTCGACAAGGGCATCGGCGTGCTGACCCTGTTCGCGTTCTCCAGCGAGAACTGGGGACGGCCGCAGGACGAGGTGGACGCGCTGATGAAGCTGTTCCTGCATGCCCTGGACCGCGAGGTTGAGGAACTGCAGCGGCGTGGCGTGCAGGTGCGCTTCATCGGCGACCGCGGCCGCTTCACCCCGCCGATCCGCGAACGCATGGCCGCCGCCGAGCGCGCCACCGCCGGCAACCAGCGCCTGGTGCTGGCGATCGCCGCCAGCTACGGCGGCCGCCAGGACATCGCCGCGGCCGCGCGCGCGATCGCCGATGACGTGGCCGCCGGCCGCCTGCGCCTGGACCAGGTCGACGAGGCCGAGCTGTCGCGCCGGATGGCGCTGGCCGACCTGCCGCCGCCGGACCTGTTCATCCGCACCGGCGGCGACACCCGGATCAGCAACTTCCTGCTGTGGCAGCTGGCCTATACCGAGCTCTGGTTCACCGAGACGCTGTGGCCGGAATTCGACGCGGACGTGCTGCAGCAGGCGATGGACGCCTACGCCCAGCGCGAACGCCGGTTCGGACTGACCAGCGCCCAGATCGCCGCCCAGGCGGTGGAGACGACTTCCGCATGACCAAGACCCGAGTCATCGCCGCGCTGATCATGGCGCCGGCGGCCATCTGCGCGATCCTGCTGCTGCCGACCCAGTGGCTGGCGGCGCTGGCGGCGATCGTGTTCCTGACCGGGCTGTGGGAATGGCTCAAGCTCTCGGGCATCGACGACAGCCTGCCGCGCACCGTGCTGCTGGCGCTGAACCTGCTGCTGATGGTGCTGCTGGTCTGGGCCTCGGCCGGGTCGCTGGTGCTGTTCCAGATCGCCACCCTGGCGGGCGTGGGCTGGTGGCTGCTGGCGCTGCTGTGGCTGCGTTTCTTCACCTTCGGCGCCGACCACGGCGACGGCTATGCGCGCGCCTTCAAGCTGGCCGCCGGCACCCTGGCGATCATTCCGGCCTGGGCCGCGCTGCTGCTGATCCACGCCACGCCCGGCAACGGCCACCTGTGGCTGCTGACCGCGCTGATCATCGTCTGGGCCGCCGATTCCGGCGCCTACTTCGCCGGCCGCCGCTTCGGCCGCCACAAGCTGGCGCCGCGGGTCAGTCCCAACAAGACCGTGGAAGGCCTGCTCGGCGGGCTGGCGGCCGGCCTGGTGGTGGCGGTGGGCTTCGGCTGGCTGGCCGGCGTCAGCGTCGCCCACCTTCCGAGCCTGCTGCTGGTGGCCGCGGTCACGGTGCTGGCCTCGGTGCTGGGCGACCTGTTCGAGAGCCTGCTCAAGCGCCACGCCGGTGCCAAGGACTCGGGCGCGGTGATCCCGGGCCATGGCGGCGTGCTCGACCGCGTCGACGGCGTGCTCGCCGCCCTGCCGGTGTTCGCGCTGGGCAAGGACCTCCTCGGCTTCTGAGCATGCCCACCTCGAACGCTCCCCGTCGGGTGGCCGTGTTCGGCGCCACCGGTTCCATCGGCGCCTCCGCGCTGGACGTGATCGCGCGCCACCCGCAGCGGCTGCGCGCCAGCGTGCTGGCCGCCGGCCACAAGGTCCACGAACTGGTGGCGCTGTGCGCGCGGCATCGTCCCGAGCACGCGGTGATCGCCGACCCGGCGCTGTTCGCCGCGCTGCGCGACGGGCTGCGCGATGCCGGCCTGTCCACCCGTGCCCACGCCGGCGCCGACGCGCTCGAGGCGCTGGCCGCCGGCGACGCCTGCGACAGCGTGGTCGCCGCCATCGTCGGCGCCGCCGGCCTGCCGTCGACGCTGGCGGCCGCGCGCGCCGGCAAGCGCCTGCTGCTGGCCAACAAGGAGTCGCTGGTGCTGGCCGGCGAACTGCTGACCCGCACCGCGGCCGTGGCCGGCGCGGAGATCATCCCGATCGACAGCGAGCACAGCGCCATCTTCCAGTGCCTGCGCTCCTGCGACGCCAGCCGCGGCGTGCGCCGGGTGGTGCTGACCGCCTCCGGCGGCCCGTTCCGCGGCCGCAGCCGCGCCGCGCTCGCCGACGTCACCCCGGCCCAGGCCGTGGCCCATCCCAAGTGGTCGATGGGCCCCAAGATCTCGGTCGATTCGGCCACGCTGATGAACAAGGGCCTGGAGGTGATCGAGGCCCACCACCTGTTCGGCCTGGCGGGCGAGCGCATCGGCGTGGTGGTGCACCCGCAGAGCCTGGTGCATTCGCTGGTGGAGTTCGTCGACGGCTCGACCCTGGCGCAGATGGGCCTGCCGGACATGCGCACCACCCTGGCGGTCGGGCTGGCCTGGCCGGAGCGGGTCGAGTCCGGCGTTGCCGGGCTGGACCTGCTGAGCCAGGGCCGGCTGGACTTCGAGGCCCCGGACCTGGAGGCGTTTCCGTGTCTGGCGCTGGCATGGGACGCCATGAACGCCGGCGGCTGCGCCCCGGCGATCCTGAACGCGGCCAACGAAGTGGCCGTTTCAGCCTTTCTTCAGGGCCGTATCGGTTTCCTAGCCATTCCCGCCTTGGTCGAACATGCACTGACCACGCTTCCGCGGGAGAATGCCGATACCCTGGAAACCCTGCTGGCCATGGATGCCCATGCCCGCCGGATCACTGAACTCGCCCTGGCCCGATACCCCCTCAATGCCTGACCGTTCCGCGCAACCGAGCCGCATCCATGGGTGATTTCATCGGCTCCGTCTGGTGGATGATCGTGAGCCTGGGCGTGCTGGTCACTTTCCACGAGTTCGGCCACTACTGGGTCGCGCGCCGCTGCGGGGTCAAGGTGCTGCGCTTCTCGGTCGGCTTCGGTCGGCCGCTGTGGTCGCGCCGCAACCGCGACGGCACCGAGTTCGCCATCGCCGCCATCCCGCTGGGCGGCTACGTGAAGATGCTGGACGAGCGCGAAGGCGAGGTGCACCCGTCCGAGCGCGCGCAGGCCTTCAACCACAAGACCGTCTGGCAGCGCATCGCCATCGTCGCGGCCGGGCCGATCGCCAACCTGCTGCTGTGCATGCTGCTGCTGTGGGCGATGTTCGTGATCGGCAAGCAGGACTACTCGGCGACCGTGGGCCGGGCCGAGGGCCTGGCCGCGGCGGCCACGCTGCGCGCGGGCGACCGCATCGTCGCCATCGGCGAGCGCCCGGTGGCGGCCTGGAGCGACGCCAGCATGCTGCTGACGGCTTCCGCGATGGACCACGAGGACGTGCCGGTGCGCACCCTCGATGCCGACGGCAACGCCCGCACCCGCACCTTGCGCCTGTCGCAGCTGCCGGCCGGCTTCGACGAACGCCGGGTCGCCAGCCTGGCCGGCATCGGCTGGCGGTTCATGCTGCCGCCGGCGGTGGTGGGCCAGATCACCCCGGGCTCGGCCGCCGATGGCGTGCTGCGCGCGGGCGACCGCATCGTCGCCGTGGACGGCGCCGCGATCGACTCGTTCGACCAGATCCCGGCGCAGGTACAGGCGCTGGGCAAGCTCGGCGTGGCCGGCATGATCGAGGTCGAGCGCGAGGGCGACCGGCTGGCGCTGGAGATCCGCCCCACGCGCGGCGCCGACGGCAGCTGGCTGCTGGGCGTGGCGCCGGCCGCCAGCCCGGCCCCGCCCTACGACATCCGCCAGCAGTACGGGCTGTTCGCCGCGGTGCCGGCGGCGATCCGCGAGACCGGCCGGATGGCCGGCGACTCGCTGGGCATGATGAAGCGCATGCTCACCGGCCATGCCTCGGTGAAGAACATTTCCGGCCCGGTCACCATCGCCCGGGTGGCCAACGCCTCGGCCGAGCGCGGCCCGGACTGGTTCCTGTATTTCCTGGCGCTGCTGTCGCTGAGCCTGGCCATCATCAACCTGCTCCCGATCCCGATCTTGGACGGGGGACACCTGCTGTATTACCTTATCGAGTTGGTCAAGGGCAGCCCGCTCAGCGAGCGTGCCATGGCCGCCGGGCAGTATGTGGGCCTGGCGGTACTGGCCGGGCTGATGGGACTGGCGTTCTACAACGACATCCTCGGCCTGGTCCCGCGATGAAGCACTGCCCCACCCACCCCGCCCGTTGTCGTCGTCATGCGCCGGCACCCCTGCAACAACCGAATTCGACTTCAACCGGATGTGACATGACGAGACTTCCCACTCGCCGCCTGCTTGCCCTTGCTCTTGCCGCCGGCTTCAGCCTGCCAGTCCTCGCCCAGGCCGCGGAACCCTTCGTCGCCAGCGACATCCGCGTCGACGGATTGCAGCGCATCTCCTCCGGCACCGTGTTCACCTACCTGCCGGTGAACCGCGGCGACACCGTCGACGACAGCAAGGTGGCCGACTCCATCCGTGCGCTGTACCGCACCGGCTTCTTCGAGGACGTGCAGCTGGACCGCCAGGGCAACATCCTGGTGGTCACGGTCAAGGAGCGCCCGGCGATCAACAAGCTGACCGTGACCGGCAACAAGGACATCAAGTCCGAGGAGCTGCTCAAGGGCCTGTCGGACATCGGCCTGACCGAGGGCGGCACCTTCGACCGCCTGAGCCTGGACCGCGTGACCCAGGAACTGACCCGCCAGTACAACAACCGCGGCAAGTACAACGTCGAGATCACCCCGACCGTCAGCCCGCTGGACCGCAACCGCGTGGACGTGGCGATCGCGATCAAGGAAGGCAAGGCGGCCAAGATCCGCCACGTCAACCTGGTCGGCACCGACAAGTTCAACAACGAGGACATCCTGGACGGCTGGGAGTCCAAGGAGCACAACTGGGCCTCGTGGTACCGCCGCGACGACCAGTACTCCAAGGAGAAGATGTCCGGCGACCTGGAGAAGCTCAACTCCTGGTACCTGGACCGCGGCTACGTGGACTTCAGCATCGACTCCACCCAGGTGGCGATCAGTCCCGACAAGCGCGACATGTTCATCACCGCCGGCGTCACCGAGGGCGAGCAGTACAAGATCTCCGAGATCAAGGTCAGCGGCGACACCGTGCTGCCGCAGGAGCAGGTCGAGAAGCTGGTGATCCCCAAGGCCGGCGACACCTTCTCGCGCGCGCTGCTGGAATACAGCGCCGACGCCATCACCAACACCCTGAGCAACGTCGGCTACGCCTTCGCCAAGGTCAACCCGATCCCGACCCCGGACCGCGAGCACCGCACCGTGGCGGTGAACCTGCAGGTGGTGCCGGGCCCGCGCGTGTCGGTGCGCCGGATCCTGTTCAAGGGCAACAGCCGCACCTCCGACGAGGTCCTGCGCCGCGAGATGCGCCAGTTCGAGAACAGCTGGTACTCGCAGGCGGCGATCGACCGCTCCAAGATCCGCCTGCAGCGGCTGGGCTACTTCGAGACCGTCGACGTGCAGACGCCGGCGGTGCCGGGCAGCAACGACCAGGTCGACGTGGTCTACAACGTCAAGGAGACCACCTCGGGCAGCTTCGTGTTCGGCCTGGGCTACTCGCAGACCTACGGCGTGACCACGTCGGTGCAGCTGTCGCAGAACAACTTCCTGGGCGGCGGCAACCGGGTGTCGGTCGAGGCCTCGCGCAGCAGCTACCTCGAGCGCTACGCGTTCTCCTACACCAACCCGTTCTTCACCGACGACGGCGTGTCGCTGGGCTACAACCTGTCCTACCGCAAGCTGGACTACTCCGACTTCAATACCGCGCAGTACAACAGCACCAACGGCGCGGCGCAGATGGTCTTCGGCGTGCCGATCACCGAGAACGACACCGTCTCGCTGATGTTCGGCATCGACAGCAACCAGATCACCACGTATCCCACCTACACCCCGCAGGCGATCATCGACTACGTCAACGCGATCGGCCAGCGCACCTTCCATGCCTGGCGCACCGAGCTGGGCTGGGCGCGCGACACCCGCAACGACTACTTCATGCCCACCCGCGGCCTGTACCAGCGCGTCGGCCTGGAAGTCACCCTGCCGGGCTCCACCGTCGAGTACTACAAGTTCAACTACCAGATCTCCAAGTACTGGCCGATCATCCCGTCGCTGGTGCTGAACACCCGCTTCGAGCTGGGCTACGGCGACAGCTACGGCAACGATACCTCGCGCGTGATCACCGAGGCCGATGGCACGACCCGGGTGATCACCGCCTCCGGCCTGCCGTTCTACGAGAACTTCTACGCCGGCGGCACCAACTCGGTGCGCGGCTTCGAGGACAACACCCTCGGCCCGCGTTCCGAGGCGACCACGTACTACACCAACGGCCAGCCGCTGGGTGGTTCGTTCAAGACCGTCGGTTCGTTCGAGATGTACTTCCCCAAGCTGTTCGACAGCCCGTCGGCGCGCGTCTCGGCGTTCGTGGACTTCGGCAACGTCTACGACGGCGTGGACAACTTCAAGGCCAACGAGCTGCGTGCCTCCACCGGCGTGGCGCTGCTGTGGCGCGCACCGGTCGGCCCGATCTCGATCAGCTACGCGTTCCCGCTGAAGAAGGAGGATGGCGACGAGATCGAGCGCCTGCAGTTCACCTTCGGCGGCCAGTTCTGACCCCACCGCCCTGACACACCGAGGCGGCCCGGGATCCGGGCCGCCTCGGTGCGTTCAACGCTCAGAAGGTCCGGTCCAGCCAGCCGGACCAGGTCGCGAGCAGGCAGTCCGGGATCGCGGCGGGCTCGAGCTGGAGGCATTGCAACTGCTCCTGGCCGAGCGAGGCGGGCTCGGCCGCGGCCACGGGGGCCGCAAGGCCCAACACGGCCAGGCCGACAATCATGGAAAATAGGGTCTTCATACGATGCTCCTGGTGAGCCGCACGGCGCGGCGTCACCAGGGTTGACCGGCGGGGTTTAAGAACTTCTTAGGCCCGACCCGTCTCCCGCCTGCGCGTCCATCCGCCCATCCAAGGTCCCCTGATGACGACATTCACCGCTGCTGACATCGCCGCCCGGTTCGGCCTGGAACTCCATGGCGAGGGCGGCACGTCCATCCATGGCGTCGCCACTCTGGCCCACGCCGGCCCCGACCAGCTCAGCTTCCTGGCCAATCCGCGCTACCGCGCCCAGCTCGGCGACAGTCGCGCCGGGATCGTGGTGCTGCGCGCCGACGACGCCGGGGCCGCCCCCGGCACCGCGCTGATCGCCAAGGATCCCTACACCACCTTCGCCAAGATCGCGGCGCTGTTCGACATCGCGCCCGCGCGCGACGCCGGCATCCATCCGCTGGCCGTGGTCGACCCCGGCGCCACCGTGTCGCCCACCGCCCACGTGGGGGCCTTCGTCAGCATCGGTGCCGGCAGCGTGATCGGCGACGGCTGCATCATCGGCACCGGCAGCGTGATCGGCGAGGACTGCACGGTCGGCGCCGGCAGCGAGCTGATCGCGCGCGTCACCCTGGTCACCCGGGTGCGCCTGGGCCAGCGCGTGCGCATCCACCCCGGCGCGGTGCTCGGCGCCGACGGCTTCGGCCTGGCGATGGACGCCGGCCGCTGGATCAAGGTGCCGCAGCTGGGCGGCGTGGTGGTCGGCGACGACTGCGAGATCGGCGCCAACACCTGCATCGACCGCGGCGCGCTGGAGGACACCGTGCTCGAGGAGGACGTGCGCGTGGACAACCTGGTGCAGATCGCGCACAACTGCCGCATCGGCGCGCACAGTGCCATCGCCGGCTGCACCGGCATCGCCGGCAGCGCCAAGATCGGGCGTTACTGCCTGCTCGGCGGGCATGTGGGCGTGGTCGGCCACCTCGAGATCTGCGACAAGGTCGTGATCACCGGCAAGTCGGTGGTGCGCAACTCCATCCACGAGCCGGGCGAATACTCGTCCGGCACCCCTCTGACCGACAACCGCACGTGGCGCAAGAATGCCGCGCGCTTCAAGCAGCTCGATTCGCTGGCAAGGCGCATCCTGGCTGTCAGCAAGGAGAAAGAATGAGCGACGCTAATCCGCAGCTACCCATCGACGTCACCCAGATCCAGGAACTGCTGCCCCACCGCTACCCGTTCCTGCTGGTCGACCGGGTGCTGGAGATCGACCAGGAAGCGCGCCGGATCGTGGCGCAGAAGAACGTGACCATCAACGAGCCGTTCTTCCAGGGCCACTTCCCGGGCCGCCCGGTGATGCCCGGCGTGCTGATCGTCGAGGCCCTGGCCCAGGCAGGCGGCATCATGACCCAGCTCGGGCTGGGCCGCGACGCCCAGTCCAAGCTGTTCTACATGGTCAAGGTCGACAACGCCCGCTTCAACAAGCAGGTGGTGCCGGGCGACGTGATGATCCTGGAGGTGCAGATGAAGCGCCTGATCCGCAACATGGGCTGGTACCACGGCGAGGCCAAGGTCAACGGCGAGGTGGTGGCCTGCGCCGAGATCCTGTGCGCCGGCGCCAAGGGCTGATCCCGGAGGAGACCGCATGAGCGACACCACGCCTTTGATCCATCCGACCGCGGTGGTCGATCCGGCCGCCACGCTCGCGGCCGATGTCCGCGTCGGCGCCTTCACCCTGATCGGCCCCGGCGTCGAGATCGGTGCCGGCACCGAGGTCGGGCCGCACTGCAGCATCCACGGCCCCACCCGGATCGGACGCAACAACCGCTTCATCGGCCACGCCGCGATCGGCGGCGAGCCGCAGGACAAGAAGTTCGCCGGCGAGCGCACCGAACTGGTGATCGGCGACGGCAACGTCATCCGCGAGTTTGTCACCATCAACCGCGGCACCGGCGGCGGCGGCGGCATCACCCGGGTCGGCGACGACAACTGGATGCTGGCCTACACCCACGTGGCGCACGACTGCGACGTCGGCAGCCACTGCGTGTTCTCCAACAACACCACGCTGGCCGGCCACGTCAGCGTCGGCGACTACGTGATCATCAGCGGCTTCGCCGGTGCTCACCAGTTCTGCCGCATCGGCGCGCACGCCTTCCTCGGCATGGGCGCGCTGACCAACGGCGACGTGCCGCCGTTCACCATGGTCGGCAGCGACTCGCTGGGCCGCCCGCGCGGCATCAACGGCGAGGGCCTGAAGCGCCGCGGCTTCGACGCCGAGCGCATCGCCGCGATCAAGCGCGCCTACCGCACGCTGTACGTGGCCGGCCTGCCGCTGGCCGAGGCCAAGCAGCAGCTGGCCGAGCAGGCCAGGGCCAGCGCCGACGTGCAGGGGCTGCTGGACTTCATCGAGGCCGCCGAACGGCCGTTGCTGCGATGACGCGAATCGGGAATCGGGAACCGGGAATCGAAGCAGGGGGGCACGACGGCTCGCCCGCCGCCGGCTACGCGGACGGCCGCCCCTTTCCCGATTCCCGGTTCCCGGTTCCCGGCGCACCGGCGCCCCGCATCGCCCTGATCGCCGGGGAGGCGTCGGGCGACCTGCTCGGGGCCGGCCTGATCGAGGAGCTGAAGCGGCGCTTCCCCGGTGCCGAGTTCGCCGGCATCGGCGGCGACGCGATGCGCGCGGCCGGTTGCCAGACCTGGTTCGAGGCCAGCGAGCTGGCGGTGATGGGCCTGACCGAGGTGCTGCGCCACCTGCCGCGGCTGCTCGCGCTGCGCCGCGCGTTCCGCGAGCGCGCCCTGGCCTGGCGGCCGGACGTGTTCATCGGCATCGACGCCCCCGACTTCAACCTGCCGGTGGAGCGCTGGCTCAAGCAGCGCGGCGTGCGCACCGTGCACTATGTCAGCCCCTCGGTCTGGGCCTGGCGCGAGAAGCGTGCCGAGAAGATCGGCGCCAGCGCCGACCTGGTGCTGTGCCTGTTCCCGATGGAGCCGCCGATCTACGCGCGCCACGGCATCGATGCGCGTTTCGTCGGCCACCCGATGGCCGACGACATCGACGATGCCGGCGACGCGGGCGAGCGCACCGCCGCGCGCGCCGCGCTCGGGCTGCCCGCGGCCGGCCCGGTGCTGGCGGTGCTGCCCGGCAGCCGCCACGGCGAGATCGGCCGGCTCGGCGATGCCTTCTTCGCCGCCGCTGCGCAGTTGGCGGCGCGGCGGCCGGGCCTGCAGGTGCTGGTACCGGCCGCCAACCCCGGCTGCCGCCCGCTGCTGGCCGAGCAGCTGGCGCGCTCGGCGCTGCCCGCGGCCGCCGTCCACCTGCTCGACGGGCAGGCGCGCACCGCGATGCGCGCCGCCGACGTGGTGCTGCTCGCCTCCGGCACCGCGACCCTGGAGGCGATGCTGGTCAAGCGCCCGATGGTAGTCGGCTACAAGGTGGCCCCGCTCACCTACCGCATCGTCACCGCGCTGGGGCTGCTCAAGGTCGATCGCTACGCCCTGCCCAACATCCTGGCCGGCGCGGACCTGGCCCCGGAGCTGATGCAGGACGATTGCACGCCCGAGCGCCTGGCCGCCGCCCTGCTGGACTGGTTCGAGCACCCCGACCGGGTGCTCGCCCTGCAGGCGCGCTACCTGGCCCTGCACGCCGAGCTGCGCCGCGATGCATCCGCACGTGCCGCCGATGCGGTCGCCGAACTGCTCGCAGGCCGGGAGCCGAACGGGGATCCGGCCGGAGCCACCGCGTGAAGCCTCGGTCGCCCGGCGCGAGCGCGTCGCCTCCCGGTCAGGACCTGCTGTTCCCCGAGGCCCCGCTCCCGATTCCCCCGTCGCGGCTCGTCGCCGGCGTCGACGAGGCCGGGCGCGGGCCGCTGGCGGGGCCGGTGGCGGTGGCGGCGGTGGTGTTCGATCCGGCGCGGCCGCGCATCAACGGGCTGGACGACTCCAAGCAGCTGACCGCGGCACGCCGCGAGCAGCTGTACGCGCGCATCGTCGAGCGCGCGCTGGCCTGGCACGTGGTGCTGATCGAGAGCGACGAGATCGACCGCATCAACATCTACCAGGCGACCATGCTAGGCATGCGCCGCGCGGTGGAAGGCGTGGCGCACGTGGCCGGCTTCGCCCGCATCGACGGCAACCGCATCCCCAAGGGCCTGCCGTGCGCGGCCGAGGCGCTGATCGGCGGCGACGGCCGCGACCGCGCGATCATGGCCGCGTCGATCGTGGCCAAGGTCACCCGCGACCGCCTGATGCGCGAACTGCACGCGGCGCACCCGCAGTACGGTTTCGACCTGCACAAGGGCTACAGCACCCCGGCCCACCTGGCCGCTCTGGCCGAGCATGGCCCCTGCCCACACCACCGCCGCAGCTTCGCCCCGGTACGGCGCGCGCTGCGGCTGGACCCGGCACCCGTGCAGGACCCCGCGGCGGCCCTGGCCCTGGAGGCCCGGACCGCCGCAAGCGCCTGAATGGATTGACGATTCCGTCGCCGCGACGGTGAACGCGCGGTGCCGCGGCGGGGCTGTCAAGCCTTGTCCGCGCCGGCCCCGGCCGCTACCCTGACCGGGCATCGTTCTGGTCCGGCATGTCCACTTCCCGTTTCGTCCATCTCCACGTCCACACCGAATTCTCGCTGGCGGATTCCACCATCCGCGTGCCCGAGAAACCGGATCAGGCCGACCCGAGGAAGGCCAAGCAGGCCAACCTGCTCAGCCGTGCGGTCGAACTCGAGGCGCCCGCGCTGGCGGTGACCGACCTCAACAACCTGTTCGCGCTGGTCAAGTTCTACAAGGCCGCCGAGACCGTGGGCATCAAGCCGATCGCCGGCGCCGACGTGATGATCGCCACGCCCGATCAGGTGCCGTGGCGGATGACCCTGCTGTGCCGCGACCGCGAGGGCTACCTGAGCCTGTCGCGCCTGCTAACCCGCGCCTGGATGGAAGGCCACCGCCCCGAGGGCGGCGTGGCCGTGCACCCGGAGTGGCTGCAGGCCGGCCACCACAACCTGTTCGCGCTGGCCGGGCGCGACAGCCTGGCCGGGCGCCTGTTAGCCGAGGGCCGCCACGATCTCGCCGAGCAGCAGCTGGGCGACTGGCAGCGCGTGTTCGGCGACGGCCTGCACCTGGAGCTGACCCGCACCGGGCGCGACGGCGAAGAGGCGTTCAACCAGTTCGCGCTGCACGCCGCCGGCACCCGCGGGCTGCCGGTGGTGGCCAGCAACGACGTGCGCTTCCTGGACGCCTCCGACTTCAACGCGCACGAGGCGCGCGTGTGCATCTCCTCCGGGCGCGTGCTGGACGACCCCAAGCGTCCGCGCGACTACAGCGACCAGCAGTACATGAAGTCGGCCGAGGAGATGGCCGCGCTGTTCCACGACGTGCCCGACGCGATCGACAACACGCTGGCGCTGGCACAGCGCTGCAACGTCGAGATGCGCCTGGGCACCTACTTCCTGCCGGCCTACCCGGTGCCGGACAACGAGACGCTGGACAGCTGGATCCGCAGCCAGTCGCGCGACGGCCTGGCCGCGCGCCTGGAGAAGAACCCGCTGGCGCCGGGCAAGACCCGGCAGGACTACGTCGAGCGCCTGGAGTTCGAGCTCGACACCATCATCGCGATGGGTTTCCCCGGCTACTTCCTGATCGTGGCCGACTTCATCCAGTGGGGCAAGGCGCAGGGGATCCCGATCGGCCCCGGCCGCGGCTCCGGCGCGGGCTCGCTGGTGGCCTGGGCGCTGCAGATCACCGACCTCGATCCGCTGCCCTACAACCTGCTGTTCGAGCGCTTCCTCAACCCCGAACGCGTGTCGATGCCCGACTTCGACATCGACTTCTGCATGGACCGCCGCGACGAGGTGATCGACTACGTCGCGCGCAAGTACGGCCGCGAGCGCGTCAGCCAGATCATCACCTACGGCACCATGGCGGCCAAGGCGGTGGTGCGCGACTGCGGGCGCGTGCTCGGCTTCCCGTACGGCCTGGTCGACGGCGTCGCCAAGCTGATCCCCAATATCCTCGGGATCACGCTCAAGGACGCGATGGGCGAAGGCAAGGACTCGGAGATGGCCTCGCCGGAGCTGATCCAGCGCTACCAGGCCGAGGACGACGTGCGCGACCTGATGGACCTGGCGCGCCAGCTCGAGGACCTCACCCGCAACGCCGGCAAGCACGCCGGCGGCGTGGTGATCGCGCCCGAGCCGCTGAGCGAGTTCTGCCCGCTGTTCGCCGAACACGACGACGACGGCCGCGGCAAGAACCCGGTGACGCAGTTCGACAAGAACGACGTCGAGGAAGTGGGCCTGGTCAAGTTCGACTTCCTCGGCCTGCGCACGCTGACCATCATCGACTGGGCGGTCAAGGCGATCAACGTGCGCCACGCGCGCGCCGGCATCGACCCGGTGGACATCACCGCGATCCCGCTCGACGACGCCCCGACCTACAAGGACATCTTCGCCTCGGGCAACACCGGCGCGGTGTTCCAGTTCGAATCCTCCGGCATGCGCCGGCTGCTGAAGGACGCCCGGCCCGACCGCTTCGAGGACCTGATCGCGCTGGTGTCGCTGTACCGCCCCGGCCCGATGGACCTGATCCCGGACTTCAACGCGCGCAAGCACGGCCAGCAGGAGATCGTCTACCCGGATCCGCGCACCGAGGCCATCCTGAAGGACACCTACGGCATCATGGTGTACCAGGAGCAGGTCATGCAGATGGCGCAGATCGTCGGCGACTACTCGCTGGGCGGCGCCGACCTGCTGCGCCGCGCGATGGGCAAGAAGGTGCCGGCCGAGATGGCCAAGCACCGCGAGATCTTCCGCGAGGGCGCGGCCAAGGGCGGGGTGAGCGCGGCCAAGGCCGACGAGATCTTCGACCTGATGGAGAAGTTCGCCGGCTACGGCTTCAACAAGTCGCACGCCGCCGCGTACGCGCTGGTCAGCTACCAGACCGCCTGGCTCAAGCGCCACTATCCGGCCGAGTTCATGGCCGCGACGCTGTCCTCGGACATGGACAACACCGACAAGGTCGTCGGCTTCCTCGACGAGGTGCGCAACCTCGGGCTGAAGGTGCTGCCGCCGCGCGTCAACGACTCGGCCTACATGTTCGAGGCCGCCGACGCCGGGACCATCCAGTACGGCATCGGCGCGATCAAGGGTGTCGGCCAGGGCGCCTGCGAGGCCGTGGTCGCCGAGCGCCTGCAGAACGGCCCGTACACCACGCTGCTGGATTTCTGCACGCGCGTGGGCACCTCCAAGCTCAACCGGCGCACGCTGGAAGCGATGATCAACGCCGGCGCGATGGACGGCCTGGGCAAGAACCGCGCCTCGCTGATGCTGCAGCTGCCGGAGGTGATGAAGGCCACCGAGCAGATGGCGCGCGAGCGCGCCTCCGGGCAGAACTCGCTGTTCGGCGGCCCGGACCCGGCCACCCCGGCGATGCGCCTGGACCTGCCCGAGGGCCCGGAATGGCCGCTGGGCCAGTTGCTCGGCGGCGAGCGCGAGACCCTGGGCTTCTACCTCAGCGGGCACCCGTTCGATCCCCACCGCGAGGAGGTGCGCGAGCTGGTCGGCTGCGACCTCGGCGCGCTGGAGAAGATCCTGGCCTCGCAGCAGCGCGGCGGGGGCGGCGGGGGCGACGGCGAGAAGCGCGCCTGGCGCCCGGAAGTCAGCGCGATCCTCGCCGGCCAGGTCGTGGGCGTGCGCCGCAAGGGCGACAGCCAGGTGTTCGTGCAGCTGGAGGACGGCGTCGGCCGCGTCGAGTGCAGCGCCTTCTCCGATGCGATGGCCGAGTTCGGCCCCCTGCTGACCCGCGACCGCATCCTGATCGTCAAGGGCGGCCTGCGCGAGGACGAGTTCAACGGCGGCTACAGCCTGCGCATCCGCCAGTGCTGGGACTACGACCAGATCTGCGCCGAGCACGCGCAACGACTGTCGCTGCGGCTGGACCTGCGCGAGAAGTCCACCTGGAAGCGGATCGACGCCCTGCTGGCCCGGCACCGCCCCGGGCGCACGCCGCTGCGGCTGGACCTGCTGCTGAAGTCGCCGCAGGGCGGCATCGCCGGCATGCTCGACCTCAACGGCAGCCACTCGGTGCGCCTGGACCAGCACCTGCTCGACGGCCTGCGCGCCGACCCGGCGGTCCGCACGCTCAAGGTCAAGTACAACCCGCCGTGGGCGAACTGACGCGCCCCCGCCGCCGCCCCGCTCCGTTTTCACCGCAACGATCGAGTCCTGTCCCATGCGTTTTCCGTTCCTGCTCTCGTGCATGCTGCTGCTGGCCGCCTGCGGCAAGAGCCCGCAGACCTTCCACTTCGACAACCCGACCGGGCAGCCGCTGGCGCTGCAGGTGGACGGACAGGCCCACCGCATCCCGGCGCACGCGGAGCTGGCGCTGGAGCTGGCGCCGGGCGCGCATACGCTGCAGAGCGCGCAGCTCGGGCGCGTGCCCTTCATCGTCTACGCCGACCAAGACGGCGCACTGGTCAACCCGACCCTGTCCGACTACTACCTGGTCGACGAGGTCTACTGGACCGACGGCGCCCAGGCGGTCGAATTCAAAGGCGACGGCAAGGTCCAGGTGCAGGGCGTGGAGCTGACCGGCCGCTACGGCCAGGTCGATGACCTGTTCATCGCCAAGGACTGGGACTTCGACGTGCATACGCCGTTCCCGGAGACCGCCAGCGGCCAGGTCGACGGCAGCGGCGGCCGCCGCTTCCGCAAGATCTTCGCCGAAGACGCGTTCGTGGCGTACTTCGAGAGCACCCGGGGCGAGCCCGGCTACGTCGCCGCGCGGCGGCCGGCCGACTGGCACGCCCCGGCGCGCGCGCCGACGCCGGATGCCGCCCGGCTGCCGCCGCTGGCGCCGGTGTTCGAGGCGCACGCCGGGCCGCTGCGCAAGCTGGTGGACGACTACCTGCACGCGACCGACCCGGCCGAACAGCGCCGCCTGCGCAAGCTGTACGTGCGTACCCAGATCGATTTCACCCATGCCACCGCCAGCCTGGGATCGCGCCTGCCGGTGATCGAGAACAAACGCCTGAACGACTTCGTCGGCGGCGTCAGCCGGATCATGAGCAGCGCCGCCCTGGTGCCGTCGCGCTGAGCGCTGCGACCGGACGGACGCGTACGGGCCGCATCCCGGCATTCGGCTAAACTCCCCTCCTTACGTTCACGACGGCGTCCCATGAACCCGAACTACCTCGACTTCGAGCAGCCCATCGCCGATCTGGAAGCCAAGATCCAGGAGCTGCGCAACGCCAGCACCGGCCCGGCGGTCAACGTGGACGCCGAGGTACGCACCCTGCAGGACAAGCTGCGCGTGCGTACCGCGCAGATCTTCCGCGACCTGTCCTCGTGGCAGATCTCGCAGCTGGCGCGCCACCCGCAGCGCCCCTACACGCTGGACTACATCAAGGTCTTCTGCGACGAGTTCCAGGAACTGGCTGGCGACCGCGCCTACGCCGACGACAAGGCCATCGTCGGCGGCCTGGGCCGCATCAACGGGCGCCCGGTGGTCATCCTCGGCCACCAGAAGGGCCGCGACACCAAGAGCAAGGTGGCCCGCAACTTCGGCATGCCGCGCCCGGAGGGCTACCGCAAGGCGCTGCGCCTGATGAAGCTGGCCGAGCGCTTCCGCCTGCCGTTGCTGACCTTCATCGACACCCCCGGGGCCTACCCGGGCATCGGGGCCGAGGAGCGCGGCCAGTCCGAGGCGATCGCGCGCAACCTGCTGGAGATGGCCGAGCTGAAGGTGCCGGTGATCTGCACCGTGATCGGCGAAGGCGGCTCCGGCGGCGCGCTGGCGATCGGCGTCGGAGACCGCACCCTGATGCTGGAGTACGGCACCTATTCGGTGATCTCGCCCGAGGGCTGCGCCTCGATCCTGTGGAAGGACGCTGGCAAGGCCAAGGACGCCGCCGAGCAGCTCGGCCTGACCGCCAAGCGCCTGAAGGGCCTGGGCCTGGTCGACAAGGTGGTGCGCGAGCCGATCGGCGGCGCCCACCGCAACCCGGGCCAGATGGCGCGACGCCTGAAGGCGGTCCTGCTCAACGAGCTCGACGCGCTGGAGCCGCTGCCGGTGGACGTCCTGCTGCAGAAGCGCTACGAGCGCCTGCGCAGCTACGGGGCCTACGAGGCGGCGTGAGGTCGCGGCGCCTGCGGGCGCCGTGGGATTGGGGGTTGGGGGGAACGCCCGCATCAGCCCGCCCCACCCATTCCCCAATCCCGATTCCCCAATCCCCGCTTCAAAACGGCTTGAAGAGCACCAGCCAGATGATGGCCACCAGCGCCACCACGGGGATCTCGTTGAACAGGCGCAGCTTGCGCGAGCTGGGCAGCGCGTGGCCGGCGTCCACGCCCTTGAGCCAGCGGCCGCTGAAGATGAAGTAGGCCAGGATCAGCGCCACCAGCGCGAGCTTGGCGTGCATCCAGCCGGTGCCCGGGCCGACCATCGTCGGAAACTCCGGAATGAAGCGGTAACCCAGCCACAGCAGTGCACCCAGCACCAGCGCCAGGCCGAACATGCTGTGGCCGAAGCGGTACAGCCGCCGCCCCATCAGCACCAGGCGCGCCTGCACCTCGGCCTGTCCGGCGGCCTCGGCGATGTTGACCAGGATCCGCGGCAGGTAGAACACCGCCGCCATCCAGGCGATGACGAACAGCAGGTGGAACGTCTTGATCCACAGGTACAGGGTCATGCTGGCTCCGACGGCTCGCGTACGATGAGCGGCATTTTCACCGATCCGGCACCGCAAAACACAGGCCCGCCGATGCACAAGCGCTACGACGAACACTACTTCCAGCACTGGTACCGCGGCGCGGGGCTCAACGACCCGGCGCGGCTGCGGCGAAAGGTCGCACTGGCCGTGGCGCAGGCCGAGTACTACCTGGAACGCCCGATCCGCAGCGTGCTCGACATCGGCTGCGGCGAAGCCGCCTGGCGCGCGCCGCTGCGGGCGCTGCGGCCCCAGGTCAGCTACCTGGGCTTCGACAGCAGCGAGTATGCGTTGCGGCGCTACGGCCGCAGCCGCGGCATCCACCCCGCCCGCTTCGGCGACTTCGCCTGGCTGCGCCCCTGCGCGCCGGCGGACCTGCTGGTGTGTTCGGACGTGATGCACTACGTGCCGACCCGCGAATTGAACCAGGGCCTGCCCGGGCTGGCCGACCTGTGCGGCGGCGTCGCCTTCCTGGAGACCTTCGCCGCCGAGGACGAATTCGAGGGCGACCACGAAGGCTTCCAGTCCCGCCCCGCACGTTGGTACCGCCGCCGCCTGCAGGCCCACGGCTTCCAGGCCGTAGGCTCGCACTGCTGGCTCTCGCCGGCCCTGGCCACCCACGCCGCCGCGCTGGAACACCACTAGGCCCCAGTGAAACTCGAGACGCCGACAACTACGCCCATACATCCTCTTCAAATGGATTAGATCGATCCAATCGCCCAGTGCCTTCAGCTTCTAAAGACCGGATACCTCAAAAAGCCAGAATTCCCGCTTTTGCCACTCCCCATTCCCAAATCCCCATTCCCAAATCCCCATTCCCGATTCCCGATTCCTCGCTCCCCATTAAGGTGCAAATGCGCCAACTCGGGTATGCTGCGCGGCAGCAATTGCCGCATGGATGGGTGGAATGCTTTATCAACTGCATGAGCTGACCCGCAACCTGCTTGCGCCCTGGGTGCACCAGGCCCAGGCCAACGCCAGGATGTTCTCCGACCCCGACAGCCTCTGGGCCTCGCTCCCCGGCGCCGAGCGCATGGCGGCAGGCAACGAGCTGTTCCATCGCCTCGGCAAGGCCTACGAGAAACCGGCGTGGGCGCTGGACGACGTCGAGGTCGACGGCCATTCGCTGCCGATCATCGAGCGCGAAGTGCTGAGCAAGCCGTTCTGCCGGCTGCTGCGCTTCAAGCGCTTCAGCGACCACGTCGAGCTGATCGGCACGATGAAGCAGCAGCCCGCCGTGCTGGTGGTGGCGCCGCTGTCCGGCCACCACGCCACCCTGCTGCGCGACACCGTGCGCACCCTGCTGCGCAACCACAAGGTCTACGTCACCGACTGGGTGGACGCGCGCATGGTGCCGGCCGAGGCCGGCAGCTTCGGGCTGGACGACTACATCGACTACATCCGCGAGTTCATGCGCCACATCGGCACCGAGCGCCTGCACGTGGTGAGCGTCTGCCAGCCGACCGTGCCGGTGCTGGCGGCGGTGTCGCTAATGGCCGCCGACGGCGAGCCGACCCCGCGCTCGCTGGTGATGATGGGCGGGCCGATCGATGCGCGCCGCAGCCCCACCGCGGTCAACAACCTGGCCACGCGCAACCCGATCGAGTGGTTCCAAAACAACGTCATCCACACCGTGCCGTTCCCCTACCCCGGCCACGGCCGCGCGGTGTACCCGGGCTTCCTGCAGCACACCGGCTTCCTGGCGATGAACCCGAGCCGGCACGTGATGTCGCACTGGGACTTCTACACCAACCTGGTCAAGGGCGACCTGCAGGACGCGCAGTCGCACCGCCGCTTCTACGACGAGTACAACGCCGTGCTCGACATGCCGGCCGACTACTACCTGGACACCATCCGCACGGTGTTCCAGGACTTCCTGCTGCCGCGCGGCAAGTGGAAGGTGCGCGGCCAGCTGGTCAAGCCGGCGGCGATCCGCGACACCGCGCTGCTGAGCATCGAGGGCGAGCTCGACGACATCGCCGGGCTGGGCCAGACCGAGGCCGTGCACGACCTGTGCACCGGCATCGATGCCGAGCACCGCCGCCACCTGGTGGTCGAGGGCGCCGGCCACTACGGCATCTTCAGCGGCCGCCGCTGGCGCGACGGGGTCTACCCGCAGGTGCGCGAGTTCATCGCCCGCTACGATGCCGCCCCGGTAGCCGCTGCCGCGCCGCAGGCCGAGGCCGCCACCGTGACGCCGATCCGGCGCCGGCGCTGAGCGAGCAGCGAGGTCCGACCCAGCGGAACGGCCGCCCCGCGCGGCCGTTCCGGTAGCCGCCGCACTCAGTCCAGCCGCACCAGCAGGTGCTTGGCGATCAGCCCGTGCAGCCGGCCCAGGCCGCGTGCCAGGTGCATCGTGGCGAACAGCAGCAGCACCCCGACGACGCAGCACACCGGCGCCAGCCACGGCAGCCACAGCGTGGTGGTACCGTCCAGGCTCAGCGTGAACGACAGCGCGCCCGGCGCGCCGCTGTGCGGGGCGCGGCTGGCGCGGGGTCGGCACGGCCATGTGGTTAGAACCTTTGGATTAATGCGCCGGCCGCGGGGCTCGACTACAGTCGGAGGTCCCGTCGGCGGCCCGCCCCTTCGGGCGTCCCCCGCCACTGCCCACCGACTCCATGATGCGATTCACCCCGCCGTCCTCCTCCGCCAGCGCTTCCGCCGTCCGCCGCACCCTCTGCCTGGCCCTGGGCCTGTCGCTGCCCGACCTGGCACTGGCCGAGGCCGAGCGCGGGGCCACCGCGTCCGATCCGCGCGCCCGCCCCGCGGCCAGCGCGGGCGCGCCACCGCCGGACCGCTACCCGCTCGAGGCCCAGGGCTGGGGCGCCAAGCAGGGCGGGCGCATGTGGCAGGCACGCTGGATGGAGGACTGGTCCCACCTCAAGGACCGCTCCAAGCGCAGCAGCCCGTTCGATCCGGTCAAGTACCTGCCGCTGAACGAAAGCGGCGACATCTACCTCTCGCTCAACAGCGAAGTGCGCGCGCGCAGCAACACCGTCACCCATCCCGGCCTGGTGCCGGGTGCGCCCTCGCAGCAGCAGTGGCTGCTGCGCGCGTTCCTGGGGGCGGACCTGCAGGTCGGCGAGCACTTCCGGCTGTACACGGAGCTGGCGCACGGCAGCATGGACGGACGCAACGAGGGCACCAAGACCGGCACCCAGGAGAACAACGCGATCCTCCAGCAGGTGTTCTTCGACGTGAAGGGGCGCGGCGGCAACGCCGACCTGGGCCTGCGTGTCGGCCGCCAGGTGTTCGTCGACGGCCCCACCACGCTGATGGCGCTGCGCGACAACACCGACATCTTCGTCACCTTCAACGGGACGCGGGCCTGGGCGGTGGGCGAGAAGACCCGCGTGGACCTGTTCGACTTCAACTTCACCCTCGACGGCACCGAGGGACTGGGCGACGACCGCATCGACCGCTCGCGCCACTTTCGCGGCGCGGTCGGCGGGCGCCGGCTGCCCACCGCCAAGCCGATGTACCTGGAGCCGTTCTTCTACCAGTTCCGCAACGACCGCCAGGTGTGGGGCACGCAGACCGCCGAGGAACACCGCAACTACTACGGGCTGCGCCTGTGGGGCAACGTGGGGCGGCTGCGCACCGATTCGTTCGTGGCGGTGCAGCGCGGCAGCTTCGGCGGGCGCGACGTGCGCGCCTACATGGCGAGCACCTCGAACGCCTGGTCGCTCGCCGAGACCGGCTGGAAGCCGCGGCTGGGCTTCCACAGCGAGATCGCTTCCGGCGGCGGCGGCGCGTCCGGCCGCGGCACGCTGCGCAACAACAACTTCCTGTACGGCAACACCATCTACTTCAGCTGGGCCACCTTCTTCGGCCCGACCAACCTGGTCACCGCCGCGCCGACGCTGACCCTGTCGCCGACCGCCAAGGTCACGGTGAACCTGGAGTGGGAGAGCCTGTGGCGGCAGAGCCGCAGCGACGCGGTCTACAACAACCAGGCACGCCCCTACGCGCGTACCCAGTCGACCGGCGAGCGCCACATCGGCACCATGCCTCGCGTCAACGTCGCCTGGGCGATCAATCCGAACTGGTCGATGGTGTTCCGCGCCGAGCACCTGCTGGCCGGCTCGGCACTCCGCCGCGCCGGCTACGGCGACTCGACGTTCTTCGCGGCCTGGCTGAACTTCCGCTTCTAGCCAAGGCGACCCTGCGGCGGCGCGCGCGGGCGCGCCGCCCGCGCCGCGGCCACGGGGGCCGTCCCATGGCGCCGGTGCGCGGCCTACAATGGGCGGATGTCCGATCTCGCCCCCGCCGCTCCCCGCCCCTCCCTGCAACGCATCTTCCTGACCGGCCTGCTCACGCTGCTGCCGGTGTGGCTGACCTGGGTGGTCGTCAAGTTCGTGTTCTCGCTGCTGTCGGGCATCAGCAGCCCGTGGGTGGTGCCGCTGTCCGAGCAGATCGCCGCCTCGTTCCCCGGCTACCTGGGCTGGGTCAAGGCGCTGTGGGTGCAGAACACGATCGCGCTGCTGGCCACGGTGCTGGTGATCCTGGCGGTCGGCATCCTTAGCCGCCGGGTCATCGGCCAGCGCCTGCTGCGCTGGTTCGACGCGATCATGAAGCGCATTCCGCTGGCCAGCATCGTCTACGACAGCGCGCGCAAGCTGCTCGACATCCTGCAGACGCAGCCGGGCAGCACTCAGCGCGTGGTGCTGATCGACTTCCCGCATCGCGACATGAAGTCGGTCGGGCTGGTGACGCGGGTGATCCGCGAGCACGGCACCGGCCGCGAGCTGGCCGCGGTCTACGTGCCGACCACGCCCAACCCGACCTCGGGCTACCTGGAGATCGTGCCGGTGGAGCTGCTGACCCCGACCGACTGGACCGTGGACCAGGCGATGAGCTTCATCATCTCCGGCGGCGCGGTCGCGCCGGAGACGGTTCCGTTCACCCGCACCGCGGACCGCTGAGCGCGCCGCGATGACCCCGGCACGCACGCTCGACGACCGCGCGGTACGGCTGTTCATCGCGCTGGCGGCGTTCTTCTGCGCCAATGCGGTGCTGGCAGAGTTCATCGGCGTCAAGATCTTCGCGCTGGAGGACACCCTCGGCATCGCGCCGCTGAACTGGAACCTGTTCGGTCAGACCGGCTCGCTCAGCTTCACCGCCGGCACCCTGCTGTGGCCGGTGGTGTTCATCCTGACCGATACCATCAACGAGTTCTTCGGCAGCCGCGGGGTACGTTTCATCTCCTGGCTGGCGGTGGGCCTGATCGGCTACGGCTTCGCGTTCGCGTTCGCCGCGATCGCGCTGGCGCCGGCCGGCTGGTGGGTCGCGGCGGCGCAGGCGCAGGGCGTGCCGGACTACCAGGCCGCGTTCGCCGCGGTGTTCGGCCAGGGCCTGTGGACGATCGGCGGTTCGCTGGTGGCGTTCCTGGTCGGCCAGCTGATCGACGTGGCGGTCTTCCACCGCATCCGCCGGGCCACCGGCGAGCGGCACGTGTGGCTGCGCGCCACCGGCTCGACCGCGGTATCGCAGCTGGTGGACAGCTTCGTGGTGATCTACATCGCCTTCGTGATCGGCCCGCAGCACTGGTCGACCTCGCTGTTCCTGGCGGTGAGTTCGGTCAACTACGTCTACAAGATGGGCTTCGCGATCCTGCTGATCCCGCTGCTGTACCTGATGCGCCGCGGCATCACCACCTACCTGGGCGCGGCACGCGCGCAGCAGCTGCGCGAGGAAGCGGCGGGCTGAGCCTGCAATTTCGTTCAATACCGGCCGCGCCGCCGGCGGCACCCTGGCGCCTGCTTCCCCAGCCAGGCGCCCCTCATGCAGCTTCTCCCCGCGATGGCGGTCTTCGCCCTCGTCGCCTCGATCTCCCCGGGCCCGGTCAACCTGCTGGCGCTGGGCCTGGGCGCACGCGCGGGCATCGCCGCCGGCCAGGCCCACGTGCTCGGCGCGACCGCGGGCTTCCTGGGGCTGCTGGCCCTGGTCGGGCTCGGGCTGCACCCCCTGCTGGCGGACGCGCCCGGGGTCGCCCCGCTGCTGCGCTGGGGCGGCGTGGGCTTCCTGCTCTACCTGGCCTGGAAACTGCTAAGCGATGCCGGCCGCCTGGCCGAGGGCCCGCCGGCGCGCGCCTCGTTCTGGCAGGGCGCGGCCATGCAGTGGCTCAATCCCAAGGCGTGGCTGGCGGCCACCGCCGGCGTGGGGCTGTTCGTCGGCAGCTCGCTCGCCGCCCTGGGGCAGTTCGTCGCGGTGTATGCGCTGATCTGCTACCCGTCGCTGCTGTGCTGGCTCGTGGCCGGCGCGCTGCTGCGCGGGCGCCTGCAGGCGCCCGGACGGCTGCGCCTGCTGAACCGGTCGCTGGCGGCACTGCTGCTGGCCAGTGCGGCCTACCTGGCGCTCTCGCCCTGAGTGCCGCCGGCGCGATAGCGCCCAGGCGTGACCGCCCAGGCGCGCTTGAAGCAGCGCTGCAGGTGGGCCTGGTCGGCATAGCCGTGGCGGTAGGCGGCCTCGGCGATCGGCACGCCCTGCCGCAACGCCGCGCGTGCACGCCGGAACCGGCAGTCGAGCAGGTAGGCATGCGGCGTGAGCCCGTGCACCTTGCGGAACGCACGGATCAGCTGCCAGGCCGGCAGCCCCGCCACCGCGCACAACTCGTCCAGGCGCAACGGGCGCGCGTGGTGGGCGTGGATGTAGTCGGCCACCTGCCGCATCGGTGCGGTGACGAGCGTCGCCGGCCGGCGGATGCGCTCGACCCGCGCATGCACCTGGCCGAGGAAGCCGACCAGGGCCGACTCGCGCAGCAGCGGTTCGGCCGCGTCGGCGACCAGGGCGCGGTACATCGCATCGAAGCCGCGATAGAGCACCGGGTCGCGGCTCAGCGTCGCCTTCAGCAGGTGCGGCGACTCGGGGCGGCCCAGCCCCAGCTCCGCCTGCAGCCGCTGCAGCCATGGCACGTCGACGTAGAGCATGCGGAACGACCAGTCCTGCCTTTCTTCGGGGTTGCAGGCATGCACGTCGCCCGGGTTGATCAGGGTGAGCATGCCCGGATGCAGCGCGTGGCGCTGGCCGCCGTTGCGATAGACCGCGCGCCCGCCGTCGATCGCGCCGAACGAGAACTGCTCGTGGGTGTGCGGCGCGTAGCACAGCGACCGCGCCTGCACGACCTGGCGCGCCTCGACGAATGCCAGCGCCGGGTCGCGCCAGAAGGTCTGCGTGCCCGCCCGGACCGGCGCGGCGCCATCGGGGAAGGAAACCGGGGCCATCGCGCCAGACTACCGCAGCGCGGCCGCGCCCGCCCGGCCGCAGGCGCGGCGGCGGCACCTGCATGAATTCTTCCGCGCCGCCATGACCGGGGTGGGTGGCCGCGAACGGCCGGATCGGGCAAGCTCCCCGCTCGCTTGCCGCCGGAGCCCGTAATGCCGTCCAGTCTTTCCCGCCTGCTGTCGCTCGCCATCGCCGTCGCCCTGAGCCTGTCGCTGGCGCCTCCCGCCGATGCGGCGAAGAAGAAGGCCGCGCGTGCGCAGACGACGCAGAGCCGCGCCAAGGCGAGCAAGCCCGCCAGGACCAAGGCCAGGCCCCAGCCGCGCGCGGTCGCCGCACCGGTGGTGCAGAGCAAGGCCCAGCAGCTGAACCTGATCTACGACCAGTACTGGGACGCCTCGCTGAAGCTCAACCCGCTGCAGGCCACGTTCCAGGGCGAGACACGCTACAACGACCAGCTGCCCAACTTCCTGTCGGCCGCGTTCCGCCAGCAGTCGCACGAGTTCACCGTGGACTGGCTGCGCAAGGTCGAGGCGCTGGGTCCGGCCGGCCTCGGCGGCCAGGACCTGCTCAGCTACGAGATCTTCGTGCGCGATGCGCGCAGCGCGCTGGCCGCCGAGGCCTTCCCGAGCTGGATGCAGCCGATCAACCAGTTCTACAACATCGCCAGCATCGCGGTGATGCTGGGCTCGGGCACCGGCGCGCAGCCGTTCAACACCGTGCAGGACTACGACAACTGGTCGCGGCGCTCGCTCGGCATCCCGCCGCTGTTCGACCAGGCGATCGCCAACATGCGCGACGGCATGAAGGCCGGCGTGGTGCAGCCCAAGGCGCTGATGGAGAAGGTGCTGCCGCAGCTCGACGCCATCATCAAGCCCACCGCCGAGGAGAGCCTGTTCTGGGGCCCGGTGCGCAACCTGCCGGCCGACCTGCCGGCCGCGGACCGGCAGCGCATCACCGCCGAGTACAAGCGCATGATCGAGTACCGCATCATGCCGGCCTACCGCAAGCTGCGCGGCTTCATCGCCACCGAGTACCTGCCGGCGTGCCGCGACACCGACGGCATGGCCGGCCTGCCCAACGGCGCGGCGTGGTACGCCTACAACGTGCACCAGAGCACGACCTCGGACCTGACCCCGGCGCAGATCCACCAGATCGGCCTGGACGAGGTGACGCGCATCCAGGAGCAGATCCAGGCGGTGATGAAGCAGGTGAAGTTCCGCGGCTCGATGCCCAAGTTCTTCAAGTTCATGCAGAGCGACAAGCGCTTCACCTTCAGGAACGAGACCGAGCTGCTGGGCTTCTACCGCGGCCTGCAGGGCCGGATCAACGCCAACGTGCCGCGGCTGTTCTCGCTCACGCCCAAGGCCGGCTTCGAGATCCGGCCGGTGGAGGCCTACCGCGCCCAGTCCGCCGCCAGCGGCTCGTACATGCGCCCCAGCGGCGACGGTTCGCGGCCGGGCGTGTTCTACGTCAACACCTACGACCTGCCCTCGCGCAAGACCTGGGATGCGGAGGACCTGTACCTGCACGAGGCCATCCCCGGCCACCACTTCCAGCTCGGCCTGCAGCAGGAGCTGACCGATCTGCCGAAGTTCCGCCGCTTCGGCGGCGAGACCGCCTTCATCGAGGGCTGGGGCCTGTACACCGAATCGCTGGGCAAGGACCTGGGCGTGTACCAGGATCCGTACAGCTACTTCGGCTACCTGCAGAACGAGCTGTGGCGCGCGATCCGGCTGGTGGTGGACACCGGCCTGCACAGCAAGGGCTGGACCCGCGAACAGGTCATCGACTACATGCTGGAGAATTCGGCATCGAGCCGCACCGATGCGGTGGCCGAGGCCGAACGCTACATGGCCATCCCCGGCCAGGCGCTGGCCTACAAGGTCGGCGAGATGAAGATCGAGCAGCTGCGCGACCAGGCCAGGCGCGAGCTCGGCCCGAAGTTCGACATCCGCGAGTTCCATGCCGAAGTGCTCAGGGACGGTTCGGTGCCGCTGGACATCCTGCAGGAGAAGATCGAGCGCTGGATCGCGAGCCGGAAGGGCTGAGCCGTGCCCGCCGCCGACGCACCGCTGCTGTCCGGCTTCCACCACGTGGCGATCATCGCCGGCGACTACCCGCGCGCGAAGCGCTTCTACTGCGAGGTGCTCGGCCTGCGCATCGTCGCCGAGCACTACCGCGCCGCGCGCGACTCGTGGAAGCTCGACCTGGCGCTGCCGGGCGGCGGCCAGATCGAACTGTTCTCGTTCCCCGCTGCGCCGCCGCGGCCGAGCCGTCCCGAGGCGCAGGGCCTGCGCCACCTCGCCTTCGGCGTGGACGACCTGGAGGCGGCGGTCGCCCGCCTGCAGGCGCACGGCGTGGCCACCGAAGCGATCCGCGTGGACGAATACACCGGCCGCCGCTTCACCTTCTTCGCCGACCCCGACGACCTGCCGCTGGAGCTGTACGAAACCGGCTGAGCCGAAGCGCGGCCCTGGCGCCGCCGGCGGGCGCGCCCGCGGCGAAGGCCGGCGCGCCGGTCGCGCAACGTGGCGCCGCACGCGTGCCGACGGTGGGCTGAACCGCGGCGCGGCGACTTTCCGTACTGCGGCGAATGGGTATACAGTCGCCCCAGGCCGGCGCTGGTGCCGGTCGTTCCGACTTCCCTGGGAGGGGATCATGCGCCATACGTTCAAAGCCCTGCTGCTGGCCCTGCTGCTGGCCCTGCCGCTGGCCGCTGCGTCGATGCTGGCCCAGGCCGCGGACTCGCCGGTCGGCCGCTGGAAGACGATCGACGACGAGACCGGCAAGCCCAAGTCCGTGGTCGAGATCGAGCAGACCGCCAACGGCACCCTGAGCGGCAAGGTCGTGGAGATCCTGCAATCGAACAAGGGCCCCAACCCGACCTGCGAGCAGTGCGACGGCGAGCGCAAGAACAAGCCGATCAAGGGCATGACCATCCTGTGGGGGCTCCGGCCCGACGGCACCGCGGTGTGGGACGGCGGCTCGGTGCTCGACCCGGCCAAGGGCAAGACCTACAAGGCCAAGATCACCCTGACCGACGGCGGCAGCAAGCTGCAGATGCGGGGCTATGTGGGCATCGAGGCGCTGGGCCGCACGCAGACCTGGATCCGCGAGTAGTTCGGGATTCGGGATTCGGGAAAGCAGGCGCGCCTGAGGGCGTTGCGGCGGGAAACCGACCCGGCGAGTGGTTCCCCGCCTGCGCCCGGTCGCAGGCGGGGAGTACTGGTGACGGTGATGCCACGTTGCCCGCCGTGGGGCCGTGGGCGCCAGGGCGGCGTTAAATGCGATAATCGGCCATCCCCCGCCGCACATCCGCCATGACCCGCACCGCTCTCGTCACCACCGCCCTGCCCTACGCCAACGGGCCGCTGCATCTCGGCCATCTGGTCGGCTACATCCAGGCCGACATCTGGGTGCGTGCGCGCCGCCTGCGCGGCGATACCGCCTGGTTCGTGTGCGCCGACGACACCCACGGCACGCCGATCATGCTGGCCGCCGAGAAGGCGGGGGTGACGCCGGAAGCCTTCATCGCCAACGTCCAGGCCAGCCACGAGCGCGACTTCGCCGCGTTCGGCGTGGCCTTCGACCACTACGACTCGACCAACTCGCCGGGCAACCGCGCGCTCACCGAGGCGTTCTACGCAAAACTCGACGCGGCCGGCCACATCTCGCGGCGCTCGGTGGCGCAGTTCTACGATCCGGCCAAGGGCATGTTCCTGCCCGACCGCTACATCAAGGGGATCTGCCCCAACTGCGGCAGCGCCGACCAGTACGGCGACAACTGCGAGGTCTGCGGTGCGACCTACGCCCCCACCGACCTGAAGGAACCGAAGTCGGTGATCTCCGGCGCCACGCCCGAGATCCGCGACTCCGAGCATTTCTTCTTCGAGGTCGGGCACTTCGACGGCTTCCTGCGCGACTGGCTAGCCGGCGACGTGGCCCTGCCCGGGGTCAAGGCCAAGCTCAAGGAATGGCTGGACGCCGAGGGCGGCCTGCGTGCCTGGGACATCTCGCGCGACGCCCCCTACTTCGGCTTCCAGATCCCCGGCCAGCCGGGCAAGTACTTCTACGTCTGGCTGGACGCGCCGATCGGCTACCTGAGCAGCTTCCAGGCGCTGTGCGCGCAGACCGGCGAGGCCTTCGACCCGCACCTGGCGGCCGGCACCGGCACCGAGCTGCACCACTTCATCGGCAAGGACATCGTCAACTTCCACGGCCTGTTCTGGCCGGCGGTGCTGCACGGCACCGGCCACCGCGCGCCGACCCGGCTGCACGTCAACGGCTACCTCACCGTGGACGGCGCCAAGATGTCCAAGTCGCGCGGCACCTTCGTGATGGCGCGCACCTACCTGGACGTGGGCCTGGAGCCGGAGGCGCTACGCTACTACTTCGCCGCCAAGTCCTCCGGCGGCGTGGACGACCTCGACCTCAACCTGGGCGACTTCATCGCGCGCGTCAACGCTGACCTGGTCGGCAAGTTCGTCAACCTCGCCAGCCGCTGCGCCGGCTTCATCGGCAAGCGCTTCGACGGCCGCCTCGCCGACACGCTGCCCGACGCCGCGCAGTACGACCGCTTCGTCGCCGCGCTCGCCCCGATCCGCGAGGCCTACGAGCGCAACGACCCCGCCAGCGCGATCCGGCAGACCATGGCGCTGGCCGACGAGGCCAACCGCTACATCGACGATACCAAGCCCTGGGTGATCGCCAAAGAGCTCGACGGCGGCCGCGCCGATGCCGCCGCACAGCTGCAGGCGGTCTGCAGCCAGGGCCTGAACCTGTTCCGCGTGCTGGTGGCCGCGCTCAAGCCGATCCTGCCGCGCACGGCCGCCGAGGCCGAGGCCTTCCTGTCGGCGCCGCTGACCGGCTGGGACGCCATCGCCGCCCCGCTGACCGCGCACGTCATCCAGCCCTATGCCCCGCTGTTCACCCGACTCGACCCCAAACTCATCGACGCCATGACCGACGCTTCCAAGGACACCCTCGCCGCCGCCCAGCCGACGCCGGCCAAGCCCGCCCCGGCAGCGGCAGTAGCCCAGCCCGACGCCGCGCCCGCCACGACCAGCCTGGTCGGGATCGACGACTTCGCCAGGCTCGACCTGCGCATCGGCAAGGTGCTGGTGTGCGAGTTCGTGGACGGCTCGGACAAGCTGCTGCGCTTCGAGCTGGATGCCGGCGAACTGGGCAAGCGCCAGATCTTCTCCGGCATCCGCGCCAGCTACGGCGAGCCGGAAAAGCTGGTCGGCCGCAGCGTGGTGTTCATCGCCAACCTGGCGCCGCGCAAGATGCGCTTCGGCCTGAGCGAGGGCATGATCCTGTCGGCCGGCTTCGACGGCGGCGCGCTGGCGCTGCTGGATGCCGACGGCGGCGCGTTGCCGGGCATGCCGGTGCGCTGATTCCCGCCATGCAACTGGCGCTGTTCGACTTCGACCACACGCTGACCCGCTGTGACACCTATGCGCGGTTCCTGCGGCGGGTGGCCACGCCGGCGCAGCAGGCGCGGGCGTGGCGGACGGTGGGGCCGTGGCTGGTCGGATACCGTGCCGGCGTGGTGTCGGCACGGGCGATCCGTGCACGGGTGACGCGGATGGTGTTCGCCGGACGCGACGCCGGGGACATCGGCGCGCAGGCGCGCCAGTACGCCGAGCACACGCTGCCGGGACTGCTGGACCCGTCGATGATGCAGCGGCTGCACTGGCACCGCGCGCAGGGACACGAGGTGGCGCTGGTGTCGGCGTCGATCGACCTCTATCTGCAGCCCTGGTGCGCGCAGCACGGGCTGGCGCTGATCTGCAACCGCCTGGAACAGCGCGACGGCGTGCTGACCGGCCGCTATGCCGGGCGCGACTGCGGCCCGCACAAGGCGCGCCGGGTGAGCGAGCACTACGCACTGGGGCGCTACGCGCGCATCCACGCCTACGGCGACAGTGCCGAGGACCGGCCGATGCTGGCGCTGGCGCACGAGCGCTGGTATCGCGGGCGACGCCAGGCCTGAGCCGGCACGGCGGCGCTGGGCGATAATGCGCACGCACCGTGGTGCATCCGGTCCGCCGGTGCGATCGCGATGCCCCTCCGCCCGCGCCGCCGACGCCACGCATGCCTGATCCCGCTTCCCTGACCGAACGCCTCGACCGCCTGCTGCCGCAGACCCAATGCGGCCAGTGCGGTTTCGACGGCTGCCGCCCATATGCCGAGGCGATGGCACGCGGCGAGGCCGGCGTGGAGCGGTGCCCGCCGGGTGGCGATGCCGGCGCACGCGCGCTGGCGCACGTGCTGCAGCGGCCCGCGCTGCCCTACGATCGCGGCCGCGGCACGCACCGGCCGCCGCAGCTGGCCTGGATCGTCGAGGCCGACTGCATCGGCTGCACCAAGTGCATCCAGGCCTGTCCGGTCGATGCCATCGTCGGCGGCGCCAAGCACATGCACACGGTGATCGCGCCGCTGTGCACCGGATGCGAGCTCTGCGTGCCGGCGTGCCCGGTCGACTGCATCGAGTTGCGTCCGGGCTGAGCCCGCGCCCCCGCCGCGGCCGGGTGCCCGCGATCGTCCGGGAACCGCGGCGCATCGCAAGGCCCTTGCGAACGCCCTGGCCGGGCAGCCGGCGCTGACGCATTCATGCAGTACGCGCATCCGCGGCCGCACCGTCTCCGTATTGGCTTGCATCCCTTCCCGCGGACGCGCGCCGATGCCGCTGCTCACTCGCCCCTGGTGGCGGCCCCGGCCGCTGCCGCTGAAGTTGCTGCTGTTGCTGCTGGGCCTGCCCGCGGTGGCCGGCGCGACCACCCGCTACGACGGCGACGCGCAGGCGGCCGAGGGCGGCCGCCTGCTGTACCGCGAATCGCACTGGGTGGAACCCGACGGCGGCCGCGTGGTGCTGTACCGCTGCCCGGGCGGCGCCGCGTTCGCGCGCAAGCAGGTCGGTGGCGGCAGCGATCCCGACTTCGAGCTGGTGGACGCGCGCGACGGCTATCGCGAGGGTGTGCGCACGCGGCAGGGGCGGCGCGAGATGTTCCTGCAGCGTCCGGGGCGGCCCGAGCAGGCCGTGGCGCTGCCACCGGCGAACGGCCCGCGCATCGTCGACGCCGGCTTCGACGAGTACCTGCGTGCGCACTGGGACACGGCCGCGGCGCAGCGCGTCGACTTCGTGCTGCCCGGCCTGCAGCGCACGCTGGCGTTCCGCATCCAGGACCAGGGCGAGCACGACGGGCTGCGCCGCTACCGACTGGCGGTCGCCGCCTGGTACGGCGGTGCGCTGCCGCACGTGGACGTGGCCTACGCCATGCGCGATCGCCGCCTGGCCGAATTCGACGGCGTCGGCAACATCCGCGACGACGCCGGCGCCTACCCCCGGGTCCGCATCGTGTTTCCCGCGCAGGCGCAGCGCCCGGCGGCGCCGGGCGAGGCCGAGCAGGCGCGCCGGCAGCCGCTGGTCGCGCGTTGCGCCGCCGCATGAACGCCGCCGCCTTCACGTCCGTTCCGCGGCCCGTGCGTACAACGGCAGAACCGCTTTCCCTCGTCCCTGGAGAACCCGCATGGCCAAGGCCTACCTCTGGATCAACGCCGTGCTCTACGTGGCCATGGCCGCCTGGTGCACCCTGTCGCCGGCGCGGACCGCGGCCTCGATCGGCTACAGCGCGCTCACCCGCGCCGGGCAATCCGAATACCTGGTCATCTACGGCGGACTGCAGCTCGGCATGGCGTTCCTGTTCGGCTACTTCGCCTGGACCGACCAGGTCCGCACCGGGCTGGTCGTCTCGCTGGCGTTCTACCTGCCGATCGTGCTCTACCGCAGCGTCACCCTCGCACGGCTGTGGCCGGTCTCCAGCACCACCGTCGCGCTGGCCGTGGTGGAGATCGTGCTGCTGCTCGCCGCGGCGGTGCTGTGGCTGCGCGCACGGTGAGCGACGGATTCATCCAAAGCGGTTAGGATCGGCCCCACCTTCGCCACTTGCCGACCGCATGAGCCTTGCCCCCGGACACGACGACGAAACTGGACAGTTGCTGGTCGCCACCGCGACCGGCGACCGCCGTGCGTTCGAGACGCTCTACCGGCAGACCTCCGGGCGCCTGTTCGGCGTGTGCCTGCGCATGATCCCGCAGCGCGCCGAGGCCGAGGACGTGCTGCAGGACGTGTTCACCGTGATCTGGCACAAGGCCGGCCAGTTCGATCCGGCGCGCGCGCGCGGCTTCACCTGGCTGGCGATGATCGCGCGCAACAAGGCGATCGACCACCTGCGCGCCAGCCGGCCGCAGCGCCGCTCGGTCGCGCTGGATGATGCCGGCGAGCTGGCGGACGCCGATGCCTCGCCGCTGGAGCGCGCGGAGAGCGGCGACACCCGCCGCCGCATCGATGCATGCCTGGGCGAGCTGGAGCCGCCGCGCAGCGACCTGATCCGCACCGCGTTCTTCGAAGGCGTCACCTACGAGGAACTGGCCGCGCGCAGCGATACGCCGATCGGAACCGTGAAGAGCTGGATCCGCCGGGGTCTGGCCAAGCTCAAGGCGTGCCTGGAACGATGAACACCCTGCTTCCCGATCAGGAACCGCCGCGCGACGTGCTCGCCGGCGAGTACGTGCTGGGCCTGCATTCGCGGGAGCAGCGCCAGGCGCTGGAGCAGCGGCTGCAGGGCGATGCCGCCTTCGCCGCCGCGGTGGCGCAATGGCAGGCGCACCTGGCGCCGCTGCTGGACGAGATCCCCGCCGTGGACGTGCCCGAGCGCGTGTGGGTGCGGATCCGCGCCAGCCTGCTGCTGACCCCGGTCCCGCCGCGAACCGCTGCGGCGCCGCCGGCGCGGGCGCCCTCGTTCTGGGACAACCTCAGGCTCTGGCGCTGGCTCGGTGCCGGCGGCCTGGCCACCGCGGCCGCCTGCCTGCTGGTGCTGCTGAGCGTGCGCACGCCGGTGCCGGCCCCCGCGACCGCACCGCCGCCGGTGGCGACCGTGCCGAGCGCGCCGGCGCCGAGCGGCGTGGCGATGACCGCCACCCTCGCCACCGCCGACGGCCGCCCCGGCTACGTCGCGCTGATGGATGCGGACAAGCGCCGCATCACGGTGACGCCGCTGGATCGCACCCCCACCGCCGGCAAGGTGCCGGAACTGTGGCTGGTCACGCCGGACGGCAAGGCGCATTCGCTGGGCCTGTTCGACGAGCAGCGTTCGCGCATGGCCCGCATCCCCGATGCGCTGATGCCGATGCTGGGCGAGGATGCCCTGCTTGCGGTCACGCTGGAGCCGCCGGGCGGCGCGCCGGGCGGCATCGCCACCGGTGCCGTGGTGGCCAAGGGCGGCATCACCTCGCTCACGCTGGCGCCCTGACGCCGGTCCCTGTTCACCTGCCTGCGACAACCGCGCGGGCAGCATGAACCCGACGTCATGAACCCGTCCGAGTGACGCGGTGCGTGCGTGCGCAACGCCGAGACGGGCGCTGCGTGCTCGCGTCGGCAGCGACGATGCAGGCCGATCGTCACCTTCAGGCGGTCGCGGCACGTGCGGGTGCATCCATTTTCCGCGCCGGGTCGTATTGCCTGCACCACCGTACGCCGAGAGACCTTCGTGCCGAGCCCAGTACTCGACCAGCGCCCCCCCGAACGCCCCGACGCCGCACCGGTGCGGCGCCCGGGTGCGTGGCGCAGCCTGGTGCGCTGGTTCGACGCGGCGGCCGACGCGCCGCTGGATCCGGCCAGCGCCGACCGCATCGACTGGCTGCGCGCCCTGCCCTACCTGGGCCTGCACCTGGCCTGCCTGGCGGTGTTCTGGACCGGGACGTCGTGGT
Organism: Lysobacteraceae bacterium USHLN149; assembly: GCA_037145635.1. Classification (GTDB taxonomy): domain Bacteria; phylum Pseudomonadota; class Gammaproteobacteria; order Xanthomonadales; family Xanthomonadaceae; genus JAATFS01. Next base: position 163,336 of record JBBCXB010000002.1, read on the forward strand.
TCGCGGTCGCGGTGGCGGTGCTGCTCTACGCGGTCCGCATGTTCGCGCTGACCGGCTTCTACCACCGCTACTTCGCGCACCGTGCGTTCAAGACCTCGCGCGCGGTGCAGTTCGTGTTCGCCGCGCTCGGCGCCACCTGCGTGCAGCGCGGCCCGCTGTGGTGGGCCGCGCACCATCGCAACCACCATCGCCACACCGACACCGCGCTGGACCCGCATTCGCCGGGGCTGCTCGGCTTCTGGTGGAGCCATACCGGCTGGTTCCTCACCCCGCGCGGCTTCCGCACCGACTGGGCGTCGATCCCCGACCTGCGCCGCTTCCGCGAACTGCGCTTCCTCGACCGCTTCGACATCCTGCTGCCGGTGCTGCTGGCCGCGGGCCTGTACGCGCTGGGCGCCTGGCTGGAGCACGCCGCGCCGGCGCTGCACACCGACGGGTCGCAGCTGCTGGTGTGGGGATTCTGCCTGTCCACGGTGGCGTTGTTCCATGCCACCTTCACGATCAACTCGCTGGCGCACCGCTTCGGCAGCCGCCGCTTCGAGACCCGCGACGACAGCCGCAACAACTGGCTGCTGGCGCTGATCACCTTCGGCGAGGGCTGGCACAACAACCACCACCACTTCCCCGGGTCGGCGCGTCAGGGCTTCCGCTGGTGGGAGTACGACATGACCTGGTACGGGCTCAAGGCGATGTCCTGGCTCGGCCTGGTGTGGGACCTGAAACCGGTGCCTGCCGCATTCGCGCGCCGGGCCCTGCGATGACGCCGCCGCGCTCGATCGCGGTGGTCGGCAGCGGCATCGCCGGCCTGGGCGCGGCCTGGCTGCTGTCGCGGCGCCACGCGGTCACGCTGTTCGAGGCCGGCGAGCGCCTCGGCGGGCATACCCACACCCACGACATCGAGCTGCAGGGCCGTCGTTACGCGGTGGACAGCGGCTTCATCGTCAGCAACCCGCAGCACTATCCGCTGCTGACGCGGCTGTTCGCCGAACTCGACGTGGCGACCCAGCCGACGACGATGAGCTTCTCGGTGCACGACGCGCGCAGCGGCCTGGAATACAACGCCGGCTCGCTCGGCGGGCTGTTCTGCCAGCGCCGCAACCTGGTGCGGCCGCGCTTCTGGCGCATGCTCGCCGACCTGCGGCGCTTCTACCGCGAGGCGCCGGCGGTGCTGGGTTCGCCGCACGCGGCGCTGACGCTGGGCGCCTACCTGCAGCGCCAGGGCTACTCGGACACGTTCCGCGACCAGCACCTGGTGCCGATGGCCTCGGCGCTTTGGTCGTCGCCGTCGCAGCGGATCCTCGAATTCCCGATGGGCCAGCTGATCGGCTTCATGGCCAACCACCACATGCTGCAGGTCACGGGCCGGCCGCAGTGGCAGGTGGTGCGCGGGGGATCGCGGCGCTACGTGGAGGCGCTGCGCGCGCGCTGGCGCGTGGACGAGCGCCTGGCCACACCGGTGCTTGCGGTCGAGCGCCTGGCCGACGGCGTGCGGCTGGTCTCCGCGCGTGGCGAGGAGCGCTTCGACGACGTGGTGCTCGCCTGCCATGCCGACGAAGCGCTGGCCCTGCTCAGCGATGCGAGCGCACCGGAACAGGAGATCCTCGGCGCGATCGGCTACCAGGACAACGAGACCGTGCTGCACACCGACGTGCGCGTGCTGCCGCGCGACCGCCGCGCCTGGGCCGCGTGGAACGCGCACGTGCCGGCGGCGGCCGAGGCGGACTGCACGGTCAGCTACTGGATGAACGCGCTGCAGTCGCTGGACGCACCCGAGCCGCTGATCGTCAGCCTCAACCGCAGCCACGACATCGACCCGGCACGCGTGCTGCGGCGCATGCACTATCGCCACCCGCTGCAGAACGCCGCCTCGGTCGCCGCGCAGGCGCGCAAGGCCGAGATCCAGGGCATGCGCCGGACCTGGTTCGCCGGCGCCGGCTGGGGCTTCGGCTTCCACGAGGACGGGCTGCGCAGCGCGGTCGAGGTCGCCGCGGCGATGGGGGTGGCATGGCCGTGAGCCTGCAGCGCAGCGCGTCCACGCCGGCGGCGCCGGCCCCGCCGCACGCCCTGGCGCCCGCGCACACCGGAGCGCCGCTGCACAGCGCGGTCTACACCGGCTGGGTCCGCCACCGCCGCCACGCGCCGCGGCCGCTGGCGTTCCGCTACCGGCTGTTCCTGATGTACCTGGACCTGGCCGAACTGGACCGGGTGTTCCGCGGACGCTGGCTGTGGTCGGTGGGGCGGCGCAACCTGGCCAGCTTCCGCCGCAGCGACTACCTCGGCGACCCCGCCGTCCCGCTCGACCAGGCCGTGCGCGACTGCGTGCACGACCACGTCGGCGAGCGGCCGGACGGCCCGATCCGGCTGCTGACCCACCTGCGCACCTTCGGCCACGTGTTCAACCCGGTGAGTTTCTACTACTGCTTCGACCGCCAGGAGCGGCTGCGCTGGATCGTGGCCGAGATCACCAACACGCCGTGGCGGCAGCGGCATGCCTACGTGTTGCCGGTGGCCGCCGCGCGGACCCGCGGCGGCGTCCATGCCTGGCGCTTCGACAAGCGCTTCCACGTCTCGCCGTTCATGGGCATGGACCACGCCTACGACTGGCGCTTCAGCGTGCCCGCGGCGCAGCTGCGTGTGCACATGCAGGTGCTGGACCGCGCCGCGCCCGGCGCGGCGACGCCGGCGGCCCGACGCTTCGACGCCACCCTGGTGCTGCAGCGGCGCCCGCTCGACGGCGCCACGCTCGCGTGCACCCTGCTCGGCTACCCGCTGATGACGCTGCAGGTGGTCGCCGCCATCCACTGGCAGGCGCTGCGGCTGTGGCTGCGCGGCAACCCGGTGCACGACCACCCCCATCCCCCCGCCCGAGAGCGCCGATGAACGCGACCTCCGTCCCCGACACCGCCCCCGCGGCCGCCCCCGCGTCCTGGCTGGACCGCCTGCTGCGGCGCCGCCTGCTGGCCACCCTCGACGGCCTGCGCGACGGCCAGCTGCAGCTGCACGAAGGGACCGCCACGCACACGCTCGGTCATCCCGGCGGCGCCGACGCGCTGCAGATGCACCTGCGCGTGGACGATCCGCGCTTCTACCGGCAGGCCGCGCTCAACGGCAGCGTCGGGGCGGGCGAGGCGTACATGGACGGGCAATGGCGCTGCGACGACCTGGTCGCGCTGATGCGGCTGCTGCTGCGCAACCGCGACCGCCTCGATGCCATGGAGACCGGCACCGCGCGCCTGGGCGGCTGGGCCATGCGCGGCCTGCATGCGCTGTCGCGCAACACCCGCCGCGGCAGCCGCCGCAACATCGCCGCGCACTACGACCTCGGCAACCCGTTGTTCCGGCTGTTCCTGGACCAGAACCTGATGTACTCCTCGGCGATCTTCGAACCGGAAGACGCCGCGCTCGGCGAGGCCGCGCTGGAGCGCGCCGCCACCCGCAAGCTGGAGCGCATCTGCGCCAAGCTGCGGCTGGGACCGCAGCACCACGTCATGGAGATCGGCACCGGCTGGGGCGGCTTCGCGCTGCACGCGGCGCGCCACCACGGCTGCCGCGTCACCACCACCACCCTCTCGCGCGAGCAGCACGACTTGGCCACCCGGCGCATCGCCGAGGCCGGACTGTCCGACCGCGTCACCGTGCTGCTGCAGGACTACCGCGACCTGCAGGGCCGCTACGACCGCGTGGTCTCGATCGAGATGATCGAGGCGATCGGCCACCAGTACCTGGACACCTACTTCGCCAAGGTCGGCGCGCTGCTCGCCGACGACGGCGAGGCCCTGATCCAGGCGATCACCATCGAGGACCACCGCTACCGCCAGGCGCTGCGCTCGGTGGACTTCATCAAGCGCTACATCTTCCCCGGCAGCTTCATCCCGTCGGTGGCGGCGATGACCGGCGCGGTCGCGCGCGCCAGCGACCTGCGGCTGTTCAACCTGGAGGACATCGGCCCGAGCTACGCGCTGACGCTGCGCGCCTGGCGCCAGCGCTTCATGGCGCAGCTGCCGCAGGTGCGCGCGCTCGGCTACGACGAGCGTTTCATCCGCATGTGGGAGTTCTACCTGGCTTACTGCGAAGCCGGTTTCCTCGAGCGCTCCATCGGCGACGTGCACCTGTGGCTGAGCAAGCCCGGCGCGCGTCCGCCACAGTTCGCGCCGGCGTTGGCGGCCGGTGCATGAACCGCCTCGGCAACTACCTCGGCCTGCAGCTGCTGTGGCTGGTGGCGGTGGCCGGCGCCGGCCACGGCCACGCCTGGCCGGCGCTGGCCGGCGTGGCCGCGTTCGCGGCCTACCAGCTGCGCGCCGGACGCCGCGCGCACGGCGATGGCCGGCTGGTGCTGCTGGCGCTCGCCTGCGGCCTGGCGGTGGACAGCGGCCTGGCGGCCGGCGGCTGGGTAGCCTACGCCGCCCCGTGGCCGGGCAGCGCGCTGGCGCCGCCGTGGATCCTGGCGCTGTGGGCAGGCTTCGCGCTCACCTTCAACCACTCGCTGGCGGCGGTGATGCGCCGGCCCTGGCTGGCGTTGGCGCTGGGGGCGGTGTTCGGGCCGTTCTCGTACTGGCTGGCCGCGCGCAGCGGGCACGCCGTCGCGCTGCAGCCGCCACTCCGCGAGGCGCTGCTGGCGCTGGCGGCGGGCTGGGGCGCGGCCTGCGCGCTGCTGTCCGTGTGCACGCGGCGGCTGGCGACGGCGGCCGCGCCGCCGCTGGCCGGAGCGCTGCGATGAGTGCCTGGCCGCTGCTGCACGTGGCGCTGTTCGCACTGGCGGTGATGCTGGCCGGATGGCTCTGGCAGTGCCGCAGCCGCAACGCCGGCGTGGTCGACGTGCTCTGGGCCGGCTGCCTGGCGGCGGCGGCGGTGTACTGCGCCGCGCTGGCAGACGGCGCGACGCTGCCGCGCATGCTGGTCGCGCTGATGGGCGGGCTCTGGGGCGCGCGGCTGGCGCTGCACCTGGCCCGGCGCGTGTTCGGCGATCCGCACGAGGACGGGCGCTACCGCGCGCTGCGCGAGCACTGGCACGACGACCCGCGCTGGTTCCTGCTGTTCTTCCTCGGCCAGGGCGCGGTGGTGGTGCTGTTCGCAGTGCCGTTCTGGCTGGCGGCGCACAACCCGGTGCCGCACTGGACGCCCTGGACCACGCTGGCGCTGGTCACCTGGGGCGTGGCGGTCGGCGGCGAGAGCCTGGCCGACCGCCAGCTCGCCGCGCACCGGGCCGACCCGGGCAACCGCGGGACCACCTGCCGGCGCGGGCTGTGGCGCTACTCGCGGCATCCCAACTACTTCTTCGAGTTCGTGCACTGGTTCGCCTACGTGGCGCTCGCGGTCGGCAGCGGTCCGCTGCCGGTGGCGCTCTGCGCGCTCGGCCCGCTGCTGATGTTCGCCTTCCTCTACCGCGTCACCGGCATTCCGTACACCGAACGGCAGGCCCTGCGTTCGCGCGGCGCCGACTACGCCGACTACCAGCGCCGCACCAGCGCCTTCTTCCCGCTGCCGCCGCGGTCCTGACCGCCCGGCCCCCGACCTCACGGAGCGCCCGCATGTCCTCGCCCACCGTCGCCGCAACGCCTTCCCCGCCCGAATCCTGGCCCACGCGCCTGGCCGAATCCGGACGCCTGCCCGACCGGCTGCTGCGCGAGGGCATCCGCCGCATGTGCGCGCAGCGCCTGCAGGACGAACGCGCCGACGGCGGCGATGCCATCGGCGCCCGTCAGCACGCGCTGATCGACCGCCTGCGCGGCAGCGCCATCGCCATCGAGACCGACGCGGCGAACCGCCAGCACTACGAACTGCCGCCGCGCTTCTTCGCGCTGTGCCTGGGCCGCCGCCTGAAGTACAGCAGCTGCTACTGGGATGCCGGCACCCCCGACCTGGACGCCGCCGAGGAACGCATGCTCGCGCTGTACGGCGAGCGCGCGGAACTGGCCAATGGCCAGCGCATCCTGGAACTGGGCTGCGGCTGGGGCTCGCTGACGCTGTGGATGGCCGAGCGCTATCCCGACGCGCACATCACCGCGGTCTCCAACTCGCGGCCGCAGCGCGAGTACATCCAGGCGCAGTGCCGCGCGCGCGGGCTGGACAACGTCGAGGTGATCACCGCGGACGCCAACGTGCTGACCCTGCCGCCGGGCGCCTTCGAGCGCGTGGTGTCGGTGGAGATGTTCGAGCACCTGCGCAACTACCGCGAACTGCTGTCGCGCGTGGCGCACTGGCTGGCGCCGCGCGGCAAGCTGTTCGTGCACATCTTCTGCCACCGCGACCTGGCCTACCCGTTCGAGGTGGCCGGCGAGGACAACTGGATGGGCCGGCACTTCTTCACCGGCGGGCTGATGCCGGCGGCCGACACCCTGCTGCACTTCCAGGACCACCTGGCGATCGAGCAACGCTGGCAGCTGTCCGGCGAGCACTACGAGAAGACCGCCAACGCCTGGCTTGCCAACCAGGACCGCCACCGCGAGGAGATCCTGCCGCTGATGCGCGCGACCTACGGCGACGATGCGCAGCGCTGGTGGCAGCGCTGGCGCATGTTCTGGATGGCCTGCGCCGAGCTGTTCGGCTACGACCACGGCCGCGAATGGGGCGTGGCGCACTACCGTTTCGTGAAGCGCTGAGCGCCGCGCGCGCAGGCCGCACGCAGCGCCGCGCGCGTGCCGGCGCCACGGGCCGGGCGGCCCGCGGCGCCGTTGGATCAGGAGGTCGCCGCGGTGACGACGATCTCCACCTTCCAGTCGGGGCAGGCCAGCCGCGCCTCGAGGGTGGCGCGCGCCGGCGTGAAGCCGTGCGGCACCCATTCGTCCCAGGCCTCGTTCATGCCGGCGAAGTCGCCGATGTCGGCCAGGAAGATCTCCGCACGCAGGATCTTGCTCTTGTCGCTGGCCGCCAGCGCCAGCAGCTTGTCGATCTCCGCCAGCACCTGGCGGGTCTGCCCCTTGATGTCCGCGCTGGTGTCCTCGGCGACCTGACCCGCCAGGTAGCACACGCCGTGGTGGACGGTCATTTCCGACATGCGCGGGCCGGTCTCGAATCGCTGGAGCATCTCAGGCTTCCTCTGGTTGGGTGTCGCCGGCATTGTCCCGCGATCCGCGGCGGCGCGCAGCCCCCGCGGCCTGCGGCCGCGCCACGCCGGCGCCCACCCATACCAGCCAGGCCACGATCAGCACGATCGCGGCCTTCTGGCTGAGCCCGCGCGGCGCATCGTGCACGCCGACATGCCAGGCCAGCACCGCGAAGGCGAGCAGTGCCAGCGCGAACGCGGCCGGGTGCCGCGCGCGCCAGGCGGTATCGCGGCGGAAGTACCACGACTGCAGCAACAGCGCGGCGATGGCGCACAGGAACGCGGTCTGCGCCGCCAGCAGGTGCACCATCGGCGCCAGCGCCGGCGCGGTCCCGGGCAGCCAGCTGTCGCCGACCGCCACCGCGCTCAGCCCCAGCGCCGAGGCCCAGAACAGCCCCAGCACCGTGCCGCTGCGCGAGGCGGGCTGCAGCGCGTGCTGCAGGGCCCACGCCAGCAGCGCCATCGCCGCGGCGAGCACGCAGTAGGCGCTGCGCAGCAGCAGCCCGTAGGGGCCGTGCAGGTAGAGGCTCAACTGCGCCTGCACCCAGTCCAGGTCGCCGCGCGCGACCTGCAGCGCGAACACCAGCAGCAGGAACGCGACGCCGATGGCGGCGGCGGCCTCGCCGGCCCGCACGGTCCAGGACCGCGGCCGCGTCGATCTCGAAACAACGTGTCGCATCGGCCCTCCCGGCCTGCTCCGTGCCCACTGCGCACCCGGGCCGGTCCCGGCGCCGGGCAGTTTTGGCCTATGATGCGCGCCGTTGCCGCAACAGGCCAAACCGTGCACGCCGTCCGCCTTCCTGCCGCGACGTTTTCACCTTCCATCGCCGCCCTCGCCGGCAACCTGCCGGCAGGCGCGGCGAATGCAGCGGCCGTGCGCCGACGCCGCGCCGGCGCCGCACTGCGCACGGCCGCACCGGTCCCCGTGCCGGCGCGTGCCGTCCTTCCCCTCCTCTCGAGACCGCTGTCGCCATGACGGACACCGTTTCTCCGCCGACCGCCCCCGCCGCCGCCCATCGCTGGCGCAAGGCCGTTCCCGTGGTCGTGAGCCTGGTCATCCTGGCGATGGCGCTGCGCGCGCTGTCGGCCGAGTTCAGCGAACACGGCTACCGGCAGATCCACCAGTCGTTCCAGGACTTCACCGTCGGCCAGATCGCACTGACGCTGCTGCTGGGACTGAGCAGCTATGCCTGCCTGATCGGCTTCGACTGGATCGGGCTCCGCCGCACCGGCCAGCGCGTGCACCCGGTGCGGGTGGGCATCACCGCCTTCCTCGCGCATGCGGTCGGGCAGACGCTCGGCTTCGCCGCGCTCACCGGCGGCGCGGTGCGCCTGCGCGGCTACGGCAGCGCCGGCCTGAGCCTGGCCGAGATCGGCCAGGTGGTGCTGATGAGCACGCTGGGCTTCGTGTTCGGCGCATGGGTGCTGCTCGGTCTGGCGCTGGTGCTGGAGCCGGCCGCCGCCGCGCGCGCCCTGCCGGTGGCCGCCGAGGGCGTGCGCCTGGCCGGCATCGCCGTCCTGCTCGGGTACGCCGCGATGCTGCTGCTGGTGGGCCGCGGCGGCCGCGAGTTCGGGGTCGGCACGCACCGGCTGTGGCTGCCGGACCGGGGCACCGTGCTCGGCGTCACCGCGCTGAGCGTGGTCGAACTGGGGCTGGCCAGCGCGGCGTTCTACGTGCTGCTGCCGCCGGACCCGGGCACCGGCTACTTCGGCTTCATCGGGCTGTGGCTGGTGGCGGTGGTCGCCGGACTGGTCTCGACGGTGCCGGCCGGCCTGGGCGTGTTCGAGTGGAGCCTGCTCAAGCTGCTGCCGCAGGTCGCCCCGGCGGCCCTGCTGGCCGCGGCGCTGGCCTACCGCGTCACCTACTACATCGTGCCGCTGCTGATCTCCACCGCGATGGCGGCCGGCTCGGGCCTGCGCCGCCCGGCGCTGGCCAGCGCCGGCACCGCGCGCGCCACCTGGAAGGCGTTGCGGCCGTGGCTGCCGCAGATCATCGCGCTGGCGGTGTTCGCGGTGGGCGCGGCGCTGGTGATCGACGGCACCCTGCCGACCCCGCGCGCGCGGCAGACGGTGGCGCCGCTGCCGCTGATCGAGACCTCGCACCTGCTGGTGAGCCTGGGCGGCGTGGTGCTGCTGCTGATCGGCCAGGGCCTGCAGCGGCGCAGCCATGCGGCCTGGTGGCTGGCGCTGGGCATCTGCCTGGTGCTGCCGCCGCTGGCGCTGCTGCGCGGCAGCCACTACTCGGTCTCGCTGTGGTCGCTGCTGACCGCGGTGGCGCTGTGGGTGGCACGCCGCGAGTTCTACCGCCAGGGCGCCCTGCTCGACGAGGCCTGGTCGTGGCGCTGGCTGAGCAACCTCGGGCTGGTGCTGGTGGCCACGTTCTGGCTGCTGTTCTTCGTCTACAGCCACGTCGAGTACAGCAACGACCTGTGGTGGGAGTTCGCCACCTCGGCCAACGCCCCGCGCGCGCTGCGCGCGGTGCTGATCGCCTGCGTGGTGGTGATCGTGTTCGGGCTGGCGCGCCTGCTGCGCGGCGCGCGGCGGCCGCTGGCGCCGGCGGCGACGGCCGAGCTGGAGCGGCTGGCACCGCTGCTGGCGTCGGTCACCGACACCCAGGCCTGCCTGGTGCTGACCGGCGACAAGGCGCTGCTGCGCGACGAGCAGGAGCAGGGCTTCGTGATGATGCAGCGCTACGGCGGCTCGCTGATCTCGATGGGCGACCCGGTCGGCCCGCCGGAGGTGGCGCGGGCGCTGATCTGGCGCTTCCGCGAGGAAGCCGACCGCATGGGCCTGCGCCCGGTGTTCTACCAGGTCGGCGACCAGCACTGGCAGACCTACCTGGACATGGGCCTGACCCTGGTCAAGCTCGGCGAGGAGGCGATCGTGCCGCTGTCCGGCTTCACCCTCGACGGCCGCGACCGCGCCGACCTGCGCCAGGCCTGGAACCGCGGCAAGCGCAGCGGCCTGAGCTTCCGCGTGCTGCCGCCGGGCGAGGTCGCCCCGCTGCTGCCGCAGCTGGCGGAGGTGTCGCGGCAATGGCTGGACGACAAGGCCGGAGAGGAGAAGGGCTTCTCGCTGGGCAGCTTCGATCCCGACTACCTGGGCCGCTTCCCGGTCGCGGTGGTCGAGGCCGAAGGCGAGATCGTGGCCTTCGCCAACCTGTGGTGCGCGCTGGCCGGGGGCGAGCTGTCGGTGGACTTGATGCGCCACAGCAACGCCGCGCCCAAGGGCACGATGGATTTCCTGTTCATCGAGCTGTTCCTGTGGGGCAGCGCGCAGCAGTACACCCGCTTCTCGCTGGGCATGGCACCGCTGTCCGGGCTGGCGCAGCACCGCCTCGCCGGACGCTGGAACCGCTTCGCCAACGTGGTGGCGCGGCACGGCGAGCGCTTCTATGGCTTCAGCGGGCTGCGGCGCTTCAAGTCCAAGTTCTCGCCCAACTGGCGCCCCCGCTACCTGGCCGCGCCCGGCGGCATGCACCTGCCCGCCGCCCTGCTCGACGTGACCCGGCTGATCTCGCTGGACCCGGGCCGCAACGACTGAGCCCGGCGCATTCGACCCTCGTGACGCACGCGGGTCGGCACGAGGCTGGCCCGGCGGCGGGCGTCAGCGTGGCTGCTCGGCGCGGCAGGCGTCCTGTCCGACGCGCCGCCGCGGCCCCTGCGCAGTGCCGCCCTCCGCCTATCCCCGCCCGCGTTGACTGACGCCTCGGCCAGTCGTCGCGAGGGCGACGGAGGCCGGTGGCGGATGCCTGAGGCAGTCGTGCGGCCGGAGTGGCGTTGTCAGGCTCATGCACAGAAAGCCGCGGCAGGCCCTCCCACGACAGGGCGCGTGGACGCGCCCAGGGACAGGATCACGGCGTGTCCCGCTCCCGCCTCCGCGGGCGGCTCCCACGCGGGCGGACGAGGTGCCAACCCGCCCCGCTGCCCCACGCGAAAATCGGCAGGCTGGCCGGCTTCGGCAGGGGCGGCGCAGCGTGCCGGCCGAGCGGACTCGGCCAAGGGGCGCTAGCGCGTCCCGTCCGTACGGGGCGCGGGCGCATCCGCCTGCAGCTGCTGCAGGATCACCTTGGCCAGGGCGTCGTAGTCGCCCTTGAAATGGTGGTCGCCGGGCAGCGGGATCAGCCGCGCGGTCTTCGGGCTCAGGCCCGGGCACAGCGCATCGTCGTCGTCCACGCCGTAGATGCACAGCGTGGTCGCCGCCGGCAGGCGTTCGACCTCGGGCCGGATCGGCAGGCCGTCGCCGTCGCTGCCCAGCCAGTTGCTGACGTGGAACTCGTAGTCGGCCAGCTTGCCCACCGACAGCAGCGCGGTCATCCGCAGCTGCTGCCGGGTCGCGGCCGGCAGCTGGTTGATCGCCGCCGGCAGCACGTCGGCGCCCTGCGAGAACCCGATCAGCACGATGCGATCGCGCTGCCAGCGGTGCGCGTAGAAGCGCACGATGCGGTCCAGGTCCTGCGCGAACCCGGCAGGCGTGCGCTCGGTCCAGAAGTAGCGCAGCGAATCCACGCCGACCACCGGGATGCCGGCGTCGGCGATCGCGCCGGCGACCTCCTTGTCGAGCCCCGCCCAGCCGCCGTCGCCGGACACGAAGATCGCGAAGGTGTCGCCGCCGTGCGCCGAGGTCGGCACTTCCACCACCGGCAGCCCTTCCAGGTCGGCCGGCGGCGGCGGCAGGCTCACGCCCTTCTGGTTGCCGAGCGAGCGCACCGCCGCGCGCAGGCCGGGGCGCAGGTCGCCGTGGTCGGTGCGCTTGAGCCGGCGTGCCTGCGGGACCGCGGCCACGAAGGCCTCGGTGGCATCGGTCGGGCACTGCCGCCCCTGCACGCCGGCGGCCAGCCACGGCACCGGCAGCGCGACCGGCTTGAGCACGTTGCCGCCCGCCGCCACGCCCGCGCCGCAGACCGACTTGGGGCTGACCGACGCCGGGCACAGGCCATCGGTCAGCACGCCGGCCAGCACGTGGTCCGGCGCCTGCGCCGCGACCGCGTAGGCCAGCGCCGATCCCTCGCCATCGCCCATCAGCAGCGGCAGGTGGTAGGTCGGCACGCGATAGAACGCCTGCAGGTAGCGCGAGAAGTTCTCCACGTCGCCGGACGAGAACGCACAGGTACCGCCGTCCTTGCGCAGCACCTCGTACAGGTGCGGCGTATCCACCAGCGCCACCATCGCCCCGTCCTGGCGCAGCGCCTCGGCCTGGCGCAGGCGGGCCGCCTCGCCGGCCCGCCCGCCGAGCCAGATCACCACGCGCTGCGGCTCGCCGGCCGGCATCAGCACCGGCACCTGCTCGAAGCGGCCGTGGCTCACCTTCTGCGGTGCCGGCGCGGCCGCGGCGGCGCAGGAGAGCGCCAGCAGGCCGGCGCCGCACCACCGCCGCAAGACATCAGGTTGTCGCATGTCGATCATCCACAAAGGGGCGTCAAAGATAATCCCGAACCGCGTGCACGCGAAGTGCCGGCGCCCGCGCAGGCCACCGGCGGTACAGGACCGGCGGCTTCGCCGCGGCACCCGGCGCCGCGCAGGACGCGGCGGCCCGCTTCGCCGCGGCCGGCCCCGGCCGAGACCGTCGCGCCGCTACTCCGGATGCCGCTGCCGCCACGCGGCCAGCGCGGTGCGATAGCGCGCCAGCTCCTCGCTGTACAGGTCGTGGACGCACAGCGGGCAGCCGCTGCCGCAGCATTCGTTCGGCCCGGGTTCGGCCGGCGGCAGCGGCGGCGGATCGTCGGGGACGGGGATTTCATCGGACATGCGCGGATTCTAGGACGTATGCCCGCGCCGGTCGCCCCGCCGTGCCGCGCTACCGGAGCGCGCCGTGCCTAGCCCCCGCGCGGCGCGGCCAGCCGGCGCCGCAGGTTGTCGCGCGCGGGCGCGTCGCAGCGGTCGTGGAAGAAGTCGCTGAGGAAGATCCGCGGCCGCGCCAGCAGCGCCTCGAGGAACCGGCGCCGGTTCGCCGCATACAGCAACGCCGGCACCCGGCCGCGGTACTCCTCGGCGATGCCGCGGTCGTAGGCGTCGAACACCTCGGCCGGCGCGGCGAGGATGGCCATGTCGCAGTCCAGGAACCGTGCCGCTTCCGCATCCACATCGTCGCGGCCGAGCTGGCCGTGGCGCGCGGTCAGCGCGATCAGCTGCGCCACGCGGTCCAGGTCGATCGGCGCCTCCGGCCACCAGCGCGCGATCGTCGTGCGCGCCAGAACCGCCGACGCAACCTCGTTGTCGCCGCGCCCAGGCACATAGACCGCATCGTGGAACAGCACCGCCAGCCAGGTTTCGCGCGGCTGCCGCCAGCCCGGGCCGGCGGCGACCTCGCCGTAGTGATGCAGGACCGCGCGGACGTGGCCGAAGTGGTGGTAGGCGCGCGGCGGCTGCGCGTAGGCGGCCTCCACTTCGGCCCATTGGGCGGGGCTCAGGGCGATCGGTGCCGGCAGGTCCATCGCGGCAGCCTACGCGTCCGCCGCGCCGTCGACAAACTCAGTGCAGCGCCCAGCGCCCTTCGATCCGGTAGCGGGTCTGGCCGAGGAAGCTGCGGACCAGCACGAACTCGCGCACCGTCCAGGCCACCGGCGTGATCCGCCGCAGCGGCAGCGACTGCGCGGCGTACAGCAGCGTCAGGTGCGGCGTGAACTGCGCGTCGCCGGATACGCCCTCGTGCGCCAGGCTCCGCCCGAGCGCGGCCTGGAGCGCATGCAGCCCACGCACGCCATCCTCGCCGCGCAGTACGCAGGGCAGCTGCGAACGGCGGCCGCCGAAGCTGCCCATGCGGTCGAACTGCACGTCGAACGCCGGCAGCGCCACCCGCTGCGCGGCCTGGCCGGCACGCGCCACCAGCGACGGCGGCAGGCCGCCGGCGTAGTCGCCGAGATGGTGCAGGGTCACGTGCAGGCGCTCGCTCGCCAGCGCCCTGCCCTGCACCTGGCCGGAGGCCAGCAGATCCTGCGTGATCAGCGCGATGCCGGCAGCGGTGTCCGCATCCGGCATCGCCGCGAAGAACAGGCGTTCGGTGGGCGCTTCGGTCCCGAATCCCAGCGACAGCTGGGCCTCGGCGGACGACAGATAGAGGAACTGCCTTTGCATGGCGCGATCGCGGCCACGCGCGTCGCGCGCCGGCCCGGTTGGAGGAAGGGCGGCGGATACTAGCAGAAGCGCGCCGCGCTCCCAATGCGTGTGTCCGTCCCTGCGCGCCGTGCGAACGCCCCACGCAAAACAGGACAGGCGGCCGAAGCCGCCTGTCCCGCTCTTTTGGTCTTGCTCCGCGAGGAGCCGTCGCGTGTTACGCGGCGCTCTTCATCGCGTGCTTGCGGTTGCGCATCACGTCGTGACAGGCGCGCACTTCCGGCAGCAGGGCCAGCGCGGCATCGCGCGCCGCCACCGGGGTGTCCTGGTCGGCGATCACTTCGTCGAACGCCTTCAGCAGGCGATCCTCGGACTCTTCCAGCTCGGCCACGTAGCCATACTTGGTGTCGCCCAGGGTCGCACGGACCTTGCCGTACATCTGCTGCAGGCTGCCCACCAGGGTGCCGCTGCGGTCCGGTTCGCCGCCGACCGCCTGCACCACGCTGCTCAGGCTGCTGACGATGTCGGACTTGACCCCGGCGATGCGGGTGAACAGCGCGGCGAGCTCGGCATCGCCCACCTTCTGCGCGGCTTCTTCGTAGAACTGCTTGCCGTCGCGCGAAATCGAGATCAGGTCGTTGAGGGCGTGCTCGGTCTTGCTCTGGGTGCTCATGATGGTTTCCTTTGTCGCTGAGGGCCGGCTAGCTGCGCAACGGGGCACGGGTGAGGCTCGTGTTCCCAGCCTGCGCCGGCGTCTCGAATGAGGGATGGCCTCGCTGCGTTGTGGGTCCACTGTGCTCAGGGCGCCATAAAACATGCGTGAGTTCCGGCGACGGCATCCTCACCCGCCGCTGCCGCTGCTGAATGTGGATTCAGCCGGGCCGCGGCGGGACGTGCCGGACCCGCGGCGCTATGCGCCGGCGGCCTGGCTGCGCCGCTCGGCACGGCGGGCCCACAGGTAGATCAGCAGCCCGCCGAACGCGGTGGCCGCACCGACGTAGCCGGTCGAGGTCCAGCCCAGCCCGGCGGTGATCGCCATGCCGCCCAGCCACGGGCCCAGCGCATTGGCGGTATTGAAGGCCGCATGGTTGGAGGCCGCAGCCAGGGTCTGCGCGCCGGCCGCCACGTCCATCAGCCGGGTCTGCAGCGCAGGCGCCAGGGCGCCCATCGTGCCGACGGCCACCACCGCCGGGAACACCGCCCACGGCGAATGCGCGGCCAGCGGAAACGCCAGCAGCACCAACACCGACCACGCCAGCAACACCGCCACCGCACGGAACTGGATGCGATCGAACAGCCAGCCGCCGACCAGGCTGCCGAGCACGCCGCCGATGCCGAACGCCACCATCGCCAGCGGCACCCGCGACTCCGGCCAGCCGGTGACGGCGGTCAGCGTGGGCGCCAGGTAGCTGAAGACGCAGAACATGCCGGAAAAGCCGACCGCACCGATCGCCAGGGCCAGCCACACCTGTGGCCGGTTGAACGCGCGCAGTTCCTGCAGCGGGCGCTGGCGCGGCTCGCGTGGGTCCGGCGGCAGCAGCAGCGCCACCGCCAGCACCGTCAGCAGCGCGATCGCCGCCACGCTGACGTAGGCGTAGCGCCAGCTGAGCACCTGGCCCAGCCAGGTCGCCAGGGGATTGCCGACCAGCAGCGCGATGCTCAGGCCCATCAGCACGCGGCCCACGGCGGTGGCGCGCTGGTGCGGCGGGCTGATCGAGGCGGCGACCAGGGAGGCGACCCCGAAGTAGGCCCCGTGCGGCAGCCCGGCAACGAAACGGCACAGCAGCATGGTCGGATAGCTCGGCGCCAGCGCGCTGGCCAGGTTGCCGGCCGCATAGAAGCCCATCAGCAGCAACAGCAGCGTCCGCCGGCGCCAGCGCGCGCCCACGATCGCCAGCACCGGCGCACCGACCACCACGCCCAGCGCGTAGGCGCTGATGACGTGACCCACCTGCGGCTCGCTGACCTGCAGGCCGCGCGCGATCGGGGTCATCAGGCCCATGGTGGAGAATTCGCCGATGCCGATCGCGAACCCGCCCATCGCCAGCGCGAACAGGATCAGCACGTAGTCGCGCCGCGGCAGGGCCGGCGGCGAAGCGGAAACAGGAGTCATGCCCGTGAGCCTTCGGCGGGGCGCCCTATTATTGGGCATCGCCGCGGGCCGGCGAAAGCGCCGCACCGCGGCCGCGGGCGTCCACCCTGTCCTGCCACCGCGGTCGATACCGCCGCACGCCTGCCTTTCAGCGCTTCCGCGAAGACCGCGTGTGCGGGCGGCGACGCCGGAAGGACGCAGCGTCCCACCGGCACGGATCGAATTCCGCTCCGCGCGGCACCATCGCTTGGGGAGCGTCGGCAGCATTGCGCCTGCGTTGCCCTCCCCTCTGCCATGGAACCTCAGCTCCAATGACCGCTGCCCCCGATTCCCTGCTGTTCACGCCCGTACGCCTGGGCGCCCTCGCGCTGGCCAACCGCATCGTCATGGCGCCGCTCACGCGCGACCGCGCCGGCGTCGACCAGGTCCCCGGCCCGCTCGCCGCCGAGTACTACGGCCAGCGCGCCAGCGCCGGCCTGATCGTCGCCGAGGGCACCCAGATCAGCCCGCTGGGCCAGGGCTACCTGGACACCCCCGGCATCCACAGCGAGGCCCAGGTCGAGGGCTGGAAGGCCGTCACCGACGAAGTCCACCGCCGCGGCGGCCGGATCGTGGTGCAGCTGTGGCATGTGGGCCGCATCTCGCATACCAGCCTGCTGCCGGCCGGCGAGGTGCCGGTGGCGCCGAGCGCGATCCGTGCCCGCGGCAAGACCTTCACCGCGCAGGGCTTCGAGGACGTGTCCGAGCCGCGGGCGCTGGCGCTCGACGAGATCCCGGGGCTGGTCGAGGACTACCGCCGCGCCGCGCGCAACGCGATCCGCGCCGGCTTCGACGGCGTCGAGGTGCACGCCGCCAACGGCTACCTGATCGACCAGTTCCTGCGCGACGGCTCCAACCAGCGCAGCGACGCCTACGGCGGCAGCATCGACAACCGTACCCGCCTGCTGGCCGAGGTGGTGCAGGCGATCGCCGCGGAGATCGGCGCCGACCGCACCGGCGTGCGCCTGTCGCCGGTCACCGGCTCCAACGATGCACACGATTCCGACCCGCAGCCGCTGTTCGAGCGCGCGGTGGAGCGCCTGGATGCGATCGGCGGGCTGGCGTTCGTGCACGTCATCGAGGGCGAGACCGGCGGCCCGCGCGACAAGATCGCGTTCGACTACGCAGCGCTGCGCGCGAAGTTCCGCGGACCGTGGATCGGCAACAACGGCTACGACAAGGCGCGTGCCGAGCAGGCGCTGGCCTCGGGCTACGCCGACGCGGTCGCGTTCGGCCGCCCCTTCATCGCCAATCCCGACCTGGTGCGCCGCCTGCGCGAGGATGCGCCGCTGGCGCAGGTCGACCCGGACACCCTGTACGGCGGCGGCGCGAAGGGCTACACCGACTACCCGGCGCTGGCCGACTGAGGCCCGCGAGGGCCCCGCCGCCGCGACCGGCGGCGGGGCTCACAGGCACAACCCGCGATCCTCGCGCAGCAATCGCTGGTCGACGAAGTCGACGAACACCCGCAGCTTCGGCAGCATGTGCCGGCCCGAGGGCCACAGCAGGTAGAAGGTCCCGGGATCGTCGACCGCGCCGTCGAGCAGCCGCACCAGGCTGCCGTCCGCGAGCGCGGCGCGCACGCTGTGCTCGGGCACGTAGGCGATCCCGCTGCCGCGCCGCGCGAAGCACACCTGTGCCTCGACGGTGTTGCAGACCATCGACTCGGACGCGGCCGGCTCGGATTCCGTACCGCGCAGCGGCCACGCCTCCAGCTTGCCGCTGGACGGGTAGCGGTAGCGCAGGCAGCGGTGCGCCTGCAGGTCGGCGGGCGCATGCGGCGTGCCGTGCCGGGCCAGGTAGTCCGGCGAGGCCACCAGGCAGCGGCGGAAGCGGCCGATGCGGCGCGCCGTCAGCCGCGAATCGCCGGGCTCGCCCACTCGCAGCACCGCGTCGAACCCCTCTTCGACCACATCGACCCGGCGGTCGGTGAAGTCCAGGTCCAGCAGCACCTGCGGATAGGCCTGCATGAAATCCGACAGCAGCGG
Organism: Lysobacteraceae bacterium USHLN149; assembly: GCA_037145635.1. GTDB lineage: Bacteria > Pseudomonadota > Gammaproteobacteria > Xanthomonadales > Xanthomonadaceae > JAATFS01. Next base: position 181,549 of record JBBCXB010000002.1, read on the forward strand.
CAGCACCAGGTCGCTGACCAGCGGCAGGCTGAGCCGCAGCCGGCCCTGCACACGGCCGCTGTGCTGCGACAGCTCCGCGCGCGCGGCGCCGGCCTCGTCGAGGATGCGCCGGCAGCGCGCCAGGAACAGCGTGCCCTCGGCGGTCAGGGTCACGCTGCGCGTGCTGCGATGGAACAGCCGCACGCCCAGCTCGCGCTCCAGCCGCGCGATGCCCTTGCCCACCGCCGTGGCCGAGACCCCGAGCACCCGACCGGCTTCCACGAAACTGCGCGCATCCGCGGCCTGCACGAACGTCCGCAGGCTGTTCAAGCTGTCCATCCACGCTCCATTGCCGACACCGGCGTCCGCAGTGAACGAACTCTAGCCGGCTTTTTCCGCGCGCGACCGCTGCGCACCATGACGCTCCCTTCCAGCGCTGGAACCGACATGGCGGCCCGCCTTTCCCGTTCTCTTCGATGCGTCGCCGACAGGCGCCGGCGCGCCCGCGCGTCCCTGTGCGCCACGCCATGTCCCCAGCGGCGTGATCGGCGCGCGCCGCACATTCGCCTGCGACCATGGCGCGCGGCCTGCCTAAGCGGCCGTTCGGCGCACGTGCCCGCGGCGTCCGCGCTGCGCCGCCGTCGCCACGGCGAGGCCGCGGCATGAGGGCCGCGCCCGGCGGCGTGCCGCACGCTGCGCGGCTGCCGACCGCGCGCCTGCTGATCCTCGCCGGCGCCGGTTTCGTCACCATCCTCACCGAGGCGCTGCCCGCCGGCCTGCTGCCGGCGATGGCGGCGGGACTGAAGGTCGGCGAGGCCCTGGTCGGGCAGCTGGTGACGGTCTACGCGCTGGGTTCGCTGCTGGCCGCGATCCCGCTGGTGCGCGCCACCCGGCACTGGCCGCGGCGGCGCCTGCTGCTGCTGGCCATCGCCGGGTTCGCCATCGCCAACACCGTCACCGCGGTCTCGCCGGCGTATGCGCCGATCCTGGCCGCGCGCGCCGTCGCCGGCATCAGCGCCGGGCTGCTGTGGGCGCTGCTGGCCGGCTACGCCAGCCGCCTGGTGGCGCCGGCGCAGCAAGGCCGCGCGATCGCGGTGGCGATGGTGGGCACGCCGCTGGCGCTGTCGCTCGGGGTGCCGGCCGGTACCGTGCTCGGCCAGCACCTGGGCTGGCGCTGGAGCTTCGGCCTCATGACGGTGCTGAGCCTGGGCCTGCTGGCGGCCGCGCGTGCCGGGCTGCCGGATTTCCCCGGGCAGCCGGGCCGGACCGCGCTGCGGCTGCGCCAGGTCCTGGCGCTCCCGGGCATCGCTCAGGTGCTCGCGGTGATGCTGCTGTTCGTGCTCGCCCACAACGTGCTCTACACCTACATCGCACCGGTGCTGGCGCTGGGCGGCGGCGAGCGCGCGGTGGAGCGCTACCTGCTGCTGTTCGGCGGTGCCTCGCTGCTCGGCATCTGGGTGGTCGGCGCGCTCATCGACCGCTGGATGCGGCCCCTGGTGCTGGGCAGCATCGCGCTGTTCCTGCTCGCCGCCGCGCTCCTCGCCATCGCGCCGCCGGGCGTGCCCGTGCTGACCGTCGCCATCGCGACCTGGGGCCTGGCCTTCGGCGGCTCGGCGACGCTGTTCCAGACCGCCATTGCGCGCCGCGCCGGCGCCGCCGCGGATACCGCGCAGGCCCTGGTCGTCACCGGCTGGAACCTGGCGATCGCCGGCGGCGGCCTGCTCGGCGGCGTGCTGCTGCAGCACTACGGCGCGGGCAGCCTGGCCGGCGCGCTGCTGGCCCTGCTGGTGCCGGCCCTGGCCTGTGCGTGGCGCGGCGGCGGCTGGGCGCGGCCGGCGGCTGTGCCGCACTGAGCGATCCGTGCGCCCGCCCCGGGACGACGCAGGCCGCGCGCGTCGTCCACCACAGGCGGACGGCGCGTCCCGCGTACCCGCGACGCAGGGGCGGGCACGGGCGGCGGCGCACGGCAACGACCGCTCCGCGCGGGCGGGCGCGGCCCGGACACGGAGGGCGACGCGCGGCGACCTGGGCCGACGCGCCCGCCGTGCCTAGAGCAGCATGCCGCCGGAGGCCTCGATGCGCTGGCCGTTGATCCAGCCGGTCCCGGGCGCCAGCAGCGCCGCGACCACGGCGCCGATATCGTCCGGCTGGCCGGCGCGGCCGAGCGCGGTCATCGCCGCCACCCGGGCGTTGAGCTCGGGGTTGTCGCGCACCGCACCGCCGCTGAAGTCGGTCTCGATCGCGCCCGGGGCCAGCGTATTGGCACGGATACCGCGGTCCCCCAGTTCCTTGGCGAGGTAGCGGCTGAACACCTCCACCCCGCCCTTCATCATCGCGTAGGCCGAACTGCCGGGCAGCGCGAAGCGGGCCAGGCCGCTGGACAGGTTGAGGATGCGGCCGCCATCGGCCAGCAGCGGCAACAGCGCCTGGGTCAGGAAGTACGGGCCCTTGAGGTGTACGCGCACCATCTCGTCGAACTGCGCCGGCGTGGTGTCGGCGATCGTGGCGTGCAGGCCGAGCCCGGCATTGTTGACCAGCGCATCGAGGCGCTCGCGCTGCCAGCCGCCGAGCACGTCCTGCACCTGCGCGGCGAACGCGGCGAAGCGCTCGCTGTCGCCCACGTCCAGCGGCAGCGCCACCGCGCGGCGGCCCAGGGCCTCGATCTCGGCGACCGCCGACAACGCGGCCTCGCGGTGGCCGCGGTAGGTGAGGATCAGGTCGGCGCCCTGGCGCGCGAGGTGGAGCGCGGCGTTGCGGCCCAGGCCGCGGCTGCCGCCGGTGATCAGGACGATGGGGGGGACGGTCTGCATGGCGATGCTCCGGTCAGGGCGGACGGGCCGCGGGAGCCCCACGTTATTGAGCTTGCGAGAACGCATAAAGCAGGCAATCCTGACTTCACCGTTCAAATCCGGCGAACAATCATGGACACCCTGGATACCCTGCGCACCTTCATGCGCGTGGTCGAGCTGGGCAGCTTCACCCGCGCCGCCGACGCGCTGGGCCTGCCCAAGGCCAGCGTCTCGACCGCCGTGCAGCGGCTCGAGGCCAGCGTCGGCACCCAGTTGCTCTACCGCACCACGCGGCGGGTGCAGCCTTCCGCCGACGGAGCCGCGTTCTACCAGCGCAGCCGCGATCTGGTGGACGACATGGACGAATTGCATGGCATGTTCCAGCGCGAGACCACGCAATTGCGCGGGCGCCTGCGCGTGGACATGACCGCGGGCCTGGCGCACGGCTTCGTGATCCCGCGCCTGGCCGACTTCCTCGCCGCGCACCCGCAGGTGGAGATCGAGATCAGCGGCACCGACCGCCGCGTCGACCTGGTCCGCGAGGGCTTCGACTGCGTGCTGCGCGTGGGCACGCTGGACGACACCACGCTGGTGGCGCGGCCGCTGGGCGCGCTGGGCATCGTCAACGCCGCCAGCCCGGCCTACCTGGCCCGGCGCGGCGTGCCGCGCACCCTGGCCGACCTGGCCGGTCACGACCTGGTGCACTACGTCACCACGCTGGGCCAGCGCTCGCCCGGGTTCGAGTACCGCGACGGCGACGGCTACCGCACGCTGCCGATGCGCGGCCCGGTCAGCGTCAACAGCGGCGAGGCCTACAAGGCCGCGGCTCTGGCGGGCCTGGGCATCGTGCAGGCGCCGGCGCTGGCGATGCGGCCGCTGTTCGCCGACGGCACGCTGGTCGAAGTGCTGCCCGAACTGCCCGCCGAGCCGATGCCGGCGACGCTGCTGTACGCCCAGCGCCGCCACCTGCCGCGGCGCGTGCACGTGTTCATGGAGTGGATCGCCGAGGTGCTGGCGCCGCACCTGCTCGCATCGGCGTGACGCGGCGGCGGAGGCCGTGAGCAGGGCGCGGTGGCGGTCCCGACGGCCGGCGGCGGCGCGCCGGTCGGCCGCGGCTTTCCCGTCGGCGGCGCGGACGCCGCGGCCGGCGCGCAGGCACTGCGCGACGGCGCGGTCACCAGGGCCGAGCTAGCATCGCGTGGATTTCTTCCGTGGATCCTCCATGCGGCACCTGCGTCCCCTCCTGCTGTCCTGCGCGCTGCTGCTCAGCGCCCCTGCCCTCGCCGTACCGTTCTGGGGCGCCCGGCACTCCAGTCCCGCGGACACCGCGCCGGCGCAGCTCAAGCCCGGCGAATGGGTGTGGGGCGGGGTCAGCAAGGGCTGGGGACCGATGGCGGTGATCGTCAGCCTGACCGAGCAGCGCGCCTACGCCTACCGCAACGGGCTGCTGATCGGCGTGTCCACGGTCAGCTCGGGCAGGCAGGGCTACGAGACCCCGACCGGGGTGTTCACCATCCTGCAGAAGGACAAGGACCACCGCTCCAACGTCTACAACAGCGCGCCGATGCCCTACCAGCAGCGCCTGACCTGGGACGGCGTGGCCCTGCATGCCGGCGGCCTGCCCGGCTACCCGGAGTCGCATGGCTGCGTGCACCTGCCGTCGGAATTCGCCCGGCTGCTGTTCGAGAACTCGAGCATGGGCATGGTGGTGGTGGTGGCCGCGGCCGGCGTGAGCGCCGACGACGTGGTGCACCCGCGCGCGGTCAGCCCGATCGACCCGCGCACCGGGGCCGGGCAGCCGTTGCTGCCGCTGGCCGAGGGCCAGCCGTATGCCTGGCATCCGGAACTGGCGGCCACCGGCCCGGTATCGATGCTGATGAGCAGCGCCGACCGGCAACTGGTGGTGTACCGCAACGGCACCGAGATCGGCCGCGCGCGTGTCGCGCTGGCCGAAGGCGCCGACGCCCCGGGCACGCGCGCCTTCATCGTCGGCCAGGGCTTCCTGCCGGGCGAGATCGCCGGACTGCCCGGCCGGCGCATGCCCAACTGGATGCGCATCGGCATTCCCGGCAGCACGGCTGCGGCCGGCGAGGCGCTGGATGCGGCCACGGTCGGCCGGCTGCAGCTGCCGGACGGCTTCCTGGCGGCGCTGCTGCCGCTGCTGACGCCGGGCGTCGTGCTGGTCGCCACCGACCAGTCGATCCTGCCGGCCACCACCGGCGGGCACCTGCAGGTGCTGGACTCGGATGCGCCGGAGACGGCGCCCGCGGCGCACACGCCCTGAGCGGCCTCGTGCCTGCCCAGCTGCGGATGGCGCGGACGCGGACACGTCCGCGCCGGCACTTCGATCACGCCGCCGCGAACGCCGTACGGACCGGCTGCGGCGCCCGCCGCGCGACGCCGGCGGGCTAGGCCTTGCGCAGGAAGCAGGTCTTCAGCACCAGCCCCTTGATCTTGTCCGAATGCCCTTCGATGTGCTCGTCATCGTCCTCGACCAGCCGGATGTTGCGGATCACCGTGCCCTGCTTGAGCGGGATCGACGAGCCCTTGACCTTGAGGTCCTTGATCACGGTCACCGTGTCGCCGGCCGCCAGCACGTTGCCGTTGCTGTCGCGCACCACCAGCGCCTGGGGCGCGGCGCCGGCGTCGGCGGCCCACTCGTAGCCGCAGTCGGCGCAGATCCACTGCGCGCCGTCGGCATAGGTGTTCTCGAGGGTGCATTGCGGACAGGCGGGGACGGCGGACATGGCTTCCTGGGGGCGCGTGGGAGGCGCCCATTGTAGCGCCCCGGCCCGCCGCACCGCGCCCGATCACGCCGCCGGCACGGCGGCGGCGCGATAGTCGCGTGCGGCGCCCGGCGCCCAGTCCTTCGATCCGACGCGGAATCCAACTTGTCCAAGCCCAGCGGCTCCCATCTCGTGGTCTACGTGGCCCTGGCCGGCAACCTCGCCATCGCCATCGCCAAGTTCGTCGCCGCCGGCCTCTCCGGCAGCTCGGCCATGCTCAGCGAAGGCGTGCACTCGCTGGTGGACACCATCAACGAGGTGCTGCTGCTGTACGGGCTGCGCCGCGCCAGCCGCGCGCCCACGCCCACGCATCCGTTCGGCTACGGCCGCGAGCTGTACTTCTGGAGCTTCATCGTCGCGCTGCTGGTGTTCGCGATGGGCGCCGGCGTGTCGCTGTACGAGGGCATCGTGCACATCCGCCACCCCGAGCCGGCCAAGAGCCATCTGGTGGCCTACGTCGTGCTGGGTGTGTCGCTGCTGTTCGAGGGCATCTCGTGGGGCGTGGCGGTGCGCGAGTTCCGCGCCAAGAAGGGGCGCATGGGCTACTTCCAGGCCTTCCGCCAGAGCAAGGACCCCACCACCTTCACCGTGCTGCTGGAAGACAGCGCCGCGCTGATCGGCCTGCTGATGGCGCTCGCCGGCCTGGTCTCGGCGCAGTGGCTGGGTATCCCGGAACTGGATGGCGTGGCGTCGATCGGCATCGCCTGCGTGCTGGCGGTCACCGCGTTCCTGCTGGCGCGCGAGACCAAGGGCCTGCTGATCGGCGAACCGGCGCACGCGCACGTGTCCGAGTCGCTGATGGCGCTGGCGGCGCGCGACCCGGACGTGCGCGCGGCCAACGGCGTGCTGACCATGCAGATGGGCCCCCACCAGGTGGTCGCCGCGCTCAGCGCCGAGTTCGAGGACAGCCGGACCACGCCGCAGATCGAGGCCTGCGTGGGCCGCCTCGAGCAGGCCGCCAAGCGCGAGCATCCGGAGCTGACGGCGCTGTTCGTCAAGCCGCAGACGCCGGAGACCTGGCATGCCCGGCGCGAGGAGATGGAGCGTGGCGCCGAGGCGCAGGACGCGCCCTAAGCTCGCGTCCCCGCAGCGACATCCTCCATCCTGCGACTGCGCGTATCGCTGCGATTCATGCGCGCGACGGCCTGGGCGGGCAGGCGCTGCGCCGCGGAGAGGCCCGCAATCGCAGCCTCGGCAGGCCGCCGCACGGGTTGCGATCGGCCGGCCGATTGCCTAGGGTGGAACCGCACCATCGCTTCGCGTCGTGATGCAGCCGACGCACTCCCCCTACCTTTCAAGACGGAGGTTTCCTATGGAAATCAGCCAGGGTCGCGTCGCGACCATCCACTACATCCTTTCCGACGACAGCGGCCAGGTGCTGGACCGCTCCAGCCCGGAGGCCCCGCTGAGCTATCTGCATGGCGCCGGCAACATCGTGCCCGGCCTGGAGCGGGCGCTGGACGGCAGGCAGGCCGGCGACACGCTGCAGACCGATGTCGCACCGGAACACGGCTACGGCCCGCGCCATGCCGACCGGGTACAGCAGGTGCCGCGCGACGCGTTTCCCGCCGACGCCCCGGTCGAGCCGGGCGCGCAGTTCCAGGCGCGCACGCCGCAGGGACCGGTGCTGGTCACGATCACCGACGTGGGCACCGATCAGGTCACCGTCGACGGCAACCACCCGCTGGCGGGACAGACGCTGCATTTCGCGATCGAGGTGGCCGGCGTCCGCGAGGCCACCGCCGAGGAGCTCGACCAGGGCCACGTCGCGGCCTGAGGGCGACCGGGAACGGGGCCGGGGCTCCCGCGGGACAGGCGTGTGTCGGTCCCTCCGCAATGCCCACGGCCCGACGCGTCCGCGGCCGGCTTCACAAGCGTCGCGTGGCGTGCGGACCGAGGGCTGCTTCGGCAGCGCATCAGCGGCCTGGGTCAGCCGTTCGGCGTTGCGGACGGCCACCCGAGGCGTCGCCGCGGCACAGCGTGGGCCGCTTCCTGGCCACGTTGAGGCTCGGCCTGTCATGGCCATCGCCGCGGCGGGCGCCTTGGCGGCACGGGTCAGGCGGCCGGGGGCTTGGGGCTTGGGGCTTGGGGCTTGGGGCTTGGGGCTTGGGGCTTGGGGCTTGGGGATTAGGGATTAGGGATTAAGGATTAGGGATTAAGGATTAGGGATTAGGGATTAGGGGTTAGGGATCAAGGCACAGACCCGGCCGCCCCGGGGAACGCTGCGCGCTCGCTGCCGCGGCCCCTTCCCTTCTCCGGACCGACCGTGACCGGGCCCCGTGCGCGCTTGCGTCGGCGCCGGGCTTGGCCCAAAGTGCGCGGCCCGTTCTCGCGCCCCCGCTCCCATGAAACTCGGCATCGACTTCGGCACCAGCAATTCCGCCGCCGCGGCGGTCATCGACGGACAGGTGGCCCCGGTGCGCTTCGGCGAGGCGCTGCAGTTCCGCACCACGGTGTACTTCCCCGAGGTGATGCGCGATCCCAACGACTTCGAACTGACCCCCGCGCTGGAACACCAGGTCGCCGAGCTGGTCGACGCCGGCCGCCGCGACGCGACGGCCGCCGGGCGCAGCCGCAGCCCCGAGGAACTGCGCCGCGACGCGATCCGCGTGGTGCGCCGGCAGTGGATGGAGCAGCAGGTGCGCGAGCCGCGCAGCTCGGCCGCACTGCTGCAGAACGCGGTGTACGGCGACGAGGCGCTCGACGCCTACTTCCTGGAGAACGAGGGCAACCTGGTGCAGAGCCCGAAGTCGATGCTGGGCTACAACCTGCATCCGCGGGCGCGCCAGACCATCACCGGCATCGCCACCCACATCCTCGAGCATATCCGCCTCACCGCCTCGCGCCAGTTCGGCGAGAACGTGCGTACCGCCACGCTCGGGCGCCCGGTGCAGTTCCGCAGCTCGATCGGCGAGGCCGGCAACGCGCAGGCGCTGGAGATCCTGGAGTCGGCCGCGATCGCGGCGGGCTTCGACGCAGTGGATTTCCTCGAGGAGCCCTCGGCCGCGGCGATGCACTACCACGCCGGCAGCCGCGAGCGCCACGACACCGTGGTGGTCGACATCGGCGGCGGCACCACCGACATCGCCCACGCCAGCATCGGCGGCGCCGGCGCGCCGGTGGTGCACCGCGCCTGGGGCATCCCGCGCGGCGGCACCGACATCGACCTGGCCCTGAGCCTGGCCGCCTACATGCCGCTGTTCGGCCGCGGCGTGACCCGCGTACCGGCGCACCACTACGTCGAGGCGGCGATGGTGCAGGACATGACGCGCCAGCGCGACTTCCGCCAGCACCGTTATCCCGAGGTGCCCGCCCCCTTCGACCGGCGCCTGGCCGCGCTCCAGGACACCGGCAACACGGCGCGCCTGTACCGCGGGGTGGAGCGTTCCAAGATCGCGCTGAGCAGCGAACGCCGGCATCGCGAATCCCTGGACTTCATCGAGCGCGACCTGCAGGTGGAGGTGGAGGCCGCGGCGCTGGAGGCAGCCGCGGCGGCCTACCTGCGCGAGCTGCAGGGACTACTGGCCCAGGTGCGGGCCGACATCGGCCACGATCCGGCGGCGGTCTTCCTGACCGGCGGCATGTCGCGCGCCGGCTACCTGCAGCGCGAGGTCGCCGCGGCCTTCCCGGCCGCGCGGCTGGTGCACGGCGACCCGTCGTTCGGCGTGGTGCAGGGCCTGGCGCTGGCGGCGGCGGGCTGACCCGCCCGACGCGCAGGCGGGCGTCCTGCTGGCCCGTTTAACGGTTCCCTACACCGCGCCGTGTATCTTCGATCGGCGCAGTGCTCCGTCTTCGCGATCCGCTGGCGCGGCTCGCCTCCCGGCCGCACTGCCATTCGCGGCGATCGTCAGATCGCCTTGCCGCCCACAGGATGCCCCGATCGATTCCCGGCCCCAGGCGAGCCTTGCTCGTTCTGCCCCTGGGCGGCCCCGCCGTCATCTTCGCACCAACCAAGGAGTCCGCATGGCACGTCCCGCCTCCAAGCAGAAGGCCCAGCCCAGCATCGCGCGCAGCGAGGGCAAGACCCAGCCGCTCAGCCGCGAGCGCATCGCCGCCGACATCGCCGCCTTCCGCAAGGCCGGTGGCCGCATCGAGGTCCTGAACACCCGCTTCGGCGCCAGCCGCGACGACGCCGACAAGGCCGATTGAGGCGGCCTCGCCGCGGCCGCGCCCCCGGGCGCGTGCCGGCGGCGGCCGCATCCCGCAACGTGGCGGCCCCGGGGGCCGCCACGTGCGTTTCGGGCCGGGCGTGCGGCTGACATGCCCGCGCGGGCGGCGTATGGTCGCTACCGGAACCGTACGAACCTGCACCATGGACCTGCCGGCCACCCCGTCCCTGCCCAGCCACGTCACCGGAAGCCGGCATACGCCGCTGCTGGAGGAGACCGTCGGCAGCCTGCTGCAGCGCATCGCGGCCCGCTGGCCGCAGCGTCCGGCCCTGAGCGTGCCGTTCCAGCGCGTGCGCCTGGACTACGCGCAGCTCGATGCCGTGGTCACGCGGCTGGCGGCCGGACTGCTCGCGCTCGGGCTGGCGCCGGGCGACCGCATCGGCATCTGGTCGCTCAACCGCGCCGAATGGGTGCTGATGCAGTTCGCCAGCGCGCGCGCCGGGCTGGTACTGGTCAACATCAACCCGGCCTACCGCAGCCACGAACTGCAGTACGCACTCACCCAGGTCGGCTGCAGCGCGCTGGTGATGACGCGCCGCTTCAAGACCTCCGACTATCCCGCGGTACTGGCGGAGCTGGCGCCCGAGCTGGCGGCGTCCCGGCCCGGCGAACTGCGCAGCGCGCAGCTGCCGGCGCTGCGCCACGTGATCGTGCTCGGCGACGAGCCGGCACTGCCGGGCACCTGGCGCTTCAACGATGTCGCGCATTGCCGCGACCCGCAGGCGCTGGCGCGCGTGGCGGCGCTGCAGTCCGCGCTCACGCCCCACGACCCGATCAACATCCAGTTCACCTCCGGCACCACCGGCTCGCCCAAGGGCGCCACCCTCACCCATCGCAACCTCGTCAACAACGGCTTCTTCATCGGCGAACGCATGCGCCTGGGCCCGGACGACCGGCTGTGCATCCCGGTGCCGTTCTACCACTGCTTCGGCATGGTGCTGGGCAACCTGGCCTGCGTCACCCATGCCAGCTGCATGGTGATCCCGGGCGAGGGCTTCGACCCGCTGGCGACGCTGCAGACCGTGCAGGACGAGGCCTGCACCGCGCTGCACGGGGTGCCGACCATGTTCATCGCGATGCTGCAGCACCCGCGCTTCGGCGAGTTCGAGCTGGGCACGCTGCGCACCGGGATCATGGCCGGCTCGCCGTGCCCGGTCGAGGTGATGAAGCAGGTCGTGGACACGCTGCACATGGACGAGGTCAGCATCGCCTACGGCATGACCGAGACCAGCCCGGTGAGCTTCCAGACCACGCCGGACGACCCGCTGCAGCGTCGCGTGGACTCGGTCGGGCGCGTGCACCCGCACGTGGAGGTGCGCATCGTCGACGGCGACGGCCGCATCGTCCCGCGCGGCGAGACCGGCGAGCTGCACACGCGCGGCTATTCGGTGATGCGCGGCTACTGGGGCGATGCCGAGCGCACCGCAGAAGTGCTCGATGCCGACGGCTGGATGCACACCGGCGACCTGGCCGTGCTCGACGCACAGGGCTATTGCCGCATCGTCGGCCGGCTCAAGGACATGCTGATCCGCGGCGGCGAGAACATCTATCCGCGCGAGATCGAGGAATTCCTGTACGCGCACCCGGCGGTGTCCGACGTCCAGGTGTTCGGGGTGCCGGACCCGAAGTTCGGCGAGGAGGTCTGTGCCTGGATCCGGCTGCGCGAAGGCCACGCCTGCTCGGCCGAGGAGATCCGTGCGCACTGCCGCGCGCACATCGCGTACTACAAGGTCCCGCGCTACGTCGAGTTCGTCGACGGCTTCCCGATGACCATCACCGGCAAGGTGCAGAAGTACCTGATGCGCGACGAGATGGCGCGACGCCTCGGCGCGGACTGAACCGACGCGGGTGCGCCGGCGGGCCTAAGCCCGGGCGGAACGCTAGAATGCGGGTCCTCCCGCCCGCCCTGCGTCCTCCATGCCCCTGCTGCACGTCTATCCCGCCATGATCCGTGACCTGTTGCCGCGCTGGAACCAGCGCCTGCTGGATGTGGCGGTGCCGACCGTGGAAATCGTGCTGATCGTGGCCGTGGCGGTGCTCGTGCGGCTGCTGCTGCGGGGCCTGCTGCGCAAGCTCGGCACCCGCTACCACGTGCCGGCGGAGATCATGATCGGCATCCGGCGGGTCGGCAGCGTGCTGATCTCGGTTGCCGCGCTGCTGCTGATCCTGGACCGGCTCGGCGTCTCGGGTACGGTGCTGTGGACCGCCTTCACCGGCTTCGCCGCGGTCGGCGCGGTGGCGTTCTTCGCGGCCTGGAGCGTGCTGTCCAACATCTTCTGCACGTTCCTGATCGTCACCACCCGTCCGTTCCGCCTGCACGACCACATCGAGCTGCTGGAGAACGGCGAGAAACCCGGACTGAAGGGCAAGGTGGTGGACATCAACCTGATCTACACCACGCTGCAGGAAACCGGCGAGCACGCCGCCGGCACCGTGCTGCAGATTCCCAACAGCCTGTTCTTCCAGCGCACCACGCGGCGCTGGCGCGACGCCGGCGGCATCGCCACGCCATGAGCGCCGCGCCTCAACGCAGCTGGCTGTCCTTGCTGCCGCGGCGGTTGTAGCCGCTCGCCGCGCCCTGCGCGGCGTCGTGCGCCTGCTGGCATTCGATGCACAGCCGCACGCCCGGCACCGCCTGACGCCGCGCCGCCGGGATCGGCGCATCGCACTCCTCGCAGCGTTCCAGGCTGGGGCCGGACGGCAGTTGGCTGCGCGCCCGCTTGATCGCATCGTCGACGGTCGCGTCGATCTGGTCCTGTACCGCGCCGTCGCCGGCCCATCCGGTCGCCATGGCCTTGCCTCCGGGGTGTGATGCCGCCCGCAACGGACGGCCCGCTCTGGATAACCGAGAGGGTGCCACCGGCGCGTGAATCCCGCCGGCGTGCACATGGCCTGCAGGCGCGGCTGGGTAGCATCCGGGGCACTGGCGCTTCCGCCCAGCCGTCTCCCTGCCACCGGAACCAAGCTCCCATGGAACAGTCCGTACATCCGTTCGCCGAACTCTTCGCCCAGCTCGGGCTGCCGTGCGACGAGGCCAGCATCCGCGCCTTCATCGCCGAGCATTCGCCGCTGCCCGGCGCCGTGCGCCTGGAAGAGGCCCCGTTCTGGTCGCCGGCGCAGTCGCAGCTGCTGCGCGAGGAGCGCCTCGACGACGCCGACTGGATCACCACGATCGACCAGCTCAACGTCGCCCTGCACGCCACCCCGGCGCAGTGAGAACACCGCGGGACGCCGCTGCGGCGGCGCTCCGCTCCCCGACGCTCTGCGACGACGCCCCGGCAGTCGGCGCCAAGGCCATTTGCCGGATCCCGCCAGGCCCCCCCCGGGCGGCCCGAGCCGGACCGCGCGGTCATGCGCAAGCGCTGGCCATCGTCCCCCGGGCGCCACCGCGCGCCGCATCGCATCCGCTGGCCCGACTGACGTCCCCTGCCCGGCGTAGCCCTGAGCGGCGCGCGCAGGCCGCATCCACGCGGACGCCCTTCGCCAACCGTTGCAGCGTGCCTGCGCCCACGCCGGTCCGCAGCGACCCATTTGCCAACTACCGCGCGTCGCGGACCTTCCGACCGCCACGGCCCTGCGCCTGCCTGTCGCTTCGCCGCGCTTCGCTATCGACTGACTGAGCGTCCTCCCCGCCTGCACGCACGTCGCCGGTCACGGTCCGCCTGTCGCCGCGTTTTGCCGGTGCCTGCATGCAAGCGGCCGCTGACTCCGGCCGCCACGATCATCGCGCCGGAGCCCCAGGACGTGACCGAGTCCACTTTGTCAGAGCATGACACATTGACTCCCATTAGATTTTCATTCATCAATGCCCTCCCGCAAGCGCGGTCGGTGGCCCTGCGCCTGCCTGCTCGCTGCCACCCAAGGAGAAACTCGTCGTAATGGACCGCACCGCCCCACGAAACACGCTCCCGCCGCGCCGCTGCACCCCGCCCGCGCCCGCCCGTCTCGCCCGTGCCCTCGTGCTGGCCCTGGCGCTGAGCAGCGCCGGCCAGGCCGCCGCGCAGACCGCCCAGGACGGCGGCAGCGTCGGCGATCCCGACAGCTGGGTCACCGAAGAATTCCAGGCCGACTGGGGCCTGTCCGCGATCAACGCGCAGTACGCCTATGCACGCGGGCTGAGCGGCCAGGGCGTGCGCCTGGGCCTGTTCGACAGCGGCGTGGCCCTGGCCCATCCCGAATTCGCCGGCAAGGACGCCAATGGCCTGCGCGTCGGCGACGTGCTGGCCGACGGCAGCGTCTGCAGCAACGAAACCCTGCTGACCCCCGACGCCTGCTTCGCCTCCAGTGGCGACACCGTCGCGGTCGACTACCTCGACTACGATCCGGCACTGATCCAGTACCTGGTCGACATCGGCTACCTCAATCCCGGCGCGCGCGCGATCATCGAGCAGTACTACGCCGGTGCGCGCTACGCCACGCACGGCACCCACGTCGCCGGCAGCATGGCCGCCAACCGCGACGGCAGCGGCACCCAGGGCGTGGCGTTCGGCGCCGACCTGACCGCGGCGCGCATGTTCGGCAACACCTACATGGACACCGCCGGCTTCATCCAGTCCATCGGCGGCGACGTGCGCGATGTCGGCATCGACCTCGACGGCGTCTCGCTCGGCGTCGGCCCGGACACCAGCAGCTTCGAGAGCATGTACCGGCAGATGGAGGCGCAGGGCGTGCGCGCCATCAACCACAGCTGGGGCCTGACCAACGAGCCCGCCAGCGCGGCGGCGATGGACCGGCTGTACGCCGCCAACGCCGACTACTTCGCCACCTTCACCGATCCGTCGCTGCGCAGCGGCGTGCTGCAGGTGTGGGCCGCCGGCAACAACGACGGCGCCATCGCCGGCGTCTACGCCACCCTGCCACGCTACGTGCCGGACGTGGAGAAGTACTGGCTGAGCGTGGTCAACATCAACCAGACCGGCGGCATCGACGACAGCTCCAGCATCTGCGGCCTGAGCCAGGACTGGTGCGTGGCCGCCCCGGGCACCGACATCACCTCGTCGGTGATCGAAGGCACCCCCGGCGTGAGCGTGATCCGCGATGCCGACGGCACCGCGATCGGCATGCAGGTCGACGCGTCGAACCCGGAATACGGCTACGGCGACCTGACCGGCACCTCGATGGCGGCGCCGCACGTCACCGGCGCGCTGGCGCTGCTGATGGAACGCTTCCCCTACCTCGACGGCCCGCAGGTGCGCGACATCCTGCTGACCACCGCCACCGACCTCGGCGCGGCCGGCGTGGACGCGATCTACGGCTGGGGCCTGATCGACCTGCAGAAGGCGATCGACGGCCCGGGGCAGTTCCGCGTCGACACCGACGTGGTCATGAACCAGCGTGCCGGCGGCGCCCAGGTCTGGGCGGGCGGGGCCTGGGACGACTGGAGCAACGACATCGGCGGCCCCGGCAGGCTGACCAAGTCCGGGATCGGCTGGCTGCGCCTGAGCGGCGACAACCGCTTCGCCGGCGCCAGCGTCAGGGAAGGCGTGCTGGAGCTGACCGGGCGCAACGCGCTCAGCGCCGACGTGTCGGTGGACGGCAACGCCCTGCTGATGCTGAGCGGCACCCTGGAGGGCGCCAACCTGACCATCAACAGTGGCTACGCCGTGGTCAACGGCACCGTCTCCAACGGCGTCACCACCGTCGGACTGGGCGGCACCCTCAACGGCAACGGCACCCTGGGCGACACCGTCGTCCGCGGCACCATCGCGCCGGGCAACTCGATCGGGCGGCTGACCATCGACGGCGACTACCTGCAGGCGGCCGGCTCGACCTACAACGCCGAACTGCTGCCGCCGGACCAGGCCGACCTGCTGGCGATCACCGGCACCGCGACGCTGCAGGGCGGCACCCTGAAGCTGATCCCGCTGGGCGGTGTCTACGCACTGGGCCAGCGCTACTCGCTGCTCAGTGCCGACGGCGGCGTCAGCGGCCGGTTCGCCGCCGTTGACACCTCGGCGATCTCGCCGTTCATGGCGATCCAGCTGAACTACGGCAGCAGCCTGATCGGCCTCGACGTCACCCGCGGCAGCAGCCTGGCCTCGGCGGCGACGACCGCCAATCAGCGCGCGACCGCCACCGCGATCGACGCCCTCGACCTGCAGCAGCCACTGCTGCAGCGCGTCGCGGCGCTGTTCCCGGCCGAGGCCGTGGCCGCGCTCGACCGACTCGGCGGCGAACTGCATGCCAGCGCCAAGTCGCTGCTGCTGCAGGACGCGCGCGTGGTGCGCGACAGCGCGCTGGTGCGCGCCCGCAGCGGCCAGGACGCGTTCACCGCGCAGCGCGACGCCGAGTCCGGCATCGCCGCCTGGGCCGAGGTGGACCATGCCAGCACCCGCCTGGACGGCGACGGCAATGCGGCCCAGGCACGCCTGAGCGGCAACACCACGCTGGTGGGCGCGGACCTGCAGCTGGACGGCGGCTGGCGCTTCGGCCTGCTCGGCGGTGCCGGCAAGGCCGACCTCAACCTCCGCGACCGCGGTTCCAAGGCCGATGTCGATGCCACCTACGCCGGCGTGTACCTCGGCCAGCAGTGGGCGGGCTTCGGCGTGCGCGCCGGCTACAGCCATGCCTGGCAGGAGCTGGAGACCGAACGGACCATCGCCTTCGCCGGACTGCAGGAAGGCGCGCACGCGCGCTACGACGCGACCACGCGCCAGGCGTTCGTCGAGGCCGGCTACCGCTTCGGCGTCGGCCGTACCGAGCTGGAGCCGTTCGCGCAGTTCGCGCAGGTGCGCGTGGAGACCGACGGCCGCCGCGAGGACGGCGGCATCGCCGCGCTGACCGTGGCCGGCGACACCCAGAAGGCCAACCTGTCCACCGCCGGCGTGCGCTTCAACGCCAACCTCTCCGGCAGCGGCCAGGCACAGAGCTGGCTGAGCCTGCGCGGCAGCGTGGCTTACCGTCGCGCCCACGGCGACATCGCGCCGACCGCGACCGCGGCCTTCGCCAGCGGTCCGGCCTTCAGCGTCGCCGGCGCGCCGCTGGCGCGCAATGCGACCCTGGCCGAACTGGGGCTGGCCGCCCGCTTGTCGCAGAACAGCCTGCTGGAACTGGGCTACAACGGGTTGTTCGCCAGCCAGGCGCACGACACCGGCCTCAATGCGCGGTTCTCCGTGCAGTTCTGAGGTAGGCCGGGGCGGCGCCGAGCCGTCGCCCCGGCCGCTGCGTGCCGGGATCGCCCCGATTGCAGGCGCCCGGTCCGCCGCCGCAGCCGCGGTTCCTTCGGGCGCCCGGCCGGCCCCGGCCTGGCCGTGCATCCTGTTCGCGCTGCTGGCGACCGGCTGCGCGGCTTCGCCGTCCGTCACTGCGCGCGCCGCAAACGGGGAGCCAGCCGCGGCCGGTGCCCCGCCCGAGATCCGGCGTCCGCGCGGCCCGGCCTCCGCCACCGTCGTGCTGCCGGCCCGCGTGCGCGCCGGCGGCCTGCTGGCCGGACGCGTCGGCGTCGGGGCCCGCGTCGCCTGCGGCGACCGTTTCCTTCCAGTGGACCCAAACGGAAACATCGCCTGGCGGGTGCCAGACGATGTCGTTGAAATCGTGCTGCGGGTGACGCGTGCCGACGGGCGCGTGCTGGTTCAGCACATCGCCGTCGACCGCTGAGCCAGGGCTCAGGTCACCTTCTTGGCGATCGTCATACCGAGGATGAAGAGCACCACGGCGATGATGATGCCGGCCCAGAACAGGAACTTGGCGATGCCCATGGCCGCGCCGGCGGCGCCGCCGAAACCGAGGGCACCAGCGATGAGGCCGATGATGGCGAAGATGATGGCCCACTTGATCATGCGTGTTTCCTTTCGTCCCGGGGACGTCGGTGTTGAATGCGGGACCGGCCGTCTGCGGGACGGGCGGGCGTCGTGAGCCGGGACACTACGCGGCGCCCCGTGCCGCGTTCGTGAATGCCACGGCGAGCGGATGTGAAGAATGCGGGGCGCGCCGCGACCCACCGGATGCGCGCCGTGGCCGATGTGCGCCGGCCGCGGCGATAGCCAGCCGCCCGCTCCGGCCGTACCCTGCGCGCATGACCACGCTCAAGTACCTCGCCGGCTACCCCCAGCACCTGCTGGACCAGGTGCATTCGCTGATCGAGCAGGACCGGCTCGGCGAACTGCTGCGCAATCGCTACAGCGCACGCCACGAGGTCCGCAGCGACCGTCAGCTGTACGACTACGTGCAGGCGATGAAGGAACGCTACCTGCGCAAGTCGCCACCGCTGCAGAAGGTGCTCTACGACAACCACCTGCAGGTGGTGAAGCATGCGCTGGGCACCCACACCACGGTCGCGCGCGTGCAGGGCAGCCGCCTGAAGACCAGCCGCGAGATCCGCATCGCCAGCGTGTTCCGCGATGCGCCGGCGGAGTTCCTCGAGATGATCGTCGCGCACGAGCTGGCGCACATGCGCGAGAGCGAGCACAACAAGCCGTTCTACCAGCTGTGCACGCACATGACCGCCGACTACCACCGGCTGGAATTCGACCTCAGGCTCTACCTCACCGACCTGGAGCGCCGCCGCGGCGAGGCCGCCCGCGAGTGAGCGCACGCCGGGACCGTGGCCGCCGCGCCATGGCGCGGCATGCGGGCATCTCGGCGCAGGCGCCGGCCGTGCCGGGGTCCGGTCGCCGGCGCCGCGACCGGCGCGCTGGAGCGGCACCCATTCATATGCATGAAGAGCGGGGCGTAGTCTAAAATGCCGCGGCGCGACGCCAGGACCGGTTCCGGACACGTCGCGTTTTTGTTTTCTCCCCCAGCCAGGCAAGTTCCTGCGCGCGATGCCCGCATCACGCAGCCACCGGAGCACCACCGATGCTTTTCGAAACCCTCGACACCACCGGCCACGAGCAGGTCATCTTCTGCCACAACCCCGACGCGGGGCTGAAGGCCATCATCGCCCTGCACAGCACCCGGCTCGGTCCGGCGCTGGGTGGCGTGCGCATGCGCCCCTACGGCAGCAGCGAGGCGGCCATCAACGACGCGCTGCGCCTGAGCCGCACCATGACCTACAAGAACGCGCTCGCCGGGCTCAACGTGGGCGGCGGCAAGGCGGTGATCATCGGCGACCCCAGGACCGACAAGACCGAGATCCTGTTCCGCGCGTTCGGCCGCTTCGTCGAATCGCTGGGCGGGCGCTACATCACCTCCGAGGACGTCGGCACCGACGTCAACGACATGGAGCAGATCTACCTGGAGAGCGAGTACGTCACCGGCGTGCACCAGGTACATGGCGGCTCCGGCGATCCGGCGCCCTTCACCGCCTATGGCGCGCTGCAGGCGCTGATGGCCTCGCTCAACCGCAAGCTCGGCCACGAGGAGGTCGGCAAGGCCAGCATCGCGGTCCAGGGCCTGGGCCACATCGGCATGGAACTGGTGAAGCTGCTCAAGGAGCGCGGCGCCCGGCTATACGTGGCCGACCTCGATCCGGCGCGGGTGGACCGCGCCGTCAGCGAGTACGGCGCCGAGGCGGTGTCGCCCGACGAGATCTACGAGGTGCCTGCCGACGTGTTCGCGCCGTGTGCGCTGGAAGGCGCGATCAACGAACACACGCTGCCGCGGCTGAAGGCCGGGATCGTCTGCGGCACCGCCAACAACCAGCTGGCCAGCCACGCGATCGGCGACGAGCTGCACCGGCGCGGCATCCTCTACGCACCCGACTACGTGGTCAACGCCGGCGGCGTGATGAACGTGTCGCTGGAGATCGACGGCTACAACCGCGAGCGCGCGATGCGGCTGATCCGCAGCATCTACCACAACCTGGAAAAGGTCTTCGACCTGTCCACCCACGAGAACATCGCGCCGCAGCAGGCGGCCGACCGCATCGCCGAGGCCCGCATCGACGCGATCAGCAAGCTCAAGCTGCCGCTGGGCCGTACCGCGCCGCGCTTCATCAACAAGCTGCGCGGCGAGTAGCCGCGCGTGCGCCGCCGGCGCCGCCGGCGCCGCGCGGCCCGCCGTGGCGGCGCCCGCCAGGCGGCGCACCGCGCCCGCCCCTGCCGTCCGCCACACCCCCCGCCGCTGGCTGCCGGCCGGCCACCGCCGCGATCATCGACGGCCTGCCCGCCCCGGTTACGAGGCGGCAGCGAATGCCGGCGGCCGCCGGCAGGCGACGCCGATGCAGGCGCGAGCCCGTTCCTTGCACCGCCCCGGCGGTGCCCCGGCCGCCCGGCTGGCGCCCCGGCGCGGGCGCGCCGATAATCGCCGCACTTTCCCAGGTATCGACTCCATGTCCGACATCGTCATCGCCGCCGCCAAGCGCACCGCCATCGGTTCCTTCCTCGGCCAGTTCAACGGCGTGCCCGCGCCGACGCTGGGCGCCGCGGCCATCGAGGCGGCGCTGCAGCAGTCCGGCATCCCGGCGGCGGACGTATCCGAGGTGATCATGGGCTGCGTGTTGCCCGCCAACCTGGGCCAGGCCCCGGCGCGCCAGGCCGCGCTCGCGGCGGGCATCCCGACCGCGACCGGCGCCACCACCATCAACAAGGTCTGCGGCTCGGGCATGAAGGCGATCATGCTCGGCCACGACCTGATCAAGGCGGGCTCGGCCAGCATCGTGGTCGCCGGCGGCATGGAATCGATGAGCAATGCGCCGCACCTGCTGCCGAACTCGCGCACCGGCAACCGCTACGGCAACTTCCAGGCGGTCGACCACATGGCCTGGGACGGCCTGACCAATCCCTACGACGGCCAGGCCATGGGCGTGTTCGGCGAGCAAGCCGCCGAGCGCTTCGGCTTCACCCGCGAGGACCAGGACGCCTACGCGATCGAGTCGGTGCAGCGCGCGCGCACCGCGCAGCAGAACGGCGCGTTCGACGCCGAGATCGTCCCGGTGCGCGTGGCCACGCGCAAGGGCGAGGTCGAGGTCGCGACCGACGAGCAGCCGGGCAAGTCCGACATCGCCAAGATCGCCTCGCTCAAGCCCGCCTTCAAGAAGGACGGCACCGTCACCGCCGCCAGCTCGTCGAGCATCTCCGACGGCGCCGCGGCGACCGTGCTGCTGCGCGCCGACGACGCGGCGCGGCGCGGCATCACCCCGCTCGCGCGGATCGTCGGCCACGCCACCTTCTCGCAGGCGCCGGAGTGGTTCACCACCGCGCCGGTGGCCGCCATCGCCAAGCTGCTCGAGCAGGTGGGCTGGCGCCAGGAGGACGTGGACCTGTTCGAGATCAACGAGGCCTTCGCGGTGGTGGCGATGGCACCGATCAAGGAACTGGGCATCGCGCACGCCAGGGTCAACGTCAATGGCGGTGCCTGCGCGCTGGGCCATCCGATCGGCGCCTCCGGCGCGCGCCTGGTGGTGACCTTGGTGAACGCGTTGCGCAGCCGCGGCGGCAAGCGCGGAATCGCCACCCTGTGCATCGGCGGCGGCGAAGCGACGGCCATCGCCATCGAGTTGATTTGACTGGGATTAACGCCGAATTTTCAAAACTGAATGCGCGCGAGCTTGACACCGGTCTTGGGGTTGTCATCATGTTGGGGGCGCGCACTAGCGCGTTGCCTAACTAACGACGAGGATTGACACAAATGAGCATCAACAAGCTGCTGATCGCACTGGCTCTGGGTCTGGCCCTGACCGCGTGCTCGAAGCCTGAGCAGGCCCAGGACGCCGCTGCTTCCGCCAACGAAGCCGCCACCGACGCACAGGCTGCTGCTGACCAGTCGGCCGCTGCCGGCGCCCAGACTGCCGACGCTGCCCAGGCTGCTGCCGACACCGCTGCCACCGCTGCCGACACCGCTGCCGACGCTGCTGCTACCGCTTCGGGCGCTGCTACCGATGCCGCTGCCGACCAGGCTGCCGACACCGCCAAGGCTGCAGAAGACACCGCCGACAAGGCCAAGGACGCTGCCGAAGAAGCCAAGAAGTAATCACTTCTTGCTCTTTGCGAGTTCGGAAGAAGCCGCTGGTTCGCCAGCGGCTTTTTCTTTGCCCGCGGTGCGGCGGGCGCAGCCACCGTCGATGGCTGTACGCGGATTCATCGTTGTCGCGAGGCGTTGACGCGGCGGCGCCGGGCGCGCGCATAAGCTGCGCGCTCCTCCAGACGGAACAGGAACCCTCATGAGCGCCTCCCGATACCTTCCCGTGTATGCCCTCGCCGCCGCCCTGTCGCTGACCGCCTGCAGCGGGCCGGACGCCGAGCAGGCACGACGCGATGCCGCGTCGGCCGCCGACCATGCCGCCGCCGCCGCCCACCAGGCTGCCGACCGCGCCGCCGTGCAGGCGCGCGAAGCCACGGCGGAATCGCGCCAGGCGCTGGGCGAAGCCGCACGCGATGCCCACGGCGCCGCCCGCGAGTTCGCCGCCGACGCCAGCCAGGCGACCGCCAAGGCCGCGGACGCCACCGCCGACAAGACCCGCGAGCTCGCCGACAAGGCCGAGCGCAACGCCAACGAGAAGCGCAACTGACGCCAACCCGGCGTCCGTGCGTCGCCGCGAAGGGCCGGTATCGTCGATGCCGGCCCTTCGCGTGTCCGGACTGGGCAGTGTGACCGGGCGGCGAGGACGGCCTCCCCCTATCATGGGCGGATGCAGCCGCCCGTCTCCTCGCGCAAGCGCACCCAGCTTGCGCTGGTCCTCTCCGCCCTGGTGTTCGTCGCCATCGGCGTCGGCATCTACGTCGGCGCGCGGCGCTCGCTGGCCGACGCGGCACGCGTCGCCCACACCCACGAGGTCATCGGCCGCATCGACGAGATCCAGGCGCGCCTGCTCGATGCCGAGTCCAACGGCCGCGGCTACCTGCTGACCGGCAACGACGGCTACCTGCTGGAATACCAGAGCAGCACCGACCGTCTCCCCATCCTGCTCGAGCAGCTGCGCCGGCGCGTCGCCGACAACCCCGCGCAGACCGGCAACGTCGACCGCCTGCGCGGGCTGATCGAGACCCGGCTGCGGCAGATCCAGCACGTGCTCGACCTCTACGAGCAGCACGGCATCGATACCGCGCGCGCGGCCATCAACGGCACCGTGTTCCGTACCACCGCCGCCATCCGCGAGCAGGCGCTGGTGATGGTGCAGCAGGAGCAGGCGCTGCTGGCCGCGCGCGCCGACAGCAGCCGCCGCAGCGCGGCGCTGCTGCTGGCGCTGGCGCTGGCGGGCATCCCGTTCGGCCTGGCGGTGGTGGGCGTGGCCTACGGGCTGCTGACGCGCGAACTGCGCAACCGCGGCCGCGCCGAGCGCCGCGCGGCCTTGGCCAACCGCGAGCTGCTGCGCAGCGTCGAGCAGCTCGAGCGCAGCACCGCCGACCTCCACGTGCTGAGCCGCTACACCGGCATCCTGCAGAGCTGCACCAGCGCCGAGGAAGCCCTGGACGTCACCAGCCGCACGCTGCAGCGGCTGCTGCCGGAGGTGGCTGGCCGGGTCTACCTGCTGCGCGCCTCGCAGGACCGCGCCGAGTCGATCAGCCGCTGGGGCAACGCCCCGGTCGAAAGCGCCGCCTACCTGCTGCCCGAGGAATGCTGGGCGCTGCGCAGGGGCCAGCCGCACGTGGTCGACGACCTGGCCCGCGATGCGCCGTGCACCCACATCGGCACGCCCGAGGGGGACACGGTGGTCACCACCGCCTGCATCCCGATGTCGGCCCAGGGCACCCAGCTCGGCTTCCTGTTCCTGGCCGCCCCCGGGCCCGGGCCGATGCCCCGGCTGGAGATCGCCGAAGCCGCGGCCGAACAGCTGTCGTTGGCGCTGAGCAACCTGCGCCTGCGCGAGTCGCTGCGCCTGCAGTCGATCCGCGACCCGCTGACCGGCCTGTACAACCGCCGCTATCTTGAGGAGTCGCTGAGCCGCGAGCTGGCGCGCTGCGCCCGGCGCGGGCTGCCGCTGTCGGTGCTGATGCTGGACGTGGACCACTTCAAGCAGTTCAACGACGCCCACGGCCATGCCGGCGGCGACGTGCTGCTGGCCGCGGTGGGGCAGCTGCTGGGCGCCCGCCCGCGCGGCGAGGACATCGCCTGCCGCTACGGCGGCGAGGAGTTCACCCTGATCCTGCCGGAGACCACCAGCGACGATGCGTTGCGCCTGGCCGAGGAGCTGCGTGGCCGGATCGCGGCGCTGGTGGCCAGCGACGGCGTGCGCCCGCTGCCGCGCGTGACCGCCTCCATCGGCATCTCCACCTTCCCCGCCGACGGCGAACTGGGCACCGGCCTGATCCAGAAGGCCGACGCGGCGCTGTACCAGGCCAAGCACCGCGGCCGCAACCGGGTCGAGCGCTACGTCGCGGCGGAGCCGGCCGCGACCTAGGCCGGACCTGCGCCGCATCCGCCCCGCATCCGCGACAGCCATCACAAAAAAATAGGGCGCCTCCGGCGATAGTCGGGCTTCCATCCCCGCGGAGGTGCGACCGATGTCGATGTGGCGAGATCAGTCCAACAGCAAGAAGGACGGGATACCGGCGGTGCCGGCCGGAACCTCCGGCGAGAGCGCGGCCCCCGGCGAGCCGCGCCCCGGCGCGGAAGTCCCGGCCCCGCCGGTCCCGGCGCCGGCCACCCCGGCCCCGCTGCCCGCCGCGGCCGCGCGTGCCGGCGAGCCCAAGGAGTCGCTGATCGCCGGCGACATCACCATCGAGGGCAAGATCGAGGGCAGCGGGCATGTGCGCCTGGCGGGCAAGTTCAAGGGCGACGTCAACGTCAAGGGCGACCTCAGCATCGAGCGCGGCGCCAAGCTCAGCGGCGGCGTGCGTGCCAACAAGGTGATCATCGCCGGCGAGCTGGAGGGCAACATCGAATCCGCCGCGCAGGTGGAGCTGCAGGCGTCCGGGGTGCTGATCGGCGACGTCAAGGCCGGCACCCTGACCGTGGCCGCCGGCTCGCGCATGCGCGGGCAGGCCGACTTCGGCTGGGGCGACGACGCGGCACCGGCCAGGCCGCGCGCCGGGGCCGGCGGCGGAGATCCCGACACCCCATGAGCAGCGTCCGCCCGGGCTCGCCCGGCGCCACCCGCACCTGCCCGCACTGCAGGGCCACGATCCTGGAAAGCGCCAACGTCTGCCCGGCGTGTCGCCACCACCTGCGCTTCGACTCGGCCGCCCAGCAGCAGGCACAGCCGCCGCCACGGTTGCCGCTGCGGGTGGAGGGCACGATCCGCTACCCGGAGGCCGAGGGCGCCTGGGAATACACCGTGGTGGTGTCCATCCGCAACGGCAAGGGCGAGGAGATCCGCCGCCAGGTGATCGATGTCGGCGCGATGCAGCGCGGCGACGAGCGCAGTTTCATTCTGGCGGTGGAAGCGACCGAAGTGCGTGCGCCCGGCCGCCGCGGCACGCGCCACTGAGCCTGAGCCGGCGCCGGAGCCGGCGCGGGCTCAGGGCAGCGCGCGGGCCAGCACGCCGCCGGCGTCCAGATCGCCGGACAGGGTCCCGAAGGCCAGCCCGTGCGCGCCGCCCAGGCGGCTATCGACGAACGCAGCGGCCACCGGGCTGCCGCTGCGCAGCAGCAGGGCGGCCTGCAGTGCCAGCGCTAGGCGCTCGCTGAGCAGGCGCGCGTCGAACTCGGTGCTGTCGCCGCGGGCCAGCCGCCGGCGCAGGTCCTCCACCGCGGCCGCATAGACCGGGTGCAGGTCGATGGCGGTGTCCAGCTCGGCCAGCAGCGCCGCGCCGGTGGCCGGTTCGCGCGCCAGCGCACGCAGCACGTCCAGGCACTGGATGTTGCCGCTGCCTTCCCAGATCGAGTTGAGCGGCGCCTGGCGGTACAGCCGCGGCAGGATCGAGTCCTCGACGTAGCCGGCGCCACCCAGGCACTCCTGCGCCTCGTTGACGAAGGCCGCGGCCCGCTTGCACAGCCAGTACTTGCCCAGCGCGGTGGCCACCCGCGCGAACGCGGCCTCGGCCGGATCGCGCTCGGCGGCATCCACCGCGCGCGCCACCCGCAGCGCGAACGCAGTGGCGGCCTCGGACTCGATCGCCAGGTCGGTGAGCACGTTGGCCATCAGCGGATGCGCCAGCAGCGGGCGGCCGAAGCTGCGGCGGTGGCGGGCGTGGTGCAGCGCCTGCGCCAGGGCCATGCGCATCTCCGCCGCCGCGCCGAGCATGCAGTCCAGCCGCGTCATCATCACCATGCCGATGATCGTGGCCACGCCGCGGCCCTCTTCGCCGACCCGGCAGGCCCAGGCCCCGCAGAACTCGACCTCGCTGGAGGCGTTGGCCCAGTCGCCCAGCTTGTCCTTGAGCCGCATCAGGTGGAAGGCGTTGCGGTGCCCGTCGGGCAGCCGCCGCGGCAGCAGGAAGCAGCTCAGCCCGCCGGGGGCCTGCGCCAGTACCAGGAAGCCGTCGGACATCGGCGCGGAGAAGAACCACTTGTGCCCGACCAGGCGGTACTCGCCCGGCGCCGCCAGCGGCGTGGCGGCGGTGGCGTTGGCGCGCACGTCCGAGCCGCCCTGCTTCTCGGTCATGCCCATGCCGAGGGTGATGCCGGCCTTGTCGGCGACCGGCACGTCGCGCGGATCGTAGTGCGGCGCGGCGGCCTTGTCGGCCCACTCGCGCAGCGCCGGCGCCTGGCGCAGCACCGCGACCGCGGCGTGGGTCATGGTGAGCGGGCAACTGGTGCCGGCCTCGACCTGGTGGTGCAGGTAGCTCAACGCCGCGCGCGCCACGTGCGCGCCCGGCTGCGGCGCCTGCCACGACAGCCCGGCCACGCCGTGCTGCTTGGCCGCCTCCAGCAGCCGGTGGTAGGCCGGGTGGAACTCGACGCGGTCGATGCGGTGGCCCTGCGCGTCGTGGCTGCGCAGCCGCGGCCGGTCGCGGTTGGCGTCGAACCCGATCCGGTACAGCTCGTCGCCGGCGAGCGCGCCGTAGGCGGCCACGCGCGGGGCGAAGGCGGCCGCGCCCTCGCGCTGCAGCGCCTCGCGCAGCACGCCGTCGTCGCGCCACAGGTCGCGCCCCTCGAACGGCGGCGGCTGGTTCCCCACCGCATGGGTCTCGAACGGAGGGACTGCGTGGCTCATGGCCGCTCCTGGCCGGGGACGAAGCGGGATTGTCGCCGATCGCGCTGAACCGATCCCGCTGCGGTGCGGGGTGGATTCTCACGATCTGCACAGCGCATTGGCGAGAGTCCCGGCCATGGCGAACGACATCCGCAACGACCTGGTGGTGCTGCGCCCGGAAGGGCTGTACTGCCCGCAGGGCGACTTCCACATCGACCCGTGGCGGCCGGTGCCGCGTGCGGTGATCACGCACGGCCACGGCGACCACGCGCGTACCGGCATGGGCGAGTACCACTGCACGGTCGACACGCTGCCGATCCTGCGCTGGCGCCTGGGCGAACAGGTCTATCACGCGCACGCGCACGGCGCGCCGTTCGCGCTCGGTGGCGCGCGCGTGTCGCTGCACCCGGCCGGCCACGTGCTGGGCTCGGCGCAGGTGCGGATCGAGGTCGACGGCGAGGTATGGGTCGCCTCCGGCGACTACAAGCGCCAGCCCGACCCCACCTGCGCGCCGTTCGAGGTGGTGCCGTGCGACACCTTCATCACCGAGGCCACGTTCGGCCTGCCGGTGTACCGCTGGCCCGACACCGCCGCGGTGGCCGCCGACATCGCCGCCTGGCGCCGCGAGTGCGGCGAGCGCGGCGAGGCGGCCGTGCTGTTCTGCTACGCGCTGGGCAAGGCGCAGCGCGTGCTGGCCGAGCTGCAGGCCTGGGACGACCAGCCGGCCTGGCTGCATGGCGCGATCGCCGCCGGCGTGGAGGTGTACCGCCAGGCCGGCATCCCGATGCTGGAGACCCGCCCGATCGCCGAGCAGGCGCGCGGGGCCGACTACGCCGGGCAACTGGTGCTGGCGCCGCCGTCGGCCGCCGGCAGCGCCTGGATGCGCCGCTTCCGTCGCGCCCAGCAGGGCTTCGCCTCGGGCTGGATGCGCATCCGCGGCAACCGCCGGCGGCGCAACTACGACCGCGGCTTCGTGGTGTCCGACCATGCCGACTGGCCGGACCTGCTGCGCACCATCGAGCAGACCGGCGCGCGCCGCGTGATCGCCACCCACGGCAACACCGATGCGCTGATCCGCCACCTGCGCGAACGCGGCGTTGCCGCAGAAGCCTTCCGCACCGATTTCGGAGACGAGGAATGAACCCGCTGCCGGCCCGTCGCCACGCCCGTTCGCGGCCGCGCACCCGCCTGGCCGGCGCGCTGGCGTTCCGGCGCAGCGCCCTGGCGTTCCGCCTGCACCGCGGCGTGCCGGCCGCGCTGCGCGGCGCCCCGCTGCCCGCACCGCGGCGACCGCGGCCGATGAGCCCGTTCACCCAGCGCGCCCTGCGCCTGCGCGCGGCCGGAGGCCCGCGGTGAAGCGCTTCGCCGCGCTGTACCGCACGCTCGACCGCAGCACCGGCACGCTCGACAAGCGCGCCGCGCTGGTGGACTACTTCCGCCACGCGCCGGCGCACGACGCGGCGTGGGCGCTGTTCCTGCTGTGCGGCGGCAAGGTCGCCGGCCCGCGCATGCGCATCGCCGCCAGCGCCGAGCTGCGCGAGTGGATCGGCGAGGCCGCCGGCGTCGCCGACTGGCTGGTGGCCGACAGCTACGACCACGTGGGCGACCTCGCCGAGACCCTGGCGCTGCTGCTCGACGACCCGGTGCAGGCCGCCGCGGACGTCGCCCTGGCGACCTGGATCGAGCAGCGCCTGCTGCCGGTCGCCAACCAGGACGTGGCGATCCGCAAGCGCCTGATCCTCGACGCCTGGGGGCAGCTGGCGTTCGACGAGCGCCTGGTGTTCAACAAGCTGCTGACCGGCGCGCTGCGCGTGGGCGTCTCGCAGCGCCTGGTGCAGCAGGCGCTGGCCGAGCTGTCGGGGGTGGACATCGCGCGCATCGCCCAGCGCATGCTGGGCAGCTGGCGCCCGCATCCGGAGTTCCTGGCGGCGCTGCTGACCGTCGAGGAACTGCCCGGCGACCGCCAGCAGCCCTACCCGTTCTTCCTCGCCTCGCCGCTGGAGGCCGAGCCGGACACGCTGGGCGCGGTGGCCGGCTGGCTGCTGGAATGGAAGTGGGACGGCATCCGCCTGCAGCTGATCCGCCGCGACGGCGACGTGGCGCTGTGGTCGCGCGGCGAGGAACGCCTGGACGGACGCTTCCCCGAGATCGAACAGGCGGCGCTGGCCCTGCCCGACGGCACCGTGATCGACGGCGAGCTGCTGGCCTGGCAGCCCGGGCAGCCGCTGCCGCTGCCGTTCACCGCCCTGCAGACGCGCATCCAGCGCCTCAAGCCCGGGCCCAAGACGCTGGCCGCCGCGCCGGCGCGCGTGGTCGCCTACGACCTGCTGGAATGGGCCGGCGAGGACCTGCGCGAACGCCCGCTGCAGGAGCGCCGGGCGCTGCTGGAGACCGCGCTGGCCGGACTCGACCCGGACCGCATCGCGGCCTCGCCGCGGATCGAGGCGGACGACTGGGCCGCCGCCGCGCAGCTGCGCGCGCAGGCGCGCACGCGCGGCGTGGAGGGCCTGATGCTCAAGCGCGCCGGCTCGCCCTACCAGGCCGGGCGCCGGCGCGGCGACTGGTGGAAGTGGAAGATCGACCCGCTGACGATCGACGCGGTGCTGCTGTACGCGCAGGCCGGGCACGGGCGCCGCAGCACGCTTTACACCGACTACACCTTCGGGCTGTGGGACCAGGGCCAGCTGGTGCCGGTCGCCAAGGCCTACTCGGGCCTGGACGACAAGGAGATCCTGCAGCTGGACCGCTGGATCCGCGCCCACACCACCGAGCGCTTCGGCCCGGTGCGCGCGGTGACGCCGCACCAGGTGTTCGAGCTCGGCTTCGAGGCGGTGAACCGCAGCAGCCGGCACAAGTCCGGGATCGCGGTGCGCTTCCCGCGCATCCTGCGCTGGCGCCACGACAAGCCGTTCGAGGAGGCCGACGCGCTGTCCACGCTGCAGGCGCTGGCGCGGTGAGCGCCCCCGCGGGCGGCGGCACGCCGCTGCAGCGCTGGCGCGCCTGGTTCGCGCAGCGCGGCTGGCAGCCGCTGCCGTTCCAGCGCGAGGTCTGGCGCCGCTACCTGGCCGGCGAGTCGGGCCTGCTGCACACGCCGACCGGCAGCGGCAAGACCCTGGCCGCGTTCGGCGGGCCGCTGCTGGAGGCCCTGCAGTCGCGGCCGCGCCCGGCCCGCGCCCCGCGCGGCGCCGAGCGCCCGGCGCCGGCGCGGCGCCGGGCCCAGCGCGACCTCAAGGTGCTGTGGATCACGCCGCTGCGGGCGCTGGCCGCCGATACCGTGCGCGCCCTGCGCGAGCCGGTCGAGGCGCTGGGGCTGGACTGGCAGATCGGCGTGCGCACCGGCGACGCCAGCGCCCGCGACAAGCGTCTGGCGCGCAGCGGCCGCCTCGATGCGCTGGTCACCACGCCCGAATCGCTGGCGCTGCTGCTGTCGTATCCCGACACCGCGCCGCAGCTGGCCGGCCTGCACTGCGTGATCGTGGACGAGTGGCACGAGCTGCTCGGCAACAAGCGCGGCGTGCTGCTGCAGCTGTGCCTGGCGCGGCTACGCGCGTGGTCGCCGGCGCTGCGCATCTGGGGCCTGTCGGCCACCCTCGGCAACCTCGGGCAGGCGCGCGACGTGCTGCTGCCGCATCTGCCGGAGGCGGCGCTGGTGTCCGGCGTCCGGCCGCGCGCGATGACGCTGGAGACGCTGCTGCCCGACCACGGCGAGCGCTTCCCCTGGGCCGGCCACCTCGGCCTGGCGCAGCTGCCGCGCGTGCTGCAGACGCTGCTCGCGGTGCGCACCAGCCTGCTCTTCACCAATACCCGGGCCCAGGCCGAACTGTGGCACCAGGCGCTGGCCTCGGTCTGGCCGGAGGCGGCGGAGACGCTGGCGCTGCACCACGGCTCGCTCGATCCGGCGCTGCGCAGCGCCGCCGAGCAGGGGCTGCGCGACGGCAGCCTGCGCTGCGTGGTGGCCACTTCCAGCCTCGACCTCGGCGTGGATTTCCCGGCGGTCGACCAGGTGCTGCAGGTCGGCAGCCCCAAGGGCGTGGCGCGCCTGCTGCAGCGCGCCGGCCGCGCGCGCCACCGCCCCGGCGAGGCCGGGCACGTGGTATGCGTGCCGTCGCACGCGCTGGAGCTGATGGAGTACGCCGCGGCGCGGCGCGCGATCGCGCTCGGCCACATCGAGGCGCGGCCGCCGCCACGGCTGTCGCTGGACGTGCTCGCGCAACACTGCGTGACCTGCGCGCTGGGCGGCGGTTTCACCGCCGACGCGCTGCTGGCGGAGGTGCGCGGCACCGATGCCTTCGCCGCGCTCGACACCGGCACCTGGCAGGCGGTGCTCGACTTCATCGTGCAGGGCGGCAGCGCGCTGGCGCAGTACCCGGACTTCCACAAGGTGGTGCGCGACGCGGACGGGCACTACCGCGTGGTCGACCGGCGCGTGGCGCTGCGCCACCGGCTGTCGATCGGCACCATCACCAGCGACGGCAGCGTGCGCGTGCAGTTCCTGCGCGGCGGCCGGCTGGGCGCGGTGGAGGAGCAGTTCGTCGGCCGGCTGCGCCGCGGCGACCGTTTCCAGTTCGCCGGCCGGCTGCTCGAGCTGGTACGGCTGGAGGACATGACGGCGTACGTGCGCCTGGCCAAGGGCGGCGACGGCGCGGTGCCGAAGTGGATGGGCGGACGCATGCCGCTGTCCTCGGCGCTGGGCCGCGAGGTCGAGGCGCTGTTCGCCACGCCCGAGGACGTGCCGGAGCTGCGCGCCCTGGCGCCGCTGCTGCGGCTGCAGCGCGAGCTGTCGGCGCTGCCCGGGCCCGACCACCTGCTGGTGGAGAGTGTGCGGGCGCGCGACGGCCGCCACGTGTTCGTCTACCCCTTCGCCGGGCGCCAGGTCAACGAGGGCCTGGCCGCGCTGCTGGCCGCGCGCTGGGGCCGGCACCAGCGCAACACCTTCAGCTTCGCCGCCAACGACTACGGCTTCGTGCTGTCGCCGGCACAGGACGTGCCGCTCGACACGGCGCTGCTGCGCGAGCTGCTGACCCCGGCCGGCCTGTTCGACGACCTGCGCGAGAGCCTCAACCTTGGCGAGCTGGCGCGCCGCCAGTTCCGCGAGATCGCGCGCGTGGCCGGGCTGCTGTCGCCGTCGCTGCCGGGGCGCGCCCCGCGCAGCCTGCGCCAGCTGCAGGCCTCCAGCGGATTGCTGTACGACGTGCTGCGCCGCTTCGACCCCGACCACCTGCTGCTCGGCCAGGCCGAGCGCGAGGTGTTCGAGGGCCAGCTCGAACTGGCGCGGCTGGCGCAGGCGCTGCAGGACTGTGCACGCCGCGAACTGCGCCTGTGCACGCCGCGCAGCCTCACCCCGCTGTCGTTCCCGCTGTGGGCCGAACGCACCCGTGGCCAGCTCAGCACCGAGGACTGGAAGGCGCGCGTGTTGCGCGCGGCCGCGCAGCTGGAGCGCCGGCATGGAGGTTAGCGTGCGCCAGGTGCTCGCGGGCGAAACGGTCGAACTGCTCGGCGACCGTGCCCTGTACCGCCCCGCCCGGCGCGCGCTGCTGATCGCCGACCTGCACCTGGGCAAGGCCGACGTGTTCCGCCGCGCCGGCATCGGCCTGCCGGCCGGCGGCACCGGGCACGACCTGGACCGCCTCGACGCCCTGCTCGCGCAGCGGCCGGCGGACACCCTGTGGATCCTCGGCGACCTGCTGCACGGCCCGGCGCCGCGAGCGGCCTGGCACCGGCGCTGGGGCGCCTGGCGCGAGCGCCATGCCGGGTTGAGGGTGGTCGCGATCCGCGGCAACCACGACCGCGCGCTGCGCGGCGCCGGGCTGGCGATCGAGGCGGCCGGCGAGCAGGTCGAGGACGGCCCGTTCCTGCTGCGCCACGAGCCGTTCGCGCATCCGCGGCTGCACGTGCTGTGCGGTCACCTGCACCCGCTTGCCGCGCTGCCCGGCCTGCCGCGGCGCTGGCCGGCGTTCTGGCTGCGCACCGGCGTCAGCGTGCTGCCGGCGTTCTCGCAGTTCACCGCGGGCGTGGTGCCCACCCTGCTGGCGGGCGAACAGCTGGTCGCCTGCGTCGAGGGCACGGCGATCGCGCTGCCGCCGGCGCGCGGCTGAGGGACGGTGCGCGCCCTAGCCGCGCAGGTCCGCCGCCGCCCCGCGCGGGACACCGCCGGCCAGCGCCTCCACGAACGCCTCCGACAGCGCCAGCCGGCCGAACCAGCCGCGCTGGGTGCCGCTGAGCACGCGCAGCATGTGGCCGCGCCCGCCCGGCAGGCGCCCCGCCGGGCGCAGCGCGATGTCGCGCAACCCGGCGACGCGGTCGCGGTCGGACTGGAAGACCGGCGTCAGCCAGCGGCTCCAGAACTGGTAGACCGCCACGTGCGCCTGGCGCTCGCGCTGGTAGCGCTGCAGCACCGCCTCCACTTCGCCGCCCTGGCGCAACGCGTCGCGCAGCGCCAGCGCGTCCATCAGCGCCATGTTGACGCCCTGCCCGAGCTGCGGGCTCATCGAGTGCGCCGCGTCGCCGGCCAGCACCAGGCGTCCGCGATGCCAGCGATCCATCACCGCATCGCGATAGCTGGCGCGCGCCAGCTCGGTGTGCACGCGGACCTGCGCCAGCCGTGCGTGCGCGGCCGGCCACAGCGCGGCCACCTCGTCGCGCCACGTCTCCAGCCCGCGCGCCTGCCACCGGTCGAAGTCGGCGCACGGCAGGCTCCAGAAGAAGCTCAGGCGCGGCGTGCCATCGCCGGGCCGCGTGCCTACCGGCAGCAGGCCGATCATCTTGCGCGCGGCCACGTAGCGCTGCCGCAGCTCGTCCACGAACGGCCAGTCCTCGCGCGGCAGCAGGCACCACAGCGCCCCCCACGGGTAGACCCGGTCCAGGCGCGTGGCCTGCACCTCCGGGCGCAGCGTCGAGGCCGCGCCATCGGCGGCCACGATCAGGTCGTAGGGACCGTGCCAGCGCCCATGCTGGTCCTGTACGCGGCGGCCGGCGTGGTCGACGGCGACGATGCGGGTGTCGGCACGCAGCTCCGGGCGCCCCGGCCAGGCCGCCTCCAGCAGTGCGAACAGCGCACCGCGCTGCATGCCCAGGCCGAACAGCCGCGCATCCAGGTCGCGGTAGCGCATGTCCATCACCGCGCGGCCGCACGGGGTTTCGCCGAACAGGCGCCGCACCGGCGCGCCATGCTCCAGCGCCTGCGCGAGCAGGCCCATGCGCCACAGCACCTGCAGCCCGCTGGGCTGCAGCAGGAAACCGGCGCCGACCGGGCCCGGCGCGGCCGCACGCTCGAACACCTCCAGCCGGTGGCCGTCGCGCGCCAGCAACACCGCCAGCGCCTGGCCCGCGGTCCCGTAGCCGACCACCGCGACATGCAACGGATGCTTCATCGATCCTTCTCCATCGAACGGGACGGCGCGGCGCAAAAAAAACCCCGCCGAAGCGGGGTTCTAATCGCGCAACCGAGTGGCTCACTCGGCCGGCGTGATATTCGAGGCCTGTGCGCCCTTCGGGCCCTGGGTCACGTCATAGCTGACCTTCTGGCCTTCCTGCAGGCTGCGGAAGCCCTTGGAGTTGATCGCGGAGAAGTGCGCGAAAACATCGGCGCTGCCGTCCTCCGGTGAGATGAAGCCAAATCCCTTGGCGTCGTTGAACCACTTGACGGTACCGTTCGGCATGGTGATGCGAGACCTTTGCAAATTGAAATGGGTGGTTGTGCGTCAACCGCACGCGCCGAGTATGCAAAGCTTATGCCCCGATGACAATCACCCGCGTGCAAGTTCTCCCACCAGCTCCGGCAGGCCGGACGAGGCCGCTTCGACGTTGGACAGCACCTCGGCCATGGTGATCTCCTGGCCGTCGCCACAGCCCGCCGCCCAGTTGGCGACGATCGCCAGGCAGGCGTATTCCAGCCCCAGTTCGCGCGCCAGGCCGGCTTCGGGCATGCCGGTCATGCCGACCAGATCGCAGCCGTCGCGGCGCAGCCGCGCGATCTCTGCAACCGTTTCCAGCCGCGGCCCCTGGGTCGCTGCGTAGCATCCGCCCTGCACCAGGTCGACGCCGGTGACCCGCGCCGCGGCGATGACCTTGCTGCGGAACATCGGCGAATACGGGTGGCCGAAGTCCACGTGCAGCACCTCGCTCCCCGGCTCCTCGCAGAGCGTGGAGACGCGGCCCCAGGTGTAGTCGATCAACTGGTCCGGGCACGCCAGCACGCGCGGCCCGAAGCGCTCGGTGATGCCGCCGACGGTGTTCAGCGCGAGCACCCGGGTGGCGCCGATTTGCTGCAGTGCAGCGAGATTGGCGCGGTAGTTGATCTTGTGCGGCGGCAGCGAGTGGCCCTCGCCATGGCGCGCGAGGAACGCCACGCGGTGGCCGAGCAGGGTGCCGACCCGGACCGGGCCGGAGGGACTGCCGTAGCGGGTCTCGACCTGGTGGCTCTGCACGTCGTCCAGCTGGGCCAGCCGGTAGACGCCGGTGCCGCCGATGACGGCCAACGCGATCGGAGCCATGGCGTCAGACCTTCATCGCGTAGACGGCGGGCAGGCCGCGCAGCTGTTCGTTGACGTCCATGCCGAAGCCGAACACGTAGCGGTCCGGCACCTCCACGCCCAGGTAGTCGGCGGCGATGCCGGGGACGCAGCGGTCGTGGCGCTTGACGGTCAGCACCGCCAGGCGCACGTCGGTGGCGCCCTGCTCCAGGCACCACTGGCGCACGCCCTGCAGGGTGTAGCCCTCGTCGAGGATGTCGTCGACCAGGATCACGCGGCGGCCGAACAGCGCGGTGGCGGGACGGTGCTTCCACACCAGCTCGCCGCCGCTGGTCTCGCCGCGGTAGCGGGTGGCGTGCAGGTAGTCGAACTGCAGGTCCTGGCCGCGCGCGCCCAGTTCCAGCGCCAGCTGGCCGGCGAACGGCAGCGCGCCGTGCATGATGGTGAGGTAGACCGGCACCTCGCCCTGGTAGTCGCGGGCGATGTCGTCGGCGATGCGCGAGATGGCCGCATCGAGCGCGGGACGGTCGACCAGCAGATCGGCTTGAGCCAGGGCCTGGCTAATGGAGAGATTGGACATCAGGCGGTTTTTCCGAGGTTTTCGAGCAAACGGGTTTGGGTGGTGCCGTGGCGGCCGTCGGCGAGCAGGCCATCCCAGCCCAGCGCGCCGCGGCCGATCAGACCGATCAGTGCAGCGGTGTTGAGCGGCCGGCCTTCGACGGCCTGCAGCGATTCGGGCACCAGTTCCGGGTGGCAGACCAGCACCACGTCGCAACCGGCATCCAGGTGGGCATCGACGCGCGCCTTGACGCCGCCGGCCGAGAACGAGCCGGCCATGCCGATGTCGTCGGAGAACACGACGCCGCGGAAGCCCAGCTGCCCGCGCAGGACCTGTCCGATCCAGCGCGACGAATAGCCGGCCGGCTCCGGCGCGACCTGCGGGTAGATGACGTGCGCCATCATCACCGCGTCGGCGCCGGCGTCGATGCCGGCCACGAACGGCACCAGGTCCTCGCGCAGCAGGGTCTCCAGCGTACGCGGGTCGGTGGCCTGGTCCACGTGGGTGTCCTCGGCGACCGTGCCGTGGCCCGGGAAGTGCTTGAGCGTGGCGGCCATGTCGGCGCCGTGCATGGCCTCGACGTAGGCGCGGGTGAACGCGGCCACCACCGCCGGGTCGTCGCTGAAGGCGCGGTCGCCGATGGCGCGGTTGCCGCGCGCCAGGTCCACCACCGGCGCGAAGCTCAGGTCCACGCCGCTGGCGCGCACCTCGCTGGCCATCAGCCAGGCATGCTCGCGCGCCAGCTGCAGCGCCGCGTCCGGGTCTCGCGCGTACAGCGCACCGAAGCCCTGCAGCGGCGGCAATGCGCTGTAGCCGTCGCGGAAGCGCTGCACCCGCCCGCCCTCCTGGTCCACGCAGATCAGCTGCGGACGCGGCGCGGCGGCGCGGATGGCGGCCGACAGCTCGGCCACCTGCGCGCGCGAGGCGAAATTGCGCTTGAACAGCACCACGCCGGCCACCGCATCGTGCTGCAGCCAGTCGCGCTCCTGCGCGCTGAGTTCGGTACCGGCGACGCCGATCAGAAGCATGTAGGGATCTCCCTGCCAGGCGCCCCGATGGCGCAGCGCCGCATTGTCGCAGATGCCGGCCCCGGCTTCAGGCGCGGCCGCCCGGATCGCCGGCTCCGCCGGGCCGCGGCCCGTTGCCGCAAGGGCCCGGATGGCGCCCCGGCCATCGGTGGCCGCCGCAGGCCAGCCCCGCCTTTACGATTCCCACCCCGAAAACGGGTGCGAGGCCAGCGCGAGGTTGTAGTAGCGCGCGTCGTCGGTGACCTCCGCGCCCAGCCAGTCCGGCCGCGCGAACGCCTCGTCGGCCTGCTCCAGCTCGATCTCGGCCACCACCAGCCCGGCGTTGTCGCCCAGGAACTCGTCGACCTCCCACAGGTGGCCCTGGTGCTGCACCAGGTGCCGGCGCTTGTCGATCAGCCCGCCGACGCACAGCGCCAGCAGCGCGCGCGCCTCGTCCAGCGGCAGCGGGTACTCGAACTCCTGGCGGGTGTGGCCGAGCTCGCGCGACTTCAGGTTGAGGAACGCCTGCTCGCCCTGGATGCGCACCCGCACCGAGGCCTTCTGCGCGCCGCTGTCCATCGCCGCCTGGTCGTTGATGTAGCCCTGCGCCATCGGCAGCACCGCGTGCGCGGCCGCGCGCCAGCCGTCGCAGCTGACCAGGAATTTGCGTTCGATCTCTACGGGCATGGGAATCGGGAATCGGCAGGGGGAAGGGCGGGAGCATAGGCCAATCGCGGTCGCGATTCTCCCTTCCCATGTCCCCGTTCACCGCTTCTCGAAGACCGCGATGCTCTCCACGTGCGCCGTGTGCGGGAACATGTCCATCGCCCCGGCCGCGGTCAGGGTGAAGCCCTGCTCGTTGACCAGGAAGCCGGCGTCGCGCGCCAGCGAGCCGGGATGGCAGCTGACGTAGACGATGCGCGCGAACTGCTTCAGCGGCAGCTGGCGCAGCACGTCGATCGCGCCCGAGCGCGGCGGGTCCAGCAGAAGCTTGTCGAAGCCCTGCCGCATCCAGGGCGCGTTGCGCTGGTCCTGGGTCAGGTCGGCGGCGTGGAACTGGGCGTTGCCCAGGCCATTGCGCTGCGCGTTCTCGCGCGCCCGCGCCACCAGCCCCGCATCGCCCTCCACCCCCACCACCTCGCGCACCCCGCGTGCCAGCGGCAGGGTGAAGTTGCCCAGGCCGCAGAACAGGTCCAGCACGCGGTCGTCCGCGCGCGCGTCCAGCAGCGCCAGCGCGTGCGCGATCATCTTCTGGTTGAGCGAGGCGTTGACCTGGATGAAGTCCAGCGGACGGAACGCCAGCTCCACGTCCCACTGCGGCAGCCGGAACGACAGCGGCACCTCCTGCGGGTACAGCGGGTGCACCGTGTCCAGGCCGCCGGGCTGCAGGAAGATCGCAAAGCCGTGTGCCTGCGCGAACGCGGTCAGGCGCTGGCGGTCGTCCTCGCTGAGCGGCTGCAGGTGGCGCACCGTCAGCGCGATCGCCGCGTCGCCGGCGATGAACTCGATCTGCGGGATGTCGCGGCGCCCGTCCAGGCTCTCGACCAGCGCCGCCAGCGCGGACACCTTCTCGCCGATCTCCGGGATCACGGTGTAGCAGACCGACAGGTCGGCCACGAAACGCGGGTCCAGTTCGCGG
Source organism: Lysobacteraceae bacterium USHLN149 (assembly GCA_037145635.1). GTDB lineage: Bacteria > Pseudomonadota > Gammaproteobacteria > Xanthomonadales > Xanthomonadaceae > JAATFS01. Next base: position 219,842 of record JBBCXB010000002.1, read on the forward strand.
AAGCCGACCAGCGTCTTGTCCTTCTTCTCGACCCGCCGCACCGAGAAGCGGCCCTTGCGGCGATAGCCCCAGGTGTCGCCCACCAGCGCCGGCAGCACCGCCTGCGGCGTGACATGGCCGATGCGCTCCAGGTTGTCCATCAGCACGCGCTGCTTGGCCACGATCTGCTGGCCCTCCTCCAGGTGCTGCAGCACGCAGCCGGCGCACACGCCGAAGTGCGGGCAGCGCGGCGCCACGCGCTGCGGCGAGGCCTGCAGCACCTCCAGCGTGCGGGCCTCGTCGAAGTGGCGGCTGCGCGCGGTGGGCTCGGCCACCACGGTCTCGCCGGGCAGGCCGCCGCTGACGAAGGTGACCTTGCCGCCCTCGCCTTCGCGGCGGGCGACACCGCGGCCGTCGTGGCTGAGGTCGGTGATCTGGGTCTGGAACGGGGTGCGGTCGAGGCGGTTTCTGGATCGGGCCACGTGGCGACAGGCTGCGGGCAAAGGGCGCGTATTGTCGCAGAAGCGACTGCACCGTTCAGCCTGCGCCGGCGCGGCCGATTGTCGTTTGTGGCGAAGGCAGGCAAACTTTCGGCGCCGCATGCCGATTACTATGCTGCGGCGATCGCTGACAAGGAGGCAGCATGATCATGGCATCCCAACAGGAACCCCGGCCCCGGCTGCTGCTGGTCGAGGACGACCCGATCAGCCGCGGATTCTTCCAGGCCGCGCTGGAAGCGCTGCCCGCGCAGGTCGATGGCGCCGACTCGGTGGCCTCGGCGCTGGCACGAAGCCGTGTGCAGCGTCACGATCTCTGGTTGATCGACGTCAATCTTCCCGACGGTAGCGGCACCGAGCTGCTGGCGTCGCTGCGGCAGATGCACCCGGACACGCCGGCACTGGCCCACACCGCCGATGGCGAATCCTCGACCCAGCGCCACCTGCAGGCCCTGGGCTTCCTGGAAATGCTGGTCAAGCCGCTGTCGGCCGAGCGCCTGCTGCAGGCGGTGCGGCGCGGGCTGACCCGCGGCCGCTTCGGGCATGCCCCGGCCGGCGTGCAGGACATCGCCGCGGCGGACTGGGACGAGACCGCCGCGCTGGCGGCGCTGAACGGGCAGCAGAACCATCTCGACGCCCTGCGCGAGCTGTTCCTGGCCGAGTTGCCGGGCACCCGCGACGCGGTCGATTCCGCGCTGAAGGTCGCCGACGATCGGGCCCTGAGCAACCACCTGCACCGGCTGCAGGCCAGCTGCGGCTTCGTCGGCGCCTCGCGCCTGGCCGGCGCGGTGCGCCAGCTGCGCGGCGACCCGGACTCGTCGATGGCGCGCAGCCGCTTCCATGAGGCGGTGGCCGCGTTGCTGCACTGAGCGCGGCGCGGGGACCGGCCGGCACGCCCGGCCCTGCAGCGAGGGCACGCCTAGGGCGTCGAGGGACGCGTGGCGGCCGGGCGGCTGAGGTCCTCCAGCATCTCCCACGACTTGAGGCCGCGCCCGCCGAGGTGGTGCAGCAGCACCGCGCGCATGCTGCGGCGCAGGCCCGGCATGTCCTCGGCGCCGGGCGGCGTGTCGGCGGCCAGCGCCCGCAGCGCGGCCCCGGTCACCGTGCCGCGGCGCTCGCCGTCGCGCTCGGACAGCACCCGCTGCGCGCCGTCCAGCGGATCCAGGCGGTAGCGCGCGGCCGGGTCCAGCGGCTCGCCGTCGGCGTCGTGGTGTGGGTCGAATCCGAAACCCAGCCCTTCCAGCAGGTCACGCTCGAAGCGGCGCAGCGACCATGCCAGCCCCTCCGGCCCGGCCAGCCGTCCGCGCAGGGTGGCGTAGGCCTGATAGACCTCCGGCAGCGGATCGTGGCGCGGCGCCAGCCGCAGCAGCAGCTCGCTGACGTAGAACCCGGCCAGCATCGCCTCCCCGGCCAGCCGCGGCGCCGCATCCAGCGCCTCGGCCGCGCGCAGCTGGGCCAGCTCGCCGCGCTGCACGGCGGTGAAGCGGATCCACTGCAGCGGTTGCAGCGCGGCCCGCAGGGGCTGCTTCTTCGGCCCCTGGACTCCGCGCGCCAGCAGCCCGATGCGCCCGTACCCCGCGCTCAGCGCCTCGACCAGCAGGCTGGTCTCGCGCCAGGGCCGGACATGCAGGACGAAGGCGGGTTCGTCGTCTATGCGCATGGGGGGGCTGGGATCGGGGAGCGGGGATCCGGGAGGGGCGGAAGCGATACCCGGGTCGCCTGAAGGGCCCGGCGGTCGCCGATCGCTAGTCGCGGTTCCCCGGTCCCGGCGTCCTCACTCGTAGCCGAACGCCTTGAGCGCGGCTTCGTCGTCCGACCAGCCCTCGCGCACGCGCACCCAGGTCTCCAGGAAGACCTTGGCGCCGAACAGGCGCTCCATCTGCTGGCGGGCCTTGGCGCCGATCTCCTTCAGGCGGGTGCCGCCCTTGCCGATCACGATCGCCTTCTGGCCCTCGCGCTCGACCCAGATCACCGCGCCGATGCGCAGCAGCGCACCGTCCTCGGCGAACCGCTCGATCTCCACCGTGGTGGCGTACGGCAGTTCCTCGCCGAGCTGGCGCATCAGCTGCTCGCGCACCAGCTCGCCGGCCAGGAAGCGCTGGCTGCGGTCGGTGATCTCGTCCTCGCCGAACATCGGCTCGGCTTCCGGCAGCAGCGCCAGCACGTCCTTGACCAGCGCCTCCAGGCCCTTGCGCTTGAGCGCCGACACCGGGTGCACCGCCGCGAAGCTGCGGCCCTCGCTGACCTGGGCCAGGAACGGCAGCAGCGCGGCCTTGTCCTTGAGCCGGTCGATCTTGTTGACCACCAGCAGCACCGGGACGCCGGCGTCGCTGAGCACGTTGAAGGCGAGCGTGTCCTCGTCGTCCCAGCGGCCGGCCTCGATCACCAGCACCGCGGCGTCCACGCCCTCCAGCGAGCCGCGCGCGGCACGGTTCATCACCCGGTTCATCGCGCGCTTCTGCTCGCGGTGCAGGCCGGGGGTGTCCACCAGCACGATCTGCCCTTCCGGGAAGGTCGCGATGCCCAGCAACCGGTGCCGGGTGGTCTGCGGACGGTTGGAGACGATGCTGACCTTGGCCCCTACCAGCGCGTTGGTCAGGGTGGATTTGCCGACGTTCGGGCGGCCGATCACGGCCACGCTGCCGCTACGATGGGAAGTCACTTCGCTCACTTGCTCGAATCCAGTTGTCGGATGACGGTGGCTGCGGCCTGCTGTTCGGCCAGGCGCCGCGAGGTGCCCTCGCCTTCGGCCTGCAGCGGTGGGTGGCTGAGGGTGCAGCCTACCCGGAATTGCTTGGCGTGGTCGTCGCCGGCCTCGGAGATCAGCTCGTAGGCCGGCAGCGGCAGCTGGCGGGCCTGCAGCCATTCCTGCAGCCGGGTCTTGGCGTCCTTCTCGGGCTTGCCCACCGGCAGCGCCGCCAGCGCGCTCTCGAACCAGGGCAGCACCACCGCGCGGCAGGCCTCGAAGCCGGCATCCAGGTAGATCGCCGCCACCACCGCCTCCACCGCATCGGCCAGGATCGAATCGCGGCGATGGCCGCCGGACTTGAGTTCGCCGGGCCCCAGCGTCAACCGCTCGCCCAGCTCGAGGTGGCGCCCGATCACCGCGAGCGCGGCCTCGCGCACCAGCTCGGCGCGGGCGCGGGTGAGCGCGCCTTCGTCGGCCTTGGGCCAGCGCAGGTACAGCGCCTCGGCGACCAGCAGGTTGACGATGCCGTCGCCGAGGAACTCCAGGCGTTCGTTGTGCGGCGCACCGGCGCTGCGGTGCGTGAGCGCCTGCGCCAGCAGGGCCGGGTTGGCGAACGCGTGCCCGATCCGGTCGCCGCGCTGGAAGGTCCTATTCGCCACTGCGCCCCGTCAGGTCCTGGGTGCTGTCGAACTTGCCGACGACGTCGAGATTGCCGAGCAGCGGCCGCCGCACCTCGTAGGCGACGTGCATGCGCCAGCCGCCGTCAACGCGCTCGAACTTGACGTCGTCCTTGTCCACGTTCTCCGAATAGCTGATGTAGAGCCGCCGGAAGAACAGGTCCTTGGCCCGTGCCGGGTCCATGTCGGCGCTGCCCGGCTCGTTGGCCAGGCTCTTCATCGCGGTACGCACCGCGTAGTACTCCTGGTACATCGGGAACAGCTTCATGCCGATGTAGACCGCGAACCCGACCACCGCCAGCACCACCACGAACGACGTCAGCGTCATTCCTTCCTGCCTGCGCTTCATCTGCCTTCCCCCGGCTGCCATGCGTGATTACTGAATCCCGGTCCCGATCCGCGACGGATCGAAACTGCCCTTGCAGAACCAGCCCTCGCAGTTCAGCCAGATCATGAACGCCTTGCCGCGCAGGTTCTGCTCGGGCAGGAAGTGGGTCTGGGTCCAGAAGCGGCTGTCCTCGCTGTTGTCGCGGTTGTCGCCCATCACGAAATACTGTCCGGCCGGCACCACCCAGTCGCCCTGGCCCTCGTCGCGGTAATGGCCCAGCCACTCCAGCACGGTGTGGGTGCGGCCCGGCAGCTGCTCGACCAGCAGCGTCGGCGACGGCAGGCCCACGCCCTTGCCCAGGTATTCGCCCTTGACCTCGTACTTCATCGCCTGGCCGTTGACGTACAGGGTGTCGCCGTGGAAGCCGATGCGGTCGCCCGGCAGGCCGATCACGCGCTTGATCCAGTTCTGGTCGGGCGCGTGCGGCGGCTTGAACACCACCACGTCGCCGCGCTTGGGCTCGCCGGTGGGAATGAACTTGGTGTTGGTGATCGGCAGGCGGAAGCCGTAGGCGAACTTGTTGACCAGGATGAAATCGCCGATCAGCAGGTTCGGCATCATCGAGCTGGACGGGATCTTGTACGGCTCGGCGACGAAGCTGCGCAGGATCAGCACCACCGCCAGCACCGGGAAGAACGCCCGCGAATAGTCCACCACCGCCGGCTCGGTATCCAGCAGGCCGGCGCGCGCGGCGCGGCGCCTGGCCAGGAACAGCCGGTCCAGCAGCCAGATGAAGCCGGTGACCAGGGTCAGCACTACCAGCGCGATTTCAAACCATTTCATTCGGGTTCCTTCGGAATGGGAGTCGGGAATCGGGAACCGGGAACGGGAACGGCACGCGCGATCGCAGGTCCATTCCCCTCTCCCCATTCACCATTCCCAGCTATTTGTCCATCTGCAGCACGGCCAGGAAGGCTTCCTGCGGGATTTCCACGCGCCCGACCTGCTTCATGCGCTTCTTGCCTTCCTTCTGTTTCTCGAGCAGCTTCTTCTTGCGCGAAACGTCGCCACCATAGCACTTGGCCAGCACGTTCTTGCGCATCGCCTTGACCGTGGAACGGGAGATGATCTGCGAGCCGACCGCGGCCTGGATCGCCACGTCGAACATCTGCCGCGGGATCAGGTCCTTCATCTTCTCGCACAGCTCGCGGCCGCGCCGGTCGGCATGGCTGCGGTGCACGATGATGCTCAGCGCGTCGACCTTGTCGCCGTTGATCAGCGTGTCCACGCGCACGAACGGGCCGGCCTGGAAGCGCAGGAACTGGTAGTCCAGCGAGGCGTAGCCGCGGCTGACCGACTTGAGCTTGTCGAAGAAGTCCAGCACCACCTCGGCCATCGGCAGCTCGTAGCTGATCTGCACCTGGCTGCCGAGGTAGCTGATGCCGATCTGGCTGCCGCGCTTCTCCTCGCACAGCGTGATCACGTTGCCGACATAGTCCGGCGGCGTGAGGATGTTGGCGCGGATGATCGGCTCGCGGATCTCCTCGACGTGGTTCAGCGGCGGCAGCTTGGACGGGTTGTCCATCGGCACGATGCTGCCGTCGGTCTTGAGCACCTCGTAGATCACCGTCGGCGCGGTCGAGATCAGGTTGAGGTCGTACTCGCGCTCCAGCCGCTCCTGCACGATCTCCATGTGCAGCATGCCGAGGAAGCCGCAGCGGAAGCCGAAGCCCATCGCCTCGGAGCTTTCCGGCTCGAAGCGCAGCGCGGCGTCGTTGAGGCGCAGCTTGTCCAGCGCCTCGCGCAGGTCCGGGTAGTCCTCGGCATCGACCGGGAACAGGCCGGCGAACACGCGCGGCTGCATTTCCTGGAAGCCGGGCAGCGCGCTGGGCGCCGGGTCGCCGGCCTGGGTCAGGGTGTCGCCGACCGGCGCGCCGTGCACGTCCTTGATGCTGGCGGTGACCCAGCCCACCTCGCCGGCGGAGAGCTTCTTCAGCGGGGTGCGCTTGGGCGTGAACACGCCGACCGCGTCGACCTGGTGCGCGCGCCCGGTGGACATCACCTGCAGCTTGTCGCCGGGCTTGATCTCGCCCTGCATCACCCGCACCAGCGAGACCACGCCCAGGTAGTTGTCGAACCACGAGTCGATGATCAGCGCCTGCAGCTTGTCGGTGTCGCGCGGCGCCGGCGGCGGGATGCGCTGCACGATCGCCTCGAGCACCGCTTCGACGTTGAGGCCGGTCTTGGCGCTGACCGCCACCGCGTCCTCGGCGTCGATGCCGATCACCGCCTCGATCTCGGCCTTGGCGCGTTCGATGTCGGCGGTGGGCAGGTCGATCTTGTTGAGCACCGGCACCACTTCCAGCCCCTGCTCCACCGCGGTGTAGCAGTTGGCCACCGACTGCGCCTCGACGCCCTGCGCGGCGTCGACCACCAGCAGCGCGCCCTCGCAGGCGGCCAGCGAGCGGCTGACCTCATAGGAGAAGTCGACGTGGCCGGGGGTGTCGATGAAGTTCAGGAAATAGGTCTGCCCGTCCTTGGCGGTATACGGCAAGGAAACGGACTGGGCCTTGATGGTGATCCCACGCTCGCGCTCGATCGGGTTCGAGTCGAGCACCTGCGCCTCCATTTCGCGCGCCTGGAGGCCGCCGCAGAGCTGGATGATGCGATCGGCCAGGGTGGACTTGCCGTGGTCGACGTGGGCGATGATGGAGAAGTTGCGGATGTTCCGCATCGGATCAGAGGGCATGGAGGTGGGCGGCGGCGTTGCCGTCGTCAGGGTAACGCAGCATTATCGCACGCCTTGGGGGCGGGAATGGGGAACGGGGAGCCGGGAACGGCGCTGACCCCTCCGATGCCGCACTCCCGCGTCCCGATGCCCGGCCTCCGGATCAGCCGCCGGCCTTGAGCGCCACGTAGCTGGTGGACTTGCCGCTGGTGACCAGCAGCATCACCACGTCGCCCTTCTTGTAGCCGGACAGCTCGCGGTTCAGCTCGGCGACGCTGCCGACCTTGGCGCGGCCCACCCGCACGATCACCAGGCCCGGGGCCAGCGCCGGCTGGGTGTTGCGCGCGGCCGCGCCGGTCACCGCGCTGATGCGCACGCCCTCGCCGGCGGCCAGGCCCAGGCGGTCGCGCTCGGCGCCGGTCAGGTCGGCGACCTGCAGGCCGAGCAGGTCGACGCTGGCCGGGGCGGCCGGTCGCGCCGAGGCGCTGTCGGCCCCGCGTGCCGGGCCGCTGGCCGGGTTCTCCAGCGAACCGAGGGTGACCGTGACCTCGCGCGGCTTGCCCTCGCGCAGCAGGCCGAGCTTGACCTGGGTGCCCGGCGCCATCAGCCCGATCATCGGCGGTACGTCGCTGAAGGCCACGACCTCCTTGCCGTTGACCGAGCGGATCACGTCGCCGACCTCGATGCCGGCCTTGGCCGCCGGGCTGCCGGCGGGCAGGCTGTTGACCAGCGCGCCGCGGGTGTCCGGCAGGCCCAGTCCCTGCGCCTTGAGCGTGTCGATCGCGCCGACCTCGACCCCGAGCATGCCGCGGCTGACGTGGCCGGAGCGCTTGATCTGCTCGGCGGCGCTCATCGCCAGGTCGACCGGGATCGCGAAGCTGATGCCCATGTAGCCGCCGGACGCGGAGAAGATCTGCGAGTTGATGCCGACCACCTCGCCGCGGGTGTTGAGCAGCGGGCCGCCGGAATTGCCCTGGTTGATCGCCACGTCGGTCTGGATGAACGGCACGTAGCGCTGGTCCGCATAGGGATTGCTGCGCCCGGTGGCGCTGACGATGCCGGCGGTCACCGAGTGGTCCAGCCCGAACGGCGAGCCGATCGCCACCACCCACTGGCCCGGCTTGAGCAGGTTGGAGTCGCCGATGCGCACCGTCGGCAGGCCGCGCGCGTCGATCTTGAGCAGGGCCACGTCGAACTGCTCGTCGCTGCCGACCACCTTGGCCTTGAACTCGCGGCGGTCGGTGAGCTTGACCGTGACCTCGCTGGCGCCGTCCACCACGTGGTGGTTGGTGAGCACGTAGCCATCGGCGGAGATGATGAAGCCCGAGCCGGTCGACTTGCCCGCGATGGCGTCGCCGTCCTCGTCCTGCCCCGGTGCCTGGCGCGGCGCGCCGGGCATCTGGAAGTCGGGTCCGAAGAAGCGGCGGAAGAATTCCGGGACCTGCTCGTCGTCGGGCATGGCGCCCCCGTTGCGCCCGGAGCGCGCCATCGCATCCCTGCGGGTGACCGTGGTCTCGATGTTGACCACGCCCGGGCCGACCTGCTCGACCAGCCCGGTGAAGTCCGGCAGGCCGCTGACCAGCTGCGGCGCCGGGGTGGCGCTGCGGGTTGCGATCGGCGCGGCGGGCGGGTCCGGCTGCTGGGCGCAGGCGACCAGCGGCAGCGTCATGGCCAGCAGGCCGAACATCTGGTTACGAAGGCGGTGGTTCATCAGGCATGACTCCGATGGCAGGCAGAAAGAAGCCGGCGCCCGCGACGGCGCGCGGGCCGGGGCCGGCAGGGAAAGGGACGAAGGCCGCGCCGCTCAGGGCTGGGGCAACGGCGGCTCCGAAGCGGGCTCGGACACCGGCAGCCGCGGCTCGAACGGGTAGAACGTGGCGCCACGCTCCTGCCGCGAGAAGCTGGCGCTGAGCGGGCTCGCGCCCTCGCCGCCCGCTCCCAGCACCGCACGCGGCCAGGGCTTGGCCTGCAACGTGCCCGGATGGGCGAACGGATTGGCCAGCGGCTCGGCCGGCAGCGCGGGCGCGGCGGCGGCCACCAGCCGCGGCGGCTCCTGCTGCTGGCGCGCCGCGGCACTGCGCGCGACCTGCTGATTGCGGGTGGCCGCGCCACGTCGCGGCGCGGTCTCCTGGCGCCGCGCCGAGGCCAGCGCGGCCGCAGGCACGGCGGCGGCGGCGGCCGCCAGGGCCGACGCATCCGGAGCCGGAGCCTGCGGAGCACGCGGCTCCGCGGCCACCGGGGCCGGCGCGGGTGCCGGATCCGGCCGCTGTGCGGCCGCCGCCAGCGCCGGCTGCGCCTCGGGAGCGGACGTATCGGGCAGTCGCTCGCGCGCCACGAACAGCGCCAGCGCCGCCACCGAGGCCGCCAGGGCGGCACCACCGCCCCAACGCCAGCGCTGGCGCGGCGGATGCGCCGCGGTCGCCGGGGCCGGCTCGGCGGCCACGGCCGCGGCTACCCGCGCGGCGAAGTCCAGCGGTGCCGGCGCGCAGCCGGCGCCGCGGAGCACGTCGCCGCACAGCTGCCAGCGCTCCTGGCACAGCGCCAGCTCCTCGTCGTGCGCCATGCGCCGCAGCAGGAAGCGGGTCTCGTCGGCCGACAGCTCGCCGTCCACCAGCGCCGACAGCTGCTGGCGGTAGTGGAGCTCGAACTTGTCGGTGCTCTGGAATTCGGAATTATGGCTCATACACGGTGTCGCTCACGGGTGGCACTGCCGGACTCCAACAGGGGCCGCAGTTCTGCGTCGATGGCCTCGCGCGCCCGGAAGATGCGCGAGCGCACCGTCCCGATCGGACAATCCATCTTTCGCGCGATGTCGTCGTAGCTCAGGCCCTCCACCTCGCGCAGGGTGATGGCCGTCCGGAGTTCTTCCGGCAGGGCTTGGACCGCGCGCATCACCGTTTGTTCCAGCTCCTGGCGCATCAGTTCGCGCTCGGGGGTGTCGGTGTCGTGCAGGCGGGTGGCGCCGTCGAACTGCTCGGCGTCGCTCACCTCGATGTCGTCGGTGGGCGGGCGGCGGTTGTGGGCGACCAGGTGGTTCTTGGCGGTGTTCACGGCGATGCGGTGCAGCCACGTATAGAACTGGGCGTCGCCGCGGAAGTTCCCGATCGCGCGGAAGGCGCGCACGAAGGTGTCCTGGGCCACGTCCTGACATTCGCTCCAGTCGGCGATGTAGCGCCCGATCAGGGCGACGATCCGGTGCTGGTACTTGCGCACCAGCAGATCGAAGGCCGCCCGCTCGCCACGCTGCACACGCCGGACCAGTTCCAGATCCAGCTGCTGAGGTGTTTCAACTTCGGCCATGTCGGGCCGCACTCCTGTCAGCCCCGCCGAAGCCGGACCCTATGACCGCCAATGAAAAGAAAAAGTTCAGCGCGCCGCGCGCGCCGCCTCGTACCCAGGTTAACGGGGGGTCCGTTACGCTGGCGCCAGCCGGCGGTCCCTTCCCGCGCTTCCCTCACCCTGCTATTGGGATTTGACGTGAAGGAAACAACCTCTGGATGATAACCACCCTTTCCATACATAACCGGATGGTCCGCCTCATGCTTCCAGGCTTCGATGGGCTCCGATTCAGTCACTGGCAGGCCGAGCTGCGCGAGGACGGTGTCTTGGTGCTCAGCCTCGACCGCCAGGATGCCGCGGTCAATGCGTTCTCGCAGGCCGTGCTGCTGGAACTGGGCGACGTGGTCGAGCGGCTCGCGCTGGACCCGCCCAAGGGCGTGGTGATCCGCTCGGGCAAGGCCAACGGCTTCATCGCCGGCGCCGACCTGAAGGAGTTCCAGGAGTACGACCGCAAGGGCACGGTCAACGACGCCATCCGCCGGGGCCAGGCCACGTTCCAGAAGCTGGCGGAGCTGCCCTGCCCCACGGTGGCGGCGATCCACGGGTTCTGCATGGGCGGCGGTACCGAGATCGCGCTGGCCTGCCGCTACCGCGTGGCCTCGGACGACCCCTCCACCCGCATCGGCCTGCCCGAGACCAAGCTCGGCATCTTCCCCGGCTGGGGCGGCAGCGCGCGGTTGCCGCGGCTGATCGGCGCTCCGGCGGCGATGGACCTGATGCTGACCGGGCGCACGCTGGCGGCGAAGGCGGCACGCGCGATGGGCCTGGTCGACAAGGTCGCGGCACCGGCGGTGCTGGTGGACACGGCCGCGGCGCTGGCGCTGGCGGGCACGGTGCGGCCGCTGAAGCAGCGCGCCACCGCCTGGGCCACCAACACCTGGCTGGCGCGCCGGCTGCTGGCACCGCAGATGACCAAGCAGGTCGCGCGCAAGGCCCGCAAGGAACACTATCCCGCGCCCTACGCGCTGATCGGGGTGTGGCAGCGCAGCGGCGGCCGCGGCATCCAGGGCCGCCTCGACGCCGAGCGCAAGGCCGTGGTCAAGCTCGCCGGCACGCCGACCGCGCGCAACCTGATCCGCATCTTCTTCCTGACCGAGCGCCTCAAGGGGCTGGGTGGCAGGGAGCACGGCATCCGCCACGTGCACGTGGTCGGGGCCGGGGTGATGGGCGGCGACATCGCCGCCTGGTCGGCCTACAAGGGCTTCGAGGTGACCCTGCAGGACCGCGAGCAGCGCTTCATCGACGGCGCGCTGGCGCGGGCCGGCGAGCTGTTCGCCAAGCGTGTCAAGGACGAGGCCAGGCGGCCGGCCGTGGCCGCGCGCCTGAAGGGCGACCTGGCCGGGGCCGGCGTCGCCGCGGCCGACCTGGTGATCGAGGCGATCATCGAGAACCCCGCCGCCAAGCGCGAGCTGTACCAGTCGGTGGAGCCGCGCCTGAAGCCGGACGCGCTGCTGACCACCAATACCTCTTCGATCCCGCTGACCGAGCTGCGCGAGCACATCCAGCGCCCGGCGCAGTTCGCCGGCCTGCACTACTTCAATCCGGTGGCGATGATGCCGCTGGTGGAGATCGTGCAGCACGACGGCCTGGCGCCGGAGCACCGCAAGCGCCTGGCCGCGTTCTGCAAGGCGCTGGACAAGCTGCCGGTGCCGGTGGCCGGCACCCCGGGGTTCCTGGTCAACCGCGTGCTGTTCCCGTACATGCTCGAGGCGGCCACCGCGTATGCCGAAGGCATCCCGGGCGCGGTGATCGACAAGGCCGCGGTGAAGTTCGGCATGCCGATGGGCCCGATCGAACTGATCGACACCGTGGGCCTGGACGTGGCGGCCGGCGTCGGCGAGGAGCTGGCGCCGTTCCTGGGCCTGCCGATCCCGGACGCGCTGAAGACGGTCGAGCCCAACCGGCGCGGCAAGAAGGATGGCCAGGGCCTGTACACCTGGCAGAACGGCAAGGCGACCAAGCCCGAGGTGCCGGGCGGCTACGAGGTGCCGGCCGACCTGGAGGACCGCCTGATCCTGCCGCTGCTCAACGAGGCGGTGGCGTGCCTGCACGATGGCGTGGTGGACGATGCCGACCTGCTGGATGCCGGCGTGATCTTCGGCACCGGCTTCGCGCCGTTCCGCGGCGGCCCGATCCAGCACATCCGCGCCACCGGCGCCGACGCACTGCTGGCGCGGCTGCAGACACTGCAGGCCCGCTACGGCGAACGCTTCGCGCCGCGCCCGGGCTGGGACGCGCCGGCGCTGCGCGAACCGGTGGCCTGACGCTGCGGCCGCGTCCGGCCTGAATCGCTGCCACGACGACGGCGGGCCCTGCCCGCCGTCGTCGCACCGGTCCGTCAGAACTTCAGGCTGAGGCTGGTGAAGAAGTACCGGCCGGCCTGGTCGTAGCCGCGCAGCGAGTTGCCGTTGTAGGCCAGGCTGCCTCCCACCAGCGGCGGCTCCTTGTCGGCGAGGTTGTTGAGGCCGAGCGTCCAGGTGGCGTAGTTGCCCAGCTGCACCGAGCCGGACAGGTCCAGGTAGTTGTACGCCGAGACCTTGTGGCCGCGGTTCACCAGCAGCGAATCGGTGGTGCCCGCGCTGCCGTCGGTGTTCTCGTAGTCGAGTTCGCCGATGTAGCGCCAGCGCAGCCCGATAGTGTAGCGGTCGAAGCTGTAGCGCGCGTTGGCCACGTGCCGCCACTTGGCGGTGCCGCCGCTGTCGCCAGCGGGGCTGCCGCAGGCGGTGTTGACCACGCCGGCGCAGTCGTAGCTGGTCACGTCCAGTCCGGGCACCGGCTCGTACGCCTGCTTGAGCACGTAGCTGCCGACGATCGAGGTGTTCAGCCGTCCCGGGCCGACGTTCCAGCCGTAGGACGCGGTCAGGTCGATGCCACGGAAGTGCAGCGTGCCGAAGTTGTCCAGCGAGTTGGCCACCAGCCCCGAGACGTCCAGGTCGCTGCCGCGGAACAGGTCGCCGGTGGCCGCGTTGCGGCGGATGCGCCCGCACAGGTCGGCGTCGCCGGTCAGGCCGCAGGCGGTGAGCAGGTTGGACGAGCCGATGGAGCGGATCGCGTCCTCGATCTTGATGTCGTAGTAGTCGACGCTCAGGTCCAGGTTGCTGATCGGGCTGGCCGCGAACCCCACCGTCCAGGTGTTGGCGGTTTCCGGCTTGAGCGCCTCGTTGCCGCCGCCGATCTCGTTGTACTGGCCGGCCGGGTTGGCGGCGACGTTGCCGTACTGGGCCGCGCTCACGCCGGTGCGCGCGCACTGCTCGGCGGTGAACGCGGGCGTGGCGCCAGCGCAGGGGTCGGTGCCGCTCCACAGGCCGATGGTGTTGGCGTCGTACAGCTCGGTGATGCTGGGCGCGCGGATGGCGCGGTTCCAGCCGGCCCTCAGGCGGTACTTGCCATCGTCGAAGGTGGCGCCCAGGCCGGCCTTGTAGGTGTTCACCCCGCCGGAGGTGTCGTAGTCGGAATAGCGGTAGCCCAGCTGCAGGTCCAGGTCGTCCAGCCGGCCCACTCCGGCCAGCAGCGGCACTGCGCCTTCCAGGAAGAACTCCTTGACGTCGATGTCGCCGGACACGCTGGTGGTCGGCCCGCCGAGGCCGGTGAAGTTGCCGGCCTCCATGTTGCTGTCGGCGGTGCGGCGGTAGGTCTCGGTGCGCCACTCGTAGCCGGCGACCAGGCTGATCGGCTTGCTGTCGGCCCATGGCAGGCCGTAGCCGAAGTCGCCGGTGACGTAGCCGTTCAAGGTCTTCATCGAGGTCACGTAGTTGACGATGCCCACGCCCTGCAGCGCCTCGGCGGCTTCCACGCTGACGTTGTCGTTCCAGACGTCGTAGGGCACGCAGCCGTCGAACGAACCGCTCGGGCAGCCCAGCAGTGCGTCCTGCACGCGGGTGGTGACGAAGTCGTTGATGCTCTCGATCTTGGTGGTGCTGCGGTTGTAGGTGAACGAGGCGTCGTACGACCAGTTGCCGGCGATGGCGCCGCCGGCGCCGCCGGTGAGGCTGAAGCTGTCGCTGTCGCTGTTGGAGATGCGCGGGCCGCCTTCCACGTTGCGCTTGGCGACGTAGACGGTGAACGCGTCGTCGGTGATGCCGACATCGCGGCACAGGCTGCCGATCACCGCGGTATCGCAGCCGACCGTCAGGTCGGTGAAGAACGCGCCGGACGGGGCGATCTGGGTGGAGCTGCGGCGGTTGACCAGCAGGGTCTCCAGGTAGGGCTTGAAGTGCTCGTTGACCTCGTACTTCAGGCTGCTGCCCGCGGTGTAGCGCGTATCCGGGCGCTGGTAGTAGTTCACCGGCGCGTAGTTGTAGAGGTAGGGCGTGTCGGTCTGCGACCAAGTGCCGCTGGCCGACGGCCGCACGTAGAACGCACCGGCCGACGGCGCCACCACGTAGAAGTTGGCCGGGTCCGCGGTGGCCGAGCCGCCGCAGGCGCGCCCGTTGTTGCTGAGCGCGCACGACGAATAGTCGCGCTGCCCCTGCAGCAGCGGATCGTTCTTGCGCCAGGTGGCCCACGCGGTGGCGTGGCCGGTCTCGCCGAAGCTGCCGCCGATGGCCAGGTCCAGGTTGCGCGAGATGCCGTCGAAGCCGGAGCCGCCGGTCGGGTAGCCGTAGCCCGCCTCGTCCATCACCCCGCGCATGTAGCCGTTGTCGTTGTCGTGCTGGAAGGCCGAGTAGCCCATGTTGACGCTGACCCCCTCGAACTCGTCGTCGAGCACGAAGTTGACGACGCCGGCCACGGCGTCGGAGCCGTAGACCGCCGACGCGCCGCCGGTGAGCAGGTCCACGCGCCGCAGCAGCGCCGCCGGCACGATGCTGATGTCCGGCGTCTCGCCGATGCCCTTGGGGATGCGGCGGCCGTTGACCAGGGTCAGGGTGCGCTGCGCCCCGAGCCCGCGCAGATCGACGGTGGCGTAGCCCTCGGAACCGTTGTTGGAGAAGTTGTCGAAGGTCATCGCCAGCTGCGGATACTGGTTGACCAGGTCCTCGACCTTGGTGGCGCCGGAGTACTGGAATTCCTCGGCGTTGATCTCGGTGACCGGGCTGGACGCGGTCATCGACTGGCTCTTGAGGCGGGTGCCGGTGACGCTGACCGCGTCGAGCGTGGTGGACGGGGCCGCGGCCGGGTCCTGCGCGAGCGCCGTGCCCGGCGCAGCAAGGGTGGCGGTACCAAACGCGAGCGACAGCACGATCGCATCGCGCAGCGGGGTGGTCTTCAATCTCATGTCTCTCTCCGACATTCCATGGGGGATTGGGCACGGCCGCGGATGCGGGCTCAGAAGCCCGGGCAGTGCACGGCACGGCGGACGACGCACGCCGGATACGCGGCGTCAGGGGACGTCCGCGGCGAAGGTGAAAGACACCCTCAAAGAGACGCGGACGCCTCGATGTTAACGATGCGTGGAGATTAGTAAACCCCTGTTTTTCAACGCACAAATGCGGTGCGAATGCCTCCCCGAAACAGTGCAGATGCACCGTGGAAGACACCGCCTCGATGCCCGCGCGCGGGGGCGGCGCCTGTAGGCGGAGACGCCGCGTCGTGCATGAGCGCGAAGGCCTGCACGTCGCCAGAAGCACGCATCCGCACGCAGATGCGCCGCAACCATGCGTGATGCAACCTCTCTGCACGGACCCAGGCGAGCCGCGTGGCGCACGGGCCCACCCGGCCCGCGCGCCGGCGCCGGAACGCGGGCTAGGACGCGGGTGCCGCCGGCGCGTCCACCGCGATGCCGGCGTCGCGCAGACGCCGCACCAGCGGTTCCAGTCCCTGCCAGTGCCGGCGCGACGCATGCACCGAGCGCTGGTGGATGCCGCCGCGCACCTGCGCGGCGCTGGCGGTGACGAAGGCGACGCGGCCCGCGGCCGCGGCCGCTGCGCGTGGCTCGAGGCCGCTCCACTGCAGCAGCCGCTGCCACTGCCCCTCCGGGTCGGCCACCAGCGCTTCGTACTGGATGTCCAGCACGCCACCCGGCATCACCGCGTGCCAATGCCGCATCAACGCGTGATAGGCCAGGTAGTACTGCGCCAGTTCGTCCAGGTCGTAGGAGAACGGGTAGGCGTTGTAGAACAGCGTCTTGTAGACCGCGTAGCAGGTGTCCAGCGGGTCGCGCACCAGGTGCAGGATGCGCGCGCGAGGCAGCGCCTTGCGGATCAGCCCGCAGTACAGGTAGTTGATCGGCATCTTGTCGATGAACAGCGCCGCGCCGCCGGCGGCCTCGCGCGCGCCACGCAGGTACTCGCGCCCGAGCGCGGCGAAGTCGATGTCGCGCGAGGCCTGCGCGGCCGACTGCCCGGGATGGCGCGCGCGCTGCTGCGCCGTGGCATGCCCGAGCAGGCTGCCGAAGTCCAGCAGTTCGCCGGCCGAGCGCGCGCCGCAGCGCTCGACCAGCAGCCGCTCCACCAGCGTGGTGCCGGTGCGCGGCATGCCGACGATGAAGATGGCCCCCTCGCCCTGCGCGTCCGCGGCCGTGGATCCGGGCTGCATCGCCGCGGCGTCGTAGGCCGTGCGGAGGGCGTCGATCTGCGCGCATTCGGCAGCGACGTCGTAGCGCAGGGTGCGGCGTTTCTGCGCCGCCGCCGCGGTCAGCGCGTCGAAGGACGCCGCATGCCGGCCCAGGTCCTCCAGTTCCTTGGCCAGGGCGTAGCGCGCCGCGGCGGCCTGCGCGGGATCGCCCAGCCCGGCCCGCAGCCGGACCTGCAGATCGGCGACGTGGTCGTGCGGCTCGCGCTGCCGGCGCAGCGTGGCGCGCAGGTAGAGCGCGTCGCCGGCGTCCGGACGCCTCCGCAGCAGGGTCGCCAGCGTGGCGTCGGCGGCGTCGAACTCGCCGGCGAAAAACTGCAGCGTGGCCAGGTCGTAGAGCAGCGCGGGCACGTCGCCGAGCACGCTCCGGGCCTGCAGGTGGGCCTCGCAGGCCCGGGCCACGTCGTTGCAGCCGCTCCAGATCGCGCCGACCTGCCACAGCGCGGCGCCGTCGGCCGCGGCCAGGGCGCGGGCCTGCGCCTGCGCCGCGACCGTGGCGGCCTGCTGCCGCCGGCGCAGCTGCACCAGCAGCGTGCCCTGCTTGATCAGCAGCGGCAGCGGTGCCGCGGCGACCGCGGCGGCCGCCGCGACCAGGCGCAGCGCGGTGTCGGCATCGCCGCGGGCCAGATGCGCCTCGCTGCCGAACTCCAGCACATGCGCGTCGGCCGGGAACCGGCTGCGAGCCTGCTCGAACCAGGCGACCGCCTCGTCGAAGCGCGACGCGCGCAGCAACCCGTAGCCCCGCACCACCACTCCCTGCACCTGCGCATCCACCGTTCCGGTTTCTCCCTTGATCGCGCTCGCCCTGTCTGACCGTGGCCGCGGGCCGCGGGCGACGGCGCGCCGGGCCGCGCGGCCCGTCCACCGACAGCGTACCCGGCCCGCGCATCCCGTGCGATGCGCCTGCATGCATCGCGCCGGATTGAACGCCGCTCGCGTGCGCCCTAAGCTGCGGATTCGTCCACGGCAAGGCGGCGCGCTTGGAGGCCACCCTCACGACACGGCTGCGCCACGCCGCCGGGCTCATGCAGCAAGGCCAGGTGCAGGCGGCCGCGGACGCCTACCGTGAGCTCGTGCAGGCGCATCCGCAGCTGGCCGATGCCTGGTACAACCTCGGCTACCTGCTGCGCCGGCTCGGCGACGCCACCGCGGCGCTGGACGCCTACGCCCAGGCCCTGCAGCAGGGCGGCGACGCGCCGGAGCAGATCCATCTCAATCGCGCGGGCATCCTCGGCGACGACCTGCAGCGGCCGGTGCAGGCCGCGCAGGAACTCCGGCGGGCCCTGGCACTGCGGCCCGGCTACGCGCCGGCGCTGCTGAACCTCGGCAACCTGCACGAGGAACTGGGCGAGCGCGGACCGGCGGTCGCCGCCTACCGGCAGTTGCTGGCCGGCCGCGATGCGTCGGGCGCGCTGCGGCTGGAGGCGCAGGCGCGTCTGCTGCGGCTCGAGCCGCCCGCGGACGCGGGCGATCCGCGCCTGGCCGAGCTCGCCCGGGCAGCGGCCACGCCCGGGCTGGCGCCTGCGGCGGCGGCCAATGTGCAGCATGCGCTGACGCACGCTTACGACCGCCTGCACGACCATGCACGCGCGTTCGACGCGGCGGCGGCGGCCAACCGGCACCGCCATGCCGCGGCCCCGCGCTACGACCCCGAACGCAGCGCGCGCCGCACCGACGCGCTGATCGCCGCGTTCGGACCGAGCCCGGAAACGCCCGCGGCAGCGGCGGCCGACGACGCGCAACCGCTGTTCATCTGCGGCATGTTTCGCTCCGGCTCCACGCTGCTGGAGCAGGTGCTGTCCCGTCACCCGCAGGTGCGCGCCGGCGGCGAACTCGACCTGCTGCCACAGCTGGTGGCGCAGTGCCTGCAGCCGTTTCCCGCGGCCGCCGGCGCGCTGTCGCGGGCGCAACTGGACGCACTCGCCGCGCGCTATCGGCAGCACGCGCGGCAGGTCTTCGGCGATACCGGCGCGGCGCGCTACCTGAGCGACAAGCGCCCGGACAACTTCCTGCTGATCGGCCTGATCAAGCGCCTATTCCCCGCCGCCCGGATCGTGCACACGGCGCGCGATCCGCTCGACAACGGCCTGTCGATCTTCCTGCAGCAGCTCAACCCGCAGCGCTTCGACTACGCCGGCCGGCTCGAGGACATCGGCCATTTCTACGGCGAGTACCGGCGCCTGATGGCGCACTGGACGGCGTGCTACCCGCAGAGCCTGCACACCTTCGACTACGACGCCTTCGTCCGCGCACCGGCACCGACCCTGGCGGCACTGCTGCGGTTCCTCGACCTGCCGTGGGCACCGGACTGCCTGCAGTTCCATCGCGCGCAACGCGCGGTCAGGACCGGCAGCTACTGGCAGGTGCGGCAGCCGCTGCACGCCGACGCCTGCGGGCGCTGGCGGCACTACCGCGAACCGTTGGCGCCGCTGCGCGAGGCGCTGCGCCAGGCCGGCGTGGCCTGCGACGACTAGCGCACCGGGGCGCACGCGCGCCGCGCGCGGCGACCCGCCGGCACGCCCCACCCGTGCCGCTGCGGGTCAGGAGTGGCCGTGCGAATGCCCGGCGTGCGGTGCGGGCGCGGGCCGCTCGCCGGCGCGGCCCGGCGTCGCGGCGGGCGCATGCGCATGGCCGTGATCGTGATCATGATCGTGGTCGTGCGCCCCGGACCCGACGGTGCCGGCGGTCGTGCACGGCTCGCTGCCGCAATGCCCGGCCTCCATCTGCAGGGTCACGTGGTCGATCCCGAAGCGCGCATGCAGGGTCTCGCCGAGCACCCGGCGCAGCGGCTCGGGCTCGGTGCCGTCGGCCATCACCACGTGTGCGGTCAGCGCCGGCGTGCGGGAGGCCAGCGCCCACACGTGCAGGTCGTGCACGCTGTCCACGCCGGCCTGGCCGGACAGCACCTGGCGTACCGCGCCCAGGTCGATGCCCTGGGGCACGCCTTCGAGCAGCACGTTGACCGCCTCGCGCAGCAGCATCCACGTGCGCGGCAGCACCCACAGCCCGATCAGCACCGCCAGCACCGGGTCGATCCACTGCCAGCCGGTGGCGCCGATGGCCAGGGCGCCGAGGATCACCGCCACCGAGCCCAGCATGTCGCTCCACACTTCCAGGTAGGCGCCCTTGACGTTGAGGCTCTCGCCGCTGCCGGCCTTCAGCAGCCGCATCGACACCAGGTTGATGACCAGCCCGAACACCGCGATCAGCAGCACGCCGCCGGAGGCGACCGGCTGCGGCGCACGGAAGCGCTCGACCGCTTCCCACAGGATGTAGGCGCCGACGCCGAACAGCAGCGCGCCGTTGACCAGCGCGCCCAGCGCCTCGAGCCGCGCATAGCCGTAGGTCCGGCGCGCGTCCGGAGGGCGCCGGCTCAGCCGCACCGCGACCAGGGCGATCATCAGGCCCAGGGTGTCGGTGGCCATGTGCGCGGCATCGGACAGCAGCGCCAGGCTGTTGGTGACGAAGGCGCCGATCACTTCCGCCGCCAGGAACAGGCCGGTCAGGCCCAGCGCCCACCACAGCGGCGTCTCGTGGCGGATCTCGCTGGGGGCGTGGTTGTGGTCGTGGGCCATGGCGTCGGGATCGGGGGAGCGGACGGATGCGCGCACCTTAGGCGCGCCATGCGCCGGAGACTATTACATCGCTGGGATTGGGGATTGGGGATTGGGGATTGGGAATTCGGGCGGCCTGGCCGCCCCGCTGCGGTCGCGACGTCAGCCGCGTGACGGCGCCAGCACCTTGACCACGCTGGAGAAGTCCAGCGCGCCGTTGCCGGCGCGGCTGTTGATCGCGTAGAGATTGCGCGCCAGTTCGCCGAGCGGGATCGCGGCGCCGGCCTGCACCGCCGCCTCGGCCACCAGGCCCAGGTCCTTGAGCATCAGGTCGTTGCCGAAACCGCCGCTGTAGCCGCGCGAGGCCGGGGCGTTCTCCAGCACGCCCGGCCACGGGTTGCAGACCTCGGTGGCCCAGCTGCGGCCGGTGCTGACCGCCATCATCTGCGACAGCACCTGCGGGTCCAGGCCCTGCGCCACGCCCAGGGCGATGGCCTCTCCGGTGGCGGCCATGATCACCCCCAGCGCCATGTTGTTGCACAGCTTGGCGACCTGCCCGGCGCCGCTGGCGCCGACATGGAAGATGTTCCGGCCCATCGCCTGCAGCAGCGCGCGCGCGCGCTCGAGCGTGTCCGCCTCGCCGCCGACGATGAAGGTGAGGCTGCCCGCGGCCGCGCCGGCGGTGCCGCCGGAGACCGGCGCGTCCAGCATCGCCAGCCCCCGCGCCGCCGCGGCCTCGGCCACCTTGCGGGCGCTGGCCGGCGCGATCGTGCTGCAGTCGATCACCAGCGCGCCGGCGGGGATCTGCGCGAGCAGCCCGTCCTCGCCCAGGTACAGCGCCTCGACGTGGCGGCTGGCCGGCAGCATCGAGATCACCACCTCGGCGCCGTCCAGGGTCTCCGGGGCCGAAGCGGCCGCGGTCGCGCCGGCGGCCACGACCGCGTCCAGCGCCGCCGGCACCAGGTCGTAGGCCCGCAGCCGGTGCCCGGCCTTGATCAGGTTGGCGGCCATCGGCCCGCCCATGTTGCCCAGTCCAATGAAGGCAATCCGGCTCATCGTGTGGCGTCTCCGTCGGTGTGCCCCAGGTCGGCCAGCGGATGCTGCGCGGGCGCGAACGGGGCGGTGAAGAAGGGTTCGGCCCAGCGCGCGTCGGCCTCGGCCAGCGTGGCCGGCTGCCAGCGGGGGCGGCGGTCCTTGTCGATCAGCAGCGCGCGGATGCCTTCGGCGAAGTCGCCGTGGGCAGCGCAGTGCAGCGCCACCACGTACTCGGTCCGGAACGTCTCGGCCAGCTCGGCGGTGCCGGGGTGGCGGTGCAGCTCCCAGGCCAGGCGCGCCGACCCCGGTGCCCCGGCGGCCAGGGTCGCGCGGGCGCCCTGCAGCCACGGGTCCTCGCTGTCGAGCGCGGCGATCGCCCGCACCACCGCGTCCAGCGGACCGGCCGCGAGCAGCCGCTCGATCAGCGCCGCGTGCCGCTGCAGCGGGCCCGGTTCCGGCGACCGCGACAGCTCGCGCAGGCGCGCGTCGAGGGCGGCGCCGTCCTGCGCGGCCTCGCCGCTCCAGGCCTGCGCGGCCACCGCGTCGAGCACGGCGTCGTAGCGGCCGCTGTCGATGCAGACGTCGGCCAGGCCGGCGTAGATCGCGTCGCCGGCATCCAGCGGCGCACCGGTCAGGGCCAGGAACAGCCCGGCCCCCCGCGGCACGCGGCGCAGCAGCCAGCTGCCGCCGACGTCGGGGAACAAGCCGACGCTGATCTCGGGCATCGCCAGCCGCGAACGCTCGGTGACCACGCGGTGGCGGGCCCCGGCCATCAGCCCGATGCCGCCGCCCATCACGATGCCATGGCCCCAGCACAGCAGCGGCTTGGGATAGGTGTGGATGGCGTAGTCGAGGCGATACTCCTCCTCGAAGAACGCGGCGACCTGGCGGTGGCCGCCCACCGCGCCGCCGCCGGGCGCGTCGTGGTCGCGCAGGCTGCGGTAGAGCCCGTGCAGGTCGCCGCCGGCGCAGAACGCCTTCTCGCCCGCCCCCCGCAGCACCACGCAGGCGATCCGCGGGTCCTGCGCCCACGCCGCCAGTTGCGGCGCGAGCCGCCGCGTCATCTCCAGCGACAGGCCGTTGAGGGTCCGCGGGGCGTTCAGGGTGGCGATGCCGAAGCGCCGCCCGCCCGCGGCCGCGCGCTCCTCGAACAGTACCGGAGCCTCGGCCTCGGGCACGCTCACGCGTTCTTCCAGTGCGGCGCGCGCTTCTCGAGGAAGGCGGCCACGCCCTCGGCTTGGTCGGCGCTGTCGAACAGGTCGACGAAGGCCTCGCGCTCGCTCACCAGCGCCGCGGCGTGCGCGCCCTGGCGGGACGCCTGCACCAGCCGCTTGCAGGCCGCCACGCTGGTCGGGCTCTGCTGGCCGGCCCGCCGGGCCCACTCGATCGCCCGCGCCCGCGCCTGGCCGCGGCCCACCACCTCCTCGACCAGGCCGATGCGCGCGGCGGTGGCCGCGTCGACCCGCTCGCCGAGCAGGATCATGCGCTTGGCCCAGCCTTCGCCGACCAGGCGCGGCAGGTTCTGGGTGCCGCCGGCGCACGGCAGCAGGCCGACCGCGGCCTCCGGCAGCGCCAGCTGGGCCTGCTCCTCGGCGATGCGCAGGTCGCACGCCAGCGCGCACTCCAGCCCGCCGCCCATCGCGTAGCCGTTGATCGCGGCGATCGACACGCCGCGGAACGCGCTCAGCGCCTCGAAGGCCTCGCCGAAGCGGCGCGTGGCCTCGCGCGCGCCCGCCTTGTCGCCGCCGGCGAACTGCTTGAGATCGGCGCCGGCCGAGAAGAACTTCTCGCCCTCGCCGACGATCACCAGCGCGTAGATGTCGCGGTCAGCGTCGAGTTCGCGCACCAGGTCGCGCAGCGCGGCCAGGCTGTGCACGGTCCAGGTGTTGGCCGGCGGATGGCTCAGGGTGATCACGGCGACGGCGCCGTCGCGCTCGACCTTGAGCCCGGTGTGTTCGCGTGCGTGCCAGGCGTTCATCGCAGTTCCTCCTCGCCGTTGAGCAGGTGACGGGCGACGATCATGCGCATCACCTCGTTGGTGCCTTCCAGGATGCGGTGCACGCGGCTGTCGCGTAGCAGGCGCTCGACCGGGTACTCGCGGATGTAGCCGTAGCCGCCGTGGATCTGCAGCGCTTCGTCGCAGATCGCAAAGCCGGCGTCGGTGGCGAAGCGCTTGGCCATCGCGCACCACACCGTGGCGTCGTGGCTGCCGGCGTCGAGCTTGCGCGCGGCGGTGTGCACCATCTGCCGCGCGGCCACCAGCTGGGTGGCCATGTCGGCGAGCTTGAACTGCAGCGCCTGGAAGTCGGCCAGCTTGCGGCCAAACTGGCGGCGCTCGCCCATGTAGCGGCGCGCCGCATCCAGCGCGCCCTGCGCCGCGCCCAGCGAGCAGGCCGCGATGTTGATGCGGCCACCGTCCAGCGCCTTCATCGCCAGCTTGAAGCCCTCGCCCTCGGCGCCGAGCAGGTTGCCGGCCGGAATGCGCACCGCGGTGAAGGTGATGCCGCGGGTGGGCTGGCTGTTCCAGCCCATCTTCTCTTCCTTGCGGCCGTAGGCGATGCCCGGCGCGTCGGCCGGCACCACGAAGGCGCTGATGCCGCGCGCGCCGTCCTCGCCGGTCCGCGCCATCACCACCAGCACCTCGGTGGCGCCCGCGCCCGAGATGAAGGCCTTGCTGCCGTCGATGACGTAGTCGTCGCCGTCGCGCACCGCCCGGGTCTTCAGCGAGGCGGCGTCCGAGCCGCTGCCCGGCTCGGTCAGGCAGTACGAGGCCAGCCGCGCGCCGCTGGTCAGCGCCGGGCCCCAGTGCGCGCGTACGCCCTCGTTGCCGTAGCGGGTGATC
This sequence comes from Lysobacteraceae bacterium USHLN149, assembly GCA_037145635.1. Lineage (GTDB taxonomy): Bacteria > Pseudomonadota > Gammaproteobacteria > Xanthomonadales > Xanthomonadaceae > JAATFS01. The sequence continues at coordinate 244,020 of JBBCXB010000002.1, forward strand.
AGCCAGGTGGCCATGTTGTGGATGCTGATGAAGGCCGAGGTGGACGGGTCCACCGCGGCCAGTTCCTCGAACACCACCGCCGCGTCCAGCCGCTTCATGCCCAGGCCGCCAACCGCCTCGTCGGTGTACAGCCCGCAGAAGCCGAGCTCGGCCGCCTTGGCGATGGCCTCGCGCGGGAAGTGCGACTGGGCATCCCACTCGGCCGCGTGCGGGGCCAGCTCCTTGTCGGCGAAGTCGCGCGCCGCCTCGCGGAACGCCTGCTGCTCTTCGTTCAAATCGGCCGCGTCGGGCGGCATCTGCATCAATGCGTTCATGGTCACTTGAGATGGATGGTGGTGTTGACGCCATGGCTCAGCGTCTCGTCGTCGAACCAGCGCGCGGTCACGGTCTTGGTCTGGGTGTAGAAGGTCACGACCTGCTTGCCGTAGGGGCCGAGGTCGCCCAGCTTGGAGGCGCGCGAGCCGGTGAACGAGAACAGCGGCACCGGCACCGGGATCGGCACGTTGATGCCGACCTGGCCGACGTCGATCTCCTCCTGGAAGCGCCGCGCGGCCGCGCCGGACTGGGTGAACAGCGCGGTGCCGTTGCCGTTGGGATTGGCGTTGACCAGCGCGATGGCCTCGTCCAGCGTCGCCGCCTCGAGGATCACCAGCACCGGGCCGAAGATCTCCTCGTCGTAGATGCGCATGCCCGGCCGCACCCGGGAGAAGATCGTCGGGCCGACGAAGTTGCCGCGCTCGTAGCCCGGCACCTGCGGCGCGCGGCCGTCCAGCTCCAGGGTGGCGCCCTGCGCCACGCCCGCGTCGATCAGCGCCTCGACACGCTCGCGCGCCGCGCACGAGATCAGCGGGCCGATGTCGGTGCCGGCCTCGGTGCCGGCACTGACCTTCAGTGTCCTGGCCTTGGCCACCAGGTCCGGCACCCACGCGCGGGCCTCGCCGACCAGCACCAGGGTGGAGGCCGCCATGCAGCGCTGGCCCGCCGCGCCGAACGCCGCGCCGACCATCGCGTTGAGGCTCTGCTCCTTGTTCGCGTCCGGCAGCACCACGGCGTGGTTCTTGGCGCCCATCATGCACTGCACGCGCTTGCCGGCCCGCGCGGCGCGGTGGTACACGTGGGTGCCGACACGGGTCGAGCCGACGAACGAGACCGCCTTGATCTCCGGGTGGTCACAGATCGCGTTGACCACCTCTGCGCCGCCGTGGACGACGTTCAGCACGCCCTTGGGGAGGCCGGCCTGCAGCGCCAGCTCGACCAGGCGCATGGTCACCAGCGGGTCCTGCTCGGAGGGCTTGAGCACGAAGGTGTTGCCGGTGGCGATGGCCATCGGGAACATCCACAGCGGGATCATCGCCGGGAAGTTGAACGGGGTGATGCCGGCGCACACGCCCAGCGGCTGCAGCAGCGTGTAGGTGTCCACGCCATTGGCCACGTTGTTGGCCAGCTCGCCGAGCTGCAGGTTGCCGATCGCTGCGGCGTGCTCCACCACCTCCAGGCCGCGGAACACGTCGCCCTCGGCGTCGGCCAGGGTCTTGCCCTGCTCGGCGGTCAGCAGCGCCGCCAGCTCGCCCATGTGCTCGCGGATCAGCTGCTGGTACTTCAGGAAGACGCGCGCGCGGGTGCCGATCGGGGTCTTGCGCCAGGTCTGGAACGCGGCCTGCGCCGCGGCCACGGCGGCATCGACCTCGCCGGTGGTCGCGAACGGCACCTTCGCGAGCACCGCCTGGGTGGCCGGGTTGACGACATCGCGCCACTCGGTGGTGGCCGAGGCGACGAACTCGCCATCGATCAGCAACGGGACGCGGGTAACGGAATCGGACATGGGACGCTCGCACGGCAACAGTGTTCGCATTGTTCGCAATCGGCCCGGCGGATTCACCAATCCAGGCGCTTAATCGCGCTAAGATCGGCGCGTTATTTTGCGAATCCTGCGAAGATGCCCCACTCCCAACGCCAGCTGGGCCTGCGCCTGCAGCGCCTGCGCCAGCGCCACGGCCTGTCGCAGGCCGAGCTGGCGCGGCGACTGCAGCTTTCGCCCAGCTACCTGAACCAGATCGAGCGCAACCAGCGCCCGCTCACCCTGGCGGTGCAGCAGCGCATCAAGGACGCCCTCGGCGACATCGACGGATTGCTGGAGGCCGACGACCCGGCCGCGCTGATCGAGCCGCTGGGCGAGACCCTGCGCGCGCTCGGCCACCTCGACGTCTCGGCGACCGAGCTGCGCGCCCTGGCCGGCAACCTGCCGCAGGTGGCGCATGCGCTGCTCGACCTGCACCGCCGGCACCTGCACCTGCAGACCCGCGCCGCCGCGCTGGAGCTGAGGATCGGCAGCGACCCGGGCGCGCTGCCGCTGCTGTCGCCGGGCGACCACGTGCGCGACTACTTCAACCGCGCCCACAACCACATTGCCGAACTGGACCAGGCCGCCGAAGCGCTGTACGCCGAACTGGCCGCGACGCCCGGCCAGCTGGCACCGCGCCTGCGCCAGCGCCTGGCCGACCGCCACGGGATCCGCGTGCAGGGCGCCGGCATGGCGCTGGACGGCGAGAAACGGGTGTTCGACGCGGCGACCCGCACGCTGTGGCTGCCCGAGCACCTCAAGCCCGGCCAGCAGGCCTTCCAGATGGCCGCGCACCTGGCCCTGCTCGAATGTGCCGCGCTGTTCGCCGCACGCATCGCCGAGGCCGGCTTCGACGATGCCGAACGCATCGCGCTGTCGCGCATCGGCCTGTCCAACTACTTCGCCGGCGCGCTGGTGATGCCGTATGCCGAGTTCCTGCGCAGCGCCCGACACAGCCGCTACGACATCGACTGGCTGGCGCACCGTTTCGGCGTCGGCTTCGAGGCGGTCTGCCACCGCCTCAGCACCCTGCAGCGCCGCGGCGCCGCCGGCCTGCCGATCTTCTTCATGCGCGTGGACCGCGCCGGCAACGTGTCCAAGCGGCACTCCTCCACCGACTTCCATTTCTCGCACGTAGGCGGCGCCTGCCCGCTGTGGATCGTCTACGAGGCGTTCAACCAACCCGGCCGCATCCTCACCCAGATCGCCCGCATGCCCGATGGCCGCAGCTACTTCTGGCTGGCGCGCCAGGTCAGCAGCGGCGCGCCCGGCTACGGCCGCCCGCGCAAGACCTTCGCGCTGGCGCTGGGCTGCGACCTGCGCCATGCCGAGCAGCTGATCTACGCGCGCGGCTGGGACCTGGGCGCGGTGGACGACGCGGTGCCGATCGGTCCCGGCTGCCTGACCTGCGAACGCGCCGATTGCGTGCAGCGCGCATTCCCGGCGCTGCCGCGGCTGGGCGCGCCGCGCGCCGGCTGAGCGCCGTGGCACCCCACGGTGCCGGCTCCTTGCAGGACCGGCGACCGCCGGCGAGCCACGTGCCGGCGGCATCCGATCGCTCCGGCTCCTGCCTCTAGCGGAGGGGCCCTGCCTCTAACGGGAGGGCGGCGCCTGCCCCCGTGACGGCCCGGCCTGCCGGGTCCGCCGTCGCCGGGGCCGCGGGATCACGGCGCGGCGCCGGCCGATTCGGCGTCCAGTGCCGCGGCCACCTGCGCCCACGGCGCGTCGCGGCCCGCCTCGGCGAACAGGTAGTCGAGGCGGTGCGTGTGGACCTGGCCCGGGCGCAGGATGGTCTCCGGGAACCGCGGCTGGTTGGGCGCATCCGGGTAGGCCTGCGGCTCCAGGCACACGCCGCGGCCCAGCCCCGGATGATGCCGGTCCAGCCCCTGGCCTTCGTAGAGCTGCACGGCCGGCATCGCGCTGGACAGGCGCAGTGCCACGCCGCTGTGCGGCGAATACAGCTCGGCACTGCAGGTTCGCGTGTCCGCCAGCACCAGGCAGGTGTCGTAGCCGCCGGCCGACTCCAGCTGCGGATGCCCCGGCCCCGCCCGTTCCTGCAGCGACGCCGGCGCACGGAAATCGAACGGCGTGCCCGCGGTGGCGGCGATCTCGCCGGTGGGAATCAGCTCCGCATCGACCGGCAGATAGCGGTCGGCGGGCACCCGCAGCACCTGCGCCGCAGCGGCCACCGCCGGATCCCCGGCGAGGTTGAAGTAGGGATGGTGGGTGAGATTGAGCGGCGTGGGCGCATCGCTGTGCGCGGTGTAGACGAGCGTCAGCCGCCGGCCGTCCAGGCGGAACTCGGCCTCCACCTCCAGGGTACCGGGGTAGCCCTCTTCGCCGGCCGGGGAGCGGTAGCCCAGCCGCAGCGACGACGGCGCGGACGCCCGCACCGTCCACGCCCGCCGGCCGAAGCCGCGGGTTCCCCCGTGCAGGTGGTGGCGGCCCTCGTTGCAGGACAGCCGATGCACGACGCCGTCCAGCGCGAACCGCCCCCCGGCGATGCGGTTGCCGAAACGGCCGACCAGGATGCCGAGGCTGTCGCGGTCGGCGACATAGGCCGGCAGGTCCGGCAACCCCAGCACCAGTTCGACCCGGCCCTGCGCCGTGGCCAGGCCGAGCCGGCGCAGGATGCCGCCGTAGCTCAGGATCTCCGCCTCGAGTCCGGCGTCGCTGCGCAGGGTGAAGGCCTGGATCTCGGTACCGTCGGGGAGCTGGCCGAAGCTGCGGTGCATGGGCGTCCTGTCGGAAGGCGGAAGCGGGCGTGGCCGGCCCAGCATACCCCGCGCTGGCGACCCGTCCCCTCGCCCGCACGGGCGGTGGACCGCCTGCGGCCTTGCCCCGGCACTCAGGTACCCGCCTGCGGTCAGCGCGGCGCGGGCCCGCTCAGGGCCCCCGCACCCGCTCGTTGCCGGGGCGCTCGATCCGCAGCGAAGTCCAGGGCGCGGGCAGCAGCGGCGTGCCTTCGACGATGCCGCGGTCGTCGATCCGCAGCCCACCGAACCCGAACATCACCGTCTGCAGCAGGCCGCCCGCGCCCGTCGCGAAGTAGGGGTTGGCGCTTTCCGGGGTCTCCGAGAGCACCCCGAACGGCGGCATCCGGTTGGGCCGGTAGGCCTGGTTGAACCAGGCGTAGGCCTTCGCGGCCTCGCCGAGTTTCGCGTACAGCAGCGCGAGCACCGAGTTCCCCATCGCCGGCCCCTGCGGGGACATCCGGCGCTCGTAGAACGCCAGGTCCTTGCGGATCTGCGCCGGGTCGGTGACGACCTCCAGCGGGAACGCCAGCAGGTTGACGTCCGCCTGCTTGATCTCCTCGCCCCGGTAGCTGGCGTTCTCGCGCGTCGTGCCATCCGGGAACTTCAGGATCGGAATGTTCGCCGCCACCTGGACCCAGTCCGGGTCCGGCGCCAGTCCGAGCTCGCGCGCGGCCTGGGTCGCGTAGCCGAGCACGGTGATCGCCATGCCGTTGGTGAAGGCGTTGTTGTCGATGTTCTCCTGCCACTCGTTGGCGCCGATGACGTTGCGGATGTCGTAACGGCCCGGCCCGTTGCGTTCCACCCGGCTGCTCCAGAAGTCCGCGACCTCCTTCAGCACCGGGTAGCCGCGCTCCCGCAGCCAGGCCTTGTCCCCGGTCACCTGGTAGTACTTCCAGAACGCCCAGCCCACGTCGCCGGTGATGTGGTGCTGGAACGGACCGGTCAGCGCCCACAGCGGAGTGTCCTCGCTGCCGTCATCCGCCGATTCCCAGGGGAACATCGCTCCGCGGTAACCGTGCGCGAATGCATTGCGCCGGGCCGCGTCCAGCCGTGCGAACCGATACTCGAGCAGCGACCGGGCGATCTCGGGATGCAGCACCAGCAGCGGCGGATACATCCACATCTCGGTGTCCCAGAACACATGGCCGTTGTAGCCGGTGCCCGACAGCCCCATCGGCGAGAGGCTGAAACCGGAACCTTCGCGGACGAACGCGTACAGATGGTAGAGCGCGAGCCGCATCGACTGCTGCGCCACCGGATCGCCGGCGATCACCACGTCGCCGCGCCACAGCTCCGCCCAGCGGGCGCGGTGCTCGCGCACCAGCCGCTCCTCACCCTGCAGCATGGCGTAGATCGTCAGCCGCTCCGCCTCGTTGACGGGATTGGCGTACTCCCGGCTGGACACCACCGACGACACGACACTGAAGCGATAGCGCTGCCCGGCCTTGAGCGTGGCGGTGAAGCGCATGCGGTTGCGGCCGGCCTCCGTGTCGTCATGCACGACCGCGGGCTCGGCGCCGCGCGCATCGGGAAAGAGGAAGGTGTTGCTCGCGGCCAGCCGATGGCCGCCATCGCGGGTGCGGGCGGAAGCGGTCAGCATGGGCAGCAGCACGTGCGCATGTTCCATGCGGGTATAGCGCGTCTGCTCGCTCCCCAGAGACGCCGGCGCCTCGATCGCGCTGGTCACCGTGACGCGGAGGTCCTTGCGCGCGGTCAGTTCCACCGTCGACAGCACGCTCTGCGGCAGCTGACGCAAGGCCATCAGCGACTGGGTGACGTGCAGGGACGCGCCGACGTCGAACGCGCTGGCGAGGGTGCCGGTCTTCATCTCCAGCGACTGGCGGAAATGCCGCGTGTCGGCGTCGCCGACCGGTTGCCCCTCCACCTCCAGGTAGAGGTTCGCCGGATTCAGCCCCTCGACGATCGTCGAGTGGCTGTCGGCCTCCCGCTGATCGTAGAGACCGGCGACCACCAGCTTGTCCACGCGCAGCGGATGCGGGGCCGACACTAGCCCGAGGGCGCCGTTGGCCACGGTGATCCCCGCATAGTGACGGGGATCGACCGGGTCCGCCTCGACCGTCCACGCCGGGTCCGCGACCGGCGCCGGCGGGGCGGCGACCGCGCCACCGGCCAGCAGCCCGGCCTGCAGCACGAGCAGCCCGAATCCGCGCCGCAGCGCGGTCTCCACCACTGTCGAACAGGCAGGCATGCGGCGGCTTCCTTCGGGACGGGAGGGTGACGATAGCACCGCCCGCACCCCGCTCCACCGCCGGCCGGCCTCACACCAGGTCGCGGTAGTCCTGCAGCACCACCATCACCAGCTGGCTGCGCGAGCGCACATCGAGCTTGTTGAAGAGCTGCTGGAAGGTCGCCTTGATCGCGCTTTCGGAACTGCCCAGCTGGCGCGCGATGAGCTTGTTGGAATAGCCGCGCAACAGTCCGCGCAGCACATCGCGCTCGCGCTCGGTGAAGCTGGGGCGGCGTTCCTGCGCGCCCTGCACCACCAGCGACTGCAGGTAGCGCTGCTCGATCAGCACGCGGCCCATCGCGACGGCGTGGATGCTGTCGATCAGCTCGTCGGTGGACACGTCCTTGCGGCACAGGCCGGAGACCCCGAGCCGGATCAGGGCCAGGGCATCGCGTTCGGGCAGCCCGGCGGTGACGACCAGCGTCGCCGGACAGCGCGCCTGCCCGGCCTGCCTGCGCATGTAGTCCAGGGCGTTGTACTCGCCCAGGTCGTAGTCGAGGATCACCACGTCCGGGGCGAGCGAGGCGATCTGCACGATCGCCTGCGCCAGCACGCCGGACTGGCCGACCACCTCGAAGCGGGGATCGGCGCCGAGCAGGCGCAGCAGTCCCTCGCGGAACAGCGTGTGGTCGTCGAGCAGGTACAGGCGCACCGGATCGCGCCGCGTGTCATCCATCCGTCGTCTCCGCGCGCCGGGCGTGCGCCAGCGGCATGTGCAGCTCGAAGCAGGCGCCCTCGCCGCCGGGCGCGTAGCGCAGCTGGCCGTCCTGGCTGCCCATCAGGGCCCGGGAGACGTACAGTCCCAGCCCGGAACCGTCGCTGTCGCGGCCGCTGCGGAAGGGCTGGAACAGGTACTCCGGCGCGGCCACGCCGGGCCCGGTATCACGAACGCTCAACACCGCGTGTTCCTGCTCCACGCGTGCGCTGAGGATCAGCTGGCGCCGCGGCGGCGGCAGCGGCTGGACCGCCCGCAGCGCATTGCGCGCCAGGTTCAGCAGCACCTGCAGCAACGCATGGCGATCGCCCCGTACGGGCGGGAAGTCCATCGGGATCTGGATCACCAGCTGTCCGTCGATGTCGTCCCAGTCCGAGCGGACGACCACGTCCAGCTCGCTGCACAGCACCTGCAGCCGGGTCTCGTGCACTTCGTCCGGGGCCTGCCGGCGCAGGTTGAACGACGCCAGCTCCATCAACGCGGCCACCAGGCTGCGCAGGGCCGACAGGTCCGGATCCTCGCGCATGGACGGGTGCCGGGCGAGATTGGAGGTCACCACGCCGGCCGCCGAGCACAGGTTGCGGATCTCGTGCGACACCGCCCCGGCCAGCAGGCGGTTGTTCTTCAGGACGTCGTCGAAGTGCGCGGATTCGCGCGCGCGCACCTCCTCGCTGGTGTCCACCAGGATCGCGGCGAGGTGGCGTTCCTCGCTGTCCTCGTAGACTGAGAACCAGGTGGTGGCGGGGAAGGTCGTGCCGTCGTCGCGCCGGCCCCAGGTGCTGGCCGAGGTGCGCAGGCCGTCGAGGTTGGCGCTCATGCTGAGCGCGTCGTCGAGCAGCGGCAGGAAGTCGCGCACCGCCCGCCCCTCCAGCTCGCCCTGCTCCGCCAGGTCCAGGATCTCGTGCGCTGCGCGGTTGGCCGCGACGATGCGGCCGTCGCCCGCCACCGTCAGCAGCGCGGCCGGGCTGCTTTCGGCGAGCAGGCGCAGCTGGCGCTCCAGCCGCCGGCGCAGGCGCTGCTCGGCGCGCAGCTGCACGTAGTGCGACAGGATCACCCGACGGGTGCGGCTGATCTCGGCCACCAGCAGCCCGCAGCCGGCGTAGGCGGTGGCCGCCATGAAGAAGCGCAGCGCCTGCTCGACCGGCGATTCCCCGGTCACGAACAGCCCGCGCAAGGCCGCGCAAGCCGCCGCCGCGACCACGATGTTCCGCCGCGAGAGCACCGTCGCCGCCAGCACCACCGGCAGGATGTACAGCAGCCCCAGCGACACGCCGAGGTGCGAATACCATTCCGCCCACACCAGCAACGCGAGCATCGCCGCGGAGATCCACAGCGTCGGGCCGCGGTTGAGCTTCACGACCTGTCCGCGCCACTTGAACGGCAACCTCAGTCTGTCCATCGCCTCGACGGCTCCTCCAACGCACGAGTCCGATCTTAGTGCACTGCACCATGCCGCCGCCGGGGGCCTATCGAAAGATAGGGTCGCGGCCATCGTCCGGACCCTCGCCAACCCGTCCGATGCCGGCGCAAGGATCGGCGACAGCGGCGCGCCAGTCCGGTGCAATGCACTTACCCCTCCCCCGTCACCACCGCCATGATCCTGCGCGATACCTTCCCGCTACGTCGCATCTGGCCACAGACCTACAAGCGCCTGCTGGTGCTGCTCGCCTTCGATTGCGCCGTGGCCGGGCTCTACACCTTCTTCGGCTGGCACTGGCTCTCGATCGAGGCGCTGCCGCTGGCGCAGCTGGGCTCGGCGCTGACCATCTTCCTGGCGTTCCGCGCCAACGCCGCCTACGGCCGCTGGTGGGAAGCGCGCCAGCTGTGGGGCTCGCTGGTGAACACCTCGCGCGCCATCGCGCGCCAGGCCCTGACCGCGCTGGACGTGGACCCCGCCGACGCGCGCCAGACCGCGCTGCGCGAAAGCCTGGTGGTGCACCAGGTCGCCTTCGTCCACGCCCTGCGCTGCCATCTGCGCCGGCAGAACCCGTTCCCCGAGCTGACCGGCCTGCTCGGGGAGGCACGGGCCGACGCGCTGCGCGGCTATGCGAACGTGCCCAATGCCTTGACCCTGCGGCTGGGGCAGCTGCTGCAGCAGGCGCGCGCGCTGGGCATGCTCGACAGCCTCAGATGGTCCGCGCTGGATGGCAACCTCACCACCCTCGCCAACCTCCAGGGCGCCTGCGAGCGCATCAAGAACACGCCGCTGCCGCGCCAGTTCTCCTCGCTGCCGCGTGCGCTGGTGAACCTGTACTGCTGGCTGGTGCCGCTCGGCCTGATCGCCGGCATGGGCTTGGCGATGCCGATCGCGTCGGTGCTGATCAGCTTCACCCTGCTGGCGATCGACCGCGCCAGCAGTGCAATCGAAGATCCCTTCGAGAACACCGTGCACGACACCCCGATGACCGCCCTGTCGCGCGGCATCGAACTCACCCTGCGCGAAATGCTGGGCCAGCGCGTGCCGCTGCGCGACGTTCGCGCCATCGACGGCTTCATCTACTGACCGAGGAGCTTCCATGCATTCCCCCCCGTCCCACCTGGTGTTCGCCACCAACTTCTCCGAGACCTGCCACGCCGCCATTCCGGCCGTGGCCCAGCTGGTCGACCGTCTGCGCGCCCGCCTGACCCTGCTGCACGTGTACGCCAAGGGTCAGCGCGCGCAGGCGCAGGCCTCGCTGGACTCGTTCTTCGCCGAGGCCTCGCACTATCCCGGCTGCGAGCGCGCGCTGTGCAGCGGCCCCGCCGCCGCGGGGATCGCCGCCTTCTGCCGCGGCCGCCCCGATGCGCTGCTGATCATGCCGCCGTCCGAGCGCACCGGCCTGCCGCGGCCGCTGCATGCCTCGCTGCGTGCACAGGTGCTGCAGCGCGTGGCCACGCCGATGCTGACGCTGCCGCATGCCGAGGCGCTGCCTGCCGGCGCCGCGCCCGGCGGCCACGTGGCCTATTGGCTGCAGGGCCCGGTCTCGCTGGCGTCGCTGCGCGATGCGGCGGCCCTGGCGCGGCGCCGGGGCGCCGAGTTGCACCTGCTGCATGTGGTGCCGCCGGTCAGCGAGGGCCTGCTCATGGACAGCCTGTTCAACGACCAGCCCCTCAGCGAAGCTTCGGCGACCGACTGGCTCGGCGACATGGCGGCCCGGGTGCAGGGCGACGACCTGCGGGTGCGTCTCCATGTGACCGTCGGCAGCGCGCGGAAGGAGATCGCCGGCCTGCTGAAGCGCGCGCAGGCCGATGTCCTGGTCGTGGAGCACGACGCACTGGTGCGCCGCGGCCTCTGGCGGTCCTCGATCGATCGTGCGTTGGCCGGCGTGCCCTGCCTGCTGCTCTGCCTGCCGTCGTCGCCCGTGTCGCAGGTGGCACTGCCCGGCCAACGCCGCACCGCCCTCCCCCGCCTGCCGCGGGTCGGACGGGCACCGGGCGCGCTCGTTTCCCTCCGTAACGCCCTGCAGCGGAGCCGCGCTCCCTAGGAGCGCCCCAGGGCAACGTGGAGCACCGTCGGCCCGTCGAGACTCGCGCCTCGACCTGGGCCAGGAACACGACCACCGGGCGCCTCCATTCGCTGGACAAAAGCCCTGATTCGGGAGTTGGAAGTGCCGGCGTGCGGTACCGAGCGCGGCCTGCCCTCGCCATGGTTTCGGCCCGCTCAGGCACGGCCCGAACATCGACACCCACTTGCCGAGCAAGGCCAGGGTCACTCCCTCGAGTTCAGACAGGTGCTCGCCGCGAGCCTCCTCGCTGGACAGGCGTTTGCCTGTCTCGCGGACCACGGCCAGCGGCTGCCGGGCCAACTCATCGCCTGTTACGCGCCCCTGTCGATCACGCTTCCCAGCGAGAACCGCCGCCCCCCGGCCGGGTCCCGGCACGCCACTTCATGGGTCGTGAGGGTGGCGCCCCCACGGAAGCCAAGGCCAGCAGGGCCCCCAGGGGCACCGTCCAGAACCCGACAGGGCTTCCCGGCTCCTGCGGACGCACCTGCGGCGGCCCTTCCCTGTTTTTCCTCGACGGGTCCCCTGGCCACGCCCGGTTCGCAGATCCGCGGGTAGGTCAGCTTAAACTTGTTGCCTCGTCGACGCGGGGCAACGGCTTCCGTCGCAACAACCGTATCCCTGGTCGATCCGCCTTGTGTCCGCCGCAACATCGATTTGATCCCGTTCGAGTGACCGCCGCAGCAGCGGCGCAACAAACCACGCCGTTACGCGCACCCAGTGATCCGGATCGACCGCTAGAACCCGTAGGAAGCTCGCTTGCAAACCCCTGATCCCAAAGTGAAAAAACCGTCACCCACGGCCACTGCCGAGCACACTCCGCTCATGAAGCAGTTCTTCGCCGCCAAGTCCGAGCATCCGGACCTGCTGCTGTTCTTCCGCATGGGTGACTTCTACGAGCTGTTCTACGACGATGCGCGCAAGGCCGCGCGGCTGCTGGACATCACCCTGACCCAGCGCGGCAGTTCCGGCGGCGCGCCGATCCCGATGGCCGGGGTGCCGGTGCACGCATACGAGGGCTACCTGGCGCGGCTGGTGGCGCTGGGCGAGTCGGTAGCGATCTGCGAGCAGATCGGCGACCCGGCGCTGGCCAAGGGGCTGGTGGAGCGCAAGGTGGTCCGCATCGTCACCCCGGGTACGGTCACCGACGAGGCCCTGCTGGACGAGCGTCGCGACACGCTGCTGATGGCGGTGTCGCGCAGCAAGCAGGGCTACGGGCTGGCCTGGGCCGACCTGGCCGGCGGCCGCTTCCTGGTCAACGAGGTCGAGGGCGAGGACGCGCTGGAAGCCGAGCTGGCGCGGCTGGAGCCGGCCGAGCTGCTGGTGCCGGACGAAGACCACTGGCCGGAGTTCCTGCGCGGGCGCACCGGCGTGCGCCGGCGCGCGCCGTGGCTGTTCGATGCCGATAGCGGCCGTCGCCAGTTGCTGGCGTTCTTCAAGCTGCACGACCTGTCGGGCTTCGGCATCGACGACAAGCCGCGTGCCACCGCCGCGGCCGGCGCGCTGCTCGGCTACGTCGAGGAGACCCAGAAGCAGCGCCTGCCGCACCTGACCTCGATCGCGATGGAGGTGGCCGGCGAGGCGATCGCGATGAACGCCGCCACGCGCCGCCACCTGGAGCTGGACACGCGCGTGGACGGCGACACCCGCAACACGCTGCTGGGCGTGCTCGACAGCACCGTCACCCCGATGGGCGGGCGCCTGCTGCGGCGCTGGCTGCACCGGCCGCTGCGGCTGCGCGAGGTGCTGGCGCAGCGCCACCATGCGGTCGGCACGCTGGTCGACCGGGGCGCCGATGCCGACCTGCGCGACGCCTTCCGCGCGCTCGGCGACCTCGAGCGCATCCTCACCCGGGTGGCGCTGCGTTCGGCGCGTCCGCGCGACTTCTCCACGCTGCGCGATGGCCTGGCGCTGTTGCCGCAGGTGCGGCAGGTGCTGGCACCGCTGGATTCGCCGCGGCTGCGGGCGCTGGCCGCCGAGCTCGGCGAGCACGACGAAACCGCGCACCTGCTGCTGAGCGCGATCGCCGAGCAGCCCCCCCTCAAGCTCAGCGACGGCGGCGTCATCGCGGGCGACTACGACGCCGAGCTGGACGAGCTGCGCCGCCTCTCCACCCACGCCGACCAGTTCCTGATCGATCTGGAGGCACGCGAGCGCGAGCGCAGCGGCATCGCCACGCTCAAGGTCGGCTACAACCGCGTGCACGGCTACTACATCGAGATCAGCAAGGGCCAGGCCGACAAGGCGCCGGTGCACTACACCCGCCGCCAGACCCTGACCAACGCCGAGCGCTACATCACCGAGGAGCTGAAGGCGTTCGAAGACAAGGTCCTGTCGGCGCGCGAGCGCTCGCTGTCGCGCGAGAAGCTGTTGTACGAGGCGTTGCTGGACACGCTGGGCGAGCGCCTGGAACCGCTCAAGCGCTGCGCCGGCGCATTGAGCGAGCTCGACGTGCTGGCCGCCTTCGCCGAACGCGCGCAGGCGCTGGACTGGTCGCGGCCGGAGCTGGAGGCCGCGCCGTGCCTGCGCATCGAGCGCGGCCGCCATCCGGTGGTCGAGGCGGTGCGCGAGCAGCCATTCGAGCCCAACGACCTGGACCTGCATCCGGACCGCCGCATGCTGGTGATCACCGGCCCCAACATGGGCGGCAAGTCCACCTACATGCGCCAGAACGCGCTGATCGTGCTGCTGGCGCACATCGGCAGCTTCGTGCCGGCCGCGCGCGCGGTGATCGGCCCGATCGACCGCATCCTCACCCGCATCGGCGCCGGCGACGACCTGGCCCGGGGCCAGTCCACCTTCATGGTCGAGATGGCCGAGACCAGCTACATCCTGCACCACGCCAGCGCGCAATCGCTGGTGCTGATGGACGAGATCGGCCGCGGCACCTCCACCTACGACGGCCTGGCGCTGGCCGATGCGGTGGCGCGCCACCTGGCGCACAGCAACCGCTGCTACACGCTGTTCGCCACGCACTATTTCGAGCTCACCGCGCTGGCCGACGAATCGCATGCCGGCGGGCCCAGCGGCATCGCCAACGTGCACCTGGACGCGGTCGAGCACGGCGAGCGGCTGGTGTTCATGCATGCGGTCAAGGACGGCCCGGCCAACCGCAGCTTCGGCCTGCAGGTGGCCGCGCTGGCCGGCCTGCCCAAGGCGGCGGTGGCGCAGGCGCGGCGGCGCCTGGCCGAGCTGGAGCAGAGAGGCGGCGAGAGCCATGCCTCGGAGATGGCGCCGCAGGCGCTGGATGCACCGCAGCAGTTCGGGCTGTTCGCGCCGCAGGCCAGCGCCGCGCAGGAAGCGCTCGCGGCGCTGGACCCCGACGAGCTGAGCCCCAAGCAGGCGCTGGAGGCGCTGTACCGGCTCAAGGCGCTGCTGTGACACCCCGGCCTGCGGTCCGCGTGCCGGACCGCAGGCCGGCCGCTCACACCGGCGCGACCGGCAGGTGCGGGTTCGGATGCGCGGCGAGCAGGCCGTCGTCGATGGCCTGGGCGCGCCGCGCCGCCGGCCGCGTGCCGTGGCGCTGTGCGAAGGCCGCGAAGGCCGGGCGTGGGGCCAGCGCGCCGATGCGCAGGTAGAAGCCCAGGCAGGCGGCGACGTACAGATCGACCGCGGTGAAATGCTCGCCGGCCAGGTGTTCGCGGCCCTCGAGTGCGGTTTCGAGCGTGTGCAGCAGATCCGCCTCGTTGCCGTAACCGGCACTGTGCGACGGCGCCAGGGTGCCGCTCTGCCGGGCGGTCAGCAGCGCCTCGAACGGGCCGGCCATGAACATCAGCCAGCGGTAGTACGGCCCGCGCGCGGCCGATCCGGGCGGCGGCGCCAGCTGCCGCTCCGGCACCTGCTCGGCCAGGTAGGCGCAGATCGCGGCGTTCTCGGTCACTACGGTGTCGCCGTGCACCAGCGCAGGCACCTTGCCCATCGGATTGATCGCCCGGTAGGCCGGCGTCTTCATGTCCGCGCCGTAGTCGAGGATCTCGTGCCGGTACGGCAGGCCGGTTTCCTCCAGCATCCAGCGCGCGACGCGGCCGCGCGACAGGGGGTGGGTGTACAGCACGCAATCGATGGCCATGGCCGGTTTCCGCTGGGAAGGGACGCCAGTGTGGGCGGCCCCTGCTGACACCCGCTGTCAGCAGCCGACGCCGTGGCCGGTCGCCGCGCGCCAGCGCTGGATCAGCAGCGGGCGGCGCGAGGGGTAGCGCTCGCCCGCGTCGGCCAGCGCCCGCACCCGGTCGGCGCGGAAGTGGCGGAAGTCCCCGCGCAGCTCGCACCAGGCGGCGATCATGCCGTGGCCGCCCAGAAAGGCCATCGCGAACGGCCAGATCTGCCGCTGCGAAACCTGGCCAGCGGCATCGGCATAGTCCATCCGCAGCACGTGCTCGCGCCGTATGCCCCGGCGCAGGACCGGCAACCAGGGTGCCGGCAGCGGCGCGCCCTTGGGGTCCGGCACCAGCAGGCCGCTGGTCTCGATCGCCAGCCGCAGGTCGGCCGGCAGGGTGGCGGCGATCCGCGCGGTCGCGCGCTGCGCCGCCTGCGCCAGTTCCGGGTCGGCCTGGCGCGCGACCCAGCGCGCGCCCAGCGTGAGCGCTTCCAGCTCGTCGGCGGTGAAGTTCAGCGCCGGCAGCAGGAAGCCGGGGCGCAGCGTATAGCCCACCCCGGGGTCACCGAGGATGTCGGCGCCCTGCGCACGCAGGGTCGCGATGTCGCGGTAGAGCGTGCGCAGGCTGACCCCGAGCGCATCGGCCAGATCCGCGCCGACGACCGGCCGGTGGCGCCCGCGCAGGGCATCGAGCAGGTGCAGCAGGCGGGTCGCGCGCAGGGTCATCGCCACAGCATAAGGGCCTTTGCCCGTTCCTAACCGGCGGCGGCGTAGTGTGCGCAACAACGACCCCAGCCCCAGGAATGGTTTCCATGAGCACCTCTCTGACCCAGGAACTGAGCACGCAGCTGCAGGGCGCGCCGGTGCAGCAGATTGCCGATCGCCTCGGCGTCGACCCGGCACAGGCGCAACGCGCGGTCGCCACCGCGCTGCCGCTGCTGCTGGCGGCGCTGGGCCGCAACGCGCAGCAACCGGAAGGCGCCCAGGCCCTGCTCGGTGCGCTGCAGCGCGACCACGCACCGGCCGCCGCCGGAAACGGGCTCGGCGGCCTGCTCGAGAGCGTGCTCGGCGGCGGCGGTGGCGCGCAGGCCGATGGCGCCGGCATCCTCGGCCACGTCTTCGGTGGCCAGGCGCCGCAGGCCAGTGCCGGGCTCGGCCAGGCCACCGGCCTGGACACCCAGCGCTCCGGCCAGCTGCTGCAGATCCTGGCGCCGATCGTGCTGGCGTTCCTGGCCCGGCGCTTCCTCGGCGGCGGCGGAAGCACCGCCGATGCCGGTCAGCTCGGCCAGGCGCTCGGCCAGGAGCGGCAGCAGGTCCATGCCGACAGTGGCCTGTCCGGCCTGCTGGGCAGCGTGTTCGACCAGGACGGCGACGGCAAGCTCGGGGTCGGCGACCTGCTCAAGCTGGGTGGCGGCCTGTTCGGCAAGCGCTGAAGTACCGCCGGTACCTGGGCGCTTCGTCGCAGCGCACCGCTCCCGCCCCCGGCGATGGGCGCGGCATCGCCTCCGATGCCGCGCAGCTCGCCCTGCCCCTCGGGCAACCGGCGGCACGGTGGCCGTGATGCCGGCGACGCGAAAGCGTTCGACAGGGCCGCGCGATCGATGCACGCGGCCAGGCCAAGCCTCGCAGGCGAGACCGCTAACGATCGAGGCTATCTATCGAAGTATTTTTATCAATCAATTTTATCAAACACTTGGTTGCCGATAGTCTGCCTCTACCGAAACCGACCCGGCTCCGCCCCCCGTTCGCTCCGTCGTCCCGCCCCCCAGGGCGCCGCAAGGAGCCGCCAGGCGAATCCGGGCCAGCCCTTTCCCGGCGCCCGCCCCGTTCCCCGGGGCCGCGCCCCGCGCAACGAAGGTAGAGAGCGATGACCACCGAAGCCAAATGCCCGTTCAACCACACCGTCGTCGGCAACGGCACCACCAACAAGGACTGGTGGCCGCAGCAGCTGCGCGTCGACCTGCTGAACCAGCACTCCGCGCGCTCCAATCCGCTCGATGCGGCGTTCGACTACGCCAAGGCCTTCGACGCCCTCGACCTGGAAGCGCTCAAGCGCGACCTGCATGCGCTGATGACCGACTCGCAGGACTGGTGGCCGGCCGACTTCGGCCACTACGGCCCGTTGTTCATCCGCATGGCCTGGCACAGCGCCGGCACCTACCGCACCGGTGACGGCCGTGGCGGCGGCGGCCGCGGCCAGCAGCGCTTCGCCCCGCTCAACAGCTGGCCGGACAACGTCAGCCTCGACAAGGCGCGCCGCCTGCTGTGGCCGATCAAGCAGAAGTACGGCCAGCAGATCTCCTGGGCCGACCTGCTGATCCTCACCGGCAACGTCGCGCTGGAATCGATGGGGCTGAAGACCTTCGGCTTCGCCGGCGGCCGCGTCGACACCTGGGAGCCCGACCAGGACGTGTACTGGGGCCGCGAGACCACCTGGCTCGGCGGCGACGAGCGCTACGCCCATGGCTCCGAGGGCGTGCACAAGGCCGGCGGCGTGCTGGTGTCCGACGACGATGCGGACGGCGACATGCACTCGCGCAAGCTCGAGAACCCGCTTGCCGCCGT
The DNA here is from genome assembly GCA_037145635.1 of Lysobacteraceae bacterium USHLN149. Taxonomy (GTDB): domain Bacteria; phylum Pseudomonadota; class Gammaproteobacteria; order Xanthomonadales; family Xanthomonadaceae; genus JAATFS01. Next base: position 261,722 of record JBBCXB010000002.1, read on the forward strand.
GCAGATGGGGCTGATCTACGTCAACCCGGAAGGCCCGGACGGCAACCCCGACCCGCTCGCCTCGGCGCGCGACATCCGCGACACCTTCGCGCGCATGGCCATGAACGACGAGGAGACCGTGGCGCTGATCGCCGGCGGCCATACCTTCGGCAAGACCCACGGCGCCGGCCCGGCCGACAGCGTCGGCGCCGAGCCCGAGGCCAGCGACCTCGAGTCGCAGGGCCTGGGCTGGCACAACCGCTTCGGCAGCGGCAAGGGCGGCGACACCATCACCAGCGGCCTGGAGGTGACCTGGACCACGCGCCCGGCGCAGTGGAGCAACGACTTCTTCGAGCACCTGTTCGGGTTCGAGTGGGAACTCACCCAGAGCCCGGCCGGCGCGCACCAGTGGGTCGCCCGGGACGCCGACGCGATCATCCCGGACGCGCACGATCCTTCCAGGAAGCACCGCCCGACCATGCTGACCAGCGACCTGGCGCTGCGCTTCGACCCGGCCTACGCCGCGATCTCGCGCCGCTTCAAGGACGACCCGGCGCAGTTCGCCGACGCCTTCGCGCGTGCCTGGTTCAAGCTCACCCACCGCGACATGGGCCCGCGCGCGCGCTACCTCGGCCCGGACGTGCCCGCCGAGGAACTGCTGTGGCAGGACCCGATCCCCGCCGTCGATCACCCGCTGATCGACGCGCACGACATCGCCGCGCTGAAGCGGACGCTGATGGACTCGGGGTTGAGCGTGGCCGAGCTGGTGTCGACCGCGTGGGCCTCGGCGTCCACCTTCCGTGGCTCGGACAAGCGCGGCGGCGCCAACGGTGCACGCATCCGCCTGGCCCCGCAGAAGGACTGGGAAGCCAACCAGCCCGAGCAGCTGGCCCGGGTGCTGGCGGCGCTGGAAGCGATCCAGCGCGACTTCAACGCCGCGCAGGCCGACGGCAAGCGGGTCTCGCTGGCCGACCTGATCGTGCTCGGCGGCGCGGCCGGCATCGAACAGGCCGCGCGCGCCGCCGGCCACGAGGTCGGCGTGCCGTTCGCACCGGGCCGCATGGACGCCTCGCAGGACCAGACCGACGTGGAGTCGTTCGCGGTACTGGAGCCGGTGGCCGACGGTTTCCGCAACTATTTCAAGGGCCGCTACACGGTGCCGGCCGAGGCGCTGCTGATCGACCGCGCGCAGCTGCTGACGCTGACCGCGCCGGAGATGAGCGTGCTGGTCGGCGGCCTGCGTGTGCTCGGGGCCAATGTCGGCCCGGCGGCGCATGGCGTCCTCACCCAGCGCCCCGGCCAGCTCAGCAACGACTTCTTCGTGAACCTGCTGGACATGGGCACCGAGTGGAAACCGGCCTCGCCGGCGCGCGAGCTGTTCGAGGGCCGCGACCGCGGCACCGGCGCGTTGCGCTGGACCGCCACCCGCGCCGACCTGGTGTTCGGTTCCAACTCGATCCTGCGCGCGGTGGCCGAGGTCTACGCCAGTGCCGATGCCCAGGCCAAGTTCGCGCAGGACTTCGTCGCGGCCTGGACCAAGGTGATGGAGCTGGACCGCTTCGACCGGGCGTGAACCGGCCGCCCCGACCGGAGGTCCGGTCGGGGCGGGCCACGCCTACAGCGCGTCGATGTCGCCCAGGGCGCGGATCAGGCGGCGCGCCCGCTTGTCCGGCCGGCCCTCGGGCGGCTGGTAGCCGGTACGCCCGGCGATGCGCAGCGCGCGCTCCTGCTCGCGGCGCGCCCGCGATTCGGGCGTCTCCGCGTACAGCGCCTGCGCCACGCTGGCCGGGCCGCGGGTATCGCTCAGGCCCTGCACGTGCACCTCGAAGGTCTCCTCGCCACGGCTGATGCGCAGCTGCTCGCGCAGCCTGACCGCACGCGACGGCTTGGCGCGCTGGCCGGCGACCTCGACCTTGCCGGTCTCCACCGCCTGCTTGGCGAGGCTGCGGGTCTTGAAGAACCGCGCCGCCCACAGCCACACGTCGAGGCGGATGACCGCCCCCTCCTGCACTTGCTCGATCGACAGCCTGTTCAAACGTTTCGGATTCCTGCGGAAGGGCCCGGCGGGCGGGCGGTGGTCCTGCCGTGCGCCCGGGGCGCGATGCGGCTAACGGTTCGATGGGGACGTGACCGGGCCTTGCCAAGGGTCGGCGCCCACCGGCGACGATGAACCGGTCAGCGCCGCGCAGCACCGGGCGTGAGCGCCGCCGCGGCATCCACCGGCCCGGCCGCGCCACGACGGCCCGCACGCGGCCGGGATGCTAGCGTGGCGGTTTCCGTGCCCCGGTCCCCCGCATGCCTCCGCGCTCCGCCCCGCTCACCGAAGGTCCGATCGGCCGCCAGTTGCTGTGGTTCGCGCTGCCCATCCTCGCCGGCAACATCGCGCAGTCGCTCAACGGCTCGGTCAATGCGATCTGGGTGGGCCGCTATCTCGGCGAGGCGGCGCTCACCGCCGCGGCCAATGCCAACAGCATCATGTTCTTCCTGATCGGTTCGGTGTTCGGCATCGGCATGGCCTCCACCATCCTGATCGGCCAGGCCATGGGCCGGGCCGACATCGCCCAGGCACGCAAGGTGATGGGCACCAGCGCGACCTTCTTCATCGGCCTGTCGGCGCTGATCGCCGCGGCCGGCTGGTGGCTGGCGCGGCACCTGCTGGCGGCGATGGGCACGCCGGCCGAGTCGCTGCCGCTGGCCGAGGCGTACCTGCGCGTGATCTTCCTGGCGATGCCGCTGCTGTACGCGTTCGCGTTCCTGTCCGCCGCGCTGCGCGGCACCGGCGACTCGCGCACGCCGTTCCGCTTCCTGCTGCTGTCGGTGGTGCTGGACATCGTGTTCAACCCGGTGCTGCTGTTCGGGCTGGGGCCCTTCCCGAAGCTGGGCATCGCCGGCGCCGCCTGGGCCACGCTGATCGCCCAGGCGATCGCGCTGACCGGCCTGCTGGCCTACCTGCGGCACAAGCGCCACGTGCTCTGGCTGGGCCGCAAGGACGCGGCCCTGCTGCGCATCGACCCCGCCATCCTGCGCGCGCTGGTGGTCAAGGGCGTGCCGATGGGCCTGCAGATGGTGCTGATCTCGCTGGCGATGATCGCGATGATCGCGATGGTCAACGGCTTCGGCACCGACACCTCGGCCGCCTACGGCGCGGCCATGCAGCTGTGGACCTACGTGCAGATGCCGGCGATGGCGATCGGCGCGGCGTGCTCGTCGATGGCCGCGCAGAACGTCGGCGCGGCGCGCTGGGACCGGGTCTCGGCCACCGCGCGCAGCGGCGTGCTGTTCAATTTCCTGCTGACCGGTGCGCTGATCGCGCCGTTGATCCTGCTCGACCGCTGGACGCTGGCGCTGTTCCTGCCGGCCGACAGCCCGGCGCTGGAGATCGCGCGCCACCTCAACCACATCGCGGTGTGGTCGTTCCTGTTCTTCGGCGTGACCTTCGTGCTCTCCGGTGTGATCCGCGCCACCGGCGCGGTGATCCCGCCGGTACTGATACTGGCGCTGTCGCTCTGGGGCATCCGGGTGCCGTTTGCGCACCTGCTGCAGCCGCAGCTCGGCGCCGATGCGGTGTGGTGGAGCTTCCCGACCAGCGCGCTGTGCGCGATGGCGATGTCGATGGCGTACTACCGCTGGGGCCACTGGCGCCAGGCGCGGATGCTGGCGCAGCCGGCACCCGAGGCGGTGGCGGTGCCGGCCGAGGTCCCCGCGCATGCCACGGCACCGGTGGCCGACACGCCGCCGCTCGCGCCGCGCGCCGGCGGCTGAGCGCCGCCCGATCGGCCGATGGGTACCCTGGCCGGGCCTGGGCGGGCGCGTGATCCCACCCCCTGCCGCCCACAGTCGCTTTTACACGGCCCATCGCCGTGACATTGAAGGGCTTGCCGCCCATCTACGTGACATCGTGCAAGATCTGATCGCGTTCGCAAAGTGGAGTAAGTCCGTCGGAGAGTCCCGCGTACGCGACGCTGTAGTTTTTGCCCGCTCGCTCGATCTGCGCGAAGCCGAGTTCGCCAAGATGCATGCCGGCGATCAGCAGTCGCTCCGAACTCACAAGGTCCAGTAGCCTCACTCGTGTTTCGGCAGCTAGATGCGCATCCTGATCGAACGCAATCGAGACCTCGGGGCGCGGGACCTGGATCTGGGGGAAATGAACGATGTCGCCCCAGACCAGCAGGCTCCTGTCACCTGAATCGAGCCGATAACCGGTGTGTCCTGCTGTATGTCCCGGGAGCGGAACGGCAGTCATGCCGGGAAACACCTCACCGCCCTCAAAGGTGCGCAGCCTGTCTCGGTAGCCGTCGAACGCCTGACGCGCCACGAGGAAGTTGCCACGGGCGCGCTCGGGCGCGCGGCTCAGATTGCCGTCATCCTGCCAGTACGCGGCTTCCCGACGGTGGACGACAAGCTCGGCATTCGGGAAGACTGCGGCTCCTGAAGCGTCCATCAGGCCCCCGACATGATCGGGATGTGCGTGCGTCAGCACGATCGCGTCGATCTGGGAAGGCTGGATGCCCGCAAGCAACAGATTGATCTTCAATCGGCCGCCCCATTGCTTGAAGCCGCCTGCCCCTGCATCGATCAGAACGGTGCGACCGCCTCCTCGCACAAGGTAGCCGTTGATATGGATCGAGGTCAGATCATTGATCCCCGCGTTTTCTTGCATACAAGCGGCATCAGCCGGGTCGATATTGGCGAGGAAATCGAAACTGGCGTGGAGATAGCCATCACTGACGGCGGTGACCGTTAAATCGCCGACCTGCTGGCTGGGAGATGCGGGACGAGACATTTGTTCTATCCAGGGGTCGGCTTAATTTCGTGCGTAGATGCTCGACGCGTCGTAGCCGAAGCAACGAATGCGGGCGGTGAGGCCGGTGGTGCCCTTTACAGCGTCGTCCAGCTCGTCGATGAACCGCTCCATGATCGCCGGCGTACGAAAGGGCTCTAGACGGTATTGAACTTCCACGAAAGCCGGGTGCCCCCGGCCGTGCCGGACTGCGACATAGATGATATGCACATTCTCCAATGCGGCCCGGAGGATGCGGGTGCAAAGCTCGGTGCATTGCTCTGTGAGGTTTGCGAGCGCTTCGTCCGGCGACATCCTGTCTGCCGGAATGTAGATCGTGACATTTGGCATCGGGATCTACCGTGCCTTCCCAGCAGCAGCGCCACCGTCACTCCTCAGTTGCATCGTCATCGGTGCATAGACATGGACACCTTCCGGTAGATGTCCGATGTCAGGCATCTCGCCGGCGCCAATCTTGGCAAGCCAACGGTGTTCAGGGTGCCTCTCCATGGCGATTGCATGCATCGCGTGTGGCGCAAGACGAAGCCCAACCAGAGGCTCCGGGCCTGTAGTGCTCGACGCCAGATATTCACCCTCGCCAATGGCTGGCACTCGCTCGATGCCGCTATAGACGTTCCGGTGCCAGTCGGTGATGTGCGGTTGCCAGCATGCGAAGTTGCCGCCGCCTTTCAGGCGGTATTCCTCGCCCGTCAGAATATCGAGGCCATCGATCGAATGAAGGGCGAGGTAAATCGGGCAGCCATGGTTCAACGCCCTGAAGCGCTGCGAGGTATGGAAGCCACTCACCGAAATCAGGGCTGGCAGCTTGTCCAGGCTGTAGAAATCGTTCCACTCCGCTTCGCTAGCCGGATCGGAAAAGCTGCATTCCACTGTATAGATCATTGCATCGCCTCTGACCGAGAGCTGAGAGCTCGGGCCTTGCCTGTGGTTGATTTTTACTCATCCTAGGCCCCCGAACCTGGGCTGTACATCGACAATGCGTCATGCTTCAGTGATCTAATATCAAGGCAGGCGAGCCATTCCGACCTGTCCTGTGAGGAATCGCCCATGCGCCGCAAAATCCCCAGCAATTCCGCCCTGATGGCGTTCGAAGCCTCCGCCCGCCATGGAAGCTTCGCTCGCGCTGCCGATGAGATGGCCTTGACCGAAGGTGCGATCAGCCGCCAGATCGGTCGGCTGGAAGCGTTCCTGGGCGTCACGCTGTTCGAGCGAGTTGGCAATCGTGTTCGGCTGTTGCCGAATGGTGCGCGTTATGCCGCTCAAGTCCGTGAGACGCTCGACCGGCTCGAGCGCGACAGTCAATGTCTGATGGGGCAGGCGAGCGATAGCGCAAGCCTGGACATTGCCACCATTCCGACCTTCGCCGTGCGCTGGCTCATCCCTCGACTAGCTCGGTTTCGAGACACGCACCCGCGCATCACCGTGCATCTTGCGGAACGGATGGAGCCTTTTGTGCTGGCCGGAAGCGGTTTCGATGCCGCGATCCATTTCGAGCATCCCGCTTGGACGGGCATGAGAACGCACCGGCTCTTGCATGAGACGTTGGTTCCGGTTTGCCACCCGGCGCTTCTCGGTGGAGGCGAAGGGGCTCCATCTCTGGATGGGCTGCCGCGCCTTCATCGACGTCAGAACCCGGATGCCTGGCAGCGGTATGCGCAGGAGACCGGGATTGTGCTGACCCACCCTGCGGTCGGTCCCCGCTATGATCTTCACTCCATGCAAATCGGAGCCGCGTTGGCTGGCCTCGGCGTTGCTCTGGTGCCGCGTTTCTATGTCGAAGCCGAGTTGGCAGAAGGCCGCCTCGTCGCGCCCTGGCCTGATGGAGAATCGATCTCCAAGACCTTCTGCCTCGTCCTGCCGGAGCCGATCCGGTTGAGTGGTGGCCCACTGCAGCATTTTGCGAATTGGCTACTCGAGGAAGCCCGAGACAGCGGGTCACACGATCGCGGAAGGAATGCGGAATAGCTCGTTCGAGTCGCTTGCGGAGCCCTTCAGCCCCCTCGCTACTCATCCGCGCTTGCAGGGTTGGTCATCTGGCAAGCGCTCCAGACTACCGTCCTCCCGCCGCCCGACCAGACGGCCATGTAAGTCGTATCCAACCGCTCCAGGCTGCAGGCCTAATCCTTCCGTGAAACGGACATTGCGCGACTGGCAATTCCAAGGTGCGTAATGGACGGCAGTCGGGCGGCTGGATGTAGGCCGCCCTGGCGGCCCACATGGTTACCTCGGCCGAAGAGGGCAAATGAGCTTTCAGGACGGCTCCAACGCAGAACGGCCGCCCTGGGGCGGCCGTTCCGGCGGACAACCTGGCGGTCGTCCGGTGTCGCTTACTCGGCCTTGGCGGCGGCAGCGGCGGCCTGGCGGGCCTGCTTGGCCTGCGCGGCGGCGGCCAGGTCTTCCTTGATGCGGGCGGCCTTGCCTTCCAGGCCACGCAGGTAGTACAGCTTGCCGGCGCGGACCTTGCCGCGGCGCTTCACTTCGACCGAGTCGATGATGGCGCTATGGGTCTGGAACACACGCTCGACGCCGTAGCCGTGCGAGATCTTGCGCACGGTGAACGAGGAGTTCAGGCCGGCGTTCTTGGTACCGATGACCACGCCCTCGTAGGCCTGGACGCGCTCGCGGTTGCCTTCCTTCACCTTGACGTTGACGACAACGGTGTCGCCCTGGTTGAACTCCGGCAGCTGGCGCTGGATCTGGGCGGCTTCGAAGTCGGCCAGGATGGTCTTGTTGAGTTTGCTCATGGTGGGCACCGCTTGTGTCTGGTGAGGTGATCCGGCAGTCGCCGCACGGCGATTGCACGATAGTTCGGGAGTGGCCCCGCCAGAAAGGCAGGCCGGAAAGCCGCGTATTGTACCCCAAGCTTTTCGCCGGGGCCAGGGGTCAGTCGTTTTTCTGGGAATCGGCCGCGAGCGCGTCGCGGAAGGCATCCAGCAGCGCCCGGTCGGCACGGCTCAGCGCGGCCTCGTCGAGCAGGTCGGGCCGGCGCAGCCAGGTGCGCCCCAGCGACTGCTGGCGGCGCCAGCGCGCGATCGCGGCATGGTTGCCCGAGCGCAGCACCTCCGGCACCTCGCCCCAGGCGTGGCTGGACGGATGGCTGTAATGCGGGCAGTCCAGCAGCCCCTGCGGGCCCTCGAAGCTGTCCTGTGCGGCCGATTCGGCATCGTTGAGCACGCCGTCCTGCAACCGCGTCACCACGTCCACCAGCACCGCCGCGCCGAGCTCGCCGCCGGACAGCACGTAGTCGCCGATCGAGATCTCCTCGTCAACCTCGTGCGCGATCAGGCGCTCGTCCACGCCCTCGTAGCGCCCGCACAGCAGCACCAGGCGCGGCAGCCGCGCCAGTTCGCGCGCGCGCGCCTGGGTCAGCGGCCGCCCCTGCGGGCTGAGGTAGATCACCGGCGCCGGGGCCGGGTCGGCCGCGCGCACCGCGGCCAGGCATGCGCGCAGCGGCTCGATCAGCATGACCATGCCGGGACCGCCGCCGAACGGGCGGTCGTCCACCCGGCGGTAGTTGCCCTGGGCGTGGTCGCGCGGATTCCAGCCGGCCAGCTCCAGCAGCCCGCGCTCCTGCGCCCGCCCGACCACGCCGAACGCCGCGCACTGCGCGATGAACTCGGGAAACAGGCTGACGACGTCGATGCGCATGGGGCGGGAACCGGGAATCGGGAGGTGCGGCAAGGGGTGAGGCAGGCGCGAGGCGGCGGCCCCGCTCAGAACTCGGGGTCCCAGTCCACCACGATCAGGTTGGCGTCGAAATCCACCGAGGTGACGAACTCCGGCTGCACGAACGGGATCAGCCGCTCGCGGTCGCCGCGCACCACCACCACGTCGTTGGAGCCGGTGGAGAACAGGTGCGAAACCGTGCCCAGGTCCACCCCGTCCACCGTGCGGACCTGCAGGCCTTCCAGGTCGACCCAGTAGTACTCGTCGGGCCGGGCCGGCGGCAGCGCGCTGCGGGCCACGTAGATCTCGGTGCCGCGCATGGACTCGGCCACGTCGCGATCGGTGACGTCGGGAAACACCGCGACCAGGTGCTTGTTGGCATCGCGGCCGCGCACGCCGGTGAGCGTGGATTCCACGCCGGCGGGGCTCCGCAGGATCCAGGGCTGGTAGCGGAAGATCGACAGGCGCGGCTCGGTCCAGGACTCGAGCTTCAGTTCGCCACGTACGCCGAAGGCGCCGGTGACCCTGCCCAACAGGATGCGGCGCTCGGTATCCTTCATCGGATAAAGCTCGGGCCGCGTCTCGCGACGCGGCCCTGCCGGATCAGGCCGCAGCGGCCTGGGCCTTGGTCGCTTCCTTGTACAGGTTGCGGACCTTGTCGGTGAGCTGGGCGCCGTTGGAGACCCAGTGGTCCACACGGGCCACGTCCAGCACGATGCGCTGCTCGGCGCCCTGGGCGACCGGGTTGTAGTAGCCCAGGCGCTCGATGTTGCGGCCGTCGCGCGCGCTGCGCACGTCGGTGACGATGATGTGGTAGAACGGACGCTTCTTGGCGCCGCCACGGGTCAGGCGAATCTTGACCATTGCAGTAGTTCCTATGTTGCCCAGTCGCCAGGATGGCGCGGTAAGCCGGCGATTATAGCGGCTGGCCGGCGCGTTTCCAAGCCAGGGGCCGGGCTCACAGCGGCTGCCAGGCCTGGGTCTCCAGCGCCTGCTCCAGCAGTGCCAGCCACGGCACCGCCGCGCCGAAGCGGTGATCGTCGATCGACGCCAGCGGCTGCTGCCCGCGCGCGTTGCACGTAAAGGCCCCCGAGAAGCCGCCCAGTTCCGCCAGCCGCACCGGCCGCACCTGCTGTGCGACGCCCAGCGCGTCCAGGCCGGCCTGCAGCAGCCGGGCCTGGGTGCCGCGCAGGGCCGGCCCGTCCGGCCAGGTGATGCCGCGGCCGTCCCACAGCCCGAGGTTCCAGACCGAGCCCTCGATCAGGCCGCCGGCCGGGTCGACGAACAGCACGTCGTCGTAGCCGGCGGCCATGGCCTCGCGGCGCTGCCGGAACAACGGGAAGGTGCCGACGTGCTTGAGCGCGGGCAGGTCGCGGACATACACGCTCGAGCGCACGCGCAGCGGCGTGCGCGGCAGCGCCGACGGCGGCGACAGCGACACCAGCAGGTCCGGGGCGGCCGGCCGCAGCGGGTCGCGGAAATCGAACGCCTGCGAGAACACGGTGACGCGGGCCGAGGCGTCGCCGCTGCCGTGCCCGGCCAGCGCGGTGCGCAGGTCGCGGCGCACGCGCGCCGTCTCCAGCTCGCTGCCGAACAGCGCGCGGGTGCCCTCCTGCAGCCGCTGCAGGTGCAGGTCGAGGCCGCGCGCGGCGCCGTGGCGCAGCTGCAGCGACGTGAAGTGGCCGTAGTTGACCTGCGCCGCCGCGGCCAGCGCCGCGGCAGGCGCCGGCTCGCCATTGCACAGGATCAGCGCCACAGCAGGCCCTGCGCCTGCGACCACCAGTCGTGCAGCAGCTCGGCGGCCGGCCGCGCCTGGGCCATCCAGGCCGCCTGCCCGGCCCAGGCCTGCATCGCCTCGAGGCGGTTGGCGCCGGCCGCGGCCTGGCGCATCGGCGCGGTCAGGCCGCGCTGCACCGGGTAGGGCTGCACCGGCGCCGCCGCGGCGGCGCGCACGTACGGGGTGGCCAGCGCACGGCCGAGGCGGCCGCTGAAGGCGCGGGTCGGCTCGGTCTGCTCGGGCTCGGACGCGGCCAGCGCCTCGGCCCAGGCCGGCGCCAGCCGCGCTTCGGGCGTGCGCAGGAAGCCGGTCCCGATCTCCACCGCACTGGCGCCCAGCAGCAACGCGGCGGCCACGCCGCGGCCGTCGCCGATGCCGCCGGCGGCGATCACCGGGATGTCGAGCCGGTCGGCCAGGCGCGGCAGCAACGCGAACAGCCCGACCAGCTGGCGCTCGGCGGCGGCGGCCTCGAACGCGCCGCGATGGCCGCCGGCCTCCGCGCCCTGCGCGACCACCGCATCGGCACCGGCGGCCTGCGCGGCCAGCGCCTCGTCCAGCGTGGTGGCACAGGCGAACCAGGCGATGCCGGCCCGCTTGAGCCGGCGCACCTGGTCGGGCGCGAACACGCCCATGATCGAGGAGGCGACCGCCGGACCGGCGGCCAGCAGCGCGTTGAACTGCGCCTCGAAGTCGGCCGGGCCGACGTCGCCGGCGGCGGCCGGCACCTCCGGCCCCCACTGCGCCAGGAAGGCGCGGGTCGCGGCCTCGGCACCGGCGTCGCGGACCGGCGGCGGGTCGGGCACCCACAGGTTCACCTGGGCCGGGCCGGCGCTCTGCTGCGAGAACGCGGCCATCCACGCCAGGATGTCCTGCGGCTGCGACAGCACCGCACCCATCGCGCCCATGCTGCCGGCATTGGCCAGCGCCGCCGACAATCCGACCGGGCAGGCCCCGGCCATCGGCGCGAGCAGCAGGGGCGTGCGCAGCCCGAAGCGGCGGCAGAAGCCGTCGACGCGCTGGTGCAGGAGGTCGTTCATGCGGCCGGAACTCCGTATCGGGTGGCGGAGGCGCACCCTGCCCTCCGGGATCGGCGGCGGCCCCCGCCCGGCGAGCGCCAGGGACCGCCACCCGGCGCGCATGGCCGCACGCCGGCGGCCGGCCGCGGGCGCGTCGCGTGCCTCAGCGGAACGGCGGCATCCCGCCGCGGCCGCCCATGGCGCCCATCATGCCCTTCATGTTGCGCATCAGGCCCTTCATGCCGCCGCCGGCCAGCTTGCCCATCATCTTCTCCATCTGCTGGTACTGCTTCATCAGCTTGTTGACGTCGGAAGGCTGGGTACCGGAACCGCGGGCGATGCGCGCCCGGCGCGAGCCGTTGAGCAGCGCGGGGTTGCGGCGCTCCTTCTTGGTCATCGAACTGATGATGGCGATCATGCGCGGCACTTCCTTGCCGGTGACCTGCTGCTTGAGGTTGTCCGGGATCTTGCCGATGCCCGGCAGCTTGTCCATCAGCCCGCCGATGCCGCCCATGTTCTGCATCTGCTCGAGCTGTTCCTTCATGTCGTTCAGGTCGAACTTCTTGCCCTTGGCGACCTTGGCGGCCAGCTTGGCGGCCTTCTCCTGATCCACGCTCTGCTCGACCTGCTCGACCAGCGACAGCACGTCGCCCATGTCGAGGATGCGGCTGGCGACGCGGTCCGGGTGGAACAAGTCCAGGCCTTCCGGCTTCTCGCCGGTGCCGACGAACTTGATCGGGCGCCCGGTGATGTAGCGCACGCTCAGCGCCGCGCCGCCGCGGGCGTCGCCGTCGGTCTTGGTCAGCACCACGCCGGTCAGCGGCAGCGCCTCGCCGAACGCCTTGGCGGTGTTGGCCGCGTCCTGGCCGGTCATCGCGTCGACCACGAACAGGGTCTCGGTCGGGTCGACCGCCGCGTGCAGGGCCTTGATCTCGGCCATCATCGCCTCGTCGATGGCGAGGCGGCCGGCGGTATCGACCAGCAGCACGTCGACGAACGACTTGCGCGCGTCGTCGATGGCCGCGCGCACGATGTCCACCGGCTTCTGCGAGGCCTCCGACGGGAAGAACAGCACCCCGACCTGCGCGGCCAGGGTCTTGAGTTGCTCGATCGCGGCCGGGCGGTAGACGTCGGCGCTGACCACCATGACCTTCTTCTTGCGCTTTTCCTTCAGGTGCTTGGCGAGCTTGCCCACCGTGGTGGTCTTGCCCGCGCCCTGCAGGCCGGCCATCAGGATGATCGCCGGCGCCGGCACGTTGAGGTTGAGGTCGCTGGCGGCCGCGCCCATCACCGCGGTCAGCTCGTCGCGCACGACCTTGATCAGGGCCTGGCCCGGGGTCAGCGACTTGAGCACTTCCTGGCCCACCGCGCGCACCTTGATGCGCTCGATCAGCGCCTGCACCACCGGCAGCGCGACGTCGGCCTCCAGCAGCGCGATGCGGACCTCGCGGGTGGCCTCGCGGATGTTCTCCTCGGTCAGGCGGCCGCGACCGCGCAGGCGCTCCATGGTGCCGGAGAGACGTTGGGTGAGGGACTCGAACATGCGCAGACGACCGCGAAGGGGAAACGGGCGCCGATTATAGCGGGACCGGGCCGCCGCTCTGCCCCGGGCGCCCCGGCCGGCCCCACGCCGCGCGCCAGGACGCGGCCCGGCGCGCCCGGCGGCAGCGGATCGCGCCCGAGCGCGGCGGCCCGATCCGTCCGTGCGGCGGCCCGGCCCGGCCCGGCCGCCGGCGGCGCGACCGCGTGCCGTGCCGGGGCCGCAGGCCGAGCGCCCGCCGATGGCGACCCGCGCGCCGTTGCCATGCCCGCGGCAGGGCCCGCGCCGCCCGCGGCCTGCGGATCGCGGGCGCGTCACAATCGCGCGGGACGCTGCGGCCCGGCCCCGCGGTGTGAGAAACTGCAACGATGACAATCGTTCTCATCGCCATCGCGCTCTACCTGCTCGCCACCGTGCTGCTGACCCGGGCGGTGCTGCGCGACGGCAACCGCACCCATCGCGGCTGGCTGATGCCGGCGCTGGCGGCGGTGCTGCTGCACGCGGCCTATCACGTGCTGGTCGCGCTGCGCACCGCGGGCGGCCCGGACATGCACTTCTTCGCCGCGCTGTCGCTGGTCGGCCTGGGCATGGCCGGGCTGACCGCGCTGGTCGGCGCGCGCGACAAGATGGCCGCGCTGGGCGTGGTGGTGTTCCCGCTGGCGGCCCTGCTGCTGGCCAGCTACCACGCGTATGGCCACGAGCCCAGCACCGCGCTGGGCTGGCGCCTGGAGCTGCACGCGTGGCTGGCGCTGCTGGCCTACGCCACGCTCGGCATCGCCGCGCTGCTGGCCGGCATGCTGTGGCTGCAGGAGCGCGCGCTGCGCCGTCGCGACTTCCACAGCTGGCTGCGCGCGCTGCCGCCGCTGACCGAGCTGGAGACGCTGCTGTTCCGCACGATCACCGTCGGCTTCATCCTGCTGACCTTCACCCTGCTGACCGGCCTGCTGTTCGTCGAGGACTTCCTGGCGCAGAAGCTGCTGCACAAGACCGTGCTCAGCATCCTGTCGTGGATCGTGTTCGGCGCATTGCTGGTGGGCCGCTGGCGCAACGGCTGGCGCGGCATCAAGGCCGTGCACTGGACCCTGACCGCGATGGCGTTGCTGCTGCTGTCGTTCTTCGGCAGCAAGTTCGTGATCGAACTGGTGCTGGGCACGCGCCCCGGCGGCTGAGGAGCCGGCGTCGGGGCGCGTCTGCCGCGTCAGCTGGAGCGGCGCGCCGCCGCGTGCGCCGCCGGCTGCTCGCCGGGGCGGCCGAAACGCGGCGGATGTGCCGCGAGGCAGCCGCTCACCGGCGCATCGCTGGCCAGTTCGTCCAGGATCGGGCATTCGGGGCCGCCGTCGCGGTGGCAGCCGTCGGCCAGCTTCTCCAGCACCGCGACCATGCTCTCGATCTCGGCGGCCTTGGTCCTGAGCTGCTCGATGTGCGCCAGGGTGACCGCGTGCACGTCCGCGCTGGCGCGGTCGCGGTCGCTCCACAGCGACAGCAGCTCGCCGATCTGTTCCACGCTGAAGCCCAGGTCGCGCGCGCGGCGGACGAAGCGCAGCCGGTGCACGTCGTTGGCCGCGTACTCGCGGTAGCCCGAGGGCTGCCGCTGCGCCGGCGGGATCAGGCCGGACTGCTCGTAGTAGCGGATCATCTTCGGGGAGACCCCGGACTGCCTGGCTGCCATGCCGATGTTCATTGCAACGACTCCTTGTGAAGTGCCGGCCATTGTCGCCCAGACTTGTTGAAGGTGCCCTTATCGCACCGTCGCCGCGCCGGCGGCCGGGCGGAAGCGCCGCAGCCGCAGCGCATTGCCGAGCACGAACACGCTGGACAGCGCCATCGCGCCGGCGGCGAGGATCGGCGACAGCAACGGGCCGCCGAACGGGTACAGCACGCCGGCGGCCACCGGGATCAGTGCGGCGTTGTAGGCGAAGGCCCAGAACAGGTTCTGGCCGATGTTGCGCATCGTGGCGCGCGACAGCGCGATGGCGTTGACCACGCCGCTCAGGTCGCCGGACATCAGCACCACGTCGGCCGCCTCGATCGCCACGTCGGTGCCGGTACCGATCGCCACGCCCACGTCGGCCTGCGCCAGCGCCGGCGCGTCGTTGATGCCGTCGCCGACGAAGGCCAGGCGGCGGCCGCCCGCGCGCAGCCGCTCCACCGCCTCGACCTTGCCCGCCGGCAGCACCTCGGCGACCACCTCGTCGATGCCCAGCGCGCGTGCCACCGCCTCGGCGGTGGCACGGTGGTCGCCAGTGACCATCGCCACGCGCACGCCCAGCGCATGCAGCGCCGCGATCGCCTGCGGCGTGGTCGGCTTGATCGGGTCGGCGACCGCCAGCACCGCAGCGAGGCGGCCGTCGACGGCCACGAACAGCGGCGTGCGGCCCTGCTCGCCGAGGACCGCCACGCGGTCGGCGAACAGCGCCGGATCCAGCCCCAGCCGGACCATGTAGCGGTCCGCGCCCACCTGCACCTGACGGCCGTCGACGCGCGCGCCGGCCCCGAGCCCCGGCTCGGCCGCGAACGCCGCGGCCACCGCCGGCGCCAGCCCGCGCTGCCGGGCCGCGGCGACGATGGCCGCGGCGATCGGATGCTCGGAACCGGCCTCGACCGCGGCGGCGAGCGCCAGCACCTCGTCCTCGCCGAAACCCGGGGCCGGCTGCAGGTCGGTCAGCACCGGGCGGCCGGCGGTCAGCGTGCCGGTCTTGTCCAGCGCCACCACCTGCACCTCGCGCAGGGTCTGCAGCGCCTCGCCGTTGCGGAACAGCACCCCCAGCTCGGCCGCTCGGCCGGTGCCGACCATGATCGAGGTCGGCGTGGCCAGCCCCATCGCGCACGGACAGGCGATGATCAGCACCGCCACCGCGTTGACCAGCGCCAGGCCCAGCGCCGGCGCCGGGCCGAACGCCAGCCAGGCCACGAAGGTGAGCGCGGCCGCCAGCATCACCGCCGGCACGAACCAGGCCGTGACCCGGTCCACCCGGGCCTGGATGGCCAGCTTGGCGCCCTGCGCGCGCTCGACCATGCGCACGATCTGCGCCAGCACGGTGTCGGCACCCACGCCGGTGGCGCGGAAGCTGAAGCCGCCGGTGCCGTTGACGGTACCGCCGACCACGCGGGCGCCGGCGGCCTTGGCCACCGGTACCGGCTCGCCGGTGACCATCGATTCGTCGACATACGACGCGCCGTCCAGCACCACCCCGTCCACCGGCACGCGCTCGCCCGGGCGCACCTGCACCACGTCGTCCACCCGCACCTGCGCCAAGGCCAGTTCCACCGCTTCGCCGTCGCGCAGCACGCGCGCGGTGCGCGGCTGCAGCCCCACCAGCCGGCGGATCGCCTCGGAGGTGCGGCCGCGCGCCTTGGCCTCCAGGTACCGCCCCAGCAGGATCAGCACCACGATCACCGCCGCCGCCTCGAAGTAGACCTGCGCGGTGCCGGCCGGCAGCACGCCCGGCGCCACGGTGGCCACCAGCGAGTAGCCCCAGGCCGCGGCCGTGCCCACCGTCACCAGCGCATTCATGTCGGGGGCGCCGCGCAGCAGCGACGGTACGCCCTTGCGGAAGAAGCGCTGGCCCGGGCCGAGCAGGATCGCGGTGGTCAGCAGTGCCTGCAGCGCGGCGCTGGTGCGTGCGCCGAGCGTGTGCATGACCGCGTCGTGGAAGGCCGGCACCAGGTGGCCTCCCATCTCCAGCACCACCACCGGCAGCGCCAGCGCGGCCGCCCACAGCAGCGCGCGCCGCAGGCCCGCCTGCTCGGCCTGGCGCGCCTGGGCCTCGCGATCGGCCGACGCCCCGTCCCCGGCCCGGCGACGCGCGCCGTAGCCGGCATGCTCGACCGCCGCCAGCAGCGCGGCAGCATCGACCGCGCCGGTGCGGGCCTGCACCGTGGCGCTCTGCGTGGCCAGGTTGACCGCCACCGCCTGCACCCCCGACACCTGCGCCAGCGCCTTCTCCACGTGCGCCACGCACGAGGCGCAGCTCATGCCCTCCACGTCGAGCACGATCTCCTCGCCCGGCACCGTATAGCCGGCGTCCTCGACCGCGCGCACCAGGGCCGGCACGTCCAGCGGCGCGTCGGCGCCGAGTTCGGCACGGCCGGTGGCCAGGTTGACCTGCACCATGCGCACGCCGGGCACCCGCGCCAGCGCCTGCTCCACGTGGCCGACGCAGGACGCACAGCTCATGCCCGCCACCGGCAGGCTGAGCGCCACCGCGGCGGCCGGCGGGGCGGGAGAGGAGGCGGAGGGCATGGACGGCTCCGGGATCGGGAAGGTGCCGCACAGCGTGGACCTTCCCACGCTCGGAAGGTCAAGTGCGCGCCGCGCTTGACCTTGCCACGCTGGCATGCCCCAGCCTGTCGCTGCCCCGCACGGGTGTCGCGTCCCCGATCCACACCGACCTGCGCCCCGGGCCCGGCGCGCGGGCGCCGCATGGCGGCCGCCGCGGCACCGCCCTGCTCCCTTTTCCCAGAGGTTTCCCGCCCATGATCCAGTACACCATCGACACCCTGACCTGCGGCCACTGCGCCAAGCGCGTGGGAGCCGCCATCGCCGCCGTCGCACCGCAGGCCAACGTCGAGATCGACGTGCCGGCCCGGCAGGTGCGGATCGACGCCGCCGACGCGCTGGAACCGGCGCTGCGGGCCGGGCTGGCCGAGGCCGGTTATCCGCCGCGCGCCGGCGCGACCCCGCCGACCGCCTAGGCCGCGGCAGCGCGGCCCGGGTGGGCCGCGCCCGGCGCCACGCGGTCCGGGCGTGGCGCCGGTGGCACGGCCGCCGCCGGGATCACCGCCGGCTATTCGCTGGCCGCTTCCAGCGCCTGCGACAGCCGCTCCACCGCGATCACCTGCATGCCCTTGATCGTGCTGGTCTTGGGCGCGTTGGCCTTGGGCACGATCGCGCGCTTGAAGCCGTGGGTCGCCGCTTCCTTCAGGCGATCCTCGCCGTTGGGCACCGGGCGGATCTCGCCGGACAGGCCGACCTCGCCGAAGGCGATGGTCTTGGCCGCCAACGGCTTGTCGCGCAGCGACGACAGCACCGCCAGCAGCACCGGCAGGTCGGCCGCGGTCTCCTGCACGCGGATGCCGCCGACCACGTTGACGAACACGTCCTGGTCGCCCACCACGATGCCGCCGTGGCGGTGCAGCACCGCCAGCAGCATCGCCAGCCGGTTCTGCTCCAGGCCCACCGCCACGCGCCGCGGGTTGGACAGCGGCGAGGCATCCACCAGCGCCTGCACCTCCACCATCAGCGGGCGCGTGCCCTCGCGCGTCACCATCACGCAGCTGCCGGGCTGGTGCGCGCTGCCGCCGGACAGGAAGATCGCCGAGGGGTTGGAGACCTCCTTCAGGCCCTTCTCGCCCATCGCGAACACGCCCAGCTCGTTGACCGCGCCGAAGCGGTTCTTGAACGCGCGCAGCAGGCGGAAGCGGCTGCCGCTCTCGCCCTCGAAGTACAGCACCGCGTCGACCATGTGCTCGAGCACGCGCGGGCCGGCGATGCCGCCCTCCTTGGTGACGTGGCCGACCAGGAACACCGCGGTGCCGGTCTCCTTGGCGTAGCGCACCAGCCGCGCCGCGCTCTCGCGCACCTGGCTCACCGAGCCCGGGGCGGCGGTGAGCGACTCGGTCCACAGCGTCTGCACCGAATCGGCCACGATCAGCTTGGGCCGCGCCGCGCTGGCATGCTGCAGGATGTGCTCGATGCCGGTCTCGGCCAGCGCGTTGAGGCCGTCCAGCGGCAGGTCCAGCCGCACCGCGCGCCCGGCCACCTGCGCCAGCGACTCCTCGCCGGTCACGTACAGCACCGGCAGCGTGCCGGCCATGCTCGCCAGCGCCTGCAGCAGCAGCGTGGACTTGCCGATGCCGGGGTCGCCGCCGATCAGCACCACCGCCCCCTCGACCAGGCCGCCGCCGAGCACGCGGTCGAACTCGCCGATGCCGGTGGACACCCGCGCCTGCTCGCCGTGCTCCACGTCCTTGAGCGCGGTGATCCGCGGCGCCTCGGCCTTGCCGGCCCAGCCGCTGCGCCGCGAGGCCGGCGACTTGGCGGCCGTCGCGCTCTCCAGCACGATCTCGCTCAGCGAATTCCACGCCCCGCATTCGGCGCACTGGCCCTGCCACTTGGTGTACTCGGCCCCGCATTCGCCGCAGACATAGGCCGTCTTCGCCTTCGCCATCGTGTCATTGCCTGTTGTTCCGGACGCGACAGCATAGTCGCGCCCGGTCTCAGCGCGCGCGACCGTGGCCGCGCGCCGGTCGGGTCCCGGACGGGGCCGGCGGACGCGGCAGTCAGCGCGCCTTGTACAGCTCGCTCAGGCGGTCCGGCTTGCCGGCGATGCGCTCCAGGTTCGGGTACAGCAGGCCGCCGTGGTAGTCGATGCGCACCGTCTGGTAGCGGTCGGACTGTTTGACCAGCAGCTCGATCGGCGCGGCCGAGCCCTTGGCCGCGGCCACCGCGTCCTTGAGCCCTTCGTTGTCGTAGGCGCGGCCGTTCACCGCCACCACCGTCATCCCGGTGGCCAGGCCCGCGTTGAACGCCGGGCCGTCCCACAGCACGTCGGTGAGCACGCCCTGGCCGTCGGTGGCCAGGCCCAGCGAGTAGGTCAGGTTGGCGCCCTTGCTGCGCGTCTCCAGTGCCTTGAACGCCTCGCTCGCGGTGGCGGTGTAGACCAGCCGCCAGCCGCTGGCCTCGATGCCGTCGAGCAGCGGGCCGTGGCCGTCGACGCGCTGCCGCAGGTAGCCGGCCCAGTCGTAGGGCGCGATGCCCTGCAGCGTGGCGGCGATGTCGTCGAAGGTGTACGGATTGACGTCCCAGTCGCCGTTGCGCATGCCGAAGAAGGCCCTGGCGAAGTCGTCGATCGAGCGCTTGTTGCCGGTCAGCTCGCGCAGCTTGGCGTCCACCGCCAGCCACACCATCTGCCCGCCCGAGTAGTAGTCCTCGCTCATCTGGTAGTTGCGGAACGCCTGCGGCCGGCGCTGGGAGATGGTCGGGTCGTTGGTGGTGTCCTGCAGCGTGCGCCAGCGCAGGCCGGGGCGGCCGCGGTCGTAGGTGCCGGCGACCACGGCGAGCATCTCGCGCGCCTGGGTCTGCGACCACAGCCCGGCGCGCGCGGCCACCACCTCGCCGAAGAACTGGGTCTGGCCCTCGTACAGCCACAGCAGGCTGTCGCCCATCGGCACGTTGAAGTTCGGCGTGGCCAGGTCGGCGCCGCGGCGGTACTTGCCGTTCCAGGAATGGTTGAACTCGTGGGCCAGCAGGTCGCGCATCCACCAGCTCTTGTCCCACTCGGTGAAGTAGCCGACCGGGCCGCTGTTCTCGCTGGAGCGGTGGTGTTCCAGGCCGATGCCGCCGAGCTTGTCGGTCAGGGCCAGCAGGAACTCGTAGTGGTCGAAGTGGCGCGCGCCGTAGAGCTTGTCCATCTGCCGGACCAGGGCCTGGTGCGCCTGGATCTGCGCCGGCTCGGCCTTGAGGTACTTGGCGTCGTCGGCGAACACGTTGAGGTAGACCGGCTGCGCGCCGGCGTCCAGCGCGACGCGCTGGTGGTACTTGCCGGCGAACAGCGGCGAGTCGACCAGGTCGTCGAAGTCGATCGGCTTGAAGGTGACGGTGTCGCCGACGCGGCGCTCGGTCTCCA
The DNA here is from genome assembly GCA_037145635.1 of Lysobacteraceae bacterium USHLN149. GTDB lineage: Bacteria > Pseudomonadota > Gammaproteobacteria > Xanthomonadales > Xanthomonadaceae > JAATFS01. Next base: position 282,129 of record JBBCXB010000002.1, read on the forward strand.
GCGCGCTGGCGTAGTCCCAGCCCTTGGGCAGGGTGACGCTGGCCTGGGTCTTGATGTTGCGCGCGTAGTAGCCGGCCGGGTAGAGCGCGGTGCTGTTCCACTGCAGGTTGAGCATCTCCGGGGTCATCATCACCCGGCCCTGCGCGGCGCCCTGCGAGGACAGGAACTGGTACTCGGCCACGATCTGGTGCACGCCGTCGGGCACCTCGACCTGGAAGGCGTAGACGTCGTACGGGTCGCGCTTCCAGGCCAGCACCTGGCCACCGTCGGTCTTCACCACCAGCCCGGCGAGCTTGTCGATCGGGCCGCTGGGCGAGTGGTGCCCGGGGATCCATTGCGGGTACAGCAGCGTCATCCTGCCGGCGGTGGCCGGCACCGTGGTGCGCACGCGGAAGATTCGGCGCGCGATGTCGGTGGCGTCCACGTCGATGCGCAGCACGCCGTCGAACGGCACGTCCCGCGGGGGGGCGGTCTGCGCCTCGGCCGTGGGCAGGGACAGCGCTGCGAGCAGCGCCAGCGACAGGACAGCGGGGATCTTCATCACGACTCCGGAGCGGGGGACTGCAACCGCCCGATGCTAGCGCCGGCCGCCCCGCGCCCCGCCTGCCATAGGTCATGCCCGGCCGCGCGCGGGCAAAAAAAAGGCCGCCAGTCGCCTGGCGGCCTGCGGACGCCGCAGCGTCGCCTCAATGCATCATGTTGATGTTGAGGTTGTGCATGACCCACAGCGAGCCGACCACGACGATGCCGATGATCAGGATCGAGAACAGACCCACGTGCACGTTGGAGCGCTGTTCGGCGGAGCGGTCCATGTGCAGGAAGTACACCAGGTGCACCAGCATCTGCACCGCGGCCATGAGCGAGATCACGATCACGGTCACGCCCTTGGAGAAGGCGCCACTCATCACCATCGCGAACGGGATCACGGTGAGGATCACCGCCATCACGAAGCCGATCAGGTAGGACTTCAGGCCGCCATGCGAATCGGCGGCATGGGCATCGGAGGAAGGATGGTTGGCCATTACAGCGCTCCCAGCAGGTAGACGATGGTGAACACGCCGATCCAGATCACGTCCAGGAAGTGCCAGAACAGGCTCAGGCACGACAGGCGGGTCAGGTTGCGCGGGGTCAGGCCGTTCTTGGCGACCTGGATCACCAGCACCGCCATCCACAGCAGGCCCGAGGCCACGTGCAGGCCGTGCGTTCCGACCAGGGTGAAGAAGGCCGACCAGTACGCACTGCGGCCCGGGCCGGCACCCTCGTGGATCAGGTGGTTGAACTCGTACAGCTCCATGCCCAGGAAGCCCAGGCCGAGCAGCGCGGTGATCGCCAGCCAGCCGTACAGGCCGCCCAGGCTGCGCTTGTGCGCGGAGATCATCGCAAAGCCGAAGCCGAGGCTGCTGAACAGCAGCAGGAAGGTCTCCACCAGCACGAACTTGAGGTCGAACAGCTCCTTGCCGGTCGGGCCGTCCACCGTCGCGCCGGCCAGCACCGCGTAGGTGGCGAACAGGCCGGCGAAGATGAGGCAGTCGCTCATCAGGTACACCCAGAAGCCGAAGACGGTGTTGCCGCCGGCGTCGTGGTGCTCGTGGTCGTGCTCGTGGTGGCCGCCCGGGTGGGCGGCCGCGTGGGTATCGAGAATCGTCGTGGACATGGTTCAGACCGCCTTTGCGGCGTGCGCCGCCTGTTGCTGCTCCAGCAGGGCGAAGCGCTCGTTCTCGATGCGCTCCACTTCCGCCGCCGGCACGTAGTAGTCGACGTCGTCGTCGAAGCTACGGGCGATGAAGCTGCCGACCATGCCGACCAGGCCCACGATCGCCAGCCACCAGATGTGCCAGATCAGCGCGAAGCCCAGCACCGTGCCGAACAGGCCGATCAGCACGCCGGCCGAGGTGTTGCGCGGCATGTGGATGTCGTCGTACTTCTGCGGACGCACCCAGCCCTTGCCCTTCTGCTTGTCTTCCCAGAACTGGTCCAGGCTGTCCACGTGCGGGATGTGGGCGAAGTTGTAGAACGGCGCCGGCGAGGACGTCGACCACTCCAGCGTGCGCCCGTCCCACGGGTCGCCGGTCAGGTCCAGGTTCTCCTTGCGCTTCCAGATGCTGAAGCCGATCTGGGCCAGGTTGAAGAAGATGCCCAGGGCCACGATGCCCGCACCCGCGGCCGCCACGTACAGCCACGGCACCCACTCGGGGTTGTTGTAGCTGTTGAGGCGACGGGTCATGCCCATGAAGCCGAGCACGTACAGCGGGGTGAACGCGGTGAAGAAGCCGATGATCCAGCACCAGAACGAGGCCTTGCCCAGCTTCTCGTTGAGCTTGAAGCCGAACGCCTTCGGGAACCAGTAGGTCAGGCCCGCCAGGTAGCCGAACACCACGCCGCCGATGATGGCGTTGTGGAAGTGCGCGATCAGGAACAGGCTGTTGTGCAGCACGAACGACACCGCCGGGATCGCCATCATCACGCCGGTCATGCCCGCGATGACGAAGGTGATGATGAAGCCGATCGTCCACAGCACCGGAGCGGTGAAATGCACGCGGCCGCGGAACATCGTGAACAGCCAGTTGAAGATCTTCACGCCGGTCGGGATCGAGATGATCATCGTCGTGATGCCGAAGAAGGCATTGACGTTGGCACCCGCGCCCATGGTGAAGAAGTGGTGCAGCCACACGATGAAGGACAGCACGCCGATGGCGGCGGTCGCGTACACCATCGAGGTGTAGCCGAACAGCTTCTTGCGGCAGTAGGTCGCGATCACTTCCGAGTACACGCCGAACGCCGGCAGCACCAGGATGTAGACCTCCGGGTGTCCCCAGATCCAGATCAGGTTGATGTACATCATGGCGTTGCCGCCACCGTCGTTGGTGAAGAAGTGCGTACCCAGGTAGCGGTCCGCACCCAGCAGCGCCAGGGCGACGGTCAGGATCGGGAAGGCGGCGATGATCAGGATGTTGGTGATCAGCGCGGTCCAGGTGAAGATCGGCATGCGCATCAGGGTCATGCCCGGCGCCCGCATGCGCATGATCGTCACGAAGAAGTTGATGCCGGTCAGCAACGTGCCCAGGCCCGATAGCTGCAACGCCCATATGTAGTAGTCGACGCCGACCCCTGGACTGTATTCCAGGCCCGACAGCGGCGGATACGCGAGCCAGCCGGTCTGGGCGAACTCGCCCACGAACAGCGACAGCATGATCAGCACCACGCCCGACATGAACAGCCAGAAGCTCAGCGAGTTCAGGAACGGGAACGCGACGTCGCGTGCACCGATCTGCAGCGGCACCACCAGGTTGATCAGGCCGGTCATGAACGGCATGGCCATGAAGAAGATCATGATCACGCCGTGCGCGGTGAAGATCTGGTCGTAGTGGTGCGGCGGCAGAAAGCCCTCGCTGCCGCCGTGGGCGAGCGCCAGCTGGGCCCGCATCATCACCGCGTCGGCGAAGCCGCGCAGCAGCATCACCAGCGCCACGACGATGTACATCACGCCGATCTTCTTGTGGTCGACCGAGGTCAGCCACTCGCGCCACAGGTAGCCCCACAGCTTGAAGTAGGTCATCGCGCCGACCGCGGCCAGGCCGCCGAGCGCGACCATGACCAGCGTGATCATGACGATAGGCTCGTGGTACGGAACGGCTTCGAGCGTAAGTTTGCCCAGCATCACTTGTCTCCAGAGGTGCACATGGCGACCGGCTCGGTCGCCGGCGCCTGATGGTCTTCATGGCCGCCCATGTGGTGGCCCTTGCCCATCATGTATTTGTCGATCAGCGACTTGAACATGTCGCCCTGCACCGACGAGAAGTAGGTGACCGGGTAGTCGTTCTTGTCGTTGCGGTTCGCCGACAGCGCCTGGTACTCCGGCGCCTGCAGCGCCTTCGGCGAGGCCTTGACCTTGGCCACCCAGGCGTCGAAGCCGGCCTGGTCGGTCGTGGCGTGCGCGACGAAGTTCATCTTCGAGAAGCCGTGGCCGCTGTAGTTCGCCGAGATGCCGCGGAACGCGCCGGACTCGTTGGCGATCAGGTGCAGCTTGGTCTCCATGCCGGCCATCGCGTAGATCTGCGTGCCCAGCTGCGGGATGAAGAACGAATTCATCACCGTGTCGGAGGTGATCTTGAAGTTCACCGGGGTGTTCACCGGGAACGCGATCTCGTTGACCGTGGCGATGCCCTGCTCCGGATAGATGAACAGCCACTTCCAGTCCAGCGCCACCGCCTCGATGGTCACCGGCTTGACGTCGGACTGCAGCGGCTTGTACGGGTCCAGCGCATGCGAGGAGCGCCAGGTCAGCACCGCCAGCACCAGGATGATCAGGCAGGGGATCGACCACACCACCACCTCGATCGCGGTGGAGTGCGCCCAGTTCGGCTCGTAGCGCGCCTTGGTGTTGGAGGCACGGTACTTCCAGGCGAAGACCAGCGTCATCACGATCACCGGGATGACGACCAGCAGCATCAGCACCACGGCGGTGATCAGCAGGGTCTTCTCATCCTGGCCGACCTGGCCCTTGGGATTGAGGATGGCCGAGTTGCACCCTGCCAGCAGCAGGAAGGGCAACACCAGGCCTGGACGAAGTGCACGCCCGAGATGTTTCAACGGAATCATCGGTCGATCCAATTGCGAAGGAACGCCGACCTCGCCTCCTTCGCGTCCACGACGGACGTGCCAGGCCCGCCCACGGCCACGAGGGGCGGATGGGGGGGACGGACGGGGGGAACGGATCAGCAACGGGCATTTTATGCCGTGCTGCAGGCGCACGAAAGCCGTTGACAATGATTCAACGCAATAAATGCGCGGCGCGATGTGCGACATGTTGTCGCAGCCGTGGCGCGCGGGCGGCCATGGCCCTCCCGCGCCGTCCCGCCGGTATCGGCGCCGGGCCCGGATGCCGCGGCCACCGCGGGGCCCAACGCAATCGAGCCGGCCGCGGAGCGGCCGGCTCGATGCCGGATCGGGTGGTGCCGGAAACAGGAGTCGAACCTGCGACCTACGCATTACGAATGCGCCGCTCTACCAACTGAGCTATTCCGGCCAAGCCGCGAATTCTAGGACGTGGCGGCCCCTACGGTCAATTGACCAGGCGCAGCCGCAGCTCCTTGGGCAGCGCGAACACCATCGACTCCGGTTCGCCGGACAGCTCGGAGACGCCGGAGGCGCCGAGCTCCCGCAGCCGCGCGATCACCCCGTCCACCAGCACCTGCGGCGCGGAGGCACCGGCGGTCAGGCCGATCCGGCGCTTGCCGGCGACCCAGGCCGGGTCGATCTCGCGGGCGTCGTCGATCAGGTAGGACTCCACGCCGTCGCGTCGGGCCAGCTCGCTGAGCCGGTTGGAGTTGGAGCTGTTGGGCGAGCCCACCACCAGCACCAGGTCGCACTCGCGCGCCAGGTCGCGCACCGCGTCCTGGCGGTTCTGGGTGGCGTAGCAGATGTCGTCGTTCTTGGGGCCCTGCATCGCCGGGTAGCGCGTGCGCAGCGCGTCGATGATGCCGCGGGTGTCGTCCACCGACAGCGTGGTCTGGGTGGTGTAGGCCAGGTTCCGCGGCTGCGACACGTCCAGCACGGCGACGTCGTCGATGTCTTCCACCAGGTAGATCCGCCCCACCCCGCCCTCGCGGTCCCACTGGCCCATGGTGCCCTCGACCTCCGGGTGCCCGGCGTGGCCGATCAGCACCACGTCGCGGCCGGCGCGGCAGTGCCGGGCGACCTCGAAGTGGACCTTGGTGACCAGCGGGCAGGTCGCGTCGAACACCTTCAGCCCGCGGCGGTCGGCCTGCCGCCGCACCGCCTGCGAGACGCCATGGGCGCTGAAGATCACGGTGGCGTTGTCCGGCACCTCGTCCAGCTCCTCGACGAAGATCGCGCCGCGCGCCTTGAGGTCGTCGACCACGAAGCGGTTGTGCACGACCTCATGGCGCACGTAGATCGGCGCGCCCAGGGTCTCGATCGCGCGCTTGACGATCTCGATCGCCCGGTCGACGCCGGCGCAGAAACCACGGGGATTGGCGAGCAGGACATCCATGGCGGGCATTCTACGGGATTGGGGCTGCAGGAATCCGGCCACCGGGGCGCAGGCGGCCGCCGCGCGCGCAGCGCTTCAGCTTCGATTCCCCTCGCCCGCCTCCCGGGTCCCGGGCTTGTCGAACAGCCCGAACACGGCGATGCCGATGGCGCCGGCGACGATCGCCGAGTCGGCGATGTTGAACGAGGGCCAGGTGTGCTCGCCGATGTACCACTGGATGAAGTCCACCACGTGGCCGTGCACCAGGCGGTCGATGACGTTGCCGATCGCGCCGCCGATCACCAGCGCGTAGGGCAGCGCGGTCCGCCACGCCCCCCGCGGGGTACGCGACAGCCAAAACGCCAGCAGGCCGCTGATGCCCACCGCCAGCGCGGTGAAGAACCACAGCTGCCAGCCGCCGGCATTGCTCAGAAAGCTGAAGGCCGCGCCGGTGTTGTAGGTGCGGAACCAGTTCCAGAAGCCGTCGATCACCGGGACCGGGGTGTACTCGGGCAGGCTGGACAGCACCCAGGCCTTGCTCCACTGGTCCAGGCCGATGATCAGGGCCGACACCAGCAGCCAGGCCAGCGCGGAGGGTTTGCGGGTTACGTTCATGGAGGGAATCACCTTAGCTGTAGCCATTCCCTTCTCCCGCCGGCGGGAGAAGGTGCCCGGAGGGCGGATGCGGGGAAGACCGGAGGGACCGCACGCGGCCTCGTCCGGCGCGGCGCGCCCGCTTTCCCGCTGACGGGGGAAGCGGGGCCCGCTCAGAACCAGTGGCGCTGCTCGCCCGGGCCCTCGAGGTTGCTGACGCAGCGGCCGCACAGCTCCGGATGTGCCGGGGTGGTGCCCACGTCGGCGCGGTAGTGCCAGCAGCGCACGCACTTGGGCTTGCCGGTGGGCTGGGCGCTGACGAAGATGTCGTCGGTGCTGGCCGGGGTCACGGTGACATCGCCGCTGATGAACAGGAACCGCAGTTCCTCGGCCAGCGGCTGCCAGCGCGCCGCGCTGTCGGCGTCGGCGGCCACGGTGATCTCGGCCTCCAGCGCCGCGCCGATCGCCCCGTTGGCGCGCATCGGCTCCAGCACCTTGGCGACCTGCTCGCGCAGCGCCAGCAGGCGATCGAAGTCGGCCGCCGACAGCGCCGCGTCCGCCGGCAGCGGCGCCAGGCCGTCGTACCAGGTGGCGAACAGCACGTTGCCGGCGCGTTCGCCCGGCAGGTAGCCCCACAGTTCCTCGGCGGTGAAGCTGAGCACCGGCGCGATCCAGCGCACGAACGCCTCGGCGACATGGAACATCGCGCTCTGCGCCGAACGCCGGCCGCGCGCGTCCTCGCCCAGGGTGTAGAGGCGGTCCTTGGTCACGTCCAGGTACAGCGAGCCCAGGTCCACGCTGCAGAAGTTCAGCAGCGCCTGCACGATCTCGGCGAAGTCGTAGCGGTCGTAGGCCGCCTTGATGCGCTCCTGCAGCTCGAACGCGCGGTGCACGATCCAGCGGTCCAGCGCCACCATCTCCGCCAGCGGCACCGCATGCAGCGCCGGATCGAAGCCGTGCAGGTTGCCGAGCAGGAAGCGCGCGGTGTTGCGCAGGCGCCGGTAGGCGTCGGCGTTGCGCTTGAGGATCTCCTGCGACAGCGACATCTCGTTGCTGTAGTCGGCCGAGGCGATCCACAGGCGCAGGATGTCCGCGCCCAGGGTCTTCATGATGTCCTGCGGCTCGATGCCGTTGCCCAGCGACTTGGACATCTTGCGGCCGTGCTCGTCCACGGTGAAGCCGTGGGTCAGGCACTGCCGGTACGGCGCCGCCTTGTCCATCGCCACGCCGGTCAGCAGCGACGACTGGAACCAGCCGCGGTGCTGGTCCGAGCCCTCCAGGTACAGGTCGGCCGGCTTGGGCAGGCCGCGGTCGACCAGCACCGCCTCGTGGGTGACGCCGGAGTCGAACCAGACATCCAGGATGTCGGTGATCTTGTCGTAGTCGCCGGCCTCGTCACCGAGCAGCTCGGCCGCGTCCAGGCTGTACCAGACATCGACGCCCCCCTGCTCGACGCGGTCGGCCACCTGGCGCAGCAGCTCGGTGCTGCGCGGGTGCGGCTCGCCGGTCTCGCGGTGCACGAACAGCGCGATCGGCACGCCCCAGGTGCGCTGGCGCGAGATGGTCCAGTCCGGGCGGTCGCCGACCATGCCGGCGATCCGGGCCTGGCCCCAGGTCGGGTACCAGCGCACGCCCTCGATCGCCTTCAGCGCGTCGGCGCGCAGGCCGGCCTGTTCCATCGAGATGAACCACTGCGGGGTGGCCCGGAACGCGATCGGGGTCTTGTGGCGCCAGCAATGCGGATAGCTGTGCTCCATCGTGCCGGCGGCCAGCAGCGCGCCACTGGCGCGCAGCGCCTCGATGATGACGTCGTTGGCCTTCCAGATGTGCAGGCCCGCCACCTCGGTGTCGCCCAGCGGCGGCGTCGACGGCAGGTAGACGCCGCGGCCGTCGACCGGATTGATCTGCGCGGCGCCGTAGCGCTCGAGCAGGCCGTACTGCTTGGAGACCTGGTAGTCCTCCTGGCCGTGGCCGGGCGCGGTGTGCACCGCGCCGGTGCCGTCGTCGGCGGACACGTGCTCGCCGAGGATCAGCGGGATGTCGCGCTCGGCGTAGGCCGGGTGCGCCAGCAGCAGGTGCTCCAGCGCCGCGCCCCTGGCGTGGCCGTGCACTACCGTGGCATCGACGCCGTAGCGCTGCAGGGCCTTGTCCGCCAGCGCGGCGGCCACCACCAGCCAGCGCGGGCGGCCGGCGCGCGCCGGACCCTCGACCAGCACGTAGTCGAGCTCGGCGCCCAGGGTCACCGCTAGCGAGGCCGGGATCGTCCACGGCGTGGTGGTCCAGATCGGCACCGCCACCTCGACGCCTTCCGGCAGCGACACGCCGAACCGGGCCGCCAGCGCGGCGCCGTCACGCGCGGCGTAGGCAATGTCCACCGTCGGCGAGCGCTTGTCGGCGTACTCGATCTCCGCCTCGGCCAGCGCCGAGCCGCAGTCGAAGCACCAGTGCACCGGCTTGACGCCGCGGGTCAGGTGGCCGTTGTCGACGATCCTGGCCAGCGCGCGGATCTCGTTGGCCTCGAAGTGGAAGTCCAGCGTGCGGTACGGGTTGTCCCAGTCGCCGATCACGCCCAGCCGCTTGAAGTCGCGGCGCTGCAGGTCGATCTGCTCCTGCGCGTACTCGCGGCACTTCTGCCGGAACTGGGCGGCGTCGAGCTTGACCCCGACCTTGCCCCACTTCTTCTCGATCGCGATCTCGATCGGCAGGCCATGGCAGTCCCAGCCCGGGATGTAGGGCGCATCGAAGCCGGCCAGGTAGCGCGACTTGACGATGATGTCCTTGAGGATCTTGTTGACCGCGTGGCCCAGGTGGATCGCGCCGTTGGCATAGGGCGGGCCGTCGTGCAGCACGAACAGCGGACGGCCCTTGGCGTTGGCGCGCAGCTGCGCGTACAGCCCCTCGCTCTCCCAGCGCGCCAGCGTGGCCGGCTCGCGCTTGGGCAGGTCGCCGCGCATCGGGAATTCCGTGGCCGGCAGATGGAGGGTGGCTTTGTAGTCTTGGGTCACGGGAATCTACCGTTGCACTGCATCTGATGATGAAGAAGAGTCCGCACAGGAAGCTGCGGGCTGTCGCGAGGGACTCGCATTCGCGGTGTCCGCACCGGGATGCGCCGCCAGTGGCGAAGGACTCGCGCCTGCGGCCTCCGTTCCGGGACCGGCAGGTTGCTGCGGAGAAACATCCGCCGCCGTGCCCGCGGGCATGGCGGCGGCCTGCAATAGCGCGCGCGCCTGCTCGGCGTCGCGGTGCATCTGCGCGGTCAGCTCGGGCAGGCCGGAGAACCTTTCCTCGTCGCGCAGCTTGGCGACGAACTCCACTTCGATGTGGCGGCCGTAGAGGTCGCCCTGGAAGTCGAACAGGTGCGCCTCCAGCAGCGGCTCGATCCCGGCCACGGTCGGCCGGGTGCCGAAGCTGGAGACCGACGGCAGCGGCCGCTCGGCCACGCCGTGCACCCAGGTCGCGTAGATCCCGGCCAGGGCCGGGGTATGCGGGAAGCGCAGGTTGGCGGTCGGAAAGCCCAGGGTGCGGCCGAGCTGCTTGCCGCGCACCACCCGCCCGCCGATCGCGTAGGGCCGCCCGAGCAGTTCGGCGGCATGGGCGAACTCGCCGGCCACCAGCAGTTCGCGGATGCGCGTGCTGGAGATGCGCTCGCCGCGCAGGTGCACCGGCGCGATCTCGTCGGCGGCGAAGCCGGCAGCGGCACCGAGCCGGCGCAGCAGCGCGATGTCGCCGCCGCGGCGATGGCCGAACCGGAACGCCGGGCCGATCCATACCTCGCGCGCCTGCAGCCGCCGTACCAGCGCATGCTGCACGAAGTCCTCGGCGCTCATCGCCGACAGCCGGCCGTCGAAGCGCACCAGGCCGATGCTGTCGGCGCCGAAGCGGCGCAGCCCCTCGATCTTGGCGCGCGCCAGCGTCAGCCGCGGCGGCGGCGTGCCCTGCGCGAAGAACTCGCGCGGCAGCGGCTCGAAGCTCACCGCCACCGCGGGCACGCCCAGCGCACGCGCGCGCGCGACCGCGTGCCGCACCAGCGTCCGGTGACCCAGGTGCAGGCCATCGAAGGCGCCGATGCAGACCACGCTTCCGTGCGGGAACAGGGTCCCGCCCTCGACGTCTCTAAAAAGCCTGCTCATTCCTCGATCCGAGAGGCCGGCGCGGCGGCCGGCGGGTGCTGATGCATAACCGTTGAGTATAACGGCATGAGGCCGTCCGGCCGCGCCCCGCCTCCGCAGCGTGCCCGCACGGCCCGATGCCCGCATGGTCGGCGCCCGCCTCCAGGCGCTTCCCGAGCCGGGGCCCGCATGGCACGCGGACGCAGGCCGGCCACGGGCGAGACGCCCGGGCCGGGGCCGGCCGTCAGTGGCCGCGCAGGTCGCGCGGCCGGAAGCCCAGCGCCAGCTGCATCACGGCATAGGTGGCGCCCCCGGCGGCGACCAGGCCGAGCAGGCTGCCGATGCGGTGCCACTTGTCCATGCCGGTGAAGTCCGGCAGCCAGTACAGCCCGGCGGCGACCACCGCGCCCATCGCCGCGCAGGACAGCACCAGCCGCAGCAGGAACCGGCCCCAGCCCGCATGCGGCTGGTACACCCCGGACCGGCGCAGCCAGTACCCCAGCAGGCCCAGGTTGATGTAGCTGGCCAGCGCGCTCGCCAGGCCGAGCGCCAGGTGCAGGCCCGGGGTGCGCTTGAGCGCCTCCATCACCCCGAGGTCGCGCACCTCCGCCGGCACCGTCAGGTGGTACATGGCGGCCAGGAAGGCCACGTTGAGCACCATGTTGGCGACCAGCGACACCACGCCGGCGCGCACCGGGGTACGGGTGTCCTTGCGCGCATAGAACGCCGGCAGCACCACCTTGACCAGGGCGAACGCCGGCAGCCCGAAGCTGAGGCCGAGCACCGACAGCGCGGTCATCTCGGTGGAGAACGCGGTGAACCGGCCGTACTGGAACATCGTCGCCACCAGCGGCGTGGCCAGCAGCATCAGCCCCACCATCGCCGGGAAGGCGATCAGCAGGGTCGTGCGCAGCCCCCAGTCCAGCGCCGCCGAGAACCCGGCGCCGTCGGTCTTGACGTGGTGGCGCGACAGCGCCGGCAGGATCACCGTGCCCAGCGCCACCCCGAACAGGCCCAGCGGCAGCTCCAGGAAACGGTCGGCCTGCGACAGCCACGACTGCGAACCGTCGTACAGCCGCGCGGCGATGACCGTGTCCAGCAACAGGTTGATCTGCGCGATCGAGGAACCGAACAGGGTCGGCACCATCAGCGTCATCACCCGCCGCACGTCCGGGTGGTTCCAGCCCCAGCGCGGCAGCGTCAGCAGGTCGATGCGACTGAGCGAGGGAAACTGGAACAGCAGCTGCAGCACGCCGGCCACCAGCACCGCCCAGCCCATCGCCAGGATCGGCACGTCCAGCCGCGGCGCCAGCCACAGCGCGCCGGCGATCATGCACAGGTTGAGGATCACCGGCGTCAGCGCCGGCATCGCGAAGCGCTGGAAGCTGTTGAGCGCCCCGCCGGCCAGCGCGGTCAGCGACACGAACAGCAGGAACGGGAAGGTCAGCCGCAGCAGGTCCTTGAGCAGGTCGTACTTGGCCGGGTCGGCGGCCTGGCCGTCGCTGAACAGCGTCGCCAGCTGCGGGGTCAGCAGCAGCCCCAGCGCGGTCACCAGCAGCAGCGCCGCGCCCAGCGTGCCGGACACCCGCGACATCAGCTCGCGCAATTCGGCATGGCTGCGGGTCTCCTTCACCTCGGTGAAGACCGGCACGAAGGCCGTGGAGAACGAGCCCTCGGCGAACAGCCGGCGCAGGAAGTTGGGAATGCGGAACGCCACCCAGAAGGCGTCGGTGACGGCATTGGTGCCGAAGCTGTAGCTGATCGACCAGTCGCGCACCAGGCCCAGGACCCGGGAAATCATGGTCATGCTGCTGAACGACAGCACCCCGCGCAGCATGCGTGAAGAACTCAAAGGACCACCCTCTTGACAACGAACTTGACGTGGATATCCGGGACCATCATAATTTCGCGCTTGCTTTTTCCACTACACCGATTTTTCAGGAAACCACCACCGTGGCCAATATTAAGTCCGCCAAGAAGCGCGCCAAGCAGACCGTCGTGCGCAACGCGCGCAATACGGCCCAGCGTTCGATGCTGCGCACCGCCGTCAAGAAGGTGATCAAGGCCCTTGACGCCAACGATGCCGCCGGCGCCGAAGCCGCTTTCGCCGTCGCCCAGCCGATCCTCGACCGTTTCAGCGCCCGTGGCCTGATTCACAAGAACAAGGCCGCCCGCCACAAGAGCCGCATCACCGCCCGCATCAAGGCCCTCAAGGCCGCCTGAGCAGGCGCATACGGCAACGCCGCCGGGAGCCTGGCTTCCGGCAGCACCAGAAAACCCGGCCTCGGCCGGGTTTTTTGTGATCCGCGCTTCCTGGCGGCCGCGTTCCGGGACACGGCTGCGCACTGCGGCCCATCCCTCACGGCGATGGCGGACGTGGCCCCCTTCCCTCGGCTCGGGACGGAGCGACGAGCCCGCAGCACGGCCGGCGCCCGCGCAGGCCGGAACCCGCCGCGCGACCGTGCCGGCCGCCGGCCTTCCGGCGCCACCCCGCACGCGGCGGCAAGGCCGGGAAGCCGCTGCGGGCGCGCGCGGGCGCTCAGCCGGCATCGCGCGCTTCCAGCTCCGCCTCGCGCTGGCGGTCGAAGAACGCCATCACGTCCTTCATGATCGGGAAGGTGCCGTCGCGCCCCAGCGCCGAGACCAGGTACCACGGCCCGGTCCAGCCCAGCTCGGCCACGATCGCCTCGGCCGCGGCGTGCGCCTCGTCCTCGAACATCAGGTCGGCCTTGTTGAGCACCAGCCAGCGCGGCTTGTCCAGCAGCTCGGGGTCGTGCCGTTCCAGCTCGCGCTCGATCGTGCGCACCTGGTCGGCCGGGGAGACGCCTTCCACGCCGCCTTCCATCGGCGAGATGTCCACCAGGTGCAGCAGCAGCCGGGTGCGCTGCAGGTGGCGCAGGAACTGGGTGCCGAGGCCGGCACCGTCGGCGGCGCCCTCGATCAGGCCCGGCACGTCGGCGATCACGAAGCTGCGGTGGGCCTCCACGCTGACCACGCCCAGGTTGGGGTACAGCGTGGTGAACGGGTAGTCCGCCACCTTCGGCGTGGCCGCCGAGACCGCGCGGATCAGGGTGCTCTTGCCGGCGTTGGGGAAGCCCAGAAGGCCGACGTCGGCCAGCAGCTTGAGCTCCAGCTTGAGCACGCGCTGCTCGCCCTCCTCGCCCGGCAGCGCCTGCCGCGGGGCCCGGTTGACCGAACTCTTGAAGTGCATGTTGCCAAGGCCGCCCTTGCCGCCCTTGGCCACCAGCAGGCGGTCGCCGTGCTGGGTCAGGTCACCGATCACCTCGTCGGTGTCCACGTTCATGATCACGGTGCCGACCGGCACGGTGATGACGCGGTCCTCGCCGGCCTTGCCGTACATCTGCCGGCCCATGCCGTTCTCGCCGCGCTGCGCCTTGAAGATGCGCTCGTGGCGGAAGTCGACCAGGGTATTGAGGTTCTCGTCCGCCACCACCCACACGCTGCCGCCGCCGCCACCATCGCCGCCGTCGGGACCGCCCAGCGGGATGAACTTCTCGCGCCGGAAGCCGACGCAGCCATTGCCGCCATTGCCGGCGATCACCTGGATTTCAGCTTCGTCTACGAGTTTCATGGATGTACGACCGGGAATGGAGAATGGGGATTGGGGAATCGGTACAGCACACCGCGCGGCCGATTCTAGTCGGCGGCCGCCCGCCCGCAGGCGGCAGGAAACGCGCCCGGGCCCGGAAAACCGCCTCGACGATTCCCCATTCCCGACTCGCGATTCCCGGCGGTCAAACGAAAAACCCCGCCGAAGCGGGGCTTTCGTCAGCAAGCCCGCGCGCGGCGCAGGCTCTGGAGGCGAAATCTTACGCCTCGGCCACCACGCTCACGGTGCGACGCTTCTTGGCGCCCTTCACCGAGAACTCGACCTTGCCGTCGACCAACGCAAACAGCGTGTGGTCGCGACCCAGGCCGACGCCGGTACCCGGATGGAACTGGGTGCCGCGCTGGCGGATGATGATGTTGCCGGCCTCGATGGCCTGGCCGCCGAAGATCTTCACACCCAGGTACTTCGGGTTGGAGTCGCGGCCGTTGCGCGAGGAACCTACGCCCTTTTTATGTGCCATGACTGGTTCTCCTTACTTCTTGTCGCCACCGGCAATGCCGGTGATCTCGATTTCGGTGTAGTGCTGACGGTGTCCCTGACGCTTCATGTGGTGCTTGCGGCGACGGAACTTGATGATGCGGACCTTGTCGGCGCGGCCGTGGGCCACGACCTTGGCGGTCACGCTGGCGCCCTTGAGCGCATCACCGATCTTGATGCCGTCGCTGTCGCCGAGCATCAGGATGGTGTCGAACTTGATCTCGTTGCCGGCCTCGACCTCGAGCTTCTCCACGCGGAGCGTTTCGCCCTGCGCGACGCGGTATTGCTTACCGCCCGTTACCAGAACTGCGTACATGACCAGGTATTCCTCTGTAGTTATTATGGTCGCCTGTCGTACCCGAGCGGGCAGACAGGAGCGGAATTGTAATGGCTTCAGCGGGTTAGCGTCAAGCCAGCCCCTGCCCCGCCGCAACGGCGCCCGCGACGGCCGTCACCGGCATGAATCCATCAGGGAAGCCCCGCCCCGGGCGCCTGGCAATTCCGGCAATTGCCCTCAAATGGGTGGCCGGGTAGGCTGATCGATTGCCGCCCCCTTCCTGTTGAGTGACTCGGTCCGTTGAGCAACTCGCCCCCACGCTGACGGCCCGCCGCCAGCCCGATACCGGATCTCCCATGGCGATGGATTTCATCCGCATCCGCGGCGCGCGGACGCACAACCTCAAGAACCTCGACCTCGACCTGCCCCGCGACAAGCTGATCGTGATCACCGGCCTGTCCGGCTCGGGCAAGTCGTCGCTGGCGTTCGACACCATCTATGCCGAGGGCCAGCGCCGCTATGTCGAGTCGCTGTCGGCGTACGCCCGGCAGTTCCTCAGCGTGATGGAGAAGCCGGACCTGGACCACATCGAGGGCCTGTCCCCGGCGATCTCGATCGAGCAGAAGTCGACCTCGCACAACCCGCGCTCGACCGTGGGCACCATCACCGAGATCTACGACTACCTGCGCCTGCTGTACGCGCGCGTGGGCCAGCCGCGCTGCCCGGACCACGGCTACCCGCTGGAGGCGCAGACCGTCAGCCAGATGGTCGACCACGTGCTGGGCCTGGACCCGGAGCAGCGCTACATGCTGCTGGCCCCGGTGATCCGCGACCGCAAGGGCGAGCACGCCCAGGTGTTCGAGCAGCTGCGCGCGCAGGGCTTCGTGCGTGTGCGCGTGGACGGCGAGCTGCACGAGATCGACGCGGTGCCGGCGCTGGCGCTGCGCCAGAAGCACACCATCGAGGCGGTGATCGACCGCTTCCGCCCGCGCGAGGACCTCAAGCAGCGTCTCGCCGAGAGCTTCGAGACCGCGCTCAAGCTGGGCGACGGCATGGTCGCGGTGCAGTCGCTGGACGCGGCCACCGCCGCGCCGCACCTGTTCTCGTCCAAGTACAGCTGCCCGGTGTGCGACTACTCGCTGCCGGAGCTGGAGCCGCGGCTGTTCTCGTTCAACGCCCCGATCGGCGCCTGCCCGAGCTGCGACGGCCTGGGCATGGCCGAGTTCTTCGACCCCGAGCGCGCCGTGGTGCACCCGGAGCTGTCGCTGTCGGCCGGCGCGGTGCGCGGCTGGGACCGCCGCAACGCCTACTACTTCCAGCTGATCGCCTCGCTGGCCAAGCACTACAAGTTCGACGTCGACGCGCCGTGGCAGTCGCTGTCCGAGCACGTGCGCCAGGCGGTGCTGTTCGGCAGCGGCGAGGAGTCGATTACCTTCACCTACTTCACCGAGGCCGGCGGCCGCACCCAGCGCAAGCACCGCTTCGAGGGCATCCTGCCGAACCTGGAGCGCCGCTACCGCGAGACCGAGTCCCCGGCCGTACGCGAGGAGCTGTCCAAGTACATCAGCGAGCGGCCCTGCCCGGACTGCAAGGGCGCGCGCCTGAACCGCGCCGCGCGCAACGTGTTCGTGGCCGACCGCCCGCTGCCGGAACTGGTGGTGCTGCCGGTCAACGAGGCGCTGACCTTCTTCCGCGAGCTGAGCCTGCCCGGCTGGCGCGGCGAGATCGCCAGCAAGATCGTCAAGGAGATCGCCGAGCGCCTGGGCTTCCTGGTCGACGTCGGCCTGGACTACCTGATGCTCGAGCGCAAGGCCGACACCCTGTCCGGCGGCGAGGCCCAGCGCATCCGCCTGGCCAGCCAGATCGGCGCCGGCCTGGTTGGCGTGATGTACGTGCTCGACGAGCCGTCGATCGGCCTGCACCAGCGTGACAACGAACGCCTGCTCGGCACCCTCACCCGCCTGCGCGACCTCGGCAACACCGTGATCGTGGTCGAGCACGACGAGGACGCGATCCGCCTGGCCGACTATGTGCTGGACATCGGCCCCGGCGCCGGCGTCCACGGCGGGGAGATCTGCGCCCAGGGCACCCTGCAGGACATCCTAGAGGCACCGCGCTCGCTGACCGGCCAGTACCTGTCGGGCAAGCGCCGCATCGAGATCCCCAAGCAGCGCCACAAGCCCAACCCGAAGATGACCCTGCACCTGCGCGGCGCCTCGGGCAACAACCTCAAGGGCGTGGACCTGGACATCCCCGCCGGCCTGCTGACCTGCATCACCGGCGTGTCCGGCTCGGGCAAGTCCACCCTGATCAACGACACCCTGTTCTCGCTGGCTGCCAACGAGATCAACGGCGCCTCGCACCCGATCGCGCCCTACCAGGAAGTGGACGGGCTGGACCTGTTCGACAAGGTCGTGGACATCGACCAGTCGCCGATCGGGCGCACCCCGCGCTCCAACCCGGCCACCTATACCGGCCTGTTCACGCCGCTGCGCGAGCTGTTCGCGCAGGTGCCGGAGGCGCGCGCGCGCGGCTATTCGCCGGGCCGCTTCAGCTTCAACGTGCGCGGCGGCCGCTGCGAGGCCTGCCAGGGCGACGGCCTGATCAAGGTCGAGATGCACTTCCTGCCGGACGTGTACGTGCCCTGCGACGTCTGCCACGGCAAGCGCTACAACCGCGAGACGCTGGAGATCGTCTACAAGGGCCACAACATCAACGACGTGCTGGAGATGACGGTCGAGGATGCGCTGACCCTGTTCGAGCCGGTGCCGTCGATCGCGCGCAAGCTCGAGACGCTGGTCGACGTGGGCCTGAGCTACATCAAGCTGGGCCAGAGCGCGACCACGCTGTCCGGCGGCGAGGCGCAGCGCGTCAAGCTGTCCAAGGAGCTGTCGCGGCGCGATACCGGGCGCACCCTGTACATCCTCGACGAGCCGACCACCGGCCTGCACTTCCACGACATCGAGGCGCTTCTCGGCGTGCTGCACAAGCTGCGCGACGAGGGCAACACGGTAGTGGTGATCGAGCACAACCTAGACGTGATCAAGACCGCCGACTGGATCGTGGACCTGGGACCGGAAGGCGGCCACCGCGGCGGCACCATCCTCGTCTCGGGCACGCCGGAAACCGTGGCGGCGCACGCCGACTCCTACACCGGGCAGTTCCTGGCCAAGATGCTGCCGTCGGTCAGCGCGCGCGAGACCCGCCCGGCGGCCATGGCCAACAAGCCCGACGCGCGCCCGCCGCGCAAGGTCAAGCCCGAGAAGCCGGCCAAGGCCGCCAAGACCCCCAAGCCCGCATCCAAGACCTCCAAGAAGAAGGCGACCTCATGAGCGACCCCGCCGCCGCGCCCGCACCCAGGATCCTCGCCCGCGTCCCGATCAGCGTGCGCTGGCGCGACATGGACAGCATGGGCCACGTCAACAACGCCAAGTACATCTCCTACCTGGAGGAGGCGCGGGTGCGCTGGATGCTCGGCGTAGAGGGCGTATCGATGAGCGACCGCATCGCCCCGGTGGTGGCCGCCACCCACGTCAACTACCGCCGCCCGCTGGTGTGGCCGAACGACATCGTGGTCGAGCTGTTCGTCGAGCGCCTGGGCAACAGCAGCGTCACCATCGGCCACCGCATCGTCGACCAGAGCGACGAGAGCGCGCTGTATTCCGACGGCAACGTGGTCGTGGTCTGGATGGACACGCAGACCGGCAGGAGCGCCTCCCTGCCCGAGGCGATCCGCGCCGCGTCGAGCTGAGCGCGCCGGTAGAATCGGCCCGGCGCCGTGCGCGCCGCTGGTCGGCCGGGCGCGGCGCTCACGCAACGGGATACCGTCCGCACCCCGGGCCGACTCCGGCCGCCGCGTCGTTCAGGACGCGCGCGCGGGTCAGGGGGCGCGCTTGCGCACCTGCAACTCGGCGCGGACCTCGCGGCCGTCCTCCAGCGTGAAGGTCACCGGCACGCGCGCACCCTCGTGCAGCGGCTGCGCCGGCTGCATCAGCATCAGGTGCAGGCCGCCGGGGGCCAGGGGCACGTCGGTTCCGGCCGGCAGCGCCAGGCGCGCAGTCTCGCGCATGCGGTTGACCCCGCCGACCGTCCGGCTCTCGTGCAGCGACACGTCGCCGAACGCCGGGCTGGCCGCCGCGACCACCGCCGCCGCGCCCGGGCAGCCGTTGTGGAAGCGGCCGAAGCCGGCCGCCATCCCCATCGCCGGGTCGGCCGGCAGGCGGATCCAGCCCTCGCTCCAGGTCGGGACGCAGGCGCCACCGGGAGGCGCGGCCGACGCGGACAGCGCGGCCGCCAGCAAGGGCGCCAGGGTGCAGCAACGCAGCAGGTATCGGGTTTTCATGGCGACTATCATAGCCACACCTCCAGGAGCCAGCGCATGAGCATCGAGATCTTCGACCACGAGCGGATACGCGAGATCCGGCTGGCCCGGCCGCCGGTCAACGCGCTGGACACCGCGCTGTGCCGGGCGCTGGCCGCGGCGGTCGTGCAGGCCGCCACCGACGGCGTGCATGGCCTGGTGCTGTCCGGCAGCGAGCGCATCTTCTCCGGCGGCATGGACGTGCCGCACCTGCTCGCGCACGGCGACGACCGCGCCGGCCTGCGGGCGAGCTGGGAGGCCTTCTTCGGTGCTGCCCGGGCGCTGGCCGACAGCGCCATCCCGGTGGTGGCCGCGCTCACCGGGCACGCACCGGCCGGCGGCTGCGTGCTGGCGCTGTGCTGTGACTACCGGATCATGGCGCGCAGCGCCGATGCCGCGCGGCCGTATGCGATCGGCCTGAACGAGGTGCAGGTGGGCCTGGCCGCGCCCGAGGGCATCCAGCGCCTGCTGCGCCGCGTGGTCGGGCCCTACCGCGCCGAGCGGCTGCTGATCGCCGGCGAGATGGTGCCGGCCGAGCAGGCCGAGAAGATCGGGCTGGTGGACGAACTGGTCGACGGCGAGCTGGTCACCGCGCGCGCGGTGGCGTGGCTGCGCGACCTGCTGCAGCTGCCGCGCCAGCCGATGCGGGCCACCCGCGCGACCGCCCGCGCCGACCTGAGCGCCGCACTGGAGCCGGACCTGATCCGGCTCGACCGCTTCGTCGAGGCCTGGTACGGCGCCGACACCCAGGCCGCCCTGCGTGCCCTGGTCGCGCGCCTGCAGAAGGGCTGAGCGGATGCGGGCCGCACCCGGGCGGCCCGCTATAATCGCCGCCTGTCGCGCTTTCCCCCAGGCCCCGCCCTTGTCCGCCAACGCCGAACCCGTCGTCTCCGAACTGATCAGCCTGCTCTCGCTGGAACGGCTGGAGGACAACCTGTTCCGCGGTCAGAGCCGCGACATCGGCACCAAGTACGTGTTCGGCGGCCAGGTGCTGGGCCAGGCGCTGGCCGCGGCCCAGGCCACGGTCGACAACGGACGCCAGGCGCACTCGCTGCACGCCTACTTCCTGCGCGCCGGCAACATCGACCACCCGATCGTCTACGACGTGGACCGTACCCGCGACGGCGGCAGCTTCTCGGTGCGCCGGGTCACCGCGATCCAGCACGGCAAGGTGATCTTCTTCTGCGCGGCCTCGTTCCAGGAACGCGAGGACGGCGCCGAGCACCAGACGCAGATGCCGGACGTGCCGCAACCGGAGGACATCGCGCCGACCGCGCCGCTGGCGCCGGAGGTGCTGGCGCGGCTGCCGGCCAAGGTGCAGCGCTGGCTCTCGCGCGGCGGCCCGTTCGAGTTCCGCCACGTGTTCCCGCGCGACGAGCTAAATCCGCCCAAGCGGCCGCCGTTCCAGCAGATGTGGCTGCGTCTGAACGACCCGGTGGGCGACGACGTCGGCCTGCACCAGGCCCTGCTGGCGTACGCGTCGGACTTCCAGCTGCTCGGCACCTCGACCTTCCCGCACGGCATCAGCTACTACACCCCGAACGTGCAGATGGCCTCGCTCGATCACGCGCTGTGGTTCCACCGCCCGTTCCGCACCGACGACTGGCTGCTGTATTCCTTGGACAGCCCCACCGCGCAGGGTTCGCGCGGGCTGGCGCGCGGGCAGTTCTTCACCCGCGACGGCGTGCTGGTCGCCAGCACCTCGCAGGAAGGCCTGATCCGGGTGGTGCGCGAGGGCAGCGCCACGTCGGTTCCGGCCAAGGACTAGGCCATGCGCAAGATCTTCAGTAGCCAGCGCGTGGAAACCGCCGAAGGCGTCGCCCGGCTGCTCGGCGACGCCGGCATCGAGGTGCGGCTGACCAACGGCCGCTCGTACCGCAGCAAGCGCAGCGGGCAGTTCAGCTACATGGAGCCGGGCCACGCCCAGGACCATCCCAGCGTATGGATCGTGCATGCCAACGACCAGCCGCGGGCACGCGAGCTGATGCGTGACGCGCGCCTGCTCGACACCACGCGGCGCGACCTGCCGGACGTGGAATACACCTTCCGCGACAGCGTCGACGCCACCGGCGCCGCCCCGCGCAACTGGGCCTGGCGCATCCGCATCGGCCTGCTGCTGGCGATCGGCGCGATCGCGATGGTGGTGGTCATGCACCACCGCGCGGCGCCGGTGACCAGCGCGCCCCCGGCGCCGGCCGCCCGCACTGCCACGCCGCCGCCTGCACCGGCTCCGGCCCCGGCGGACGACGACGACAGCCGCGTACGCATCCAGCCGGCGCGGTAGGCGGCGGCCGCGGACGCAGCCGTCCTCCCGGCTCAGGCCCCTACGGCCGGCCGGCGATCCGGGTCATGACTCTGGGCAGGGCCTGGGGGGTTGGACACGCGGTAACGCCCCGGCACGTACCGACCGGGCGGACATACCAAAACCCCCTGCACGTGGCCGTGCAGGGGGCGGTCGATCGGCGCCTTGGTGCGGAAACCGCGGGGCTTACTTGGCGGCCGGCACGGGCGCCGGCTTCGGCAGCGGACGCTTGCCGTCGTGGTAGCCGCGACCGTGCGGACCGCGCTGGGCCGAGGCCGCGTCGAACTCGGCCTTGCTCAGCTTGCCGTCCTTGTCGGTGTCGGCGGCGGCGAACCATTCGTCGCGGTGCTGCCTGGCCCGGGCCTGGAAATCGGCGCGGTCCACGAAGCCATCCTTGTTGACGTCCATCGCGTCGAAGCGCTCGGCGAACTTCGGATCGGCCTTGGCCTCCGCGCGGCTGATGCGGCCGTCCTTGTCGGTGTCGAGCTTGGCCAGGCGGTCGCCGGCGGGGCCGTGACCGCGCCTGCCGTCGTGGCGCGGCAGTTCGTCGCGCGAGAGCTTGCCGTCCTTGTTGGTGTCGAGCGCGTCGAACCGGGCCGCCAGCTTCGGCGCCGCGGCAGCCTCGCTGCGGTCGATGAAGCCGTCGCCGTTCTTGTCGAGCTTGGCCGGGCCGGGCTTCGGCGCGTCGGGCGCCGGGTCGGCGAACGCGGTGACGGTGGCGGTGGACATCGCCGCCAGCACGGCCAGCACGAGCAGGGGTTTGCGGTAGGTCATGGTGTACTCCGTGATGAAGGAAACTGCACGGTCCGCGTGCCTCCACGTGGACCCGACAGGACACGGGCGGGAGCCGAAGGGCCGCCGCGTCGCGCCATCCCTCCCATCAACGGGCGGCGGGAGCGGCGGTTGACCGGCCGCGGTGCGTATTCATCTGGCGGACAGTCGCCGCCGCTGCGACAGCGAGGCGCTATGCTGACCGCATGGCCATCCACGCCGACACTCACGACGACCTGCGCCTGTTCCAGACCGGGCAGCACGCCTGCGGCTACTGGCCCGAGCGGGTGGCGCGCGACCTGGTGCTGGATCCGCACGATCCGCGGCTCGGCTCGATCTACCCGCAGGCGCTGGGCTGGGGTTTCCGCCGCTCGGGCGACCTGGTGTACCGCCCGCACTGCGAGCACTGCCGCGCCTGCGTGCCGGTGCGCATCCCGGTGGACACGTTCCGGCCGGATCGCAGCCAGCGCCGCTGCCTGGCGCGCAACGCCGACCTGGTCACGCGCATCGTCGCGGCCGAACGCAGCGACGAGCAGCTCGCGCTGTACCGGCACTACCTGCGGCAGCGCCACGCGGGCGGCGGCATGGACGACCACGGCGCCGCCGAGTTCGACCAGTTCCTGATCGGGCGCTGGTCGCATGGCCGCTTCATGGAGATCCGCGAGCCGGCCGGCGCCGGCGGGCGCGGCCGCCTGCTCGCCGTGGCCGTCACCGACGTGACCGCCCAGTCGCTGTCGGCCGTCTACACCTTCTACGCCCCGGACGCGGCGGCGCGCAGCCTGGGCACGCTGGCGATCCTGCACCAGATCGACTGGGCCCGCCGCGAAGGCATGCGCCATCTCTACCTGGGCTACTGGATCCGCGGCCACGACAAGATGGACTACAAGCGCCGCTTCCACGCGCTGGAGGCCTACGACGGCCACCAGTGGCGTCCGTTCGTTGCGCGCGCGGTGCGCGCGGGGGATGGGGAGGCGGGAATGCCGAAAGGGTGAGGCGGGCACCGCCTTGCCTCGCCCTGCGGCCGCCGGTTCCGCATTGCGTGCGCGCACCGCGCGCACCGCGCATGCAAAAATGGCGGCATGATCCGATCCTCCCTGCTGCTCGCCCTGTCCCTGCTGTGCGGCGCCTGCGCCCACCGCACTCCCGCCCCCGCCCCCATCGCCGTGTCCGCCGCTGCCGCCACGCCCTCGCTGCGCATCGCCACCTACAACACCTCGCTGTACTCGGACGAGGCCGGCGGCCTGATCCGCGAGCTGGAGGGCGACAGCGGCCACGCGCGCAAGATCGCGGCGGTGCTGCAGCAGGTGCGTCCCGACCTGGTGCTGCTCAACGAGTTCGACTACGACGACGCCCACCGCGCCGCCGACCTGTTCCAGCAGCGTTACCTGGGCGTGGCCCAGCCCGGCGGCGGCGCGCCACTGCAGTACGCCTACCGCTACCTGGCCCCGGTCAACACCGGCGTGCCCAGCGGCCTGGACCTGGACGGCAACGGCGAGGTCGGCGGCGAGGGCCGCGCCCGCGGCAACGACGCCTGGGGCTACGGGCTGCACCCCGGCCAGTACGGCATGCTGGTGCTGTCGAAGTACCCGATCGACGCCGCGGCCGTGCGCAGCTTCCGGCTGCTGAAGTGGAGCGCGATGCCCGCTGCGCTGCGGCCGCGGGATCCGGCCAGCGGCCACTGGTTCCACCCCGACGCGGTATGGACGCAGCTGCGGCTGTCGTCGAAGTCGCACTGGGACGTGCCGGTGCGCACCCCGCTCGGCGTGGTGCACGCGCTGGTCTCGCACCCGACCCCGCCGGCGTTCGACGGCGTCGAGAAGCGCAACGCGGCGCGCAACCACGACGAGCTGCGGCTGTGGCGCGACTACCTCGACGAGGCGCCGCCGGCCGCCGGCCAGCGCCCCTGGCTGTGCGACGATGCCGGCCGCTGCGGCGGCCTGGCCGCGGACGCACGCTTCGTGATCCTGGGCGACCTCAACAACGACCCCCGCGACGGCCAGGGCCGCCACGACGCCATCGTCGGCCTGATCGAACACCCGCGCGTGCTGCGCTACCCGGCCCCGCGCAGCGCCGGCGGCGAGGAGACCGCGCGCGCCTACGCCGAGCGCGGCATTGCGCGGGTGGGGCCGCCGCAGCAGGTGACCGGCGACTTCGGTCCGTCGGCCGGCGCGCTGCGGCTGGACTACGTGCTGCCGTCGGCGAACTTCCGCTTCGTCGGTACCGGCGTGTTCTGGCCCGCCGCCCGCGACCGGCAGGCGGCGATCGCCGACGGCAGCGACCACCACCTGGTCTGGGTGGAGGTGCGCTGACTGCAGCGTTCGCTGCCGCCGGGCGGCCGCGCTCAGGCCTGCAGCGTGATGTCGAGGGCCGCGGCGGCGTCGCGGGCGCGCTGGCGGGCGGCGTCGATGCTGTCGGCGCGCGCCAGCGTGACCCCCACGCGGCGATGGCCGTGCACGCTGGGCTTGCCGAACAGGCGCAGTGCGGTGTCGGGCTGCTGCAGGGCCGCGGCGACGTTGCCGAACACCGGCACGCCTTCGCCGTGGGCCAGCAGCGCGCACGACGCCGAAGGCCCATGCTGCGGCACCCCGCCGCCATCGGCCACACCGATCGGCAGGCCGAGGATGGCGCGCGCGTGCAGCGCGAACTGGCTCAGCTCCTGCGAGACCAGGGTCACCAGGCCGGTGTCGTGCGGCCGCGGCGAAACCTCGCTGAACCACACTGCGTCGCCCTGCACGAACAGTTCCACCCCGAACAGGCCCCAGCCCCCCAGCTCGTCGGTGATCGCCTGCGCGATCTGCTGCGCGCGCGCCAGCGCCGCCGGCGACATCGGCTGCGGCTGCCAGCTCTCGCGGTAGTCGCCGTCCTTCTGCCAATGCCCGATCGGCGCGCAGAACGAAGTGCCGCCGGCGTGGCGCACGGTCAGCAGGGTGATCTCGTAGTCGAAATCGACGAAGCCCTCGACGATGCAGCGGCCGGCACCGGCGCGCCCGCCGGTCTGCGCGTACTCCCAGGCCGCGTCGATCTCGCCGGCGTCGCGCAGCGTGCTCTGGCCCTTGCCCGAGGACGACATCACCGGCTTGACCACGCACGGCAGGCCGAGGGCGGCGATCGCGGCGCGGTACTCCTCGGCGGTATCGACGAAGCGGTAGGGCGAGGTCGGCAGGCCCAGGGTCTCGGCGGCGAGGCGGCGGATGCCCTCGCGATCCATCGTCAACCGCGCCGCGCGTGCGGTGGGCACCACCTTCTGGCCGTGCTCGTGTTCGAGCTGCACCAGCGTCTCGGTATGGATGGCCTCGATCTCCGGCACGATCAGGTGCGGGCGCTCGAGCGCGATCAGCTCGCGCAGCGCCATCGCGTCGAGCATGTCCACCACGTGCGCGCGGTGCGCGACCTGCATCGCCGGCGCATCGGCATAGCGGTCGGCGGCGATCACCTCCACGCCGAAGCGCTGCAGTTCGATCGCCACTTCCTTGCCCAGTTCGCCGGCGCCCAGCAGCAGCACGCGGGTGGCGGACGGGGACAGCGGCGTGCCGAGGGTGGTCATGGGGGCGGGTCCGGAAGAGGGCGGGCCGCCATTCTACCGGCGCCGCAGTCGCGCCGGCGGGCGCCCTCTTGCGGACTGATATCAATTTGATATCTTTATCGCTCACCAAGGAAAAACGCTCATGAAAGAGAAGACCCTGCGCTCGCTGCCCGGCATCCCCGTGATCCTCGTCGTCCTGGCCGCCGGCGTCGTCGCGGTCGGGCTGCTGCTGTCGGCACTGAACCCGCTGACGCCCTCGCCCGCCCAGGCCGGCGCCGGCATTCTGCTGGCCGTCGCGGCCGGCCTCAGCCTGATCGGCCTGTACACGCTGGAACCGAACCAGGCCGCGGTGCTGAGCCTGTTCGGCAAGTACGCCGGCACGGTCAAGGACGCCGGCCTGCGCTGGAACAACCCGTTCCTCGCCAAGCGCAAGGTCAGCCAGCGCGTGCGCAACTTCGAAAGCGGCCGGCTCAAGGTCAACGAGCTGGACGGCAGCCCGATCGAGATCGCCGCGGTGATCGTGTGGCAGGTCCTGGACGCGTCCGAGGCGGTCTACAACGTCGACGACTACGAGAGCTTCGTGCACATCCAGTCCGAGGCCGCGCTGCGCGCGATGGCCACCAGCTACCCGTACGACCAGCACGAGGACGGCCAGATCTCGCTGCGCAGCCACCCGGCCGAGATCAGCGAGCAGCTCAAGCGCCACCTCGACGAGCGCCTGACCCAGGCCGGCGTGGACGTGATCGAGGCGCGCATCAGCCACCTCGCCTACGCCCCGGAGATCGCCCAGGCCATGCTGCAGCGGCAGCAGGCCAACGCGGTGATCGCCGCGCGCACCCGCATCGTCGCCGGCGCGGTGGGCATGGTCGAGATGGCGCTGGCCGAGCTGCAGAAGAACGGCGTCGTGGAACTGGACGAGGAGCGCAAGGCGCACATGGTCAGCAACCTGCTCACGGTGCTGTGCTCGGACCGCGGCACCCAGCCGGTGGTCAACGCCGGCTCGCTGTACTGAGCCGTCGATGGACGTGACCGTACCGCTGATCGTCGCGTTCTCGGGCCTGGCCGCGCTCGGCGCGGCGGCCTGGATCGGCGGCACCGACGACGCGCGCGCACGCGGCCTCGGGCTGCGCTGCGCGCTGGCCGGGCTGGCGATCCTGCTCGGCGCGGTCGGCCTGTACTGGGCCGGCGACAGCCGCGGACGCACCTACGCGGTGGTGATCGTGCTGCTGGTCGCGGTGAATGCGCTGGCGGTATCGATGGTGCTGCACCTGCGCCGCGGCGGCGGCGGGCCCTCGGACCCGCCGCGGTGAGCGACAAGGCCGGCAAGAAGGCCTACCCGCTGCGCATCAATGCCGAGGTTCTGGCGGCGGCGCAGCGCTGGGCCGACGACGAGCTGCGCAGCCTCAACGCCCAGATCGAGTACCTGCTGCGCGATGCGCTGCGCAAGGCCGGGCGGCTGCCCAGGCCCGACCTCCCGCCCGACGCCGCACCCGAGCGCGAGACGTAGCGAACGCGAGCCGGCACCGATCGCCGCCACGGCGCCGCCGCTGGTCGTGTGCGGCGCTTGCGCCTACCCTGTGCCGATGCGCCCCGTGCCCACCCTGCTGCTCAACACCGCCACGATCGAACTGCTGCCGGCCGCGCTGCTGCGGGCGCGCGGCAACGCCGATGCGCGCCGGCTGGCCGGCGCCGACTGGCTGCTGCGGCGCAAGCGCGACGGCCGCTATCTCGCGGCGGCGTCGACGCGCGCCGTGCAGCCGCTGGTGCCGCGCCTGATGCACGAACCCGGCATCGACGCCGCACTGGACCGGCTCGATGCGCTGCCGGGGCGGCCGCGGCGCGGCGACGAGTCGCCGCTGCCGCTGACCGCGCTGCACGAGCGCCTGGCACGCCTGGCCCTGGACGCCGACCGCTATGCACGCGACACCGGCCTGGCGATCGTGGCCGAACCGGCCACCCTCGCCTTCGCCGGCCGCGACCGCTACCGCCGCCCGCTGTGGCTGTGCGCGGGCGCCGCGCGCGCCTGGGGAGCGATGCGCGCGGCGGCGGCGCAGGACGGCGTGGTGCTGGACGCCATCTCCGGCTATCGCAGCCACGACTACCAGCTGGGCATCTTCGAGCGCAAGTTCGCGCGCGGGCTGACCCTGGCGCAGGTGTTGTGCGTCAACGCCGCTCCCGGCTTCAGCGAGCACCACGGCGGCCACGCGCTGGACCTCGGCACGCCGGGCGAGCCGCCGGCCGAGGCATCCTTCGAACACACCCCGGCCTTCGCCTGGCTGCAGGCGCAGGCGCGGCGCTTCGGTTTCACGATGAGCTATCCGCGCGGCAACCCCCACGGGATCGTCTACGAGCCGTGGCACTGGCGCTTCGATCCGGACGCAGGCGGCTAGCGCGCCTCGCCCGTGCCGGCAGCGGCTCGGCGCAGATGCCCCCCAGGCCGCTCGGGCCAGGCACGGCTACGCCCTCACGCACGCACCGCGCACCGCGCACGCGGCGATCGTGGCCGCGCTCGCGCCCTCAGCGCCGCATCGCGGCCAGCGCCAGCAGCCCCCAGCCGGCCATCATCGTCACCCCGCCGACCGGCGCCAGGCGTGTGGAGGCCTGCAGCAGCACGCCGGCCGCCAGGCTGCCGGAGAACAGCAGCGTGCCCAGCAGCAACAGGTACAGCGCCAGGCGCGGCAGCGCGCGCTCGGTGGCGGCACCCAGCACCGCCAGCACCGCGCCGTGACCGAAGGCGTACAGCGCGGCGGTCTGCAGCCGCGACTGCAGCACCGCGTCGGCCACCCCGTGCGAGGCGTATGCGGACAGGCCGATCGCGGTGGCCGCCAGCAGCGCCCCCAGGACGGCCAGCAGCGAAGGTTTTCTGGAGCGACGATCGTAGATATGCATGCAGAGTCCGGAACCGTCCCAAAAAAAAACGCGCCGCAGGGAAGCGGCGCGTTTCTCCGGATCAGGTCATGAGCCGAGGGATTACTTGATCGACCAGTACACGTCGTAGGTGCCGTCCTGGGTGAACGACTTGTCCACGCCGCCCTTCCAGGCCTCGTACGGACGATCGACCACGTCGTTGCCGGAGGTGGCCGCCCAGGCACGCAGCGAGTTGCGCACCGCGTCCAGGCCCGCCATGTGGCCGGTGTAGGTGGCGAACGCCGAACGGTGGGCTTCGGTACGCGCGTAGGTGACCGGAGCGCCCGACGGGATGGTGACCTTCAGCTGCTCGCCGGTGGCGGCGACCGGGGTGGCGTCGGCGGCCGGCGCATCGGTCTTGGCCTCGTCCTTCTTGTCGGCATCGGCCTTCGGCGCGGCGCCGCCGGCCTTCTTGCGCACCGGCTGGACGACGTCGAACGCGTACTTGTCGGCCGCGAAGTCGGTGGTCACGATCCGCACCGGACCGGCGGGCTCGAGCCCGTTGGCGTCCATGGTGCGCTTGATCCACTCCTGGTTGTCCTTGATCGACTTCTTGATGGTGTCGTTGTCGCGGTCGATGTTGCCCGCGTTGACCACCAGCAGGTCCTCGGCCGGGACGTCGACGATCTTGAGATCGCTCACGGCCGGCTTGCCGTCGAGCTCGGCGCGATAGTCGAAGTTCGGCACCGTCGCCAGCACGTTGGCCAGACGCGACAGGCCCAGCTTCAGGTCGTCGCCGACGTGGCGGCTGACATACAGACCGGCGTAGCGACCGAACAGGTTCCAGCCGTACTTGACGCTGTAGTCCTGGGTGATCTTGACGTTGCGGTTGTTCTTGCCGGTCGGCGCCAGGGTGAACGAGGTGACCTTGTCGTAGCCCTTGGTCGAATCGTCGATGGCGATGGCGACGCGCTCGTTCTTCACGCTGTCGGTGATCTCCCAGCTGCCGTCACCGATGTAGCCCTCCTGGGAGCTGTACTGGACGCGCGCACCCTTGCCGGCATCCGCGCCGGCCAGCTTGAGCTGGATCTTGGGATCGCGCAGCACCAGCGGGTTCCAATCCTTGAAACGGTGGAAGCTGTTCACCGTGTCATACACGATGGTCATCTTGCGATTGGTTTCAACGCTCTCGGACATCTGCCGTTCCGAGGGCAGCACCAGGCCCACCACGACAAACAGGCCAGCCACGATCCCCAAGGCAATCAGGAACTCGATAATACGGGTCATTCAGAAGTCTCCGGGGCCGATCCCACGGCCGGGTTGAGTGAAGCGAAGCACCCATCGTAGCAGGCTTCGTGGCAGATGTTCAGTTGCGCGACGGGGCGCCGGGCCAGGCCTCGGCAAAAGCCGCGCGACGCCGACCTCCCGCCCCGGCCGCATGCGGCTGCGACCGGGATTTCCAGGGTCTGCGGCGCCCATCGGGGCCGCCCCCTGCAGCGCTTCCCGCGCCCTGCGGACCGCCCGACGCAGCACGGCACCGCCGTCGGCCCATCGTCCGAGGCCAGCGTCCCGGGACGGACGTAGGCATCGGCGGACACCTTAATAAGACAAACGGGACCGCCCGCGCCAGTGCGGCGACGGCGATGCCGGGCCGCGGCTGCGACGGTGCGGGCAGACCAATCCGGGGCGGCCGGGCGGGACCGGCCGCCCCCAGCGTGGCGCCACGGCCGGACGCGCCAGACCACTGCCCGCCGCGCCTGCGGCCGCGGCGGTGCACCGCGGCGTGCGCCGATCGGCCGGACGCGCGGCTGCGTGCGTGGATGGGCGCGGCCCACGCGCGGCCGGCGGCGCCTCGGCGCCCCGCACGCGCCGTCACACCAGCTGCAGTTCGAACGCCTTCAGCACCGCGCGCGTGCGATCGCGCACGCCGAGCTTGGACAGGATGTTGGACACGTGGTTCTTGATCGTGCCCTCGGCCACGCCCAGCGAGTTGGCGATCTCCTTGTTGGAGAAGCCGCTGGCCATCAGCCGCAGGATCTCGGTCTCGCGGTCGGTCAGCGGGTCGGGCCGGTCGAGGCTGACGAACTCGTTGCGCATGTGCTCCAGCCCCGACAGCAGCCGCTGGGTCACCGCCGGCTGCACCAGCGAGCCGCCGCCGGCCACCGCGCGGATGGCCCCGACCAGCTGCTCCAGCGACACGTCCTTGAGCAGGTAGCCCTTGGCCCCGGCCTTGAGCCCGGCCAGCACCAGCTGGTCGTCGTCGAAGGTGGTCAGGATGATCGTCGGCGGCAGCGTGCCGTTGCGCGACAGCACCTGCAGCGCCTCCAGCCCGGACATCACCGGCATGCGCATGTCCATCAGCACCACGTCCGGCCGGAGGCCGGGGATCTGCTCGACCGCCTGGCGGCCGTCGGCGGCCTCGGCCACCACCTCGATGCCGTCGTCCAGCGCCAGCAGCGAGCGGATGCCTTGCCGCACCAGGGTTTGATCGTCGACCAGGCAGACACGGATCATCACATCACTCCTCGGGGAATGGCCGCCGGCATCAGGGCCGGTGCGCCAGGAACGGAGGCGCGCAGGCGGAAGCCGGCCCCCCGTCGGGTTTGGACATGCAGCTCGCCGCCGTACTGGCTCAGGCGTTCGCGCATGCCACGCAGGCCGTTGCCGGGGGCGATGTGCTCGGCGCCCTGGCCGTCGTCGTGGGCCTCGATCACCACGCTGGCGCCCTCGCGCCGCACCCCGATCCACAGGTTGCGCGCGCCGGCGTGGCGCACCGCGTTGGTGATGATCTCCTGGGTGCAGCGCAGCAGCACGTGCGCCCGCTCCGGGTCCTCGACCGTCAGCGGCCCGGCCAGGTCCAGGTGGATGTCCAGCGACGGCACCTGCGCCACCAGCGGCCGCAGTGCCGCGGCCAGGTCGATCGCCCCGCTCTCGCGCAGCTGGCTGACCGCCTCGCGCACGTCGGTAAGCAGCAGCTTGGCCAGGGTATGGGCCTGGCGCACGTGTTCCTGGGCCTGGCCCTCGGTGATGTGGCCGGCTACCTCCAGGTTGAGGCTGAGCGCGGTCAGGTGGTGGCCGAGCAGGTCGTGCAGCTCGCGCGAGATCCGGGTGCGTTCGTTGATGCGGGCGCTCTCGGCCAGCAGCGCGCGGGTGGCGCGCAGCTCGGCATTGAGCCGGCGCTGTTCCTCGCGCGCCTCGGTCTGCTGCCGGGCCACCAGGCTGGTCACGAAGATGAACATCGAGAAGCCGCCGTACAGCAGCGACTGCATCACCGAGTCGAACAGCGGGAAGCCCATGATCAGGTAGTAGACCGGCAGCACCGCCAGCTGGCTCAGCAGCAGCCAGACCACGCCGATCCGGGCCGGCAGCAGCCACGGGATGACCCCGGCGGCGACCATCATCAGGATGCTGCCCAGCCCGGAGCCGTTGAAGTAGCTCACCGCCAGCGCGAAGATCGTCAGCAGCAGCAGGATCGCGCGGTCGTACCAGTGGCTGTGACCGCCGCTGCTGAGGCCGCGGGTGAGCCAGAAGTAGCTGGCGCCGAAGCCCAGGTAGGCCACGAACACCCACCAGGCCTCGGCGCTGGCGCGCGCGCTGCCGTCCTCGGCCGGGACCCAGTAGCTGTAGATCAGCGGCATGGCGATGATGGCCCAGGTGAACAGGCCGGCGAAGCGCAGGACGCGGGTGTGGCTGAGGTATCCCAACATGTCCGCATCTTAGGCGGAACCGGGCCGTCCGCCCTGCTCCGGAAGTCATGGGCCGCGACGGGTCGCCGCTTCAGGCGACCCATGCAATAATCCACGTCAAGATCCGGTCACAGGATCAACCGCGTTACCCCCGGAGTTCCAATGTCGATCGTCATCCGCGACGTGCGCGAGCACGAGCTCGATTCCGTCCAGGCCCTCAACAACAACGCCGGACTGGCGATCCTGCCGCTGGACTCGGCCAAGCTGCACCGCTTCTACGAGGAAGCCGAGTACTTCCGCGTGGCCGAGCGCGACGGCAACCTGGCCGGGTTCCTGGTCGGGTTCGGCAGCGGCAGCCCGCACGACAGCAGCAATTTCGCCTGGTTCCGCGACCGCCACCCGGATTTCTTCTACATCGACCGCATCGTGGTGGCCAGCCGCCGCCGCGGCGGTGGCGTCGGCCGCGCGTTCTATGCCGACGTGCAGAGCTATGCCGAGCTGCGCTATCCGCAGCTGGCCTGCGAGGTGTTCCTGGACCACGGCGCCGACGCGGCGCTGCTGTTCCATGGCAGCTTCGGCTTCCGCGAGGTCGGCCAGAACACCATGCCCGACGGCGAGGTGCGCGCGAGCATGCTGCTGAAGGACATGTGCAGCTACGCCTGGGTGCGCGAGACCTACGGCGGCAGCCTGCCGGACGTGCCGTGGGTCGGCCACACCCGCCCGCAACCGCGCGCCCAGCGCCCGACGGGGACCTGAGCGTGTCGTCGGTGAACCTGGACTTCGAGCAGGCCGGTGAACTCAAGATCGGCCAGGTGGGCATCGCCAACCTGCGCATCCGCACCCTGGACGTGGCGCGGCTGACCCGCGAGATGCGCGACCGCGTCAACCGCGCGCCCAAGCTGTTCGGCCGCGCGGCGGTGATCCTGGACTTCGGCGGCCTGGCCCAGACCCCGGACCTGGCCACCGCCCAGGCCCTGCTGGCGGGGCTGCGCGAGGCCGGCGTGCTGCCGGTGGCGCTGGCCTACGGCACCAGCGAGATCGACCTGCTGTCGCAGCAGCTCGGGCTGCCGCTGCTGGCCAAGTTCCGCGCCCAGTACGAGAAGATCGACGGTGGCGCGGCCGCGCCTGCGGCACCGCCGCCGCGTGCCGCCCCCGCGCCGCCGCCGGCGCCGCCCAAGGCCGCGCCCAAGCCCGGCCGCATGCAGCGCGCCGCGGTCCGCTCGGGCCAGCAGCTGTACGCGGAGAACTGCGACCTGACCGTGCTGAGCACCGTCGGCGCCGGCGCCGAGGTGATCGCCGACGGCAGCATCCACATCTACGGCAGCCTGCGCGGCCGCGCCCTGGCCGGTGCGCAGGGCAATGCCGAGGCACGCATCTTCTGCCGCGACTTCCACGCCGAACTGGTCGCCATTGCCGGCCACTACAAGGTGCTGGACGATGTCCCCATGGAACTGCGTGGCAAGGCCGTCCAGGTCTGGCTGGAGCAGGATCAGATCAAGATCGCTGCGCTCGACTGACGCAGCCCAACCACAGAAACACTCGGAGAAATCCTTTGGCTGAAATCATCGTAGTCACCTCCGGCAAGGGCGGCGT
The DNA here is from genome assembly GCA_037145635.1 of Lysobacteraceae bacterium USHLN149. Classification (GTDB taxonomy): domain Bacteria; phylum Pseudomonadota; class Gammaproteobacteria; order Xanthomonadales; family Xanthomonadaceae; genus JAATFS01. Next base: position 316,291 of record JBBCXB010000002.1, read on the forward strand.
CGGCAAGACCACCACCAGCGCGAGCCTGGCCTGCGGGCTGGCGCGGCGCGGCAAGAAGGTCGCCGTCATCGACTTCGACGTCGGCCTGCGCAACCTCGACCTGATCATGGGCTGCGAGCGCCGCGTGGTGTACGACTTCGTCAACGTCGTGCACGGCGAGGCGACCCTGAAGCAGTCCCTGATCAAGGACAAGCGCTTCGACAACCTGTACGTGCTGGCCGCCTCGCAGACCCGCGACAAGGACGCGCTCACCGCCGAGGGCGTGGAGAAGGTGCTCAAGGACCTGGCCGCCGAGGGCTTCGACTACATCGTCTGCGATTCGCCGGCCGGCATCGAGAAGGGCGCGTTCCTGGCGATGTACTTCGCCGACCGCGCGGTGGTCGTGGTCAACCCCGAGGTGTCCTCGGTGCGCGACTCCGACCGCATCATCGGCCTGCTCGACTCCAAGACCCGCAAGGCCGAGAACGGCGAGAGCGTGCCGGCGTTCCTGCTGCTCACCCGCTACAGCCCGGGCCGGGTGGAAGGCGGCGAGATGCTCAGCATCACCGACGTCGAGGAGGTGCTCGGACTCAAGGCGATCGGCGTGATCCCCGAGTCCGGCGACGTGCTCAACGCCTCCAACAAGGGCGAGCCGGTGATCCTGGACGCCGAATCGCCGGCCGGCCAGGCCTACGACGACGCCGTGGGCCGCATCATCGGCGAGGAACGCCCGATGCGCTTCATCTCCGTCGAGAAGAAGGGTTTCTTCAGCAAGCTGTTCGGAGGATAAGCATGGGCCTGCTCGACTTTCTAAAGAGCAAGAAGACCACCGCCGAGACGGCCAAGAACCGCCTGCAGATCATCATCGCGCAGGAACGCAGCCACCGCGGCGGCCCGGACTACCTGCCGCTGCTGCAGCGCGAGCTGCTGGAAGTGATCAAGAAGTACGTCAACATCGACGCCGACGCGGTCAAGGTGGACCTGGTCAAGGACGGCGAGAACGACGTGCTCGACATCTCCGTGGCGCTGCCGGAAGGCCCGGACAAGTAAGCCGGGACCCGCATGCGCCCGCCGTGGCGCATGCGGCCCGTGGTCGCCAAGGCGCCGAGCGGCGCCGCTGCCCGAGGTATCCCCGTGACCGCTGTTCCCGTCGCCCCCGAGGCGGCCGTGCTGTGCGTGGGCCAGGTCGGCCTGGACGTGGCCGCCGCATTGCTGGCCCGCTACGGCCTGCACCTGCACCGCATCGACGCCGGCGCGGCCATTCCCGGCAGCTACTGGGGCGAGCCGGAGGCCGGCATCATCGGCAGCGACGTGTACGTGCGCGACGACACGCCGGTGCACTCGATGCTGCACGAGGCCTGCCACCTGATCGTGCTGCCCGCCGACCGGCGCGCGGCCGTGCATACCGATGCCACCGACTCGGTGGAGGAAGAGGACGCCACCTGCTACCTGCAGATCCTGCTGGCCGCGCAGCTGCCGGGCGTGGGCAGCGCGCGCCTGATGCAGGACATGGATACCTGGGGCTACACCTACCGGCTCGGCTCGACGCGGGCCTGGTTCGAGCAGGACGCCGAGGATGCGCGCGCCTGGCTGGACGCCCGCGGCCTGCTGCCGGCCCCGGCCGCGCACGCCGGCTAGCGGGCGACCCGGGGCGCCGCTGCACGGGGCTTCGACGCGGCGGCGCTTAGCGTGGCAGCCCCCCCGCCGAAGGCCCCGCCCATGTCGTCCCTGTTCCTCAACACCGTGCTGCTGGGCGGCGATGCCGGCGCCCGGCTCGACGCCGCGCAGGCCGCCGGCTTCGATGCGATCGAGCTGTGGCAGGAGGACGTGGCCGCGCTCGGCCTGCCGGCGCCGCAGCTCAGGCAGTACCTGCAGGCGCTGGGCCTGGGCCTGACCGACTACCAGGTGCTGCGCGATTTCGACGGGGCCGCCGGGTCGCAGCGCGAGGAGCGCCGCCGGCACGCGCTGCAGATGCTCGACACCGCGGTGGCGCTCGGGGCCGGCGTGGTGCAGGCCCCGGCCAACACCCGGGCCGACGCCGACCGCGGGCGCATCGTCGAGGACCTGCGCTGGCTCGGCGGCGAGGCCGCCGCACGCGGGCTGCGCATCGCCTACGAGCCGATGGCCTGGAGCACGCACAACGCCACCCTGCCCGCGGCCTGGGACAGCGTGCATGCGGCCGGCGCGGACAACCTCGACGTGGTCGTGGACGCGTTCCATGTGTTCGCGCGGCAACGGCCGCTGTCCGACCTCGATGCGATCCCCGCCGGGCGCATCGCCAACGTGCAGCTGTCGGATCTGGCGCAGCCGATCGGCGACCACGACGTGTCCGAGGTGGCCCGGCACCGGCGCCTGCTGCCGGGCGACGGCGCGTTCCCGTTGCCGGCGCTGCTGCGGCGCCTGGCCGAGAAGGGCTATCGAGGCCCGATCGGCCTGGAGGTGTTCAACGACACGCTCAAGGCGCTGCCGCCGCGGCAGGCGGCGCAGCGCGCGATGACGGCGCTGCGCGCCTGCCTGGCGAACGCCGCCCGCACCGGCTAGCGCGGCGGCCGGGCCGGCTCACGCCCCGGGCCCGTCCTCGCGGGCCGAGCGGCTCATGTCCAGGATCGCCAGCGTGCCCTGCCCCGCGCTGGAGTCGAGGTCGAGCTGCCAGCCCAGGTGCTCGCACAGCCGCGCGATCAGGTCCAGGCCGATGCCGCTGCCCGGACGCGCTTTGCCGCGCGCCATGCGGGTGTAGATGGCGCTCACCTCCTCCGGCGTCATGCCGTGGCCGGGATCCTCGATCCGCACCACGCCCGGCCGCGACAGCGCGATGCGGATCACGCCGCGGTCGCTGTTCTCGATGGCGTTGCGCAGCAGGTTGCCGATTGCCGCCTGCACGATCGCCACCGGCGCGAACAGTTCGCAGGCCGGCGCCGGCTCCAGGTGCAGCTCCAGGTCCTTGTCGGCACTGAGGTGGCGGTGGTCGGCCACGATGTCGGGCAGCAGCTGGTCCAGCCGCACGTAGTCGCTGCTGCGCGCCAGCCGCGCCGGGTCCTTGGCCAGCACCAGCAGCAGCGCGATCAGCTGTTCCACCGCATCGGTGGTCTGGCGGATGCGCAGCAGCTGGTGGCGTACGCCCGCCGGGGTGTCCGGCTGGTCGAGCGACAGCTCGGCCGCGCCGCTGATCACCGCGATCGGCGTGCGCAGCTCGTGGCTGGCGCTGTCGATGAAGGCGCGCTCGCGTGCGACGAACAGGTCGTTGCGGGCCAGGTAGTCGTTGAGCGCCTCGGCGATCACCACCTGCTCGCTGCTGGCGCCGCGCGCCAGGTCGATGTGCTGGCCCGGCTTGTCGGGCCGCAGCGCGTGGATGCGCTGCGCCATGTCGCTGAGCGGCTTCAGCACGCGGCCCATGCCCCAGCCCACCAGGCTGCCGAGCAGGACGATGGCGATGATGTTGGAGCCCAGCATCCACAGCCCGAGATTGTTCTCGTGCTTCTGCAGCTCGGTGATGTCCAGCGCCAGCACCAGCCGGCGGCCCTGGACGTCGCGCACCAGCAGCACCTTGTCGCGGCCGGCGTAGGCGATGCCGTCGTGGATGCCCGGCGTCAGCCGCGCGTACTCCGGCGGCGGCGGCGACTCGTCGTCGTCGCCGTAGAGCTGCACGGTGCGGGTGTCGGTCCAGCGGTAGCGGGGATCCTCGGCGCTGCGCTGCAGGAAATGCTCCAGCTCCGAGCTCAGCAGCGAGCGCCAGGTCACCTGTTCGGCCTGCTCGTTGACGATGTAGCCGTGCACGAACACCGCCAGCGACAGCAGCGCGGCGTAGATCAGCAGCCAGGTCGTCACCTGGCTGCGCAGGCTGCGCGCGCTAGGCTTCATGCGACGGGTCGAGGCGGCCGAGCCGGTAGCCCACGCGCGGCAGCGTGTGCAGCAGCTTTTCGGCGAAGGGCCCGTCCACGCTGCGACGCAGGTCGTAGATGTGGGAACGCAGCATGTCGCCGTCGGGCGGCTCGTCGCCCCATAGCGCCTGCTCCAGGCGCTCGCGCGTGACCGCGGCCGGGCTGGCCTGCATCAGCACCTCCAGCAGCTTGCGGCAGGCCGGGTACAGGTGCAGCGGGCGGCCGCCGCGGCTGGCCTCCAGCGTGGCCAGGTCCAGCCGCAGGTCGGCCACGCTCAGCAGCTTGCTGCGCCCGCGCCCGCCGGCACGGATCAGCAGCGCGTCCAGCCGTACCTCCAGCTCCGGCAGGGCGAACGGCTTGGTCAGGTAGTCGTCGGCCCCGGCGCGGAAACCGGCGATCTTGTCCGGCAGCTCGTCGCGCGCGGTCAGCATGATCACCGGCACTTCGGAATGGTGCTCCTCGCGCAGCCGGCGCAGCACCTCCGGACCGTCCATGCGCGGCATCATCCAGTCCAGCACCACCGCGTCGTAGTGCTGGGTGGTGGCCAGGTGCAGCCCGGTGACGCCGTCCGGCGCCGCGTCCAGGGTGTGTCCGCGCGCCTCGAAGTAGTCGAAGAGGTTGGCGACCATGTTGCGGTTGTCCTCGATCACCAGCAGCCGCATGGGCAGGTCCGTCGCTGAGCGCCGATCACGGCGGGGTTGGGGGCATTCTAGGCGCCGGCCGCGGCCCCGGTAAGGCCGGGCCCTGGCGAACGGCGATCGCCGCTCTCCCGCGCCGGCACGGGAGAGCGACAGGCTACGCCGGCGCTGTCGGAAGACTGTCGTAATCGCACGTTCCGACAAACTTCCCACACCGTCGCGGGCACAGTCTGCGGCCCTGCCTCCGTGGCCACGCCGTGTCGCCATCCCCGTTTTCCCTCGAGCAGCGCCGCCGCGCGGGGTTCGCCGCGGCGCTGCTGCTGATCGTGGCGAGCCTGCTAGCCGGCCTGGGCCTGCGCCAGCCCAACCCGCCGGACGAACCCCGCTTCGTGCTGGCCGCGCGCACCATGGTCGAGACCGGGCAGTGGCTGCTGCCGCACCGTGGCCGCGAACTGTATGCGGAGAAGCCGCCGGTGTTCATGTGGCTGCAGGCGGCCAGCTACGAGGCGGTGCGCGACTGGCGCGTCGGCTTCCTGCTGCCGTCACTGCTGGCCGCACTGCTGACGCTGGGGCTGACCTGGGACCTGGCGCGGCGGCTGTGGAACCGGCGGGTCGCGCGCTACGCGGTGCTGGCGCTGTTCGCGACGCTGCAGTTCGGCGTGCTGGCCAAGCGCGCGCAGATCGACATGGTGCTGGTGGCGATGACCACGCTGTCGCTGTGGGGCCTGCTGCGCCACCTGCTGCGCGGGCCGGACTGGACCGCGTGGACGATCGGCGCATTCGCCGCCGGGCTGGGCACGGTGACCAAGGGCGTGGGCTTCCTGCCACTGCTGGTGCTGGCGCCGTGGGCGCTGTGCCAGCGGCGCGTCGACCTGCCGCGCGCGCGCGGCGGCTGGCGCTGGGCGGCCACGCTGCCGGCGTTCCTCGCCGGCACCGCGGTGTGGCTGCTGCCGCTGGCGATCGCGCTGGTGCGGGACCCGGACCCGGCCCTGCACGCCTATGCGCGCGAGCTGCTGTTCAAGCAGACCGGCACCCGCTACGCGTCGGCCTGGCACCACGTGCAGCCGGCCTGGTACTACCTCAAGGTGATCGCGACGCTGTGGCTGCCGGGCTGCCTGCTGCTGCCGCAGCTGCTGCCGGCGTGGTGGCGCCGCTGCCGGCGCGGCGACGCCCGCCAGCTGCTGCTGCTCGGTTGGTGCCTGCTGGTGCTGCTGTTCTTCAGCGCCAGCCCCGGCAAGCGCGAGGTCTACCTGTTCCCGATGCTGCCGGCGCTGTGCCTGGCCGCCGCCCCGCTGCTGCCCGGGTTGCTGCGCCTGCGTGCGACGCGGGCGGTGCTGTTCGGCTACGTGGCGGTGCTGGCGCTGGCCCTGCTCGGCCTGGCACTGGGCATCGACCTGCAGCTGGACGCGGTGCAGCGCAGCGCCCTGCGTTACGGCATCGCCGCGGCGGACCTGCAGCGCTTCGGCCTGTGGCTGGGCGGCTTCGGCGTGGCCACGCTCGCGCTGCTGGCCTGGGCCCGCCCGCGCCGCGCCGGGACGGCCGTGGTCGCCGCCACCGCGCTGCTGTGGGGCGTGCACGGGGTCGGCCTGATGCCGGCGCTGGATTCCTACGGCTCGGCATCGGGACTGATGCAGCGCGTGGGCGCGCGCATCGGGCCCGACGCCGAGCTGGGCATGCTCGCCTGGCGCGAGCAGAACCGGCTGCAGGCCGATCGCGCGGTGACCGACTTCGGCTTCAAGGCGCCGTGGCAGCAGCAGTGGGCCGAGGCCGGCCCGTGGCTGGCGCAGGCGCCGCAACGGCGCTGGCTGTTCGTGCTGAAGGAGGCGATGAGCCCGTGCGTGGACCCGGCCCAGGTGGTCGACATCGGCCAGTCCAACCGTAACGCCTGGCAGCTGGTGCCCGGCACCGCGTGGCGGGCCGGCTGCCGCGCCGAGGTGAGCGAGTCCGAGGCGCAGCGCGCCGACGCCACCGCGGAATGAACCGCCGCTTTCCCGGTTAACACCGGCGGAACGGCGGTCCGACCGCTTTCCGACACGGCGCTTCCGATCATGCCGGCCATCGTCTCCCGGCGTCCGCCCGCCCATGCTCAACACCGCCCCCGCTCCCGCTCTCGCCGACGTCGCGTTCCCCGCCCCACGCGCCGAGGCCCGTTTCCTGCGGCAGCACCTGGCCTGGCCGCTGGCCGGCGCGCTGCTGGCCAGCGCCGTGCTGATGGGCGCCGGCGGCGACCAGGCGCTGGCGGACCTGGTGTACCGGCTCGAAGGCGGCCACTGGCTGCTGCAGGACCACTGGTTCACGCGCGATCTGGTGCACCGGGGCGGCAAGCTGCTCAGCACCGGCGCCGGGGTCGCGGTGCTGGGCCTGGCCGTGCTGGCCTGGTGCCGGCCGGCGCTGGCGCGGCTGCGCTGGCCGGCGAGCTACCTGGCGTTGACGGTGGCGCTGTCGACCGCCGGCGTCTCCGTGCTCAAGAGCGTGACCGGGATGGACTGCCCGTGGGACCTGGAGCGCTACGGCGGCAGCCGCCCGTTCATCGGCCTGTTCGCGTCGCGGCATGGCCTGCCGGCTTCGGGCTGCTTCCCGGCCGGCCACGCCAGTGCCGGCTATGCCTGGGTCGGGCTGTACTTCGTGGCCCTGGCACTGCGCCCGGCCTGGCGCGGCCCGGCGCTGGCGGTGGCACTCGGCGGCGGCCTGTTGTTCGGCCTCTCGCAGCAGTTGCGCGGTGCGCATTTCCTTTCGCACGACCTGTGGTCGCTGGCGACCTGCTGGCTGGTCGCGCTCGCGCTGTACCGGCTGACCTGGCCGCGCGCGGCCGCGGCGCGAGCGGCGGCCCGCGTGCAGGGAGCGGTGGCATGAGCGCCTCGCTGCCGCGCGCCGGCCTGCTCGCCCGGCTGCGCACGATCGACTGGCAGCAGCGCCCGGAGGTCTCGGTCGAGACCCTGGCGCTGGGCGCCAGCCTGTTCTTCGCGCTGGCCTGCAACCAGCTGTTCTGGCGCAGCGCGATGGCGACGCACCCGGGCGATCTCGGCTTCGCGCTGTCGCTGCTGGTGCTGCTGGTCGCCCTGCACGCACTGCTGCTCGGCGTGCTGCTGTGGCGCTGGAACGCCAGGCCGCTGCTGACCCTGCTGCTGCTGACCACCGCGCTGGCCACGCACTACATGAACAGCTACAGCGTCTACCTGGACGCGGACATGCTGCGCAACGTGCTGCACACCGACCACAAGGAATCGCGCGAGCTCATGACGCCCGGGCTGATCCTGCCGCTGCTGTGCTACGCGGCGCTGCCGATCGCGGCGCTGTGGCGGGTGCGGCTGCGGCGGCGCCGGCCGGGACGCGCGCTGGCGATCCGCGCCGCGTTCCTGGTGGGCGTGGCCGCGGCCGGGGCGCTGGGAGCGATGCTGTCGTTCCAGGATCTCTCGGCGCTGATGCGCAACCACCGCGAGGTGCGCTACCTGGCCACGCCGATCAACTACCTGGTCGCGCTGCGCCAGAACCTCAAGTCCGACTCGCCGATCACGCATGCGCCCAAGCAGCCGATCGAGCACGACGCCCTGGCCACGCCGCGCGCGGCCGGCAGCCGCCCGCGGCTGCTGCTGGTGGTGCTCGGCGAGACCGCCCGCGCGCAGAACTGGGGCCTCAACGGCTATGCCCGGCAGACCACCCCGGAGCTGGCGCAGACCGGCGTGATCAACTTCCCCGACATGCATTCGTGCGGCACCAGCACCGAGGTCTCGGTGCCGTGCATGTTCTCCCCGTACGGCCGCCACGACTACGACGAGGCCCGCATCCGCGGCCACCAGTCGCTGCTGCACGTGCTCGAGCACGCCGGCATCGCCACGCTGTGGCGCGACAACCAGTCCGGCTGCAAGGGCGTGTGCGACGGGCTGCCGTTCCAGCCGCTGGACGACGCCACCCGCCCGGGCCTGTGCAAGGACGGCCGCTGCATGGACGAGATCCTGCTCGACGACCTGGCCACCCAGGTGCGGGCGCGTCCGGGCGACCGGGTCGTCGTGCTGCACCAGCTCGGCAGCCACGGGCCGAGCTACTTCCAGCGCTATCCCGCGCAGTTCCGCCGCTTCACCCCGACCTGCGACACCGCCGAGCTCGGCAGCTGCAGCCGCGAGCAGATCGTCAACGCCTACGACAACTCGCTGCTGTACACCGACCACTTCCTCGATCGCGCGATCGGCACGCTGCGCTCGCTGCCGGACTACGACACCGCGATGATCTACCTGTCCGACCACGGCGAGTCGCTGGGCGAGAAGGGCCTCTACCTGCACGGGGTGCCGTACGCGATCGCGCCCCAGGAGCAGACCCACGTGCCGATGGTGATGTGGTTCTCGCCGGAGTTCGCGCGCGACCGCGGCCTGGACGTGGGCTGCGTGCGCCGCCGTGCCGGCCAGCGCGCCGACCAGGACGACCTGTTCCCGTCGGTGCTCGGCCTGATGCAGGTCAGGACCTCGGTCTACGACCGCTCGCGCGACCTGTTCGCGCCCTGCGCGGCGGGCTAGCCCGCCGCAGGCGGCGATCGCGCGCCGCCCCCTCCTTGCCCTGACGCGCGGCGCCCTCTAGCCTTCGCCGATCGTCACCGCAAGGATCGTCCGTGAACCCTCGTCATCTGCTGCTGGCCGGCGCCGCCGTGCTCGGCGCGCTGTCGCTGTCGGCCTGCCGCAAGGACGCCGCGCCGCCGGCGCAGGCACCGCCCGCCGCGGCGGCCCCCGCCGAGAGCGCCGACCAGTTCGTCGCGCGGATCAATGCCGAGTACAAGGCCGCCTATCCGGAGATCACCGCGGCGCAGTGGCTGTCGTCGACCTACATCAACGGCGATTCGCAGCTGGTAGCGGCAAAGGCCAACGAGCGTGCGCTCGGCCGGCTCAACCAGTGGATCGAGCAGGCCCGCCGGTACGAGGGCAAGCCGATGTCGGCCGATACCGCGCGCGCGCTGGCGCTGCTGAAGCTGATGAGCGCCATGCCGGCCCCGCGCGATCCGGCGCGGCTGGCCGAGCTGACCGCCGTCGCCGCCAAGATGGAGGGCGACTACGGTGCCGGCAGCTACTGCACCGGCGAGGGCGACGCGCGCCGCTGCCGCCAGCTCGGCGAGCTGGAGCAGGTGCTGGCGCGCAGCCGCGACTACGACCAGCAGCTGGACGCCTGGCAGGGCTGGCACGCCACCGCGCAGCCGATGCGCAAGGACTACCAGCGTTTCGTCGAGCTGGCCAACGAGGGGGCCCGCGGGATCGGCTTCGCCGACGTCGGCGCGATGTGGCGCAGCGGCTACGACATGCCGCCGGCCCAGATCGCCGCCGAGACCGACCGCCTGTGGGCGCAGGTCAGGCCGCTGTACGAGCAGCTGCAGTGCTATGCCCGCGGCAAGCTGGACGCCCAGTACGGCAAGGACCGCGGCGAGGTGGCCGGCGGCCTGCTGCCCGCGCACCTGATGGGCAACATGTGGCAGCAGGACTGGAGCAACCTGTGGGACCTGCTGCAGCCCTACCCCGGCGCCGGCGACCTGGACATCACCGCCGCGCTGGAGAAGCAGTACCAGGGCAATCTCAGCGCCGCGCTGGCGCGCCACCCCGGCGACGCCGCCGCGGCCACCCGCTTCGCCGCCGAACGCGACGCGCAGCTGCACAACGCCATGCAGATGACCGAGCGCGCGCAGGACTTCTACACCTCGCTGGGCATGCCCAAGCTGCCGGACAGCTACTGGAAGCGCTCGCAGTTCCTCAAGCCGCTGGACCGCGACGTGGTATGCCACGCCAGTGCCTGGGACATGAACATGGGCGGCGATCCGGACCAGTCCATCGGCCCCGACGTGCGCACCAAGATGTGTATCAAGCCCACCGAGGAGGACTTCACCACCATCTACCACGAGCTCGGCCACCTCTACTACGACCTGGCCTACAACCCGCTGCCGCCGCTGTTCCAGGGCGGGGCCAACGACGGCTTCCACGAGGCCATCGGCGACACCATCGTGCTGGCGATGACGCCGAAGTACCTGCAGTCGATCGGCCTGGTGGGCGCGCAGCAGACCAGCCGCGAGGCGCTGATCAACGCGCAGATGCGCATGGCGCTGAGCAAGGTGGCGTTCCTGCCGTTCGGGCTGATGATCGATCGCTGGCGCTGGGGCGTGTTCGACGGCTCGATCACGCCCGAGCACTACAACCAGGCCTGGTGGGCGCTGAAGGCCAAGTACCAGGGCGTGGCGCCGGCCACCCCGCGCGGCGAGGAATTCTTCGACCCGGGCGCCAAGTACCACGTGCCGGGCAACACGCCGTACACCCGCTACTTCCTGGCGCACATCCTGCAGTTCCAGTTCTACAAGGGGCTGTGCCAGGCCGCCGGCTACCAGGGCCCGCTGTACGACTGCAGCTTCTACGGCAACAAGGAGGCCGGGCAGAAGTTCTGGTCGATGCTGCAGCGTGGCGCCAGCCAGCCCTGGCAGGCGACGCTGAAGGAACTGGCCGGTACCGACACGCTCGATGCCGGACCGATGCTGGAGTACTTCGCGCCGATGCAGGAGTGGCTCAGGCAGCAGAACCAGGGCCGGATGTGCGGCTGGGACGTGCCCGCAGCGGACGCGACGCCGCCAGCCCCGGCCGCGCCCGGCGGGGCCGCGCCGCACCCGGCGCCGGCGCGCTGACACGCCGCGCCGGCCGATGAACCTGATCGCCCACGTCGAGATCCCGGTCGCGGACCTGGAGCGCGCGATGCGCTTCTACGCGGCGGTGTTCGAGGTCGCCTTCGCCGACATCGTGGCGGTGCACGACAGCCGCATGGCGGCGTTCCCGTTCCTGCCCGGGCAGGACGGGGCCAGCGCGGCGCTGGCCGAAGGGCCGGTCTACCGGCCTTCGCTGGCCGGGGCGCTGGTCTACGCCGGCGTCGAGGACCTCGATGCCACGCTCGCCCGCGCGCTCGCGCAGGGCGCGGAGGTGCTGTTCCCGAAGACCGCGTTCGGCAGCGCCGGCTGGGTCGCCGAGATCCGCGACAGCGAGGGCAACCGGCTCGGCCTGCAGCAGCTCGGCGCGGCATGAGGCGCGGCGCCCGGGTGCCGGGCGCATGCGGGCAGCGCGGCGCCCCGGCCACAGGGCCGCGAGCGGACCTGGCCCGCGCCGACCCTCACTGGCGCGCCCTCAGTTCGTGCGCGCCGGCGCCAGCTGCCGCGCCAGCTCGACCCGGAACGCCTCGAAATCGCCGCCCTCGGCGGCCGCCTCGGCGTGGGCGGCGTCCTTCAGCGCGTCGGAGTAGACCAGCCGCACCGGGGTACCGGCGCGCTCGTGCAGTTCGGCGGCCTGCATGATCAGTGCCAGCACCCGGGCCGCGCTCGGGGTCTCGCCGGCGATGCGGCCGTCCATGCCCAGCACCCATTCGCCCTCGCGGCGCACGATGCCGGCCAGCAGCTTGCGCTGCGGGTCGCGCAGCTCGGCATGCGGCTCGACCGGCGGCGCCGGCTCGGCCGCGGCCGCGGCCCGGTTGCGCAGCCGCTCGGCGGCCTTCTTGCGCGCATCGCGACGCAGCTTCGAATCGGTGGACATCGTGGCTCCTGTGACGAGGGGGCGGTGGCGCTAGAGGTGGTCGGCCGGTTCCAGCTGCGGCGTCGCGGTCTGCGCCAGGCGGCGGCGCAGGCGGCGCCCGCTGCGGCGTTCCCAGCGCCAGAATAGCCAGCCGGCCAGGAAAAATCCGGCCATGCCCAGCGCCAGGTGCAGCGGCTCGCGGCTCAGCAGCGGCGACAGCACGCCGGCCACCACGGTGTTCATCATCAGCTGGGTGAAGGCCTGCAGCGACGAGGCCAGCCCGCGCTGCTGCGGATACATGTCCAGCACCGCCAGCGCCAGGATCGGGAAGATCAGCGCCATGCCGACCCCGCCCAGGAAGATGGGCAGCACCGCCCACGGCACCGCGAGCTGCTGCACCGCCAGCACGTAGCCGAGGTTGGCGACCGCCGCGATCCCGCAGCAGATGAAGCCCAGGCGCACCTGCCGCACCGGCTCGATGCGCCCGGCCATGCGCCCGGACAGGAACGAGCCCAGGGTCATGCCGCCGATGGTGGGGATGAACAGCCAGGCGAAATCGCCCTCGCCCAGCCGCAGGTGCTGCATCACCAGCACCGGCGCCGAGGCGATGTACAGGAAGATGCCGGCGAAGTTGAACGACCCGGCCGCCGCCAGCCGCTGGAAGCGCGGATTGAAACCGATGGCGATGTAGTCGCGCAGCAGCCGCCGCGGCGACAGCGGCGTGCGCGCCTGCGGCGGGTGGGTCTCCGGCAGCCACGCCAGGGTGGAGACCAGCAGCAGCGCCGAGAACAGCGCCAGGAACCAGAAGATCAGCGGCCAGCCGGCGCCGGTGAGCAGGATCCAGCCGCCGATGATCGGCGCGATCGCCGGGGCGATGCCGAAGATCATCGACACCTGGCTCATCAGCCGCTGCGCGTCGTGGCCATGGAACAGGTCGCGGATCACCGCACGCCCGACGATCATGCCGACGCCGGCCGAGAACCCCTGCAGCGCGCGGAACAGCAGCAGCGTGCTCAGGTCGGACGACAGCGCGCAGCCCACCGAGGCGCCGATGAACACCACCAGCCCGCCCAGGATCACCCGCTTGCGGCCCCAGGCGTCGGACAGCGGCCCGTGCGCCAGGCTCATCAGCGCGTAGGCCAGCAGGTAGACGCTGATGGTCTGCTGGATCGCGACCTCGTCCACCGCCAGCCGCCGGCTCAGCTGCGGGAAGGCCGGGAAGATGGTGTCGATCGAGAACGGACCGAACATCGCCAGCCCGGCGAGCAGCAGGGCCAGGCGGCGGGTGGAGGGGGTGGCAGTGGTCATGCGGGTTCCGGAAGCACGGCGCGGCGGGCGCGCGCGGGCGCCGGCAGGCAGCGGGAAAGGCCGCGATGATAGGCGCTTCCGCGGTCGAGGGTAAGCGATGGCCGCGCCCGCCCGCGTATTCATCCCGGCCGCGGCCGGGCCCGCGCGCCGCGGCGGCCCCGGGCTATAATCGGCGGGCAATACGGTGGGAGAAGCGGATCAGCCGCTGCCGAAGGCGCAACGCCCGTAATCGCTCAGGCCCGATACCATCTGCAACAAAACTCTGGAGAGACCGGTTCGATCCGGCGCCGAAGGGGCACGAGACGTCAGGCAGGCCACCGCCGCGCCGCATCTCCAAACTCTCAGGCAAAAGGACAGAGGGGCGCGAGGAAGACCGTGGAGTCCGGCACCCGTCGCCGTGCGCGAACGAGGGGCCGACGCCCGGTGTTTCCACACCTTCGCGTGCCCTCCTGCCGGATGCCCTCATGTCCCACACCCCGTCTTCCCTGCGCGACCTCGAACACCACTCCGCGTTCGTCGAACGCCACATCGGCCCCAACGACGACGAGATCGCGCAGATGCTGCGCGTCGTCGGCCACGACTCGCTGGACGCGCTGACCGACGCCATCGTGCCGGGCAGGATCAAGTCGCCGCAGCCGCTCGCGCTGCCCGACGCGGTCACCGAGGAGGAGGCGCTGGCCAAGATCCGCGCCATCGCCGGCCGCAACCAGGTGCTGCGCAGCTTCATCGGCCAGGGCTACTACGGCACCCACACGCCCAAGGTGATCCTGCGCAACATCCTCGAGAACCCGGCCTGGTACACCGCCTACACCCCGTACCAGGCGGAGATCTCGCAGGGCCGCATGGAGGCGCTGATCAACTTCCAGACCCTGTGCGCGGACCTCACCGGCATGCAGATCGCCAACGCCTCGCTGCTGGACGAGGCCACCGCCGCGGCCGAGGCGATGACCCTGGCCAAGCGCTCGGCCAAGAACCGCTCGGACGTGTTCTTCGTGCACGACGCCGTGCACCCGCAGACCCTGGAACTGCTGCGCACCCGTGCCGAGCCGCTGGGCATCGTGCTGCGCGTGGGCGCCCCGGAGGAGGCGCACGCCGCCGACGCGTTCGGCGTGCTGCTGCAGTATCCGGACACCTTCGGCCACGTCGGCGACCACGCCGCGCTGGCCGAGGCCGTGCACGCGCGCGGCGGCCTGGTCGCGGTGGCCACCGACCTGCTCGCGCTGACCCTGATCGCCGCCCCGGGCGAATGGGGCGCGGACATCGTGGTCGGCAACTCGCAGCGCTTCGGCGTGCCGTTCGGCTTCGGCGGCCCGCACGCCGCGTTCATGGCCTGCCGCGACGCCTACAAGCGCTCGATGCCGGGTCGCCTGATCGGGGTGTCGATCGACGCCGACGGCCACCCGGCCTACCGCCTCGCCCTGCAGACCCGCGAGCAGCACATCCGCCGCGAGAAGGCCACCTCCAACATCTGCACCGCACAGGTGCTGCTGGCGGTGATGGCCTCGATGTACGCGGTCTACCACGGCCCCGCCGGCCTGACCCGCATCGCCCGCCGCACCCACCGCCTGGCCGCGATCCTGGCCGCGGCGCTGCGCGCGGCCGGCGTCGAGATCGGCGAGCGCTTCTTCGACACCCTGCACGTCAAGGCCATCGACGCCGACGCCGTGCATGCGCGCGCGCGCGCGGCCGGCATCAACCTGCGCGCGATCGACAGCGAGGCGGTGGGCATCAGCCTGGACGAGACCACCACGCGCGCCGACGTGGTCGCGCTGGCGGGCCTGTTCGGGGCGGTGGCGGATATCGACGCGCTCGACGCCGCCACCGCCGACGCGCTGCCGCCGGCGCTGCTGCGCACCAGCGCGTTCCTGCAGCACCCGGTGTTCAACACCCACCACAGCGAGCACGAGCTGCTGCGCTACATGCGCGCCCTGGCCGACAAGGACCTGGCGATGGATCGCACCATGATTCCGCTCGGCAGCTGCACCATGAAGCTCAACGCTACCGCCGAGATGATCCCGGTGACCTGGCCCGAGTTCGCCAACCTGCACCCGCTGGCCCCGGCCGAGCAGACCGGCGGCTACGCCCAGCTGATCGGCGAGCTGGAGGCGATGCTGGTCGAGTGCACCGGCTACGACGCGGTCAGCCTGCAGCCCAACTCCGGCGCGCAGGGCGAATACGCCGGCCTGCTGGCGATCCGCGCCTACCACCGCGCCCGTGGCGAGGGCCACCGCGACATCTGCCTGATCCCGGAGTCGGCGCACGGCACCAACCCGGCGTCGGCGCAGATGTGCGGCATGAAGGTGGTGGTCACCAAGTGCGACGCGCAGGGCAACGTGGACGTCGCCGACATCCGCGCCCAGGCCGAGAAGTACGCCGGGCGCCTGGCCGCGCTGATGATCACCTACCCGTCCACCCACGGCGTGTTCGAGGAGGACGTGGTGGCGATCTGCGAGGCCGTGCACGCGCACGGCGGCCAGGTGTATACCGACGGCGCCAACATGAACGCGCTGGTCGGCGTGGCCAAGCCCGGCAAGTGGGGCTCGGACGTGTCGCACCTCAACCTGCACAAGACCTTCTGCATCCCGCACGGTGGTGGCGGCCCCGGCGTGGGCCCGTGCGCGGTGAAGTCGCACCTGGCGCCGTATCTGCCCCGGACGCTGGGCGGCGAGGGCGAAGTCGGCATGGTCAGCGCCGCCAGCTTCGGCTCGGCCTCGATCCTGCCGATCAGCTGGATGTACATCACCCTGATGGGCAGCGCCGGCCTGCGCAAGGCGACCCAGGTCGCGCTGCTCAACGCCAACTACATCGCCAAGCGCCTGGCGCCGCACTACAGGACGCTCTACACCGGCCGCAACGGCCTGGTCGCGCACGAGTGCATCCTCGACGTGCGGCCGCTGGAGAAGGCCACCGGCATCGGCGCCGAGGACGTGGCCAAGCGCCTGGTCGACTTCGGCTTCCACGCCCCGACCCTGAGCTTCCCGGTCGCCGGCACGCTGATGGTCGAGCCGACCGAGAGCGAGTCGCAGCACGAGCTGGACCGCTTCGTCGACGCGATGATCCAGATCCGCGAGGAGATCGCCGCGATCGAGGACGGCCGCCTGGACCGCGAGGACAACCCGCTCAAGCACGCCCCGCACACCGCCAGCCAGGTCTCGGCCAGCGAGTGGGCCCATGCCTACCCGCGCGAGCTGGCCGCGTTCCCGCTGCCGTCGCTGCGGCAGGCCAAGTACTGGCCGCCGGTGGCGCGCGTGGACAACGTCTACGGCGACAAGAACGTGATGTGCGCCTGCATCCCGGTGGACGCGTACAAGGAACAGGCCGACGCCTGAGGCGCGGCAGCCGCAGCTGACCCTGACGCCAGCCCCGCAGCCGGGGCTGGCGTCTTGCGTTTTGCGTCCGGGCCCCGGCACCGCCGTCGCGCACCCGCCGAACCGGTGGCCGCGACGACGTCGCCGAGGCCGTGTGTCAGTGCGAAGAGATGTAGCCCGACCCCGCAGGCGGCGGCGGAAGCGCAAAGCTCTCGCGCATGCGCCTGGCCTCCTCGGCAGGCGGAAGCCCGAACAGGCGCTTGAACTCGCGGCTGAACTGCGAGGCGCTCTCGTACCCCACCGCATGGCTGGCGACCGTGGCCGTCACCGCCTGGCGAACCATCAGCAGCCGCGCCTGGTGCAGCCGCGCGGACTTCACGTACTGCATGGGCGACATGCCGGTGATGGCCTTGAAGTGGCTGTGGAAGGTCGGCACGCTCATGCCCGCCTCGCGCGCGAGCTGCTTGAGCTGGCAGGGTTGCGCGTAGGTGGCGTGGATGCGTCGCAGGGCCTTGCCGATCTTGCCGAACTGCCCCTGCAGGGTGAGGGCCGAGCGCATGGCGCTCCCCTGGGCGCCGGTCAGGACGCGGAAGTACAGCTCGCGCACCCGCGCCGGGCCGAGCACGGCAGCTTCGAGCGGCCTGTCCAGCGCCTCGAGCAGGCCCAGGACGGACGATCGGAGGGCCGCGTCCATCGGGCTGGACGTCATGCTCTGGGGCGCGGCTGCGGGCAGCGGCATGCCGTGATGGTCGATCTGGAGCATGAGTTCGGCCGCGACCTGGAAGTCCAGGTGCAGGTAGAGGGCCAGCAACGGGCGCTCCGGCGACGCATCGGTCTCCATGACGAAAGGCACCGGCACCGAGACCGCCAGGTAGTGCTGTTCGTCGTAGCGATACACCCGATCCCTGAAATAGCCGCGCTTGCTCCCCTGGCACACGATGACGATCCCGGGGTCGTACAGCACCGGCGTGCGCGCCAGCGGGCGATCGGAACGCAGGAGGCGCACGTCCGGCAGCGCGGTCAGGTTGTAGCCCTCCTGCGGGGCGAGGCCCCGCAGCAGGCCCAGCATCCGCTGCCGCTCCGGCGCCGCGGCCGGCGGGGGCGCGCTGTCGCTCTTCATCGAAGTCCGGCTCCTCATAGGAATAGGCAATAAAAACAGAATATACGGCCCTTCCGGCGAGGGAGCGGCCGCTAGGATGCACCCTCCTTCGTCAACGGAGTCGTCGCGATGTCATCTTCGAAAACACTGCTGATCACGGGCGTGAGCAGCGGCTTCGGCCGCGCCCTGGCAGCCGAGGCGCTCGCCTGCGGCCACCGGGTGATCGGGACGGTGCGCAGTGCCGAAGCGCGGCGCGCCTTCGAGGCCCTCGGCCCCCATGCCTTCGGGCGCCTGCTCGACGTGACCGACGTGGACGCCATCGACGGCGTGATCGCCGAAGCCGAGGCCGGCATCGGCCCGGTGGACGTGCTGGTCAACAACGCCGGCTACGGGCACGAGGGCGTGATGGAGGAATCCCCGCTGGAGGAGATGCGCCGGCAGTTCGACGTGAACGTGTTCGGCGCGGTGGCGATGATCAAGGCGGTGCTGCCCTACCTGCGTCGACGCCGCAGCGGCCACATTATCAACATCACTTCGATGGGAGGCTTCATCACCCTGCCCGGCATTGCCTACTACTGCGGCAGCAAGTTCGCCCTGGAGGGAATCTCCGAAGCGCTGGGCAAGGAGGTCGCCCCCTTCGGCATCGCCGTGACGGCGGTGGCGCCGGGTTCCTTCCGGACCGACTGGGCCGGCCGCTCCATGACCCGGACACCGCGGGCCATCGGCGACTACGATGCTTCGTTCGATCCGATCCGCAAGGCCCGCGAGGAAAAGAGCGGCAAGCAGCTCGGCGATCCGGTCAAGGCGGCGCGCGCCATGCTGGCGGTCATCGACAGCGACTCGCCGCCCGCGCACCTGCTGCTGGGAAGCGACGCGCTGGGCCTGGTGCGCGAAAAGCTGGCGGCCTTCGCCGCCGAGATCGACCGCTGGGAAGCGGTGACGCGTTCCACCGACGGCTGAGCGCCCGGCGTCGCGGCACGGCCGATCGACGCGCGCAGCCGCCAGGCTTGTCCTGCGGGAAGCGACCCGGATCGCGGATCGGCCGCTGCCCGCCACGCCTGCGCCGGCTCGATGCCGGGGGACGTCCGGCGGGCACCCGCGGCCCGGACACGCCGCCGCCGGAGCGCGGGCGCCGCCGGCGTGGGCCGGCAGCACCCGCCCGACCTTCGCTCGAAGCGCGGCCACGCGACCGGTAAGCAGGTCCGCAGCGCCGGCAGCGCTCGCCGCCCGGGTCCGCCTCGCATCCGTGATCCGAGGTCGTCCGCACCGCGTGCGGCGCGCCCTGATCCGGCCGCGGCATTGTCCCGGCATACACGCGCGATCGCGATGATGGTGGCCTCATCTGGACTGCAACGTGCGAGGCGACAGCGGTGACACCGATCCTGAAGACGATGGCGGCGCTGGCCGCGGCCGGCATGCTGGCCGCGTGCACCCCGCGACCGCCCGGCGCGGTGCCGGCGCTGGTGCAGGCCGACGACGCGGTGGCCGACACCGTCGCCACCGACACCGGCCGCGTACGCGGCGCCCGCACCGCGCAGGGGCGCGCGTTCCTGGGGATCCCCTTCGCGGCCCCGCCGGTCGGCGCCCTGCGGCTGCGGCCGCCGGCGCCAGCGGCGGCCTGGTCCGGGGTGCGCGATGCCACCCGCGCCGGTCCCGCTTGCCTGCCCCGCCATCATCTCGGCGGCGCCGAGGTGTCCGAGGACTGCCTCACGCTCAACGTGTACGCCCCGTCCGCCGCGGCGGCGCACCCCCGGGCGGTGATGGTGTGGCTCTACGGCGGTGCGCTGGAACTGGGCAGCAACGTGGACTACGACCTCAGCGCGCTGGCGCGCCGGCAGGACGTGATCGTGGTGGCGCCGAACTATCGGCTGGGCGCGCTGGGCTTCCTGGCGCACCCGGCGCTGCGCGGTCCCGGCGAGGGCGCCTACGCCCTGCTCGACCAGCAGGCGGCGCTGCGCTGGGTCCAGCGCAACATCGGCGCGTTCGGCGGCGACCCACGCAACGTGACGCTGTTCGGCGAGTCCGCCGGGGCCTGGAGCACCTGTTACCAGCTCAACGCCCCGGGCGCGGCCGGGCTGTTCCGGCGCGCGATCCTGCAGAGCGGCAGCTGCCTGACCGCCGACTCGGCCGTGGACCGCGAGACCGCCGAGCGCGGCGGCCGGCGCATGGCGCGCGAGCTCGGCTGCAAGGACGGCCGCGACGTCGCCGCCTGCCTGCGCGCGCTGCCGGCCAGGACCCTGGTCGCGGCCGAATCGCGCCGGCGCGGACTCACCGGCGAGGACGCCTGGGCGCCGATGCATGGCGGCGACGTGCTGCCGCTGGCGCCGGCCGCGAGCGTGGCCGCCGGGCGCAGCCTCGCGGTGCCGGTGATGCTGGGCAACAACCGCGACGAGGGCCGGCTGTTCGCCGGATTGCTGGGCTACGGCCTGCGGCTGCAGACGCGCGGCGACTACGAGAAGCGCGTCGGCCGCATGTATCCGCAGGCCGCGCCGGTGCTGGCCGAATACGCGCCGTTGGCGGCGCAGTCGCGCTGGCAGGCGTATGCCGAGCTGGTCACCGACGGCAGCTTCGCCTGTCCGATCCGGCGGCTGGGGCAGGCGCTGGCGGCCCGGGCGCCGGTGTACGCCTACGAGTTCGACGACCCGCAGGCGCCGTTCGGGCTGCCGCGCTGGCCGTTCGCCACGCCGCTGCGCAGCTTCCACGCCGCCGAGCTGGTGTACGTGTTCCAGCGCCCCTGGGTGCTCAGCGGCGACCGCCCTCTCGCTCCCCGCCAGCAGGCACTGTCGCGCGCGATGCAGGACTACTGGGGCGCGTTCGCCCGGCACGGCGATCCGAATGGACCGGGGCGTCCGGCGTGGCCGCGCTTCGACGGGCGCACGCCGCTGGCGCTGTCGGTGGACGGGATCGCGCCGACACACGATTTCGCCCGCGTGCATCGCTGCGACTTCTGGGACGCACAGGCGCGGTGAGCACAGCGCGGCCGCCGCCGGCCGCAGGGGGGCCGCTCGTGCCTCGCCGCACACGTCTCGCGCACCGCCGGTTAACGCGCCGCGCGTAGCGTGTGCGGCTCCTTCCCCCCGGAGCCGCCGATGACCGTCCCCGCCCCCTCGCCTGTCCCGCAGGTCACCCTCCGCGACGGAAGCGCCGTGCCGGCGCTCGGCCTCGGCTCGTGGAATCTCGGCCAGCAGCGGCGTGCGCCGGCGCAGGAGCGCGCGGCGCTGCGCGAGGGCCAGGCGCTGGGCATGCGCCTGATCGACACCGCCGAAATGTATGGCGACGGCCGCTCCGAACAACTGATCGCCGAAGCGCTGGATCCGCAGCAGCCGCCCTACCTGGTGTCCAAGGTGCTGCCGTCGTCCGCCAGCGCCAGCGGCATCGCCCGCGCCTGCGACGCCAGCCTGCGGCGGCTCGGGGTGGCGCGGCTGGACCTGTACCTGCTGCACTGGCGCGGCGGCAGCGACCTGCCCGAGGTAGTGGCCGCGTTCGAGGCGCTGCGCGAGGCCGGCAAGATCAGCGACTGGGGCGTGTCCAACTTCGACGTGGACGACATGGAAGACCTGTGGCGGGTGGACGGCGGCGACCGCTGCGTGGTCAACCAGGTGCTGTACCACGCCGGCAGCCGCGGCATCGAGTACGACCTGCTGCCGTGGTGCGACGCGCACGCGGTGACGGTGATGGCGTACTCGCCGCTGGGCAGCCGGGCGCTGCTCGGCCATCCGGTGCTGGAGGCGGTGGCGCACCGTCACGGCGTCGCCGCCCCCGCGGTGGCCCTGGCGTGGGCGATCCGCGACGGCCGGGTGATCGCCATTCCCGAGTCCGGTAGCATCGAGCATGTGCGTGCCAACGCCGCGGCGGCGACCCTGCGCCTGGACGCCGACGACCTCGCCCAACTGGACCGCACATTCCCGCCCCCGCGCGCCCGGCAGCCCTTGGACATGCTGTGAGCGCCGATCCGCAGCAGGCCGGTGTGCGATGCATGACGGCTGCACGCACGCCCACGCCGCCGCGATCGGACATCGCGCGGGCCCACCAACGATGAATGGGCGGCAGCCACGGAACGGGCTTCCGGACTAGACGAGGCATTCACGCCACGCGGGCCAGCATCGGGGGTCAACGCACGCCCGCACCCGCCACCAGGAGTCTTCCCATGGCCGCCAGCAAGCCCGATCGCAAGCCCGCCCCGTCCGCCCCGACGCCCCCCACCTCGCCCGGCGCCTCGCAGGAGTCGCGCGGCCACGGCGACGAGTTGCACCAGAGCGCCGGCGGCACGCATCCGCCGCTGACCACCAACCAGGGCATCCCGGTAACGGACAACCAGAACTCGCTGCGCGCCACCCCGCGCGGACCGACGTTGCTGGAAGACTTCATCCTGCGCGAGAAGATCACCCACTTCGACCACGAGCGCATCCCCGAGCGCATCGTGCATGCGCGCGGCAGCGCGGTGCACGGCTACTTCGAGCTGACGAAGTCGCTGGCCCGGTTCACCACCGCCAAGCTGCTGACCGAGGTCGGCGAGAAGACCCCGCTGTTCACCCGCTTCTCGACGGTGGCCGGCGGCGCCGGCTCGATCGACACCCCGCGCGACGTGCGCGGCTTCTCGGTCAAGTTCTACACCAAGGAAGGCAACTGGGACCTGGTCGGCAACAACATCCCGGTGTTCTTCATCCAGGACGCGATCAAGTTCCCCGACCTGATCCATTCGGTGAAGATGGAACCGGACCGCGGCTTCCCGCAGGCGGCCAGCGCGCACGACACGTTCTGGGACTTCATCTCGCTGACGCCCGAGTCGCTGCACATGATCATGTGGGCGATGAGCGACCGCACGATCCCGCGCTCGCTGCGCATGATCGAGGGCTTCGGCGTGCACAGCTTCCGCCTGATCAACGAGCAGGGCGAGAGCACGTTCGTGAAGTTCCACTGGCGGCCCAAGCTCGGCCTGCAGTCCACGATCTGGGACGAGGCGGTCAAGATCGCCGGCGCCGACCCGGACTTCCACCGCCGCGACCTGTTCGAGTCGGTGCAGAAGGGCGATTTCCCGGAATGGGAGTTCGGCGTGCAGCTGTTCACCGAGGCCGAGGCGGAGAAGTTCCCGTTCGACCATCTCGACGCGACCAAGCTGATCCCCGAGGAGCTGGTGCCGGTGCAGATCGTCGGGCGCATGGTGCTGGACCGCTGGCCGGACAACTTCTTCGCCGAGACCGAGCAGGTGGCCTACTGCCCGGCCAACATCGTGCCCGGCATCGACTTCAGCAACGACCCGCTGCTGCAGGGCCGGCTGTTCTCCTACCTCGACACCCAGCTGATCCGCCTGGGCGGCCCGAACTTCCACCAGATCCCGGTCAACGCGCCGAAGTGCCCATTCGCCAACAACCAGCGCGACGGCAAGATGCAGATGGGCCAGCCCAAGGGCCGGGTGGCCTACGAGCCCAGTTCGCTGCAGGCCGACTCGCCGCGCGAGGCCCCGCGTGGCTTCCGCAGCCATGCCACGCCGGCCGAGGACGGGGTGAAGGGGCGCATCCGCGCCGAGAGCTTCGCCGACCACTACAGCCAGGCCCGCCAGTTCTTCCGCAGCCAGACCCGGCCGGAACAGGCACACATCGCCTCGGCGCTGGTGTTCGAACTGTCCAAGGTGGAGACCGCGCACGTGCGCGAGGCCGTGGTCGGGCACCTGCGCCATGTCGACCCCGAGCTGGCCCAGCGCGTGGCCGATGGCCTCGGCCTCGACGCGCTGCCGCCGGCCCCGCCGGCCGCGGTGGCGCCGACCGACCAGCCGCCGTCGCCGGCGCTGCAGATCATCGGCAAGATGAAGGACACGCTCAAGGGCCGCACGGTCGGCATCCTGGTCCATGACGGCTCCGACGCCGGCACGGTCAAGGCGCTGCGCAAGGCCGCCGAGGCCGCGGGCGCCACGGTCAAGATCGTCGCGCCCAAGGTGGGCGGCGCCAAGCTCAGCGACGGCAAGAAGCTGCCGGCCGACGGCCAGCTGGCCGGCACGCCGTCCTTCATCTTCGACGCGGTGGGCGTGGTGCTCTCGGCCGAGGCCGGCAAGCAGCTGAGCAAGGAATCGGCAGCGGTGGACTTCGTCAGCAACGCGTTCGCGCACCTGAAGGCGATCGCCGCCGACGCCGGTGCGCAGCCGCTGCTGAAGGCCGGCAACGTGGCCAAGGACGCGGGCGTGGTCGATGCCTCCGATGCCAACGGCTTCATCGCCGCGGCCAAGACGCGACAATGGGCCCGCGAGCCGAAGGTGCGCATGCTGGCCTGATGGCGCGGCCGCCCTGCCCGCGCGAGCGCGCGGCAGGGCGATCGCCAACGTCACGACACCTGCGGGGTGCCCGAGCGATCGGGTGCCTTTTTTTGTGGGCCGGGAATGGGGAATGGGGAATGGGGAATGGGGAATGGGGAATGGGGAATGGGGATTCGGGATTCGGGATCCGGGATCCGGGATTCGGGATTCGGGATTCGGGATTCGGGATTGGAAGCTCGAAGGAAAGCGAATGGGAAGGCGGAATCCAGAGTGAAGCAGCACGATCGCTGCGGCATGGTCTTGGGTTCCGCAGATGCAGCCCTCTGTGCAGACGGGGCCGGGATGCCGAGGCAAGACCCTCCACGACAAGGACGTCATGGTAGAGCCCCCTTTGGATAGTTCACCGCGTGTCCTGCTCCGGCACCCGCATATCGCTCCTACGCAGTCAACCAAGGCGCCAACTCGGTCTACCTTCCGGGGCGGAATGCTCGAAGCATCGGATCGATTACTCACTTCGGCAAGGGGCGTCAGCGCGACCGGGGACAGCCTCCGCGACGCGGCACCATCACGCTTGGCGGGGAAGCGCGATGGTTAGCTTCGGCGAGGGGCATCAGCGTGATCGGGGACAGGCTCCTCGGCGAGGGCAGCATCACGCTTGGCGGGGCGGCACGATGGCTAGCTTCGGCAGAGGCCGTCAGCGCGACCGGGGACAGGCTCCTCGGCGAGGGCAGCATCACGCTTGGCGGGGCGGCACGATGGCTAGCTTCGGCGAGGGGCATCAGCGTGACCGGGGACAGGCTCCCTCGGCGCGGCTGCATCACGCCTGGCGGGGCGGCACGATGGCTAGCTTCGGCGAGGGGCGTCAGCGTGGCCGGGGACAGGCTCCTCGGCGAGGGCAGCATCACGCTTGGCGGGGCGGCACGATGACTAGCTTCGGCGAGGGGCGCCAGCGTGACCGGGGACAGGCTCCTCGGCGACGGCAGTATCACGCTTGGCGGGGCGGCACGTTGGCTAGCTTCGGCAGGGGCGTCAGCGCGACCGGGGACAGGCTCCTCGGCTCGGGCGGACATCCTGTCCGACTCGC
Organism: Lysobacteraceae bacterium USHLN149; assembly: GCA_037145635.1. Classification (GTDB taxonomy): domain Bacteria; phylum Pseudomonadota; class Gammaproteobacteria; order Xanthomonadales; family Xanthomonadaceae; genus JAATFS01. The sequence continues at coordinate 341,343 of JBBCXB010000002.1, forward strand.
CGCCGCGGCACATCCCTGTGCCGCTCGCCGCCTATCCCCGGCCACGCTGACGCCTCGGCTATTCATTGCAAGGGCTGCGGGAAGACAAGTGGCGGATGCTTCATTAGCGATGCAGTCCTGTCGTCGTACAGCCGGACTGCCTTGCAAGGCCGCGGTCGTCAGCCATTGCCTGAGGGCAGTTGCTTGTTGGCTTGTTGGCTTGTTGGCTTGTTGGCTTGTTGGCTTCTTGGCTTCGGCTTCTGGTTCTGGCTTCCGCTTCTGGCCGTTAGCTGTCAGCTGTTAGCACCTCGCTTTTGCATCCTGGCGATCTGACTGTCAAAGCCTGCAGAAAGGGGGGGCGATCCGGAAGCAACGCCTTTCGTTTCGCCAAACCGACCCTTTGTGCAGAGGGGTCCGCGGGTGCCGGGGCAGGACCTTCCACGACATGGATGTCGTGGAAGAGCCCCCAGGGACGGGTTCACGGCGTGTCCTGCACCGGCACTCGCGGGCCGCTCCCGCGCGGACAAACGAGGCGCCCAACCTCGACCCACTGTCCGGCGGCAGACTCAAAGCATCGACAAGATCACCGATTTCGGCGAGGAGCGTCAGCGTGACCGGAGACAGGCTCCCGGCACGGCAGATGTCCTGTCCAACGCGCTGCCGCGGCACCTCCGGAGTGCCGTCTTCCGCCTGTCCACGGCGACGCTGACGCCTCGGGCAGCCACTGCAATGGCTACGGTGGCGGACGGCGAGTGCTTCGTACGGTCATGGCACTGGAAAGCCGCAACAGGTTTCGCGATCCGCTGTCTGTAATCTGCAATCTGCAACCAGGTAACGGGTAACGGGTAATCGTGCAACCGTGCAACCGGATTCGTAGCCAGACCGAAACGTCGGCGCGTCCGTCGGTTATCTGGAGAGCGACCGGTTTGCGCGAACCGCACAGTGGAGACAGCATGCCTCCCGGCGGGCGCCGGCGTTCGTCAGTCGAGTTCGTTCAGGCGCGCCAGCGCCAGGCTGCGGTACTCGCGCGGGGTCAGCCCGGTAGCGCTCTTGAACTGGCGGGTGAAGGCGCTCTGGTCGCTGAAGCCGCAGGCGTGGCCGATCTCGGTCACGCTCTGGCGGCCGTGCAGCAGGTGCATCGCCATCTGCAGCCGCAGCTTGGCCAGCACCTGCTGCGGCGTGAGCTGGAACACCTTGCGGAACGAACGCTGCAGCTTGGACATCGAGAAGCCGGTGATGTCCACCAGCGCCTGCATGCGCACGTTCTGCGAGTAGTTGGCGTTGAGGTAGGCCAGCGCCAGGCGCAGCTTCTCGTACTGCGATTCCTGGCCGTCCTGCGGCCCCAGGTCACGCGAGATGCCGATGATGCCGCGCACCTGCCCGTCCACCCGCAACGGCCGCTTGCAGGTCAGGCACCAGCCCGGCTCGCGGTTGGCGAACAGGTGCAACTCCAGCAGGTTGTCGATCACCGCGCCGGCCAGCACCTGTTCGTCCTGGTTGGCGTAGTTGGTCCCCAGCCCGCTCGGATAGACCTCGGCCACGCGCTTGCCGATCAGCTCCTTGCGCGACTTCAGGCCCAGCCGCCGCAGCATGGTCTGGTTGACGTGGGTGTAGCGGCCGTCGCGGTCCTTGACGAAGAACAGCACGTCCGGCACCGCGTCGAACAGGGCTTCCAGCTCGGCGGGATCGATGCTCTTCATGCGCGGCGGGTCGAAGGACGGGGGAAACTACGGCGTGGCCCCGCCGTTGCCGGGACGCTCGCGTGCCGGCGTGACGCGAGCGCCCGGCGGCGTGGCCGCAGCGAACCCGCATGATACGACGTCGCCCGCGCCCCTGGCCCGCCGGCGAAGTGCGCCGGCGACGGACAGCTCAGCGCGGGCCGTCGTCGGCCACGGCGCCGGGATCGACCGCCAGGGAGCCGGGGCTCGCCGCGGCCGGCAGCGGCCGCCACGCCAGGACCACGGCCAGGCCGGCCTGCGAGCCGATGCGTACCCGCAGGCGGTCGCCGCTACGCGGCCCGATCAGTTCGATCTCGCAGTCGCCGGCGGCCACGCAACTGTCGGCGGCGAGCGGATCGACCACCTGCCAGCCGCGCGCGCCGGCCCGCTGCACGAAATGGCGGTACGGCATGCCGGGCCGGGTCGGCACGGGAAGCGCGGCCGCGTCGGGCGCAGACGGTGCCTGCGCCGCCGCGGCGGCGCGCGGCACCGCGGCCTGCACGCCCGCGCTCCGGCCGCAAAGCGGAAGCAGGCACAGCAACAAACAGCCGGCGAGGGAGGCGCGCACGTGCGATCCTTGCGATCGTGGTGAAGGAGAAGCCGTCTTGGCCCGGCCATTTTGCCACGCCGCGAGGCCGGCCGCGCAGGCCGGCGGCCGCCGGAGGATGCCTTCGCGGCGCGGCGCGGGCATCATGGATGGCCCATCCCCGCAGGTCGGCCCATGAACGCCTCCGCTGTTTCCCGCTACGCCGTCGGCCAGGTCTGGCGCTGCCGGGGCCGCACCCCCGCCGAAACCCCGACGCTGCTGATCAACCGCATCGAACCGCACCCCAAGGGCGGCGAGATCCTGCACGCCACCCTGCGCGACATCCGGGTCCGGCATCCGGGACTGGGCGACGGCCTGATGACCTCGCTGGCGCACGTGCCGGTGATTGCGCAGACGCTGGAACTGAGCGACGCCGAGTTGGTCGGCCACGAGGCGCCGGATCCGGCCCATCTTGCCGGCTATGCGGAGTGGAAGCAGGCCTTCGACGCCGGGCGTGCCGGTTCGTACGGCATCCAGGTGGCCTCGATCCTCGACATCGTCGAGCGCCAGTTGAACGGCGTGCCGGTGCGCTGAGCCGCCTCCCACCCGCGACCGCGGCGGGCGCGGGCGGATCCGGGCACGCCGCCCACAGGACGGCGTGCCCGGCGGCGACTCACTCGCCGAGGTGCTGCTTCAGCCAGCCGTTGACGGTGTCGTGCCACAGGATGCTGTTCTGCGGCTTGAGCACCCAGTGGTTCTCGTCCGGGAAGTACAGCAGCTTGGACTCGATGCCCTTGCGCTGCAGCGCGGTGAACGCGGCCAGGCCCTGCTCCACCGGGATGCGGAAGTCCTGCTGGCCGTGGATCACCAGCATCGGCACCTTCCACTTGTCCACGTGCAGCACCGGGTTGAACTTCTCGTAGCCGGCCGGGTTCTGCCACGGCGTCCCGCCGTTCTCCCACTCGCTGAACCACAGTTCCTCGGTGGCGTAGCCCATGGTGCGGTTGTCGAACACGCCGTCATGGTCGACCAGGCACTTCCACGGCGAGCTCCCATCGCGCTCGAACCAGTTGCCGGCCATCCAGTAGACCATGTAGCCGCCGTAGCTCGCGCCCAGCGCGCAGGCCTTGTCCCCGTCCAGGAACGCGTACTTGTCCCGGGCCGCGGCCCAGCCCTTCTGCAGGTCCTCCAGCGGGCGGTCGCCCCAGTGCTGGCTGATCGCGTCGGTGAAGGCCTGGCCGTAGCCGGTGGAACCGTGGAAATCGATCATCACCACCGCGTAGCCCTGCCCCGCGTAGGTCTGCGGGTTCCAGCGGTAGCTCCAGCCGTTGCCGAAGCTGCCCTGCGGGCCGCCGTGGACCAGGAACGCCACCGGGTAGGTCTTGCCCTCCTGGTAGTCGTAGGGCTTGACCACGTAGCCATGCACGGTCTCGTTGTTCCAGCCCTTGAACTCGAACTGCTCGTAGTCGCCGAACTGCACGTCGGGCAGCGCCTCGGCCGCGCTGGCGGTGATCGCGCGCAGCGACGGGCCCGCGTTGTCGCCCGCCGCCGCCGTGCCCGCGGCGAGGCCGGCGCTGTCGGTGACGAAGATCTGGTCGCCGCTCTTGAGCGAGTTGCGGGTGAAGGCCAGCGTCGGCCCGGCCAGCGCCGGCGCACCGACGCTGCCGTCGCCGATCAGCCGGGTCGCCTTGCCGCTGGCGATATCGATCCTGAAGAGCGGGTGCTGGCCGAGGTCGTCGGCGGTGGTGTAGATCGCCTTGCCGTCCTCGGCCAGCACGATCTCGCCGGCGGAGCGGTCCCAGTCCCGGGCGATCTCGCGCGCCTTGCCGCTGGCCAGGTCGAGCGCCATCAGACCGAAGCGGTCGGCCTCGAAGCCCGGGCGCTTCATCGCGCGGTAGTACAGGGTGCGGCCGTCGGCGCTGAACACCGGGCCGGCGTCCCACGCCGGGTTGGCCGCGGTCAGGTTGACCGGCGCGCTGCGCCCGGCGGCGTCCAGGCGGTACAGGTCGAAGTTGGTCGACCACGGCTCCTGGCGGCCGGCCACACGGATGCTGGCCACCACCGAGGCGCCGTCCGGCGCCCAGGCGTAGTCGTCGTTGCCACCGAACGGCTTGGACGGCGCGTCGCCGGCCACGGTGGCGCTGATCGCCGAGGCGCCGACCACCGGCGTGCCGGCGGCCCTGGGCAGTTCGGCCACGAACAGGGTGTTGCGGCGGCCGTCGTTCCAGGTGTCCCAGTGCCGCACGAACAGCTGGTCGAACACCACGCCGCTGGCCTTGGCGCCGGTCTCGGCCTTGAGCTTGTCGCCGGTGCAGGCCAGGTCCGAGCCGCAGGCCTGGTAGACGCCGGCGCTGAAGGCGATGCGGTCGCCCTGCGGCGACAGCTTGTAGCTGTCCACGTCGACGGCGAACGCGGTCAGCTGCCGCGGCGCGCCGCCGGCCAGCGCCAGCGCGTACAGCTGCTGGGTGCCGGACTTGGCGCTGAGGAAGTACACGGTCTTGCCGTCGGCCGAGAACTCGGGCGAGTTGACGTTCCAGCCCTCGGGCGTGAGCCGCCGCGGCGGCGCTAGGTCGCGGGTGCGCAGGTCGCGCAGCCACAGGCCGGTACTGGCCTTCTCGCGTTTGGCATCCATCTGCCGCTTGGCGAACACCAGCACGCCGCCGTCGGGGCTGAGCGTGGGCGCGGACACGCGGTCCAGCGCCACCATGTCGCGCACATCGAAACCGCGCGCGGCCGCCAGCGAAGGCAGCGCGCTCATCAGGCACAGGGGCAGCAAGGCATAGCGAAGCTTGGTCATCGGAGTTCCCGCCAGAGCAAAATTAGAGAGTAGGCGCCGCAGCGGCGCGGAGGCATGAAGAGCCGGGATTGGGGATCGGGGGCCTTCCCCGATCCCGATTCCCGATTGCCGCCGGGTCAGGCGCGCTTGCCGACCCGGTAGAGCAGCCAGCCCACCAGCGCCAGCACCCCCAGGCCGATCCACTGGCTGAGGTGGAGCGCGTCCGGCAGCGCCAGCACGTCCGCGCGCCCGGAAACCACGATCGGCACGGCGATGGCGATGCCCATCAGCGCCTCGCCGGTGATCAGGCCCGCGGAGAACAGCACGCCCGGACGGTGCACGCGGTCGCGGCCGTCCTCGTCGTCGGCGCGGATGCGGTGGAAGCGCTCGACCAGGTAGGAGATCAGGCCGCCGAGGAAGATCGGCACCATCAGTTCCAGCGGCAGGTAGATGCCGATCGCCGCGGCCAGCACCGGTACGCGGAAGCGCGCGCCGCGCGACTTCAGCCATTCGTCCAGCGCGATGATGGCCGCGCCCACGCCGGCGCCGAGGCCGATCATCGACCACGGCAGCTCGCCGCCGAACAGGCCGCGCGCCACCGAGGCCATCAGCGTGGCCTGCGGTGCGGCCAGCGAGTTCGGGTGCTCCGGGGTGGCCGCGCCGATGCCGTAGGCCTGGGCCAGCAGGTTTAGCACCGGGGCCATGATCAGCGCGCACGAGAACGCGCCGATCGCCAGCATCAGCTGCTGCTTCCACGGCGTGGCGCCGACCAGGTAGCCGGCCTTGAGGTCCTGCAGGTTGTCGCCGCCCACCGCCGCGGCGCAGCACACCACCGCGCCGATCATGATCGCGGCCACCGCGCCCAGCGGCGCGCCGCCGGCGCCCACCGGCACCAGTCCGCTCTTGCCGAGCAGCAGCACCAGCACCGCCGAGGCGAACAGGATGGTGGAGATGGTGATGCCCGAGACCGGGTTGTTGGACGAGCCGATCAGGCCGGCCAGGTAGCCCGACACCGACACGAACAGGAAGCCGGCCACGATCATGATGATCGTCATCGGGATCGACACGTGCCACTGCTGCACGATTTCCTGGTACAGGCCCAGCAGCGGCAGCGTGAACAGCACCAGCGCCACCAGCATCCACTTCATCGGCAGGTCGCGCTCGGTCTCGGCGATCGCCGGGCCGCCGCTCTTGCGTGCCGCCGCAAAGCCACTCCTGACGCCCGACAGCAGCGACTTGCGCAGCGAGAACAGCGTCCACACACCGCCGATCAGCATCGCGCCCACGCCCAGGTAGCGGATCTTGGCGCCCCAGATGCCGAACGCGGCGTCGGCCGCCGGTGCGCCGGCCAGGCTCTGCGCCAGCGCCGGGTCCGAGCCCATGAAGAACTGCTGGTACAGCGGGATGGCGAGGTGCCAGGACAGGATCGAGCCGGACAGCACCACGATGCCGACGTTGAGGCCGACGATGTAGCCCACGCCCAGCAGCGCCGGCGACAGGTTGGTGCCGATGTAGCCCACCATGCGGCTGCTGCCGAGGTAGGCGGCCTGCGCCCAGGTATCGGGGATCACGCGCAGGCCGCTGGCGGCGGCGAGCTTGACCAGCGCGCCGATCGCGCCGGACAGCGCCAGGATGCGCAGGCCGGGACCGGGATTCTCGCCGGCCTTGAGCACTTCGGCCGCGGCCTTGCCCTCCGGGAACGGCAGCGGGTCCTCGACGATCATCGAGCGCCGCAGCGGCACCGAGAACAGCACGCCCAGCAGGCCGCCCAGGCCGGCGATGCCCAGCACCCACCAGTACTTGAAGTCCGGCCAGTAGCCCATGATCACCAGCGCCGGGATCGTGAAGATCACGCCGGCCGCGATCGACGAGCCGGCCGAGGCGCCGGTCTGGACGATGTTGTTCTCCAGGATCGACCCGCCGCCGAGCAGGCGCAGCACGCCCATCGACACCACCGCCGCGGGGATCGCGGTGGCGATGGTCAGGCCGGCGAACAGGCCGAGGTAGGCATTGGCGGCCGACAGCACGACGGCGAGGACGATGGACAGCACGACGGCTCGGAAGGTGAGCTGGCGCGGCTCGGCGTTGCGCATTGCGGTTCCCCTGAAAGGCAAAAAATCCGCCACACGCTAGCGGCTGTGCACGGGCAAGTCCAGATGGGGGCGGGGAATCGGGAATCGGGAATCGGGAATCGGGAATCGGGAATCGTGGGAGCCTGGGCCGTAGTTGCCGGGCCGGGGCGTGCACCGCGAGCGCCCGGGTGCGCGGGGAGACCCCGGCCTGCGCGGGAGAACCGCCGCGCAGGACGACGCGGGAGAACCGGGCAGCGCGGGATTCGACGTGGCAGGGCGCGGACCGGACCGGGGGACGGGCGCGGATGTACCCGGCGGCCCGCGTGCGCTGACCGATCGTGCGCTGTATTTGTTATGTTATATCTATTATTATCTTGTATCGAACCTCTGCCGCATGACCGCATCGCCCCGCCGCCTCACCTCGATCGACCAGCTGCGCGGCACGGTGATGCTGCTGATGCTGCTGGACCATGTCCGCGAGACCTTCTACCTGCACCAGCAGGTGAGCGACCCGATGGACGTGGCCGACACCGCGCCGGCGCTGTTCCTCGCGCGCTTGCTGTCGCACCTGTGCGCGCCGGTGTTCGTGTTCCTCACCGGCCTGTCGGCCTGGCTGTACGCCAGCGCGCAGCCCGCCGGGCGTGCCGCGGCGAGCGCGTTCCTGCTCAAGCGCGGGCTGTTCCTGGTGGTGCTGGAGCTGACCCTGGTCAACTTCGCGTGGACCCTGGAGCTGCCGCCAGGCACGCTCTACCTGCAGGTGATCTGGGCGATCGGCCTGAGCATGCTGGCGCTGGCCGCGCTGCTGTGGCTGCCGCGCGCGGCGCTGTTCGGCGTCGGCGCGCTGCTGGTGGCCGGGCACAACCTGCTCAACGGCGTGCAGGTCGGCGGCGACGGCCCGCTGCACGCGGCCTGGGCGGTGCTGCACCAGCGCGACTGGATCGTTCTCGGCGACGGGCTGCGCCTGCGCACCTCGTATCCGCTGCTGCCCTGGATCGGCGTGATCGCGCTCGGCTACGCGGCCGGGCCGTGGTTCGCGCGCGACGCCGCGCCCGCGCAGCGGCAGCGCCGGCTGCTGGGCTGGGGCGCAGGCGCGCTGCTGGCCTTCGCCGCGCTGCGCGCGCTCAACGTCTACGGCGACGCGCCGTGGCAACCGATGGGCGATGCGCTGCGCACCGCGATGAGCGTGTTCAACGTCACCAAGTACCCGCCGTCGCTGCTGTTCCTGCTGCTCACCCTCGGCACCGGGCTGTTGCTGCTGCGGCTGTACGAGCGCCCGGGCTGGGCGCGCGCGCTGGCGCCGCTGGCCGACATCGGCGCGGCGCCGATGTTCTTCTACCTGCTGCACCTGTACCTGCTCAAGGGGCTGTACCTGCTGGCGCTGGCGCGGTGGGGGCAGACCCACGGCGCGCACTTCGGCGTCGACCACGTCGCCACCCTGTGGCTGGTCGCCGCGGCGCTGGCGCTGGCGCTGTACCGGCCGACGCGGGCGTTCGCGCGGCTCAAGGCGCGCCGCCGCGATCTGGCCTGGCTGCGTTACTTCTGACCTGCGGCCGGCCGGGCGCGCGCCTATACTCGCGCTCGCCTTCGCCCGGTCCGCCCGATGTCCGCCAGCGCCGTCCCCGCCCTGCCCGCCGCCGACGATTTCCTCGGCCATCCCAAGGGCGTCTATGTCTGTTTCTTCACCGAGATGTGGGAGCGCTTCTCGTTCTACGGGATGAAGGCGTTGCTGCTGCTGTACCTGACCAAGTACCACCTGTTCGGCGACAAGGCCGGGCTGGACCTGCTCGGCGCCTACGGCGGGCTGGTGTACTGCATCCCGGTGTTCGGCGGGATGCTCGCCGACCGCTGGCTGGGCATGCGCAAGGCGGTGGTGTTCGGCGGCTTCCTGCTGGTGCTGGGGCACGCGGGCATGGCCTTCGAGGGCCAGGCCGCGCAGCGGGTCGGGGGCACGGTGGTGCGCGACACCGGGGCGCTGGCGACGACCTACCTGTCGCTGGCGCTGATCATCGTCGGCGTCGGCTTCCTCAAGCCGAGCATCTCCACCATCGTCGGCAAGCTGTACCGGCCCGACGATGCGCGCCGCGATTCGGGCTTCTCGCTGTTCTACGCCGGCATCAACCTCGGCGCGCTGTTCGCTTCGCTGGTGTGCGGCTTCGTCGGCGAGGCCTATGGCTGGCGCTACGGTTTCGGCGCCGCCGGCCTCGGCATGCTGATCGGGCTGGGCATGTTCCTGTGGGGGCAGAAGTACCTGCACGGCCATGCCGAGCCGCCGGCAGCGGCGCCGCTGCGCGAGCGCGTGCTCGGGCTGCCGCGCGAGTGGCTGATCTATGCGCTGGCGCTGGCGGGCGTGGTGCCGGTGGCCGGGCTGATGTGGGCCGCGGCCAACGGCGCGTTCTCCTTCGGCGGCGAGATCAGCCTGGCGCTGATGCTGATGCTGGGCGTGCTGGCCGGGGTGCTGCTGTGGTTCGCCTGGTTCACCGGCACCCGCTGCACCCCGGTGCAGCGCCAGCAGATGTTCGCGCTGATGGCGCTGATCTTCATGGCGCTGGTGTTCTTCACCCTGTACGAGCAGACCTACGGTTCCTGGGTGACGTTCAACGACCGCCTGCTCGGCAAGGACCTGGTGCCGGCGCTGGTGATCCGCGACGGCACGCCGCTGCCGTGGTCGATCGCCTCGCTGCTGCTGGCGCCGCTGGGGTTCGTGCTGGCGGCCTCGTTGTCGGACCGCGCGCCGGCTTCGCGCGCACCGCGCCGGCTGGCGATCGCGGTGGCGGCGCTGATGCTGCTGTTGCTGGTGCGCGACTGCCTGGTGCTGCCGCAGACCGCCGGCTCGCTGACCTACCTGGGCGCGCTGTTCCTGGTGCTGCTGGCGCCGCTGTTCGCGGCGCTGTGGGCCTTCCTCGACCGCCGCGGCGCCGACCCGTCCAAGCCGGTCAAGTCCGCGCTCGGGCTGGTGCTGGCCGGCCTGTCGTTCGTGCCGCTGGCGCTGGCCGCGCAGCAGGTCGGCGCCAGCGGCCAGATCGCCAGCGTGTGGTGGCTGGTGCTGGCCTACGCGGTGCTGGAGATCGGCGAGATGTGCCTGTCGCCGGTGGGGTTGTCGGCGGTCACCCAGCTGGCGGTGCCGCGGGTGATGAGCCTGATGATGGGCACCTGGTTCCTGGCCACGGCGTTCTCCGAGGCGCTGGCGGCGCTGTTCGGCAAGCTCGCCGCGATCGAGGTGCCCGACGGCCAGCGCCTGGACGTGGCACAGGCCGCGGCCGGCTATGCCCATCTGTTCTGGCTGATGACGTGGATCGGCCTGGGCTGCGGCGTGCTGGCGCTGCTGGCCGCGCCGCTGCTGCGGCGCCTGATGCACGGGGTGCGCTGACGCCGCGGCGGCGGGCCGCGGCGTCCGGCGGCTACTGCAGGATCTCGGCGAACTGGCGGTCGGCCTCGATGACCTCGGGCAGCGCGGCGAACAGCCGCTCCAGGTCCAGTTCCTCGGTGAGCGGGCCGCGCACCTCGTCCTGCGCGGCCGCATCCGCCGCGCCATGGCGCTCCAGCGCGTCGGAGATCAGCACCGCCTGCGCCAGCAGGCGCGGCATCGGCTCGCCCTCGGGCGCGGCGGACGGACGCGCCTGGTAGGCGATGGCCTGCTGGATCACCCGCGGCAGCTGCCAGCGCCGCGCCAGTTCGGCCCCGACCTCCGGATAGCCGAAGCCCAGCTGCAGCACCTCCTCGGCGGCATGGCCGGGCGAGGACTGCGCCGCGGACAGGCGCGCCGCGTAGTCCGGCGCGCCGGCCTGGATCAGCAGCTCGCCGATGTTGTGCATCATCCCGCAGGTGAAGGCGGTCTCGGCCTCCACCCCGTGCTGCGCGGCCAGCAGCCGGCAGATGCCGCCCACCTCGAAGCTGTGCCGCCAGAACGTCTTCAGGTCGAAGCCCGGGCCGGTGCGGAACGCCCCGGTCATCACCGAGGCCAGCACCAGCGTGCGCAGGGTGTTGAAGCCCAGCCGCATCGCCGCGTCGTCCACGCTGGTGGAGTCGCGCAGGCCGTGGAAGCGCGCCGAGTTGGCCAGCCGCAGCACTTTGGCCGCGATCACCGGATCGCGTTCGATGCTGCGCGCGAGGCGGTCGATGTCCGCGTCCGGGTTGTCGAACTGGCGGATCAGGTCCTGGGCCACCTTCGGGATCGTGGGCAGCGCGTGCAACTGGTCGAACAGGGCTTCCAACTTCATGATCGCCTCTCGGTGCGGGAACGGAGCCGGCGCATGCGCGCACGTTTGCCGCCGTTATATCAGGCGCGCATGAAGACGGTCACGGGCGGCCGCCGCAATCGCAGGGCGGCGCCGCGCGCCCTCAAGGGCGGGCGACGGCCGGGAGAGGCTGCTGCAGCCGCCTGCGGCGCCACGCAGCGGCCTGCAGGGCCTCAATGGCTCGCCGCCGTGGGCCGGATCGTGATCTCGCTGGTGTCGACCTGCGGCGGCGCCTCGATCAGCTGGCGCACGGCGCGCGCGATGTCGGCCGGCTGCAGCGCCACTGCGCGGTAGGCCTGCATCGCCTCGCGGGTGGCCGGGTCGGTGATGCTGTCGGCCAGCTCGCTCGCCACCACGCCTGGATTGACGCAGGTGACGCGGATGTCGGGGCTTTCCTGGCGCAGCCCGTCGGAGATCGCGCGCACCGCGAACTTGGTGGCGCAATAGACCGCGGCCGTCGGTACCACCGCCAGCGCGCCGATGGAGCCGAGGTTGACGATCTGGCCGCTGCCCTGCGCGCGCATGCTCGGCAGCACCGCGGCGATGCCCCACAGCACGCCCTTGATGTTCACGTCGATCATGCGCTCCCATTCGTCGACCTTGCCGGCGGCCAGTGGCGACAGCGGCATCACCCCGGCGTTGTTCACCAGCACGTCGATGCGTCCCCAGTGCGCCAGGGCGGCCTGGGCGAAGGCGGCCATGGAAGGCCGGTCGGTGACGTCCAGCACCTGGGCGCGGGCGACGCCGCCGCCGGCGTTGATGTCGTCGGCGATGGCCTGGATGCGCTCGATCCGGCGCGCGCCCAGCAGCACCCGGGCGCCGGCGGCGCCGAGCGCGCGGGCGATGCCCTCGCCGATGCCACTGGAAGCGCCGGTGATCAGGATGGTCTTGTCCATGCGGGGAAGCTCTCTGCGGGTCGGGTTGGATGAGAAGATGGACGACGGCCGCGGCTGCCGGTAGCCGTCGCGGGATGGACTGGATGATGAGCGGGACTGGACAATGAAGATCGATCTGAACCTGCTGCCGCTGTTCCTGGCCGTGGCCGAAGGCCACAACTTCCGCGCCGCCGCCGACCGCCTGGGCGTGACCCGTTCGGCCGTCAGCCAGGGGGTGCGCCGGCTCGAGGACATCTTCGGCACCGCGCTGGTGGTGCGCACCACCCGGTCGGTGCGCCTGACCGAGGCCGGCGAGCGCCTGCACGCGGCGCTGGCACGGCCGCTGGCCGAGGTCGACGCCGCGCTCGACGGCGTCGCGCAGGACGCCCCGCGCGGTCACCTGCGGATCGCCGTCGCCTCGATCGCCGAGCGCTTCCTGTCCGGCCCGCTGCTGGCCGCGTTCGCGCAGGCCCATCCGGGGGTGACGCTGGATGTCACCGTCACCGACGACGAGTTCGACATCGTCGCCGCCGGCTACGACGCGGGGGTGCGGCTGGGCGAGGCGATCGAGCAGGACATGGTCGCGATCGCGCTCACCGGCGAGCAGCGCGAGATGGCCGTGGCCGCGCCGGCCTACCTGGCCGTCCATGGCGCGCCGGCGCACCCGCGCGAGCTGCTGCAGCACCGCTGCATCGGCTGGCGCCCGGCCCCCGAACGGGCCCCGCACCGCTGGGAATTCGTCGAGGACGGCGTCGGCTTCGACGTGGCGGTGCCGCCGCAGATCACCACCAACGACCTGCGCCTGATGCTGCGCACCGCGCTCAGCGGCGGCGGCATCACCTTCGCGCCGGAGGAGGTGTTCCGGCCCTACCTGGCCTCGGGCGAACTGGTGCCGCTGCTGGGCGGGTTCCTGCCGCCGTTCCCCGGGTTCTTCCTGTACTTCCCGCAGCGCCGCCACCTGCCGCCCAAGCTGCGCGCACTGGTCGAGCACGTGCGGCAGTGGCGCTGAGGGCAGTGCCGCGCGCGGTCAATGGAAATCGCGCGACGGCACCTGCATCTCGCCGAGCAGGTCGCTGAGGTCGTGCAGGTCGCCGGCGATCAGATGCTCGACCCCGTCCACCCGTTCCCAGCGCCCGCGCACGGCCAGCAGCCGCGACTCCAGCAGGGCCCGGCGGCGGCGCAGCGCCAGGTGTGCCCAGACGATCACGTTGATCATGCCGTGCTCGTCCTCCAGGGTGACGAAGATCGTGCCCTTGGCGGTGGCCGGGCGCTGGCGCTGGGTGACCAGCCCGGCCACGTGCACGCCGCTGCCGTGGCTGCGCCCGCGCAGCTCGCGCAGGCCCAGGATGCGGCGCTGGACCATCTGCGGGCGCAGCAGCGCCATCGGGTGCTGGCGCAGGCTCAGCCCCACCGCGCGGTAGTCGGCCATGATCTCCTCGCCCGGCCGCGGGGCCGGCAGCGCCACCGCGTCCTCCTGCGGGCTGCCCGGCAGCAGCGGCCGCTGCGCCTCGACCCCGGCCATCGCCCAGCGCGCGGCATTGCGGTGCCCGACCAGGGCCTGCAGTGCGCCGGCCTCGGCCAGCGCCAGGCGCGCCTTCTCGTCCAGGCGCGCGCGCTGGCACAGGTCGGCGAGGTCGGCGAAGGCGGCCTGCGCGCGCGCGGCCAGCAGCTGCGCGGCGGCCTTCTCGGACAGGCCGGCGACCTGGCGCAGGCCGAGGCGGATGTCCGGCTGCTCGCCGGGCTCGGCCTCGCTGCGCCACGGCCGCCCGCCGACCAGGGCGCTGTCCCAGTCGCTGTGCAGCACGTCCACCGGCAGCACCCGCACGCGCGCGCGCTCGGGGCTGCCGCGGCGCGCGTCCTGCACGATCTGGCTGGGCGAATAGAAGCCCATCGGCTGCGCGTTGAGCAGGCCGCAGGCGAACGCGGCCGGCTCGTGGCGCTTGAGCCAGCAGCTGGCGTACACCAGCTTGGCGAACGACGCGGCATGGCTCTGCGGGAAGCCGTAGGAGCCGAAGCCCTTGATCTGCTCGAAGATCTGGTCGATGAACTCCGCGGCATAGCCGCGGTCCTGCATGCGCTCGCGCACGCGGGCGCGGTGCTGCTCCATGTCGCCGCCGCGGCGCCAGGCGGCCATCGAGCGGCGCAGGTTGTCGGCCTCGCTGGGGGTGTATTTGGCCGCATGCATCAGCAGCTCCATTACCTGTTCCTGGAACAGCGGCACGCCCAGGGTGGGCTTGAGGATGTCCTCCACCTCCGCGGACGGGTAGCTGACCGCCTCGCGCCCCTGCCGCCGCCGCAGGTAGGGGTGCACCATGTCGCCCTGGATCGGGCCCGGGCGCACGATCGCCACCTCCACCACCAGGTCGTAGAAGCGCGCCGGCCGCAGCCGCGGCAGCATCGCCATCTGCGCGCGCGACTCGATCTGGAACACGCCCACGGTATCGGCGCGCTGGATCATGCGGTAGGTGGCCGCGTCCTCGGCCGGCAGCGTGGCGATCTGGTAGTCGCGGCCGCGGTGGCCGCGCACCAGGTCCAGGGTCTTGCGGATACAGGTCAGCATGCCCAGCGCCAGGCAGTCGACCTTCAGCAGCTTCATCGTCTCCAGGTCGTCCTTGTCCCACTGGATGATGGTGCGGTCGGCCATCGCCGCGTTCTCCACCGGCACCAGCGTGGACAGCGGCGCGTCGGAGATGACGAAGCCGCCGACGTGCTGCGACAGGTGGCGCGGATGGTCCTGCAGGCGCGCGGTGACGTGCAGGACCTTGGCGATCAGCGGGTTGGCCAGGTCGAAGCCGGCCTCGGCCAGCCGTTGCGGCATCGGGGTGTCGCCATTGCCCCAGCCGAAGCAGTTGGCCAGCAGCGCGATCTGGTCCGGCGGCAGGCCGAAGGCCTTGGCCACGTCGCGCACCGCGCTCTTGCCGCGGTAGCAGATCACCGTGGCGGCCAGCGCCGCGCGCTCGCGCCCGTACTTGGCGTAGACGTACTGCAGCACCTCCTCGCGCCGCTCGTGCTCGAAGTCCACGTCGATGTCCGGCGGCTCGTCGCGCTCCTCCGACAGGAAGCGCGCCATTAGCAGCCGGGTGTCGTCGGGATTGACCGCGGTGATGCCCAGCGCGTAGCACACCGCCGAATTGGCCGACGAGCCGCGCCCCTGGCAGAGGATCCCGCGCTCGCGCGCGAAGCGCACCACGTCGTGCACGGTGAGGAAGAACGCCTCGTACCGCTTGCGCGCGATCAGCGCGAGCTCCTCCTCGATCTGGGCGACCACCTTGGGCGGGGTGCCGCCGGGCCAGCGCTCGCGCATGCCGGCCTCGGTCAGCGCGCGCAGGTGGCTGGCCGGGCTGTGGCCGGCCGGCACCAGTTCCTCCGGGTAGGTGTAGCTGACCTGCCCGAGGTCGAACGTGCAGCGCTGCGCCAGCGCCACCGCCGCCTGCAGCAGCGCCGGCGGATAGATGTTGCCGAGCGCGCGCCGGGTGCGCAGGTGGCGCTCGCCGTTGCGGAACAGGTGCGCGCCGCAGTCGGCCAGGGTCGAGGTGTGGCGGATCGCGGTCAGCGTGTCCTGCACGATGCGCTCGGAGCGCTGCGCCATGTGCACGTCGCCGCTGGCCAGCGCGGTCATGCCCAGTTGCTGGGCCAGCGCCTGCAGCGCCTGCAGGCGCGCGGTGTCGTCCTGTTCGCGGTGCAGTTCCACCGCGAGGAAGGCACGCTCGCCGAAGACCTGGCGCAGCCACTGCCCCTGCCCGGCCTGCGGCTGCGCGCCGGGCAGCCAGAGCGCGAACACGCCGGGCACCCCGTCGCCGAAGCGCGCCTGGACCTCGTCGCGCGCCAGCCGGTAGCAGCCCTTGGCGGCGGCGCGGCGCGCGGTGGTGATCAGGTCGCACAGCTGCGGATAGCCCTGGGCGTTCTCCACCAGCAGCACGAAGCGGGTGCCGTCGACCAGCACGAACTCGCTGCCGACGATCAGGCGCACGCCGGTGGCGCGCGCGGCCTCCAGCCCACGCACGATGCCCGCCAGCGAGCATTCGTCGGTGATCGCCAGCGCCTGGTAGCCGCAGTGCTGGGCGCGCAGGAACAGCTGCTCGGCGCTGGAGGCGCCGCGCAGGAACGAGAAGTCCGACAGGCAGTGCAGCTCGGCATAGGCCGGCAGGTCGTCGCCGGCGGGGTGGAGCACGTCGTCGTTGGCCGCGCGCAGCCGCGCACCCACGCGCCACGCCCGCGCCGGGCGCCCGCCGGGGGTGTCGCGGTCCACGCCATCGACCGCATCGTCCCAGCTCATCGGCGGTGCCCGCTCATGCGAACCACCCGTGCAGCATCCAGCCGTCGAGCCGGCCCGGCGGCACGAATGCCCAGGCGCGGCGGCCGCGTGCGGTCTCCACCACGTAGTAGTCGCGGCGCGCCTCGGCATCGTCCCACCAGCCGCTTTCCAGGCGCTCGGGGCCGCAGAGGATGCGCTGCGGGGCCGGCCGCAGCGGCACCGGCTCGGGCAGCAGCCAGGCCGGCCGCGGCGGGCGCGGCGGCGCCGCGGTCTCGGCGGCGGCATCGCCCAGCACGCGCTGCCAGGCCCGCTCCGGGCGCGGGTCGGCGGCCGGCAGCACCCGGTACACCGCCGCATCGCCCAGCCGCGCGCGCAGGCGCTCGCGCAGCTGCGGCCAGTCCACCGACTGCTGGGCGCGCGGGTCGAACAGGTCGCGCAGCGCCGGCACGAACGGGGGCAGCTGCCGCGCCAGCAGCCGCATCGCCACCACCGGGTGCGGGATCTGCACGCGTTCCAGGCGGTTGCGCGCCAGCTCGAACAGCATCGCCGGCGCGCGCTCGGGCGCCAGCAGCCCCACCTCCACGTCGGTGGCGCCGCTCTCGTGCTCCAGCCGCAGCACGAAGCGCTGCACGCCGCCGTCGCGGACCGACAGGTAGGTGCACAGGTCGCCGATCAGCCGGCGCAGCGGGAACAGCAGCGCCGGATGGGTCTCGACCTCGTAGCCCAGCTCGACCCGCATGTCGAAGTGGTCCGGCGGCGAATAGCACGCCAGCGGATCGTCGGTGTGGCCGTAGAGGCGGTCGAGATGGTCGAGCAGCGCCGCGCCGAAACGCCGGCGCAGGCCGTCGCGCGGCAGCGCGCGCAGGCCTGCCAGGTCGCGCACGCCCATGCGCTGCAGGCGCTCGCCGGCCTCGTCGGGCAACGCGGCGCGCCGTACCGGCACCTTGTCGAGCAACGCGTGCAGCGCGCCGGGCTCGGTGATCGCCAGGCCGTCGCGCAGGCCGGCCAGCACGCGTGCCGCACGCGGGGTCGGCGCCAGCGCGATGCGATGGCGGAAGCCCAGCGCCTGCAGTTCCTCGCGCAACCGCGCCTCGAAGCGCGGCCACGGCCCGAACAGCCGGAAGCTGGCACGCGCCTCGAGCACGATCGCGCGCGGCCATTGCTGGCTCACCAGCGAACTGTGGCGGTAGGCCCAGTTGGCCAGGAACGCCTGCCAGCGCGCCTCGGCCTGGGCGTCGTAGTCGACCGTGCGCACGTCGGCCAGCAGCGCATGCGCGGCCGACAGCCGCATGCCGGCGCTCAGCCCGCTCTGGGCGGCGGCGGCATTGACCGCGTGCAGGCGGCGCAGCTGCGCCGGGCCCTCGACCAGCGCCAGCGGCGACTGCGCGTCGGGCAGGCGCCGCAGCACGGCGTCCAGCGCCAGCTGCGGCAACAGGATGCAGGCCCACAGCATGCGCGCCTCAGCCGCCGCTCACGGCGCCAGCCGCAGCGGCTGCGCGGGCACCTGGCCGCCGCGGCACTTGCGCACCTGCCAGGCCTCGCGCTCGGGCAGGTATTCCAGCCGCAGCGCCGCCGGCGAACCATTCACCGCATGCCGGCGGTCGCGCAGCGCGAAGGCGCAGCAGTCGCCGCTGTCGGCAGCCACCTGCAGCCGGCGCAGCGCACGCGCATCGCCGGTCTGCGGCCAGCCCAGCACCGCGGCGCAGGTCCCGCTGCGCAGGCATTGCTCGAACGCCCACAGCGCCTCGCGCGACTCGGCCTGCACCACCTCCAGCTGCGCCAGCACCACGCCGCCGGCCTGCCAGGCCGGCGCATACGGGATGTACGGCGGCGCCACCAGCACCACCCGGCTGCCGGCGGCGGTCATCCGTGCCAGCGTGGGCAGCAGCAGTGCCACCTCCCCGACCCCGGCCGCCGGCAGCAGCAGCTCGGTCAACGCCCGCCGCGGCCAGCCGCCGTCGGGCAGCTGCGCATCCAGCGCCGGGTGCCCGGTCGGTTCGCCCCCCCGCTGGAGGGCGGTACCGTGGCCCGCGCGCCAGACCGTGCGCGCGGCCAGCATCGCCTCCAGCGGCAGCACCGCCGCCGCGCCGCCGCCCTGCCCCGCCCAGGGTGCCGAGGCGGTCATCTCAGCCCTGCCGCACCAGGCCGCAGTACAGGCCCTCGATCGCGAAGTCGGCATCGTCCGGCACCACGATCGGGGCATGCGCGGGATTGCGCGGCAGCAGGCGGATGCGCTCGGCACCGCGTTCCAGGCGCTTGATGGTGATCTCGCCGTCCACCCGCGCGACCACGGTCTGGCCGTTGCGGGCCTCGGCGCTGCGGTGCACGCCGACCAGGTCGCCGTCGAGGATGCCGTCGTCGATCATCGAGTCGCCCTGCACCTGCAGCAGGTAGTCCGGGCGCAGCGAGAACAGCCCGCGGTCCAGCCACAGCTGGCGATCGAGGCCGATGTCTGCCCCGATCGGCCGGCCCGCCGCCACCCGCCCCAGCACCGGCAGCGACAACGGCGCATCGCGACCGCTCTCGGGCAGCCGGATGCCGCGCTTCTGTCCGGCGCGCAACCCGATCAGGCCGGCCTCGGCCAGCGCCTGCACATGCTTGTGCGCGGCGTTGCGCGAGGCGAAGCCGAAGGCCTGGGCGATCTCGGCCAGGCTCGGGGCATGCCCGGCACGGGCCTGCTCGCGCAGGAAGGCCAGGACCGCGGCACGCTGGGGAGAGAGGGGGGGCATGGACAGGAACCCGGATCGCGGCCACCGACTGGCCAGGGTGTACATTTGTACACCCTCCGGTCGCACGGCGCGAGACGCGATTCGCCGCTTCGATTCCAGGCGGAGGAGAGGCTTGCAGGGCGTGGCCTGCGGCGACCTGGCGGCCCTGGCCGCAAGCCTGGCGTATGCCCTGGCACGCAACCGTCCTTTCGTGGATGGCAACAAGCGCACGGCACACGCCTGCTATCGCGTGTTCCTGGCCTTGAACGATGCAGAGCTCGTCGCCACGGAGGAGGCCAAGTACATCGCGATGATCGGCCTGGCCGACGGCTCGCTGGGCGAGGCGGAATTCGCCGACTGGCTGCGCCGCCACCTGGCGCTGCCGCGCGGCGCCCACGTGCACGAGCCGGACGTGTCCTACCGCCGCTGAGGGCAGCGCTCGACGGGATGGATGCGGCGCCCGTCGGCGCGGAGTGAGCGGATCGACCCGGGACTGGGGCGTCGCACCGCCTACAGGCGTCCTGCCCGTCTACAGGCGTCCTGCTCGTTCCAAGGTAGCTGCCCGCGAAGGGGGCTGGCACAGCCTTCGGATTCCGTATTCGCTCGTCGAACCCGCAGCAAGTCGTTGTGGCATTGCCCGGCGCCTGCCTGGCAGCGCGCATCTGGCCTACGCCGCAGTGGCCTTCAGGCCCTGCAATCCGGCGCGGCCTACGGCACCGCCGTTCGAAGCCGGAGCTGGCGTGCCACTTCCCTGGCTCCGCTCTATGTCCCGGCTCCGCACCCTGGGGTTTTGTGGCCGGCGCCGTGCCCTGCCGCGCGCCGTGCGGTCAGCCGGCCTGCTTGCGCGTGCGCGCCGCCTTCTTGGCGGCGGCCTTGCGCACGGCCGGTCCCTTGGTCCGGGCGGCCTGCTTGGCCGCGGCGGACCGGCTGCTGGCGGGACGTTTGCTGGCCGCCTGCCTGGCCTGCCTGGACAGGGCCGCGGTGCCGGCGACCTGCCTGGCGGTGGTCGACTTGCTGGCGGTCTTCAGTGCCTTCTTGGCACCGGCCGAGCGGCTCGGCGACGGCGCCTTCCTGGCCGCAGCCTTCTTCGTCGCAGCCTTCTTCGTCGCGGTCTTCTTGGTCGCGGCCTTCTGCGTCGCGGCTTTCTTGGTCACGGCCTTCTTCGTCGCAGCCGTCCTGCCAGCGGACTTCCTGGGGGCGGCTTTCCTGGGGGCCGTCTTGCTGGCGGCGGTCTTCCCGCTCGCGGCCTTCTCGTCCTGCGCCGCCTTCTGCTTCGTGGCCCGGGATGCCGTGCTCGACGGCCTGGCCTTGACGCCATCACGGCGCGCCTTGGACAGGCCGATCGCGATCGCCTGCTGGGTGTTCTTGGCGCCGTGCTTGCCCTCGCGGATGTGTTCGATCTCTTCCCTGACGTACTCGCCGGCCTGGGTGCTGGCGGACTTGCCCTCGCGCTTGTCGCGGGCGGCGGCCCTGCGGGTCTGCTGTTCCGGCATGGCGGACTCCTGACTGGACGGTGACGGCGCCATCCAAGCACCGCGTCCGTCAACGACGGGTGGACACGCCGGCAGCGACGGCCCCGCCGTCTTCAGCCCTCGCCGGCAGGCAGCGGCTCGCCGTCGGGGTCGTAGGCCGGCGGGGCGTAGAGGTTCAAGGTCTTCAGCGGGGCGTCGCCGGTGTTGCGGAGCGCGTGGCGCTCGCCGCGCTCGATCACCAGCAGGCTGCCCGCGCGTAGCGCGTGGTCGCGCCCCTCGACCGTGGCCACGCCCTCGCCGGACACCACGTACAGCCACTGGTCGGCGCCACGATGGCGGTTGTCGGGCCCGCCCTCGTGCGCGCCCGGGGCGAGCACCATCTCCGCCGCCTGCACGCCGCGTACCGCGCACACGACGCGAAAGGCCTGGTCCAGTTGCAACTGCGCATGCCGCATGGCATCGCTCCGTTCGGGTCTGGGCGCAGCCTGGCCCCGCCGGCGTCAACGCGCCGGCAAGGTCCGCTCAGCCGCCGCGGCGGTGCCAGGCCAGCACCCGTTCCGGCAGGTGCGCTTCCAGTTCGATCTCCAGCGCGCGGTAGCCGTCGAGCAGGTCGCGCAGCGTGCGCTGGGCCACGGTGAGGCCGGCCAGGCCGTCGAGCTCGTCCGGCGTCAGCTGCGCCAGCGAGCGGTCGTAGAGCAGGTCCACGCGCGCCAGCAGCGCCTCGCGCAACCAGCCGCGCAGCGGATGCACCCAATAGCCGCGCTGCCGCAGCGTCGCCAGCGCGGCCTGCAGCGGCTGCGCCGCGCCGCGGAACCATTCGGTGCCGCCACCGGCCTGCACCCGGATCGACAGCGGTGCCGGCGCGTTGTGCGCGGCCAGCGGCCGGCGCAGTTCCAGTTCCAGGTTGCGCGCATCGCGCACGCTCTCGGCCTCCACCAGCGCGCCGCGCTCCAGGTCGAAGAATTCGTACCAGCGCGGGTGCAGCGAGCCGATCCGGCCCAGCGGATCGCGCGAGAAACCGATCTTGCAGTGGTCCTCCCACTCGCAGGGAAAGACGTAGGTGAAGCAGCGTCCGTCGATGCGGATGCGTTCGGCGACAGCCTCGTTCATCGCGCCGCCGCGGCGTCCGCCCCCGGATCGGCATGCGCCTGCGCCGCGCCGGGCGCAGCCTCCGGCGCCGGTTCCCACCCGAACACGCTGCGCCCGCCGTAGCGGTGCGAATCACGCCGCTCCCGGGCGATGTAGTCCTCCACCGAGGGCCCGCCGACGCTCGCCTCCAGCCGCCGCGCCTGGGCGTCGAGCCGGCGGATCGCCTCCAGCTTCTCGTCGTTGCCGAGCCGGGCCTGGCGCACCGCGGTCTTGAGCACGCCAATGGTCTGGTCGAACACCCGCGTCGGCACCGGGAACGGATGCCGGTCCTTGCCGCCGTGCGCCAGCGAGAAGCGGGCCGGGTCGCTGAAGCGGCAGGGCGTGCCGTGCAGCACCTCGGCCACCATCGCCAGCGAGCGCACCGTGCGCGCGCCGACGCCCGGCACCTGCAACAGTTCGGTGAAATCCCGGGGCCCGCATTCCGCGGCCGCGGCCAGGCTGCCGTGCAGGCGGCGCACGACCACGTTCTCGCTGCGCACGTCGTGGTGGTCGGGCAGCGACAGGTGCGGCTGCCGCCCCGGATGCCAGGGCTCGGCGACCGCTGGCGCCGGCGCCGGCGCGGCGAACAGGTCGCCGGTCACCGGCCCGGCCACAGCCACCGCGGGCGGCCAGCCGGCGCGGGCGGCGGCGGCGGCGTCCAGGCGCGCGAACTCCCGTGCCACCCCGTCCGGCCCCAGCGCCTGCAGCAGTTCCACCTGGGCCTGCCGCGCGGCGCCGGCGCGGTGGTCGGCCAGGTTGACGATGCGCCCCTGGCGCGGGCCGTCGATCGCCGCGTGCGGGGCATCGACGAAGCTCTTCAGCCCTTCCGACAGCCAGTGGTAGCGGCGCGCCTGCCGGCGCTCGCCATCCATGCCCTGCTGCACCACCACCCACTGCCCGTCGTCGCTGACGATGAAGCCGTGCAGGTACAGCGCGAAGCCGTCCTGCACGGCCGCGCTGTCGACCTTGGCCACCAGCCGGCTGGCGCGGGCCAGCGCGGCGCCGTCCAGGCCGGTGGCCTCGCCCACCGCCTGCAGTTCGTCCGGGGTGGCGCGCGAATGCCGGCCGCGCCCGCCGCATACGTGCAGGCCCAGCTCGCCCGACAGCGGCGCCAGCCCGCGCTTGAGCGCGCCGAGCACGCTGGTGGTGATGCCGGACGAGTGCCAGTCCATGCCCATCACCGCGCCGAAGGACTGGAACCAGAACGGATGCGCCAGCCGCCGCAGCAGCTCCTCGCGGCCGTAGGTGTGGACGATGGCTGGCACATCACCGCGCCCAGCCGGGTCATGCGCTGCCCCAGCCACGCCGGCACGCGGCCGCCGTGCAGCGGAAGGTCGGCGCTGCCGCCGCGTCGGGTCATGGGAACGGGCTCCTCATCCCGGCGATCATAGACAGGGCCCGTCTCAGATGCCGCAGCCGGCGCCGAACGTCCGCGCGGATGCCTGACGGGTTCAGCCGGGCGCCCGCCGCCGTGCTCGCGGGGGGCCGCCACGGCCGGGCCATCGTGCACCGCGTCACGCGATCGGGCCCGCGATCCGTTAGCGTCTGCGGCCGGGGCCCAGGGGGAGATCCGCATGACCTTACGTACCACCCGCCGCCGCCTGCTGCTCGGCGCCGGCTCGCTCGCCCTGCTTTCGCAGGTGCCGCGCGGCTGGGCGCTGCCGCCCGCGCCGGCCCGGCCGGCGGCCTTCGTCGATGCGCTGATCGCGCGCATGAGCGTGGAGGAGAAGGCCGGGCAGCTCACCCTGATCGGCTCGGCCCACCAGAATTCCGCGGCGGCGGCGGCCAACCCGGTGGTGTCGAGCGCGGCGGTCGAGGCCCAGCTGGCGGCCGCCCGCGGCGGGCAGCTGACCGGCATCTTCAACGGCTCCAATGCCCGCTGGCACGCGCAGTTGCAGCAGGCGGCCCTGGACAGCCGGCTGCAGATCCCGCTGCTGTTCGCCGCCGACGTCATCCACGGGTTCACCACGGTGTTCCCGGTGCCGCTGGCCGAGGCCGCCAGCTTCGAGCCCGAGCTGGCGCGTCGCACCGCGCGCGCCGCCGCATGCGAGGCCGCGGCCGTGGGCCTGGCCTGGACCTTCGCGCCGATGGTCGACATCGCGCGCGACGCGCGCTGGGGCCGCGGCGTGGAAGGCAGCGGCGAGGACGTGCTGCTGGGCCGGCGCTTCGCCGAGGCACGCGTGCGCGGCTTCCAGGGCGAGGGCCTGGACCGGGCCGACGCGCTGGCGGCCTGCCCCAAGCACTTCGCCGCCTACGGCGCCGCCGAGGGCGGGCTGGACTACAACAGCGTGGACGTGTCCGAGCGCACCCTGCGCGAGGTGTATTTCCCGCCGTTCCAGGCCGGGTTCGACGCCGGCGCGGTCACCACCATGGCCGCCTTCAACGAGCTTTCCGGCATCCCCGCCACCGCCAACGCCTGGCTGCTGGAACGGGTGCTGCGCGACGAGTGGCGCTACCCGGGGCTGGTGGTCTCCGACTACACCGGCGACCTGGAGCTGGTGACCCACGGGTTCGCCGCCGATGCGCGCGAGGCCGCACGGCTGGCGTTCCTGGCCGGGGTGGACATCAGTATGCAGAGCGGCCTGTACCTGCAGCACCTGCCCGCCCTGGTCGCGGCCGGCGAGGTGCCGCTGGCGCGGCTGGACGCGTCGGTGCGGCGGGTGCTGCACTTCAAGGCGGCGCTGGGCCTGTTCGACGACCCGTTCCGGCGCCTCGCCCCGGAGCGCGCGCAGGCGCGGCAGCGGCAACCGCAGACCCTGGCGCTGGCGCAGGAAGCGGCGCGCAAGGCCGCGGTGCTGCTGCGCAACGAGGGCGAGCTGCTGCCGCTGCGGCGCCAGGGCCAGCGCATCGCGCTGATCGGGCCGATGGCCAACGACTCGCACAACACCGCCGGGGCGTGGGCGCTGTTCGGCGGCGACGACCGCGGCAACGACCTGGCCACGGCGATGCGCGCGGTCATGGCCGACCCCGCGTCGCTGCAGGTGGTGGACGGCTGCGATTTCGAGCACGCCCTCCCGGGCGCGATGCAGGCGGCGGTGGACGCGGCCCGCGCCGCGGACGTGGCGGTGCTGGCGCTCGGCGAGCCCAAGGCCTATTCCGGCGAGGCGCAATCGCGCACCGACATCGGCCTGCCCGCCGCGCAGCAGGCGCTGGCGGCGGCGGTGGCGGCCACCGGCACCCCGGTGGTGGTGCTGCTCGCCAACGGCCGCGCACTGGCACTGGAGGGCGCGGTGCTGGAGGCGCCGGCGATCCTGGTCGGCTGGTACCTGGGCTCGCGCTCGGGCGCGGCGCTGGCGGACCTGCTGTTCGGCGTGCACGGCCCGTCCGGGCGGCTGCCGGTGAGCTTCCCGCACGCCTCCGGGCAGGCGCCCTACCACTACGACCACAAGCCCACCGGCCGCCGCGATCCACAGCCCGGCGTGCCGCAGCCGTTCAAGACCCATTACCGCACCGCGCCCAACGCCGCGCGGTTCGCGTTCGGCCACGGGCTGACCTACGGCCGCATCGCCTACGAGGAACTGTCGCTCAGCCGCACCGAGCTGCGAGGCGGACAGCGGTTGGAGATCGCCGTGTATGTCGCCAACCACGGCACGCGCGATGCGGAGGAAGTGGTGCAGCTGTACCTGCGCGACCGCTCCGCGAGCGTGACCCGGCCGGTCCGGCAGCTGAAGGATTTCCGCAAGGTCGCCGTGGCCGCCGGCGCCCGCGTGCGCGTCGCGTTCGCCCTGGCGCGCGCGGACCTGGGCTTCCTCGGGCCGGCCCTGGTCCCGGTGGTGGAGCCGGGCGTGTTCGACCTGTGGGTGGCGCCCTCCGCCGAGGCCGACGGGCTGTCGGCCCGCTTCACCCTGGTGGACTGAGCCACCGCGCCGGCCTCGGGCCGGTGCGGCAGGCCCGCCCGTGGCCTGGATCGCGCCCGCCAGGGCACGGGGCGCTGCCGCGTGCTGCGACGCAGGCGGGTGCGCCCGCGCACCTCAGCCGCCTGGGGATCAGGACTTCTTGAGGAAGGTGAGGTCGCCCGAGGTCTCCAGGATCGCGATCTCGATGTCGCCATCGTCGCGGCAGTCCGCCTTGCGCTTGCCCACCTCGAAATCGGCGTAGCTCACGTTGCAGCGCACCAGCTCCTTCCAGTAGATCTCGCCGTTGCGGGCCAGCACCGTCGGGGTGCCCTGCACCCAGGCATCCAGCCGCCGGCTGCGCGCGGTGATCGCGCCGACCAGCCAGTTCAGCGTCAGCAGCGTGGCCGCCAGGATCAGGCCGCCGAGCAGCGACACGTCCTCGCCGATCAGCGAGTTCTGCACCGCGGTGCCGAGCAGCACGATCACCAGCATGTCGAACGGCGTGCTCTGGCCGACCGAGCGCTTGCCGCTCAGCCGGGTCATCAGCAGCACGATCACGTAGACCGCCACGGCGCGGAGCACGAACTCCCACCACGGCATCGCCAGCTTGACCATCTCGTAGAACCGTACGCGCGTTTCCAGATCCATCGTCCGTCGTTTCCCAGGGCTTCGGGGCGAGACGCTAGAGCCGTGCGAGTGAACGGGTTGTGCTGTCGGCCCTAGCCCGCCGCCCCGCCCCCGCGCGCATCGGCCCGCAGCACCGACGCCAGGAACGGCGCGGTACGGCTGCGCGGGCTGGCGGCCACCGCCGCCGGCGGCCCGGCCGCGACCACCTGGCCGCCCTCGTCGCCGGCGCCCGGGCCCATGTCGACCAGCCAGTCGCTGCTGGCGGCCACGCGCATGTCGTGCTCGACCACCAGCACCGTGTTGCCGGCGTCCACCAGCCCCTGCAGCTGCCGCATCAGCGTGTCGACATCGGACGGATGCAGCCCGGTGGTGGGCTCGTCCAGCACATACACGCTGTCGCGCCGCTGCGCGCGCTGCAGCTCGGTGGCCAGCTTGATGCGCTGCGCCTCGCCGCCGGACAGCTCGGTGGCCGGCTGGCCCAGGCGCAGGTAGCCCAGCCCGACCTCGCGCAGCACCTGCAACGGGCGCGCCACGCTGGCGTCGTCGGCGAAGAACGCGGCGGCCGCGTCCACCGTCATCGCCAGCACCTGGGCGATGTTGCACCCGCGCAGCTCGATCTCCAGGGTCTTGGCGTTGTAGCGCGCGCCATGGCAACTGGGACACGGCGCGTAGACGCTGGGCATGAACAGCAGCTCCACGCACACCGCGCCCTCGCCCTCGCAGGTCTCGCAGCGGCCCTTGGCGACGTTGAACGAGAACCGGCCCGGGTCGTAGCGGCGGCGGCGTGCGGCCGGGGTGGCGGCGAACAGCCGGCGCACCGGGTCGAACAGGCCGGTGTAGGTGGCCAGGTTGGAGCGCGGCGTGCGCCCGATCGGCTTCTGGTCCACCCGCACCAGGCGCCGCACCCGGTCCAGGCCCTCGACGATCGTGCCGTCGAGCGCGGCCGGGCTGCCGCGCTCCAGCGGGTCGAGCTCGTCCTCCTCCGCCGCGGCGGGCTGCCCCAGGTGCGCGCCCAGCAGCTCGACCAGCGCCTGGCTGACCAGCGACGACTTGCCCGAACCGGACACGCCGGTGACGGTGGTGAACACGCCGAGTGGCAGGTCCACGTCGAGCCCGCGCACGTTGTTGCGGGTGATGCCGCGCAGGCGCAGCCAGCCCGACGGCACGCGCGCGGCGCGGTGCACGGCCGGCGGGTCACCGAACAGGTAGCGGCGGGTGGACGAGGCCTCCACCGCCGCCAGCCCGGCCGGCGGGCCGCTGTAGAGCACCTGCCCCCCGTGCTGGCCGGCGCCCGGGCCGACGTCGACGATCCAGTCGGCGTGGCGGATCACGTCGATCTCGTGCTCGACCACGAACACCGAGTTACCGGCGGCCCTGAGCTGGTCGAGCGCGCGCAGCAGCGCCTGGGCGTCGGCCGGGTGCAGGCCGGCGGAGGGCTCGTCCATCACGTAGACCACGCCGAACAGCTGCGAGCGGATCTGCGTGGCCAGGCGCAGCCGCTGCAGTTCGCCGGGCGACAGCGTCGGGGTGGCGCGCTCCAGGGTGAGGTAGCCCAGCCCGAGCGCCTGCACCACTGCGATGCGCGCACGCAGGTCCTCGGCGATGCGCTGCGCCGCCACCGCCTGCTCCGGATGCCGCGCCGCGCCCTTGAGGCGGCCCTCGGCCGCCGGCCGCAGCAGCTCGGCCACCTGCGCCAGCGGGCGCTGCGACAAGGCGCCGATGTCCAGCCCGGCGAAGGTCACCGACAGCGCCTCGCGCCGCAGCCGCTTGCCGTGGCAGTCCGGGCACTCGGTGCTGATCAGGTACTGCGCCACGCGCTTCTTCATCTGCGCGCTCTGGGTGCTGGCGAAGGTGTGCAGCACGTAGCGCCGTGCACTGGTGAAGGTGCCCATGTAGCTGGGTTCCTCCCGGCGCTTGAGCGCGCGCCGCGCCTCGGCCAGGGTGAAGCCGGCGTACACCGGCACCACCGGCTGCTCGTCGGTGTACAGGATCCAGTCGCGGGTCTTCTTCGGCAGCTTCGACCAGGGCACGTCGACGTCGTGGCCGAGCGTGGTGAGGATGTCGCGCTGGTTCTGCCCGTGCCAGGCGCCGGGCCACGCCGCCACCGCGCGCTCGCGGATGCTCAACGACGGGTCCGGCACCATCGAGGCCTCGGTGGCGTCGTAGATGCGGCCCAGGCCATGGCAGGTGGGACAGGCGCCGGCCGGCGTGTTCGGCGAGAAGCCGTCCGCGTAGATGATGTCCTGCCCGGGCGGATAGTGCCCGGCGCGCGAATACAGCATGCGCAGCGAGTTGGAGATCGTGGTGACGCTGCCCACCGACGAGCGCGCGCTGGGGGTGCCGCGCTGCTGCTGCAGCGCCACCGCCGGCGGCAGGCCGTCGATCGAGTCGACCTCCGGCACCCCGACCTGGTCGATCAGCCGCCGCGCGTACGGCGAGATCGAGTCCAGGTAGCGGCGCTGCGCCTCGGCGAACAGCGTGCCGAACGCCAGCGACGACTTGCCCGAGCCGGACACCCCGGTGAACACCACCAGCGCGTCGCGCGGGAGGTCGACGTCGACGTTGCGCAGGTTGTGCTCGCGCGCGCCGCGCACGCGCACCAGGCCGGAAGGGGACGCGGGAGGGGTACGGGACATGGTACGGACCGGCGAGGGCGGGACCGCCAGCCTAACGGCGCCGGCATGCACGCCATGTGCGCCCGCCGCCGCGGCGCTCAGGCCGGCACGGGCGCCGGATCGGCGGCCGCGTCCGCACCGGCCAGCGCATGCATCCGCGCCACCACCGCCGCGAACGGCCGCGCGGTCGGCGCCGCACGCGCCTGGAAGATGGCGTCCAGCGCGCGGTAGTACCACAGCGTGCCGTCGCGGCCGGCGGTGAACAGGTCGAAGATGCCCGCGCCCACGGCCGGATCCTCCAGGTCCTGCACGATCGTGCGGGCGTTGTGCAGCTTGTCGCAGCCGGAGACCAGCAGCACCCGGTCCGGGGCCTCGGCCAGGTGCGCCAGGTAGGCCTGCTTGCGCGCCTGCCAGTCGTGCAGCCGCGCCAGCGCATCGTCGTCGTGCGCGGCCTTGTCCTCGGCGGTGGCGTCGGTGCAGGCCATCACGATCGCGGCCACCGCCTCGCCGAACGCGGCGCGGATCGCCGCTTCGTGCCCGGACCCGCAATCCTCGACCACGTCGTGCAGCAGGCCGGCGATGGCCTGGTCCTCGTCGCCGCCCGCCTCCAGCACCAGGGTGGACACGCCGAGCACGTGGCTCAGGTACGGCACCGCGGTGCCCTTGCGCAGCTGCCCGGCGTGGGCGATGCGCGCGTAGTCCACGGCACGGGCGTAGCGTTCGGTGAGGACGGTCATGCGGCTTCCTTCGAGGGTCTGCGGGCATTATGGCGAGTCGCGCCGGCGACGCGGCATCCTCACCCGTTCGCGACATTCCTGAGCGAGTCAGCGAACGCCGCACGGCCGGGCTCAATGGTGCGTGCCGGCGGCCGATAACGGTTAGCCTTGGGCCGTATCCCACCGACCGTCGCCATGAGCCAGCTTCCCACCTGTCGCGCCTGCCGCGGCGGCAAGGACTTCACCCCCGGGATCGCGATGGCGTTCCAGCCCATCGTCCAGGTGGATACCCGCACCGTGTACGCCGGCGAGGCGCTGGTGCGCGGCCCGCAGGGCGAATCGGCGGCCAGCGTGCTGGCGGCGGTGGACGAGGACAACCGCTACGCGTTCGACCAGGCCTGCCGCATCAAGGCGATCGAGGCCGCGGCGCACATCGGCCTGCAGGCGCTGCTGTCGATCAACTTCATGCCCAATGCGGTCTACAACCCCGAGCACTGCCTCAGCGCCACGCTGGAGGCCACCGAGCGTTGCCGCTGGCCGCTGTCGTCGATCATCTTCGAGGTCAGCGAGCAGGAGCACGTCTCCGACCCGGCCCACCTGCTCGAGATCCTGCGCGCCTATCGCGCCCGCGGCCTGAAGACCGCCATCGACGACTTCGGCGCCGGCTATTCCGGGCTCACGCTGCTGGCCGATTTCCAGCCGGACCTGCTCAAGCTCGACATGGCGCTGGTGCGCGGCATCGATCGCGACCGCAACCGCCAGGCGATCACCCGGCACGTGGCGCGCATGTGCGACGACCTGGGGGTGCGCGTGATCGCCGAAGGCATCGAGACCGCGGACGAATCGGCGGCACTGACCGACCTGGGCATTCCGCTGCAGCAGGGCTTCCTGTTCGCCCGCCCCGCGCTGGGCGCGCTGCCGCCGGTGCACTGGCCGCACTGAGCGGCACGCCGGCGGGCCCCGCCGCGCGCCCAGCCCGCCGGCGCCGGCTCAGCGCTGCCAGTGCGGCCCGTACTGGCCGGCCTCCATGCGCGCCGACGGGCGCACCCGGAACACCACGCTGATGCGCTCGCCCACCGCGCGCACGGTCTTGGGAATGCCGTGCTCGTGGGTCAGCTGCGAGGCATGGCTCATCGCCAGCACGCTGCCGGGCGCGAGCTCCACGCCGATCAGCGCATGGCCCCCGGCCCGGGCGCGGAGGTTCATGCGCCGCGGCGCGCCCAGCGACACCAGCACGATCGGCTGGCCCGGCGCCAGCGTGTGCAGCGTGTCGTGGTGCATCGCCACGCTGTCGCGCCCGTCGCGGTAGAGGTTGAGCCCGGCGGTGTTGTAGGGCGCGGGCACCAGCGCCTGCACCCGCTCCAGCAGCGGCGGCAGCGCCAGCCCGGGCGGCAGCGCATCCAGCCGGTAGGACGCCAGCAGCCGCGGCACCGCCACCACGCGGTCGTACATCGGCCGCTGCTGCGCCTGCCAGTCCACCTGCACCCGCAGCCGCGCGAACCAGGCCTGCGCCGTGGCCGCGTCCACGGCCTCGGGCCAGTAGCGGATGCCGCCCTCGACATCGTCCACCAGCGTCCGCATCGCGGCGGTCTCGGGAAACAGGTCCATGCGGGCCAGATGGGGGTGGGCGCGCGCACCGGCAAGCCGTACCGGGTGCGCCTTCCGCAACGATTAATCCGCCAGCGCAGCGCCGGCGCCGCACCCAGGGCATGCCGCAGGCCCGCGTGATCGCCGCACGGCGCCGTGCTACGGTCGCCGGCTGCACCGTTCGGGAGAGGAATGTCATGCACCTTCGCAGCATCGCGGCACGCGCGCTGTGCGCCCTGGCCACGCTGGCGCTCGCCGCCGGCGCGAGTGTCGCGGCCGCCGCCGCGCCGTCCGCGGCCGAGGCCGCCTACGCCGCGGTCGACCCCTTCATCGGCACCGGCGGCGAAGGCCATACCTATCCCGGCGCGACGGTGCCGTTCGGCATGGTCCAGCTCAGCCCGGATACCCAGATCCGGCCGCGCAAGGAGGCCTACGGCTGGGCCGCCGGCTACCGCCACGACGACCGCACCATCGTCGGCTTCTCGCACACGCATTTCTCCGGCTCGGGCCACTCCGACCTGGGCGACGTGCTGATGATGCCGATCGCCGGCGACGTCAGGCTCGAGCGCGGCGACGTGGCGCAGCCCGGCAGCGGCTACACCTCGCGCTTCCGCCACGCCAGCGAGCAGGCCCGCCCCGGCTACTACGCGGTGACGCTGGACGACTACGACGTGCGCGCCGAGCTCACCGCCAGCGCGCGCGTGGGCGTGCACCGCTATCGCTTCCCCCAGGGCAAGCCGGCCCATGTACTGATCGACCTGCGCACCAGCCTGTACGACTACCCCGGCAAGGTGCTGTGGTCGCGGCTGCGCGTGCATCCCGACGGGACCGTCACCGGCTTCCGCGAGACCCGCGGCTGGGCGCCTGGCCGCCAGCTCTATTTCGCGATGCGCTTCTCGCGCCCGGTGTCGGCCAGCCAGCTGCACGACACCGAGCAGGACGTGGCCTACAAGGGCTTCCCGCCGCCGGGCGAGAAGGACCCGGGCCAGCGCGCGCAGATCGAGGGCCGCCAGCTGGTCGGCGTGCTCGACTTCGCCGAGGCCGCCGGCGGCACGCTGGTGGCCAAGGTGGCGTTGTCGCCGGTCAGCGAAGCAGGCGCCCTGGCCAACCTCGACGCCGAGGTGCCCGATTTCGACTTCGAGCGCGTGCGTGCCGACGCCGCGCGGCAGTGGCGCGAGGCGCTGGCGGCGGTGGACGCGCAGGGCACGCCGCTGCAGCGCACCCAGTTCTATACCGCGCTGTACCACAGCCTGCTCGGCCCGACCCTGTTCATGGACAGCGACGGCCGCTACCGCGGCCCGGACAACGCCGTGCACCACGCCGACGGCTACAGCCACTACTCCACCTTCTCGCTGTGGGACACCTACCGCGCGCTGCATCCGCTGCTGACGCTGGTGCAGCCGCCCCAGCGCACCAGCGACGTGGTCAACTCGCTGCTGGCCTCGCGCCGCGAAAGCCCGTACGGGATCCTGCCGGTGTGGGCGTTCCACGGCCTGGAGACGTGGTGCATGATCGGCTACCACGCGGTGCCGGTGATCGCCGACGCCTACATGAAGGGCATCGGCGGCTTCGACCCGCGCGAGGCGCTGGACGCGATGGTCGCCAGCGCCGACTACGGCCCCTACGACGGCATCGCCGCCTACCGCCAGCTCGGCTACGTGCCGATCGACGAGGAAGGCGAGGCCGCGTCGAAGACGCTCGAGTACGCCTTCGACGACTGGACCATCGCGCGCATGGCCGACAAGCTCGGCGACCGCGCCGTCGCCACCGAGTTCGGCCGGCGCGCGGGCAACTGGAAGCACGCGTTCGACCCGGCCACCGGCTTCATGCGCGCCCGCACCCGTGCCGGCGCCTTCCGCGAACCCTTCGACCCGTCGGCCAGCGGCTACGGCACCGACTACACCGAGGGCAACGCCTGGCAGTACTCCTGGTACGTGCCGCAGGACGTGGCCGGGCTGGCGGCCGCGCACGGCGGCGCCGACCGCCTGCTGGCGCGGCTGGATGCGGTGTTCGACGCCAAGGTCGACCCCAAGGTGTTCGAGCACATGGAGGACATCACCGGCCTGATCGGCTGGTACGCCCACGGCAACGAGCCCAGCCACCACGTCGCCTACCTGTACGCCTACGCCGGCCAGCCCTGGCGCACCCAGGCCCGGCTCAAGCAGATCATGGACAGCCAGTACGCCGCGCGGCCCGATGGCCTGGCCGGCAACGACGACCTCGGCCAGATGTCGGCGTGGTACGTGTTCACCGCGCTGGGCTTCTATCCGGTGGCGCCGGGCAGCAACCAGTACGTGATCGGCCGCCCGTTCCTGCCGAGCGCCACGCTCAACCTGCCCAACGGCAAGCGCTTCACCGTGGTCGCCGACCGCCTGGACGCCGCGCACCCGTACATTGGCCAGGCCACGCTCAACGGCCAGCCGCTGCCGCGCGCCTACCTGACCCACGCCGAGATCCAGGCCGGCGGCGAGCTGCGCTTCCGCATGCAGGCCACGCCGGACACCACCTGGGCCACCGACCCGGCGCAGCACCCGTACTCCATGTCCGCGCCCTGACCGACGCGGGCGCAGCGCTTCGGCGGCCGGCCCTGCGGGGCCGGGCCGACGGCGCGACGAGCGCAAGCAGGGGGGCGCAGCGATCGAGGCCTTGGCCACGACGGGGACGAGGCGCCGGCGCGGTCGCGGTCGCGAAAGACGGAGACACGGAGCGCGGCACGGGACGTACCGCGAGCCGCGGGCCGGGAGTCCCCGCCGCGCGATGCCTGTCCCCGACACCGAGGGCGTCCGTTCCCCAAACCCCTCGTTGCGCCTGCGCCGGCATCGGCCCGCGTGCCGCTCGCGCGCTGGCGCCGCGCCAGGCCGCACGGGACGCGCCGGCTCGGAACGAATGCGCAAGGCGCCTCCCCTTCACGCCAGCCGCACGTTCTTTCACCTTGACGCAGCGCCGCATTTTCGAGACTGGTCCTCATTCCTCCGCACCGCCGCGTTGCCGGCCGTGCCTCCCAGCCCTCGACTCAAGGAGAACGTGCATGTCCAGCACGAAGAACCAGTACAGCATGCAGAACCCCCTCACCCAGTTCCCGCAGCCCGATTTCCCGGAGCAGACCCAGCACGCGCCGGGCACCGTGCACGAGCTGCAGCCCAAGGCGGACCACGGCGAGACCACCTACCAGGGCTTCGGCCGGCTGAAGGGCCGCAAGGCGCTGGTCACCGGCGCCGATTCCGGCATCGGCCGCGCCACCGCCATCGCCTTCGCGCGCGAAGGCGCCGACGTGGTGCTGAACTACCTGCCCGAGGAAGAGGCCGACGCCGCCGAAGTGGTCAAGCTGATCGAGGCCGAGGGCCGCAAGGCCGTCGCCCTGCCGGGCGATCTCAAGGACGAGGCGTTCTGCCAGGAGCTGATCGAGAAGAGCGTCAAGGCGCTCGGCGGCCTGGACATCCTGGCCAACATCGCCGGCAAGCAGACCGCGGTCAAGGACATCGCCGACATCACCACCGAGCAGTTCGACGCGACCTACAAGACCAACGTCTACGCCCTGTTCTGGCTGTGCAAGGCGGCCATCCCGCACCTGCCGCCGGGCGCGTCGATCATCAACACCGCCTCCATCCAGTCCTACCATCCGTCGCCGACCCTGCTCGACTACGCCTCCACCAAGGCCGCCATCGTCAACTTCACCCAGGGCCTGGCCCAGCAGGTCGCCGAGAAGGGCATCCGCGTCAACGCCGTCGCCCCGGGCCCGGTGTGGACCCCGCTGCAGCCCAGCGGTGGCCAGCCGCCGGAGAAGATTCCGTCGTTCGGCTCGGAAACCCCGCTCAAGCGCGCCGGCCAGCCGGTGGAAATGGCGCCGCTGTACGTGATCCTGGCCACCCAGGAGACCAGCTACGTCACCGGCGAGGTGTTCGGCGCCACCGGCGGCCTGCTGCTGTCTTGAGCAGCCGCCCCCTCGACTTCGCGCGCGGCGCCGACGGCCAGGCGCCGATCGCCGCCTACGCCGTGCTCGGCGACGGACGTTCGGCGGCCCTGGTGGCCGCCGACGGCCAGATCGACTGGTGGTGCGCCCCGTGCCTGGACGCGCCGCCGCTGTTCGACCAGTTGCTCGACGCTCCGGGCGGTGGCTACTTCGCGCTCACCCCGCGCGACATCGAGCGGGTGGAGCGTCGTTATCGCGACGACAGCAACGTGCTGGAGACGGTGTTCCATACCGCCACCGGCCGCGCGCGCCTGACCGAGTCGCTCAACAGCGGCGCGGCCGGGCGGCTGCCGTGGTCGGAGCTGGCCCGGCGCGTGGACGGGCTGGCCGGCGAGGTGGTCTTCGACCTGGCGTTCCATCCCGGCACCCGGGCCGGCAGCGTGGCCCCGTGGATGAGCGACACGCCCAACGGCCGCGTGTTCCACATCGGGCCGGTGATGGCGATGCTGCGCCACTCCGACGAGCTGCAGGTCGCGCACGGCGACGACCGCGGCGTGACCGGCGAATTGCGCGTGCAGGCCGGCGACCGCCGCCTGGTCGCGCTGCTCGCCTCGCAGGACGAATCGCTGCCGGTGCCGCCGCTGGCCGACATCGACGGACGCATCGATC
Organism: Lysobacteraceae bacterium USHLN149; assembly: GCA_037145635.1. GTDB lineage: Bacteria > Pseudomonadota > Gammaproteobacteria > Xanthomonadales > Xanthomonadaceae > JAATFS01. The sequence goes on from JBBCXB010000002.1 coordinate 377,047, forward strand.
GCAGCGATCAGGAATGGCGCGAGTGGGTCGGCAACCTCTGCTACGACAACGGCTACGGCCCCGAGGTCATCCGCTCGGCGCTGGCGCTGAAGTTCTTGTGGTTCTCGCCCACCGGCGCCATCGCCGCGGCGGTCACCACCTCGCTGCCCGAGCAGATCGGCGGCGACGGCAACTGGGACTACCGCTACGCGTGGATCCGCGATGCCGCCTACACCATCAAGGCCTTCCTGCGGGTGGGCGCGCTGCCCGACGCCAAGGCCGGCTTCAGCTGGCTGCTGACCACCATCGCCCGGCACCGCCCCGGCCTGCGCCCGTGCTACACGCTGCGCGGCGATCTGGTGCCCGACGAACGCGAAATCGACGTGCGCGGCTACCGCGGCACGCAGCCGGTGCGGGTGGGCAACACCGCCAACGACCAGCTGCAGACCTGCCTGTACGGCGACGTGTTCGAGATGACCGCGCGCTTCGTCGGCGCCGGCCACATCCTCGACCCGGAAACCGCGCACCAGCTGTTCGAACTGGGCAACGAATGCGCCGACGCGTGGATGCGCAAGGACAGCGGCTTCTGGGAGCTGCCCGAGCTGCAGCACTACACGATGTCCAAGCTCGAATGCTGGATGGCGTTGCGCCGCGCCAGCGAGCTGGTGGAGGCCGGCCACCTGTCGGCGGCGAGGCTGCCGCGCTGGCGGCGCGAGCAGGCGCGCATCCTCGACTGGATCGACGAGCACTGCTGGAGCGAGTCGCGCCAGGCCTACCTGATGCACCCGGGCAGCGACCGCCTCGACGCCAGCCTGATGCTGGCCTCGCGCTTCGGCCTGGGCGAGGTGCGCCGCGAGCGCATGATCGCCACGCGCGACACGCTGCGCCGCGAGCTCGGCGACGCCGACGGCGTGCTGCTGCATCGCTACAGCGGCCAGCAGTCGCGGGAGGGCGCCTTCATCGCCTGCTCGTTCTGGATGGTCGAGGCCTACGGCCTGCTCGGCGAGCGCGACGAGGCGCGGCGGCTGTTCGAGACCCTGCTCGACACGGTGCGCAACGACGTCGGCCTGATGCCGGAGATGCAGGACACCCGCACCGGCGAGGCGCTGGGCAACGTGCCGCAGGGGCTGAGCCACCTGGCGCTGATCCACGCGGCGCTGGCGGTGGACGGCGAGTAGCCGTCCGCGTCATCCGAGGCGGTCGAGGATCCCCGGCACCTGGCCGGGGATCTCGCGGGCCAGGAAGCCCAGCGTGCCCACCGACGCGGCCAGCCGGCGGCCGGCGCTGGCATGCACGCGCACGCCCCACAGCGCGGCCTCCAGTGCCGGCACGCCGCGCGCGGCGAAGCCGGCGATCAGGCCGGCCAGGGTATCGCCCGAGCCGGAGGTACCCAGGCCCGGCACGCCGCCGCGGTGCACCCACAGGGTCCCGTCCGGTGCGCAAATGTAGCTGTCCTCGCCCTTGAGCACCACCACGCTGCGCAGGCGCTGCGCGAAGTCGCGGGCGTAGCCGGGCGGGTCGGCCTCGACCGCGGCCCGGTCGGCCGCGGCCAGCGTCGCCATCTCGCCCGCATGTGGCGTCAGCACGAACGGCCGCCCCGCCGGCGCACGCAGCGCGGGCGACAGGGCGCCGGCATCGAGCACCAGCGTCGCAGGCCCTTGCGCCGCCACGCGCCGGGCCAGCGCGTGCGTGGACGCCGTGCATCCCATTCCCGGCCCCACCAGGACCGCATCGCACTGCGCCGCGGCCGTGTCCAGCGCCGCGGTCGCGCGCGCGATCTCGCCGCGGGCCGAGGCCGGCAGCCCCAGCACCAGCGCCTCGGGCACGGCCAGCGCCAGTGCCGGCGCCATGGCCGCCACCGTGGCCACCTGCAGCTTGCCGGCCCCGGCGCGCAGCGCCGCCACGGCCGCGAGCAGGATCGCGCCCGGCACCTGCATCGAACCGCCGACCACCAGCACGCGGCCACGCTGCTCCTTGTCGCCGCCCGGTGCCGGCAGCGGCATCGCGCGCAGGGCGCGGTCGGTCAGCGCGCGGGCGCGCGGCGAGGCCATTCAGCGCGCTCCCGCCGGCCGGTCGGCGGCGGTGGTCACCGGGGTGTCGGCCAGCGCCGGCGGCACGAGGTTGGCGCGCTGCAGTTCCAGCGCCTGGCCGTCGGCGCTGGTAACGTAGGCGGTGACGCCGCAGTTGGGCACGTCGCCCTGGCGATCGATCGCCAGGATCGCCGCCTCGTCCAGCCCCTCCAGCAGGTAGCGGAAGCAATTCACGATCACCTGGTGGCCGACCACCATCACCCGCTCGCCCACGTGGTTGCGCTGCAGGTCGCCGACCACGCTGCGCAGCCGGAAGATCACGTCGCACCAGCTCTCCCCGCCCGGCGGACGGAAATAGAACTTGCCCACCAGCTTGCGCTGGTCGGCCAGTTCCGGGAACTTGGAGACGATGCCATGCGTGGTGTAGCGGTCGAGCACGCCGAATTCCTTCTCGCGCAGGCGCTCGTCCACGATCACCGTGCCCGGGTCGCGGCCCAGCGCCGTCGCCACCGCCGCCGCGGTCTGGCGCGCACGCAGGTACGGAGAACTCAGCACCAGGCTGGGACGCTCGCCCGCGTCCAGCGCGGACGCCCAGGCGCCGAGTGCCTGCGCCTGGCGCTCGCCCAGCGTGGACAGCGGCACGTCGGCGTCGCGATGCTCCAGGGTGATCAGGTTCGCGCCTTCGGCCTCGGCGGTGTCGCGTGCCACGTTGCCCGCACTCTGGCCATGCCGCACCACCCACAATCGCGCCGGCCACCGTGCCGACTGCCCCGCCACCGCGCTCTTCTCGCTCACCGATGTCTCCCTTCCCGGACAGGCCCCACGTGTCGCACAGGCATCGTGAAAGGCGGGTCGACCACAGGGCGACGCCCGCCGCCGGTACGCTCCAGGCCGCCGCACGCAAACGCCACCTCGCCCTCGCCAAGCCCGCAAGCGGTGACGCCGCAGGCGATCGGGCACGCTCGCCGAAGCGGCCGCACGCCGCTTCGCCGCGCTGCGCGCCGCAGCACACGCAGGCGCGTCTGCAAGTGCGTCGGCGGGGCTTGTGCAAGCCGCGGCGGACCGGCAAGCTGCCGCTGATCGGACGCCACGACGCACACGGAGAGGAGCATGGAACTGCTGACGCTGGAACACTTCGCCGGAAGCGTGAACGAGACGTTCTCGGCCGCGCTCAACGAAGGCGAGATCGACTTCGTGCTGGTCGAGGCGCGCCCGCTGCCGGCCACCCGCAACGCCCAGCGTGCGCCGTTCTCGCTGCTGTTCCGCAACGCGTCGGCGTTCCTGTTCCCGCAGCAGATCTACCGCATGCGGCATGCGCGCATCGGCGAGCTGGGCATCTTCCTGGTGCCGGTGGCGCGCGAGCGCGACGGCTTCCTCTACCAGGCGGTCTTCAACTAGCCGCCACGTCCCCGCCGCACGGCTCCCAGCGCATCGCCAGATGGGTCTGGCTGCTGCCGCTGGCCACGAATCCCAGCCGCTGGTACAGGCGGTGTGCGCCCGGGTTGGCATGCATCACGTGTAACGACAACGCCGCATGCGCCGCCGATGCCAGCGACTGCGCGTGCTCGATCAGCACCGTCCCCAGGCCCTGGCCACGCCAGGCCGGCAGCAGGCTGATGTCGACCAGCAGGTGCGGTTCCGCATGGCGATCGAGGTAGAGGCGGCCCACGCGCTCACGCGGTGTCGCCAGCACCCAGAAGTCGGCCTCGGGGAAGTGGGCCAGGTAATGCCTGTGCTGCAGCGCGAACTGCTGCGCCAGGAACGCGTCCTTCGCCGCCTGCGGCCATGGCACGGCGGCCAGCTCGGCGCTGCGCGTGGTCGCGTAGAGCGCGTGCAGCCACGGTAAATCGTCGTCACGCGCCGGGCGCAGCACCAAGCCGCGCGCATCCAGCGCCGCCGGCTGGGTTGCGATGACAGCGTCCGGCGGAAATCCCGAGCGGGGCGTCACCGCGACGCCACCTTCAGGAGAAGTCGGGGAACACACCGGTCAGCGCTATACAAAAGTTCAGCGCGAGGTAGGGCTGGCGGTTCTCGTGCGCCCCTGCCCCACCGGTCGGCGCTAGCGCGCTGGGATGGAACGGCGCGTCGGGCGTGGCCGCGTTGAAGGGCCGCGCCGTCGTGCTGCCCAGCGACGACAGTCCCGCGCCGGCCGCCGGCGTGCCGCTCTTCTTGGTCTGGTCGGACTGCGAGTAGGCGTGGACGTCGTGCCTGTGCGCCGGGATCTGCGGGGCCTGCAGGGTCACGCCGGCCTCGCCGAACGCGCTTCCCAGGCTGTGCGATGTCAGGCCCGTCCCCGGGCCCTGTCCGCAGCCGGCACGGGCGCTGAAGTTCGGCAGCTGGAACGTGCTCGATCCATTGCCGCCGAAGGCCACGCCGAGCAACGAGTAGAGCGCCACGTTCTGCGTCAGCGGCAGCGTGGCACCGTTGCAATAGGCCCAGCCGTAGGGATTGAAGTCGAACGCGAAGATCTGGATTTCGCCGAAGTACGGTTCTGTCATGAGCGGGATCCTTCCGGGTGCGTGCGTGCGCCGGCTGCTGCGCCGACGCTCAGCTCTGTTGCGGGAACTGGCCCACGGTGGCGATGCAGTACTGCACCGTCAGGGTCGGCATCAGGTTGTCGTGGGCCTGCCCGGTCCCGGCCAGGGTGGTCGAGGTCGCGGCCATCGTCACGGCCGTCGCGCCGGTGAGGTCGGTGGCGTAGAACACGTCGCCGCTGACCGCCGCCGGCACCAGGCCGCTCGGCGCGTTCGAGGTGGCCGCAGCGGTCGTGGCCATCAGCGTATGGGTATGCGCGGGCAGGTGCGCTTCGAGGAGGGTGACCGTCTCGGTGCCCGCGGCTTGCCCGATCGGGCGGTTGGTCAGGCCGGTGCCCTGGCCTTGGTGGATCGGCACACGGCCGCGCAGGTCGGGTACGCCGAAGGTGGTCTGGCCGTCGCCGCCATAGGTGGTGCCGAGCAGCACGAACAAGGTCTCGTAGTCGCTGACTCTCAGCAGGCTGCCATCGCAGGCCTGCCAGCCCACGGGCATGCGCCCGAAGCCGAACATGCGGATCTCGCCGATGAAGGGAACGCTCATCTGTATCCTCCGTGATCAATGAAGACGCCCTGCGGCGCCACTATGCCTGCGAGACGGGCTAGGACCGCGTCGGATAGAGGCCCTGCAGCGCGATGCAGAAGCTGATCGTGCTGTAGGGCTGCATGTTCGGATGCGCCTGGTTCGCGCCCGTGGCGCCCACCGTCGTCGCGCTCAGGCCCACGGTCGTGCCCGGCGCCGCGTACAGCGATGCAGCGGTGCCGTTGGCATTCTTGGCGAACACGTGCGCCAGCGGGTTGCGGTTGTCGCCGTTGGCGCTGGATCCCATCAGTTGGTGGGTATGCGGCGGGATCTGCGCCTCCAGCAGCGCAACCGCCTCGGCGCCGGCGGCGGTGGCAATCGCTTGCTGCGGCGGCTGCCACGCTGGGTCCACCGATGGTGCATAGCCGACCGGGGTGCGGCCGCGCAGGTCCGGGAGGGCGAAGGTGACGTTGGCGGTACCGCCGTACCGGTTGCCGAGCAGGGAAAACAGCGCCTGGTTCTGGTTCACCGGAAGCAGCTGCCCGTTGCACTGCGCGTAATACCGGGGCGCGAAGCTGAAACCGGTCATCATGATCTGACCGATAAAGGAATCGCTCATGCGTATCTCCCTGAAGGTGCCCGGCGGTCCGGTGCCGGGTGCGGCTACTCTCCGCCAAGCCAATACCCCTTTGCAATAGGCAAACACCTGAATCAGACAGGAATGCCTTAACCATTTCTTTCTTTTCGAGTCAGTTCCTGTTCAAATGCCGTCGCAGCTGGACGGCCGCCCGTGGGGGGCGGGCCGGCATCGGCCTGCCCGAAGGCACAGGATCGTTGCCTACGCCACGGGATGGCGCAGAGTCCCAGGGAATACGGAAATGCACAGCGCTCGCTCGCTTTCCCTCGCGCACGCCCGCGGCCGCATCGGCTGGGCTATCGCGTTCATGCTGCTGGCCGGCCTGCTGTTTCCGGGTCTGGCCGCCGCCGCCACCTCGCCCTACTGCCCGACACTGTCGGCCACCGTCGCCGCCGGCGGCTCGGTCACCATCGACGTGAGCAACTGCGACGGCCCGGGCAACTTCGGCATCGGCTGGGACGGCAACCAGCCCACGCACGGCACGATCGTGATCAGCGCGCAGAGCGGCTCCGGCACGCAGACCGTGACTTACACCCACAACGGCGACTCGGCCACCAGCGACAGTTTCCCGCTGGAGGACGAGAACGGCGACACCATCACCGTCAACATCACCATCACCCAGGCCTCCACGCCGACCGCGAGCATCTCGGTCTCGCCGAGCAGCCTCAACGAGGACAGCGGCAGCGCGTTCACCTATACGGTGACGCTGAGCGCCAGCCGTACCTCCGCCACCACCGTGAACCTCACCGCCAGCGGCACCGCGACCGCCGGCACCGACTACAGCGGCGCGGTCAGCAGCGTGACGGTCGCGGCCAATGCCACCACCGCCACGTTCGCCATCACCCCGATCGCCGACACGGCGGTTGAACCGGACGAAACGGTGACCTACACGCTGGCCAGCGGCACCGGCTACACCGTCGGCAGCCCGTCCAGCGCGACCGCCACCATCGTCAACGACGATGCGCTGGCGCTGGCGCCGACCTCGTTGCCGGCCGGCACCGCGGGCAGCGCGTACAGCCAGACCTTCACCACCAGCAACGGCACCGCCCCCTACAGCTATGCCCGCACCGCCGGCACGCTGCCCAGCGGCCTCTCGCTGAACAGCGCCGGCGTGCTGTCCGGCACGCCCACCGTCGCGGGTAGCTTCACCTTCACGGTCACGGTCACCGACAGCAACGCCTTCCAGGCCAGCCGCTCCTACACCCTGGCCATCGCCGCACCGACGATCGTGGTGGCGCCCACCAGCCTGACCGCGGCCACCCGCGACAGCGCCTACAGCCAGACGCTTTCGGCCAGCGGCGGTACCGCGCCTTATACCTTCGCGACCAGTGCCGGCACGCTGCCCACCGGGCTGTCGCTCTCCACCGCCGGCGTCCTGTCGGGCACCCCCACCACGCAGGGGTCCTACAGCTTTACCGTCACCGCCACCGACGCCAATGGCTTCACCGGTTCCCGCGCCTATGCGCTCACCGTCGCCGCGCCGGCCCTGGCACTGCCCGCCACCACGCTGCCCGCCGGCACCGCCGGCACTGCCTACAGCGCCGCGATCAATGCGGCCACCGGCGGCACCGCGCCCTACACCTACGCGCTCAGCGCCGGTACCCTGCCCACCGGCATCAGCGTCAACAGCGGCACCGGGGCGCTCAGCGGAACGCCCACCGTGGCCGGCAGCTTCAGCTTCACCCTCACCGTGACCGACAGCGCCGCGGCGCAGGCCACCCGCGCCTACACGCTGACCATCGCCGCGCCGAGCATCGCGCTCACGCCGGCCAGCCTGGCCGCGGCCACCCGCGACACCGCCTACAGCCAGACGCTCTCGGCCGGCGGTGGCACGGCGCCCTACAGCTATGCGGTCACCTCCGGCACCTTGCCGGCCGGGCTGTCGCTGTCGACCGCGGGCACGCTCGCCGGCACCCCGACCACGCAGGGCTCGTACAGCTTCACCGTCACCGCCACCGATGCCAACGGCTTCACCGGCAGCCAGGCGTACGCGCTGACCGTGGCCTCGCCGACCCTGGCGCTGCCCGCCACCACGCTGGCCGCGGGCACCGCCGGGACCGCCTACGGCGCCACGCTCAATGCGGCCACCGGCGGCACCGCGCCCTATGCCTACGCCCTCAGCGCCGGCAGCCTGCCCGCCGGTGTCACGTTTGACGCCGGCGCCCGCACGCTCAGCGGCACGCCCACCGTGTCCGGCAGCTTCAGCTTCACCGTCACCGTGACCGACAGCGTCGCGGCGCAGGCCACCCGCAGCTATACGCTGACCATCGCCGCACCGGGCATCGCGCTGGCACCGTCCAGCCTGCCGGCCGCCACCCGCGGCAGCGCGTACAGCCAGACCCTGAGCGCCAGCGGCGGGATCGCGCCCTACACTTACGCGGTCACCAGCGGCACCCTGCCCACCGGTCTGGCCCTGGGCAGCGGCGGCACCCTGGCCGGCACGCCTAGTGCCGAAGGCAGCTTCGGCTTCACCGTCACCGCCACCGATGCCCACGGCTTCACCGGCAGCCAGCCCTACACCCTGGCCGTGAGCGGGCCGAACGTGGTACTGCCGCCAGGCGCACCGTTGCCGGACGGCCGGGTCGACCAGGCCTACGCGGCCGCGATCGACCCGGCCACCGGCGGCAACGCTCCGTACCGCTATGCCCTCAGCGCGGGCGCCCTGCCGCCCGGCATCGCGCTCGACCAGGCGACCGGCAACCTGCATGGCACGCCCACCACGGCCGGCGGCTTCGGCTTCACCGTGACCGTCACCGACAGCACCCCGGGTACGCCGGCACAGGCCAGCCGCAGCTACACCCTGACGATCGCCGACGCGGCGCTGAGCCTGGAACCTTCCCCCCTGCCGGCAGCCGCTCGCGGCGCAGCCTACCGCCACGACCTCCGTGCCGGCGGCGGTGTCGCGCCCTACGCCTTCGCCATCAGCGCCGGCGCCCTGCCGCAGGGCGTGACCCTCTCCGGCAGCGGCACGCTGGCCGGCACGCCCACCGTCGAGGGCAGTTTCGCGTTCACCGTCACCGTCACCGATGCGGCCGGTTCCAGCGCCACGCAGCCGTACACGCTCAGCGTCGGCAGCGCGGCACTGGGCCTCGAGTCGTCCGGGGTGCCGGCGGCCGTGCGCGGCGCGGCCTACCGCCACGACCTGCGTGTCGACGGCGGCGTCGCACCCTACGCCTTTGCCGTCAGCGCCGGCGCCCTGCCGCAGGGCGTGACCCTGTCCAGCAGCGGCACGCTGGCCGGCACGCCCACCGTCGAGGGCAGCTTCGCGTTCACCGTCACCGTCACCGATGCGGCCGGTTCCAGCGCCGCGCAGGCGTACACGCTGACGGTCGGCAGCGCAGTGCCGGTCGCGGTGGACGACAGCGCCTCCACCCTGGCCGATACCGCCGCCACGATCGCGGTCACCGCCAACGACGCCGGCACCATCGATGCCGTCGCCGTGGTCGTCGCGCCCGAGCACGGCACCGCCACCGTCAACGGCCTGCAGATCGTCTACACCCCGGCCGCCGGCTACAGCGGCAACGACCTGCTGCGCTACACCGCCAACGGCCCCGGCGGCACCTCGGCCCCGGCCACGGTGACGATCACCGTCAACGCGCGTCCGGTCGCGGTCTCGACCACCGCCTCGGCCGTGCCGGGCGAGAGCCAGACAGTGGACATCAGCAGCAGCGCCCTCGGCGGGCCATTCGTGGCCGCCACCCTGGTCGCGGTGCTGCCGGCGGGCGCCGGCACCGCCAGCATCGTCCGCGTCGGCAGCAGCGCGCGTGCGGCCACGGTCGCCGCCGCGGCGGCCGACGAAGCGCGCTTCATGCTGCAGTTCACCCCCGACCCGGCCTTCTCCGGCCAGGCCACCGTGCGCTTCACCCTGTCCAACGCCTACGCCACCTCGGCCGAGGCTGACGTGGTGTTCACCGTGGCACCGCGGCGCGATCCCAGCGCCGATGCGGAAGTGCGCGGGCTGCTCGATGCCCAGGCCGAGTCCACCCGGCGCTTCGCCAAGGCGCAGATCGACAACTTCCAGCGTCGCCTGGAAGCCACCCACCATGGCGAGCGCGGCTTCAACAACGGCCTGAGCTTCCAGCCCACCTCGCACTGCCGCGAGGCCGAGCGCGGCGTGGCCGCCCAGCCCTGCAGCGCCGCCGCGGCCGAGCGCGACGACGGCCTGGCCGAGGCCGGCCCGGCCGCCACACCCGGCGAGGACGCCCGCGGCGACCTCGGGCTGTGGGTGGGCGGCGCGATCCGCTCCGGCAGCATCGACCGCCGCGCCGACCGCGCCGGCGTCGACTTCCAGACCGACGGCCTGAGCGTGGGCGCCGACTACCGCCTGAGCACGTCCCTGGCGGTGGGTGCCGGCCTGGGCTGGGGCCGCGACGACAGCGACATCGGCAGCAACGGCAGCCGCAGCCAGGGCAGCGCCTACACCCTGGCGCTGTACGCCAGCTTCCATCCGGGGCGCCACTTCTTCTTCGACACCCTGCTCGGCTACCAGCTGCTGGCCTACGACCTGCGCCGCTACGTCACCGACGACGGCAGCCTGGCCGACGGCCGCCGCGACGGCCGCCAGTGGATCGCCTCGGTCTCGACCGGTGCCGACCTGCAGCGCGGCGCGATGCAGGTCACCCCGTACGCCCGCGTCGACCTGGCGCGCGCCACCCTCGACGGCTACGCCGAGACCAGCCCGGCGCCATACGCGCTGCGCTACGGCGACATGGACGTGGACACCACCACCGGCAACCTGGGCGTGCGCCTGGAGTGGCGGCGCACGGTGGCCTGGGGCCGCTTCGTGCCGCAGCTGCGGATCGAGTACCAGCACGACTTCCAGGGCCGCGGCGCCGCCGACCTGAGCTACGCCGATCTCAGCGGCGGCCCGTTCTACCGCAGCGGCCTGAGCGTGTTCGACCACAACCGGCTGATGCTGGGCGTGGGCGGCGCGTTCGTCACCGACGGCGGCCTGTCCACCCGCCTGGAGTACCGCGCCGTCACCGACGGCGACGGCGGCCGCGACCAGACCTGGATGCTGAACCTCGAGAAGAAGTACTGAGGCCGGCGGCCCGCGCGCGGTGTTAGTCGCGCACGGGCCTCGCGCTGCAACGCGGACCGGCTGATCGACAGCGACCACCGGCATGGCGCGGCCTGCCTGCCCGTCGCTATGCGTACCCGCACCTCAGTGCAGGCGCGCGCCGTACGCCGGTGCGGCTTCCGCCACGCCGGAGCGCGCACGGCGGCCTTTCCCGCGGCGCTGCCCCTCCACCTGCGCCAGCACCTCGCGCACGGCCGCCGTCGCCTCGACGATCGCACGGCCCAGCGCAGGCAAGGTGGGGTTGGCTAGAGTGGCGGGATCACTGGCCGCCACCACGTCGCCGTAAGCCGATAGCGTCTGCAACAGCCGATCGAGCGTGTCGAGCTGGTCCAGCGTGAGGCCGAAGGCGATGTCGTCGGCCGGCGCATCGGCGAGCTCCGTCGTCGCATCGGCACCGGCCTCGCGAATCGCGGTGTCCGCCGTTGTCCGGTGCGCCGGCCACGACAGTTCGTCCAGCACCAGGTGCACCTGGTCCGCCAGCAATTCCATGCAGAAGGACAGCTCACCCCTGCGCACCTGCGGCGCGTCCTCGCGCTCCTCGTCCACCGTGCGCGGCTGCGCCAGGCGTGCGAGGAATCTCAGGTGATCCTTCAGCCGCAGCAGCCGGAACTGGCTGTCCTCGCCCAGGAAGTAGCCCGGCAGTTCGCGCTCGTCAAAGTGATAGTCCGACATCGGTGCCTCCTCGTTCCATGAAGTGACCCGCCCGCCGGGAGTGGCGGACCGGAAGTCGGGAGGCTCGAAACCGCTAACAGCCGGCGGGCTTATTCCCCTTGCGGGTGTTGTATTCACCGCCCTCCCGACGCAGGGCATCGCGTCGGTTGCGCTTGCAGAACATGCAGGCACAAAAAACCCACCGGTTTGTCGGAGGTGGGTACCGCTGTTAGCGGAGTTTCGAGGCTCCGTAATGCCGGGAGTGCTACCGAAGGCAAGCCGAGTCAATCGGGTATTACCATAGTAGCGCCCGCCCCCCACGCCATTAGTTCGCGCCATGCCCGATGCACTCCGAGAGCTCCAGTCCGCCATGCGCCAGTTTGCGCAAGCACGTGACTGGGAACCGCTCCGCAACATCAAGTATACGGAACCGGGCAGCGCTCCCGCCGCCGGAAAGAACCCCGCATGATCGTCTACCAGTCCACTCGCTCGGCGTTTCTCAAGGACTCGGAGGACGAGGCGATCGAGCGCATCGTCGCGCGCGGCTTTCTGCAGAAGACCGGACGTTATGCGCCGGACGCCGAATTCCGTGCCTGGCGCCACTCGCTGATGCAGATGGTGGAGGTGTTGAGCGACGACGAGCTGCCCGCGGACATGGGCGTGGGCATCGAATTCGGCATTCCTTACAGCGCCAAGCGCATCGATTTCATCCTCAGCGGCCACGACGCCGATGCCGGCCCGCGCGCGATCATCATCGAGCTCAAGCAATGGTCCGAGTCCAAGCCGACCGACAAGGACGGCATCATCATCGCCCACCGCGGCGGCCCCACCGAAAGCGAAGGCATCCACCCCAGTTACCAGGCCTGGTCCTACGCCGCCCTGCTCGAAGGCTTCAACGAGGCCGTGCACGAAGGCGGCATCCGGCTCAAGCCCTGCGCCTACCTGCACAATCACATGCGCAACGGCGCCATCGACGACCCGCGCTACGCCGCCCATCTGGACAAGGCGCCGGTGTTCCTGCGTGGCCCAGGTGAACGGCAGAAACTGCGCGACTTCATCAAGCAACACGTCAAGCGCGGCGACAAGGCCGAGCTGCTGTACCGAATGGAAAACGGCCGCGTGCGCCCGTCCAAGATGCTGGCCGACAGCGTGGCCGGCATGCTCAGGGGCAACCAGGAATTCGTGCTGATCGACGACCAGAAGCTGGTCTACGAAAATTGCCTGGCACGCGCAGCCCAGGCCAGCGACACCCGCAAGCAGGTCATCATCGTCAAGGGTGGCCCCGGCACCGGCAAATCGGTGGTGGCGGTCAACCTGCTGGTGGAGCTGACCAAGCGTGGGCTGACCACCAAGTACGTCTCCAAGAACGCCGCGCCCCGTGCTGTGTACGCACACAAGCTGGCCGGGCATATCCGCAAGTACGAGATCGCCGGGCTGTTCTCCGGCTCGGGCGGCTTCCACGAAACCGCCCCGAACGTCTTCGACACCCTGGTGGTGGACGAGGCCCATCGCCTCAACGAAAAAAGCGGCCTGTACGGCAACCTGGGCCAGAATCAGGTGATGGAACTGATCCGCAGCGCCCGCTGCACGGTGTTCTTCGTCGACGACGACCAGATCGTCACCCTGGCCGACATCGGTCACACCGAGGAACTGCGCCGCTGGGCGGTCCATCTGGGTGCTGAGGTCACGTTGCTCGAACTGGCCTCCCAGTTCCGCTGCGCCGGCTCCGATGGTTACCTCGCCTGGCTGGACGATGTGCTCGGCATCCGCCCCACGGCCAATCCCGGCTTCGACCGCAGCGCCTACGAGTTCGGTGTCCTCGACTCCCCGTGCGAGCTGCACGCGTTGATCCGCGAGAAGAACCACGCCAACAACAAGTCCCGCATGGTCGCCGGCTACTGCTGGGACTGGAAGAGCAAGAACGACCCGAACGCCTGGGACATCGAGATTCCCGAGCACGACTACCGTGCCCAATGGAACCTCAGCAGCGACCAGAGCCTGTGGGCCATCGCCGACAACTCGGTCGAGCAGGTCGGCTGCATTCACACCTGCCAAGGCCTGGAGATGGACTATGTGGGGGTGATCATCGGACCGGACCTGGCCTGGCGTAACGGGCGGTTGGTTACGGATCCGAACAGGCGATCGAGACAGGATCGTTCGATTCGGGGTTACAGGTCGCGGGCCAAGAGCGATCCTGAAATCCACGACCGTGTGGATCGAATCGTTCGGAATACGTACAAGACCCTGATGAGCCGAGGGATGAAAGGGTGCTACGTCTATGTCGCCGATCAGGAGTTGAAGACCGCGATGCTTGGTGAGCGCTTTCGAGCCGAGGCGAGCCTAGTCGGGTGACTCACAACGTTGCAACGGTGTATATGGCGCCTAGTCTTTCAAAGGAATGATGCACATGAGCCAACTGATTCTTACAGTTGTTCTGCTTGGTCTGGCGCTGGCAGGAGGGCCGGCGCTTTGCCGCGAAGTCCCTGCGTCTGACTCATCTGCGCAACTGCCTGATGCTCCTCTTCCTCCGGAACTCGATCGGGTCCTACGTGACTACGAGCAGGCATGGCGCACAGGCGATGCCTCGGCGCTGTCCAAACTCTTCGCAGAGGATGGCTTCGTATTGCAGAATAATCAGCCGCCGATTCGCGGCCGCCGAGCCATCGCGTCCGCGTATGCCGCTACCTTCAACGATCAGGGCGGCGGCCCTCTCCAGCTTCGCGCCTTGGCCTTTGATGCCGAAGACGAGTCCGGCTACATCATCGGCGCATACAGGTATGGTGGAGCAAGAGATGCCGGAAAGTTCACGCTGACCTTGCGTCGGCTGCCCGGCCAGCCCTGGCAGATATTTTCTGACATGGACAACTCAAGCACCGGTAGCAAGCGAGCAGACTTGCCATGACCTGGCGTGCGATTCGTTCCCCAACAATACCCGATACTGGCTGGACGCGGACATCGAGGGGCCGACAGCGCGCTCGTCCAGGGGGCAATCCCTTTCCGCACACTGTGACAGCACATCGCAGAACTGCGTGAGTTCTTCGCGCTCCCTCGGAGAAGCACACGGTGAATCCCCCGTCGGCTGGAACGGCAAGCGATACCGCGCCACATCGCTTCTGTCCCCGTGCCGCCGCTTTGCCTATAGTTGACGGTACACCCCGCAATGGAATGAGCCATGCGCATGCTGCCGTCCAGTCGCTGCCTGACACTCGCGCTCGCGGTCCTGGTGAACGCCAGCGCGTGCGCCAGGACGCCGCCGACCGAACAAGGAGGGACCTCGCCCATGTCGAACACCGTAAAGACAGGCCGCACCATCAACGGACATACCTATTCGGACGCGCCTGTCGACGTGAAGCTGGGGCCGAACACCTTCCGCATCCCCGCCAACTACCTGGATAGCCAGATCGCGCCGTGGCCGGGCGAAGGGGTGACGCTGGTCATCGAGTGGCCGGATATGAAGCCCACCCCGCCCGGGGCGCGGGCGAACCCGCGCACGAATGATTTCCGGAAGGAGATCTCTGTGTCGATCGACTACGTCGACAGGGTTCCTATCGAAACCTTGTTGGCCCGGCGTTCTTCCAATGAGGCGATTACTGAAGCAAATTCGGTGGAGCGAAAGGATCCGAGGAACCGCCTCGAACTCCGCCTCCCTAAAGAGCAGACCCTTGGGCTGACACCCTATGCAATCGACGAAGCAAAAATGGACGGGTACTCAAGCGCGTACCAGGCACGCTACGGGAAGCCCCCGGTCCGCAATCTTGCTTACGAAGATGACTGGTACATCGCGCGCGATGCTAGCGACAACCTCACCACTTTCATCAAGTGCGACAGCACCAAATTTCGCGAAGATGGCGTAAAACTCGAAGGCGGTGAAGTCATCCATGAAAAAGGAGCCGTTGCTGCGAGCTGCTTCCATTATTTCGTCGATATCGAAAACAAGCTTTCGATCAATCTAAATTACAAGAGGGCGTTTTTGAAGGACTGGAAGCGCATGGAAGATGCCGTAAGGGACGTTCTGGCGCGCACAAAAGTCAGGTAACGCAGCAAGCATCAGGGAGCAGCACATGAGCGGGCTGACCGATCAAGACATCAAGATTTTGAGCGGCTATGCGAACGTAGGAAACCGGGAGCTGTATTGGAACTACCTCTCACAACTGCAAGGGGCTGATGGCTACGGCACCCTAGCGTTAGGCGTGGTTCGCAATGACAGCCTGCCTGGCCGGGTCGCCAATAGCTATGCCCAGGACTACGCAAAAAATCAACACGATAAAGGCTCGCGCTTCCCCAACGCCGAGCTAAGCGAGCGGCAATGGGAGGGTTTCGGCCAAACTCTGCTTAAGAAGGATCTTGCGCTTCGGCAATCCTGGATGGAGGTTCAGCGCCCCGACCTGGCACTGAACCTTCCCGGCAAGGACGTCATGCGAGCACACGATCAGGCCTTCTCAGATCATGAGCTCGACCCCAACTGCTGGACGCCCCGCGTACTGCTGCAAGCGGCCTTGGAAAAAAGCGGCCCCCAGAAGCTGGAACAGATCTGGACCAGCATGCTCGACAACACGCATGCCGGCGCCAGCCGCATCAGCGACACCAGCTACGAGGCCATTGCGCAGATGGGCATGGCGGCCGGCAGCCAGTACCTGGCCAAGCTCGGCACCACCGAGGCGATCCAGATGCTGGAGGGCCGCTCCGCCGTCGATCCCAACGTGATCGGCAGCAACAGCTTCTACGCGATGTACTTCGAAAAAGAACAGAAGTGGGTGAACGTCAGCGCAGGCGGCGGGCATCCTTCCATGCGCGAAGAGACTAATCCTGGTCGTATCGCCGAACTCGACGATGCCCGCGCCGTCCGCCTGGAACGGCAGCAGAAGGCTACGCAGTTCCATGAAGACGACCCCTACCGCTCCATTACCCGCAGCCCGTTCACGGCAGCGATCGATGGCGTGCCCGATCGAACGCAGGCGCCTGCCAAACTGGCCGATATCGGCCCGGGCCATTCCGACTACCCACTGCTGCAGCAGGTGCGCGCGGGCGTAAACGCCATCGATGCGCAAGCCGGACGCACGCCGGACGCGAACAGCGAGCGCCTGGTCGCCAGCGTGATGGCGCTGGCCCGCGAAAACCGCCTGGACCGCGCCGACCACGTGATGCTGAGCGTCCAGACCGCGGACCACCCGGCCGGACGCAATGTGTTCGTGGTGCAGGGCGCGCCGAACGACCCGGCCCACCTGCGCGCGGTGATGCCGACCGATGCCGCCGTGCAGGCACCGGTCGAGCAATCGTTGCAGCGGCTGGAGCTGGCCAGCGCCGCGCACCAGCAGGAGCAGTTGCAGCGCCAGCAGCAGGAGCGGGACACCCAGGTGCGCGAGGACCCGGCGGTGCGGACGATGTAATACATGCGCGGCGCATGGTCCCGCACCGCGTACGCTCGCTCGCTCACCGCATGTCGCTACTCCACCGCGCCCTCGGCCTTCAGCCCGCGCCCTTCCCCTGCCCCGCCACTCTCGCGCAGCAAGCCCCTGGCCTCGAGCACTGCCAGTGATAGATCGGTGCCCGTCGATGCCGCCGCTTCGTCCAGACTCAGCGCCACCCAGCGGTCGCGGCCGGCATGCTTGGCGCGGTAGAGGGCGGCGTCGGCCAGGCGCAGGCTCAGCGGCCAGTCGCCACCGGGACCGGCCGGGAACAGGCTCACGCCCATCGACACGGTCAGCGTCACGCAACCGGTGGGGCGCACCACCGGTTCGGCCTGCAGGCGTGCGCGCAGGCGCCCGAACAGCGCCGCCGCATCGGCCAGGCTGCCGCCGGGGCAGAGCCACAGGAACTCCTCGCCACCCCAGCGGGCGACCACGTCGCCGTCGCGCGCGCATTCGCGCAGCAGGTCGCCCAGGTGCATCAGCGCATGGTCGCCGCCTTCATGGCCGTGCAGGTCGTTGACGCGCTTGAAGTGGTCGATGTCCAGCAGGATCACCAGCGTCTGCGGATGGGTGGCCGGTACCGGTGCGGCGTCGCGCGCCTGCAGCCAGGCACCGACGTAGCGGCGGTTGCGCAGGCCGGTCAGCGCGTCCTCTTCGCTCTGCCGGCGGATCACCGCGTTGAGCTGTTCCAGTGCGTGGTGCTGGGCCTGGATCTCGTCGTTCTTGCGCGCCAGCTCGGCATTGACGCGGCGGCGCGCGCGGCCCTCGCGCACCTTCCAGCTGAAGAACGCCGCCAGCGCGGCCAGCGCCGCCAGCAGCGCGTAGACGGTCATGCGCTGGCGCTGTTCGCGCGCCTGCAGCTGCACGTAGGCGGCCTGCTCGGCGGCACGGGTGCGGCCGAGCGCGGCCAGCTCGCTGTTCTTGCGCGCCAGGTCCACCGCGGATTCCAGCTCGGCGATGCGGGTCTTGGACTCGACGTTCACCGCCTCGTCGCTGACGGCCTTGTACTCGCGCATCAGCGCCAGCGCCTCGCGCGGGCGGCCCAGGGCGTCGAGGTTGTCGATCATGCGCGGATACAGCTCCAGTCGCCGCGGCACGTTGTCCGACTGCGCGAACAGCGCGCGCGAACGCTCGAACTCGGGCACCGCGGCCTGGCGCTGCCCCAGGTCCACCAGGGTCAGGCCGATGTTGGAATGCACGATGGCGGCCTCGCCGTTGTCGCCGGCGCCGTCGATGGCGGCGGTGGCCTGGCGCAGCAGCGGCAGCGCCTCGGCCGGGCGCCGCTGCCGCCGCAGCACATTGGCGAGGTTGTTCAGCGTGCTGGACGGCGGGCGGGTGCCCGCATCGCGGGCGCCCGCCAGCGCCTGCCGGTAGATTGCCTCGGCACGCGGCAGCTGGTCGGCGCCCTCGTAGGCCGAACCCAGATTGTCGAGGATCTCCGAGCGCGCCAGCCCCTTGCGCGGCTTGGCGTCGTAGGCGGCCAGCGCACGCTGGCCATAGGCGATGGCCTTGGACCACTCGTGCGCGTACACGAATACGCCGGTGGCGTTGTGCAGCAGTGCCGGGTCCGGCGGCAGGTGCAGCGCGTGCGCCACCCGCTCGGCTTCCAGCAGCGCCGCGATCGCCGCAGGCAGGCGTCCCTGCTGCGCGGACACGATAAAGACGATCTGGTTGGCGTTGTACTCCACCTTGTCCGGCCGGTGCCGCACCTTGGACAGCGCCAGCTTCGCCACCCGCAGCGCGTCGTCCTGGGCGCCCATCTTGTAGTACGAGGCCGCCAGCTGGCGCCACATCTCCGCCAGCGCCGGTTCGTCGGGCCGCTCGCGTTCGAGCCGCGCCATCTCGGTCTCGAGCTCGGCGATGCGCGCGGCGTCGCGGGCCTGCCATATGGCGCCGTTGAGCTGCTTGAGCAGGCGCACGCGCTGCACCGGCGCCAGCGCGGCGCCGGTGCGCAACGCCGAGCCGATGGCGATCACGCGGTCGGGCCGGCCGGCCGCGCCCGCGGCGTCCACCAGTTCCAGGCCGAGGGCGGCCTGGCTGCGCGGGTCGGCCGCGGCCTGCCAGGCCGGCTCGCCCAGCGCCAGCGCGGCGGCCGGGTCCTGGCCGCGCACCGTGGCCACGCAGGCGGGCAGCGCCTGCGAGGGCGCACAGCCCGGCGACGCTGCTTGCGCCGTCGTCGCCGTCAGCGCGGCCGCACATCCCCACAGCAGCGCACCGAGCGGCTGCAAACCAAAGCGACTGCGCACTATTCATTCCCCATGGTGCTCGCGGCGGGAGCGACGTCCGTACGCCGCGCCCCTGCGTCCTGTGATCCGATCCGGCGCACTCCCGTGGCGTCCCTCTCGCCGCGCCGGTCCTGCGCCATTATCGGCCGTGCCGGGCCGGGCTTTAAGCCCGCGGGGCGGACATACGCGACCCGAATGGCCTGCTCCGTGCCCGCGCCCCGCTCACCCGCAGGGCCCCCAGGAGGTCAGCGGGTCGACCGCCGCCGGGCGCGCCAGGTCGCGGCGGCCAATACGCCGCCGGGAACCAGCAACAGCGCGGCCAGGTACGGCCAGAAGAAGAACGGCCACAGCGCGCCGTAGCCCGACTGGGTCGACTTGAATCCCAGCGGGGGCTCCACGTCCAGCACCACGGCCGTACCGTGCAGCGGCAGCTCGACATCCAGCACCGTCACCCGGAGCCGCGATCCCCCGCGCGGAAGCTGCGCCCGCGCAGGTGAGACGACCGCCGCCGCGTCACCCTGTACCGGACGCGGCGTAAGTGGACGAAAGACCTGCCTGGCGCTGTGGCCGGTGGGCGCGCCTATGTCGAAGTCTCCGCTGAAGCGGTCCGTCTCCACACGTATCGCGCCGGACGCTTCGGCGCGATCGCGCCCGCCCTCCTTCTCGGCGCGAAGACGGCCGTCTGCTCCTTCGGGGGCTTGCCGGGCATTCGCGTCGCGCTCGACCGCCAGCTGCATGCGCAGCGCATCCGGCCCGAGCCGGAATACACGGGTTTCCGCGGAGGCACCCGGCGTCAGCGTCAGAGGCAGCACGTAGGTACGCGAGGCGATCCGGTTGGCAACGGTGCCGGCCATCAGCAGCAGGCAGGCCGCTGCCCACAACCGCCAGCCCCACGTCAGCGACCTGGGCAAGGCGCTCATGCGCCGGCCTCGCTCATGGCCCGAACCGCAACGCGCCACAGGGGGAGGCAGCCGCTCAGCCTTGGGCGGGATGCGGGAAGGCAGCAGGCCTGCTGATCGTCGAATCGCTTCATCGAGGGTGCGGTCACGTCTTTTCTTTCCAGCAAGATCGGGGTTACGGCAATGCGCAGCGGGCGCTGCATCAAAGCGGACAGAAGAATGCGCCACGGCAGGCTCTGCAGCTGTCGCCACGCAGGGAACGGCCATAGAAAAGGCCCCTCGCGGGGCCTTGCGCTTGCCCTTCTTCCGCAGGCGGAAGAAGGGCGCGACGCATCGCTCAGGCGAACGGATCCTGCAGCACCATCGTGTGGTCACGGTCCGGGCCGGTGGAGACGATGCTGATCGGGCAGCCGGCCAGCTCCTCCAGCGCGCGCAGGTAGGCGCGGGCGGCGGCGGGCAGCTTGTCCCACTCGGTGATGCCGTGGGTGTTCTCGCTCCAGCCCGGGAACTCCAGGTACACCGGGGTGCACTCTTCCCAGCCCTGGGCGTCCAGCGGCGCGTACTCGGTGCGCTTGCCGCGGTACTCGTAGGCGATGCAGACCTTCAGCTTCTCCATGCCGTCGAGCACGTCGAGCTTGGTGATGCACAGGCCGGAGATGCCGTTGATGGCCACGGCGCGCTTGAGCGCGACGATGTCCATCCAGCCGCAGCGGCGCGGGCGGCCGGTGGAGGCGCCGTACTCGGCGCCGCGGTCGCGGATGCCCTGGCCCACTTCGTCGTCCAGCTCGGTCGGGAACGGGCCACCGCCCACGCGCGTGGCGTAGGCCTTGGCGATGCCCAGCACGTAGTCGATCGCGTCCGCACCCACGCCGGTGCCGGCCAGCGCGCCGCCGACGGTGGTGTTGGAGCTGGTCACGTACGGGTAGGTGCCGTGGTCGATGTCCAGCAGCGCGCCCTGCGCGCCTTCGAACAGCACGCGCTTGCCCTGCTTGCGCAGGTCGTGGAGGATGCCGGCGACGTCGTACTTCATCGGCTGCACGTACTCGCCGAAGGCCAGGGCCTCGTCGAAGGTCTTCTGGAAGTCCACCGCTTCCACGCCCAGGTACTGGGTCAGCACGAAGTTGTGGTAGTCCAGCGCGGTGCGCAGCAGCTCTTCGAGCTGCGGGGGGTAGTGCAGGTCGGCGATGCGGATGCCGCGGCGGGCGACCTTGTCCTCGTACGCCGGGCCGATGCCGCGACCGGTGGTGCCGATGGCCTTGCCGCCGGCGGCCTTCTCGCGCGCCTGGTCCAGGGCGATGTGGTACGGCATGATCAGCGGCGCGGCCGGCGAGATCTTCAGGCGCGAGCGCACTTCCACGCCGGAGGTCTCCAGCTCCTCGATCTCCTTGCGCAGCGCGGCCGGCGAGATCACCACGCCGTTGCCGATCAGGCACAGCGCGTCGTCGCGCAGGATGCCCGACGGGATCAGGTGCAGCACGGTCTTCTTGCCGTTGATGACGAGGGTGTGGCCGGCGTTGTGGCCGCCCTGGAAGCGCACGACGGCACCGATTTCCTCGGTGAGCAGATCGACGATCTTGCCCTTGCCTTCATCGCCCCACTGGGCACCGAGCACGACAACTGACTGACCCATGACGGGTGACTCCTGAGTTTTCTGCGGCCATCGGGGCCGCGGGATGGGACCGTGCGCGGGCCGTTGGCGTCGCCTTGGACGGGGCTCCATCGGGGAACCCCAGGCGGTGCATGGCCCAGACACGGAAAAAGCCGGGCGGGGTGGCTCTGGTGTGAGCGTGCCCGGCCGGCTTTTGTGCATTATCCGGGTTTCGGGGGACCGGCACCACCCTGGCACGCGCCGTGTTCAGCCAACCCACACACGCCCGCGACCCAAGCGAGCCGGCACGACCGGACCGCCACGGAGCTGCGAAGGCCCAGCAGCCGCTCCCACGTAAACATCCTGCCCGCCTTTAGCCTTGCCGGAAGCCGTGGAGCAAGCCCACACCAACGGACGTCAACGCTCACCCGCACCGGCAGCCATCCAGACCGCGGCGGCGACAGTGCAAGGCGCAACGCCGCCATAGCCCTGCCCTTGAAAACCGTCGCCCGCCCAGGCGGAGCCATCAATCCCAGGCAGCCAGGGAACCGCTCCCACGATTCCCCACTCCCCATTCCCCATTCCCAGCCGCTCAGCGATCGCTCTTGAGGTACTGCAGGAACGGATCGTTCTTGTCGAGCACGATCACGCCGTTGCCATCGGTCATGGAGCCGCGGTAGGCCTCCAGGCTGCGGTAGAACGCATAGAACGACGGGTCGGTCGAGCCGGCCTTGCCGTAGATGCTGGCGGCCTGGGCGTCGCCCTCTCCGCGCAGCTTCTGGGCGTCGCGCTCGGCGTCGGCCACGATCACGGTGCTCTCGCGGTCGGCCTGGGCGCGGATGCTCAGCGACTGCTCCTCGCCCTCGGCGCGCAGCTTGCTCGCCTCCTGCTTGCGCTGGGCGCGCATGCGCTCGTAGACGTCGGTGATCACCTGGCTGTCGGTGGGCAGGTCGATCTGCTTGATGCGCAGGTCGGTGATCTGCATGCCCAGGCCCTTGATCGCGGCGTTGATGCCGGTCAGCTGGGTGGCGATCAGCTCGCTGCGGTCGCCGGAGACCAGCTGCTGCAGCGTGCGCGAGTTGATCTGGTTGCGCAGCGAGTCGGTGATGATCGGCGCCAGCCGCGAGTTGGCCACGGTCTCCTCGCCGCCGGTGGCGCGGTAGAACGCGCGCACGTCGGAGATGTAGCCGATGGCGAAGAAGTCGACGCTGACGTCCTTCTGCTCGGCGGTGAAGTAGCGCGCCGGCGCGGTGTCCAGCACCTGGAAGCGACGGTCGAACACCCGCACCGTCTCCACCAGCGGGATCTTGAAGTGCAGGCCGGGCTTGATGTCGGCCCGCACCACGCGGCCGAGGTTGAGCACCATCGCGGTCTGGTCCTCGCGCACCACGAACACCGAGCCCATCAGGCCCAGCAGCGCGACCACGATCAGGCCGATCCAAAGCGAATTCTTCATTGTTCGTTCCCCTCACGGCCGCTCGGGCGCGGGCTGCGGTCCGGGTTGCGGATGGCCTCGGCCGATGCAGCGCCCTGCAGCGGCGGCATCACCACGTCCTGCGGCAGCAGCGACGGTGCGCTGCCCACCGACGACGACGAAGACGACGAAGTCGACGCGCCGCCGCCGTTGCCGCCGCGGCTGGCATCGGCCGGCATCGGCACGTAGATCACCTGGCGGCCGTCGCTGCCGATCACCTTGCGGTTCTCCGACAGCACCTTCTGCACGGTCTCCAGCCACAGCCGCTTGCGGGTGACCTCGGGCGCGTTGGCGTACTGCTGCTGCAGCAGGGTGAAGCGGTCGGCGTCGCCCTCGGCCTTGGCGGTCACCGCCTCCTTGTAGCCCTCGGCCACGGTGCGGGTGCGCGAGGCCTGGCCGCGCGCTTCCGGCACCACCTTGGCGGCGTAGGCCTGGGCCTCGTTGATCAGGCGCTCGCGCACCTGCTGGGCGCCGTTGACCTCGTCGAACGCGGGCTTGACCTCTTCCGGCGGGCGCGCGTCGGGCAGGGTCAGGCCGGTCACGGCCAGGCCGGTGTTGTAGGCGGTCAGCGCGGTCTGCAGGCGTTCCTTGGCGGCGATCGCCAGCGGACCGCGGTTGTTGAGGATGGCGTTGAGGTCGGAACGGCCCACCTGCTCGCGCACCGCGCTCTGGGCGGCCTGCTCCAGCACCAGGTCGGCATTGCGCGAGCCGAACAGGTACTGGCGCGGGTCGCTGATCTGGTACTGCACGTTGAGCGAGACGTTGACGATGTTCTCGTCGCGGGTCAGCACCGGCACCTGGTTGCTGAAGGTCTTGATCTCGGTGGCGTTGACCTTGCGCACCGACTCGATCGGCCACGGCAGCTTGAAGCTGGGGCCCGGCTGCAGGATGCGCGAGAACTGGCCGAAGCGCAGCACCACGCCGCGCTGCTGCTCGCCGATGAGCTGGAAGCTGGACAACAGCACCAGCAGCGCCACCGCGACCAGCACCCAGCGCCAGATGCCGCCGTCCAGCAGGTCCTTCAGCGGGCCGGGCACGTTGCCCCAGCCGCCGCCATTGCCGCCGCCGCGCGGACGCCAGGACCCGCGCCGATTGGGGTCCGGGCCGTCTCCGCCCTTGCTGCCGGGTGTGTTCCAGGCCATGCACGCTCCGTGATCGAGGGGCTGTGCGGGCCATTCCCGCAGTGCCGCCCTGTTTGTTGAACCGCCGATTCTACAAGATGGGGCAGACCCGGCGTTTCGGAAGGGCGCGGCGGTGCATGGAGCGTTTACCCATGCCGGCCGCGGGCACTCCGGCCATGGCGTCGGGCCATGCCAGAGCCGGCCGGCGCGGATTCCGGGCCGTGGCCGCCGCGGGTCCCTTTCCGCGGTCGAGGGCGCGCACTACACTCGCGGCGCACCTCTGGGGAACCCGCATGGCACGCATCCTGATCGTCGACGACTCGCCGTCGCAGCTGCTGGGCATCCAGCGCATTGTCGAGAAGCTGGGCCACCAGACCCTGACCGCCACCGACGGTGCCGCCGGGGTGGAAGTGGCCAAGGCCGCCCTGCCCGACCTGGTGCTGATGGACGTGGTGATGCCCAACCTCAACGGGTTCCAGGCCACCCGCACGCTCAAGCGCGAGGCCAGCACCCGCAACATCCCGGTGATCCTGGTCACCACCAAGGACCAGGACACCGACCGCATGTGGGGCATGCGCCAGGGCGCCCGCGCCTATCTCACCAAGCCGTTCTCGGAGAACGAGCTGTCGGAGGTGATCGAGCGCATCTTCAGCCAGGACGGGCCGCCGGCCACCTAGGCCCGCGGCCCGGCCGTGCCGGGCGGCGCGTCAGGCGGTCTCGCCGAACGCCTTGGCCAGGCCGCGGTAGGCCTTCTTCTGCGCGTCGCTGGTCGGCGCCGGGGCCAGGATCTCCAGTTCCACGATCTGGTCGCCGGGCGGGTTGCCCGGCAGGCCGCGGCCGCGCAGGCGCAGCTTGCGGCCGGCATCGGAGTCGGCCGGCACCTTCAGCTCCACCGCGCCGCCCAGGGTGGGCACGCTGATGCTGGTGCCGAGCGCGGCCTGCCAGGGCATGACCTGCAGGGTGTAGAGGATGTTGCGGCCGTCCACCTCGAACTGCGGGTGCGCGGCGTACTCGATCTCCAGCAGCAGGTTGCCGCCGCCGTTGCCCTGCCCGGTCAGGCGGATGGCCTGGCCCGGCTGGATGCCCTTGGGCACGCGCACGTCCAGCTGGCGGCCGTTGATGGTGATGCGCACGCTGTCGCCGGCGTGCACCGCCTCCAGCGGCACCGCCAGCTTGGCGCGGGTGTCGCCGCGTGGCTGCGGGCCGGCGCCGGCCGCGCCGGGGCCCCGCCCGCGGCCGCGCTGGCCGGCGAACAGGCTCTCGAAAAAATCGCTGAAGCCGCCGCCGGCCCCGCCGTTGCCGAACACCTCCTCGAAGTCGAAGCCGGCCCCGCCGTTGAAGTTGGGCGGCGCGTTGAACTCCTCGCCGGGGCGGTAGCCCTGCGCGCGCAACTGGTCGTAGGCCGCGCGCTTCTGCGGGTCGCGCAGCGCCTCGTAGGCCTCGTTGACCGCCTTGAACTTGTCCTCGGCGCCGGCCTCCTTGCTGACGTCGGGATGGTATTTACGCGCAAGGCGGCGGTAGGCGGTCTTGATCTCGGCCTCGCCCGCGGTCGGCTCGACGCCCAGCGTCGCGTAGTAATCCTTGAATTCCATCCATCACACCTCTGAAAAAGGAGTGGCCCGCAGCCGGGAAGCCGCGGGCCAGCCGCATCGCAGCCGGGCTCCACACCGCGCCCATTCTACGGGCGCGGTGTGGACCGGGAGCGAAGCCGTCGCCGGCTCCGCCCAGGCTCGCTCACTGCACGGAGCCGCCGTTGGGCAGGGTCGCGCCGCCGCCCACCTGGATCCGCCGCGGCGTGGCCGCCGGCTTCTTGGGGATGCGGATCTCCAGCACGCCGTTGCTGCCCACGGCGGTGATGCCGTCGGCATCGGCGCTGTCGGGCAACGCGAAGCGCCGGTGGAAGCTGCCGTAGCGGCGCTCGATGCGCGAGAAGCGCTCGGTCTGCGCGCGCGGCTCGCCCTGGCGCTCGCCCTTGATCGACAGGATGCCCTTGTCCATCTGCACCTCGATCGCCGCCGGGTCGATGCCCGGCAGGTCGGCGTACAGCACGAACTGCTCGGCCTCCTCCTTGATGTCCACCCGCGGCACCCACTGCGCGGTGACCACGGCGGATTCGTCGGTGTCGGTGCCCGGGTCGAAGAAGCGCTCGAACACCTGCTTGATCTCGTTCTGCAGCGAGGCCTGGGCCAGCCACGGCTGATAGCGGACGATACTCATGACATTGCCTCCAGAGTTGGGTTGACGGCGGGGGCGCGCCCGCGGCACGCCCCCGGCCTACCGCGTCAGATAGGCGCCGCCGGGGGCTTCAAGCATCTTGACGTCGCCTTCCCGGCCGGCTTTCTAGACTGCGTTCAGCCAAGGAGCCCGCCATGCCCATCAAGGTCGGAGAACGCATTCCCGAGGTCGTGCTGAAGCGGCTGAAGGACGGAATCGAGAGCGTGGACACCCCCACCCTGTTCGCCGGCCGCAAGGTCGTGCTGTTCGGGGTACCGGGCGCGTTCACGCCGACCTGCTCGGCCAAGCACCTGCCGGGCTATGTCGAGCATTTCGACGACTTCCGCCGCCGCGGCATCGAGGTGTACTGCACCTCGGTCAACGACCCGTTCGTGATGCAGGCCTGGGGCCGCAACCAGATGACCCCCGACGGCCTGCAGCTGCTGCCCGACGGCAACGGCGACTTGGCGCGCGCGCTCGGGCTGGAGCTGGACGCCAGCGGCTCGGGCATGGGCATGCGCTCGCGGCGCTTCGCGCTGTACGCCGAGGACGGCGTGGTACAGGCCCTGTTCGTCGAGGAGCCGGGCGACTTTAGCATCTCCGCCGCCGACCACGTGCTGCAGCATCTGCCAGAACCCCTTCCCACCTGACCCCAACCGAGGAAACGGCCAGCCATGTCCAACAAGCCAGCCAACGACACTTCCCTGCCGCAAGGCCTCACCGACACCGCCACGCTGCGCGCTAATGCGCGCAAGAGTATCGAGGACGGTGCGATCACCGATACCTACGTCGCCGACCGCGAGGCGGTGATCAAGCTGCTCAACGACGCGCTCGCGACCGAGTACGTGTGCGTGCTTCGCTACTACCGCCACTACTTCACCGCCAAGGGAATGCTCGCCGATTCGGTCAAGGCCGAGTTCCTGGAGCACGCGCAGCAGGAGCAGGCCCACGCCGGCAAGTTGGCCGAGCGCATCGTCCAGCTCGGCGGCGAGCCGGACCTCAACCCGGACACGCTGACCCAGCGCTCGCACGCCGAGTACAAGGAAGGCACCGACCTGCGCGACATGGTCCGCGAGAACCTGATCGCCGAGCGGATCGCCATCGACAGCTACCGCCAGATGATCAACTTCGTCGGCGACAAGGACACCACCACCAAGCGCATCCTGGAAGAGATCCTGGCCCAGGAAGAAGAGCACGCCGACGAGTTCGCCGACCTGCTCGACGGCTGGATCGGCAAGTAGCCCCGTCCCGCCCGGACGCTGCGGGGAGCGCAGCGCCGGGCGATGCCTCCACCCTGCCCGCCCCGCGCGGACGGTGCCTCATCGCAGCAGCTCGAAGCGCAGCTGGGTCCAGGCGCCGTCCGCCGCCAGCGCGGTGAGGCGGTGCTCGCCGGGTTCGTCGAAATCGTGCACGAAGCTCTGGCGGCCGTCGCTCTGCGCGATCCAGCGGCCATCTAGCAGCCAGTCCACGCGCACGTCGCTGCCGAGGGCGCGCAGCTGCAGGCGCACGCCGTGGCCGGCGCCGGGCGGGCGCGCCAGCACGGCACGGTCGTTGAGTCCCTCGATGCGCAGCGCGGCGCTGCCGGTACGCCCGTCCGGCGCGCAGTCCGCCGCCAGCGCGGGCAGTTGCGCGGCCCGGCGCTCGGCGACGTCCAGCCATGGCGACACCAGCGCCGGCCAGCGTACGATCTCGCGGGCCTGGGTGCGGTGCGGCCGCCGGC
The DNA here is from genome assembly GCA_037145635.1 of Lysobacteraceae bacterium USHLN149. Classification (GTDB taxonomy): domain Bacteria; phylum Pseudomonadota; class Gammaproteobacteria; order Xanthomonadales; family Xanthomonadaceae; genus JAATFS01. Next base: position 405,127 of record JBBCXB010000002.1, read on the forward strand.
AGTCCGGCGAGACCCGCAGTCCGCTGCCGGCATCGACCTCGAAGCGCTCGATGCCGCTGCGCCAGAGCCGGGCGTCGCGCTCGGCGAAGGTGGGCGGCACCGCGCCGTCCAGAGCATAGGCGGCGAACCGCCGGGCGCACAGCGCCGGTGCGGTCTGCGCGGCGGCCAGGCCCAGCGGCCAGCAGATGTCGTGGCGCTGCACGCTGGCCGGCATCGGTTGCGGCGCATTGTCGCCGGGCGCGCGCGGCAGGGCGTCGACCACCTCGAACATCAGCGGCAGCGCGGTCACCGCGCCGTACTGGCCCGGCAGTGGCGTGCCGTCCGGCCGCCCCACCCAGACCCCGACGGTGTAGCGGCGGGTGCTGCCGATCGCCCACGCGTCGCGGTAGCCGTAGCTGGTGCCGGTCTTCCAGGCCACGCCCGGGCGCGTGCCGGTGTCGAAGGCGCCGCCGCCGTAGCCCGGGCGCGGGTTGGACTGCAGGATCTCGCGCACGATCCAGGCCGCGCCGGGCGAGATCAGGCGGCGCTCGATGCGCGGATCGGCCGGGGTGTAGCGCACGTGGCCGGCGATGCCGCCGCGGTTGAGCGCGGCGAACGCGCCCACCAGTTCCTGCAGCTGGGCGCCGGTGCCGCCGAGGATCAGCGCCAGGCTGGGCGTACTGCCGCGCGGGAAGCGCAGGTCGATGCCGGCGTTGGCCAGGCGCGCGGCGAAGCGCGCCGGACCGACGCGGTCGAGCAGGTCCACCGCCGGCACGTTGAGCGACTGCCGCAACGCGCCGGCCGCGCCGACCGGGCCATTGAAGGCGGCGTCGAAGTTGCCGGGACGGTAGTCGCCGAAGCTCTGTGGCGCATCCACCAGCAGGCTCTCGGAATGGATCAGGCCATCGTCCAGGGCCATGCCGTACAGGAACGGCTTGAGCGTGGAGCCGGGCGAGCGCCAGGCCTGCACCATGTCGACGTGGCCCAGGCGGCGGCGGTCGCCGAACGCCACCGAACCGACGTAGGCGCGTGCCTCCAGGCTGGCGTTGTCGACCACCAGCAGCGCGGCCGAGGTGCGCTCGGGCAGCTGCGAGAAGTACGCCGACACCCGCTCCTCCAGGGTGCGCTGCAGCTCGACGTCGAGCGTGGTGACGATGCGCGCGGCACGCGGCTGCGCGCCGTGCAGGCGCTGGGCCAGCAGCGCGGCGTGCAGCGGCGGCTGCAGCGCGCGCGCCACCACCGGCTCGATGCGGGCGTCGTCGACCTCCGCGCGCGACCACACGCCGAGGTCGGCCATGCGTTCGAGCACCTTGTCGCGCGCCTGCCGCGCGCGCTCGGGGTGCCGGTCCGGCCGCAGCCGGCTGGGCGACTGCGGCAGCACCGCCAGCAGCGCGGCTTCGGCGTGCGACAGCTGCGCGGCGGGCTTGCCGAGGTAGGCCCAGCTCGCCGCCTCCACGCCCTCGACGGTGCCGCCGTAGGGCGCGCGCTCCAGGTACAGCTGCAGGATCTGGCGCTTGCTCAGGTGGGCTTCCAGCTGCAGCGCACGCAGCAGCTGGCGCAGCTTGCCCCACGCCGTGCGGGTCGGCCGGGGGTCGCCCGGCGCGTCGAGGATGCGCGCCACCTGCATCGTCAGGGTGGAGCCGCCGGACACGATCCGGCGCGCGCCGACCCACTGCGTGCCGGCGCGCAGCAAGGCCCAGGGATTGACGCCCGGATGCCGCCAGAACCAGCGGTCCTCGTAGCCGAGCAGTGCCTCCAGGTACCGCGGCGACACGCTCTCGGGCGTGGCCGGGTAGCGCCACACGCCCTGCGCGTCGGCGAAGGCGCGCAGCGGCGTGCCGTCGCGCGCGACCACCAGAGTGGAGGTGTCGCGCGCGCGCGGCAGCGGCAGCGGGCACGCCAGGTCCAGCAGCAGCAGCGCCGACAGCAGCGCGACCGTGCCCCAGCGCAGCCCTGCCCGCACCCGGCGGCCGCGCGGCGCACGCGCGGACCGGGCGGCGGCCGCGGAGGCACCGGCCGGCCGGGGGACGGAAGGCGAGCCGGACATCCCGCAGCGCTAGGGCTGCACCACCGTGAGGGTCGCGGCGCCGGCACGGCCCACGCCGCGCAGCTCGGGACGGTACATGTCCTCCACCAGCGGCGGCGGCACGGTATAGGTGCCCGGCGTTACCGCCCGCACCAGGTAGAACACCTGCGCCTGGCTGCCCGCGGCCAGGTTCAGCGCGGCCACGTAGCGATCGTCGCGGAATTCCTCGTGCTTGACGTCGGCGGCATCGGCGCGGTCGGCGATCCCGATGCCCTCCACCACCACGTCCGCCCACTGCTTGGCGTCGCCGAGGTTGAAGTTCTCGATCTCCAGGCCGGCCGGCAGCAGGTCGGTCAGCAGTGCGTCGGGCATCGCGGTATGGGCGGTGACGGCCAGCCGCACGATCAGCGCCTCCCCTTCCTTGAGCGGCCGCGGCGTCCAGGGCTTGCCGTCGGGGGTGTACCAGCTGCGGGTCACCCCGATCTGCCGATCGTCCACCTCCGGCGCGGTGCGCGGCACGCCGGCCACTTCCAGGCTGGCGTACAGCGGCGCCTCGCCCTGCGGATCGAAGCGCACGCCCCGGGCCAGTTCGGTGCTGTCGAAGCTGCGCCCGAACAGCCGGGCCGGCGCAACCGGCTCGGCGCGGTCGCCGACGTGGAGGGTACCGGCCACCTGACGATCCGGGTTCACCAGCAGCGCCTTGCCCAGCCGCGCCAGCGCCACCTGCTCCTGGGTGCTCAGCCACAGCCCACCGCCGTTGCGGCGTGCCTCCAGCGCCCGTCCCAGGGCCACCGCGCGCGCGTCGTACTCGGGCCGGGCCAGGCCGCGCTCGTGCAGCAGCGCGATCATCAGCGCGTCATCGCGGAGGGCGCTGCCGTAGTCGCCGAAGTACGCCGGGCGCTCGTCGCTGCCCTTGGCGAAGCCGGCCTTGATCGCGGCCTCGCCGCGCCGGGCGTCGCCCTGCAGCGACAGCGCCACGCCCAGGTGCACCAGCGACAGGCCGGTCAATGCCTTGTCGCGGTCGTGGTCGTACAGTGCGCGCAGCGTGCCCAGCGGCGCGCGGTTGACGCGGGCCAGCACGTAGCCGGACCACGCCTGGTTGGCGAACTTCAGGTTCTCGCGGCGGTCCTGCCCGTAGAAGGCGTTGCCGCCGGCGAGCAGGTCCTCGCTGAGGCGGTTCAGCGCCTTCTGCAGCACGCCGTCGGGCACCGCGAAGCCGGCGTCCTTGGCATCGAGCAGGAACTCGGCCACGTACGGCGTCAGCGCCGGGCTGGCGTCGCCGTCGTCGCCCCACATCGAGAAGTGGCCGCTGGCGATCTGCATCGAGGCCAGCCGCCCGAACGCGCCCTCCATGCGCTCGCGGCGGTTGCCGGGCGCCAGGCCCGGGGTGCCGAGCAGGTGCGCGGTGGCGTCGTCGAGCAGCAGCGCCGCGTAGCCCTTGCTGGTGGTCTGCTCGGCGCAGCCGTAGGGGTAGCGCAACGCGCCCTGCAGCGCGCTGGCGAAGGGAATCGGCGGCACCGCGCCGACCAGCAGGCGCGCGTCCACCGAGCCGGCCATCAGGCCGTCGGCCAGGCCGGCGTCCAGCGTGACCGGCGCCAGTGGATCGAGCACGCGGGTCTGGGTGCGCAGCACCGCCGGCCAGGCCGCGCGCACCGGCAGGTCGTAGCGGCGATCCACCTTGAAGCCGTTGCCGTCCACCCGCACCCGCAGCTTGGCCACGCGGTAGCCCTCCTGCGCGGTCAGCGGGAAGCTCAGCGTGGCCTTGGCGTCGGCGCCCAGGCGCACGCTGCGCACGGGCTCGCCGATCGCCAGCGGGCCCTCGCCCTCGACGCGCACGCCGAACTCGCCGGGGCGGCCGGTGAAGTTCTGCACGTCCAGCGTCACCGTGCTGCGGTCGCCGGGCGCCATCACCCGCGGCAGGCTGGCCTCGGCCAGGATCGGCGCGCGCACCACGGTCTCGACGTCGCGGTTGCCGTAGCGGTCGTCGGCGTAGACCAGCGCCGACACGCGCAGGGTGCCGTTGAAGTCCGGCACCGGCAGCTGCACCCGCGCATTGCCCCGCGCGTCGAGCCGCAACGCGCCGGAGAACAGGTCCACGGTCTGCACCCGGGCGGTCGGGCGCCGGGCCTGCGGCAGTGCCGCCAGCGCCTGGTCGCCGCCGAAGCGCAGCTTGCCGCTGGCGCCCTCGAAGCTCTCGATCACGCGGCCGTAGATGTCGTAGGCATCGACCCCGAGCCGGCGCTGGGCGAAGAACTGCGCGTTGGCGTCGGGCACCGGGAAGCGGGTGATGTTGAGGATGCCCACGTCCACCGCCGAAATGGTGACGTGCGCCTGCCGGCCGGCCAGCTCGGGCACGCTGACGGTCACCGGCAGCGGCTGCTCGGGCCGCATCTGCCGGGGCGCGACCAGGCCGACCGCGACCCGGCGCGCCTTGCGGTCCATCGGCACGTGCGCCACCCCGACCGCGCGCGCCGGGGTGATCCGGCTCGGCGCGCTGCCGCCGCGGAACACCAGCGCGGTGACGTAGACGTCGTGGCGCTCCCAGGCCCGGGTCACCGGGATCTGGAACGTGCTGCCGGGCTTGACGTCGATGTCCTGCACGTACAGCAGCGTGTCGCTCTCCACCAGCAGCAGGCCGCGCCCGGCGTGCGGCGGGGTCAGCGTGACCTTGAGGGTGTCGCCGGCGGCGTAGCCGGTCTTGTCGAGCGCGAGCTTGACCTTGTCCGGGCGTGCATCCAGGCCGCGGTTGTCGTCGTTCCAGCTCCAGCCGGCGCGGAACGGGTAGCGCGTGGTCAGGCCGGTGGCCGGGTCGAACACGTCGACGCGGTACTCGCCCCACTCCACCGGGAAATCCACCTGCGCGGCGCTGCCGCCCACGTCCACGCTGCGGGTCTGCGTGTTCTCGAAGCGCCGGGTGAAGTCGTAGTCCCAGCGGTTGTCGTTGAAGGTCCAGTGGTAGTCGCGGCGCTCGCGCACCAGGGTGACCTTGAGCCCCTTGGCCGGCTGCGGGCGGCCGGCGGCATCGACACGGGTGAGCTCGAAGCGTGCGCTGGCGTTGGCATCGGCGCCGTCGGCGTCGTCGAACAGCGGGCGCACGCCGACCAGCGCGGTGGCCGGCCACAGCACGCGCTTGACGGTCCGGGTGACGGTGCGCCCGCCGGTCTCGTAGACACTGCCGGACACGACCGCGGCGATCGGGCTGACGGGCCTGGCCTCGTCCGGCAGCACGATGTCCTGCGCGATGCGGCCATCGCTCCCGAACGGGGTGTCGATCACGTCCCGCGCCTCGCGCGGCAGTGCCAGCGTGGGGTCGCCGAAGAACCAGCCCGGCAGCGATTCCAGCGGGTGCTGCTCCACCGTCACCGCCAGCCGCGCGGTGAAGCGGTTGCCGTCGGCCGGTGCGCCGTACAGGTAGGCCGCGTTCGCCTGCAGCCGCAGCGGCTCGCCGGGCTTGAGGGTCTTCTGCGGGCTGTCCAGGTCCAGCTTCATGCGCTCGGGCAGGAACTCCTCAATGCGCACGCTCAGGCCCTGCACCGCCTCCTTGCTGGCCGGGTCGGTGCGGAACTCCACCTGCCAGCGCCCGGTCGGCGCATCGGCGGGGATCGCCTGCGAAAACTCGAGATAGCCCTGCTCGCCCGGCTGCAGCCGGGTCTCGCGGAAGGTCTTGCCGTCGGGCTGCTTCAGGCGCAGGAACACCGGCTGCGGCTTCGTCGGCCGGCCGTCGTTGTCGCGCAGCAGCGCCGACACCCGCAGCGTCTCGCCGGGGCGGTAGAGGTCGCGGCCGGACCAGGCGAACACGTCGAACCACGCGCTGTGGCGCCCGGCCACGGCGAACTCGCTCAGGTCCAGCGCCGGCTGGTTGAACGGCAGGATCGACAGGTCCTTGCCGCTGCGCGCCACCAGCACGTGGCCGGCGTCGAGCGTGTAGTTCAGCAGCGCGTTGCCGTTGGGATCGGTCTCGCCCTTGAGCAGCAACTCGCCCTTGGCGTCTAGGATGCGCAGCTCCACCTTCTTCGCCGGGCCGCCGTCGAGCAGCGAGGCGGTATGCACGAACAGCCGGTCCTTGTAGGCGCGGGTATGCAGGCCGATGTCGCTGACGCTGAAGAACGCGGTGTCGTATTCGCTGTCGAAGCTGCCGGCGCGCTTCATCACCGCGAAGTACAGGCCGGGCGCCTGCAGTTCCTTGATGTCCTGGGTCGGCAGGTAGGTCAGTGCGCGCTCGTTCTGCTTGCCGCCGAGCACGAAGCGGTTGAGGTAGACCGGCTCGGCCAGCCGGGACAGCGGCTGCTTCTCGCCGTACGCGCTGTCCAGTTCCCAGCTGCCGCGGCGGCCGCCGCGCTGGAACTGGCTGAAGAACGCCGGCAGCGACGCCTCGCGCACGCGCAGGAACTCCACGTCGACCTCGGGCACGTTGACCGACACCACCGGCAGGCCGCGGTTCTCGCGCGCCGGCAGCACGCTGCCCTGCGAGGCGAAGCCGGCCGCCGGCTTCAGCGCGCCGGTGTAGACCTTCTCGCTGAGCGGCCGGCCGAGCCGGCTGCCGTCGGCGGCGAGCAGGTCGGCCGATACGCGCACGGTGTAGTGACGGGCGGCCTCGACGAAGGGATAGCGCAGGGTCTTGCCGTCGTCGGACAGCGACCAGCTGCTGTCGCCATCGCCGACCTTCTCCTCCAGCCGCACCAGCGTGTCGAAGTCCTGGGTGCCGACCAGCGGCCGCGAGAACTCCAGCGCCAGCGCCAGGCCGTCGCCGGTCTCGTCCGGGAACGCGCGCACCAGCGCGAAGCCCTTGACCGCCTCGGTGCGGCCGTGGATCGCCTCGCCGCTGGGCGCCGGCAACTGCCCGCTCTCGTTGCGCTTGCAGCCGGCCAGCAGCAGCCCGAGCAGGCCCAGCAGCAGCAGCGCCGACAGCCCTCGGCTCGCTGCCCGCAGCGTCGTCCCTGTCAACGGCCTGTCCATGCGCACGCTCCTTCAATAAACGCGAAGTATAACGGCCGCGGCCGCGGCAGCCGGGCCCAACGCCGCATCCGCGGCTGAGCGGACGCGGATCCGCGTCGCTCCGCAGACCGCCTGCATAACGCGACGCTCCCCGACCTGGGCACCTCCGCCGTGCGTAAGACGGCCGGGTGGCCGCCAACGGAAGCGCGGCGACCGCCGGCCACAGATCAGGCGATGGCGGTACCGCTCGGTGCAGAGGCCATCGACCCCGTGGCCAGGGCGCGGCGCGATGCCCGCGAGCTCGCGCTCAGCGCAGCAGCCGCTGCATGTACAGCGCGATCAGCCCCGGCTTGTCCAGCGCCAGGCAGACCTGGGCGTTGGCCGGGCCCGGCGCCGGGCGCGTATAGCCCTGGTCGTCGACCACGATGTGCAGCGGCGTGGTCGGGCACAGGTCTGGCGCCAGCAGCTGCGCGACCGGCACCACGTCGAACAGGGTCGGCGTGGCGCTGGCCCAGGGCTGGTCGGTGTCGCGCCACTGGTAGTACAGCTGCGCGAGCGCATCGGTCAGCGGTTCGCCATGCGCGAACAGCGCCACGCGCTCGGGTTCCTCCAGCGTCACCTGGGTCGCGTCCAGCGGCAGCATCACGATCGGCACGCCGGCGGCGAACACGCGCTGGGCGGCGGGGATGTCGGAGACGATGTTGTACTCCGGCGAGGGCGGGCTCGGCGGGCGGTAGACCGACTTGCCGTAGCCCACGCGCACCGAGCCCCCCATCAGCACCACCTGGCGCAGCTGGCGGAAGCCGGCCGGGTCGCGTTCGAGCGCGCGCGCGGCGTCGGTCATCGGGCCGAGCACCAGCAGCGTGACCTCGCCCGGATGGCGCCGCGCCTGCGCGAGGATCAAGCCGGCCGCATCGGCGGCCTTATGCGGCGGCTGCCCGCGCGCGGCCCAGCGGGCCTGGCTGAAGGGAATGGTGCTGTGCGTGGGCGCGCCCACGGCCAGCGGCACGTCGCCGCGCCCGGCCTGCACCAGCAGCCGCTGCAGCAGCTGCGCGCGCAACGCGGTGTCGCCCCAGGCCGAGGCGATACCCAGCACCTCCAGCTCCGGGCTGCGCAGCAGCAGGCCGAGCGCGAAGCCATCGTCGATGTCGTCGCCGATATCGGTGGAGACCACCACCTTCTGCGCCGCCGGCGCCGCGGCGGTGGGCGCTGCCGGTGCCGCCAGCGCCAGCGCCGGCAGCGCCGCGAGCAGCCACCCCATCAGCGTGCCTCTTCCGTTCCTGACCCGTCGCATCGGCCCGCACTCCCCAAAAAAAGAAACCGCCGGCAGGATAGCCGGCGGTTCGGGGTCGCGGCGAGCCGCGGCGGTCAGAAGTTGGCGCGGAACTGCGCGCCCACGATCCGCGGATCGTTGATGAAGCCGGTGAGGTTGTTGAAGTCGATCGCACCGGTGGCGCGGATCTGGTCGGTGCAGTTGCGGCAGAACACCGAGACCTCGTACGCGCCGGCGTCCCAGGTGTAGCCGATCTTGGCGCCGCCCTCGACCAGCGGCTGGCCGACGAACTCGCGCGACTCGTACAGGAAGAAGTTCACCTCGCTGCGGTACGACCAGTCGGTGTAGAAGAAGAACTCGGCGTCGTCGCCTACCGGGATGCCGTAGCGCAGGGTGGCGTTGGCGGTCCACTTGGCGGCCTGCGGCAGCTCGTTGCCATCGATCAGCGCACGCCCGGCGGCGTTGACCGGATCGGTGACGGTGCAGCTGCGGCACACGCCCACCGACAGCGTCGGGTCCTCGATCCGGGTCCAGTTGTAGCTGCCGCCGGCGGTGACGCGCAGGTTCTGGGTGAGCAGCGCCTCGAAGTCGAACTCGGCGCCGCGCGCCTTGGTCTTGTCGGCGTTGAGCAGGCGCACGTCGTTGGAGGCGCCGCCGACGGCGGTGAGCTGCTGGTCCTTCACGCGGAAGTCGTAGACGTCGAAGCTCAGGCGTGCGCGCTTGTCGAACAGGTCGGCCTTGACGCCGATCTCGAACGAATCCACGGTCTCCGGCTCGGCCACGGTCAGCGGCGCGGTGGCCGACGGCACGCCGAAGCTGGCGCCGCGGAAGCCGCGGGCGGCGCGCGCGTAGACGTTGACGTCGTCGTTGATGCGGTAGGTGGCGCTCAGGTCGCCGGTGACCTTGGAGTTGTCGGTCTCGCCGGAGCTCGGCTCGAGCAGGGTGACGCGATCCAGCGCCAGCACGTCGAAGGTCTTCTTGTCGTAGGTGTAGCGCAGGCCCGCGCGCAGGTCGAGGCGGTCGCTGGCGGCGTAGTTCAGCGAGCCGAACGCCGCCCACGAGGTGTTGCGCTGGCGGGTCAGCTGGTAGCTGGCCAGGCTGCCGCCGGCCAGGGTGTCGTAGGTGTAGTTCTCGCCTTCCACCGAGTCGTGGAAGTAGTACAGGCCGGCCTGCCAGTTCAGCGGCACGTCGTACTGCGACTCGGCGCGCAGCTCCTGCGAGTACTGGTCCAGGTTCTTGATGCCGCCGGCGGTGTCCACCGGGAACGGGATGGTGCCGGGGCCGGACGGCGGCGCGAACACCGCGCCGTAGCCGCCGTCGATGTCGCCGCGGCTGTAGTACTTGGAGATGCCCTCGTAGCCGGTGATCGAGTGCAGCACCACGTCGCCCAGGTCCCAGGTCAGCGCCGCGCTGCCACCGTAGGTCTGCAGCTCCTGGGTGTTGCCGCCGTCGATCGACACGCTCTCGGGGTCGAAGCCGTCCACGAGCTGGTTGCTGCCCGGCTGGAAGATGTTGGCGCGGAACAGCCGCGCGGTGCCGTCGAGGTGGCGCGCGTGCGCGTTGAACAGCGCGCTGAAGTCGTCGCCGGGCTGGAACAGCAGCTGCAGGCGCACGGCCGAGTCGGTGTAGCCCTCCAGCGAGCGGTTGTCGACGGTGTTGTCGACCCAGTCGTCGCGGCGCTGGCCCAGCGCCGAGATGCGCGCGGCCCAGCGCTCGCCCATCGGGATGCTCACCCCGCTTTCCAGGGTCATGGTGCCGTAGGTGCCGTAGGAGAGGCTGGCGTAGCCGTCCTGCGCGCCGATCGCCGGCTTGACCGAGTTGAACTTCACCACGCCGGCCGGGGTGTTGCGGCCAAACAGCGTGCCCTGCGGGCCGCGCAGCACTTCCAGGCCCTCCAGGTCGAAGATCGGGAAGCCCTTCAGGAACGCGTTCTCCAGCACCACGTCGTCGTAGATCAGCGAGACCGGCTGCGAGGCGTAGGTGTTGAAGTCGGTGTTGCCGTAGCCGCGCAGGTAGAAGCGCGGGAACACGCGGCCGTTGGAGGACTCGACATTCAGGCTGGGCGCCTTGCCGGCCAGCACGCGCACGTCAGAGCCGCTGGTGGCGATCGCGTCCAGGTACTCCGGACGCAGCACGCTGGCCGACACCGGCACGTCCTTGGAGTCTTCCGAGCGGCGCTCGGCCGTCACCTTGACCGCATCCAGGCGGGCCACGCCATCGTCGGACTGGGACTGGGCGGCGGCGGGGAACGACAGCAGCGAGGCGATGGCGACGGCGAGTGCACTGGCGTGCAGCGACCTGATGGCGGGCATGGGAACTCCGGGGACGGTGGCGGGGAGCGGAAGGCGCGGGCCGGCACGAGGTGCCGCGCTGCACCATAATTAACACAAAATATACTTTGCTTGCAGGAATCCGTCACATCCGCCGGCGAGGCAAGCAGCCCTGCCCCTCCCCGGTTGACAGGCCTCCGCGCCGCCTCCGCCCAGCCCGGGACGCCACTACCTGTCCAGACACCTGCGGCAGCCCTCGTGGTCCCTTGATCCGCCTGCTCGGCCGGAGTCTTTCGGCCGGAGCCGTCCCGCGCATGGCCGGACTATGTCGTGACCCGCGCGCACCGGAGCGCTCCCGACGGTCGAGCCGCCAGTCCCCGAGGCCCATCGGTGGCCCGCTCCACGTCATGCAGGCGTCATTCGGCGCCCCACCTGGCCCGCTTCGAAGCGACCCGGCCGCCTGGGACATCCCCGGGCCAGACTCTGTCCAGCACACGGACCCACGGCTCTCTCCCCAATCCCCAATCCCCACTCCCTAATCCCGCCTCTCCACTCCCCATTCCCCCCTCCCCATTCCCGCCTAACCAGGCACCCGCACCCAACCCTCCATCAGCACCCGCGCGCTGCGGCTCATCAGCGCCTTGGCCACCACCCACTGGCCGTCGCGCTGCACCGCCTCGGCCCCCACGCGCAAGGTGCCGGACGGGTGGCCGAAGCGCACCGCCTGGCGGGTGCCGCCACCGGCTGCGCGGTGCACCAGGGTGCCGGGGATGGCCGCGGCGGTCCCGATGGCGACCGCCGCGGTGCCCATCATCGCGTGGTGCAGCTTGCCCATCGACATCGCCCGCACCAGCAGGTCGATGTCGGCGGCGGCCACCGCGCGGCCGCTGGAGGCCCGGTAGTCGGCCGGCGGCGCCACCATCGCCACCTTGGGCGTGTGCTGGCGCCGGGCGGCCTCGTCCAGGTGCGTGATCAGCCCCATCCGCAGGGCGCCGTGCGCACGGATCGCCTCGAACCGCGCCAGCGCGGCCGGGTCGCCGTTGATCGCGTCCTGCAGCTCGGTGCCGCGGTAGCCCAGCGCCTGCGCGTCGACGAAGACGGTGGGGATGCCGGCATTGATCAGGGTCGCCTGCAGCGTGCCGACCCCGGGCACCTCCAGGGTGTCGACCGGGCGGCCGGTGGGGAACAGGCCCCGCGATGCCGGCGTCCCGGCTTCGGCGTCGTCGTCGGCCGGGTCCAGGAACTCCAGCGCGATCTCGGCCGCGGGAAAGGTCACCCCGTCCAGCTCGAAGTCGCCGGTCTCCTGCACCGCGCCGCCGCACATCGGCACGTGCGCGACGATGCTCTTGCCGATGTTGGCCTGCCAGATGCGCACCGTGGCGATGCCGTCGCGCGGCAGCCGCGCGGCCTCGACCAGCCCGCTGGCGATGGCGAACGGCCCCACCGCCGCGGACAGGTTGCCGCAGTTGCCGCTCCAGTCCACGAACGCGCTGTCGATCGCGACCTGGCCGAACAGGTAGTCCACGTCGTGGTCCGGCCGCGTGCTCGGCGCCAGGATCACGGCCTTGCTGGTGCTGGAGGTGGCCCCGCCCATGCCGTCGATCTGCTTGCCGTAGGGATCGGGACTGCCGATCACCCGCAGCAGCAGCGCATCGCGCGCCGCGCCGGGCCGCTGCGCCGCGGCCGGCAGGTCCTGCAGGCGGAAGAACACGCCCTTGCTGGTGCCGCCGCGCAGGTAGCTGGCGGGAATGCGGAGTTGGGGAGCGAAGGACATGGATGGAAGGCCGGGAATGGGGAATAGGGAGTGGGGAATGGGATTCGGAGGCTAGTGCGCGGTCGGGGGCGCGGTTGCGGTTGCTTCGCCCGATTCCCCTTTCCCCATTCCCGATTCCCGCCCCTCGAGAAAATCCTGCGCGAAGCGCTGCAGCACGCCGCCGGCCTCGTAGATCGCCGCTTCCTCGGCGGTGTCGAGGCGGCAGGTCACCGGCACGTCCACGCGGGTGCCGTCGCGGCGCGTGATCGCCAGCGTCAGGCGTGCGCGCGGCGTGCGCGCGCCGAGCACGTCGAAGGTCTCGCTGCCGTCGATGCCCAGCGTCCTGCGCGTGGTCCCCGGCAGGAACTCCAGCGGCAGCACGCCCATGCCGACCAGGTTGGTGCGGTGGATGCGCTCGAAGCCCTCGGCCACGATCGCCTCCACGCCCGCCAGGCGCACGCCCTTGGCCGCCCAGTCGCGCGACGAGCCCTGGCCGTAGTCGGCGCCGGCGACGATGATCAGCGGCTGCTTGCGCGCCATGTAGGTCTCGATCGCCTCCCACATGCGCACGACCCGCCCCTCCGGCTCGATCCGCGCCAGCGAGCCCTGCCGCACCTGGCCGTCGACCACTGCCATCTCGTTGACCAGCTTGGGGTTGGCGAAGGTGGCCCGCTGCGCGGTGAGATGGTCGCCGCGGTGGGTGGCGTAGGAATTGAAGTCCTCCTCCGGCACGCCCATGCGGGTCAGGTACTCGCCGGCCGCGCTGTCGGCCAGGATCGCGTTGGACGGCGACAGGTGGTCGGTGGTGATGTTGTCGCCGAGCACCGCCAGCGGCCGCAGGCCGGCCAGCGCGCGCGCGCCGGCCAGCGCGCCCTCCCAGTACGGCGGGCGCCGGATGTAGGTGCTCTGCGGGCGCCACGCATACAGCGGCTCGGTCGCGGGCCCGTCCACGCCGCTGCGCGCGAACATCGGGTCGTAGACCCGGCGGAACTGTTCGGGCTTCACGCTGGCGGCGACGATCGCGTCGATCTCCGCATCGTCCGGCCACAGGTCCTTGAGCGTCACCGGGCAGCCGTCGGGATCCAGGCCGAGCACGTCCTTCTCGATGTCGAAGCGCACCGTGCCGGCGATCGCATAGGCCACCACCAGCGCCGGCGAGGCCAGGAACGCCTGCTTGGCGTAGGGATGGATGCGGCCGTCGAAGTTGCGGTTGCCCGACAGCACCGCGGTGGCGTAGAGGTCGCGCTCGATCACCTCGCGCTGGATCGCCGGGTCCAGCGCCCCGCTCATGCCGTTGCAGGTGGTGCAGGCGAAGGCCACGATGCCGAAGCCCAGCTGCTCCAGTTCCGACAGCAGCCCGGCGTCCTCCAGGTACAGCTGCACCGCCTTGGAGCCGGGCGCCAGCGACGACTTCACCCAGGGCTTGCGGGTCAGCCCGCGCGCGTTGGCGTTGCGCGCCAGCAGGCCTGCGGCGATCACGTTGCGCGGGTTGCTGGTGTTGGTGCAGCTGGTGATCGCGGCGATGATCACCGCACCGTCGGGCATGTGCCCCTGCTGCTCCTGCGCACGGGCCCCGGCCAGGTTGCCGGCGATGCCGCGCGCGGCCAGGTCGGCGGTGGCCACGCGCTTGTGCGGGTTGGACGGGCCGGCCATGTTGCGCACCACCGAGGACAGGTCGAAGTGCAGCACGCGCTCGTACTCGGCGCCGGCCAGGTCGTCGGCCCACAGCCCGGCGGTGCGCGCGTAGGTCTCCACCAGCCGGACCTGCGCGTCCTCGCGACCGGTCAGCCGCAGGTAGTCGAGGGTCTGGCGGTCGATGTAGAACATCGCCGCGGTGGCGCCGAACTCCGGGGTCATGTTGGAGATCGTCGCGCGGTCGCCCAGCGTCAGCGCCGCCGCGCCGGCGCCGTAGAACTCCAGGTAGGCGCCGACCACCTTCTGCTGGCGCAGGAACTCGGTCAGCGCCAGCACCACGTCGGTCGCGGTGATGCCCGGCTGCGGGCGGCCGCTGAGCTCGACCCCGACGATGTCCGGCAGCCGCATCCACGACGCACGCCCCAGCATCACGCTCTCGGCCTCCAGCCCGCCGACGCCGATGGCGATCACGCCCAGCGCATCGACGTGCGGGGTGTGGCTGTCGGTGCCGACCAGCGTGTCCGGGAACGCGACGCCGTCGCGCGCATGCACCACCGGCGACATCCGCTCCAGGTTGATCTGGTGCATGATCCCGTTGCCCGGCGGGATCACGTCCACGTTGCGGAACGCACGCTTGGTCCAGTCGATGAAGTGGAAGCGGTCCTCGTTGCGACGGTCCTCCACCGCGCGGTTTTTGGCGAACGCGGCGCGGTCGAAGCCGGCGTACTCCACCGCCAGCGAGTGGTCGACGATCAGCTGCGTCGGCACCACCGGGTTCACCTGCGCCGGATCCCCGCCCTTCTCGGCGATCGCGTCGCGCAGCCCGGCCAGGTCCACCAGCGCGGTCTGGCCTAGGATGTCGTGGCACACCACGCGGGCCGGGAACCACGGGAAGTCCAGGTCGCGGCGGCGCTCGATCAGCTGGGTCAGTGCGGCGTCGAGCAGCGCCGGGTCGCAGCGCCGCACCAGGTTCTCGGCATGCACCCGCGAGGTGTACGGCAGGCCCGCGTAGGCACCGGGGCGAAGCGCGTCGACCGCGGCGCGCGCGTCGTAATAGTCCAGGTCGGTGCCCGGCAGGGGGATGCGGTAGCGGCTGTTCATGGCTGGCGGATCACTGGGCGAGCGAAGGGAAGAGGCGGCAGAACATGGCGAGGAGAAGCCGGGGCCGCGTCCGCGGCCGGCCGCAACGCACGGCGGCGCGCGGCGTTGCGAGAGCGTCGCGGCGCCTGGCGCGCCGCGGCGGACGCGCTCGCGCGCACGGCTCAGGCGCGCTGGTCGAGCGGCACGAACGCCTGGTCCTCCGGACCGGTGTAGTTCGCGCTGGGGCGGATGATCTTGCCGTCGATGCGCTGCTCGATCACGTGCGCGCTCCAGCCGGCGGTACGCGCGATCACGAACAGCGGGGTGAACATCGCCGTCGGCACGCCCATCATGTGGTAGCTCACCGCGCTGAACCAGTCCAGGTTCGGGAACATCTTCTTGATGTCCCACATCACCGTCTCCAGGCGCTCGGCGATGTCGTACATCTTGCGGCTGCCCTGCTCCTGCGAGAGCTCGCGCGCCACCTGCTTGATGACCTGGTTGCGCGGGTCGCTGACGGTGTAGACCGGATGCCCGAAGCCGATGATCACTTCCTTGCGCTCCACCCGCGCGTGGATGTCGGCCTCCGCTTCGTCCGGCGTGTCGTAGCGCTTCTGCACCTCGAACGCGACCTCGTTGGCGCCGCCGTGCTTAGGCCCGCGCAGCGCGCCGATGCCGCCGGCGATGCAGCTGTACAGGTCGCTGCCGGTGCCGGCGATGACGCGGCTGGCGAAGGTGGAGGCGTTGAACTCGTGCTCGGCGTACAGGATCAGGCTGGTGTGCATCGCGCGCACCCAGCTGTCGTGCGGCGCGAAGCCGTGCAGCAGGTGCAGGAAGTGCCCGCCGATCGAGTCGTCGTCGGTCTCCAGTTCGATGCGATGGCCGTTGTGGCTGAAGTGGTACCAGTACAGCAGCATCGAGCCGAGCGAGGCCATCAGCCGGTCGGCGATGTCGCGCGCGCCCGGGTGATTGTGGTCGTCCTTCTCCGGCAGCACGCAACCCAGCACCGACACGCCGGTGCGCATCACGTCCATCGGGTGCGCCGACGCCGGCAGCTGTTCCAGCGCCGCCCGCACCGCGGCCGGCACCCCGCGCAGCGAGCGCAGCTTGGCCTTGTAGCCGCGCAGCTCGCCGTCGTTGGGCAGCTTGCCGTGCACCAGCAGGTAGGCGATCTCCTCGAACTCGCTGGTGGTGGCCAGGTCGAGGATGTCGTAGCCGCGGTAGTGCAGGTCGTTGCCGCTGCGGCCGACCGTGCACAGCGCGGTGTTGCCGGCGGCGGTGCCGGACAGGGCGACGGATTTCTTCGGCTTGAAGCCGCTGGGGCTGGCGTTGGTGTCGTTCATGCGATGACCTCCCGGGTGGTCGCGTTACGGAGTCGGTGCGGGCGCCGGCGGAGGACCGCCGTCGCGCGCGAGCAGTTGCTGCAGCATCTCGATCTGGCGCGCCTGCTGCTCGGAAAGCGCGGCCCAGTCCTGCTCGCGCAGCTGGTTGAGCTTCTCGTGCACCTGCAGGATCTCCAGCTCGGCCTTGACGTTCACTTCGTAGTCGTTCTGCGCGCGCAGGCGGTCGATCTCGCCCTGGCGGTTCTGGCTCATCATGATCACCGGCGCCTGGATCGCGGCCAGGCACGACAGGCACAGATTGAGCAGGATGTAGGGATAGGGGTCGAAGGCGCGCGCCAGCACCAGGCTGTTGATCGCCATCCACACCACCAGGAACACGCCGAAGCCGATGATGAAGCGCCAGCTGCCGCCGACCTCGGCGACCTTGTCGGCCACCCGCTCGCCCAGGCTCAGGCTGCGGTCGAACTCCTGCACGATGTTGCGCGCCACCCCGCGCTTGGCGATGAAGCGCTCCACCACCTCGCGTTCCGCCGCGGGCAGCTTGTCCACCTCGGTCTGCAGCAGCTGGCGGGCGGTCTGGCGGCGGTCGATGCGGCCGGCGCGGCGGGGACTGGCGGGGCTGGTGGCGGGCATGACGGATCCTGGGTCAGCGGCGATCTGCGCCGATCATGCCCGCTTGCCCGCGAACAGCGCATCCAGCCGCTGCTCGTAGCCGTGGTAGCCGATGCGCTCGTACAGTTCCTCGCGGGTCTGCATCTGCTCTAGGACCGCCTGCTGGTGGCCGTCGCGGCGGATCGCGGCATACACGGCCTCGGCCGCCTTGTTGGCGGCGCGGAACGCCGACAGCGGGAACAGCTGGATCGCCACGCCGGCCTGCGCCAGCTGCTCGCGGGTGAACAGCGGGGTCTTGCCGAACTCGGTGATGTTGGCCAGCACCGGCACCTTCACCGCGTCGACGAAGCGGCGGTAGGTGTCCAGGTCGTTGGCCGCCTCGGCGAAGATGCCGTCGGCCCCGGCCTCCACGCAGGCGATGGCGCGCGCGATCGCCGCGTCCACGCCCTCGGCCTGGATCGCATCGGTACGCGCGATCAGGAAGAAGTCCGGATCGGTCTTGGCGTCGGCGGCGGCCTTGACCCGGTCGGCCATCTCCGCCTGCGAGACGATCTCCTTGCCCGGGCGGTGGCCGCAGCGCTTGGCGCCGACCTGGTCCTCGATGTGGCAGGCGGCCGCGCCGGCCTTGATCAGCGACTTGACGGTGCGCTCGATGTTGAAGGCGCTCGGGCCGAAGCCGGTGTCCACGTCCACCAGCAACGGCAGCGGGCACACGTCGGTGATGCGGCGCACGTCGATCAGTACGTCCTCGAGCGTGTTGATGCCCAGGTCCGGCAGGCCGAGCGAACCGGCCGCCACTCCGCCCCCGGACAGGTAGATCGCACGGTATCCGGCGCGCTGGGCCAGCAGCGCGTGGTTGGCGTTGAGGGCGCCGATCACCTGCAGCGGCGATTCGTCGGCGAGCGCTGCGCGGAAACGGGCGCCGGCGGAGGACAGACTCATGGGACAGCTCCTGCTGAGGGGCGGCCGCTGCCGGGACGGCGGGACGGTTCCGCGATGGCGCCCAATCTGGCACTCTCACACGCGTTGATCAATCTTGATCGATGCAATCAACCTATCGCCATGACCGACCGCGACGACGACCTCCTCCCCGCCGCCGAGGCCTGCGCCCTGCTCGGCATCAGCACCGCCACGCTGTATGCCTATGTCAGCCGCGGCCTGCTCGCCTCGCGCCCCGGCGCCGACCACCGCAGCCGGGTCTACCTGCGCACCGAGGTGGAGCGCCTGGCCCAGCGCAAGCGCATCGGCCGCGGGGCCGCGCGCGGGGCCGCGCAGAGCCTGGACCGCGGACTGCCGGTGCTGGAGACGCGGATCTCGCTGATCCGCCCGGACGCGCCCTACTACCGGGGCCAGTCCGCGGTGGCGGCGGTCCGTGCCGGCGCCACGCTGGAGGACATCGCCCGCCTGCTCTGGGACTGCGAGGGGCAGGACCCGTTCGCCGTACCGCCGCCGCGCTGGCCGGCGCGGGTGGCACCGATCGCCGCCGACGCCGCCCTGCCGCCGCTGGAACGCGCGATGGCCTGCATCCCGCTGCTGGCCCTGGACGTGCGCCATTCATTCAATTCCGCATTGCCGGTGCGGCGCGAGATCGCCGCCACCCTGCTGCGCCACAACGCCGCGCTGCTGGTCGCCGCCGCGCCCGACGCGCGCCCGGTCCACCGGCTGCTGGCCGAGGCCTGGCGCCCCGGCGATGCCGGCTTCGCCGAGCTGGTCCGCGCCGCGCTGGTGCTGTGCGCCGACCACGAACTCAACGTCTCGGCGTTCGCCGCGCGCGTGGTGGCCTCCACCGGCGCGCACCTGCACGCCACCGTCAGCGCCGGCCTGGCCGCCCTGTCCGGCCCCCGCCATGGCGGTGCCACCGCACGCGCTTACGCGCTGCTGCGCGATGCCGCCGACGCCGACGCAGCGGCCCCCTTCGTGGCCGAGCGCTGGCAGCGCGGCGACGACCTGCCGGGCTTCCATCACGTGCTGTATCCGGAGGGCGATCCGCGCGCTGCCGAGCTGTGGCGGATGCTGCGCGTGCACGCCGGCGACCACCCGCGCCTGCGCCACGTCGAGCAGGTGATCCGTGCCGCCGAGGACAGCAGCGGCCAGCGCCCCAACATCGACGGCCTGCTCGCCGCCACCTGCTTCGTGCACGACCTGCCCGCGGCCCCGGCGCTGGTGCTGTTCGCGGCCGGGCGCCTTGCCGGCTGGCTCGCGCACGCGCTCGAGCAGCAGGCCCTGGGCACGCTGATCCGGCCGCGTGCGCGCTATACCGGCCTGGCGCCGGGCGGCAGCGAGGACGATCCGTCCTGAGCCTGCCGGTCGCGTGCGCCTGCGGCCGCTGCAGCGCTTCGCCCGGGAGGCGCGCACCTGCGCGGCAGCGCGGGCCCGCAACGCGGGCTCGCCAGCCGCCGGTGCTCGCGGCCGGACGTCTGCCGCTGCCGCTGCCGCTGCGCCTAGTGCCCGCGACCGTGGTCGTCGTCGGGCGCCAGCCCGAGCCCGCCGCCGCCACCCGCTCCGCCGCCCCCGCCTCCACCGCCGCCCTTGCTGCCCTGCTTGCCGCCTTCGCCGGCGGCGCCGTCGCCCTTGCCCTTGGCGGCCGACGGCCGCGCCGGGCCCTGCCGCGGGATGGCCACGCCCGCCGGGATCGGCTCCAGGTCCAGGGCATGCCGGATGAAGTCGCGCAACGAGGCGACCAGCTCGTGGGTATGGATGGGCTGGCCATTGGCCAGCGCCTCGGCGGCCACGGCCGCCAGCCGGACCTGCTCGTCGGTCCCCAGCAGGATGATGTCCGACAGGGCCGCTTCCACCGCGTCGCGGATGCGGCGCGCGCGGTCGCTGCCCTGCAGCGCGTCGCCGGCCGCCGGCAGCACCAGCGCCGCCGCCTCGCCATCGGGGCCGGCACGCCGGCGCAGGTCGCGCAGGTGCGTCGGATCGACGTCGAGGCGCCCGGTGAACGAGCCGCCCAACGTCTTGTAGGCCGCGATCAGGGTGCGCAAGCGCTCGTTGATCTGGCGGTTCTCTCGCTCGCGGCGCTGCTGCATCGTCTGCATCACCAGCAGCCGGATGCCGACGCCGATCAGGGTGACCACCGACAGCCCCAGCAGGGTCGACAGCAGGGTTTGCCAGGAACTGAAATCCAGACCGCGCATGAGGGGTTCGAGCTCCCGGCGCAAAGGGAGATGCGCCCGCCCTCGATGCTAGCGGCGGCGCTGTCGCGGCCACGTGGCCGCCACCGGCGCCGGGTTACGCCGGGCCGTCGAGCGCGTGCCGGCCCTTCTGGGTCAGGTCGATGTCGCCGTCCTCGGCCTGCGCGGCATAGCCCTCGCGCACGGCCCAGTTCGCCTCTTCCTCGGAAACCGGCCGGGTCTCGCCGATGTCGCGGAGGATCCGCAGCTTGTCTGTCTCGAGTTCCATGGGGCTCTGCCGTGATGCAAGGGAAGACGACCAAGGTACGCGCGCGCCGTGACGGTCGTGTCGGTCCGGGCGCCGACCTCGTCGCCCGCCTGCAGCGGCGGGCACGCACAGCAAAAAGCCGGCGCAAGGCCGGCTTTTCGATTCGCGGACGTCGCCGGCCATGGGGCCTGGCGTGGTGGGCGGTGCAGGGTTCGAACCTGCGACCCTTGCCGTGTGAAAGCGTTTGAAACTCTCATAGACGGGGAAGATTTCACGCAAGTATCTGATTTATCGTACCTTTTAGTTTCGCACCGCCCTGAGACACACTGCATTTTGCAGGACCGTTGCAGGACGAACCCCAATGCCCCGTGTTTCCCGTGAGCCCCTGACCCGCAAATCGGTCGACGCTGCCAAGCCTTCCGGCAGGCCCTACCGCCTGCGCGATGCGACCGTGCCAGGCCTCGTGCTCCGAGTTTCCGCCACCGGCGCTAAGGCCTGGGCGATCGTCTGGGGCCGCGGTCAGGAACGGGCTTTCGCCGATTACCCGGTGACCACCCTGGAGGGTGCACGGGACCGCGCGCGCCGCCTGCTGGCCGAGGTGGCCGAGCATGGGGCGCCGCTGGCGGTGATCGAGGCCAGGCGGCCAGCCAGCGCCAAGCCGGCCACCCTGCGCGAGTTCGTAGAGGGTGACTACCGCCGATGGGTCCGGCACGAGTTGAAGCGAGGCGACGAGGCGGCCAATCGCATCCTCGCGGTGTTCGCCGGCATCGCCGACACCCCGCTCCCCTCCCTGGACCGCAAGGCCGTGGAGGCAGTCATCACGGAGCGCAGGCGGGGCACCGACTCCAAGAGCCAAGGAGCGAGCGCGGCCACCACCAATCGGGACCTGGCGGCCATCAAGGCTGCCCTGACGAAGGCGGTGGAATGGGGCGTCCTGTCGGTCCACCCACTGGAGCGCCTCAGGGCCTCCAAGGTGACCACCGGCGGCGTGGTGCGCTACCTATCCCCCGAGGAGCGCGCGCGGCTGCGTCAGGCGCTGGAGGGCCGCGAGGCGACCCGGCGGGCGGAGAGGGCCACCGGCAATGCGTGGCTGTCCGACAGAGGCAAGGAAACGCGCGCTGTGTGGCCAGAGGCGGGCTACACCGACTACCTCATGCCGATGGTGCTCCTGGCGATGAACACCGGCCTGCGCCGCGGCGAGCTGTTCGGCTTGACCTGGGGCGACGTGAACCTACCGGCCAAGCGGCTGACGGTGACGGCCAAGAGTGCCAAGTCCGGCAGGGTGCGGCACATCCCCCTCAACCAAGAGGCGTGCGCCGTGCTCGAGCGCTGGCAGGCTCAGAGCGCCGCGGCCGGCCTCGTGTTCCCCAACAGCGCCGGCGGGCGCTTCGACAACATCCAGACCAGCTGGGAGCGGCTGACCGCGGCAGCCAAGCTTGAGGCGTTCCGGTTCCATGACCTGCGGCACGACTTCGCGTCGCAGCTGGTGATGGCCGGGGTAGACCTCAACACCGTGCGCGAGCTGCTAGGGCACGCGGACATCAAGATGACCTTGCGGTATGCCCACCTGGCGCCCGACAAGCTGGCCGAGGCCGTGGCCAGGCTCTAACCGGATCCAACCGCCAACGGCGGACGGACCGATAGCGGAATCCCGGTATAGCCGCGCGCTGAGGGGGTAACGTTTAGTGCCCCCCTTTCCATCTGCACCAACGGCGGAAATTCGGCTACAGGCTCACCTAGACCACGTGTGCCCTAGTAGATAACGAACATTGAACCTGTCGATCAGTTCTTCGATGAATTCGTCCGTCACAGGCCGTCCGTAGGCCTTCTCAATGGCAATCATGCCAATCAGGTGAAACAGCGCAGTCCTCTGCACGTTGAAGCGGTCGATTGCCGTTGAGTCCAACTCCAGTTTGGCGGAGAGCTCCTTAGCTTCTTTCGACCGTGGTTTCGCCTGTTCCAGCTCCGCAGAGTGGGCCTCGTGTAAAGCCTGCAGGATGGCCAGCGTCTCCAACGTGCTCGTGTAGTGCGCGTGGACCCTGCTTTCCAAGTTGCCTTTGCCCTCTGGCTCTCGCGGCCGAAACGACTCTTCAAGCCTCTGGATGATTTCGGAGCTCACCGACCGGTTGGACGAATCAGCCTCCCCCTCCAGGCGACGAAACAGGTCGAGGGGCATACGCAGCTTGAACTGGTGGAAGGCGGTGTCAGTCATGGAGCGATTATGGACCAATATTGTCCTTGACAGCCACGGACAACAATGGTCCACTCAACTCAACGGACAAATGTTGTCCGTCCAACAGGGCATACAGAGGAACTCCCATGGCAGAAGCCAATAGCAAGCTTAGCTACACCGTCGAGGAAGCGTTGGCGGCCACCGGCATGAGCCGTAATTCGTTCTACAACGTGATGAACAGTGGCGAGCTGATGACCTTCAAGGTTGGCAAGCGCCGGATGGTGTCGGCGCGCGCGCTGCAGCAGTACATCGAGGCGAAGGAGAGCGAGGCCGCCCGTAGGAGCCTGGCGTGAGCGGCGTAGCGCTGTCCTACCCGCCTGGCCGGGAGGTAGAGGCGATCGCGGAAGCACAGAGCCGGGTGCAGATGCTGGAGACGCGCGCGCGGGAGTACGCCGACGAGCCGGAGACCCTGGATTCAATAAACGAAACGTTGAACCGGGCCCGTGGCCGGCTGGAGCGCCTGACGGCGCCCTGGAGGCATCCATGACCCCGAACGTAGAAACGGCCCGAGCGCGCCAACGCCCGAGCCGTCAAAACCCTGACCGACCCCTCTAAGGAACGACCAGACCATGAGCACAACTGTACACCATCCCGAGCCCGAGGCAATCGGGCAAACCCAGGAGCTGCTGTCAGGTAATCCCTACAACAGCCGGCGGCCTACCCGGCTTGATCCGGTCGCTTGCGACTGCTGCGGCAAGCCGGCGGGCTACTTCGAGGTCTCGCGCTACGAGCGAGAGTTTCCGTTCGGCTCCCTGAAATGGGTCGTCTGCCGCGCATGCGGTGCAGAGGGCGGGCCCGCGGATTCGGAAGCGGTGACCCTGCTGATGATTGTGGAGCGCGCTGGACGCTTCGGCGAGCAGTGGCAGGACGCGGTGCGTTCAATGCTTGGGTGGCGCGCATGAGCGCCGTCCTGATCCCCTTCCCCGCCGGCAGGATCGTCCGTGGCACGTCTGAGCGCCCCGGCGACGCCCTGGCAGACCTTTTCCTCACCCCAGGCCAGGACAGCGCCCTGGAGCGGCTCGCACAGCTCGTGGCTGCGCGCGCCCGCCGCAAGCTGGGGCAGTCGCCGCAGGGCGGCCAGGTGGTGCGCCCATGAGCAAGGCCCGCTCCTTCAACGAGTTGTCCCAGGCTTTGGCCGCGGCTCTGCCTGATCTCGCCTACATGCCCAAGCACCGGGAAACGGCCGCCGAAGCATCGCGCGCGCTGCGCGACCTGAGCGGCTCTGTGGTGGTCGACGTGCTCCACCGCACCCAGGTGGGCGCCTGCATCCCATTCACCGTGCTCCCGAAGCACTACCACGGGAAGCGGGTCCGGATCGTCATTGACGAGGGCTCGGATGGATGAGCGGCAGTCGCGGCGGGAGAAGAAGCGGCGGGAGCGGAACACGGGGCGCAGTAGCACGCCCTACGCGCCCCCTGCGCCACATGTACGGCTGTACGCGTGGGAGCTCGAATGCCCGGCCTATAGGACGCTAGATCCAGTGGCGCGCGCACTGCTGACCGAACTACGAGCGTTGTACCGGCCAGCCACGGGGAATGTGGTGTTTCTCAGCGTGCGCCAGGCGATGCAGCGCGTCGGAGTGACGCAACGGCCAGTGCAAAGCGCGTTCAAGGCATTGATCGAGCGCGGTTGGATCGAGGAAGCCGCAAGCGGCAGCTTCGACCAGAAGACAGGTACAGGTCGTGCCCGATCGTTCCTGCTCACCAACAACGGCCCGAGCCTAGGAGAGGAGGACGCGAAAAAGACCTACATGCGATGGCGGCCAGCAAACTGACCATACGGACCCGCATGTCAAAAAAACACGGTAGCGCCAGACGCTACCGCAGCGTAGCGCTAGGCACTACACCCCCACCAAGCTTTAACGGAATCCTAGCGAAACCGTAGCGCTAGACGCTACGAACATCCGTCCCGTTTTGTTTTTTGGCCTGAGAACCGTAGCGCCAGACGCTACACAGATAACTACTACCAAGCAGTGGCTACGAAGTGTGGCGTTTAACGAACGACGCACCGCCGCCACGCCCACAGGAGAAAACCTTGAGCACTCCGAAGATCGAGATCATTGAGGACCGCGAGGCCGGCGTATTCGTGGCCACCTCCCCTGACTATCCCGGCTTGGTGGTAGAGGCCCGGACAAGGGATGAGCTGATGGCAGAGGTTGACGTCGTGCTGGCTGACTTGGTTGCGGCACAGCGGGGTCAGCCATGAGCACAGAGGCATTGTCCTGGGCATTCGGCCAACGGGCGCCGAGTCCGGAATCTAAGCTGCTGCTGGTACTGCTAGCAGACATTGCGGATCCCGAGGGATTGGTTCGCTCACCGAACCACGCCAGTTTGGCCGACGGCTGCTGCATGGATGCGCTTGGCTGGCAGTGCGCAATAGCGGAGCTCTACTCCACCGGCCTGGCGATCGAGCACGTGGCCGGCATCAGCCTGCCCGTACCGCCGCCGGACTACGGGCGCACAGCCCCGAGGAGGCGAGCATGAGCACCAGCACGCACACAGCGGCTGACAGGGCTGCATGGCTGGACGCGGCCGCGCGCGCTGCGCTGATTGCGCACTTGCAGCGGACGGACGCCGGCGCGGCGCAACGTGAGGCGGTTGCCGGCCTGGACGTGAACACGGTGCTGCTGAGGCTGCCGCCTGCATCGCGGTCGATCCTGGCCGCGGACAGCCTGCTGAGATTCGGATCGGTGGCGCATCGCGCGCTGGAGCCACAGCAGGCCACGTCCTGGCGCCGGGCACGCACACGAGCAGGGGCGCCCCGTGTTGACCGCAAAGCCCTGGCCAGCGGAGAGCGGGAGGCCGATTGGACATGAACTTCGCGCGCTGCTCTGGCGGCAGCTGGCGACCTACCTGGCATACATCCCCTTCCAACCGATAACTCACCGATGACCGATAGCACCCTGAGAGCGGCGCTTACCAAGCGTGCACTCGCCAAGCAGCTGATGCGTGCCGGCAGCCCCAAGCGGGAGGCCGAGCAAGTGGCTTGCCGACTCAGCCAAGCCGAACGCTGGCGGAGGCTGCCACTACACACCCGCGCGGATATCGCGTGGAAATGTCTGACCCCGAGGAAATCATGATGGACAAGATCGAGAAGCGAATCGATGCAGCGGCACGCGCCTTCAACGAGGCAGCGAGCGAGCTGGCTGAGGCCATGCTGGCGCGCCTGGCCACCGACACGACTGGCATGGCTGCAAAAGTGCAGCAGGCGCTGAGCCAAGGCGAGCGGATGCTGATCGCCTTGGAGATGCACCCCGAGACGCCAGCAATCTGGTGGTCGACCATTGATGACTATCAGCACATGAGACGCATCATGACGATTCCCGGCGCCATGCCGTCGCGGCATTGAGCAACGCTATGCGTCCGCTGCCGCACGCCCAGGCGTTACCGTGCTGCGAGGCCTGCGGCACTCCGTTGGCTGGCTGCGATGTGGGCCGGCCGCGGAGGTTCTGCAGCGGCCGTTGTCGCGCGAAGGCGCATAGATCGCGCATCGCGATAACGTGGCTACACATGGCCGATGCCATGAATCAGGAGCTTGAGGGGGCGTTGAAAATCGATTGGTCGGACGAGGACCACCGTGTTGCGTAACAAAACCCCCAATCCAGCGTAACGAAACTATAGGAAGTGACGTGGCGCGGTGCTGCAATGGCGTTGAAGCGTCGATCCTCGGCGCCACACTCCAGGAGTCCGCTATGCCAAAGCAAGACGAGGTCGAATCGATCAATGCCAGCCTCAAGCAGGTTGGAGTAAACCTCAGCGCGTACAGGGAGAGCACCGATCGGAGCCTCACCGAATTCGCCGGGCGAATTCAATCGGTCGAGCAGACGGTGGCCAAGGGTGGCGGCGTGTCCCAACCGGCAGGCGCCGGTCCGAACATCGGCGCCACCGCGGTGCAGCAGATCACCGAGGATGGCAGCTACCGCGCTGCGGCCGAGCAGGCGTCACGCGGCATGAAGGTGAGCCGCTTCGATGCTCGGGTCAACGTGGATGGATCCATCCGTGCTGCCCTCACCAATGGCGGCAACGGCAATACCGGCGATACGGCCTACCCGACCTGGTCCGAGCGCCGCCCCGGCGTCTATGGCCCGGTGATCCCGGCACCCCGCCTGCTGGACGTGCTGCCCTCCCGCAAGACCAGCAGCGACGCCGTCGAGTACATCAAGCTCAGCGTCACCGGCGACGCGGCCGAGCAGGAGCACGAGGGCGACCCGAAGGCAGAGTTGGACTTCGAGGGCGACCTGGAGACGGCCAGCATCGTCACCGTGGCAGGCTGGACTACCGCGTCCAAGCAGGTGCTGGGCGACGCGGCCGGGCTGCAGGCTGCCATCAACCGCACCATCAACCTGAAGGTTCTCAGCCGACTGGAGAACCGCATCATCAATGGACCCGGCGGCCAGGGCAAAATCAACGGCCTGCTGAATCAGGCGCCCGTCTTCAATCCCACGATCGGTGTCACGCCGGTGGATGTGATCGGCGAGGCGCTGACCTTGCTGAACACCAACGGATACCAGCCCAACCTGGTCGTCATCAACCCGCTGGACTTCTTCAAGTACATCCAGATCGTCAAGAATGAGGAGACCGGCGAGTACCTGTTCGGCGACCCGACCAGCCCGCAGGGCGCGGTCATCTGGAACACCGTCGTCGTGCCGACCCCCGCCATGCCGAATGGTCGCGTGCTCGTGCTGGACACCTCGGTGACCACGGTGCTGGACCGCGAGCAGATGAGCATCGCGATCAGCAACAGCCACGCGGACTACTTCATCCGCAACCTGGTGGCGATCCTGGGCGAGCTGCGCGCCGGCCTGGAGGTCATCGACACCAACGCGATGCTGCAGGTCACGATGACCCCGCAGGGCTCCTGAGGCACCCCAGCCACCTGCGGGGGTCTCGGCGGCGGCCTCGGGGCCGTAGAGGCGACGGGTAGAAGTTACCCACAGGAAAGCTGAACGGCGACGGTCATCACGCCCGAAACTGAACGATCGGCCCCCCGTTCAGACCCAAGGGGGAGGGGTGGGTCTGATCTCTACCGCGTTGCGCCACCTAGACCGCCCGTTCCCCTAAATCGGCGCATCCACAATTGGAAATACGGGTCTAGATGGCCCAATGGAGGATCAGGTGGCGAAATCGCGCACCCCAACCAAGAAAGCCGCCGTCTCGGGCGCCAGCGTCAAGAATCCGAGCCGCTACAAGAACCGCAAGAGCCCGGCAAAGCCGCACCCGGTAGGCGCACCCTACGCGCACATGACGCCGGCGCAGGTCGAGGTCTGGAGCGAGTGTCAGCGCAACATGCCATGGCTCAATGCCGCCCATCGCATCCTGCTGAGACAGGTGTGCATCCTCGCCGCGAAGATGGATACGGCCAAGGGCCTGAGCGTTTCGGCAACGCATGCGCTCAGCGCCATGTTGTCCAAGCTGGGCGCAACGCCTGCCGATGAGTCGAAGGTCAACCACGAGTGGGAGCCGGTAGACCCTGATGAGGGCTTCTTCGCAGGCCCTCCCAATGGCAGGCTGAACTGAGGCTAGGGAGAGCCTCGCACGACCCTGTCCAACGGCCGCCGTAGCGCTGCCGTGGGGCATTCTCACCGCGCCACGCACCCTCCCCGCGGAGGCGATTGAAAAGGATCAGCAGCAATGGCCACGGGTCTGAAAATCTGGTCTCCAGATGGAGCACTCCGCCTGGACATAACCGACCGCATCACCCGGTTGCACGCGAAGGGCACCTACCAAGCGCCGGTAGGCAGTGCGGCCTATCCGCGCGTCGAAGTTCCAATCACAGGAATGACGCCCGATGGCTCATGGTTCGTAGTCGTGACCGGTAGCGTCGGCATCTCCAACCCGGTAATCGTGCAGGAGGGTAAGTTCACGGTTCTCTGCCGCGACACGTTTGCCGGCCAGCGGCCGGTCAACCTCTACACTGTCTACAGGTGCTGAAATGGCCGCAGGCTTCAAGATCATCAACGATTCCGGCGTCATCCAGATCGACGGAGACTATGTGAACTCCCGGCTTATCGCGCAGGGCTATTGCGACACGCTCGGCACGGGAACCGCTGTCACGCAGTATTGGGCGGACGTTGCGCTGGGAGCTGCCTATCCCTCGTCAGCCGAGTGTCCAGTTGTTTTCGTACGACCGACGCAGGCCGAGAAGTGGATAGGATCAGTGGCAGTCGACACGCCGCACGATAGCTTCGGATCCTTCCCCTCTCGCCCAAACGGGTCGGTAAGGATCAAGGCGCAGTGCCCGTTCAATTGGGCAATCTTTTCGTGCCTGGGCATGCCCGTTGACACTGGCGACGCCTGCGGCGTGAAGGTGTGGAAGGCCGATGGAACGCTGGCCTACAGCAGCAGCCACGTAAGCCCTAGGATTACCCAGCTACTGTCATTTGCCGGCGGCACCTCTCGATGGCCACTGGCTCGATCGTTCAACCAGCAAGCCGCCATGCCTTGGGTGTTCGCGTCCAACTTGGTGGACTGCTCGGGCGGGGAAAATGCCGATCCGGTGGCGATGATGGCCAAGGTAAACGCCGGACTCAACACGCTGACGGTGGACTACCTCAACACGAACACCATGCTGCACGCCGCTGGCGACCCGTTCGAGGGATTCCCGGCCTATGTGGGAATTGGCGCCCTCGCATGAGAAGCCCGCCCAAACGAGGAAGCAGGCTGCTCATGCGACGGTATCCGTTATACCCACTCCGACGAGGAGGTATCCCAAATCGGCGCTCCCGGAGACACCTGAGCCACTAGTCGCGCTCCATGAATCGCGTCGGCGCGGTTATGGTAGCCCTCTGCTGATGAGGCGATGATCTTGCTGTTTCCCTGCGCTCGCAGGTGCCATCGCCATTCCCCCGCTACATCCTTGTAAAGGATAAATTGCTTGGGTTTATCATCGGTTCCCATTGGAAAGCCCTCCGCGCCCACCGGCGCTTGGACGGATCGGCGATCCGCATCCCAGGGTGCCTAGGTGGGCAACCGGCTGGAATCAGCGTGTGACGCACGTCACTGTAAGGGTTTTCTTACCCCATCGACTGCACGGGACAGGCAATGGGTGGGCGGCGACTACGCCCAAATGATTTCGCCAGATTCGTCGACGGAGGTGACGCGGACAAGCCAACGCTCCGCGGCTGCCTGTGCCTCCTCCTGGCTCTGCGTGATCGCATCCTGAGTCATCACCTGATGTAGGCGCTCAAGGCCGTCTGCCGCGCGCTGCGCGCGCAGAGCGGGCTCATAGAACTGCCCATCGTCCCCGCTTGGCACGGTGGTGGCCATCAGCGTGAAGCCGTTGATCGTGCGCATCGCGTTAGCTCCGATTGATCGTGCCCCACCATCGCCCGTTTTGCAGGACGGTTGCAGGACAACAAAAAAGCCGGCTCGTGGCCGGCTTCTCTTCGCGCGTCGAAAACCCTGTTTTTAAGGGGTTTTTTTGGTGGGCGGTGCAGGGTTCGAACCTGCGACCCTTGCCGTGTGAAGGCAATGCTCTACCGCTGAGCTAACCGCCCGTGTCGCGAGCCGCCCATTATAGGCGAACCGCGGCGGCCGTCAACGCTTTGGATCGGGAATCGGGAATGCCGTTGCCGTTGCTTCCAACGATTCCCCATTCCCCACTCCCGATTCCCCGCCTCACATCGTATTGGTCGGCTTGTCCGAGTTGAGCAGCCCGGCCAGCAGGGTCTCGATGCGGTTGCGCACCGCCTCGCCCTCGTTGCCGTCGGGGAACTGCACGCCGATCCCGGCGGCACGGTTGCCCTGGGCGCCGGCCGGCGTGGTCCAGACCACCTTGCCGGCCACCGGCAGGCGGTCGCTGGACTCGGGCAGGGTCAGCAGCAGGAACACCTCGTCGCCGAGGAAATAGCGCTTGGGCGTGGGCACGAACACGCCGCCGTTCTTCAGGAACGGCATGTAGGCGCCGTAGAGCGCCGTCTTGTCCTTGACCGCCAGCGACAGGATGCCGCCGCTCGTTGCACTCATCGGGCTTCCCCCTTGCGGCCGGCGCGATCGCCGTCGCGCCAGGCCATCAGCAGTTCCGCGACGGCCAGGTCGGCGCGCACGGTGGTACGCAGCAGATCGCGGGTGCGATTGGCGGCGTCGAACCAGGCCGCCAGCTTGTGCAACCGTGCCGGATCGGTCAAGCCGGCCGCGGCCTGCGCCAGCGCCAGGTCGGCGGCGTGGCGCAGGCGCTGGTCGGCCTGGTCGTCGCCGGTCCAGCGTTGCGCGGTCTCCACCGCGCCGGCGCGGCCCGTGCCGACCTGCTCCAGGTCGCGCGCGACCGCACGCCGCAGCGCCAGGCCCTCCTCGCGCAGCCAGCGCTCGGCCAGCCCGGGGTGCCCGCGCGCGGCCTCCAGCGCCTCGCGCACGGCGTCCTCGGCGAACCCGCGCGAACGCAGCCAGTCCAGCGCCTCGTGCGCCGGCGGCAGCTTGAACTCCAGGCGCTGGCAGCGGCTGCGGATGGTGGCGGGCAGCCGCGCCGGCTGCGCGCTGATCAGCCACAGGTAGCGCCCGGGCGCGGGCTCCTCCAGGGTCTTGAGCAGCGCGTTGCAGGCCGCGCGGTTGATGGCGTCGGCCGGGTCGACGATCACCACCTGGGCCACGCCGTACTGCGGCGTCAGCGACAGCTTCTGCGAGATCTCGCGCACCTGCTCGATGACGATCTCGGTGCGCAGCTTGTCGCCGGTGCGGTTGGGGATGAACGACACCAGCTGCAGGTCCGGGTGGGTGCCGGCGGCGATCAGCTGGCGCGAACGCTGCGCCGCCGCGTCCGGCGAGCGGCCCAGCACGTGCTCGGCCAGCTTCAGCGCGACCGCGCGCTTGCCCAGGCCGGCCGGGCCGCAGATCAGCAGGCCGTGACCCAGGCGGCCGGCGTCCAGCGCCGCCACGGTCTGGTCGTAGGCGCGCTGCTGCCAGGGGGAGAAGGCCTCGCTCATGGCACCTCCGTCGCGGCCGCCGGCTGGCGCAGGCGCTGCAGGTAGCGCGCGACCGCCGCGGTGTGTTGCTCGTAGGTGTCGGAGAACACGTGCGCGCCGCTACCGTCGCCCACCGCCACGAAGTACAGCGCCTCGCCCGGCGCCGGGCGGACCACCGCCTGCAGCGCCTCGCGCCCGGGCATCGCGATCGGGGTCGGGGTCAGGCCGGTGCGGGTGTAGGTGTTGTAGGGGGTGTCGGTCAGCAGGTCGCGCTTGCGGATGTTGCCGTCGTAGGCGCTGCCGATGCCGTAGATGACGGTCGGGTCGGTCTGCAGCTTCATGCCGAGCCGCAGCCGGCGCAGGAACACCCCGGCGATGCGCGGGCGTTCGGCCGGCAGCGCGGTCTCCTTCTCGACGATCGAGGCCAGGATCAGCACCTGCTCGGGCGTGGCCAGCGACAGGTCCGCGCTGCGGCCCTGCCAGGCCTCGGCCAGCGCCTTCTCCATCGCGGCATGGGCGCGGCGCAGCACGTCCAGGTCGCTGTCGCCGCGCTGGTAGAGATAGGTCTCGGGCAGGAAGCGGCCTTCCGGATGCTGGCCGGCGAAGCCCAGCTTCGCCATCAGCGCCGCGTCGTCGAGCGCGCCGGCGGTGTGCAGCAGCGGGCTGGCCGCGTCCAGCGCGGCCCGCAGCTGGCGGATGTTCCAGCCGTCCACCACGGTGAAGCGGTACTGGATCACCCGGCCCTGGCGCATGCGCAGCAGCAGCTCGCGCGGGCTCAGCGCCGGGGCCAGTGCGTACTCGCCCATCTTGAGCTTGCCGGCCGCATCGACCTGGCGCGCCAGCAGCTGCCATTCCAGATCGGTGCCGGCCGCCACGCCCGCCTGGCGCAGCTTGCGCAGCACGGTCCTGAGCGAGTCGCCGGACGCGACCACCACGCTCGGCTGCGCCGCGGCCACCGGCGTGGCGACGAAGCGGTCGTAACGCAGCCACAGCCCGCCGGCCACGGCGACCGCCAGCACGGCGCCGCCCACCAGCACCGCCAGCACGGCCCTCCACCCGCGTTTGCCCGCTCCAGCCACAGCTACCTCGTCAGAATTCCAGCGCCGCGCAGGATACCGCGGGCGGGTGGCGGGACGTTAGACGCGCCCCCCGCCTGCCGGTACCGGCGGGCGGGGAGACGGGCGCGGGTCAGGCCCGCTCCAGCGCCCGCAACACGCCGCGCGCCTTGGCACGGGTCTCGTCGAGCTCGCGCGCGGGTACCGAGTCGACCACGATGCCCGCACCGGTGCGGAAGCGCACGCGGCGGCCGTGGATCTCGGCGGTGCGGATCAGGATGTTCAGGTCCATGTCGCCGTCGCGGTTGAGCCAGCCGAAGGCGCCGGTATAGGCGCCGCGCGGGGTGGCCTCGAGCTCGGCGATGATCTGCATGCAGCGCACCTTCGGGCACCCGGTGATGGTGCCGCCGGGGAACACCGCGCCGATCACCTCGCCCGGGGTCACGCCGGCACGCAGGCGGCCGCGCACGTTGCTGACGATGTGGTGCACGTGGGCGTAGCTCTCCACGCTCATCAGCTCGTCGACCTCGACCGTGCCCGGGGCGCAGATCCGCCCCAGGTCGTTGCGCTCCAGGTCGATCAGCATCACGTGTTCGGCGCGCTCCTTGGGATGGCCCACCAGCTCGCGGATGCGTGCGGCCTCGTCGTCGCCGTCGAAGCGTGGCCGGGTCCCGGCGATCGGCCGGGTCTGCACGCGATCGCCCTGCACCGACACCAGCCGTTCCGGCGAGGAACTGGCCACCGCGCGGCCCTGGGCCACGAACAGGCCCGAGAACGGCGCCGGGTTGGCGGCACGCAGGCGCGCATGCAGGGCCGCCGGATCCGGAGGCTGTGCGAAGCTGGCCTCCCAGCCGCGCGAGATGTTGGCCTGGAACACATCGCCGGCGCGCAGGTAGTCGAGCACCCGCGCCACGCCGGCGGTGAAGCGCTCCGGGGCGTCCTCGTCGACCGCCAGCGGCGGCGTCCAGTCCGCCGGCGCCGGCAGGACCGCCGCGGCGGCGGCATCGTCCGCCAGGCGCTGCAGCAGGTCATCGCGCCCGGCCTCGGCGACGGCCACGCAGCGGCCGTCGCGACGGTCACGCAACACCGCGGCCGGGCACCGCAGCGCCAGCGCCAGCGGCAGGCCGTCGGTGCGCAGCGGCAGCCGCAGCACCGGCTCGACCTGGGCGGCCAGCTCGTAGTCGAGCAGCAGCGCCCAGCCGCCGCGGAACGGCAGCTCGGTCTCCACGCGCGGAACCCGCTCGGCCTGCCAGGCGGCATCCAGCGCGGCCAGGAAGCCGCCCGCCACCACCGCGCCCGACCGGTCGCGGGTGAGGCCGTCGGCGTCGAGCCGCAGCAGGCCGCCGTCGGTGCACAGCAGCAGGTCCCAGCGCCCATGCGCGGTGCCGGAGGCACTGGATTCGAACAGGGCCGGATAGCGCTCGGGCGCCAGGCGGTGCAGTGCCAGCAGGTCGAGGTCGGTGCGCAGCGGGAGGGTGAGCATCGGCGGCCCGGAGTGGAAGGGAAAGGGCGGCGGCCACGCCGCGGAGCTGCGCCGCCGTTAGGGCGACGCCGGCTTGAGCAGGCACGCATGCATTGCGTGGACGGCAGCGCGCGGGCCGGCGGTGAGGTCCGGCGAGCGATCCGCTCGGCGCCTTGGAACGCCGCCGCCGCGCGCCCCGGTCCGCAGCGGAGCTGCGCGCCGGCCGGAGCGCCGCGGGACCGGCTTACGCAGGCCGGTCTCCGCAGGCCGGGATCAGAGGCGCTTGAACACCAGCGTGCCGTTGGTACCGCCGAAACCGAAGCCGTTGGACATCGCCACGTCGATCTTCTTCTCGCGCGCGGTGTGCGGCACGTAGTCCAGGTCGCAGCCCTCGCTCGGCTCGTCCAGGTTGATCGTCGGCGGGATGATGCCGGTGTGGATCGCCATCACCGAGAAGATCGCTTCCACGCCGCCGGCGGCGCCGAGCAGGTGCCCGGTCATCGACTTGGTGGAGCTGACCATCGCCCGGTAGGCGTGGTCGCCCAGCGCGCGCTTCATCGCCAGGGTCTCGGCGTAGTCGCCGAGCGGGGTCGAGGTGCCGTGCGCGTTGAGGTAGTCGATCTGCTCGGGGTTGAGGCCGGCATCGCGGATCGCGGCGCGCATGCTGCGCGCGGCGCCCTCGCCGTCCTCGCTCGGGGCGGTCATGTGGAACGCGTCGGAGCTGGCGCCGAAGCCGACCAGCTCGGCGTAGATGCGGGCGCCGCGCGCCTTGGCGTGCTCGTACTCTTCCAGCACCAGCACGCCGGCGCCGTCGCCGAGCACGAAGCCGTCGCGCTGCTTGTCCCACGGGCGCGAGGCGCCGGCCGGGTCGTCGTTGCGGGTGGACATCGCCTTCATCGAGCAGAAGCCGCCGACCGAGGTCGGCGAGGAGCCGCGCTCGGCGCCGCCGGCCAGCATCACGTCGGCGTCGCCGTGCTGGATCATGCGCAGCGCGGTGCCGATCGAATGGTTGGAGGTGGCGCAGGCCGAGACCGCCGAGAACGTCGGGCCCTTCAGGCCCTTGATCAGGCTGACCTGGCCGGGAAGCATGTTGATGATGGTGCTGGGGACGTAGAACGGCGAGATCTTGCGCGCGCCGCCCTCGTGGAATTTGACGGTCTGCTCCTCGATGCCGAGCAGGCCACCGATACCCGAGCCGAGAATGGCCCCGACGCGCTCGGCGTTGTGTTCGCCGATCTCCAGGCCGGAGTCGTCCAGCGCCATGAACGAGGCGCCGACGCCGTAGTGGATGAACGAATCCATCTTCTTGGCGTCCTTGGAGGACACGAATACGGTGGGATCGAAGTCCTTGATCTCGCCGGCGATCTTGGTGGTGAACTGCGACGCATCGATCTGCGTGATCGGGCCGATGCCCGAACGTCCGTGGATGATGCCATCCCAGCTGGTGGCCAGATCATTTCCCAGCGGGGACACCATGCCCATGCCGGTGACGACAACGCGACGACTCATTGCAGATCTCCTCGCCCGGGGCCCGGCCCGCGGCGCTTGCAGAAAACACGATGACGCTTGCAAAAACACAGGGCCGCATCAGCGGCCCCATGGATTTCTGACGCAACCGACAGCCGAGGCTCGCCGCTGCGGTCAGGAACAACGCATCAGCTCTTGACGTGAGCCTTGACGTAGTCGATCGCCTGCTGGACCGAGGTGATCTTCTCAGCCTCTTCGTCGGGGATCTCGCACTCGAACTCTTCTTCCAGCGCCATCACCAGCTCGACGGTATCCAGCGAGTCGGCACCCAGGTCATCGACGAACGATGCGCTGTTGGTGACTTCCTCTTCCTTGACGCCGAGTTGCTCGACGACGATTTTCTTGACGCGTTCTTCGATGGTGCTCATTGGGATCTCGCTCCAGCTGGAGTAGTGGTGGTTCAAGTTTAAGGACCCCCGCACATGAATGTGCGGTGCTCCTGTGGGACTCACAAAAACGCCATCGGGCTGCGATGGCCGCGTTGGCTAGTGTAGTGGAAAGCGCCCCGGGCTTGCATTGCAGCACAAACCCCGGTCGATCAGCCACTTAGGCGCGCTCCGTGCGCCGCCCGCCTACGGCATGTACATGCCGCCGTTGACGTGAAGGGTCTCGCCGGTGATGTAGCGCCCGGACGGGCCGGCCAGAAACGCCACCGCCTGGGCGATGTCGGACGGCTGGCCGAGGTGGCCGAGCGCGATCTGTCCCAGCAGCGCGGTCCGGGATTCCTCCGGCAGCGCCTTGGTCATGTCGGTGTCGATGAAGCCCGGCGCGACCACGTTGACGGTGACCCCGCGCGAGCCGATCTCCTTGGCCAGCGACTTGGAGAAGGCGATGATGCCGGCCTTGGCCGCCGCGTAGTTGGCCTGGCCGGGGTTGCCGGTCACGCCGACCACCGAGGCGATGTTGACGATGCGGCCCTTGCGCGCCTTCATCATCCCGCGCATCACCGCCTTGCTGGCACGGAACACGCTGGTGAGGTTGGTGTCGATGATCGCCTGCCAGTCCTCCTCCTTCATCCGCATCAGCAGGTTGTCGCGGGTGATGCCGGCGTTGTTGACCAGGATCGAGACCGCGCCGAATTCCTTGCCGATCGCATCGATCACCGCCTCGACCGCGGCGGCGTCGGTGACGTCCAGCTCGCGGCCGTGGCCGCCGGACGCGGCCAGGCGCCCGCCGATCGCGGCGGCGCCGGCGGCGGAGGTCGCGGTGCCGATCACGGTGGCGCCCTGGGCGGCCAGCTCGTCGGCGATGGCGGCACCGATGCCGCGGCTGGCGCCGGTGACCAGCGCGATCTCACCCTGCAGGGGCTTGCTCATGGTTGTGTTCCTCGATAGGGACGGGACGGCAGGGCCGCGTTCGGTGACGGACCGGCGCGGCGCGCGTGCCGGTCCGTGCCGCTCAATGCCCCCACGCTTCCAGCGCCGCGGCGA
Organism: Lysobacteraceae bacterium USHLN149; assembly: GCA_037145635.1. Classification (GTDB taxonomy): domain Bacteria; phylum Pseudomonadota; class Gammaproteobacteria; order Xanthomonadales; family Xanthomonadaceae; genus JAATFS01. Next base: position 442,017 of record JBBCXB010000002.1, read on the forward strand.
AATCGGCGGGGGTGGCGAGCGGGCGGGCGTCCAGCGACTTGTCGATGCGCTTGGCCAGGCCGGTCAGCACCTTGCCCGGGCCGCATTCGGCGATGCGGGTGATGCCGCGCGTGGCCAGCGCCTGCACGCAGCCGGTCCACTGCACCGGCAGGTACAACTGCTCGACCAGGGCCTGGCGAATCGCCGGCAGGCCGTCGTGCACCTGCGCGTCGACGTTCTGCACCACCGGGATCTGCGGCGCGCGCCAGTCCATGCCGGCCATCGCCTCGCCCAGCCGGTTGGCGGCCTCGCGCATCAGCGGGGTGTGCGACGGCACGCTCACCGCCAGCTTGACCGCCTTGCGCACGCCACGCTCGGCCAGCAGCGCGATCGCGCGGTCCACCGCCGCGGCGTCGCCGCCGATCACCACCTGGCCCGGTGAATTGAAGTTGGCCGGCACCAGCACCTGGCTGCCCGCGGCCTGCTCGCAGACCTCGCGCACCACCGCATCCTCGGCGCCGAGCACCGCGGCCATCGCACCGACGCCGGCCGGCGCCGCGTCCTGCATCAGCTGGCCGCGCAGGCGCACCAGGTGCGCGCCGTCGCGCAGCGACAGCGCGCCGGCGGCGACCAGCGCGGTGTACTCGCCCAGGCTGTGCCCGGCCAGCAGCACCGGCGGACGCGACGACTGCGCCTGCCACAGGCGCCAGACCGCCACCCCCGCGGCCAGCAGCGCCGGCTGGGTGTACTCGGTGCGGTTGAGCATTTCCTCCGGGCCGCCCTGGGACAGCGCCCACAGGTCGGTGCCGGCGCCGTCGGAGGCTTCGGCGAAGGTGTCGCGAATGGCCGGATGCAGTTCCGCCAGCTCGGCGAGCATGCCCAGCGACTGGGAGCCCTGGCCGGGAAACACGAAGGCAAGTGTGGATTCGGTCACGCGTTGATGCGCCTGCAAAAAACGAGCGGGGATGATACGTGCGAAACCGCTCCAGCGTCTGTACTGGCGCGTATGCAGCCCTGCCGGTGCCCACACCCCCGCGGCCGCGCAGGCGGACGCGGCCCCCGTTGCCGGCGGCGGCATCGCCCCGGGCGCCGGCTCAGATGAAGGGCTTGAGTACGTCCAGCTCGCCGTCGGCGAACCAGTCCAGGCACACCGCCACCACCACCAGCACGCCCAGCGAGGTGGCCGCGTGGATCACCAGGATCGAGTGCGCCAGCGCCTGCGCCGAACGCCCGAAGCGCAGCGACAGCCGTGCGAACCGGCGCAGGCGCCCGGTGACCGCGTGCGCGTGCTCCAGCACCGGCGCGCGCTCGGCCCCGAGCGCCTCGGTCAGCAGCGCCTGCAGCGCCTCGGGACGGCCGCGGTAGTACTTGGCCACGCCGTAGCCGAACATCAGCCAGTCGCGCGCCTGGGCCTGGGCCAGGTCCATCACCTCGAGCGGGTCCTCCTCGAAGTCGATGAAGCCGATCGCCCGCCCGTCGTAGGTCATGTTGCGCGGCAGCGGCTGCCCGAAATAGGCACCGTTGCGATGGGCCTCGGCGATGGTCGCCAGCGCCAGCGCCACCAGGCGGTCGCGGGTGGGCGCATCGGCCTCGCGCAGGCAGCTGGCCAGCGCGCGGCCGTTGTCGCTGAGCACCAGCGCGGCCGGGCCCTGCCCGATCACGCGCGGCACGTTGACGTCCTGCGCCTGCAGTTCGCCCAGCCGCCGCGCCTCGATGTCGCGCGCGGCATCGCCACCGCGATGCGGCGGCGGGCGCAGGGCCTCGAGGCGGAAACGACGGGCGACGAAGTTGAGCGCGGCCAGGGCCAGCGCACGGCTGCCGGGGCCGTACTGCTTGAGCCAGGCACGCTGCCCCCCGATGACGATGGGTTCAGCCATGACTACAGCCCTCCATGCGGAGCCGGCCGGCGCGGGGCCAGCCGAGGGGCGCGCGGGCGCGCCCGTGAGCGATCAATAGCGCAGCAGCGCCGAGCCCCAGGTGAAACCGCCACCGAAGGCCTCCAGCAGCAGCAGCTGGCCGCGCTGCACGCGACCGGAGCGCACGGCCTCGTCCAGCGCCAGCGGCACCGACGCCGAAGAGGTGTTGCCGTGGCGGTCCACCGTGACCACGACCTGTTCCATCGGCAGGTCCAGCCGCTTGGCGGTGGCCTCGATGATGCGCAGGTTCGCCTGGTGCGGGATCAGCCAGTCCAGGTCCTGCTTGCCCAGGCCGTTGGCCTGCAGGGTCTCGTCGACCACCGCGTCCAGCGCCTTGACCGCGTACTTGAACACGTCGTTGCCCTTCATCAGCAGGGAACCGCCGCCGTTCTTGCCCTCGCCGAAGCCCACCGACACGCCCACCGGATCCCACAGCAGCTCCTTCTTGCTGCCATCGGCATGCAGGTGCGTGCTGAGGATGCCGGTCTCGTCGTCGGCCTTGAGCACGACCGCGCCGGCCCCGTCGCCGAACAGCACGCAGGTGGTGCGGTCGTTCCAGTCCACGATCCGGGTCAGGGTCTCGGCCCCCACCACGAGCACGGTCTTGCTGTCGCCGGACCGGATGAACTTGTCGGCCACGCTGAGCGCGTAGACGAAGCCCGAGCAGGCCGCATTGACGTCCATCGCCCCGCAGCCGACCGATCCCAGCCGGGCCTGCAGCAGGCAGGCGGTGGACGGGAAGATCAGGTCCGGGGTGGTGGTGCCGACCACGATGAGGTCGAGGTCGGACGCCTGCACGCCGGCCGCTTCCATCGCCCTGAGGGCGGCGAAGTAGGCCAGGTCGCTGGTGGTCTGGTCGTCGGCGGCGATGTGGCGCTCCCCGATCCCGGTACGCGAACGGATCCATTCGTCGCTGGTGTCGACCATCTTCGCGAGATCGTCGTTGGTCAACACCTTCTCGGGCAAATAGCTACCCGTGCCCGCGATCCTGGAGTAGATCCGCTTGCTCATAGCATTTCCTGTTGCAGGAGCCGCGCGCGCTCGGCGGCCCCGGAAGAATCGAGCGTCACCCGCCGCCCGACCGGGCGGCGGGTGCCACGAATCAATCTTCTTCGACCGCCGAGGTCTTGGTGGCCAGCACCTTCTTGCCGCGGTAGTAGCCGTCGGCGGTCACGTGGTGGCGCAGATGCACTTCACCGCTGGTCGGATCGGTGGACAGCTGCTTGGCGGTAAGGGCGTCGTGCGAACGGCGCTGGCCGCGACGGGACGGGGTGACTCGGGATTTCTGCACAGCCATGGGATTGCTCCAAACTCGGTTCGATTACGTCGTCGTGTGGTCGTCGCACAGGACGCTGCACGCCCGGCCCCGACTTTCTCTATCCGCCTTGCGGCGGTTACTGCTTCTTCAACGCCGCCAGCGCCGCGAACGGGCTGGCCTTGTCCAATTCTTCTTCGCTCGCCGGCCAATCGGCCGCGACCGCCTCGCTGCCCGGGGCCACCGGCACCACCGGCACCGCCAGTACCAGCTCGTCCTCGACCAGGTCGGCCGGCCGCAGGTTGCCGTCCTCCGGCACCAGCAGCGCCTCGTACTCCTCCGGCAGCGCGGCCTCGTCGGCCTCGTCGCGGATCAGCCCCAGGCGCTGGACCATCTTCACCGGCAGCAGGAAGCGCTGCAGGCTGCGCTGGCACTCCAGCGGCAGCTCGACGTCGAGGCTCAGCTCCACATAGGACACCTGCAGCACGTCGTCCCGATCGAACTGCAGCGAGTAGCTGCATTCGCCTTCGGTATCGACGAGGCTGCCGCGGAGGCGGTGCATCGAGGCCAGCGGGATCCTGCCGTCGAAGCGCCTGCGCGCTGCGACCATCCGCCAAGCATCCAGCAGTTCGGGCACGTTTGCGGACATAAGCCGCAGAATGTTAAGGATGCGATGGCACGCTGTCAAATCCGCCGCGAGGCCGGTTGCCCTCCGCTCAGCCGGAACGGCGCTGCCGCGTCCTGCGCCATGCCCGGCCGTCGAGGCGCTGCTGCCGGAGCCGCGTGGCAACTCCGCCGGGCGGCCGGCCTGTGCCGCCCGGCGCGGCGGCGATGGGCCCGGTGCCCGGACCGTGACACACTCCCCCGCCCCTCACCGGAACCGACATGATGCCACGGTTGCTGCTGGCCTCCACCTCGCCCTACCGTCGCGAGCTGCTGCAACGGCTGCGGCTGGACTTCGACTGCGCGCGCCCGGAGGTGGACGAACACCCCCGGCCCGGCGAGGCGCCGATCGCGCTGGCCGCGCGCCTGGCCGAGGCCAAGGCGCGGGCGGTGGCCCGCGACCACCCCGGGGCCTGGGTGATCGGCTCGGACCAGGTGGCCGAGCTCGACGGGGCGCCGCTGGGCAAGCCCGGCCGCCCCGACGCCGCCTGCGCGCAGCTGGCCGCCATGTCCGGACGCCGGGTGAGCTTCCATACCGCCGTGTGCCTGTGCGGCCCGGACCGGCGCCTGGCCGCGCTCGACCTCACCGAGGTGCGCTTCCGCACCCTGGCCACCGACGAGATCGAACGCTACGTGGCCGCCGAGTCGCCGCTCGATTGCGCCGGCAGCTTCAAGTGCGAGGGCCTGGGCATTGCCCTGTTCGAGGCCATCCGCAGCGACGACCCGACAGCCCTGGTCGGGCTGCCGCTGATCGCCGTGGGCCGGCTGCTGCGCGAGGCCGGCTTCCGGCTGCCCTGAGCCGGCCTCAGGGCCGCGCCACCACCTCGCAGGCCTGGTAGGGGTCGTCGGTCAGGCCGATGCGCGAGGCCAGGGTCCGGCAACTCGCCGGCGCCAGCGCCAGCCCGTAGCCGGCCAGCCGGCGCTGCGCGTCCTCGCGGATCGCGCGGTCGGCCGCGGCCAGGTCGAGCCCGGTGCCGGCGCGCGGCACCAGCCGGCAACGACCGGGCACGGTCTCGTCCAGGTCGGCACGCAGGCCGCGCGCGACCAGCCAGCGCAGCGTGCGGCAGCCCGGCTGCGCCGACAGGCCCAGCCGCTGCGACCAGCGGTCGAGCGTCTGCGCACGCCGCGCCTTCTTGTCGACCGTGGCCGGCATCAGCGCATAGCGCTCGGCGTGCTGCGCGAACAGCGTGCCGATCGCCTGCCGGTAGGCGTCCGATTCCGGGAAGTTCGACGCCACCGAGGCATAGGTCGCCTGCGGCGGCATGCCGGCGATGCGCCACGACTGCGGGGCATCGCCCACCATCAGCACCAGGCTGCGCGCCGGCTCGCGCATCGGCGGTGCCTGCACCGCGAATGCGCGCGCGGCCCAGGGTTCGTGCCCCCAGTCGGCCCAGCCGGTGAGCGCGACCAGCGCGCTGCCGGCGACCAGCACGCCGGCCACCCGGCCGGCGAGGCGCCGGGCCAGCACGCGCGTGCACAGGCACCACAGCACCAGCGGCGCCAGCAGTTCCAGCACCACCAGATAGCGGTGGATCCCGAACAGCGCCTGCCACAGTACGTAGCCGACCCCGAAGAACACCAGCAGCACCGGCACCGCGCGCGCGGCCTGCGTCGCCGGCAGCGGCCGCCGGGCCAGCCAGCGCAGGCCGGCGGCCAGCAGCGCCAGGTACAGCAGCGCCCAGATCGCCTGCACCAGCGCGATCTCGCTGACCCGGCGCGGGTGGACGGTGAAGATCAGCGGCCACAGCAGATGCTCGCCCCAGTCGCGCGGCAGCCAGCGCGTGTCGCCCAGCGACACCGGCTGCGCCAGCGCCGCGCCGAACACGCCGTTGAACTGCGGGAACAGCGGGTTGCCGAACTGCCGCCAGACCCGCAGGTACCAGTCCCCCGACACGCACCCGAACACCACCGCGGCGGCGACCGTCAGCGCCAGCGCGCCGGCCAGGCGGCGGGCGGGACGGCCGCCGTCGCACAGCGCGGCCGCGCCCAGCGCGACGGCATAGATCGCGTTGGTCAGCTTGAACGACACCGCCAGCCCCAGCAGCGCGCCGGCCCCGAGCCACCACGCCAGCGCCGCACCGCCACCGTCGCGCTGGCGCCGCTGCGCCGCCAGCACCAGCGCGAGCGCGCCCAGCGCCGGCAGCGCGCTGCTGTTGTCGCCCATGCTGCCGCCCAGCTCGGAGAGGAAGGCGCCGCTACACAGCCCGGCCAGCGCCAGCGCCGGCACCCAGCGCGCGCGCTGCGGGTGTCCCTCCAGCACCCGCCAGGCGATCGCGGCCACCGGCAGGAACGCCAAGCCGTGCAGCACGCCCATCAGCAAGCCGAGCAGCGGCGCCGGCCAGTGCACCATCGCGAAGTACTGCAGCACGTCCAGCGCGGGGTTGAAGTAGCTCTGCAGCTGGGCCGGCGCCAGGTCCTGCGCCAGCCGCCCCTGCCCCCAGGCATAGCCGTTGTAGACGTGGTAGTTGCGCAGGTCCCAGTTCGCGTCCTGCCCCAGGCACAGCGACGCCAGCCCGCCGAGCAACGCCACCGCCGCCGTCGCGGCCACGACGTTGCCGCGGGAGTGGAAGCCGAAGCGCCGGTCCAGCGCCTGTGCCCAGCGCCGCGCGCGCGCACTGGCGGACAGGCGCGCCGGCGTGGGCCCGGCGTGCCGCGGCGCCGCGCTCATCGACCGCGCTCCACGGCCGCCGGCTGCGCCGATGCGGCGGACAGCATCGGCTCGGCGAGATAGGCCAGGTGCTTGACCTCGACCCGGCCGCGGGTGACCGTGTCCAGGATCAGCCCGCAGGCCAGCAGCAGGAAGCCGAGCAGCATCAGCGCCACGCACAGCACGGCGGTCGGCAGCCGCGGCACCAGGCCGGTCTGCAGATAGGTCTGCAGCAGCGGCAGCGACAGCGCCACCGACAGCAGCGCGCACCCGGCGAACCCGAGCGAGAAGAACAGCAACGGTCGCTCGGCCTTGAACAGGCGCACGATCGTGGACAGGATCCGCCAGCCGTCGCGCCAGGTGCTCAGCTTGCTCACCGACCCCTCCGGGCGCGCGCCGTAGGCGGTCTCGACCTCGGCCACCGGCATCCGCAGCTGCAGCGCGTGCACCGCCAGCTCGGTCTCGGTCTCGAAACCCTGCGCGTGCGCGGCGAACGACTTCACGTAGCGTCGCGAGAACACCCGGTAGCCGGACAGCATGTCGTCGAAGCTGCGCCCGAACAGCGCGCCGGCGCAGCGCGTCAGCAGCACGTTGCCGAGGCGGTGGCCGGGACGGTAGGCCGCGTGCGCCTGTTCGCGGCGGCTGCCGACCACCATGTCCAGTCCCTCGTCGACCAGCTTGCGCACCAGCGCCGGCGCGGCCGCGGCCTCGTAGGTGTCGTCGCCGTCGACCAGCACGTAGACATCGGCCTCGACGTCGGCGAAGGCACGTCGCAGCACGTTGCCCTTGCCCTGCAGCGCGACCGCGCGGACCCGCGCGCCGGCCGCGCGCGCGAGCGCGGCGGTGTCGTCGCCGGAATTGTTGTCGAACACGTGGATCGTCGCGCCCGGCAGCTGCGCGGCGAAGTCGCGCACCACCCGCGCGATGGTGGCGGCCTCGTCGTGGCAGGGCACGATCACGGCGATGCGGACCGCCGCCGGCTTGGGCGGCAGGGTACCCGGGTCTGGCTGGGTCATGGCGAAAGGCATCGGAGGGGAAAAGGCATCAGCGCGGCGCGACCGTCAACGGCTGCTCCCACCACTCCTCGACGCTGCCGTCGGCCCCGTGCAGGCGCAGCCCGAGCCAGTGCCGCCCGGGCGCGAGCGCACGGGTGTCGAGGCGGGCGCGGAAACCGACGCGCGGATGGTGGGGATCGGTCGAGATCTTCCAGTACGGGCGTACGTCGAGCGTGTGGCCGTAGTCGGCACGGGCGGCGACCCGGCCGTCCAGCAGGACCTCGACCTGGCGCAGGCCGATGCCGTCCTTGAACGCCCAGCCCTGGATCTCGACGGATCCGGACACGGTGGCGCCCGGCAGCGGAGCATCCACCCAGGCCATCGCCGGGGTCACGCAGGGACCGGGGAGCCGCTCGGCCGGCAGCGCGAACAGCAGGAAGCGCTGGTAGCCGTGGTCGGTGGAGACCACCGTCGGCGGCGGCAGCGGCCCGACCATCGCGCAGAGGTCGTGGTAGCGCTGCAGCAGGTCGCGGTAGCGCTGGTCGCTGGGCGACAGCACCAGCAGGCGCATGCCGTCGCGGCGGCCGTCGCCGAGCAGGCCCCACTGCTGCAGCTGGGCGGCGCGGCCGTGCTTATCGTTGAGCGGTGCCTGCAGCACCTCGATGCCGGGATCGCGCAGTTCGAACCCCAGCTCGGCGCCGACCTTGAAGTTCTCCGCCAGCAGCCGCGTGCCCGGCGGCAGCTCGCGCAGCCGCGCCTTCACCGCGCGCGCCAGCCCGTCCCAGCCGGCGAAGTTGCGCGGGTAGTACTTCTGGCCGGCGGTGCGCTCGCGGATCGACGGCACCGACACCGCCAGGTAATAGCCGTAGGCACCGAGCATGCCGAGCACCGCGACGGTCCACGCGGCGCGACGCCAGGGCTTGCGCCAGCGCGTCAGGATCATCGGCACCGCCACCAGCAGCGCCAGGTAGCCGGGCAGCGGCCAGTGGAAGCTGATGCGCTCGGCATCGCTGAAGAAGCCCAGCACGAAGATGCCGAGGGTGGACACCGCGCCGAGCAGGCCGAAGTAGCGCCATTGCGCACGCGAACCGCCGCCGGCCCGAGTGCCCACCATCACCACCCGGGTCATCGCCACCGCGAGCAGCGGCGTCACCATCAGCAGCTGGATCAGCAGGAACCAGAACCCGGCGATCTGGAAGCGCCAGGGATGGCGGTCCACCAGCTGGAAGCGCAGGCCGGCCTCCTGGTGATCCGAGTTCCACAGCAGCAGCGGCAGCCAGCCCATCGCGCCGATGGTCAGCGCCAGCCATACCCGCGGGTCGCGCAGCACCGTGCGCCCCTGGGCGATGCACAGCAGCGCGATGAACCCGACCCCGACCACGCCGGCGAAGCGGTAATGGCTCAACGCACCGATCAGCAGGCCGATCGCCAGCTCCAGCGCGCTCATCGCGTCGATCTCGCGCAGCAGGCGGGCGCCGGCGTCCATGCACAGCACCGCTGCCAGCGCCATCGGCACGTCCGGCACCGCGAGGATGCCCAGCGTGGCCGACAGCGGCATCAGCAGGGTCAGGGTGCCGGCCTGCCACCCGGCCAGCGCGCCGAACCAGCGCGTGGCGATGTGCGCGATCAGCCACGGCAGTAGCGCGGCGATGGCCAGGAACGGCAGCCGCAGCGCCAGCACGTGGTCCCCGCCCAGCGCCACGCCCAGGCGCGCCAGCCAGGCGGTCATGCCTGGCAGGTCGGAATAGGCCGCGGCCAGGTGCTGGCCCTCCTGCCAGTAAAACGCCTCGTCCACGAACAGCGGCAGCCGCGCCGCGATTAACAGCTTGACGGCGGTCACCAGTGTCCACAGGATCACGAAGGTGCGATGTGCGCGTTGGTCTCCCTGCATTGCCCCTGCACTCTTCCTAACCACGAGATTGTGATGCCGACACCGCTGCGTTCGCCTGAAATGCTAACCGATGCGCTGCGGGAATCGCTGCGAAGGGCCCAGGAGCAGGTGAATTCGCTGTTGCTGGGCAAGACCCACGAGGTCCGGCTGGCCTTCGTGGCCCTGCTGTCCGCGGGCCATCTGCTGATCGAGGACCTGCCGGGCCTGGGCAAGACCACCCTGGCGCACGCGCTGGCGTCCAGCCTGGGCCTGGGCTTCCAGCGCGTGCAGTTCACCTCCGACCTGCTGCCGGCCGACGTGCTCGGCGTCTCGGTCTACGACGCGCAGTCCCGCCAGTTCCAGTTCCACCCGGGCCCGGTGTTCACCCACGTGCTGCTGGCCGACGAGATCAACCGCGCGCCGCCGCGCACCCAGAGCGCGCTGCTGGAGGCGATGGCCGAGCACCAGGTCACCCTGGACGGGCAGACCCATGCCCTGCCCGACCCGTTCTTCGTGATCGCCACGCAGAACCCGGTGGACCTGTCGGGCACCTTCCCGCTGCCGGACTCGCAGCTGGACCGCTTCCTGCTGCGGCTGACCCTGGGCTATCCCAACGCCGATGCCGAGCGTGCGCTGCTGGCCGGCAGCGACCGCCGCGACCTGATCGCGCGCGCCACCCCGCAGCTGAGCGACCAGGACGTGGCCACGCTGCGCGGGATCGCCGCGCAGGTCCACGCCAGCGACGCGCTGATCGGCTATGTCCAGGCGCTGCTGCTGCGCAGCCGCCAGCACGCCGGCGTGCGCGTGGGCCTGTCGCCACGCGCCGGCATCGCGCTGCTGCGCGCCGCCAAGGCGTATGCACTGCTGCTCGGCCGGCAGCACGTGCTGCCGGAGGACGTGCAGGCGCTGTTCGTGGCCGTGGCCGGCCATCGCCTGGTGGCCGAGGCCGAGACCGCGGCGGGGCCGGCCCTGGCCAAGACGATCCTGCACAGCGTGCCGGTGGACTGAAGGCGGTGCGCGAGCGCATGCGCGCCTGGCGCCGCCAGGTCTCGCGGCTGGCCCGTCCGCGGGCGCCGGAGCCGTTGCCGGTGACGCTCGGGCGCCGCCGCATCTACGTGCTGCCCACCCGCTTCGGCTGGTTCGTGGCCGCGCTGCTGCTGACCATGCTGGTCGGCGCGCTCAACTACAACAACAACCCGGCGCTGCTGCTGGCGCTGCTGCTGGGCGCGGCCGGCATCGCCAGCACGATCCTGGCGCACCTGCAGCTGTCGGCGCTGCGGGTGGAGGCAGTCTCCGCCGAGCCGGTCGCCGCCGGCGAACCGCTGCGCCTGCGCATCTCGCTGGGCCGGCGCGACACCCGCGCGCGCCGGGGGCTGCAGCTTCGGCACGAGGACAGCCACGGCGCCTGCAGCCTGGTCGACGACAGCCACGCCGAGGCCGACCTGGCGGTGCCGACCACGCAGCGCGGCTGGCGCGACCTGGACCGCATCCGGATCTCCAGCACCCAGCCGCTGGGCCTGGTGCGCGCCTGGTCGTGGGTCTGGCCGGAGGTCCTGCCGCTGGTCTACCCGCGCCCGGAGTCCGACGGCCCGCCCCTGCCCGGCGGCGCCGGCCACCCGGTGCAGACCCGCCTGCATGCGCTGGGCGAGGAACTGCACCAGTTGCGCCCCTACCGCGCCGGCGACGCGCCACGCACGATCGCCTGGAAGCACTCGGCCCGGCGCGACACCCTGCTGGTGCGCGAATACGAACGACCGGTCGGCGTGGAGGTGGTGCTGGACTGGCGCGCCCTCGCGCCGCTGCCGCCGGAGCGGCGCATCGCGCGGCTGGCGCGCTGGGTCAACGAGGCCGAGCGCGACGGCCGCCGCTACCGCCTGCAGCTGCCCGGCCAGCCCGTGCTCGGGCCGGCGCACGGCAGCGGCCATCGCCACCTGTGCCTGCGCGCCCTCGCGCTGTTGCCGCATGACTGACGCCGCCCCCGCCCCCCTGTCCCGTGCCGGCCGCGGCTGGGTGCTGGCCACCGCCTGGCTGGCGCTGGCGCCGCTGCTGCTGCAACTGCCCGGCACGCTGGCCATCACCCTGAGCGGGGTGGCGCTGCTGGTCGGCGCGCTGGCCTGGCGCGGGCCGGTACCGGCACCGCTGCGGCTGCTGCTGGTGGCCGCGATGCTGGGCGCGGTGTACGCGCAGATGGGCCTGCGCTTCGGGCGCGACACCGGCTGCGCCGTGCTCGCGGCGATGCTGGCGATCAAGGCCTCGGAGCTGCGCAGCCTGCGCGATGCCCGCAGCCTGCTCGGGTTCGCGCTGTTCGCCCCGTTCGCCGCCTTCCTGCTCGACCAGGGTCCGGCGACGATGGGCCTGGCGCTGCTGGCGGTGCTGGCCGCGCTGCTGGGCATGCAGCGGCTGGCCGCCGACGAGAGCCGCACCGTGGCGCCGCCGTGGCGCGGGCAGCTGCGCGGGGTGGCACGCCTGGTCGCCCTCGGCGTGCCGCTGGCGCTGGCGACCTTCTGGCTGCTGCCGCGGCTGGGCGAGCCGCTGTGGGGCGTGCCCGAGCGCGCCCTCGCCCGACCCGGCCTGTCGGACGAGATGGCGCCCGGCGAGTGGCTCGACCTGATGGCCGACGACAGCCCGGCCCTGCGCGTGGAGTTCTTCGGGCCCACGCCACCGCCGCCGCAGCGCTACTGGCGCGGCCCGGTGCTGTGGGACTTCGACGGGCGTACCTGGCGCCGCCCGCGCGGGCTGGTGCGCAGCACGCCGGCGGCGGTGGCGCCGGGCGCGGCCCGCTTCGACTACCGCATCGACTACGAGCCCACCGACCGCCGCCAGCTGGTGGCGCTGGACCTGCCGCTGCAGGCCCCGGACGGCGCCCGGCTGTCGCCCGACTACGAACTGTTCGCGCAGCGGCCGCTCACCGCGCTCAGCCGCTGGCGGTTGCGCTCGGCGCCGCCGGCGCGCTTCGATGCCGACCTGCCCGACGCGTTGCGCCGACGCGCGCTGGCGCTGCCGGCCGGGTTCAACCCGCGCACGCTGGCGCTGGCGCGGCAATGGCGCCGCGAGGCCGGCAACGACGACGCCGCGATCGTGCAGCGGGCACTGGACTGGGTGCGGCGCGAGTTCGCCTACACCCTGGACACCCCGCCGCTGGGGCGCGACGGCGTGGATGCCTTCCTGTTCCGGCAGAAGGCCGGCTTCTGCGAGCACTTCAGCTCGTCCTTCGTGGTGCTGATGCGCGGGGCCGGCATCCCGGCGCGCGTGGTCACCGGCTATGCCGGCGGCACCTACAACCGCTTCGGCGGCTACTGGGTGGTGCGGCGCCTGGACGCGCACGCCTGGGCCGAGGTCTGGCTGGCCGGGCGCGGCTGGGTCCGGGTCGATCCCACCGCCGCGGTGGCCCCGGAGCGCATCTACGACACGCTGGAGGACCGGCTCGCCGGCGGCGGCGGCAATGGCGACGACGACGGCCTGGGCTGGGCCCGGGTCGGCGAGGTCGGCGACTGGCTGCGGCGCAGCTGGAACGACCTGGTGCTGTCGTTCGATGCCAGCCGCCAGCAGCGGCTGCTTCGGCCGTTCGGCATCGAGCGGCTGGACAGTACCCAGCTGGTGCTGATCTTCGCCGTGTTTGCGGCCTCGGCGCTGGGCTGGATGGCCTGGCTGCTGGCGCGCGGCGAGCGCGAACGCGATCCGCTGCTGCGCGCCTGGCACCGCCTGGGCCGGCGCTACGCCCGGCTGGGCCTGGCGCGTGCGCCGCACGAACCGGCGCTGACATGGGCGCGACGCGTCGAGGTCCAGCATCCCGGCAGCGGCCTGTGGCCACTCAGCCAGCGTTTCGCCGCCGCGCGCTACGCTGGCGCTGATTCGGACAGCGCCCTCCTGAAAGACCTGCAGCAGCATCGCCCGAGACCCGGAGCATCCCAATGAGTACCCGTCTTCTGTTACCCGTCGTCGCCGCCCTTTCGCTGGCGGCCTGCGCCACCGCGCCCAAGCCGCTGCAGGGCCAGTTCACCCCCGTGTCGCCGCGCGATTCGGTCGCCTCGCCGCAGGTCGGCAGCCCCGTGCGCTGGGGCGGCAAGATCATCGAGACCCAGCCGGGCCAGGGCCAGACCTGCTTCCAGCTGATCTCGCGTCCGCTCAACGCCAGCGGCCGCCCGGACAGCAGCTCGGCCGACGCCAGCGACGGCCGCTTCGTCGCCTGCCGCGCCGGCTTCTACGATCCGGCGGTGTTCGAGCCCGGCCGCGATGTGACCTTCATCGGCCACATCGCCGGGTACCAGGACACCAAGATCGGCGAGTACGACTACAAGCTGCCCAAGATCGATGCCGACGTGGTCTACCTGTGGCCGGTGGTGCGCCAGGTCGAGGTGGTGCCGGCCTACCCGTACGGCCCGTGGGGACCCTGGGACCCGTGGGGTCCGCGCTGGGGCTACCGCGGCTGGTGGTAAGCCCTACGCCCTACCTCCCGCCGGTGACCGAGACGCCGCTCCCAGGAGCGGCGTCCTCGTTTGCGCGACACGGTCCGCAGCCGCGCGGCCCGGCGGCCCCGCTCAGGGCGTGCCGAAGCGCCCCAGCGCGGCGCCGGCCAGCAGGTGCAGGTGGATGTGGAACACCGTCTGCCCGGCGTGCTCGCGGCAGTTCATGACGATGCGGTAGCCGTCCTGCGCGAAGCCCTCGCGCCGCGCGTACTCGGCCGCGGCCAGCGCCAGCCGCCCCACCAGCACCGCCTGCTCGGGACGCACGTCGTCCAGGGTCGGAATCGTCTCGCCCTTGGGCACGAACAGCACATGCACCGGCGCCTGCGGGGCGATGTCCTTGAACCCCAGCACCGCGTCGTCCTCGTAGACGATGGTGGCGGGAATCTCGCGGCGGATGATCTTGCCGAACAGGGTGTCGTTCATAAGCGGGGGATGGGGAATGGGAGTGGAGGAAGCTTACCGCGCTCCTGCCATTCCCGATTCCCCATTCCCCGCCGTCAGGGCACTTCGCTGCGACTGCCGAAGGCGTGCGAGAGCGTGCCGCGGTCGGCGTATTCCAGTTCGCCCCCCAGCGGCAGGCCCTGCGCCAGCCGGCTGGGCCGCACCTGGTGCTGTCGCGCGAGCTGGGCCAGGTAGTGCGCGGTCGCCTCGCCCTCGACGGTGGCATTGGTGGCGATGATCATCTCGCCGATCTCGCCGGCGGCCAGGCGCTCGCCCAGCCGGTCCAGCCCCAGCTCGCGCGGCCCGATCCCGTCCAGCGGCGACAGCCGGCCCTGCAGCACGAAGTACAGCCCGCGGTACGGCGTGGCGTGCTCGATCGCCAGCCGGTCGGCCGGCGACTCCACCACGCACAGCAACTGGCGGTCGCGGCTGGGACTGGCACAGATCGCGCAGACCTCGGTCTCGCTGAAGTCGCGGCACTGGCTGCAGTGGCCGATGCGCTCGATCGCCTGCGCCAGTGTCTCCGACAGCCGCTGCCCGCCCTCACGCTCGCGCTCGAGCACGTGGTAGGCCATCCGCTGGGCGGTCTTCTGGCCGACGCCGGGCAGCACCCGGAAGGCCTCGATCAATTGCTCGAGCAGAGAGGACATGGCCTCCGCGACTCAGAACGGCAGCTTCATGCCCGGCGGCAGCTGCATGCCGGCGGTGGCCGAGCCCATGCGCGACTTCGACTCGGTGTCGATCTTGTTGGAGGCGTCGTTGAACGCCGCCGCGATCAGGTCCTCGACCATCTCCTGGTCGGACAGGATGCTCGGGTCGATGCGGACCTTGCGGCACTCCTTGGCGCCAGTCAGGGTCACGCTGACCATGCCGCCGCCGGCGCTGCCGGTGACCTCGAGCTTGGCCAGTTCTTCCTGGGCGCGCTGCAGGTTCTCCTGCATCTTCTGCGCCTGCTGCATCAGTTGGGCGATATTGCCTCGCATCGGTCGTCTACTCGTCGTAAGGGCGGATGGAATCGGGCACGACCCGGGCGCCGTGCTGCTGCACCAGCTGCTGCACGTTGGGGTCGTTCATGAAGGCGTCTTCGGCCGCGCTCTGGCGCTCGTCCTTGTGCCGGCGCGCACGCTCGTGCAGGGTCTCGGCCTGCGCGCTACCGGCCTCGATGACGATGCGCGGCGCCTGCCCCAGCGACGCGGCCAGCGCCTGCGCCAGTTCGCCGACCGAGCGCTCGGAATGCAGGTATTCGAACCCGGGCGACAGGGCCAGCCGCAGCGTGCCGTCGTGATGGCCGACGAAGGCGGCATTGGCCGCCAGCTGCCGCGAGGGACCGCTGAGGCCGGAGCGCGCAACCAGGTCGAGCCACTGCTCGGCATCGGCGATGGGAGCGCCGGCAAGCGCGGCGGGGGGAGCGGCCGGCGGTGCCATCGCCATTTCCGGCATCACCGGCGCGGCCGTCACCGGCGTGGCGCGGGACGGCATCACCGGCGCGTCGTCCATGGCCCACGGCGGCACGTCGGCGGCGACGTGCTCGCGACCGCTGGCCGCAGCCGCCGGGGCGGCCACCGGCGGGGTCCGCGCGGCCGGCGGCGGCTCGGCCGCTGCCAGCTTCGCGGTCGCCGCCGCGGGCGCTGCCGCCGGGACGGCAGCCGCCACTCCGGCGCCCACCGCCGGCCCCGCCGGCTGGTCGCGCAGGCCCGGCGGCACGCTGGCCGCGGGCCGGAAGGCCAGCATGCGCAGCAGCGCCATCTCGAAACCGGCACGCGGGCTCGGCGCCAGGTACAGGTCGCGACGGCCGTTCAGTGCCATCTGGTACCACAGCTGCACCACTTCCGGACGCAGCTGCGCAGCGAAGGCGGCCGGGTCGATGCCGTCGCCCGGGAACACCACGCTCGGCACCATTTGCCGTACCTGGATGCGGTGCAGCGCCTCGGCCAGCGCCTCCAGCACCCCGCTCCAGTCCGGCGAGAACTCGGCCAGCGCCGCGACCACCTGCAGCAGGCGCGCCCCGTCGGCCTCGGCCAGCGCCGACAGCATCGCCCCGACCTGGGTACGGTCGACCGTGCCCAGCATGGTCCGCACCACGTCCTCACGCAGGGCGCCGCCGGCGTAGGCGATGGCCTGGTCCAGCAGCGACAGCCCGTCGCGCAGCGAGCCGTCGGCGGCCTTGGCCAGCTGCACGATCGCCGACGGGTCGGACTCGATCTCCTCGGCGCCCAGGATGCGGGTCATCTGCCCCTGGATCTGGTCCTCGTCCAGGCGCTTGAGGTTGAACTGCAGGCAGCGCGACAGCACCGTCACCGGCAGCTTCTGCGGGTCGGTGGTGGCGAGCAGGAACTTGACGTGCTCGGGCGGTTCCTCGAGCGTCTTCAGCAGCGCGTTGAACGCCGCCTTGGACAGCATGTGCACCTCGTCGATCAGGTAGACCTTGTACTTGCCGCGCGACGGCATGTACTGCGCGTTCTCGATCACCTCGCGCACGTCGTCCACGCCGGTATTGGACGCGGCGTCGATCTCCAGCAGGTCGATGTAGCGGCCGGCGTCGATGTCCAGGCAGGCCGGGCACTGGCCGCACGGATCGGCGCTGGTGCCCTGCTCGCAGTTCAGCGACTTGGCGAAGATGCGCGCGATCGTGGTCTTGCCGACCCCGCGGGTACCGGTGAACAGGAAGGCGTGGTGCACGCGTCCGCTGTCCAGCGCATTGCTGAGCGCGCGCACCACGTGTTCCTGCCCCACCAGCTCGGCGAAACGCTTGGGGCGCCACTTGCGGGCGAGAACGAGATAGGACATCAGGCAACCGTCTTCATCTGAACCGATATTGTGCCATGGCCGGTCGCAGCGGCCGCGACCGGAAGATTCAGCTTGTGAACGCGGCGCGCGGCCGCTAGAATTCGGGCCCCTGTGACGCCCTCTGGGTCGCTGCAGGTCCCGGAGAGGTGTCCGAGTGGTTGAAGGAGCACGCCTGGAAAGTGTGTAAGCGTCTAAACCGCGCTTCGGGGGTTCGAATCCCCCTCTCTCCGCCAGTTTACGCAAACCCCTGTTTACGCAGGGGTTTTTGCTTTCTGGAAGGATCTCAGACGGGACACAAATCGGGACACATCCCCGATGCGTATCCCCCATCATCTTGTCCGATCTTCTTCTGGTCGTTGGTCCTTCCGTCAACGAGTGCCACAAGACCTCCAAGCCAAGCTTGGCCAACGGGTCATCAAGCGGACGCTTCGAACGACAGAACTGCGCCAAGCCCAGGTCCAAGCCATTGGCTTGGCATCAAGCTATGCTCAGGTCTTCAACGCAGTTCGGGGACTGCCAATGGATCGGATGACCACCAAGGATGTGGATGCGCTCGTTGAGCGTTTGACCCAAGAACAGAGCCGGAAGGATCTGACGCTCCATCGCACTCAGTCACCAGATGGGACGGTGACTGAGCAATGGCAGATCGATAATGAAGAAGATGTCCGGCTCTAACGCAAGGCTCAGGGTTGGGCAGCATCAGCAGAAGTTGCCTCCATTGGCATGCTGCCACCCGAGCTGATCGAGCAAAGAAAGTCTGCTGTCGCTTCTGTCGATGAAATTATTACGATGGAAAAAGCCCGGGATGGATGGTTGGCGACCTTGAAGGCCACCACGCTCCCCAAGACCTATACCATCAAAAAGACGGCGATTGACTTCCTCGTTAAATTTTTGGGGCCGAAGACCAAGCTTCACACCATCAAGCGTCCTGACTTGGCCCGGTGGTATCAGCACATGCGGGAGACTGGATCATCCACCCCGACCCTTGTGAACAAGCAGTCTTATATTGGTGGCAAGGGCGGGTTCTTCGATTGGGCGATGAACTCAGGGTTTTATCCGAAAGGCGACAACATTGCGTCTGGCCATGTTGCTTTTCCCGCTCGTGAAAAACGGGCTCGCAGGAAGCATGGCTTTAAAGCCTATGACAAGCACCAAATCCAAGCATTGTTTGATCCTAGCAACTTTGAAAAATTGTCACCTGGTGCTCGTTGGGCATCATTGATCGGTCTTTACACAGGAGCCAGAGCCTCTGAAGTCGGCCAACTTCTTTTAAACGATGTTTTCAAAGACGGCGATATTGTTTGTATTCGGATTAATGACGAAGGCGAATTTCAGAAGGTCAAGACGGATGTGAGTCTGCGCACCGTTCCTATCCATCCCGATTTGTTGGCCTTGGGATTTTGGGAGCGGACGGAAGAACTCCGAGCCAAGGGACATGATCGGCTTTTCCCCCAAGCCAAAGCCAATGCGACAAACGGTGCGGGCAACTGGATCAGCAAGGCTTTCAGCAGACATGTCGCGGAAGTTGGGAAGAACTGGCCAAAAGCAAAGCGCGGGTTTCATTCTTTGCGAAAGACACTGATCCAAGAGCTTCAAGGTGCAGGAGTGCCATCAGAACTTCGAGCCCAGATTGTTGGACATGAGCTTGATGATGAGCATCATGGGACTTACAGCCGAGATTTTACGTCGAGTGAGAAACTCTATGGACTGGGCCAACATTCCCCGGGCTTGATAGCACTCTCGTTTAACCTCTCACCGCTCTTGGATCAGGGTTAAACCTTTCCATTCAATCCCCCCCTTACAATCAAATCCAAAACTTTGCCACCGGGCATGACGCTTATCGACGCATGACGATGAGCGAGCGCAATCGGCACAATCGCACTTTCATACAGATCCATTTCAAAATGCCGGATCAGATCACAAGCCTGGTTAATCAAGCTTCCGTAACGCGACTCTTCGATCTTGGCGTTTGCGAAGGCTTTCTTGCTGCCGCCATAAGCTTTATCGAAGAAAGGATATGGGATCGCAAAATTAAAAATCCGGCCAGACTCTGTCTTGAATAAGAAGTCTTGCCCATAATATGTTTCATTACCAAAATTATCCGAAGGCGAGTCAGCGCCTGTTACATACATGTGCCTATATTCATCATCAACAACCCGTATAGAGCCGTTATCGACAAATCGCTCAATCAGCTTGGCATGATCCATAAGGCCGCCAGTTTTCTGAAGACCGAGAACAAGAAGTGGCGGAAGCCCCAGAAAACTTAGCTTTTCGTTGACGGTAAAGATAAGCCTTTGCAATCTTTGCGCTAACTTAGCCGGCTCTCCGAATACAGCCAAAGGCCCATCGATTATAAAAGCCAAATCAGACAATCTTGATACGTCGCGTTCGGAAACACTGAGGATGAAGGCTGCGAGCAATAGATGCTCCATTGCATTCATCATCCTCGTCATTGCCGAACTGTTATCGCCAAAATCACTGATCCCTTCGTGCAATCGAAGACTATCAGTGACGTATATTATGCAATTACAGAGTGCACATGACTGCGATTCAACACTATTTTTAAATACTATCGGCGCCACATCACCACTGCAGTTTGGACATTTTCTAATAGCCACGTCCTTATTTCCATCAATTCTCTCAAGCTTTTTCAATACATCGATGAGCGAACTTCCGTTTTCAGCACCAACCTCTTTAAGACGCTCGTACAACGCCTGACGAAATCCATTTTTTACACTTGAATTATTTTTAAAACATACATTGCTTCCCGGCATAGTAAAAGTGATCGGGTGAGCTTCACGATGAATTTCGGCGGCTTTGAATGGGTCAACAAAGCGATTCAGAGGATTGATTAAGTCCCCATAACTTTGCATATTAATCAAAACGTGGCTTATTTTTAAGAAGCCAATTTGCGTGCTTGGCAATTTATCGCTGATAGGCCGATCACTTTTACTCGCGTCCGAAGCAACCACATGGCGGGGTAACATAGGAATACTTCCCCTGGGTGCGGAATGAAAAAGTGCCCCGAGTGCTTTCGCCTCTTCATCAGAAGGCTGACGCAAATAATTGCAGTCGCCAAGGAACTTGACGACATCAGGATTTTTAACGAAGTCCGAATGGCCACTCTTCCCAGCAACCTCACCCCAATAAGGCACAATTAACTCCTACCAAGAGGAAGTGTCGAATGATCCAGGCCTATCTGTTCCATTTCCTTTTTTATAAGGTCCGGCGTGAAGCGATTTATTTGCGTAGGGATAACAAAAGGTGCGGATAGCGTTTTTATTCTGGCGAAGCCGACATCTTGCGCAGCCTTTAAAGACGGAAGAAAATCACCGAAATCATAGAACTTCCCAAGAGTTTTCAACTCATCGTCATTATTGAGGTGAGTTACAAACCAGTTTTCAGTATTAGCCAATATATTGGGATGAACTGAGGAGGGCTCCTGAGTTGCATAAACGAAGGCAATTTTTGCCTTCGCCCCCTCCTTTGCAATCCGGGGCCAAGTAGCCTTTAATTCCGCTTTCTTACCAATAAGATTATGCGCCTCTTCGACGTAAAGAACGATGTTTTGCGGAACTTCGCCTGAGTTCAACTGATTCATCTGCCGCTCAAAAATCTGACGTGCAATTCTTTCGGAAAGAACCTCACGAATTTCAACTGGCCCAACTGACAAATCCAGGATCACGATCTTACCCTTTGATAAATGATCAATAACTTCCTTAATCACATCCGCCCCTCGTTTTGAGGAGTGATAGGGCTTATAACCAAGTAACGCACGATAGCCACCAAAAGCCTGTTTACGAGAGGTCTCACGCGCTAGCATGTTGAGGAAGGCTTCCAACGTTGCATCCACCCACGCCTTACCCGGGGTAGAGGATTTTAGACCGATAGTTACTTGATTGTTTTCGGATTGTTGATCTTTAAGCGAAATATTAGCCTTACGTATCAGTTCAAACCATTCAGAGGCGTCCTCCACCGAGACTTGATTTGCAGAGGGAACTTCTACTTCACCAAAAACACTCTTTACTTGCGTCACTATCGTGTTCTCGACCGGCACACGAACTTTTAATCCATCAGGCACCTTATAGCCGGCCTTAGAAAGCATGCATTGGAATACCGCGACATGTCTTTCCCATCTAAGGTGGTCCCCTTTCTCACGTCTATCCGGCTCTGACAGCGAAGTTCCTAAGAATGCGTCCAGGTCTTGGCCGGAAAAGGGTGGTGGATCAGCTTTGAATAGCGACTGGATGAGACCTATTGCTTGACCAGGTTCTTGATAAAAGTTCGTTCTAAGATCTTCGAAGCCAGGCGTTTCCATCGCGCGGTAGCGGACCACGCGATGGGAACCAAAAACCTCCGCAATTGAGCTGCCGTCATCTTGATGGTTGGCATTAGCGTATTCACCGTTGACATCAAAAATAAGCTGCCCTACAAGAATGTCGGATTTCATCGCAGCCAGCGCCACAGATGAAACGGTCGTTTTGACGGTATTGGATTTGCCGGTGCGGGTCATCCCGAGAACAGCTGTTCGGCGGGCTAGAAAGTCGGCGGGCTGTATCCTAACTTGCACTCGTTCTTTATCAACTTGTCGATGCAATCGATCGGTTGATGTGTAACGAACCTCACCGATATCAATTGGGTTAGGCGTATCTTTGAATCCCGCTTTCAATGCCTCTTCCCGAGCCTTTGCTTTAACCTCAGGATTGATGTGATTAACGATCATTTCCAAGGCATTTTCGCGTGGCTTGTATGCCCGCATACGAGACAAGCTCATAAAATTCTCGAGATCACTTCCCAGACGCAAGTTACCGTTCGCATCGACGTAGAATGTGCCCAAAACTCGGCAACGCATGCCACCCCACTGAAGCTCATTTGCCGTCATTGGGTCCAAGCCGTCATTAGGCCCGATAGGATATTTCTCAGCTTCAAGTCGTCGCTGATGATGTTCAATCCTCGTTCGAACTAGATCACCGTCTTGAGGAAGTGGAGAAGGACCTAAAACACGTAGAAGAACGACCTCTTTGTCGACTTCATCCGCAGATGAGAAGTTAGCTGGATCAAATCCTGCCGCCACCAAGAACGAGTTGTGCGGCAACCCATTTACACTTTTTTTGAAAGCATCATTGGTCTGGATCAGACATTCGTCATACGAAACCCGATAGACGTATCCAACAAAACTTTTCTCAGCCGCTCCAATAAGGCGAGACAAAAGGTTATCAGACAAAACTTTTTCAATCATGTAATTCATAGCTTATCCTTGCTTAGGCGGCCAAGCGCTCATCTAAATTTTTCAGCTCTGATCGTCGCGTCATCACCGGAGGCATTGGGAGTAATAAGTTTTTATAAAAAAGCACTTCACTAGCCAAGGGGCGCGCCAGATGAGTTGAATAAGTGAGTGAAAACAGTGTCGACTTCACACCTTTATAGATTTGCCTAATCTCAGGTGTGTCATCGTAAGTAATCAGCAAAGGCTGTTTCAATTCCATCGCCGCCGAGGCCACAGCAACATGATCTTCATGGTTATAGCAGTTGCGATATAATTGCGAACCCTTAACATAGTAAGGCGGGTCCATGTATATGAGCGACTTTTTGGGGAGCTTTGACCTTATTTTCCGAAGAAAGGCAATCGCATCCAAGCCGTATACTTTTATGCAATCCACTTCGCCCGCAATGGTTTGAATCCGCTCCACGAGGTTTTCAATGTTATAACGTGCGTCGAGCTTGTATGCACCTTCCTGATTTTTTCCGCCGATCACTCCACCGTTTAATATTCCCGATCTACTTGTTCTATTTAAGAAAAAGGTGGAAAACGCTACTTCTTCGGGGCGAAACAAGGTAATGTTTTCCAAAACAGATTTGGCAAAATATCTCGTTTGCATCGTAGGCTTATGAAGCCTTACTTGATCTATAAGCTTGCTGGGCTTGTTGACCAATACATCCCAGAAAGTGAAAACAGCTGGATCTGCATCATTAATTATTATTCGCTTAACATGCCCGTGTAGAAGGAGATAAAGAGCAGCGCCTGCTCCCCCTGCATAAGGCTCGATATAGCATCCATTCTTTAAGCCATTTGCTTCGATAAGCGTAGCTAGCCATGGGCCCATTCGGCCTTTACCGCCTGGATATCGCAACGGACTGACAAAATTTCCAATTTTTTCCCGTTCCATCATCAGATCCATTAGTGCATCAGCTCAGGATAGGTGGCGGCAGAGTCATGTCAATAATTACGTCGTACAAAAAAATTATTGTTTTTCATGACATTTGTCACGCTAATCCATCTAATTAGTCATCCACTCCGGCCTTAGCATAGGTGAACGATATTAACCGTCCTTCTAGCGATGATTTATCGACAACCTTGATGTCGACGGTAGCGAATATAGGCTTGGCCTCGACCATCCTGGTAGTTAGACGCCGAATTCGTGCGTCGGTCATCTCAGGACGCCGGTATATGGCATTAATGAGCTTCTCGCGGGACTTCAGAACCACTTTGAATGAATCACCGTTGCTAGTCACAGACTTAACGTGAAAAAGTGCTTTCACGCGCTCCTTAACACTAGCTTGCCTGGCTCTTCTACCAGAAAGAATCTCCAAGTCATCACGTTCAAGCTGCAAACCAGCAATATTCATGGTTTCAGCATTAGCGCTCGACGACGCAAATTTCCAGAAGGCATCTCTGGTGTCAGGCATGACCTGAGCAAATTGGGGATAACTACTCTGTATCTTATGGAACACCTTTTCAAAAATCTGAAAGTGTTTTTTCTCTTGCTTATCCAAGGTAAGGTCCAGCAAGCCTTTTCGCTCTTCGATATCTAGCTGCTTAGCCTTATTCTCGTAGAATTTAATGATTACAGGTCTAGCGACGAGCGCTAGACCGATTAATGTTGCTGAAATTATTGAGATTTCGGGGTTCGCAGTGATTGCTTGAGAAAAGGCTTTCACCAATGGGGTGAAATCCGTCTCTAAAATTGACGACCCCTTCTTAACCCTGGTCGTAAATTGAAGAGCTTCGTCCTCTTCTTCTCGAAGACGCCTCATATCGTATGAGCCGTGAGCGATAACCGAGTAACCCCGTCCGAAGACCTTCTTAAGTTCAACGAGCGATGCCATCTGCCCAGAGTTAAGAGAGGATTGATAATCCTCACCTTTAAGGTGTATCTGCAAAACTGGCCAGCTATTGAAGACCACATCTTCGACTCTCTGGCCTTGCAACCAGCAAGAAAGAAGCTCCCAAGCGTCCTGCTCACTACTGATCTCTCTCACAGCGCCCCCTCTGTCAATGACCCTCAAACTTGTTAACATCATCTCACAGAGTGAGGTGAGTCACCTCATAGGCGGAGGCTACGAGGCTTCAACTGCCATCCTCCCTCGGTGCCAGCCCGCATAGAGCTAGGCTCGTCCATGGAAGCAAGGGGCGCCATGACCTTCACCGTGAAATTGGCCTCCAATGCCTGGTGCACCTCGATCATGGCTTGTCGGGCCATGCCCAACCTCCTCTCTTGGATCTGCAACACCCGCTTGGAGACGAGGGTCTTCCTTCGCTGGAAGTGCTGTCGGGCACGGGCTGCCTCAGCACTGTTGGGCGCATCTGCATGCTCTGCAAGCTGAGCTTTGGCGTAGAGATAAGCCACTCGGGCACGATAGGGCCGGACGATCATGCAAGCGTAGCGTTTCATCTTCCTTGCCAACACTTCTGTATCCTCAAACAAGAAAAGCTTGTCCGCGTTACTTTCCACCCTCTTGGAAAGCAATGCACCATATGCATCCTGGAAGCATTTCTCGATTTGGATCCCTGGAACAGATCGAAGCAATTCAAGAGATTGATCCGCTATTTCAAGTTGTGCTTCCAGCCATTTTTCAATCACTTCTGCTTGTTCATTTAAAACTTCTGAGTCGGCACGCCCCTGTGAACGAGCTAGACGCGTCACTCGACTTAAATGACGAGTTGAAGGCGCATAATAATTGTAAGAGTTGCCCGCTGGTTTATTTGGGGTTGACCCCGCAACTTTTTCCAATTTACTCTTGACTTTATTTAAAGCAGCTTTTTCTCTTTGAAGATCTTTCAAAGCAGCTTCATGAGAATGCCCCGATGGAACTTCATGGACATGTTTTTGGGAATGATCTGAAACGAGCTGACGCAGCTTTTGCGCGACATCTTGGGATGTTCCATGAAAGGTTGTGGTGATCTTGGTCTTGCGCAAGACAGCCACTTTGCTCTTACCCAAATGCCGAGTTGGCCTTCTTGTTAATTCTTTGGCCCGATCAAAGTCATTATTGAGTGCTGCTGCTTTGGCTTGCGCAGCCAGTGAGCGGTGATCTACACGAGTGGTGAGTCCTGCATCTTCGAGATGCCTGTTGATGACCTCAGAAATTGCTCGGCGCAGTTTTTTAAGTTCCTCTGCGCCCTTTCCTTGCCTTGCATCCAATTCAGAGCAGGCTCGATCGCCCAAACCGTATTCGTCCACTTTGCGTGCGGACAGAAGCAAATGGACATGGTGGTTACGCTGGTCTCCCTTTTTAGGAGGAGCGTGGATAGCTGCCATGACCACCACTTGATAGCGGTCTACAAGAAGTTGCCCAAGGTCCAAAGCCAGGTCTTCTCGCTGACTGCGGTTCAAGCTTTGAGGGAGTGAGACTTCTACCTCCCTGGCTGTTCTTGCGTTCATTCGGTCTTCTGCTTGCTCATTGATATCCCAAAACTGCTTGGGATCTAAGCACCAGGAAGGAACTTTCTTAGGAGCGAGCATGTGATAGGAAACGACTCCTCGTTTCCTGGAATAATTATGTTTAAGCTCTGTCCTTGAATCTTTTAAACAGATGCCTGCTCGATAAGCCGCTGCCGCGACTGATGACTGCCCTTTTCCTCTGCTGAAAGATTTTACGTTTGCGTGATAAATCGCCATTCATATACCTATTCATATTTGTGATGAAAAGATATAAACCGACATATCGCCCCTTGTCCAGCAAAGCTAGGAGTAGCTCAAAGAGACATAAATCACACAACGTCAGAGCGATCAATAGCTCACGTCGGAGCTTCTTTCAGCGCGATAGCGCTGCGCACGGTTTTTGCGTAGCAAAAACCATAAGTGCGCCCTTTTGCAAAAAATAGGGATCGATCGGCCGGGCTGTTTATTCAACTAAAACCGACGCGAATTGAAAACAAAAATTTATATGAATGCAAGATAAACGGGCCAGCGTAAAAAAGGTGCGGCGCCGTCCCTAAGATCATTTGACAATATCCAGCAGAGTCTTATAAAAGGTAAATGAGCGTATCCGCAAAAATGCAAAAGATCTTCAAATCGATAAGTCAAAGAATTCCGTTCTTTGTATTGCTCCTGCTATGCCTTTATTTGGCAAGCACTATAAGCTTCATCAAATTATGAAAAAACACCAACAAAAGCAAACGAGATTCTCCAGGATGTTAGAAAGCCATGGAGACTTTCTTGTGAAATACGGCGATCAATTCTTTAATATTCTATGGTCCCCGTTAGCAATCGTAGTGAGCCTCCTTCTTGTGCTCACCCTCGCGATATTTGAAGCCATTTTCTGATAGAGATAAAAAACTCGGCAACAGACTGGCGGATCAGGTCAATATGTCCGTTCCTAAGAAGGCCGAGCCACCACACCGTATAGCCAAAGTAGATGATAAGTAACAATAAAGAGAAGTAAAAGGCAAATGCACGAAAGGAATCTTTCTTATTTTTTAGCTTTTTATACCTAAGCCATGCAAAGAATACAGCACAAGCCAAGCCTGGCGGGAATATCATTGCATACGCGATATTTTCCAACTGCTTCTTATAGAGAATGAAAAAAATTAAACCAGCACATATCGTCGCAACGGATATCGCATAGAGCAAAGCATCAATTTGAAAGGATTTTTTCCAATGAAGCAACTTAACCGTTGCCGGTCTCTCAGAAAAATAGATACCTGCGCCGCCAGCAAATGTAGCTAGTGCTGGGAAAATGTAAGCCAGGTATTCAAAGTAGTCAGCCGTATTTTTGAAAATCGGGATGCCAACTATAACGAAAGCCAAAACCAAGAACAAGAAGAAATGAAAGATCGATGGCTCAAATAGCGCCATTGGCACAGATTTCTTACTGACAAACTCTTCGAGAATCTTTATACGCTTTTCGAGCGCTACTATCTTGTTATTATTCTCAGCATCCTTTCTTTGAAATTCCTTTATAAGGGACGACTGATCAGCACGGGAACTTTTGCTTAGCAATGCTAAGAGTATAGAGGATCCAAATATTCCAAAGACACTCGATAGTTTGGACATCGTTTAACCCGTGCGGCTTCCAATAAGTTAAGTTCCGCGATCAATCATGATCGCCTTGGCTCTTGCTTTCCTTAGAAAAATACCCTTTGAAGTGAGCAAGCATCATCTGCCGCTGCCTTTTTGAGATCTTAGAATAGAAGATGATCATTTCAGCCAAATCGTCTTCATCAGTGAAGAGTGCTGGCAGTGGCAAACCCAAAGCATCGGCAAGTCGTTGGGCCGTGCGCAGATCGCACTCCCTCCCGCCCTTCTCATAGCGATTGATGCGAACTCGGGCCACGTCAACGCTTAGGCCAGCAGCTACGCCTAGCGCTTCCTGCGTCAGATTGGCGGCCAAACGGGCTTCGCGCAGGCGCTTGGCAAAGAGGAGACGGGCGTCGGGCAGTTCCAAAACGTGACCAAGGGCTGATGTCCTGAACGAGCATGAAGTCTCCTGCTTGCGCCGTCTGTTTCCATTTAGGTAACATCATAAGCGTCAACCAGCACAAGGGGAACTCATGGGCGCACCAGAGCAGGAAATGGCGGAGGAGATCCACAAGCGGCAGGTTCAGGGGCAGGCCGCAGCACAGCTCACCCAGCCCATGCTCAAACGAGGCTGGCGCATTGCCTATGTGGGGTGGGCTGCTCCCATCCTGCCGGTCATTGGCTTCTTCTTCCTGATCGTCCTTTCGATCGTTGCGTTGATCCATGGCGTCTTGGCCATCGTCAAAGGCAACACCTCTGGGGGCTTACGCCTGGTCTTGGCTGCCTGGCTTGGGTCAACCGTCGTTGGCCTGCTCTGGATGGGTGTCTATGCCCTTCTTTCCTCTCTCTTTTAATCAAGGAACGCGTATGTTTAAGGTTCGTCTGATCACCATTGGCCTGATGGTTGCCACTTTGGCTGCTTGCTCATCTGGGCCCTCTGAGTCCAGGGCTGAGGAAGCGATGCTTGCGTTCGTCAAAGCCAATGGCTCCGAGGATGCCAAGCTCACCAAGTTCTCTTTGGGCAAGTGTTCGAAGTCTGATAATGGTGGCTATAACTGCCCTGTTGAATCCCATGTTGTGGCGATGGGTGGCAACTTTGATCAAGACTTCTCCGGTGTTTTCACCTTTGCTGAAATGGATGGAAAATATAAAGTTGTGGGCACTGTGAGCCGCACGCTTTAAGTAAGCGAGAATAATTTTGTCCAAAAGCCCCGCAAGGGGCTTTTTCTATTGGAATCGCTGATTCCTTATAAGGGGATGCACACTTCCCAAGGATCTCCTCAAGGATAATAGGGCGAATCGAATTTAGCCGACCCCGCACCCTTGACGACAGAAGATTCTTGGCTATGAATCATGCTCATGGACCGGAGCAACAAACTTAGCCCACAAGAGCGAGAGGCGCTTCTATCAGACAGAGGCTTCCGTCAATATGTCATCGACCTCGCCGTGGAATTGGAAAAACACCATGGGCTCATCGTGACGGTCGAGATTGAAGCTGTGCTTGAAAGGTTTGTCGAAGGGAAAATTGATCCGGATGAACTTAGCCAGGAGCTTCAAATTCTGTCGTCCGGCCCGATCTTACATTGAGCCGCCACTTTCTATAGATTATGGCCACCTCAACGTAACATTGTTCGGGACTTTAAGTGTCAAGCTATTGCAACCAATTTTCAATTAATCATAGACGACTCGCTTGGGATCAATTTTTCACCAGCGTCTATAGAAAAATAATAAACCCACATATTTTTATTGACAGTATTGGCGTGATCTGTATTTTTGCTTGATGCTACCCGATCAAGAACCTGATGACGAACTTTCAACGTGCTCCACAGGAAGGATCACCATCGGCCCTGTTACCTTTGAGCCTATCCATTTCAGGGGACCAGATGCTATAAAGAATTTAGACCGGACCATCAAGACCATTCTTAATATAGCGCTGAAAGCCGGGCATACTGTGCCTGGCCCACCTCAACAGCCAGCGGAAAAAGGAAAGGTCCTGTTCTTAGATAGTGAAATTGCCAAATACATTGAGAGCATGGAGGGCGAATGTGCCGATCTAACAAATATTTCCACGACCGAACACTCACTCAAACTTCTCCTTGGAGTCATAGGCGATAAGGCTATTGGCGAAATTGAGCAAGATGACATCAGCACTTTTAAGAACGCTTTGCGGTGGTGGCCGCCGAACGCCACAAGATCACGCGAGTTTGACGGGCTATCTATCTGCGAGATCATCCAGAGGGGTAAAGCCAAAAACTTGCCAGGGCCCTCGGCTAATACCATCAACAACCACATGGCGAAGGTAAACAAATTCTTCAATAGCTTAGTGGCCAAGATAAAATTAGCTCATTCACCCATGCAGGGCATAGAGCTTAGAATTCGCAATTCTGGCCCAATTGAAGAGCGACTATTTGATCCGTGTGACCTTGAAGCAATCTTTAAGGAAGATGATTATATGGCATGGGTGAACGGCAAGCCTCACCTCTACTGGACGCCTCTCATTGCTTACTGCACGGGAGCAAGGATCAATGAAATCGCCCAACTGAAATTAGCGGACATCACCGAAATCGACGGGCAGCTGTGTTTTTTAATTCGCGTAACGAAAGACATCGATGAGCATGGTGCAAAACTAAAAACATCTAATCAAAAGATCAAAGGCAAGCCGTCTTCTAGGGTGATCCCCGTTTCTTCTTTATTGATAAAGCAAGGGTTCCTAACATACATCGAGGATATCAAAAAAACTGGACATCCGCGCCTTTTCCCATTTCTCTCAGCGGGTGTCAGCCTAGTCAATGGGAGACGCAAGGTTTTAGGATACGGCCATAGCCTTACGCCGCAATTTAGCGCTTATCTAAAAACCAAGCGATTTGGAAAAGGCGTGGCCTTCCATGCATTTCGCCACACGTTCGCCACAATGCTTCATCAGGAAGGCGTAGATATCGAGAACATCGAGCAAATCACAGGCCATCTGCCGTCTTTCCACTCGCGTCAAGTGAGTGCAGCCACACTCAAATCGCACTACTTACATCTAGGCACGAAGACAGCGGAGGTCGAGACCATGGTAAGAACAATCAGCGCACTGCGTGCTTTGCCAGAAATACCGATCTATAAAACGGAAGACTTTCAAAAGGCATTGACCCAAAAGCGTAAGTTTCACCCGTAAAAAAGCCCCGCATTGCAGGGCTTTTCTTTTATCCCGGGAACTTCGGGAATTTTTCGTCTGGATGCTTGGCCTTCCATTCTTTATAAGCCGCTGACCCTTCCCAAGCAGCAAACGAACGAGGGGTGCGTCCCCTGCCCGTCCATGTCTCTTGTGTATGAGGCAGCCAATACTTCGGGGCGACTTCCTTCCTGGTGCCCGTTGCCTTTTTCGGCCGACCTGGGCCAGGGCTAGAAACGCCCACCTGGGCCACAATGTCGGCTTTTTGCTTGGCAGTGAAGTGCTGGCCAAAACGGCTCAGCAGATCTGACACTTGCAAGAATGCACTGGACGCTTCTTCTTCCAACAAGTTTGCTTCTTGCTCTTCAAGCTTTTTCAGCTCTTCCGCAAGCTTAGCTTTGGCAGAGGCAATGGAGTCGAGGGTAGGTTTGGACATCGATTGTATCTCACTTGGTGACCCCCTGATTATAGAGGAACACGAGCTAGAAGCGTGGATGCCGATCAATTTCCCACAAGGGAACTTTTCATGCACATATATCATGCCATCCTAGATCCAGAAAGGATCCGCATGCCATCTTTCGGGAAACCCCATCTGAGCTTTCATATGATCCGCAACGGGATATTTTGCAAACAAGGAATGCATAGACTGGGCTATCCCATCTTGCTGACCACTGTTTTTCAACATTACTCGGATCATCGCAAGGTTCAAATAAATTCTATTTTTTTTGCCAAGCTTCCCAGCAACCTTAGGAGACAAGAGGCGCTCTATTCCTGGCGGGATGCCCATGTTTCGACTCCATAGCCTATTGTGGTGGGCACACCAATTTCGCATATTACGAATATATTCAACCCAAAGCTCGAAGCTACGCAGGTTATAAGCTCCCCAGCCATTGGCCATAGTGTCCAACAAATTGGGTCCGCTAGTCACTTCGAAGGGCTTTTTATCCAAGGCCTTCATCAAATAAAGCAATTGCCCCAGGGTAAGAGTTTCCACAGTCATCCAGAAAGGAGGGAGCAGCCCGTTACGCCCCTTTCCGACACAGTTATGATACTTATTCGCAAAGTGCTTACTAAAATCCTCGGATGAAGAGGATACGGCAGAAAAAATGTGACTTAGCGTTCTTTTTGGAAACTCACGATAGATCTCTCGTCTCATATACCAGAACGGATCATTCAAATAAGAACCCACTACCCTATCCAGCTCATGTCTAAGATTAATTTCTATGATGCCCGTTAAGGACAAAACCATTGCTCTGAGATCACGATCGAAATCATGAAGTTGGCAAGCATCATCAAAATTTGCGCCAACAACAAAGGCTTTGAAGTCGGGCGGATTCAGAAACGGCCGGAGATATATCTTAAATCGATAATAGCTTATGTAGGTAAGGATAGCTTCGGCATTAGCTGGAACGGAAACTACTAACCCCATCGCTTGGAGCTTGGCTACTAGCTCTTGCGGAGTCCGATATGGCTTTAGATAGGGCGATAGCTTCCGCTGTTTGATGTAAAGCCAGGTGACATTACGCTTCAGCCAGCGCCTACACCAAGCCCTCAATCTTTTTTTGAATCCTTGAGCCATCCCTGCATCCTGCTTGGGGAAATTTTGGACAAAAGAAAGCCTGCGACTCCTCACCGAAGCGCGAGGCTTAGATGAGTGTGCAGGCGTTGTTGACATAAATCCTACCCCTAGATGGGCCGCATGTCAAGTCCAAGTGGGCTTTACTTCTTAGCTGGTTAAACATGGGCGGATCGCCTGCCGGCAAGTGCGTTGCTCCATCCGATACTGGTCACCACCCATTGATAGCAGCTACAATGGCGGGACACAAACAAGGACACCTGTCCGGTTTGCGTATCGTCGGAAGATCAAGAGGTTAGGTCGGGTTCAAGCGACAAATCCTCTCTCCGCCAGATTCAGTGTGGTAAGGCCGCGCCTCATGCGCGGTTTCGTGTCTATGGTGGCCCTGTCGGTCCCTCGCGACGCTAGATCGAAAATCCCGCCAGGGCCGGAAGGCAGCAACGGTATCGTTCGACGCGTGCGCCGAGGTCAACCGGCAGGGCCGCCACCTTTTCGGGCCCTGCGCTCTGCCATCGGGCACGCCTCCCGGCTTCCCGAAAGCAGGCACGTTCCGGCAATGCGCTTCCTGCGCAACCTGCCGTCCGGGCTGCGCCGAGCAACCGCACCGGCTGCCTGGCCACTTCCAGCTGGGCTTAGAGCGGGAAATCCTGCAGGACGCCGCCCGCAGTCGCACCGGCCACCACATTCCCGCATCCCGTCCCAGCGTCACCAGCCACCTCGGCTTGCACCCGCGGCGCCTCGCGGCTGCACGCTAGCTAGGTAAACCCAGTACGTTGTTAGAGGTATTCGTGAATAGGTGCCTGGTATCTCAGGCTGGCGTGGAGGGCTCGAACGGGCATGTTTATGCAGATTCATCCGGGGCCCGTGGGGGCGGGGTTAGGTTCGTAACCCCTATCTTCCAGCGATGCCCCGGATGAACGACCTACTGAGGGATCACAGCCAGGCACAAGCGGCCCCCGCCGGCCGCTTGCCTCCCTGCGGTTCGCCGCAGCACTCTTTTAACCCGGCACTGCCGGCAGAGGACGTGGAGACGCCCCCCGGATTGGCGGGTTCCCACACAGTACCAACCCGGTCGAAAAGCGATGAGACGCTGACGGCGTCATGGGTCAAACCGGGGCTTGGCAACGCATCGAATGCAGGCAGCAGGCACCCGCCACCAACATCGAACGCGGCATGTATCCTTCCGCGTAACTCGGCGCACCGCAAGCTAGAAAGCGGTGCCGGACATCGACCGCCAGGCAGGGATTATCAGTGAACCCGAAAGATTCGCGGCGCGGCGTGATCGGCGGCATGGCAGCCGCCCTCCTCTTCAGTGGCCTAGCATTTTTCCTGGCAGCCAGGATTCAGCCGTTCGGCTTTCCAATGACGCTTTCGCCGCGCCTGCAGATTGCATCGCTCTCCGCCATTGCGCCGACGTTTACGCTGGTGTTTTGCATCATGCGGCTGGCTAGGCATCGATTCGAAACGCCGCAGGATCTCGATGGAGGCGGGCTGACGACCAACAGCGAAAGAGCCAACCTGCTCCAGACGTTGATCCAGAACACACTGGAGCAGTTGGCCATCGCTTTGCCGGCATACACCGCTTGGAGCATTCTGGCGCCCGACCCACTCGTTCACCTGGCGCCCGCTTCTTCCATCTTATTTCTGTGCGGCCGAATCTTTTTCTTCTTTGGCTACCGTCATGGTGCATCCGGACGTGCATTTGGTTTTGCGCTTACGTTCTACCCTACCGTTGGACTACTGAGCTGGACGACCGTCCTCGCAATCCAACGTCTTGCTTGGTAACCCCCATCTTCCAGAGATGCCCCGGATGAACAACCTATTGGAAGATCACGGCTAGTCCCGCCCGCCACCCTCGCCCGCCTGCGGATGCAGCCAGTCCGAGCCGCCGGCGCGGTAGCGCTCGTGCTTCCAGATCGGTACCCGCGCCTTGACCTCGTCGATCACGTAGCGGCAGGCGTCGAACGCCGCCCCGCGGTGCGCGGCCGCCACGCCCACCCATACCGCCAGTTCGCCGATCGCCAGTTCGCCGGTGCGGTGCACGCAGCGCAGCTCGAGCACGTCGAAGCGCGACATCGCCTCGTCCAACACCCGCGCGCCCTCGGCCTCGGCCAGCACGGCATAGGCCTCGTAGTACAGGCCCGCGACCGGCCGCCCCTCGTTGTGGTCGCGCACCCAACCCTCGAAGCTGGCGAAGGCACCCGCCTGCGGGTGCGCCATCGCCGCGCGCAGGGCGTCGATGGCCAGGGGCTGCTCCGACAGCTGGAAACGCGGTCCCGTCATGCGTGCGCTCATTTCAGCCCCCCGACACCGGCGGGATGAAGGCGACCTCGCTGCCGTCGCGCAGCGCCTCGTCCCAGCGCGCGAAGGCGCCGTCCACGGCCACCCGCAGGCGTGCCTGCGGCCAGCGCAGCCCATGCGCGGCCTCCAGCTCGAGGTAGAGCCCGGCCAGGTCCGCGGCCGACGAGCGCACGCGCTCGCTGGCCAGGCCGCGGGCCTCGCGCAGGCTGGCGAAATACAGCACCTCCAGCGCCACGCTCATGCCAGGGTCCCGTGGTCGCGCTTGCCGCCGCGCTTGCCCAGCAGCCGGGTCGGGCCGATCGTCATCCGCTGCGACAGCGCCTTGCACATGTCGTAGACCGTCAGCGCGGCGACGCTGGCGCCGGTCAGCGCCTCCATCTCCACGCCGGTCCGGTGGGTGGTGCGCACGGTGCATTCGATCCGCAGCACCTGCTCGCCGGCCCAGTCGACGACGAAGCGGCAGCCGTCGATCGGCAGCGGATGGCAGAACGGGATCAGTTCATGGGTGCGCTTGACCGCCAGGGTGCCGGCCACCACCGCGGTGTCGACGATGCCGCCCTTGGCGCTGCGCAACCCGCTGGCGCGCAGCTGCGCGGCCACGGCCGCCGGAAAGCGCACCCGGCTCTCGGCCACGGCGGCGCGCGCGGTGACCGGCTTGGCCGAGACATCGACCATCGTGGGCAGCCCGGCGGCATCGAGGTGGGTCAGCGCGGCGGGCGGCTTCGGGGGTTTGGGCGGCATGGCGGTGGCGCGGCAGGCGGCTCAGCAGAGTGCCGCATCGTCGGTGAACGCGGTGCCCTGGTGGAACAGCAGGCGCCAGCCGTCCGGTCCCAGCCGCCACAGCGAACTGCGCCGCGCCTGCACCAGCACGCCCTCGCGCGTGTGGACCGGGTGATAGCGCAGCTGCGCCAGGCCCGGCGCCAGCCGCTCGGCCTCGAAGCCGCAGGCGCGGTAGCCTGCTGGCGCCGCTGCCGGCAGGGCCGCGAGCAGGTCGGCACGCTCGAAACGGCCGCCGCTCACTCCGAATTCGACGAACGCCGGGTCCAGCAGGCGCTCCAGTTCCGCCGCCGAGGCGCGTACCGCCGGGTCGAGCAGGCGCAGTTCCAGCCCGCGCAGCCGCTCCGCCAGGGCCGCGTCCATCAGCCGCCGACCAGGAACATTTCCACCGGCTTGCCGCGGCGCGGCGCGGCGTCGGCCCGCAGCTCGCTGTAGCGCTCGCCGCGTGCCCGCCACAGCTGGCCGACGCGCTCGACCAGCGCGGCCTCGCCCTGCTGCAGCGCCGGGCGCAGGTCCAGGCCCTGGCTGGCGAACAGGCAACGGTAGAGCTGGCCGTCGGCCGACACCCGCGCGCGCTGGCAGTCGCCGCAGAACGGCTCGCTGACCGAACTGACGAAGCCCACCTCGCCGCCGCCGTCGGCGAAGGCGTGGCGGCGCGCCACCTCGCCGGGGTAGTGGGGTGCCAGCGCGTGCAGCGGCCAGCGCTGGTGGATGCGCGCGCGCAGTTCCGCCGACGGCACCACGGCGTCGCGGCGCCAGCCGTTGCAGCTGCCCACGTCCATGTACTCGATGAAGCGCAGCACATGGCCGCTGCCGCGAAAATGCGCCAGCAGCGGCAGCACCTGATCGTCGTTGACGCCGCGCTGCACCACGCAATTGATCTTGAGCGGGCCGAAGCCGGCGCGCTCGGCGGCCGCGATGCCGGCCAGCACCTGCGCCACCTCGCCGCGCTCGCCGCTCAGCCGCCGGAACAGCGCCGGCTCCAGCGCGTCCAGGCTGACCGTGATCCGGCTCAGCCCGGCCTCGCGCAACGCCTGGGCCTGGCGCGGCAGCAGCACGCCGTTGGTGGTCAGCGCCAGGTCGTGCAGCCCGGGGATCGCCGCCAGCCGGCGTACCAGCGCCGGCAGCTCGCGCCGCAGCAGCGGCTCGCCCCCGGTCAGCCGCAGCTTGTCGACGCCCAGCGCCACGAAGGCGCGCACCAGCGTCTCCATCTGCGAAAGATCCAGCCGCCGCTCGGCGGACAGGCCGTAGTCGTCGGGGACGCGATCGGCGGGCATGCAGTAGCCGCAGCGGAAGTTGCAGGCCTCGATCACCGACAGCCGCAGGTCGCGCAACGGGCGCCCGTACCGGTCCTGTACCGGCAGCGCGGCCGGCGACCCGGCCGGCCGCGGCCCCGGGCTCACGGGGGCGCCACCTGCTCGGCGCTGGGCGCGGCCAGGGCCACCCGCTCGCCCGCGCGCGCCACCCGGTGGCCGCGCCGGCGTAGCGCGTCGGCATCGGCCTCGCTGGCGTAGTGGTAGAGCATCATCCGGCGCAACAGCTCTTGCGGGTATTCCCGCTCCAGGTCGTCGACGCCAGTATGCGACGGGTTGCCGTGAAGGCCGCAGTCATGCGCGACCAGCTCGCCGGCATCGGCGAAGCGCGCCAGCATCTCCGGGATCGGACGGGTGTCGCCGGTCCACACCAGCGTGCCCTTCAGGCGCAGGCCGAAGGCCGTCTCCGGCCAGTGGTGGCGTGCCGGGAACACCTCCAGGCGCACCCCGTCGTGCCAGAACGCCTCGCCCACCGCCACCAGCTGGAACGCATCCCAGAAGTTCGCGCCGCCCTCGGCCAGCACGTTCGGATAGTCGGCCACGCGGCGGTGCAGCAGCGGTACCAGCGGCGCCGGCACGTACAGGCGGGTGCGGCCGCGCCGCGGACCGAAGTAGCTGTCCACGAACAGGCGCTCGAAACCGCCGACATGGTCCAGGTGCACATGGGTGACGAACAGCGCCTGCGGCATCTGCCCGTAGTCGGCCAGGAAGCGGGTCAGGCCTTCGCTGCCGCAGTCGATGGTCAGCCACGGCCGGCCATCGCGCTCGATCGTGGCCATCGGCGAGCCCAGCGCGACCGCCGAGGCGTTGCCGACGCCCTGCAGGCGCACGCCCCAGTCCATCAGTAGCCCCGGTTCCAGGCCAGGTCGTAGGCACGCCGCAGCCGGGCGAAGTCCTTGTCGACCTCCTCGCGGCTGCGTTCGCCACGCAGCTTGACCAGCGAACGCTGCAGCCGCGCCAGGTTGCGCTCGCGCCAGCGCGTGGCCGGGATGCGCAGCACGCCGCGGTCGAAATCGATCAGCCAGCCCTGGTGGTTGCCATCGAACAGGATGTTGTGCGCGTTGAGGTCGGCGTGGTCGAGCCCGGCGCGGTGGAAGCGCGCGATCAGGCGCCCGGTCTCCTCCCACGGCGCGCCGCGGCCGGCCACGCGGGCGCGATCGGCCAGCGAGCGCACCCCCTCCAGCCGCTCCATCAGCAGCGCGGCACGGTAGCGCAGGCCCTGGCGCAGGTAGCAGGCGGCCAGCGGCCGCGGCACCGGCAGCTTGCGCTCCACCAGCGCCCGCATCAGCCGGAACTCGGCGAAGCTGCGGGTGCGGTTCGCCCCTTTCCACAGGTAGCGGTCGCGGCTGAAGCGCGCCGCCACGCCGCCGCGCAGGTAGTGGCGCAGCACGCTGTGGCCGAACGGCGCGTCGACGAACCAGGCGCTGCCGCGGCCGCCCTCGTCGACCGGACGCGCCCGGTCGCCCCAGCGCGCCGGCGAGAACAGGCTCGCGTCGGCTTGCCGCAGCCGCTCGCGGTCGAACAGAATGGCGCCATAGCCGCGTCCTTCGCGGTAGGGCGTCAGCGCTTCAGTGGCGTCGAAGGCAACCATTCCATCGAGTCTAACAACACCATGGCTCCTGCGCGCCCCTCCCTGTGCCTCCTGCGGCTGTCCGCACTGGGCGACGTGACCCATGTGCTGCCGCTGGTCCGCACCCTGCAGGCCGGGCTGCCCGGCACCGACCTGCACTGGATCATCGACAACGCCGGGCACAAGCTGCTCGACGGACTGGAGGGCGTGCGTTTCCATGTCTACGACAAGCGCAGCGGGCTGGCCGGCATGCGCGCGCTGCGCGCGCAGCTGGCGCCGGCGGGGCGCTTCGACGCGCTGCTGCAGATGCAGGTGGCGTTCCGCGCCAACGTGCTGTCGGCGTTCGTGCCGGCGCGCCGGCGCATCGGCTACGACCGCCGCCGCTCCAAGGACCTGCACGGCCTGTTCGTCAACGAACGCATTCCCGACCGCCCCGGCATCCATGTGCTCGATGCCATCGGCAGCTTCTGCGAGCCGCTCGGCCTGCAGCAGCGCCAGGTGCGCTGGCACCTGCCGGTGCCCGACGCCGCGCGCGCCTGGGCGCGGGCGCAATGGGACGCCGACGGCGCGCCGGTGCTGATGATCTCGCCGTGTTCCAGCCACGTGCGCCGCAACTGGTATGCCGACCGCTACGCCGCGGTGGCCGACCACGCCGCGGCGCAGGGCTGGCGCGTGGTGCTGTGCGGGGGCCGCAGCGCACTCGAGCGCCAGACCGCCGACGCCATCCTCGCCGCCGCGGCGGCACCGATCCTCGATCTGGTCGGCAAGGACACGCTGAAGCAGTTGCCGGCCCTGCTGGAACGCGCCGACCTGGTGATGACCCCGGACTCCGGGCCGATGCACATCGCCAACGCCATGGGCACCAAGGTGCTGGGCCTGCACGCGGCCAGCAACCCGCACCGCAGCGGCCCGTACTCGGACCTGCGCTACTGCGTGGACCGCTACGACGCGGCCGCCCGCAAGTTCCTCGGCAAGCCGGCCGACCAGCTGCGCTGGGGCGCCAAGATCGAATTCGACGACGTCATGGCGCTGGTCACCGTTGACGACGCGATCGCCGCGTTCGAACGCTACCGCAACGCCCAGCGCGCACTGCGCGCCTAGCCGGCGATCAGCGCCGGCGGGGCCGCACTCAGCCGGCGCCGGGCACGCGGTAGTCCTGGTAGGACTTCTCTTCGACGTAGGACGAGCCCAGCGCCAGGTTGATGTCCTTCTTGATGCGCGCGCGCTCGTCGTTCTCGAAATAGACGCTGCGCGCCAGCTGCACGAATTCCGCGTCGAAGGCCTGGGCTTTCTCCTTGATGCGGATGTCGTCCTCGATCACCCACAGGCGTTCGTTGACGGCCTTGAGCTCGGCGCGCAGCCGGGCGATGTCGCCGCCGGCGGCCGGATGCGCCATCCAGGTCTTCTCCAGCGCCGACAGTTCGTTGCGCACGTTGGCCAGCTTGCTCGGGTCGGCGATGCGCTCGGACTTGATCTGCAGGATCGCGATCTTGTCGAGCAGCTCGCCGAAGGAAACGGGGACCAGGATTTCGGACATGGCAGGTACCGGCGGAAACGTGTGAAGGGGGAAAGTGTAACGGCGGCGGCGTAAGGCGACGTGCGTCGCCGCGGCCGTCGCGGCGACGCCGCACAAACGAAAGCCCCCTTGCGGGGGCTTCGTCGAATCTGGCGGAGAGGGGGGGATTCGAACCCCCGAGGCGCTATAAACGCCTGCCTGATTTCGAGTCAGGTACATTCAACCGCTCTGCCACCTCTCCAGGTGTCCCCGGCGTACCGGGGCCGTGAATGATACGGGGCCGCGCGCGCGCGGACAAGCGGATTCGTCATCGCGTGCATCGGCAGCGGCGGCACGCCGGGCCGGTGAACCGCCGCTGCCCGGGCACGGGCCGGGCGGTTGCCGGAACCCCGCGCTGCCGCGATCATGCCTGCACCGCCCTGCCCCGGCGCCTGCCGCCGCTCCCATGATCGAATTCGGACACCTCACCCACCCCGGCCTGCGCCGCGACCTCAACGAGGACACCTACTACGGTGACAGCGAGCTTGGCCTGTGGCTGGTGGCCGACGGCATGGGTGGCCACGCCTGCGGCGAGGTCGCCAGCGCGCTGGCACGCGAGACCATCGTGCGCGAGATCCGTGCCGGCACCGCCCTGGCGCCGGCCATCCGCGTGGCCGACGAGGAGATCATCCGCGCCTCGCGCCGCCGCAACGATTCCCTGCCGATGGGCACCACGGTGGTGGCCGCGCGCGTGCAGGGCAACCGCTTCGAGGTGGCATGGGTCGGCGACAGCCGCGCCTACCTGTGGCGCGAGGGCCGGCTGGCCCAGCTCAGCCAGGACCACAGCTACGTGCAGGAACTGATCGCCCAGGGCACCCTCACCGCCGAGCAGGCGCGTGCGCACCCGCACCGCAACGTCGTCACCCAGGCCCTGGGCGTGACCGACCCGGCGCACCTCAACGTGGCGATCATGACCGGCGAGCTCAAGCCCGGCATGCAGCTGCTGCTGTGCAGCGACGGCCTGACCGAGGAAGTCGACGACGCCGGCATCGGCAGGGCGCTGGCGCTGGCCGACTGCAGCGCCCAGGAATGCGTGGACTCGCTGGTGGCGGCCGCGCTCGACGGCGGCGGCTCGGACAACATCACCGCCATCCTCGTCCGCTGCCACTGAGCGCCGCGCGGCTCAGCCGGCGAGCGCCTCCGGCACCGCGGCCTCGTCCCACAGCGCGCGGCCGGCCTTCTTGCGCAGCCGTTCCAGCCGCGCCTCGTGCGCTTGCAGCTCGGAGGCGGTGACCACCACGCGCGGGCGCGGCAGCCGCATCGCCGGATCGAACACCGGCAGGCCGCGGGCATGCGCCGAGCCCGCGTCGGCGTCGAGCGAAGCAAAGCCGATCTCCTCCTGGCCGGAGGTCAGCGCGATGTAGACGTCGGCCAGGATCTGGGCGTCGAGCAGCGCGCCGTGCAGCTGGCGATGCGAATTGTCCACGCCGAGCCGCTTGCACAGCGCATCCAGCGAATTGCGCTGCCCCGGGTAGCGCTCGCGCGCCATCATCAGCGTATCGACCACGCTGGCGCGGTCGATGATCCTGCCGAACCCGTCGCCCAGCAACGACAGCTCGTTGTCCAGGAAGCCGAGGTCGAACGAGGCGTTGTGGATGATCAGCTCGGCGCCGTCGATGTAGGCCAGGAACTCCTCGGCGACCTCGGCGAACACCGGCTTGTCGGCGAGGAAGTCCAGGGTCAGGCCGGTGACTTCCTGCGCGCCCGGCTCGAAGTCGCAGTCCGGGCGCAGGTAGCGATGGAAGTTGTTGCCGCTGGGACGGCGCTCCAGCAGTTCCACCGCGCCGATCTCGACGACGCGGTTGCCCTTGCGCCACTCCAGGCCGGTGGTTTCGGTATCGAGAATGATCTGACGCATGCCGTCCTCAGTAGATCGTCGCGCCACTGCGCTGGGCAATGGCCTGGTTGCGCGCGAGCACGTCGACGCGTTCGTTGTCAGGGTCGCCATTGTGCCCCTTCACCCAGCGCCACTCGATGGTATGCCGCTGGGTGGCCGCATGCAGGCGCTCCCACAGTTCGCGGTTCTTGACCGGGTCGCCGCCAGCGGTCTTCCAGTTGCGCCGCAGCCAGCCGCTCATCCATTCGGTGATGCCCTGGCGCACGTACTGCGAATCGGTGTGCAGCACGATGGTGCATGGCTCGGTCAGCGTCTCCAGCGCCATGATCGCGGCCATCAGCTCCATCCGGTTGTTGGTGGTGTTGGCCTCGCCGCCGGCCAGCTCCTTCTCGCGGCCGTTGTAGCGCAGCAGCGCGGCCCAGCCGCCCGGCCCGGGATTGCCGAGGCAGGAGCCGTCGGTATGGACTTCGATCGATTTCATGCGTTTCCAGGTCAGGGTTCAGATGGGAACGGCCGGGCGCTGCCAGCGCACTGCCGCCACCGGCGTCGGGCCGACCGCCGCCGCCGAGCGCTTCTCCAGCTCCAGCAGGCAGACCGCCCGCCAGGGGGCCCGTCCCGGCCGAGGGGACACGCGCCCCGTCGGCCAGGTCGGCCCCAGGTAGCGTTCGCGTTCCACGTCCTGCAGGCCGGCGCGCTGCGCCAGCAGGCGCCAGCGCTCGGCCCGCGGCGGCGGCGGCGCGTGCCGCGCCCAGCGCAGCCGGTACGGGCTGAGCGGGTTGAGCGACAGCAGCCACACCCGCCCCCCGGGCATCAGCACGCGCGCGCATTCGGCCAGGAAGTCGGCCGGTGCGCCGAGCACGGCATGCTCGACCACGATCGCCTGCAGGCTCTCGGCCGGCAACGGCCACGGCAGGCCGCAGCGCACGTCGCCGTCGTAGTCCGCGCCGCGCCGGTACAGCCGCATCCCGCGTCCCTGCAGGGCCGCGCGCGCAGGCAGGTCGGCGCTCGGCGACAGCCACAGCCACGGCTGCGAGGGACGTCCGTGCAGGGCCTCCAGCACGATCGGACGCTCCAGCTGGAGCAGCGCGCGTCCCGCCCCCGTTTCAAACCAGGATGAGACGCCGGCTTGACGGGGGGTCGGAGCGGCAGGCATGGTCCCAATTCTATGCGACTGACCCCCCTGCCCGCATTCGAGGACAACTACATCTGGACGCTGGTCGCCGACGACGGGTCCGCGATCGTGGTCGATCCGGGGCAGGCCGAACCGGTGGAGGCCGCCGCCGCACAAGGGCTGCGGCCGGTCGCGATCCTGCTGACCCACCACCACGCCGACCACATCGGCGGGGTGGCGCGCCTGCAGGCACGCTGGCCGGAGGTTCAGGTCCACGCGCCGCATGACGAGCGCATCGGCGTGGCCTGCGAGCGCGTGGCCGACGGCGCGACCGTTTCCGCGCTGGGCCAGCGCTTCGATGTTCTCGCAGTGCCGGGCCATACCCGCAGCCACGTCGCCTTCGCCGGACGCTCGCATCTGTTCAGCGGCGATACCTTGTTCAGCCTGGGCTGTGGACGGATGTTCGAAGGTACGCCACCGCAGATGCTGGACTCGCTGCGGCGCCTGGCCACCCTGCCGGGCGAGACCCTCGTGTGTTGCGGCCACGAGTACACCCTGTCCAATGCGGCCTTCGCGCTGCACGTAGATCCCGCCAACGCTGCATTGCAGCGCCGTCAACAGGAAGCCCAGGCCATGCGTCACGCAGCCCGTCCTACCCTGCCGATTTCGCTCAAGAGTGAACTGGCCACCAATCCGTTCCTGCGCACGGATGCCCCCGAGATCCGCGCTGCGGTCGCGCGCCGCCTGCAGCGCGCACCCATCGACGAAGTAGAGGTTTTCGCCGAACTTCGGCGCTGGAAGGACGAATTTCGCGCATGAGGCGGTTGCTACTCGGGCTCGTGGCCGCCTTGCCGGCCACGCTGCCCACCGCCTCCGCCGATGCCGCCGCTTCCTTTACTCCCCCGCTGGCCGCGCCGACCACCGACACCGGCAACGACGCGCCCGCCACCCGCAACGGGCGCGAGATCTTCTCCGACTTCCTGGCCGGCCGCGCCGACCCGGGCTGCGACAGCGAGCAGAGCAGCCCGCGCTGGGAACAGCATTTCTCGCGCGCCCCAACCCGGCTGGCCGACGACGATCAGGACGTGCTGCCGCTGTTCGGCTACGTGGTCGACGAGCTGCGCGACGCCGGCCTGCCCACCGAGTTCGCGCTGATCCCGTTCGTGGAGAGCGGCTACCGCCCCGCGGCCCGCAACGGCAACGGCCCGGCCGGCCTTTGGCAGTTCATCGCCACTACCGCGCGCAACCATCAGGTTCCGGTCACCGGCCAGTACGACGGCCGGCTCTCGGCGGTGGACTCGACCACTGCGGCGGTGCGCTACCTGAAGACCCTTTACGGCATGTTCGGCGGTGACTGGCGGCTGGCGATGATGGCGTACAACGCCGGCGAGTACCGGGTGCTGCAGTCGATGCGCCGGGCCGGCATGAACGCGCAGAACGCCGAGCCGGACAAGCTGCCC
Organism: Lysobacteraceae bacterium USHLN149; assembly: GCA_037145635.1. Taxonomy (GTDB): domain Bacteria; phylum Pseudomonadota; class Gammaproteobacteria; order Xanthomonadales; family Xanthomonadaceae; genus JAATFS01. The sequence continues at coordinate 485,934 of JBBCXB010000002.1, forward strand.
GGCCTGTCGCCGGTGACCTACCAGTACGTCGAGAAGCTGCACGCCCTGAGCTGCGTGCTGGACCACGCGCAGTCCCGCGGCGGCCTGCTGACCTCGCTCGACCGCTCGGTGCCGGTGCTGACCGAGCATGCGCTGCCGGCCGGCACCAGCCTGGCCAGCTGGGCCGGCCAGCAGGCGCTGGAACCGGACATGGTGGCCCGCCTCAATCCGGCGCTCGGGCGCAACGCCCCGGCCGGCACGCGCAGCGTGCTGGCGCCGGCGGTCAGCGGCGATGCCGCGGCCGGCAGCGATGCGATCGCGCGAGCGACGCCGTCCCGGAACGAGGCGGCCGCCGCGCCGCTGCCCGAAGTCACCCGCGTGGCCGTGGACGACACGCCTGCGCGCAAGCGCGCGCGCACCCACACCGTCCGCAACGGCGAATCCGCCTGGACCATCGCCAAGCGCTACGGCATCACCGTCGCCACGCTGCTGTCCAACAACGGCCTGGACAAGCGCGCGGTGCTGAAGCCGGGCATGGTGCTGGCCTTCGACGAATCGCACTGACGCCCGGCGCCGGCCCGCGGACGCGGGCCGGCGAGCGCGGCCGCCCTTTCCTGGACTGATCCGGAAAACCGCATCGAGCAGCCACTGCGCCGAAGCCGCGGTGTGCTGCGTCCTCGCCTGAACGATGCGGAGGATGGCCGGCGCGGACCGCGCATGCGTCTCGCCGGACGCCATTCGTCGCCGTACCCGACCCTTAGCGAACGGGCACCGCATCGGTGATCCCATGCCTGGCGGGCCCGGGCAGGCATGACAGGGCAGATCCCGCGGCGCCAGCCGTCTTCCGGAACGACCCGAGCCCTGTACCTGGGACTTCGAGCCCTGCGGAAGGCGGCCCGCTTTGCATGCCCTCGTCGGCGCAGGCGAGGCGACTGCCCGCCACCGCATTCCGCTCAACGTTCGGCGCCCTCGCCTCCCCGGCGCAGGGTCGACGCCGCCGGCTCCCGCGGCCCTCGTCAGACAGCCCCCAAGCAAAAGGCCCGGCGTCTCCGCCGGGCCTTCGCCTTCAGTGCAATGCCGGACCGCCGCTCAGAGCTGCGATTCCTCGATCGTGACCTTGAAGCGCTTGCGCATCGCGTCCACGTAGGCGCGCGCCGCCGAGCCACCGTCGATCTGGCTCAGCTGCTCGCGCAGCATGCCCTGCTGCTCGGCCGGGACCTGCGAGGCATCGCCCGGCGTCACCTTGGTCACTACGAACACGCCGAAGCGGCCGTCGTTGAGTTCCACCTTGCCCACCGACGGCTTGCCTGCGGCCGGCGCCGGGGCGCTGAAGATGGCGCGGTTGGCGGCCGGCGTCGGCACCGGCGCGGTACGCGGCAGGCCCGGGATCGGGCTCACCTGCAGCTTCTCCGCCGACGCCAGCGCCTGCAGCTTCTCGCCCTTCTGCAGGCGCGCGACCAGCGCGTCGGCGGCCTTGGCGGCGGCCTTCTCGCTGCGGTCGGCGCGCACGGCCGCGATGACGCGGTCGCGCACCTTGTCCAGCGGCAGCGCCTGCTCGGCGGTGTGCTGGGTCACGCGCAGCATCACGCTGTGGTTCGGCGCCAGCTCGATCGGATCGCTCACGGTGCCATCCTGCACCAGCGTGTCGGAGAACGCCGCACGCAGCACCGCCGGGTTGGCGGCCACGCCGCTGGCGTTGTCACGCGAGAACGGCCCGAGCGTCTGCACCGGCAGACCGACCTCCTTGGCCGCCGGCGCGAGCGCGGTCGGGTTCTTGTAGACCAGGTCGACCAGCTTGCCGCTCAGGTCGCCATAGGCCTTCTCGTTGTCGCTCTTGAGCTGCTCGGCGGCCAGCTGGTCGCGTACCTGCTCGAAGGACTTGCCCTGCCCGCCCTTGAGCTCGCGCAGCTTGATCACGTGATAGCCGAACTCGCTCTTGACCGGACCGACCACGTCGCCGGCCTTCATCGCGAACAGCGCGTCCTCGAACGGCTTGACCATCGTGCCCTTCTCGACCCAGCCCAGGTCGCCGCCCGAGGCCTTGGAGCCAGGGTCCTGCGAACTGGCCTTGGCCAGCGCCGCGAAATCGGCCCCGGGCTTCTTGGCCTCGGCCGCGAGCTGGGAGGCCTTGGCTTCGGCCGCCTTCTGCGAAGCCGCGTCCTTGCCGGCGGTGATCAGGATGTGCGACGCCAGGCGCTGCTCGGCCTCGGTGAAGCGCGACTTCTCGTCCTCGTAGCGCTTGCGCAGCGTGGCCTCGTCGGCGGCCTTGGCCGGCGGCAGGCTGGCCGCGTTCAACTCGACGTACTCGATCGCAACCGACTCCGGCTGGCGGAACGCGCTGGCGTGCGTGTCGTACCACTGCTTGGCCTGGGCATCGGAGACCGGCGCGGTGTCGGGCGCCACCGCCGGCAGCAGCGCCAGTTCGACGTCGCGGGTCTCGCCCATCAGCTTGAGCATGCGCTCGAACTCGGTCTTGGTAGTGAAGCCGGACTCGGCGATCGCGGTCGGCAGCAGCGACTGCTGCAGGCTGTCGCGCACCAGCGTGTCGAACATCTGCGGCGTGCGCGGCGGGGTGCCCTGCGCCAGCGCCATGCGGTACTGGTCGCTGTTGAACTTGCCGTCGACCTGGAACGCGGGGATGTTGGCGATGTAGTCGCGCACCGCCGCATCGCCGACCACCACGCCGGCGTCCTCGGCGGCCAGGCGCACGACCTGCTCGTCGATCAGCTGGTCGAGCGTCTTGAGCTTGTTGTCCTTGGCCTCGAACTCGCGCGAATCGAACGCATCGCCCTGGCGCTGGCGCTCCTGCATGCGCACCTGCTCGAAGCGCTCGCGGAACTCCTGGGTGCTGATCTCGTGGTGCTGCCACAGCAGCGACACCGGCCACCACGACGGCGCGGACTTCCACCACGTCGGCGGCGCCTGCACCTTGGCCACGTTGTTGGCGCCCACGCCACCGAGATAGCTGTTGTCGATGACGAACAGGAACGGGATCATCAGCAATCCCAGGATGGCGGTGGCGATCCAGCCGGAGGTCTTGTCGCGGAGTTTCTGCAGCATTGGAAATCAAGGCCTGAGGGCGAGCCGCGCAGTTTAACCCGCTTGGGCGCCGTGCACCCAATCCGGCCGCGGACACTGCGGGCACCGCGCCTGCCGGACGCCCCACCCGAGGACGGTTGCGGATCGCGCCGGACCCACCGACGCGGATGGCGGACGACCCTTCGCGGCACGCGCAGCGCATAAAAAAAGCCCCCGGCATTGCTGCCGGGGGCTTCAGTACGACTGGCGGAGCGGACGGGACTCGAACCCGCGACCTCCGGCGTGACAGGCCAGCATTCTAACCAGCTGAACTACCGCTCCGCTTTGAAACTGAAAACCTAAATCGTGTTGCATTCCCCGTGGCGGGCCTGCGCCTGCCTTGGAGATAACGAAGCCCCCGATTTCTCAGGGGCTTCGGCGTTACTGGCGGAGCGGACGGGACTCGAACCCGCGACCTCCGGCGTGACAGGCCAGCATTCTAACCAGCTGAACTACCGCTCCGCGCTTGAAACCTTTGCCATGGTGCTTTGGTGGGTGCTGAGGGTTTCGAACCCCCGACCCTCTCCGTGTAAGGGAGACGCTCTACCGCTGAGCTAAGCACCCTAGCGAGTCGATTAGTTTACGGCATCCTTCAGCGCTTTACCAGCCTTGAAGGCAGGATTCTTCGAAGCAGCGATCTTGATGGTGTCGCCGGTCTTCGGGTTGCGGCCGGTGCGCTCGGCGCGCTCGCGGACCTGGAACGTGCCGAAGCCGACCAGGGTCACGGCTTCGCCCTTCTTGAGGGCCTTGGTAATCTCGTTCACAACCGCGTCGACAGCGCGGCCGGCTTCGGCCTTGGAGATGTCAGCGGTAGCGGCAACGCCGTCGATCAATTCGGTTTTATTCATTCTTGGAACTCCGTTTGCGGTCAACACGCCGCGGAATGGACACGTCGGACGCCTTGCCCGTGGGGCAGAGTCCGACAACATTTTTTTCGCTCGACGCATCGCACTTTCTGCGCCCGCGAGTCGTGCATTTATACCAGCGCCCCCCCGCACGCGCAAGCCAAAACCCAATAACGACGCGGGTTTTGGCCTGTTTTGCGTGGGAAGGATTCAGGCGTTCAATGCTTGACGCGAGCGCCCGGCGATGCTTTGGACTTGCCGCGGACGGTCACGCGCTGACCGTCCTTCTTGGCCTTTTCCTTGCCCGACTTCGGTGCCAGCGGGCTTTCGAGCGCCAGGTCCAGGACCTCGTCGATCCACTTCACCGGAATGATCTTCAGGTCGCGCGTCACGTTGGCCGGGATATCCGCCAGATCCTTTCGGTTCTCTTCAGGAATCAGCACGGTACGGATGCCGCCGCGCAGGGCCGCCAGCAGCTTCTCCTTCAGGCCGCCGATCGCCGACACGCGACCGCGCAGCGTGATCTCGCCGGTCATCGCCACCTCCGACCGCACCGGCACCTTGGTCAGCATCGACACCAGCGAGGTCACCATCGCGATGCCGGCGCTGGGGCCGTCCTTGGGCGTGGCGCCGTCGGGCACGTGCAGGTGCACGTCCTGCTTGGCAAGGAAGTCGACGTCGATGCCGAGCCGCTCGGCGCGCGAACGCACCACCGACAGCGCGGCCGAGGCCGACTCCTTCATCACGTTGCCGAGCTGGCCGGTCAGGATCAGCTGGCCCTTGCCCGGCACCAGCGTCGACTCGATCTGCAGCAGGTCGCCGCCGACCTCGGTCCACGCCAGGCCGGTCACCAGGCCCACCTCGTTCTGTTCCTCGGCACGGCCGAAGTCGAAGCGACGCACGCCGAGGTACCTGTCCAGGTTCTTCGAGGTGACCGTGACCAGCGCCTTGCCCTTCTTCGCAGCGGCCTTCTTCGGCTGGGGCTGCGGACCGGCCAGCGCGATCTCCTTGACCACCTTGCGGCAGATCTTGGCGACCTCGCGCTCGAGGTTGCGCACGCCGGACTCGCGCGTGTAGAAGCGCACGATGTCGCGGATCGCGTCCTCGGCCACGGCCAGTTCCTCGGCCGCCAGGCCGTTGGCCTTGAGCTGCTTGGGCACCAGGTAGCGCACGGCGATGTTGAGCTTCTCGTCTTCGGTGTAGCCGGGGATGCGGATCACCTCCATGCGGTCGAGCAGCGGGCCGGGGATGTTCAGCGAGTTCGAGGTCGCCACGAACATCACTTCCGATAGGTCCAGGTCCACCTCGAGGTAGTGGTCGTTGAAGGCGTTGTTCTGCTCCGGGTCCAGGACCTCCAGCAGGGCCGACGAGGGGTCACCGCGGAAATCCATCGACATCTTGTCGATCTCGTCCAGCACGAACAGCGGGTTCTTGCTGCCGACCTTGTTGAGGTTCTGCACGATGCGGCCCGGCATCGAGCCGACGTAGGTGCGGCGATGGCCGCGGATCTCGGCCTCGTCGCGCACGCCGCCCAGCGACATGCGCACGAACTTGCGGTTGGTCGCCTTGGCGATCGACTGGCCGAGCGAGGTCTTGCCGACGCCGGGCGGACCGACCAGGCAAAGGATCGGGCCCTTCATCTGCTTGACCCGCGACTGCACCGCCAGGTATTCCAGGATGCGGTCCTTGACCTTGTCCAGGCCGTAGTGGTCGGCGTCCAGGGTGTCCTGCGCGACCTTGAGGTCCTTGCGCACCTTGCTGCGCTTCTTCCACGGCACGCCCAGCAGCCAGTCCAGGTAGTTGCGCACCACCGCGGCCTCGGCCGACATCGGCGACATCTGCTTGAGCTTGTTGAGCTCGGCCTTGGCCTTGGTCTCCACCGCCTTGGGCATGCCGGCTTCGGCGATCTTGCGCGCCAGCTCCTCCAGCTCGCCCGGCGCGTCGTCGAGGTCGCCCAGCTCCTTCTGGATGGCCTTCATCTGCTCGTTGAGGTAGTACTCGCGCTGGCTCTTCTCCATCTGCGACTTCACGCGGCCGCGGATGCGCTTCTCCAGCTGCTGCACGTCGATCTCGCCATCGACCAGGCCGACCAGCATCTCCAGCCGCTCGCCGATCTCGGTGGTCTCCAGCAGGCGCTGCTTGTCGGCCAGACGCACGCCGATGTGGGCGGCGATGGTATCGGCGAGCCGGCCCGGCTCGTCGATGCCGGCCAGCGTCTGCAGCAGCTCCGGCGGCAGCTTGCGGTTGGTCTTGACGTACTGCTCGAACAGCGACATCAGCGAGCGCGCGACCGCCTCCACCTCACGGGGCTCGCGCGGCTCGCCGGCCTCCACCTCGCTGCCGTTGCCCTGCAGCGCGCCGTCCTGCTCGACGACCTTGTCGACATTGACGCGCGACAGGCCCTCGACCAGCACCTTGATGGTGCCGTCGGGCAGTTTCAGCAGTTGCAGGACCTGCGCCAGGGTACCGACCGTGTAGAGGTCGGCCGCGGCGGGATCGTCGGTCTCGGCCGACTTCTGCGCCACCAGCAGGATGCGCTTGTCGGCCTCCATCGCCCTTTCCAGCGCACGCATGGACTTGTCGCGTCCGACGAACAGCGGGATGACCATGTGCGGGAACACCACCACGTCGCGCAGCGGCAACACCGGCAGATCGAGTACTTCTAGGGGGGACTGGGCCATGGGCGCTCCGCAGGAAAGTGGGGATTGCAGGCATAGAAATGCCGATGGCCCCGTTATGGGGCCATCGGCGAGGGGTTGCAAGAGGATTCTGTAACCCCTTTAGGCGTCAGGGGGTTAGCGGATTCCCCGAGCCCGCTGAACGGGCTCAGTCGCCCGAAGCGGCCTTCGGCGGCGCCGGTGGCGCCTGGTAGATCAGGTAGGGCTCGGACTTGTGCTCGATCACCGACTCGTCGACGACCACCTTGCTCACGTTCTCCTGCGACGGCAGCTCGTACATGGTATCCAGCAGCACCGACTCGACGATGGTGCGCAGGCCACGTGCGCCGGTCTTGCGCTTCAGCGCCTTCTTGGCGATCGCCGACAGCGCATCCGGGCGGAACTCCAGCTCCACGCTCTCCATCTCGAACAGCTTCTTGAACTGCTTGGTGATGGCGTTCTTGGGCTCGGTGAGGATCTTGATCAGCGCCGGCTCGTCCAGCTCCTCGAGCGTGGCGACCACCGGCAGGCGGCCGACGAACTCGGGGATCAGGCCGAACTTGATCAGGTCCTCCGGCTCGACCTCGGCCAGGATCTTGCCCACTTCCTGCTTGCGCTCGCTGCTCTTGACCTTGGCCCCGAAGCCGATGCCGCCCAGGTCGTTGGAACGCTGCTGGATCACCTTGTCCAGCCCGGCGAACGCGCCGCCGCAGATGAACAGGATGTTCTTGGTGTCCACCTGCAGGAATTCCTGCTGCGGATGCTTGCGCCCGCCCTGCGGCGGCACCGAGGCGACCGTGCCCTCGATCAGCTTCAGCAGCGCCTGCTGCACGCCTTCGCCGGACACGTCGCGGGTGATCGACGGGTTCTCGCTCTTGCGCGAGATCTTGTCGATCTCGTCGATGTAGACGATGCCCTGCTGCGCCTTGTCGACGTCGTAGTCGCACTTCTGCAGCAGCTTCTGGATGATGTTCTCCACGTCCTCGCCGACGTAGCCGGCCTCGGTCAGCGTGGTGGCATCGGCGATCGTGAACGGCACGTTGAGCAGGCGCGCCAGGGTCTCGGCCAGCAGCGTCTTGCCCGAGCCGGTCGGGCCCACGAGCAGGATGTTCGACTTCGCCAGCTCGACGTCCTCGTTCTTGCTGCGGCTCTCGATGCGCTTGTAGTGGTTGTACACCGCCACCGCGAGCGTGCGCTTGGCGCGCAGCTGCCCGATGACGTACTGGTCCAGTACCTCGAGGATCTCGCGCGGCTTGGGCAGGCTGGAGCGGGCCGACTGGGCCTTCTCCTCGAGCTCCTCGCGGATGATGTCGTTGCACAGCTCCACGCATTCATCGCAAATGAATACGCTCGGGCCGGCAATCAGCTTGCGGACCTCGTGCTGGCTCTTGCCGCAGAACGAGCAGTAGAGGATCTTGTTGCCGTCGCTGGAACGACCTTGGCGGTCTTCGCTCATGCTTCCGTTACCCAGTTGCCCCACCCGATGCACGGGGGTTCGATTTCGAGAATAGCACAGGGTCGGGAGGACACCAGCCCATACCCGACCCTGCAAAAATGTCCTGACTTTTCAGCCACTTGAAGATCAGGACGGCTGGATCGACTCGTCCGGACGACGCTCCAGCACCTGATCGACCAGGCCATAGGCCTGCGCGTCGACCGCGCTCTTGAAGTTGTCGCGCTCGGTGTCGCGCGCGATCGTCTCCAGCGACTGGCCGGTGTGCTTGGCCAGGATCTCGTTCAGGCGCGAGCGCAGGGTCAGGATCTCGCGGGCATGGATGTCGATGTCCGTGGCCTGGCCCTGGAAGCCGCCCAGCGGCTGGTGGATCATCACCCGCGAGTTCGGCAGCGCATAGCGCTTGCCGGCCGCGCCGGCCGCCAGCAGCAGCGCGCCCATCGAGGCGGCCTGGCCGATGCAGGTGGTGCTGACGTCCGGCTTGATGTACTGCATGGTGTCGTAGATCGCCATGCCGGCCGTGACCACGCCGCCGGGCGAGTTGATGTAGATGCTGATCTCCTTCTCCGGGTTCTCCGACTCCAGGAACAGCAGCTGGGCCACGACCACGTTGGCCATGTGGTCGTCGATCGGGCCGACCAGGAAGATCAGGCGTTCCTTCAGCAGGCGCGAATAGATGTCGTACGCGCGCTCGCCGCGGCTGGTCTGCTCGACCACCATCGGCACCAGGTTCAGGGCTTTGGTCTCAATGCTCATCGGTCTTCCTGTTGTGGCCCCGGCTGAGCCGGCGCCCGCTTGTTTGGAAGCCCGCCCCCGGAGGGTCGGGCTCGGTGGGAAGTCGCCGGCTTACGGACGGATCGCTTCCTGGAACGACAGCGGCTGCTCGGTGTGCTGGGCGCGCTCGGCGATCCAGTCGATCACCTGCTCTTCCATCACGCGGCTCTGCAGCCCTCCCATCAACTGGGGATCGTTACGGTACATCTCAATGACCTGTTCCGGCTCCTCGTAGGTCGAGGCGATCAGGCGCAGCGTCTCGCTGACGCGCTTGGGGTCCAGGCGCAGCTCGTTGCGGCGCGCGACCTCGCCGACCAGCAGGCCGACCAGCACGCGCTTGCCGGCCGCATCCATGAAGCCCTGGTGGGCGTCGGCGGGCACCTCGCCCGGGTTGCGGCCGCTGCGGCGGACCTGCTCCACCTGCTGCGACAGCATCGAGCGGGCCTCGTTCTCGACCAGGCGCGGCGGCAGCTCGACGTGCGCGTAGGCGGCGATCAGCTGCTCGCCGACTTCCCGACGCAGGCGGTTCATCAGCGCGCCCTTGAGCTCGCGCTCCAGGTTGGTGCGGATGTCGGCGCGGAACTGCTCCGCATCCCCGCTCTTCACGCCGAAGCTCTTGATGAACTCCTTGTCCACGTCCGGCAGCACCGGCTCGGAGACCTCGACCGCCTTGACGTGCACCTGCACGGTCTTGCCCGCCAGCTGCGGCACCCGCCACTCGGCCGGGAAATCGACGCTGAGGGTCTTCTCCCCGCCCTTGGCCAGGCCTTCCAGGCCCTGCTCGATCTGCTCGAACATCACGCCCGAGCCCAGCACGCTGCCGCCGCTCTCCACGCCCTCGGCGGGCAGCCGCTCCTCGCCGGCCTGCGACCAGGTCTCCAGGGCCACCAGGTCGCCGGCCTTGGCGCCGCGCTCGACCGGGTTCCAGGTACGGCGCTGCAGGCGCAGGTTCTCGATCATCTGGTCGATGTCGGCGTCGGTGACGTCCGCGGTGTGGCGGGTGACGTTCAGCGCGGCGACGTCGATGTCGCCGAAGTCCGGCACCACTTCGAAGGTGGCCACGAAGTCCAGGTCACCGTCGCCGGCCCGGTCGATCCGGGGATTGCCCGCCAGGCGCAGCGCGTGCTCGCGCACGGCCGAATCGAAGGTCTCGCGCAGCAGGCCGTCCAGCGCCTCGGCACGCACCTGCTGGCCGTAGCGCTGCTGGATCACCTTGGCCGGCACCTTGCCCGGGCGGAAACCCTTGATGCGCACGGTCTGCGCGATCTCGCGCAGGCGGCCGCCCACGTGGGTCTCCAGGCGCTCTTCAGGCAGCGAGAAGGTCAGTCGGCGTTCCAGGTTGCCGGTGGATTCGATCGAAGCTTGCATGTTGACTCCTGCCACCGACAGCCAGCGGGTCGGCACGATATTGAAGGATGCGGGTTGACCGGGAGGGCTTGGAAACCGCCCGAGCCCTGTAGTTTGGCCGATTACCGCGGTCGCTGCCAGCGCCGCCCGGGGCGGGACGCGGCGCATGTCGGCACGGCGCGACCCGCGGGGCCGGTCGAGTGCGGCCACCCCGGCCCGCCTGCGCCGGCCGAGGGCCGTCCCGGCGCGGCCGGGGCCATGGTGCGAAAGGGGGGACTCGAACCCCCACGCCTTGCGGCGTCAGAACCTAAATCTGGTGCGTCTACCAATTCCGCCACTTTCGCGAGGCCGGGGTTGCCCCGCCATTGTTGCAGGGCGGCCCGGAAAGAAAAAGCGCCGCTGCGACAAAGGCCCGGGAACGGCCCGGGCCTGGCAGGATTGCCGCACGCGGTGGCGCCACGACCGCGGCCCGGCGATGCCGCCTGGTGCCCCGAGGCTCGGCTCCCAGGGCTGACGAGCGGCGCACCGGCACCGCCACCCAGCACCCCGCGTCGTACCGCGGCCCGGAGCCGGGCGCGATCGGAGGCCGGGGACCGGCCCATCCTAGGCGGCGATCGGAAACACCAGCATCCAGTCGCGAGCAGGCCACTCGTCGCGCAGGCCCGGGAGGGACGACGGGATTGGGCGAATGCCCGCGAGGCAGCCGGACAGCCACGAAGCAATACACCACGCCAGCCAGGGCCCGGGCTGCGCTGCGCCGGGAATGTCACGACCGCCCCCTCGGCGCGCAATGCAGTGGCGGCACCGGACTCCGCGCAGGCAAGGCCCGCACCCGGCATCAGCGCTCCCGCCGCAGGGCGAGCCAGGCCCTCGATCGCTGCGCGCCAGGCATGCGCTGCCGGTGCCGCTGCTGACGGCCAGCAGCGGCGCTACTGCCTGCCCCCCCCCACTTCCGGCACATGGCGCAATTGCAACAGCGCTTTTACATTTTGGCCATGAACCCGCCACCCCCTACCCTCGGCACCCTGGTCCGGCACTTGATCGAGCTGCTGGACGGCGACCTCGAAGCGGTCTACGCGGCCTCCGGGCTGGCCTGGCGGCCGCGCTACACGCCGGTGTTGCGCGTGCTCATGCGGCTGGGCCCCGTATCCATCAAGGTGCTGGCGCAGGAGATCGGCATCACCCACTCGGCAGCCAGCCAGACCGTGGCGCAGATGGCCGGGCAACGCCTGGTCGCCTTGAAGCCGGGGGCAGATGCGCGCGAGCGCATCGTGGCGCTCAGCGCCAGGACCCGCCGCATGGTGCCGGCCCTGCAGCAGCAATGGGCCGCGACCCATGCGGCAGCCGCGCAACTCGACGCCGAGCTGTCCGTCCCGCTTTCCGCGGTGCTTGCCGAAGCCATTGCCGCACTGAACCGGCGATCGTTCGCAGCCCGCATCGCCGCCGCGGCAAGTGCCGCATCCGTCGACACCCCCGCTCCATAGCCGCAGCACCCACGAGGAATCGCACATGCCTGCAATGACGCACTCCGATGCACTGCCCGCACCTCCGGCATCCACGCGCCAGGCGCAACCGGTCGCACTTGGCGAACGCGGCCTGCTGCGGCCAGGCAAGCTGCGCGGATTGCGCGCCTGCGGGTGGGCCGTGCTGCTGTTCTTCCTGGTGGCCGTTCCGTCAGGTGCGCTCGCGCACTTTCTCGCCGGGGTCTGGCCGAAGGCCAACGAGTCGATGCAGTTCGTCGCCAGCCTGTCCGGCGCCCTGGGGGCGCTGGGGATCTATGCACTGGCCGTGCGGCTTGCCGAAAAACGCGAGGCCTCGGAAATCGCCTTGCGCCCCCTGCTGCCGCAACTCTGCGTCGGCCTGCTGGCCGGCGTGGCGATGTTCGCCAGCATCATGGGCATCATGGCGGTGTTCGGCCTCTACGACATCCAGGCGGCCGGCCCGGCCTCGGCATGGACGCCGCTGCGCAAGGCACTGCAGGCCGGCGTGGTGGAAGAACTGCTGATGCGCGCGGTGCTGCTGCGCCTGGTGTGGCGCGCGTTCGGCCCGTGGGTCGCGTTTGCGGTGTCGTGCGCCGTGTTTGGCTTCAGCCACCTGGGCAACCCGAATGCCACGGTCTTCGCCGCCGTCTGCATTGCGCTGGAAGCCGGGGTGATGCTGGGCGCGTTCTATGCGCTCACGGGGCGCATCTGGGTCTCCATCGGCACCCACATTGCGTGGAACTTCACCCAGGGCTACCTGTTCGGCGCTGCCGTGTCTGGCACGGCGCTGGGGCCGGCCATCGCACGGAGTACGCCCGATGCCACGCTGCCGCAATGGCTCACCGGCGGCGCGTTCGGTCCGGAAGCGTCGCTTCCCGGCTTGCTGGTCTGCCTCGCTGTCGGGCTCACGGTGGTCTGGCTGGCATGGCGACGGGGCCAGTTCGCCAGGCGATGAGGCGCCGGTAGCGCTGGCGGGTGCTCGCGTTGCGTCAGGCTTCGCCGGCGGCAAGTGTCGCGCCCTACCATCGCGCGACTCAATGGCACCTGCGTGGCACCACGAACCTCCCGGCAATTTTCCCGACACATAGAAAAGCAGCCACTCGGCTTGCGCTGAGTGGCTGCTTTAATTGGTGGGCCGTCAAGGATTCGAACCTTTGACCTATTGATTAAGATTAAGCGCGCTTAAGTAGATAAATCGGCCACTTAACTCAACTATTTTCCCGGTCATCGCGGGTCAAAGCCTTTTGCCATAAGGTGGCCGCAGCTTTTCCCCGTCAAAAGAGGCCTATACCCCGCGGGGGCAGCGAAAACCATAAATCAAGACCGCAGGCGTGGCGGGGCGACAACTGCACGCGTCGAGGGCTGACAGATGTCTGGGCCGGTTCCGGTACTTGCTTGGCCCTACACCCCCACTGGGTAGCCGCTGCGGCTTGGAACGGCCCACCCAGCTGGCGGCCGTGCCCTGCGGCAGGATGACCGTTTGGTCGCCCTTCCGCAGCTTGTGGTGACTGCCGCGCACCGACATGATCTCGAAGCCATCGGCGAGAAACTGATTCAGCAGACTACAACTGTCATTGTCATCGCACGTTTGAACTGGCCACAAGATGAGCGAAGCAATGATGATCGGCCTGATCGCTGCGGGATGATCAGTGTTGGGAACGCGCAAGCATGCGGACCTCCCCGCGAGTCCAGAGGACCGACCCGATTACTCCGCGACGGTTTCGAAATATCCACCGGCCGTATTGGTGGAGAAGGCGGGAGCCGACGAAGCCACCGAAGAGTTCGCAAGACAGGCCGTCCACGAACGCGGCCCTCTGTAGTTGCGAGGCGGAGCGATCTAATACAGCTCCGCCAAGCGCTTCTACGCAACCTCGGCGTATTGGCAGTCATCTTCACGCTGGTCCAGTGATAGCGATCAAGCTCAGCCGCCAACAGCGTCGTGCCGCTATTGGCGAACGGGGCAAGAATCCGCCGTCAACTTGACAGCTGATGCTTTTTTTTAATATTTTCCTTGCGACACCAAATCGCATCTTCCAAGGAAATGGATATGAAAAAAATTAAGCTATTTTCAGCTTTTCCCCTCGTCTTGGGAACATTTTGCCTACCATCCGCACAGGCTGCAATTGGCGCGCTCAGCCGCGCAAACTGTGTAGGCTTTGTTAACGAGTCAGTTACCTACGACAGGCCTGCACTGACGCCTTTTTTCGGAAACGCCGGCGGAACGCATATAGCGCAGGGCGATTTGTATCCGCTACATTATTTACAAGACGGCCAAGATGGGCGGTCAGATTGGAGGTTTTATGCGGGCGATACCGACGATAGTGCGGTTGTAACAGTGTATGGAGCACACGGCTGGTATTTTCTGGACGCCAATGGAGGAATTACTGGAAACGGCGCCACTTCCACCGAAGCATCGGACTGCAATTTGACGGAGTGGTAACCATGAGAAATTATATCCGCATTGGAATAACCGTGATCCTTGCAGCAGCTGGCACTACCGCGTGCGCGAATGACAGTTCGTCCGTTATGGAAAACCACCTCAAGGCCGAGTCGGAAATACTTTCGACAGAACGTGCGCTCATGTCATTGGAAGGAAAAAATCCAGCCCCGGGCTCACTCGAAGTTTTTTCGCTAAACGACTACCCCGCTCCAGCTGCGATTAAAGAGAAGATTGCCAGTGGAATTCGGGCACGCAGCGCCGGTGCCACCATCGTAGCTGCCGAGAAAATTCCTGATCAGAGTAGTATCCTTAAAGAGCTGAACTCGATGTCAGCCGCCGCAGGCAATGCGACACAGAAAAATTTTAATTTGAAAATCCCTCCAGGCCTCCAAGCCGATTTGAGTAGCACGCTACTGACTGGAGGCAAGCTCTTGTCCACTCAGCCGGCGGGAGTGCTAAATAAGAGCGGGGCAAGTGGGGTCAGCCGGGTGTTTCAGCTCCAAGATGGAAGCATCGTCGAGCTTAGCGAGGACGATTACGTTTTAGGCGGAACAAAATTAAAGCTTGTGAGAGAGACTTTTAATACCACAGTTAACGGCACTCCCGGTACGATATCTTCAATTAGATCAATTGAAGGGAAGGGTATGTCAACGTTGCATTGGGTCACTCCTTCGCGTTCATACAGGCTAGTCCGCGTCGCGCAGCGAAATTTTGATGCATCGCGCAGTGAAGCCATGTTGACCAAGATTGCCGCGAGCCTGCCGAGATAAAGGCCACATCACGGCTTACAATAAATATCAAGGCCGCCGACCGGCGGCCTTGATACTCTTTAGGGAAGCAAGCCTCCGCCGTGCAAGTTCAGCATAATGGCTTGTTATCTCCCACCCGGTCCAGCGGTATCCTTCCGGCTCAGCTGCTATTAGGGTCGTTCCACTGCCGGCGAACGGATCGAGACTCCCCCGCAGATCCTTATTAACTGGCGCATCAGCGCGGTGGGCTTGCCGGTCAAGTGGCGCTTGTCGGCCTTGAGGACAGGAGTCCGCACCGCCCCGGGCAGCACCGGCGCTCGGCGATCGTGCGGCATGCCACCCTTGCTGCCCCGCACCACGTATTCGGCCTGGTTACTAAACCGTCCGAGCTGCAGCCTCACATCCGCGGCCTTGTCCCACATGGACACAACGCGCGAGTGGTGCCTGCCGCCTGCAGCACGTCGGCCAACGGAACTGCTGCCAGTCGGTGACAGCAGCACTTGCGTTCCTCTTTTAGGGAGGTCTTGTGACGCCCATGTTCATGAACAGAAGCTCCCTGCGCTCGCGGAGCGTGGGCCTTATCTCCAGGATCAAGCCCTTTAATGGCACTCTCAATCGCAGCCGTGCTGCACTTCGAGGAGGACCGCGGCCGCCTGCCGGCCACGCCCGAGGTGTGTGCCGCCTCCCTCCCTGCCGTGATGAAGCTCGCCTACAACTTGTGCTTGCGCGGTATCGAGGTGACCGACCGACGCCGAGCAGCGATTTGGCCTGCATGGCCTCAAGCACCGCTGCATCACGGACACCTCCGGCAACCGCGCTGGCAAGCAGTACGCCGCGGGTCACGCCGACCAACCGGTATGCCCACGACCTACCGCTGGTCCCACCGCCGGCACGTCCGAGGCAGCGTGGCTGGCGGTGCTAATTTTCCCGACACATAGAAAAACAGCCACTTAGCTTGCGCTAAGTGGCTGCTTTAATTGGTGGGCCGTCAAGGATTCGAACCTTGGACCTATTGATTAAGAGTCAACTGCTCTACCAACTGAGCTAACGGCCCTGAAACTAGACGCACATTGTATGTGCGATTTTGCTTCGTTGCAACACCCCGCGAAACATCGGGTCACGCATCAATCAGTGGGGTGGCTGAGGGGACTCGAACCCCCGACATCTGGAATCACAATCCAGTACTCTAACCAGCTGAGCTACAGCCACCACTGAAACCATCTTCCTACCCGGCCGCCAAATGGCGCGCCCGACAGGACTCGAACCTGTAACCGCCGGCTTAGAAGGCCGGTGCTCTATCCGGTTGAGCTACGGGCGCCCGGACCGGATTGTCGCATTCCCGCACACGCTTGGGGCAGTGGTCGGGGTAGAGGGATTCGAACCCCCGACATCCTGCTCCCAAAGCAGGCGCGCTACCAGACTGCGCTATACCCCGGCGGAACGGACCCCTCTTCGCCACCAGGGCTGGAGAGGTCGGCTATTGTGGGAAACCGTGCGCCCGATGTCAATCGCGGAAGCGACCGGACCGCGTCCGCTATGCTGTCGCCCTTGCGGCGGAAACGCCGACCTTCGTCCATTTCAGGGAGAACCCCCAATGCGCAGCGGCAACCCCGCCCTTCAGGAATCCACGTTCCTCGACTCCGGTACCGGCAGCGTCGTCACCCGCGACGGCGCGGCGATGACCCTCAATGGCACCGTCAACAAGACCGGCGCGTTGCTGCTGCTGGCGCTGCTGACCGCCGCGTTCGCCTGGAACCAGGCGCTCGGCGCCGACGGCCTGCCGCTGCCCGCCGCGCGCCTGTACATGATCGTCGGCGCCGTCGGCGGGCTGGTGTTCGCCCTGGCCACGATCTTCAGGAAGACCTGGGCGCCGGTGACCGCGCCGCTGTACGCGCTGCTGGAAGGCTTCTTCCTCGGCTCGATCTCGGCGGTGTACGAGGCGCGCTTCAACGGCATCGTGTTCCAGGCAGTGCTGCTGACCTTCGGCACGCTGTTCGCGCTGCTGTTCGCCTACCGCAGCGGCATGATCCGCGCGACCGAGAACTTCAAGTTGGGCGTGGTCGCGGCCACCGGCGGCATCGCCCTGGTTTACCTGGCCACGATCGTGCTGGGTTTCTTCAACGTGTCGGTGCCGTACATCCACCAGTCCGGACTGATCGGCATCGGCTTCAGCCTGTTCGTGGTGGTGGTGGCGGCGCTCAACCTGGTGCTGGACTTCGACTTCATCGAGACCGGCGTGGACCAGGGCGCGCCCAAGTACATGGAGTGGTACGGCGCGTTCGGCCTGATGGTGACGCTGGTGTGGCTGTACGTGGAGTTCCTGCGCCTGCTGTCCAAGCTGCAGTCGCGGAACTGACTGGGCCGGGATTCGGGATTCGGGATTCGGGATTCGGGATTCGGGATTCGGGATGCGGGATGCGGGATGCGGGATGCGGGATGCGCGGCCCCGCGGCCCCGCGGGGCGGATGCTGACACTGCCGGCTTCACGCAAGAGAAAGGGCGCCCCGGGGCGCCCTTTCTCGTATCGCCACCCGCTGCGTCGCTCAGAGGCGCGCGGCGATGGCCTTGGCGAAGCCCATGGTGTTGCCGCTGCCGCCCAGGTCCGGGGTCAGCGAATCGCGGGCCTCCAGGGTGGCGACGATGGCGTTGCGCAGACGCTCGGCATTCTGCGGCTGGCCCAGGTGGTCCAGCATCTGCGCCGCGCCCAGCAGCAGCGCGCACGGGTTGGCCTTGCCCTGCCCGGCGATGTCCGGCGCCGAGCCGTGCACGGCCTCGAAGATCGCCGCCTCGGTGCCGATGTTGGCGCCCGGCGCCAGGCCGAGGCCGCCGACCAGGCCGGCGCACAGGTCGGAGATGATGTCGCCGAACAGGTTGGTGGTGACGATGATGTCGAACTGCTCCGGACGCATCACCAGCTGCATGCAGGTGTTGTCGACGATCATTTCCTGGAACTCGATCTCGGGATACTGCGCGGCGACGTCGCGCGCGACCTTGAGGAACAGGCCCGAGGTCGACTTGATGATGTTGGCCTTGTGCACCGCGGTGACCTTCTTGCGACCGGTGGCGCGCGCCAGGTCGAAGGCATAGCGCACGATGCGCTCGGAGCCCTTGCGGGTGACGCGGGCGCCGGAGACGGCGGTCTCGCCGTCGGCCGACACTTCCTGGCCCTCGCTCAGGTAGGCGCCTTCGGTGTTCTCGCGCACGGTGATCAGGTCCACGCCGTCGGCGAAGCGCGACTTGGTGTTCGGGAACGACTTGGCCGGACGCACGTTGGCGTACAGGTCGAACTTGCGGCGCAGCGCGACGTTGATCGAGCTGAAGCCCTCGCCCACCGGCGTGGTCAGCGGGCTCTTCAGCGCCACCTTGTGATTGCTGATCGAGGCCAGGGTCGATTCCGGCAGCAGGTCGCCGTGCTTCTCGAGGGCGACCAGGCCGGCGTCGGCGTACTCGTAGGTCAGGCCGGCCTGCAGCGCGTCGAGCACGAACAGGGTGGCATCCATGATCTCCGGGCCGATGCCGTCGCCGCGGATGACCGTGATTGTCTGCGTCATAGGATTGGGTTTTCCGAACAGAAGGGGAAGCGCCGACCGGAAGCCCGGAACCCCGGCGCAGGGAGGTTTCATCGGCAATTATGCCCGAACCCCCTCAGGCGCCCCAAACCGACCATGGTCTAGGCCCGGGTCCGGCCTTGCCGCTGCGGCCCCGGGGGCGCCCGCGAAGCGGGCGCGCGAGCGCCGGGCCGGCGCAGTGCCGGCCCGGCCGCAGCAGCGCCGCCGTCCGCCCGGTCGCGGGCGGCGGCGCGCCTCAGCCGTGGCTGTGCTCGGCCGGGGCCGCAGCGCCGCCCTCGAGCTGGTCGAGGAAGTCGACCGCGCGGCGCAGGTGCGGGATCACGATCGAGCCGCCGACCACCAACCCCACCGAGAAGGTCTCGAAGAACTCCTCGCGGCTGACGCCGGCCTCCTTGCACTGGGCCACGTGGTAGCTGATGCAGTCGTCGCAGCGCAGCACCATCGAGGCCACCAGGCCCAGCAGCTCCTTGGTCTTCACGTCGAGCGCGCCGGCCTGGTAGGTCTGGGTGTCGAGCGCGAAGAAGCGGCGCACGACCTGGTTGGGCTCGGCCAGGATGCGCTGGTTCATGCGCTGGCGGAACTCGGTGAACTCGCGCAGGCGATCCTGCTCGGCGGCCGGGCCGCCCTCGGAAACGGTCATCAGGAAGCCCCGCCCTGCCCGTCCAGCAACGGCTCGAGCCGGCCGGCACGGTGCAGCGCCATCATGTCGTCGTAGCCGCCGACATGCACGTCGCCGACGAAGATCTGCGGCACGCTGGTGCGCCGGGCCAGCGCCACCATCTTGTCGCGCTCGGCCGGGTCCAGGTCGATGCGGACCTCGCTCCAGGTGCGGCCCTTGCTCTTGAGGAAATTCTTCGCCGCCACGCAGTACGGGCAGATCGCGGTGGAGTAGAGGGTGATCGGCGGGGGGGTGCCCGGGCCGGGCCCGGCAGTGTCTTGGCTCACGGGAAACTCCGCGGTGGGTTCGAGGTCGTACATATGGTAGCGGGCTGCTGGAATTTCGAGGCCGCTGCCGCAACACTGTGGACCGCCCCGATTCACCCGGGGCGCCGCCCTGCCCGCCTTCACCCGTCCAACCCCTCGGGAGCCCGACTTGCGCCGTCCGCGCCTTCTGCCGCTTGCCACCGCCCTGCTCCTGGCCGCCGCCGGCCCGCTGCCGGCCCAGGAGAGCCGGCTGCCCGACATCGGCTCCTCGGCCGGCGAGCTGCTGACCCCGGCGCGCCAGGCCGAGTACGGGCAGATGATGCTGGCCGAGCTGCGCAACTACGGCTACGTGCTGGACGACCCGCTGATCGACGACTGGCTGCAGACGCTGGGTGCCCGGCTGGGCGCCAACAGCGACCAGCCGCGGCAGCCGTTCACGTTCTTCATGCTGCGCGAGCGCCAGATCAATGCCTTCGCCACGCTGGGCGGCTACGTCGCGGTCAACGCCGGGCTGGTGCTCACCGCCGAGCGCGAGGACGAGGTGGCCGCGGTGCTGGCGCACGAGATCGCCCACGTGACCCAGCAGCACGTGCTGCGCGGGGTGGAGCGCGCCCAGCGCGACCAGATCCCGATCCTGCTGGGCATGCTGGCGGCGGTGGTGGCCGCCCAGCAGGCCGGCGGCAACTCCAGCGGCGACGCGACCATGGCCAGCATCACCAGCGCCATGGGCCTGATGGCGCAGCGCCAGATCAACTACACCCGCTCCAACGAGTCGGAGGCCGACCGCCTGGGCATCCGCACCCTGGCGCGCAGCGGCTACGACGTCGACGCGATGTCGGGCTTCTTCGAGCGCATGGCGCTGGCGATGCGCGGCAACGAGGGCGGCTACACCGCCCCGGACTACCTGCAGACCCACCCGGTGACCACCACCCGTATCAGCGAGGCCAAGGCGCGCGCCGAGCAGATGAAGAAGGACACCGTGCTGCTGACCACGCGCGTGCCCGGGGGTAGCCGCCAGGAGCGCGTGAACCCGTCCGATCCGTCGCTGTCCGAGCCGCTGGGCGCCTCCGCCAACCTGCTGCTGCCGTACGCGTTCCAGCTGCCGGCGGACACCGGCTCGCGCGGCGACAGCGGCCAGTTCGACTGGGCCCGCGAGCGCCTGCGGGTGCTCAGCGCCAACACCCCGGATGCGGCGATCCGCGAGTACGAGAACCTGCGCCGCGGCAGCAAGACCGGTCTCAGCGAGCCGCAACGCTACGGCCTGGCGCTGGCCCGGCTGCGCAACGGCGGCAGCCCGATGGAGGCCACGCATGCGCTCGCGGCGCTGCTGGAGGCGCAGCCGGACAACCTGTGGCTGGCGCTGGCGCTGGGCGAGGCGCAGTCGCGCGCCGGCCAGCGCGCGCAGGCCAACGAACGCTTCGACGCGCTGGTCAGGCGGCTGCCCAACCACCGCGCGGTGGCGCTGACCTATGCCGGCATCCTCAACGAGCAGGCCTCGGCCGAGGCCGGCCGGCGTGCGCAGGAGGTGCTGGGCCCGCTGCTGCGCCAGGCCGGCGGCGACCCGCTGTTCCAGCAGACCTACGCCCGCGCCTGCGAACTGGCCGGCGACAGGGTGCGCGCCAGCGAGGCGTATGCCGAGGCTGCCTACCTGAACGGCCGGCCCGAGCAGGCGCTGATCCAGCTGCAGGCCCTGAAGAAGCAGGATCTGGACTATGTGACACGCGCACGGGTCGACGCCCGCATCACCGCGATCACGCCGACGGTGCTGGAAATGCGGCGCCAGGGCATTCGCGACCCCGAACTGTCGCGGCGCTGACCACCGCGCTGTCACATAAGAGTCATGAAACCGTAGTCTACTGGCGCTCATCCGAAGCCTGACGGTGTCCCCCGCGTGCAGAAACGCATCCTGATCGTCGATGACGAACCCGCGATCCGCGACATGGTGGCCTTCGCCCTGCGCAAGGGCGAATTCGAGCCGGTGCATGCCGGCGACGCCCGCGAGGCGCAGACCGCCATCGCCGACCGCGTGCCCGACCTGATCCTGCTCGACTGGATGCTGCCCGGCACCAGCGGCCTGGACCTGGCGCGGCGCTGGCGCAAGGAATCGCTGACCCGCGAGATCCCGATCATCATGCTCACCGCGCGCGGCGAGGAGAACGACCGCGTCGGCGGGCTGGAGGCCGGGGTCGACGACTACGTGGTCAAGCCGTTCTCGGCTCGCGAGCTGCTGGCGCGCATCCGCGCGGTGATGCGCCGCACCCGCGAGGACGACGAGGACGGCAGCGTGTCGATCGGGCCGCTGCGCATCGACGGCGCCGCCCACCGCGTGTTCGCCGCCGACGCCGCGGTGCCGATCGGGCCGACCGAGTACCGCCTGCTGCACTTCTTCATGACCCACCCCGAGCGCGTCTACACCCGCACCCAGCTGCTGGACCACGTCTGGGGCGGCAGCGTGTACGTGGAGGAACGCACCATCGACGTGCACATCCGCCGGCTGCGCAAGACGCTGGAGCCGTTCGGCCTGGAAAACATGGTGCAGACCGTGCGCGGCTCCGGTTACCGTTTCTCGTCGGCCACCTGATGCGCGTCCGCAAGGCGCGCCAGGCGCCGTCCCGCTGAGTCCCTGGCGCCGCCCTCCATGCCCCGACACCTGCGTTCCGCCTGGTTCAAGACGCTCGCCACCCTGGCCCTGCTGCTGGGGGGCGCGCTGCTGCTCGGGCTGCTGCTCGGCCAGGCCTGGATGGCGCTGGCGCTGGCCTCGCTCGGCGTGCTGGCCTGGCACTACTGGCGGCTGCGCCGGGTGCTGGGCCGGCTGACCGCGCGCCAGCGCTGGGAGCCGGCGCACGCCACCGGCGCCTGGAACGAGCTGGACCGGCTGGTCTACCGCAGCCAGGCCGAGATGCGCGCGCGCAAGCGCCGCCTGGTGGACAGGCTGCGCACCTATCGCGCCGCCGCGGCCGCACTGCCGGACGCGGTGGTGGTGGTGGACCGCAACAGCCAGCGCGTGCAGTGGTTCAACGAGGCCGCCGGCAGCCTGCTCGGCCTGATCCACCCCGGCGACCTCGGCGTGCCGGTGGTCGAGCGCCTGCAGCCGCTGCCGCTGGCGCACTGGCTGGCCGCCGGCCGCAACGCCGAGCCGATGCTGGACGCGGCCTCGCCGGTGGACCCGGACCTGCGCCTCAACCTGCGGCTGATCCCCTATTCCGACGACTACTGGCTGCTGGTCGCGCGCGACGTCAGCAAGCTGCTGCGCCTGGAGCAGGTGCGCCGCGACTTCGTGGCCAACGTCTCGCACGAGCTGCGCACGCCGCTGACCGTGGTGCACGGCTACCTCGACATGCTCGACCCGGAGGACTTCCCCGACTCGGGCCCGATGCTGGTGGAGATGCGCAAGCAGTCGCAGCGCATGGCGCAGCTGGTCGAGGACCTGCTGACGCTGTCGCGGCTGGAATCGCAGGAGGACATCGGCGAGGAGCACGTGGCGATGGCGCCGATGCTGGCGACACTGCGCCGCGAAGCCGAGGCCTACAGCCAGGGCCGCCAC
Organism: Lysobacteraceae bacterium USHLN149; assembly: GCA_037145635.1. Lineage (GTDB taxonomy): Bacteria > Pseudomonadota > Gammaproteobacteria > Xanthomonadales > Xanthomonadaceae > JAATFS01. Next base: position 508,774 of record JBBCXB010000002.1, read on the forward strand.
ACGATCGAGGTGATCGACCGCGCCGGCTGCGACCTGCTCGGCTCCAACAAGGAGCTGCACAGCGCGTTCTCCAACCTGGTCACCAATGCGGTGCGCTACACGCCGGCCGGCGGCACCGTGACCCTGGTCTTCGCGCGCGAGGGCGACGGCGTGGCGCTGGCGGTGCGCGACACCGGCTACGGCATCCCCGCCTCGCACCTGCCGCGGATCACCGAGCGCTTCTACCGGGTCTCCAGCAGCCGCTCGCGCGAGAGCGGCGGCACCGGGCTGGGTCTGTCGATCGTCAAGCACGTGCTGAGCCTGCACCAGGCCCGGCTGGAGATCGACAGCGAGGTCGGCAAGGGCAGCGCATTCTCGTGCCACTTCGCCGCCGCGCGAGTGGTCGCGCGCGAGGCCGGCGCACCGCTGTCACGATCGGCGTGATATGAAGTAGGCGTCGTTTCACCGCCGTTTCCCCATGACCGGCAGTGCGGCCGTTGCGGATGACGCGGCTGCGCTGGCGGGCTCCATGTTCACGTACCGTCCGAGCAACGATCCCTCCATGGCCAGCGTCACGCACTCCGTCGATACCGTCCCCACCGCCGACAGCGGCAGCGATCCGCTGCGCGATCCGGGCCTGTACCTCAACCGCGAGCTGTCGCAGCTGGACTTCAACTTCCGGGTGCTGGCGCAGGCGCTGGACGAGCAGGTGCCGCTGCTGGAGCGGCTGCGCTTCCTGTGCATCTCCTGCACCAACCTGGACGAGTTCTTCGAGATCCGTGCCGCCACCGTGCGCCACGCGCAGGAATTCGGGCTGCCGCCGGCGCCGGACGGGATGAGCCCGACCGCCATCCTCAACGCCGTGCACGAGCGCGCCGCCAAGCTGGTCGAGCAGCAGTACCGCTGCTGGAACGACGTGCTGCGGCCGGCGCTGGCCGACGCCGGGGTGGGCGTGCTCGGGCGCAATTCGTGGTCGCCGCGCCAGAAGCGCTGGCTGCGCGCCTACTTCCGCAACGAGATCATGCCGGTGCTGTCGCCGCTGGGGCTGGATCCGGCGCACCCCTTCCCCAAGATCCTCAACAAGACCCTCAACATCGTGGTGGTGCTGGAAGGCACCGACGCGTTCGGCCGCGCCGGCCACCTGGCGATCGTGCGGGCGCCGCGCTCGCTGCCGCGCATCATCCAGCTGCCGGAGAGCCTGTCCACGCCGGGCGGGCAGACCTTCGTGTTCCTGTCGTCGGTGCTGTCGGCGTTCGTCGACGAGATGTTCCCGGGCATGCAGGTCAAGGGCGCCTACCAGTTCCGCGTGACCCGCAATTCCGAACTGGTGGTCGACGAGGAAGAAGTGGAGAACCTGGCGCTGGCGCTGCGCGACGAGCTGGTCGACCGCGGCTACCGCCCGGCGGTGCGGCTGGAGATCGCCGAGGACTGCCCCGCGCCGATCGTGCGTACGCTGCTGCTGAACTTCGGCCTGCAGGACAACGCGGTCTACCGCATCGCCGGGCCGGTCAACCTCAGCCGCGTCACCCAGGTCTACGACCTGGTGCAGCGGCCGGAGCTGAAGTACCCGCCGTTCAACCCGCGCACGCTGCGCGACAGCGACGGCATCTTCGAGATCATCGCCAAGGGCGACGTGCTGCTGCACCACCCCTTCGACGCGTTCACCGCGGTGCTGGACGTGATCCGGCAGGCAGCCACCGATCCGAACGTGCTGGCGATCAAGCAGACCCTGTACCGCACCGGCAAGGACTCGGCGATCGTCGACGCGCTGGTGCTGGCCGCGCGCAACGGCAAGGACGTGACCGTGGTGGTGGAACTGCGCGCGCGCTTCGACGAGGAGGCCAACCTCGGACTGGCCGACAAGCTGCAGGAGGCCGGGGTGCAGGTGGTCTACGGCGTGGTCGGCTACAAGACCCACGCCAAGATGCTGCTGATCGTGCGCCGCGAGGGCCGCAAGCTGCGCCGCTACGTGCACCTGGGCACCGGCAACTACCACAGCGGCACCGCGCGCGCCTACACCGACCTGAGCCTGATCACCGCCGATCCGGAGATCGGCAACGACGTGCACCTGCTGTTCCAGCAGCTGTCCGGGCTGGCGCCGCGGATGAAGCTGCAGCGCCTGCTGCAATCCCCGTTCACGCTGCATCCCGGCGTACTGCAGCGGATCGACCGCGAGACCCGGCTGGCCCGCGCCGGCCGGCCCGGCCGCATCATCGCCAAGATGAACGCGCTCAACGAGGCCCAGGTGATCCGGGCGCTGTACACCGCCTCGCAGGCGGGAGTGCAGATCGACCTGATCGTGCGCGGCGCCTGCACCTTGCGCCCCGGCGTGCCGGGAGTGTCGGACAACATCCGGGTGCGTTCGATCGTCGGCCGTTTCCTCGAGCACAGCCGGGTGTACTGGTTCGGCAACGACGGCGCGCCGGAACTGTTCTGCGCCAGCGCCGACTGGCTGGAGCGCAACCTGCTGCGGCGCGTGGAGACCTGTTTCCCGGTGCTGGACCCGGACCTGGCACGGCGCATCTACCGCGAGGTGCTGCAGAACTACCTGGACGACAACGTGGCGGCCTGGGAACTGGATGCGCAGGGGGTCTACCACAAGCGCTCGCCGGCCCCGGGCGAGCCGGCGCATTCGGCGCAGATGACCCTGCTCGAACGGCTGTGAGCCCGCGCTCACGGCCCTCGGCCGGCATCGGCTAACATTTCCCGATGCCGACCCTTTCCCCCGTGTCCCCGCCCCTGCAGGATGGCGATCTGCTTGCCGCCATCGACCTGGGTTCCAACAGTTTCCACATGGTGATCGCGCGCTACGTGCTCGGGCAGCTGCAGGTCGTGGACCGGTTGCGCGAGACCGTGCGCATGGCCGACGGCCTGGACGGCAAGGGCGGCCTCTCCAACGAGGCACGCCAGCGCGCGCTCGAGTGCCTGGCGCGCTTCGGCCAGCGCATCCGCGAGGTGCCGTCGCTGCGCGTGCGCGCGCTGGCCACCAACACCGTGCGCCAGCTGCGCTCGCCGCAGACCTTCCTGATGCCGGCCGAGACCGCGCTCGGCCATGCCATCGAGGTGGTCAGCGGGCGCGAGGAAGCGCGCCTGATCTACCTGGGCGTGGCGCACGCGCAGCCGCCCAAGCCGGACGAGCGGCGCCTGGTGATCGACATCGGCGGCGGCTCGACCGAGTTCATCATCGGCCGCGGCTTCCAGACCCTGGAGCGCGAGAGCCTGCAGGCCGGCTGCATCGCCAGCACGCGGCGGTTCTTCCCCGGCGGCAAGCTGTCGAAGAAGAAGTGGAAGGACGCGCTGACCGAGATCGGCGCCGAGTTCCAGCAGTTCGCCAACCAGTACAAGGCGCTGGGCTGGCACGAGGCGATCGGCTCGTCCGGCACGCACAAGGCCATCGGCGAGATCTGCGCGGCGATGAAGCTGACCAAGGGCGCGATCACCGCGCAGGCGCTGCCCGCGCTGCGCGACGAACTGCTCAAGGCCAAGCGCATCGAGGACATCCAGCTGCCGGGCCTGTCGTCGGAGCGCCGCCCGATCATCGCCGGCGGCATCCTGGTGCTGGAGGCCGCGTTCCAGGCGCTGGGGCTGGAGAAGCTGATGGTCAGCAAGGCCGCCATGCGCGAGGGCATCCTGTACGACATGCTCGGCCGCGGCGGCGAGAACGATCCGCGCGACAGCTCGGTCGGGGCGCTGATGCAGCGCTACGGGATCGACGAGCACCAGGCCGAGCGCGTGGAGGGCACGGCACGGCGCCTGTTCGACCAGGTGGCGGCGTCGTGGTCGCTGGGCGTGGACGACGAGCGCATGCTCGGCTGGGCCGCGCGCCTGCACGAGCTGGGCCTGATCATCGCGCACAGCCAGTACCACGTGCACGGCAGCTACATCCTGGAGAACTCGGACATCGCCGGTTTCTCGCGGCAGGAGCAGCAGGTGCTGGCGGCGCTGGTGCGCACCCATCGCCGCAACGTGCCCAAGAGCGCATTCGAGGCCCTGCCCGACCGCCTGCTGCTGCCGGCGCGACGCAAGGCCGCGCTGCTGCGCCTGGCGGTGCTGCTGCACCGCGCGCACGAATCCGACCCGATCCCCACCCTCGAGCTCACCGCCGAGGACAACCGCCTGGCGCTGATCCTGTCGCAGCGCTGGATCGATTCGCGGCCGCTGCTGCGCGCCGACCTGATCGGCGAGGTCGAAAGCATGGCCGGGCTCGGCATCGTGTTCAAGCCGTTTGTGGCCTGAGGCCTGCGGCCTGCGGCCTCCGGCGGGAGTGGGGAATCGGGAATCGGGAATCGGGATGGGTTGATCGCGGGGCCCGACATGTTGCGGGCCCGCGGACGTCGCCAGGCGGGCGCGACCCGCCGTTACGAATCCCCATTCCCCATTCCCCGCCCCACATGTAATCACGGCGACTTCAAAGCGACACATGCGTGCCACCGGCGTCCGCGAAGCTGCGGCAAACGGGAGAACGGGCATGCGCTACGCGATCGTCACCGAGACCTATCCACCGGAAGTCAACGGCGTGGCGCTGACGGTGCAGGGGCTGGAACTGGGCCTGCGCGCACGCGGCCACCAGGTAGAGGTGGTGCGCCCCCGCCAGGTCGGCGACGGCACCGGCGGCGCCGCCCTGCTGGTACGCGGCGCCGCGCTGCCGCGTTATCCCGGGCTGCGTTTCGGCCTGCCGGCCACCCAGCGCCTGACCCGCCACTGGCGCGCGACGCCACCGGATGCGGTCTACGTGGCGACCGAAGGCCCGCTGGGCTGGTCGGCGATGCGCGCCGCGCACCGGCTCGGCATCCCGGTCGCGACCGGCTTCCACACCCGCTTCGACGAGTACCTGTCCGACTACGGCGCGGCCTGGCTGCAGGGCACGGCGCTGCGCTGGATGCGGCGCTTCCACAACCAGGCCGAGGCCACGCTGGTGCCCACGCGCGAGCTGCAGCAATTCCTGCGCGACAGCGGCTTCGAGCGGGTACAGCTGCTGGCGCGGGCGGTCGACGGCCTGCAGTTCGATCCGCGGCGGCGCGATCCGGCGCTGCGCGCGGACTGGGGCATCGAGGGCGAAGGCTTCGCCGCGATCTACGTCGGCCGCATCGCCAGCGAGAAGAACCTGCCGCTGGCGGTGCGCGCGTTCCGCCGGCTGCAGCAGGTGCGCCCCAAGGCGCGCTTCGTATGGGTCGGCGACGGCCCGATGCGGGAAAAGCTCGCGCACGAGAATCCGGACTTCATCTTCTGCGGCGTCCAGCGCGGCGACGACCTGGCGCGCCATTTCGCCAGCGGCGACCTGTTCCTGTTCCCCAGCCGCAGCGAGACCTTCGGCAACGTCACGCTGGAGGCGATGGCCAGCGGCGTGGCCGCGGTCGCCTTCGACTACGGGGCCGCACGCGAGTACCTGCGCGACGGCGTCACCGGCGCCGCGGTGGCCAGCGACGAGGCCTTCGTGGCCGCGGCGGTGCGGCTGGCCGGCGACGATGCCGCGCGCCTGGCCATGGGCGCGGCCGCCGCCACCGCCATGAAGACGCTGCATCCCGAGCGGGTGGTGGCGGACTTCGACGCACTGCTGCAGGGCCTGGGCTCGCCGCGGGGGCGCTATGCGGTCGACGCGGCTTGAGCTCCTGCGCGGGCGCGAGACCCGCTGGTGCCGGCGTGCCAACCACCTGTGCCGCCGCCTGCGCGTGCGCCGCTTCTTCGCCGCGATCAGCCGCCTCGGCGATGGGGTCTTCTGGTATGCGCTGATGGGGCTGCTGGTGGTCGTGGATGGGCTCGACGGCGTGCAGGCGTCGGCGCACATGGCCGTCACCGGCGTGCTGGCGCTGACCCTGTACAAGGCGCTCAAGCGCTGGACCCGGCGTCCGCGCCCCTATGCGGCGGACCTGCGCATCCGCGCCTGGGTGGCGCCCCTGGACGAATTCAGCTTCCCGTCCGGGCACACCCTGCATGCGGTGTCCTTCAGCATCGTCGCCCTCGCCTACTACCCGTGGCTGGCGCCGCTGCTGGTGCCGTTCACCGCCTGCGTGGCGCTGTCGCGCGTGGTGCTGGGGCTGCACTACCCGAGCGACGTGCTCGCGGCCACGCTGATCGGTGCGGGGCTGGCCGGGCTGTCGCTGGCCGGGCCGTCGTTGGCGGGGTAGGCCGGGAGCGACGAGGCCGGGATTCGGGATTCGGGATTCGGGATTCGGGATTCGGGTTCGGGGTTCGGGGTTCGGGATTGGCAACAGCGCGGCGATCTGCGCTCGCGGCGTCGGGTGCTGCAAGTCCGGGGGGGGGGAGCAGGCGCCGCCGTCGACGAATCCCCACGCCCGAATCCCCAATCGCGGCCGCTCAACTACACTAGCCGGATGACGACCCTGTTCATCTCCGATCTGCACCTGGACCCGGCACGGCCGGCGATCACCGAGCTGTTCCTGCGCTTCCTGCAGGACGAGGCGCGTACCGCGAAGGCGCTCTACATCCTGGGCGACCTGTTCGAGGCGTGGATCGGCGACGACACCCCGTCCGCGGCCGCCGATGCGGTCGCGGACGCGCTGCATGCGCTGGCCGATGCCGGCGTGCCGGTGTACTTCATGCCTGGCAACCGCGACTTCCTGGTGGGCGCCGACTACGCGCGCCGTGCCGGCTTCCGCATCCTGCCCGATCCGTGCGTGATCGACCTCTACGGACGTCCCACCCTGCTGATGCACGGCGACCTGCTGTGCACCGACGACACCGCCTACCAGGCGTTCCGTGCGCAGACGCGCGACCCGGCGTTCCAGTCGCAGTTCCTGTCGCAGCCGCTGGCCGCGCGGGTGGCGTTCGCGCAGCAGGCGCGCGCGGCCAGCCAGGCGCGCCAGTCCGAGCTCAAGGCCGGCGACACCGCCAGCTTCGAGACCATCACCGATGTGGCGGCGGCCGAGGTCGAGACCACGTTCGCCCGCTACGACGTGGACCTGATGATCCACGGCCACACCCATCGCCCGGCGATCCACGCGCTGCAGGTAGGCGAGCGCGCCTGCACCCGGGTGGTGCTGGGCGACTGGTTCGAGCAGGGCTCGGTGCTGCGCGCCGACGCCGACGGGCTGGCGCTGGAGCGGTTGCCGCTGGCGCCCTGACCGCGGCGCGGCCGGCCGTCGCTCGACGGTACCGGCGCGACCCGCTGCCCGGCATGCTGGCGTGTGGCGTGGCCGCCGCCGGCAGCCATTGAGATCAGGATCGCGGCGACGGCGGCAGGTCGGCGCACGCCCTAAGTGACGGGACGATCGTGCCGCCGCAGGCAACCGTGCGCGCCGCTCAGTCGTCGGCGCGCCGGCGCTGTGCGTAGTCGACGTACTCGTCGTTGACCACGTCGTACCAGGACAGGGTGCCGTCGCGGGCCACGCGGTAGCGGTCGCGCACCGGGCTGGTCTGGGGATCGCCGGGACAGCCGTTGCCATGACGCTCGCGCGCGGCGAACTCGAATGCGCCCTCGCCGGCGTCGGGATCCGGCGTCTCGGCGACGAACGCCACGCAGCCGTCGGGATAGACGCCATCGCTGCGCAGCCGCCTGGCCAGCGCGTCCAGCGCGCGATCCTCGGGCGTGGCCGCGGCGGTCGCCGGCCCGGCATGCGGCTGCGCGGTGGCCGGCGCACGCGCCGGGGCGTCGTCGGACTGTTGGCGACAGCCCAGCAACAGCGCCGCGGTCATGAGCATCGCGCCGCAGCGCACGGTAACGGACATGGTCTCTCCCCCGGTCGACAGGACGAGCCGGAAACGGCCGGCCCATCACGTCAGCATAGCGCAAGCGACCGGAGGCACGCCTTGCCGCAGCGGTCCGCTCCGGCGCCTGCGCCGGAGCGGATGGCCGACCTCAGCGGAAGCCGGCGATGGTGGCCTTGGTGTTGACCAGCACGCGCTGGTTGTCGGCGGTGCTGGCGTTGCCCATCGGCACGCCGTTGTAGGACACGTTGGGGTTGGACCAGTAGTTCAGCCGCGGGCAGCTGGTGCTGCAGTCGTAGGCCATGATCGTGCGCCAGCTGTTGCCGTAGCGGTAGCCGTGCCCGTAGGCGTACGGCGAGGTGCTGGGGTCGTTGGTGGCGTCGTGGCGGGCGCTCTGCAGGTGGCCGATCTCGTGCGCGAAGCTGTAGTAGCCGGTGGCGCAGTCCCAGTACACCGAGGCGAAGGCGGTGGCGGCGGTGGAGCCGATGCCCGAGGCCAGCCCGCAGTAGCTGGTGTTGTCCAGCAGGATCACCGCGACGTCGGCGGCGGTGCTGTTGCGGCTGGTGTGGATGCTGTCCATGTAGCCGTCGCTGGTGCCGCGGAACCGCGACAGGTCGGTGCTGAAGTCGCCCGACTCGGTGTAGCTGGTGGTCTCGTAGCCGGCCAGCTGCAGGGTGATGCCGACGTTGCTGTTGGTATAGCCCTGGTTGGCCTCGGCCACCGCCAGCTGCACCAGCGACTGCATGTTGCCGCCATAGGCGGTCACCGCCTTGTTGGTCGCCACCACCAGCACGCGGATGGTGGCCGGCGACCCGGACGAGGCGGCGGCCGCGCTCACGCGGCCATCGCCGGCCGCCGGCATCGCGATGGTGGGCAGCACGTTGTAGTCGGACGGGTGGTCCGGCGGCAGGCGGCTTTCGTCGACCTCCACCAGCACGTGGCGGCCGTTGGCGAGCGGGCGCAGGCGATAGAGCTTGCCGGCGCGGCGAATGGTGCCGGTGACGGTGTCGCCGCTGCGAACCAGGATCGCCGAGTTCAACGGGTCGACGCCGGACAGGGTGCGCGCGCGGGTGCCGGCGGCGGTGCCCAGGTTGCCGTACCAGACGCTGTCGCCGCCCTCCAGGGTCTCCACCTTGGCCTGGGTCGCGGTGAGGGTCTGGCCATCGAGCGCGAACTCCAGCAGCTTCTCGCCCGGCGCCACGGCGCTGGCGTCGAGCGCCACCACCTGCACCCCGGCGGTCGAGGGCGTGGCCAGGATCCGCGTCAGCGCCGGCTCGGCCGCGGTCGCGCCGGCCCGGCTGACGTAGTTGCTGGCCTGGAACAGCGGCTTGCCGGCGGCCGAGGCCGATCCGGCCAGGCACAATGCGATGACACCCACAGCGTTGCACATCGACTTCGACTTCATGTCGTCTCTCCTGAGCGTTGATGAGTTGGTGCGCGTCCCCGCCCCTGCCGGGACCGCCATAGGTGGCGCGATCGGCGCCGGAAAGCAAGCCGTCGTCGAAGCGGTATGCCGAAGTGTGACCGGGGCCGGCCGTGCGGCGCCGATTGCATCATTCAATCGCAAAGCTGAGGCGTTCAGACCCTAACGGCCGGCGGCCCCGGGACGACCGCCGGAAGCGTCCCGGCGGGCCCGCTGCCCGCGTCAGCCGGCCTGTTCCAGCAGGCTCGCCAGCTCGTCCTCGTCGAACCCGGCCAGCAGGCGCGCCTCGCGGTTGAACGGGCCGTGCAGATAGCCGCCGGCGTACTCGGCCAGCAGTTCGCGGAAGCGCGCGCGCGGTTCGACCCCGGCGCGTTCGCAGTACCAGCGGTACCAGCGCGAACCGGCGGCGACGTGCGCCACCTCCTCGCGCAGGATGAGCTCGAGGATCTCGACGGTGGCCGGGTCGCCGAGCGCGCGCAGCTTGACGATCATGCCCGGGGTCACGTCGAGCCCGCGCGCCTCCAGCACGCGCGGCACCAGCGCCATTCGCGCCAGGCCGTCGTGCGCGGTCTTCTCGCACATCTCCCAGAGCCCGTTGTGCGCGTCGAAGTCGCCGTAGGCGTGGCCGAGCGCGTGCAGCCGTTCGCGCAGCAGCGTGAAGTGGCGCGACTCGTCGTGGGCCACCGCCACCCAGTCGGCATAGAAGCCCGCGGGCAGCCCGCGGAAGCGGTAGACCGCGTCCCAGGCCAGGTCGATCGCATTGAGCTCGATGTGCGCGATGGCGTGGATGAAGGCGGCGCGCCCCTCGGCACTGCCCAGCCCGCGCCGCGGCAGCGCGCGCGGATGCACCAGCCGCGGCCGCTCGGGACGGCCGGGCATACCGATCGGCCGCGGCTCGGGCGCCTGCTCCGGCACCCGCAGCCGGCCGGCCGCAAACGCGGCGGCATGCGCCTGGGTCAGCGCGACCTTGTCGGCCGGATCGGCCGCGGCCAGGCATTGCCGCGCGGCCTCGAACAGGCTGCCGGCGGGCGCGTCCGCCGCCGCGGTCGCCTCCATCGCCGCGCCCTCAGGCCCGCCGCTTCTTCTTCGCCTCGTCCGAACGCAATTGCTGGATCCGCGCGAAGTAGCCCGAGTCGATCCCGGTGGTGTATTCGCCGTTGAAGCACGAGGAGTCGAAGTGCTTGAGGTCCGGATTGCCCTCGCGCACGGCGGTCTCCAGATCCTCCAGGTCCTGGTAGATCAGCCAGTCGCAGCCCAGGAATTCCTGGATCTCCTGCTCGCTGCGCCCGTGCGCGACCAGTTCCTCGGCCGCCGGCATGTCGATGCCGTAGATGTTGGGGTAGCGCACCGGCGGCGCGGCCGAGGCCAGGTAGACCTTGCGCGCACCGGCGTCGCGCGCCATCTGCACGATCTGGCGGCTGGTGGTGCCGCGCACGATCGAATCGTCCACCAGCAGCACCACGCGGTTGCGGAACTCCAAGTGGATCGGGTTGAGCTTGCGGCGCACCGACTTCACCCGCTCGCCCTGCCCCGGCATGATGAAGGTGCGGCCGATGTAGCGGTTCTTGACGAAGCCCTCGCGGTACTTCACGCCGAGCACGTTGGACATCTCCAGCGCGGCATCGCGCGAGGTGTCGGGGATCGGGATGATGGTGTCGATGTCGTGGTCCGGGCGCAGGCGCAGGATCTTCTCGCCCAGCTTCATGCCCATGCGCATGCGCGCCTTGTGCACCGAGACGTTGTCGATCATCGAGTCCGGGCGCGCGAAGTACACGTACTCGAAGATGCACGGGGTGTTCACCGGGGCGGTGGCGCAGACCTCGGAGAACAGCTCGCCGCGCGCGGTGATCACCAGCGCCTCGCCCGGGCGAACGTCGCGCACGCGCTGGAAGCCGAGGATGTCCAGCGCCGCCGACTCGGAGGCGACGATGTACTCGTCGCCCTCGACGTGCTCGCGCTTGCCCAGCACCAGCGGGCGGATGCCGTGCGGGTCGCGGAACGCCACCAGGCCCAGGCCGAGCACCACGCTGACGACCGCGTAGCCGCCCTTGCAGCGGCGGTGCACGCCCGCCACGGCACGGATCGCCGCCTCGGGGGTGAGCATGCGCTGCGCGTCCAGCTCGTAGGCGAACACGTTCAGCAGCACTTCGCTGTCCGAGTCGGTGTTGATGTTGCGGCGGTCGGCCTCGAACACCTGCTGCCGCAGCGACTCGGTATTGATCAGGTTGCCGTTGTGCGCCAGCGCGATGCCGTAGGGCGAGTTGACGTAGAACGGCTGCGCCTCGTCCATGCCTTCCGAACCGGCGGTGGGATAGCGGCAGTGGGCGATGCCGACGCGGCCTTCCAGCACCGCCATGCGCTTCTCGTCGAAGACGTCGCGGACCAGGCCGTTGGCCTTCTGCACGCGCAGGCGCGTGCCGTCCGCGGTGGCGATGCCTGCGGCATCCTGGCCGCGATGCTGCAGGACGGCCAGGCCGTCATAGAGCTGCCCGGCGACGTTCTGGTTGCCGACGATTCCGACGATGCCACACATGGTGCGCGTTCTCCGCTGCGGCCGGGGCCGCTACTGTGAAGGTGGCCGTGCCTGGCCTTGGGACTCGACCCGGGCCGGGTCGCGTTCTCCGCCGCGGACCTGCGCCGGATCGATGTTGGCGGGCAGCGCCTGCGCCGGATCACGCCCGTCGCCGGCCGCCTGGCCCGCCGGTTGGCCCAGGGCGCGGCTCACCGTGTCCTTCAGGCCGGACCCGGACAGTGCCCCGCCCAGGCCGCCATTATCGCCTGCGAGCGGCAGCTTGCCCAAATCCATCGCCGGCAGTTTGTCCAAGTTCATGTCCGGGACGCGCCAGTTGGGCAGCTGTGCGCGCATCCAGCCCGCGCCCGGCTGCAGTACCGGCAGCAGCAGCGACTGTCGCCACGCCGGCTCGCCGGTGAGCGGGGTGAAGCTCATCAGCAGTACCAGCACGCAGGCGAGGACGCCGCCGCGCACCACGCCCAGGCCGAAGCCCAGGGTGCGGTCCATGCCGCCCAGGCGCACCGCGTCCACGCCGGCGCGCACCACCATGCCCAGCACCGCCACGCTGACCAGCACGCCGACGAACACCATCGCGTAGCCGCCGAAATACTGGGTGGCGGTGGGCGCGCGGCCGTCGGCCAGCCAGGTCGCGGCCGGGCCGCCGAACTGGAACGTCGCCCAGCCCGCCAGCAGCCACGACAGCGTGCCCACCACGATTCCCACGAACCCGCGCAACAGTCCCAGCAGGGCCGAGACCAGGATGACCGCGCCGAGCACCAGGTCGATCACGCCACACGCTCCGGCGCCCGGCGCATCGGGGCCGGCGCGGCCTCTCCAGGGCGGGAGCGACCCATCAGGGGTGCGGACGCACCATGCCGGACACGCCCACCTTCGAGGCGACCTGCGCCTTGAGCTGCTCGGCGTCGGCACGGTTGGCGACCGGCCCGACGCGCACGCGGTTGAGCGCGCCCTTGTCGGTGCGGACCTGTTCGACGAAGGCGCTGAAGCCGGCCGCGCGCACCTTGTCGCGCAGCGCGTTGGCGTCCTCGGCGCGGGCGAACGCCCCCAGCTGCACCGCGAAGCCGACGTTGCTGGCCGCCGGCACCGACGGCGCGGTGGGCGCGGCCGGCTTGGGGGCCTCCGGCTTCGGGGCCGGCTTGGGCGTCTCGGCCTTGGGCGCCGGCGCCGGCGCGGGTACGGCGGCGGCGGGCTTGGGCGCCGCGGCGACCGGCTTGGCCGGCTCCGGCGGCAGCGCCTCGGTCCGGGCCGGGGCGCTGGCGGCGACCGGGGCGGTCGCGGGCGCGACCGCGGCCGCCGGCTTGGCGTCGAGCGTGACCACCTGCGCGTTGACGTCGCTGCGCACCTTCACCGCCTGCAGCCGGACCGCCTCGGCCTGGGCCTGGTCGGCATACGGGCCGATGCGCACGCGCCAGGCGGGACGGCCGTTGATCTGGGTCTGCTCGCTGAAGCCGGGCAGCTGCGCCTGCTTGAGCCGCGCGATCACCGCTTCCGCATCGGCAGCGCTGGCATAGGCGCCGAAGTTGACGGCGTAGTTGCCGGCGGCCGCGGACGCGGGCAGCGCCTGCCCGGCCGGGGCCGCGAGGTCGGCGGCATCGGGGTTGTCCTGCACCGGGGCCGGCGCGGCGGGCTTGCCGCCGTTCATGCCGACCGCACCGCCGGCCGGGGCGTCGCCCGGGGTGACCAGCGGCAGCTCGCGGGTCTCGAACTGTCCGTCGGCCGGGGCCTCCGGCGCGGTGATGGGCACGTTGGCGACGCCGCTGTCGGGCGCGGGGCCCTTGACCAGCATCGGCAGGAAGATCACGGCAAGCGCCACCAGAACGATGGCGCCGATCAGTCGCTGTTTCAGAGCAGTATCCACGGGAGACGGAGGCGGCGAGGCGGAATGCCTGGGCGATTATAGGGCGGGCGCCGCCGGCCCGCTCCTAGCGGCCTGAACGCAGCACCTGCAGGGCATCGGCCACGGTGTGGAACGAGCCGAACACCAGCACGCGCTCGCCGGGGCCGGCCTCGGCGAGCGCCTGTTCCAGCGCCAGCGCCACCGTCGCGGCGGTGCCGGCCCCGGCCGCCGCGGTGCCCTGCAGGCGCTGCGCCAGCTGCGCGGCGCTCTGCCCGCGCGGGCCGGCCAGTCCGGCCAGGTGCCAGCGGTCCACCGATCCGGCGAGCGCGGCGACCACGCCGACCGCGTCCTTGTCCGACAGCGCGGCGTACACCGCGAGCGTGCGCCGCGGCCGCGCGCGCAGCGCCGCCGCCAGCGCGGCCGCGGCCTGCGGGTTGTGGCCGACGTCGACCAGCACCTCCACCTCGCCCACCCGGAACGGCTGCAGCCGCCCGGGCAGCGTGGCGGCGGCCACGCCCTCGCCCCAGGCGGCGTCGGGCAGCGCCACCGGCAGCGCGCGCAGCGCGGCGATCGCCGCGGCGGCATTGGCCAGCTGCACCGGCGCGGCCAGGGCCGGCAGCGGCAGCTCGAGGCGCAGGCCGACGTCGCGCCAGCACCAGCGCCCGTCGTCGAGCGTCTCGTGGAAGAAATCGCTGCCGGCACGCAGCGCGTTGGCGCCCAGCGCATAGGCGCGCCGCAGCACGCTGGACGGCGGGTCGATCTCGCCCAGCACCACCGGCTTCCAGCCGCGGATGATGCCGGCCTTCTCCGCGCCGATGCGCTCGCGGTCCTCGCCCAGCCATTCGGCATGGTCGATGTCGACGGTGGTGATTACCGCGACGTCGGCGTCGACCAGGTTGACCGCGTCCAGCCGCCCGCCCAGGCCCACTTCCAGCACCGCCAGGTCCAGCGCCGCCTGCTGGAACAGCCACAGCGCCGCCAGCGTGCCGTACTCGAAGTAGGTCAGTGCGGTGTCGCCGCGCGCGCGCTCGACCCGTTCGAACGCGGCCACCAGGCCGGCGTCGTCGACCTCCTCGCCGTCGATGCGCACGCGCTCGTTGTAGCGCAGCAGGTGCGGCGAGGTGTAGGCGCCCACCCGCCAGCCGGCCGCGCGCCCGATCGCCTCGATGAAGGCGACAGTGGACCCCTTGCCGTTGGTGCCGCCGACGACGATCACGTGCCGGGCCGGCGCCGCCAGGTCCAGGCGCGCGGCCACCTCGCGCACGCGCTCCAGCCCCATCGCGATGGCCTGCGGATGCTGCTGCTCGATGTAGGCCAGCCAGTGCTCGAGTGAGTCGGTCTGCGTCATGGGAGGGGGTCCACTTGGAGGGTTTGCACGGTCTGGCCCCGACGCGGGCGCCGGCCGGTCAGGGTCGCGCGCACGGCCTGGTCGGGAAGGCGCTGAAGGGTGGCCGCGTCGATGCACCGAGCGCGTTGCGGCGGCGAGACCAGCGGACCGCCGCTCAGGCGATGGCGGCAGCTGCGGCGGCCGCCATGCCCGGTGCGCCTCGGCGCCTGCTGCCGGTCGGCCTGCCCGAACAGGCGGGTGAGCCTCCACGGCAGCGCCGGCCTCAGCACCCTCCAGGCCAGGAAGCCGAACCGCGCCGGCCTCGGCCACAGCGACCCACGCAGGCGCCGCGGGCCGCTGCGGAGCGCCTCCCGCCGGCGGTGGCGATGGGCGTGGTGCAGGAGCGCGAGGGTCTGAACCACGCCCAGCGCCAGGAATCCGAGCAGTGGCGCGCCCCTGCCGGGACCGGGCGCGGGGATGGAGCCGAGCTGCATCCCCAGCACCGCCAGGGCCAGCCAGGCCAGCATGGCCGCCGCGAGCAGCCGGCCCGCGCGCTGATGGGGGCGGCGCTGGGGCGCGGTCGCCTGCTGCATCGCGCGCCCTGCTACAGCGCCCGGTGCTTGGCTTCGCCGAAGAACGGCGTGTGGTGCGCGCAGTCGTTCAGGCGCACCACCTCGAGATGATCGACGTCGTCGCCTTCGAGCAGGTTGAGCGTGGTCGGCGCCTGGCGGAAGGTCCACAGCCGCGACAGCGGCAGGCCGAGCACCCTGCACAGGATCACCCGGTTGACCGCGTCGTGCGCCACCACCAGCAGGGTATCGTCCGGGCCCAGGCCTTCGCCGGCGCGCGCCAGGCCGCGCCAGCTGCGGTCGAGCACCTGGCGCAGCGACTCGCCGCCGGGCATCAGCACGGTATCGGGCTCGTCGCGCCAGGCGCGCAGGCGCGCCGGGTCCTTGTCGTGGATCTCGCTGGCGAGCAGGCCTTCCCATTCGCCATGCGCGATCTCCTGGAGGTCGGCGTCGGTCTGCAGCAACGCCGCGCGGGCGGGGCCGAGCGCATGCCGCGCGGTCGCCTGGGCGCGCGCCAGCGGCGACGCCACCGCGCGGGCGATGTCCACGCCTTCCAGGCGCTTGCCCAGCGCCTGGGCCTGGCCCTCGCCGACCGGCGAAAGCGGGATGTCGATCTGGCCCTGATAGCGGCCTTCGGCGTTCCACGGGGTCTCGCCGTGGCGGGCAAGCAGGATGCGCATGCTGCGGGGGTTCCTTGGGGGAGGAGGAGCCGCGCGGCGAAGCGAGGCGGAGCGGCATCATAACCGCTCCTTCACGCCGCGGGCCGCCCCGTCCCCCGCCGCAGCGGGGCCTCGCGACGGCGTCGCGGCGCCCGCGTGCGGCCGGTGCCGCGCGCAGGGCTCACTTCAGCCGCAGTTCCTCCAGCAGCTGCGGCGCCGGCGCCACCTCGGTCATGATCCACTGCAGGTAGCGGCTGTCGACCGCGATCATGCGGGTCATGCCCGGGTCGAACACCCAGTTGCTGCTCACCGACTCCCAGTTGCCGTCGAACGCCAGGCCCACCAGCCGGCCGTGCGCATCCATCACCGGCGAGCCGGAATTGCCGCCGGTGATGTCCAGGTCCGACAGGAAGTCGACCGGCACCGAGCCCAGCCGCTTGTCCTCCAGCCCGGCGTAGCGCCGCGCCTTGACCGCATCGAGCAGTGCCTTGGGCGAATCGAACGGGTCGGCGCCGGTCTCCTTGGCGACCACGCCCTCCAGCGTGGTGAACGGGGTATAGGCGACGCCGTCCTTCGGGGTGTAGCCCTTGACGTTGCCGAAGGTGATGCGCAGCGACAGGTTGGCATCCGGGTAGACGAAGCCGCCCTGGCTCTTCTTGTAGTCGGCCAGCGCCTGCAGGAACACCGGGCGCGCCTGCAGCTGCTCGCCCGCCTGCACCTTGTCCTGGCGCTCCAGTTCCAGCAGCGCCGGCATCACCGCCACCGCGTAGCGGATCGCCGGATCGGTGCTGGCCTCGAAGGCGGCGCGGTCGGCCTGCAGCCACTTCAGCCGCGTGTCGGTGTCGCCGAGCGTGGTGGCGTCGAGCTTGCGCACGGCCGCGGCCACCGCCGCGTCGTCGCTGCCGCCCAGCCAGCGGTCCACGGACGCCACGCGCTGGTTCGCCGGCAGCTTGACGTACTCGCGCAGCCAGTACTGCTGCAGCTGCCGGTCCATCGCCGGCACGTAGCGCCGCTCCATCTGCTTCATCGCGCCCTCGATCGACGGCAGGTCGCGCGCCTGGTAGCCGGACTCGCGCTCGACGTCCGGCTTGGCGCGCTCGATCGCCAGGCGGTACAGCGTCACCGCCGCGCTGACCGTGCCGGTGCGGTCGAACTGGCCCAGCACCAGGTCGCGCTGCTGCGTGGCCTGGGCGCGCTGGCCGAGCGCCACCAGGGCGTCGTGCGCCTTCAGCGCCTCGCGGCCGCGTGTGCCCTGCCGCTTCAGCCAGGCCAGCACCGCCGCTTCCTCGGCCCGCTTCTGGCCCTCGGCGTCGATGCGCCGGAAGCCTTCCAGCTGGCCTTCGTAGTTCTTGCTGGTGTTGTTCCAGCCGGCCAGGGTGCTGGCGTACTTCACCTGGATGTCCGGATCCTGCCGGCCGGCCGCCTGCACCATCGCGATCAGCCGTTCGTAGTGCCGTGCCACGGTGGGATAGGTCCAGCGGGCGGTGTTCTCGAACTCGGACACCAGCGCGTAGCGGTTGGTACGGCCCGGGTAGCCGGCGACCATCACGAAGTCGCCCGCGCCCAGCGGCTGGTCGGCGAACTTCAGGAAGTGCCGGGGCCGGTAGGGCACGTTGTCCTGCGCGAAGGCCGCCGGCTTGCCGTCCTTGCCGACGTAGGCGCGGTAGAACGAGAAATCGCCGGTATGCCGCGGCCACATCCAGTTGTCGACGTCGCCGCCGAACTTGCCGACGCTGCCCGGCGGCGCGTAGACCAGGCGCACGTCCCTGATCTCCAGGTTCTTGAACAGGCGGTAGGCGTTGCCGCCGGAGAAGCTGAACAGCTGGCAGCGGTAGCTGGCGTCGGCCTCGCACTGCGCGACCTGGGCCTTGGTGAACGCCTCCAGCGCCAGCGTGCGCTTGAGCGCGTCGTCGCCCGCGGCCGCCATCGCGGCCCTGGCCGGCGCGGTGACGTCGGTGATCTGGTCGAGCACGTAGACCCGGGCATTGGGACCGGCGCTGAGTTCCTGGCCGGGCGTGGCGGCGTTGAAGCCGTCCCGGATCAGGTTCTTCTGCGGCGTGGAATTGAGCTGGATCGCGCCATAGGCGCAGTGGTGGTTGGTCACCACCAGGCCCTGCGGCGACACGAAGCTGGCGGTGCAGCCGCCCAGCGCCACCACCGCGCCCATCGGGTCGCCGGTGAGGTCGGCCAGCTGTTCGGGCGCGAGCTGCAGGCCGGCCTGCTTCAGCGGCCCGGCGATCTCGGGCAGCTGCTGCGGCACCCACATGCCTTCCCCGGCGTGGGCAGGAGCGGCCAGCGACAGCGTGGCGAGGATGGAAGCGGCTAGCAGGCTCGAGCGCATCGGGCGGTCCCTCTGGATGGAACGTTAGAGTGTAACGCCCACATCCTGCGCTGCCGCCCCTGACCCATGGCACGTGCGCCGCCCGGCCGGCCGGGCCCTGCGCCGGCTCAGTCGCGCGGCCCGCGGCCGAAGGCCGGATCGCTGCGGCTGGGCCGGCCGGTCTCCACGTGGCCGGCCAGGCGCCGCCGGAACGCGGCGCCCGGCTGCTCCAGCACCAGGTCGTACCAGTGGTCGCTGGCGGACGGATCGTGGTGCAGCTCCTGCGTCTGCCCGGGCGCCAGCGTCAGCTGTCGCGGCGCCGGATCGGCATAGTCGAGCGCACGCAGCTGCAGGACGCACGGCCGCTGCCCGCGATTGCCGATGCGCAGCCGCAGCTGCCCGTCCTCGCAGTGCGCCTGCAGCCAGGGCCGCGCACCGTCGCCGCGCTCGGCCGCGGCGTCGCCGGCGCATTCGCGCAGGAAACCGTTCGGGCCATGCAGCGCCAGCGCGTAGGCACCGTCGGCGGTTAGCCCGTACGGCACCTCGTGCAGGGTCGCACCGGGCGACACCGTGTAGTACCAGGGGCCGGCGCCGCCGCCGGCGGCGTAGACGTTGAACACCGCCGCGGCGCGGCCGGCGTTGACCAGTTGCAGCCGCAGCCTGCCGGTCTCGGGGTCCACCTCGGCGTGCGCGTGCAGGTCGTAGGGCAGCGCGCGCGCCGGGCGCTGGCCAGGCTCCTGGCGGGCCCGCGGCGCGGCCGCCGGCGCCTGCGGCAGCGGCAGGCCGGCCAGGCGCGCCATGCGGGCGCGGTAGTCGTCCACCGGCGGCAGTGCCGACAGGGCCGCGGTCTCGGGCGAGGCGAAGTCGAACACGCCGGTCAGGTCGCCGGTGACGGCGCGCCGCCACGGGCTGATGTTGGGTTCGGCGACCCCGAAGCGCCGCTCCAGCAGGCGCAGCACCGACGTGTGGTCGAACACTTGCGAATCGACCCAGCCGCCGCGCGTCCACGGCGACACCACCAGCATCGGCACCCGCACGCCCAGCCCGACCGGCACGCCGGCATGCGCCTCGCCGCGCGGGTCCACGTCGCTGCGCCCCATGCGCGGGTGCAGCGCCGGCAGCGGCGCGGGCACGTGGTCGAAGAACCCGTCGTTCTCGTCGTAGGTGATGATCAGCGCGGTGCGCGCCCACACCTCCGGGTTGGCGGTGAGCGCATCGACCAGGCGCGCCACCAGCGACTCGCCGTAGGCCGGCGGCGCTTCCGGATGCTCGGTGTAGGCGGTGGGCGCAACGATCCATGCCACCTGCGGCAGGCGCCCGGCCTGCACGTCGGCGGCGAACGCGGCCACCAGGTGCTGGGCCTCGGTGCGCGGCGCGTTCTCCGCGGTCGAGCCGTCCACCCAGGCGCGCGCCCGGCGGTAGCGTTCGTCGTCGCGGTCCAGGTTGCGGTAGTGCGCGAAGTAGGCCAGCGAGTTGTCGCCGAAGTTGTCGTATTCCTGGTAGACGCGCCAGTCGATTCCGGCCGCCTGCAGCCGCTGCGCGTAGGTGGTCCACGCCATCGCCGCGTAGCCGGGCGCATCGCGCGCCATGTCCGCGGTCCAGTTGCCGTCGTCGGCGTTGTCCACCGCCTGCCGGCCGGCATCGCCCACGCTCAGCCCACTGGTGCCGGTGAACAGGTACATGCGGTTGGGGTTGGTTGGCCCGTGCAGCGAGCAGAAGTAGCCGTCGCAGACGGTGAACGCATCGGCCAGCGCATGGTAGTACGGGATGTCCGCGCGGCCGAAGTAGCCCATCGTCAACGCGCCCTTGTAGCGCACCCAGGCGTCGTAGGCCTGCCAGCGCGCCGGGTCCTGCCCGGGCGCCGGGTCCTGCCCGGGCGCCGCCTTCCAGGAGTGGTCCAGGCTCTTGATCAGCGGGGCGCGGGTGGTGCGCGTGTCGAACGCGAACGGCGCCACGCGGGTGCCGTCGGGCCCGGGCTGCTGCCAGACCGGTGCCCCGTCCGGTAGCCGCAGCGGGCGCGGGTCGTCGAACCCGCGCACGCCGCGCAGGGTGCCGAAGTAGTGGTCGAACGAGCGGTTCTCCTGCATCAGGATCACCACGTGCTCGAGGTCGGCCAGGGTACCGCTGCGGCGCGGCGCCGGCAGCGCCAGCGCGCGCGCGATGGAGGGCGGCAGGCTGCCGGCGGCGGCGAGCGCGGACACGCGCCGGAGAAAGTCCCGTCGGGACCAGGTAGTCATCGGAAACGGCACCGGAAGCGGCGGAAGGGGCGCGCGGCCGAGGCCTGCGGCCCGACCGGCGGCGCCAGGTATAGCGGCCCGGCAAGACACTTTCGCGACAGCGTGCGACCGCCGGCGCCCCTGGCCTCCGGCGGCCAGCCGCCGGCCTGCCACCGCTGGCGGCGGGTCCGTGGCGGTTCGCTGCCGTCTGGCCGGCTGCCTGGTGCCGGCTATCGGCTGTCTGATGCCTGATGCCTGACGTGTGGCGTGGGGTGTCTACTGTTCGCTACCGGCACGGGCTGCTGGCTACTGGCTACTGGCTACTGATTGCTGGTTGCTGATCGCTCACTGCTGAGTGCTGACTGCTAATGGCTGGTTTCCGGCACTGCCGGTTGCTGGTTGCTGATTGCTGGTTGCTGGCTGCCGATTTGCTGGTTGCGACCTACGGGCTGCTCGCTGCTGGCCTGTGTCCAGTGGCGGCTGGCCGGGGCTGCCGGCTGCTCCCCGCCCGCCGCCGACTCCCGGCCGCTGACCCGACCGCTCACGGCCCGCGCCGCTCGCCGATCGCCGCTCGCCTGCCAGTGCCGATCGATGCCGATCGATGCCGATCGATGCCGACGGTCATCACCGTTTAATGCGCCGTTGACACCCTGCCGCCGCGATCCCGGGTTCCGCACCGCGGCCCGGCCCCCTTCCGCTTCCGTTGCGCACAGGACCCACCATGCCGTCTCCGCTCGTGCTTCCCCGCCGCACTGCCCTGGCGTTCGCCCTCGGCCTCGCCCTGCCCTCCCTCGCCCACGCCGAACCCGCGGCGGACACGCCCGCCGCGGCCGAGGCCACCCGGCTGGATGCGGTCTCGGTGGTGGCGCAGGGCACGACCCGCCAGATCCAGCGCGTCACCCGCCAGGACATCGAGAAGCTGCCGCCCGGCAGCAGCGCGCTCAAGGCGATCGAGAAGCTGCCCGGCGTGCAGTTCCAGGCGGCCGATCCGTGGGGCGCCTACGAGTGGTCGACCCAGCTGACCCTGCACGGCTTCGACCAGAGCCGGCTCGGCTACACCCTCGACGGCATCCCGCTCGGCAACATGAGCTACGGCGTCACCAACGGGCTGCAGGTCACCCGCGCGATCACCTCCGAGAACATCGGCTCGGTGGAGCTGGCGCAGGGCGCCGGCGCACTCGGCACCGCCTCCAACACCAACCTCGGCGGCACCCTGCAGTTCTATTCCGCCGACCCGGACGGCAACGCCGGCGTCCGCCTGTCGCAGACCGTGGGCAGCGACGCCACCCGCCGCACCTTCGTGCGTGCCGACAGCGGCGACCGCGACGGCCTGTCCGCCTACCTGTCCTACGCCAACGCCAGCACCGACAAGTGGAAGGGCTACGGCGACCAGCAGTCCGAGCAGGCCAACCTCAAGGCGCTCTACCAGTGGGGCGACGGCAACCGCGTCAGCCTCTACCTGGACACTTCGCGCCGCAAGGAATACGACTACATGGACCTGTCGCTGGCCAGCCGCCGCGCACTGGGCTGGGACTGGGACTACCTGCAGCCGGACTGGGCCACCGCCACGCAGATGGCGCGCGCATACCAGCGCAGCGGCGAACTCAACGGCACCGCCAACGGCTACCCGCAGGTGCTGGCGGCGCTGCCGGCGGACTACGACTGGCTGGATGCGAGCTACTACGCCGGCGGCGGCCTGCGCCGCGACGCCCTGGCCGGGCTGAGCGGCAGCTTCCGCCTCGGCGCGGCCACGCTGGACGCCACCGGCTACTACCATGGCGCCCGCGGCGAGGGCCAATGGGCCACCCCGTACCTGGCCTCCAGCGCCGACACCCCGCTGTCGATGCGCACCACCGACTACGGCCTGGACCGCTACGGCGCCACCGCCGCGCTGAAGGGCAGCTGGGGCCGCCACGACCTGGAGCTGGGGCTGTGGGCCGAGAACGCGCAGACCACCCAGGAGCGCAACTACTTCACCCTCGGCCGCGACGGCTACACCGCGCTGTACGACGTGTACAAGGCACAGGCGCCGTTCCTGCGCGGCTTCCTGCAGCGCTACGCCACCCAGAGCCGGATGCTGTACCTGCAGGACAGCGTGCGCCTGCTCGACGAACGCCTGACCCTGAACTACGGCGCCAAGGCCGTCGACACCACCACCCGCGCGCAGTCGCGCGTGGCCAACAGCGCCTTCGCGCAGGGCCGCATCCAGGCCCGCGACGGCTTCCTGCCGCAGCTCGGCGTGAACTGGCGGCTGGACGCGCGCCAGGACCTCTACGCCTCCTACAGCAAGAACATCGCCGCCTACGGCTTCACCCCGTTCGCCACCTCGCAGGCCGCGTTCGACGCCAGCCGCGCCACCCTCAAGCCGGAGGAATCGCAGACCGTGCAGCTGGGCTACCGCGTGCAGGACGCGCGCCTGCAGGGCTCGGCCGACGTCTACGCCACCCGCTTCTCCAACCGCCTGCTGACCACCTCGCCGTGCAGCGCGATCCAGACCTGCGCCTCGATCCTGAGCAACGTCGGCGCGGTGCACAGCGTCGGCGCCGACCTGGCGCTGGTGTGGAAGCCGGTCGCCGGCCTGAGCTGGCTGAACTCGCTGTCCTGGAACCGCTCGCGGTACCAGGACGACTACCTCAACAACGGCGTGGTGGCGACCGCGGGCAAGGACGTGGTCGGCATCCCGGCCTGGATGTTTTCCTCCAGCGCCAGCTACCAGCGCGGCAACCTGCGCCTGGACCTGGACGGCAAGTACCTGGGCCGGCGCTACCTCAGCTACCTCAACGACTCGCAGGTGCCCGGCTACTGGCTGTTCAACGCCGGCGCGCGCTACGACTTCGGCCGGGTCGCCGGCGTCGCCGATATGGCCCTGGCGCTCAACGTCACCAACCTGGCCGACAAGCGCTACTTCGCCAGCACCGGCACCAACGGCTACGTGGCCTCCGATCCCGACGGCTACAACCAGACCCTGATGGCCGGCGCGCCCCGCCAGTACTTCCTGAGCCTGGACGCGCGCTTCTGATCCGGGGCCCGGGCGCGGGGCGGCCCCGCGCCCGGGCATCGTGCACCGCCGCATGGCCGGCCGCGGCCGCCGCGTATAATTCGCGCCCTTTCCTCCCTAACGCAGGTCCGCCCGATGGCGCAGACGATGAAGGCGCTGGTCAAGCGCGAAGCCACCAAGGGCATCTGGATGGAGGACGTGCCGCGCCCGGCGCCCGGCCCCAACGAGGTGCTGATCAAGCTGGAGAAGACCGCGATCTGCGGCACCGACCTGCACATCTACCTGTGGGACGAGTGGAGCCAGCGCACCATCAAGCCGGGCCTGACCATCGGCCACGAGTTCGTCGGCCGCGTCGCCGAGCTCGGCTCGGCCGTGACCGGCTACCAGGTCGGCCAGCGGGTGTCGGCCGAGGGCCACATCGTCTGCGGCCACTGCCGCAACTGCCGCGGCGGCCGCCCCCACCTGTGCCCGAACACCGTCGGCATCGGCGTCAACGTCAACGGCGCCTTCGCCGAGTACATGGTGATGCCGGCTTCCAACCTGTGGCCGATCCCCGACCCCATCCCGTCCGAGCTGGCCGCGTTCTTCGACCCCTACGGCAACGCCGCGCACTGCGCGCTGGAGTTCGACGTGATCGGCGAGGACGTGCTGATCACCGGCGCCGGCCCGATCGGCATCATCGCCGCCGGCATCTGCAAGCACATCGGCGCGCGCAACGTGGTCGTCACCGACGTCAACGACTTCCGCCTGAAGCTGGCCGCCGACATGGGCGCCACGCGCGTGGTCAACGTCGCCAACACCTCGCTCAAGGAGGTGATGGCCGACCTGCACATGGAGGGCTTCGACGTCGGCCTGGAGATGAGCGGCAACCCGCGCGCCTTCAACGACATGCTCGACTGCATGTACCACGGCGGCAAGATCGCCATGCTCGGCATCATGCCGCGCGGCGCCGGCGCCGACTGGGACAAGATCATCTTCAAGGGCCTCACCGTGCAGGGCATCTACGGCCGCAAGATGTACGAGACCTGGTACAAGATGACCCAGCTGGTGCTGTCCGGCTTCCCGCTCGGCAAGGTGCTCACCCACCAGCTGCCGATCGACGAGTTCCAGAAGGGCTTCGACCTGATGGAGGAAGGCAAGGCCGGCAAGGTCGTGCTGAGCTGGAACTGAGCCGGCGGCCGGCCGCAGCCGGCGCGGCCGGAGCGAACACGGCGGGCAGGCCGTCCCCTGCATGAGAAAGGCGCCGAACGGCGCCTTTCTTCATCGGTCGCCGCCGGCGCTCAGGGCCAGCTGACGGTGGCGGTGGCGACCACCCGGCTGCCCGAGTTCTGCCGGCCGAAGCCGTACTCGGCGCTGCTGCTGGTGTCGTAGTAGCCCACGGTCAGCCCGAGCGGGCCGAACTTCTCGCCCACCGTCAGCGCGTAGTCGTTGTAGTCGTCGTACGACTGCGACAGCGCCGAAGCGTAGTGCGTGCGGCCCACGTGCGCGCCGATGCTGAAATCGTGCGGCAGCGACCAGCTGGCATCGAACGCGTAGTAGAGGCTGTCCTGGTCCAGGCCGTAGACGTCGTCGGTGTAGGCCAGGGTCAGGCTGTAGGTATCCAGCAACGTGGTCTTGGTGATCAGCTCGTTGTAGTTCGAGGCGCCGGCACCGGGATAGTTGTAGCGGTTGACCATTACGTCGAACGCCCAGTTCTCGGCGAAGCCGATGTTGTAGCCGACGAAACCGTCCACTTCCCAGTCCGGGTCGCCGGCGCCGAAGTCGACGTTGGACCCCCACACCCCGGCGTACAGCCCGACCGGCGAGGTGTAGGTCAGCCCGGCCTGGAACGCCGGGTCCTCGTTGGTCTGCGAGATGCCGCGGAACACGTAGTCGTTGGTGACGGCAAAGGTGCCGCTGAGCGGCGGGGTGGGCGCCTCGTCCTGGGCCAGGGCGGCGGTGGACAGCGACGACAGGGCGAGGAACAGGGCACAGCTGGAGGTGTACGGGTTCATGCGGTGTATCTCCTGGAGCGGGGGAGGCGGGAGAAGACAGGCGGGGTCCGATCGCAACTCGCGTTCACGGCTGTTTAACCCAGCCGACGCTGCGACGCAACATCACTGTCACATGCAACCAATGCACGGCCATTGCCTGACCCGGGCCGTGCCTGCCCGGGCCACCTCGTGTCCGCTCAGGCCCGCGCCAGGCCGGGGAATACGCCATAGCGCCGGGCCGCCAGCGTCACCGGCTGGCCGGTCGCGAAGGTCGCCGACGCCGCCGGCAGTTCCACGTCCACCTCGTCGGCCCCCTGCTGCAGGCGCGCGCGCATGCGCAGCCGTGCCCCGCTGCGCTGGGTCGACAGCACCGTCGCCGCCCAGCCCGCGCCGTCGGACGGCACCAGGTCCTCGGGCCGGACGTACAGCTCGATCGCCCCGGCCTCCGGGGCCGGCCCGGTCCAGGGCAGCGACAGCCCGGCGACCTGCACCGCCCCCTGCTGCAGCTGCCCGGGCAGCCGGTTGACCGCGCCGACGAACGAATAGACGAACGGCGAGGCCGGGCGGTCGTAGACGCCCGCCGGGCTGTCGAGCTGCTCGATCCGGCCCTGGTTGAGGATGGCCACGCGGTCGGCCAGCTCCAGCGCCTCTTCCTGATCGTGGGTCACGAACACCGTGGTCAGCCCGGTACGCTCGTGCAGTTCGCGCAGCCAGCGCCGCAGGTCGCGCCGCACCTGCGCATCGAGCGCGCCGAACGGCTCGTCCAGCAGCAGCACCCGCGGCTCGATCGCCAGCGCACGCGCCAGCGCCACGCGCTGGCGCTGGCCGCCGGACAGCTGGGTCGGATAGCGCTTCTCCAGGCCCTGCAGCTGCACCAGCGCCAACAACTCGTGCACGCGGTCGCGGATCCGCGCCTCCGGCCAACGCGCCTGGCCCCGGCGCACGCGCAGGCCGAACGCGATGTTGTCGTACACGCTCATGTGCTTGAACAGCGCGTAGTGCTGGAACACGAACCCGACCCGGCGCGACTGCACGCTCATCCGCGTGGCGTCCTCGTCGCCGAACAGCACCTGGCCGCCGTCGGCGTGCTCCAGCCCGGCGATGATGCGCAGCAGCGTGGTCTTGCCCGAGCCGGACGGCCCGAGCAGCGCCAGCAGCTCGCCCTGGCGGATCTCCAGGTCGATCGCGTCCAGCGCGGTGAAATCGTCGAACCGCTTGTGCAGCTGTTGGATGCGGATGCCCATGCTCACCTCAATGACGATGGTTGGCGGCCAGCGATTCGCCGTGGCGCCATTCCAGGTAGGTCTTCAGCGCCAGCGTCACCAGCGCGCTCAACGCCAGCAGCGAGGCGCAGGCGAAGGCGGCGCTGTAGGCGTACTCGTTGTAGAGGATCTCCACGTGCAGCGGCAGCGTGTTGGTGCGCCCGCGGATGTGCCCGGACACCACCGACACCGCGCCGAACTCGCCCATCGCGCGCGCGCCGCACAGCAGCACGCCGTACAGCAGGCCCCAGCGGATGTTGGGCAGCGTCACCCGCCAGAACATCTGCCAGCCGCTGGCGCCCAGGCTCAGCGCCGCCAGTTCCTCGTCGCTGCCCTGCTGCTCCATCAGCGGCATCAGCTCGCGGGCGATGAACGGGAAGGTCACGAAGGTGGTCGCCAGCACGATGCCCGGCAGCGCGAACACGATCCGCGGCAGCTGCACCAGGGTCTCGCCCAGCACCGGCAGGGTCACGCGCCAGCCGTCGTCGATCAGCGGCCAGGCCCAGCCGCCGCGGCCGAATATCAGCACGAAGATCAGGCCGGCCACCACCGGCGACACCGCGAACGGCAGGTCGATCAGGCTCACCAGCAGCCGCTTGCCGCGGAACTGATGCTTGCTGACCGCCCAGGCGGCGGCCACGCCGAACACCAGGTTCAACGGCAGCACGATCGCAGTCACGTACAGGGTCAGGCGGATGGCCGCCAGCGCGTCCGGGTCCGCGATCGCGCGCAGGAAGGTCTGCCAGCCACCGCGCAGCGCCTCGGTGAACACCAGCAGCAGCGGCAGCAGCAGGAACGACAGCAGGAAGGCCAGCGCGCCGCCGATCAGCAGCCACTGCATCCAGCGCGGCTCGGTGGTCGCGGAATCGCTCACGGCGCGCGCGCGGTGCGATGGCATGGACGGGACCTGCAGGGACGAGGGCAGCGGAGTGACAGCTTCGCTCATCGCACGCTTCTCTGCTTGCCGCGCTGCAGGCGCCCCTGCAGGGTGTTGACGCCCAGCAGCACCGCGAACGACAGCAGCAGCATCGCCGCGGCGATCGCGGTCGCACCGGCGTAGTCGAATTCCTCCAGGCGGATGGTGATCAGCAGCGGCGCGATCTCGGTGGCGTGCGGCAGGTTGCCGGCGATGAAGATCACCGAGCCGTACTCGCCCACGCCGCGCGCGAACGCCAGCGCGAACCCGGTCAGCACCGCCGGCCACAGGCTCGGCAGCACCACCCGGAACACCGTCTGCACGCGGCTGGCGCCCAGCGTGGCGGCCGCCTCCTCCAGCCCGCCCTCGCTCTCGGCCAGCACCGGCTGCACCACCCGCACCACGAACGGCAGGCCCACGAACACCAGCGCCACCACGATCCCGAGCTGGGTATAGGCCACCTTGATGCCCAGCGGCTCCAGCCACTGGCCGAGCCAGCCGTTGCCGCCGTACAGCGCGGTCAGCGCGATTCCGGCCACGGCGGTGGGCAGCGCGAACGGCAGGTCGATCACCGCATCGAACAGGCGCTTGCCGGGAAAGTCGTAGCGCACGAACACCCAGGCCACCCAGGTGCCCATCACCGCGTTGAACGCGGCGGCGGCCAGCGCGGTGCCGAAGCTCACCTTCAGCGCGGCCAGCACCCGCGGCTCGGTCCAGATCTGCCACACCCCCGACCAGCCCAGCCCGCTGGTCTTGACGAACACCCCCAGCAGCGGGATCAGCACGATCAGGCCGAGCCAGGCGAACGTGATCCCGAGGCTCAGGCCGAGCCCGGGGATCACCCTGCGCCGCGGCGGGCGCCGCGCGGAGGACATTGCAGCTGCCGGCATCGCCTACTTGCTCGCCTGGATCTGGTCGAACAGCCCGCCGTCGGCGAAATGCTCGGCCTGGGCCTTGTCCCAGGAGCCGAAGGCCTGCTGGATCGTCACCAGCTCCACCTTCGGGAAGCGTGCGATGTCGGCCGGCGCGGCGTACTCGGGATGGCGCGGGCGGTAGAAGTGCCGGGCCGCGATCTTCTGCCCTTCCGGCGAGTACAGGTACTTCAGATAGGCCTCGGCGACCTCGCGGGTGCCGTGCTTGTCGACGTTCTTGTCCACCAGCGCCACCGACGGCTCGGCCAGGATCGACAGCTTCGGCACCACGATCTCGAACTTGTCCGGGCCCAGCTCCTCCAGCGCCAGGAACGCCTCGTTCTCCCAGGCCAGCAGCACGTCGCCGATGCCGCGCTGGACGAAAGTGGTGGTGGCGCCGCGGGCGCCGGTGTCGAGCACCGGCACGTTGCGGAACAGCGCGCGCATGTAGCGCAGCGTGCGTTCGCGGTCGCCCTTGAAGATGCGGTCGGCGTAGGCCCAGGCCGCCAGGTAGTTCCAGCGCGCGCCGCCGGAGGTCTTGGGATTCGGGGTCACCACCGACACCCCCGAGCGCAGCAGGTCCGGCCAGTCCTTGATCTGCTTCGGATTGCCCTTGCGCACCAGGAACACGATCGTGGAGGTGTAGGGCGCGCTGTTGTCGGGCAGCCGCTGTTCCCAGCCCGGCTGGATCAGCTTGGCCTTCTCGGCGATCGCGTCCACGTCGTAGGCCAGCGCCAGCGTCACCACGTCGGCCTCGATGCCGTCGATCACCGCGCGTGCCTGCTTGCCGGAGCCGCCGTGCGAGGTCTCGATCGCGACGTGGTCGCCCCGGGTCTGCTGCCAGTGCTTGGAAAAGGCGGCGTTGTAGTCGCGGTAGAACTCGCGCGTCGGGTCATAGGACACGTTGAGCAGTTGCACGTCGCGCGCCATCGCGCCGCCGACCGCCAGCGTGGCCAGGCAGGCGCCGAGCCACAGGCGCGCAGTACGGGAAGTCAGCCATTTCATCGTTGGTTCTCCGCAATCAGAAGGACATGTCAGGGGCGGCGTGCCGCCGTCGCACCGGCGTGCCCAGGCCCGCGGCCGAGACCCGGCGCGGGCCCGCAGGCCATGGAACATCCGCTCGAGGGCGCCGGCACGCGACCGGCAGGCCCGGCCTCCCCGCCTGCCCGCGACCCGTGGCGACAGCACGCCGGAGCCAGGGCGACAGCCCGCGCCGCCGTTCTTCGGCACACCATACCGTTCCACCGGCCTGCCTGCCTACCGGCGCCCGTCCGCGGCGACATCCCGTCGCGGGTATCGGGCGGCAGCGCCGCTGCCCAGTACCCGATGCCGCGGCATCGCAGGTCCGAAGCGTGCGCCGGCGCAACCGCCCGCCGGCCCGCTCCCGGCTCCCGCCGCCACGCCGAAGCGCCCTGGAGGCGGAAGTGGCGTGGGTCGGGCCTGGACATGCCGGTTTCCTGGGAAGAGCGAGGGACCGCGTGCACGGCCGGAGGCGCGATGCTGCGGCGCCCCCCGGCGTCGGAGAAATGACGATTGCGCCGTTGCTCATGCCGATTGCGCATGAACGGGCCCTCGCCGGCGCCCACGGTAAAATCGCCGACCTTTCCGTCTTCCCGAGCGCCATGACCGCCACCGCCGCTTCGCTGACCGCCCACTACGCCGCCGAGCTGGAGTCGATCCAGGCCCAGGGCCTGTTCAAGGCCGAACGCATCATCACCGGCCCGCAGTCGGCCGAGATCACCCTGGCCGACGGCCGCACGGTGCTGAACTTCTGCGCCAACAACTACCTCGGCCTGGCCGACCACCCGGACATCATCGCCGCCGCCAAGGCGGCGCTGGACACCCATGGCTTCGGCATGGCGTCGGTACGCTTCATCTGCGGCACCCAGGACCTGCACAAGCAGCTCGAGCAGACCATCGCCGGCTTCTTCGGCACCGAGGACTGCATCCTGTACGCGGCCTGCTTCGACGCCAACGGCGGCCTGTTCGAGCCGCTGCTGGGCGAGCACGACGCGATCATCTCCGATGCGCTCAACCATGCGTCGATCATCGACGGCGTGCGCCTGTGCAAGGCCAAGCGCTTCCGCTACGCCAACTGCGACATGGCCGACCTGGAAGCGCAGCTGCAGGCGGCCGACGCCGCCGGCTGCCGCACCAAGCTGATCACCAGCGACGGCGTGTTCTCGATGGACGGCTTCATCGCCCCGCTGGACGAGATCACGGCACTGGCCAGGAAGTACAACGCCCTGGTGCACATCGACGAATGCCACGCCACCGGCTTCCTCGGCGCCAGCGGCCGCGGATCGGCCGAGGTCAAGGGCGTGCTGGAGAAGATCGACATCTTCACCGGCACCCTGGGCAAGGCGATGGGCGGCGCGCTCGGCGGCTTCACCACCGCCCGGCGCGAGGTGATCGAGCTGCTGCGCCAGCGCTCGCGCCCGTACCTGTTCTCCAACTCGCTGCCGCCGCACGTGGTCGCCGCCGGCATCAAGGCCTTCGAGATGCTGGAGGCGGCCGGCGAACTGCGCGAGCGGCTGGCCGCCAACACCGCCTACTTCCGCGAGCAAATGACCGCCGCCGGTTTCGACCTCAAGCCCGGCGTGCACCCGATCAGCCCGGTGATGCTGTACGACGCGCCGCTGGCGCAGCGGTTCGCCACCCGGCTGCTGGAGGAAGGCATCTACGCGATCGGCTTCTTCTTCCCGGTGGTGCCCCAGGGCCAGGCGCGCATCCGCACCCAGATCAGCGCCGCGCATACCCGCGAGCACCTGGACCGCGCGATCGACGCCTTCACCCGGATCGGCCGCGAGCTGGGCGTCATCGGCGGCTGAGCCTGCCCCGCCCTGCGGCAGCGCCGCGGGGCGGCCCTCGCCCGATCAGGACCCGGGACCGGTGCGCGCCGCGGGCGCCAGCGCGTCGACCTCGTCGGCGCCCAGCCGGCGCCAGCCGCGCTTGTCCAGGTCTCCCAGCGTCAGCGGCCCGATCGCCACCCGCACCAGCCGCAGCACCCCGATCGCCTGCGCCGCCAGCAGCCGCCGGATCTGGCGGTTGCGGCCCTCGTCGAGCACGATTTCCAGCCAGGCGTTGCGGCTGCCCGCGCGCAGCGGCGCGACCGTCTTGGCGCGCAGCAGGTCGGCGCCGTCGCGCACGCCCTCCAGCAGCGCCTGCAGCTGCGCCGGCGTCGGCAGGCAGTCCACCTGTACGTGGTAGGTCTTGTCGGGCCTATGTTCGGGATCGGTGATCGCCGCGGCCCACTGCGGATCGTTGCTGAACAGCAACAGGCCCTCGCTGGCCTTGTCCAGCCGCCCCACCGGGGCGAGCCACGGCAGGCCGGCCCCGTCCAGGCAGCGGTACACGGTGTCGCGTCCCTGCTCGTCGCTGACGGTGGTGACCAGCCCGCGCGGCTTGTTGAGCATCACGTAGACGCGCTCGCGGCCGGCCAGCGGCTGGCCGTCGACGGCGATGCACGCGCGCTCGCCGTGGATGGGGAATTCCGGATCGCGGACGATCCGCCGGTCGACACTGACACGGCCGGCCATGATCCAGCGCGCCGCCTCGCTGCGCGAGCACACCCCGAGCTTGGACAGCACCCGCGCCAGCCCGTGCCGCGGCGTGGCGTCGGCGGTGCGGGGCCGGGCGGAAGCCGGCGGGAGCCGCCGGTTCACGTCCGTCCGGCCGCGCGGCTTACTTGACTTCGGCCGTCGCGGCGTCCGGCGCCACGACCGCGGCCGCCGCAGGTGCCGGGCGCGCCTTGACCACACGCACGCCGCGCGCCTTCATCCAGGCGTCGAATTCCTCGGCGGTCATGCGCTTGCCGCCCTGGCTCATGTCGAAGCGCCACGGCGTGTTGTCGAACGCGGTCTGCGGCTTGTACGCCGCCGGGTCGTTGGGCTTGACCGCGCCGTCGGCCGGCAGCGCCTTGGCCAGGTCCTGGCAGCCTTCCACGCGCAGGCGCAGCAGCACCCGGTCGACCGACTGCTCGCTGCTGTAGGGCTGGGCCAGCACGCCGGTGGGCACGCCGAGCTGGACGCTGCGGGTATAGAACTCCGCCGCGGCGGGGGCGATCACCGTGGCCGGCAACGGCAGCGGCTGGGAGAGCGTGCCGCCTGCGCAATCGGGGGCTGCATGGACGGCGGGAACGAGTGCGAGACAGAGCAGTCCGGCTGTTGCGATACGCAGCATCGGGAATTCATCCGTTGGTGGGCGACGCGGCGAGTGTAGGCAGGCCCCGCCCGGCTTTCAACCAATTTCATCCAGAACATGCGATGAATACGCCAAGTAGCTGTATTCAAAAAGGAAAGACCATGGAGGGCTTGGCGCCGGTGGGCACCGGTGTGACGCTTCGGCGCCGCCGGCGGTTTCTTCCGGCCCCACAAACACAAAGCCCGGCACGAGGCCGGGCTTTGTTTGAATCACCGAAGGTCCGATCAGTTCTGGACGTTCAGCTCGGTACGACGGTTCTTCGCACGGCCTTCCGGATTGTCCGAACCATCCGGGTTGGTGTTCGGAGCAATCGGACGGCTCTCGCCGTAGCCGATCGGACCGACCAGACGCGAAGCGTCCACGCCGTTCTTGGTCAGGTAGTCGTACACCGCGGTGGCGCGACGCTCCGACAGCTTCTGGTTGTAGGCGTCGGTACCCTTCGAGTCGGTGTGACCGGCGACCTCGACCTTCAGGTCGGGGTAACGCTTCAGGATCTCGGTGGCCTCGCTCAGGATCGAGATCGCGTCCGGACGCAGGTTCGACTTGTTGAAGTCGAAGTTCACGCCCTTCAGGTCGATCGACACCGGCACCGGGCAACCGTCCGGACCGATGGTCTGGCCAGGCTGCGAATCCGGGCACTTGTCGTCGCAGTTGTTGACGCCGTCACCGTCGTCGTCCAGGTCGGCGCAGCTCGGCGCAACCGGGGCCGGAGCCGGGGCAGCAGCGACCGGGGCCGGTCCCAGCGGGATCACGACGCCGACCGAAGCCAGCACGTCGCCGAACCAGTCTTCCGACGGAGCAGCAACGCTCTGGTCGTCGAAGTCAGCGCGGTAGGCCACTTCGGCACGCACGGCGACGCGCTTCTCGAAGGTGGTCTGCAGGCCGACGCCGACCTTGGCGGCGAAGTTGCCGTCCTTACGCTCGCCGGGCGAGTTCGGGTTCGGGAACGCATCGAACTCTTCTTCCGACTTCTGGTAGCCCAGACCGAACAGCAGGTAGGGGTTCCAGCCGCGGCCTTCCTGGATGAAGTGGCGACGCAGGTCGAACGAGATGCCGTACTGGCTCCAGTTCTGATCCTGGTTGGCATCGAAGTTCGGGTTCTGGTAGTTCAGTTCACCGTCGATCGACCAGTTCGGGCTGACGAACTTGCCCAGGCCCAGAGTGACGAACGGAGCATCGTTGGTCAGACGGTCGCTGTCCTGGAAGTTGAAACCAGCAGAACCGGTCAGGTACCAGCGATCATCGAACTCCTGCGCGGAGGCTGCCTGGGCTACGGCCAGACCGCCCAGCAACGCGGCAGTGAGGATTTTCTTGTTCATTTATACAGCTCCTTGTTTCAGGGAGATAAAACCAAAAGAGGCATGGTTCAGTACAGATGCTCGTCACATCCAGACGGCAGTTCCGCACGCCATCGCGGCGCAGATTAAGCCTGCCTAAGTGAAGACTGCGTTAACGGTCAAATAACATGTGAAAACCATCACCAGCCCGGCCGACAACCGGCATTGCAACGTATACAGCTTCATGAAACGCGGCAATGCCTGGATCCGGGAGGAAAACGGTCTTCGCGAGTGCGTATCGCCGTGCCTCCGGAGCGGACGCACCCTAACAGGGATGGGCCGGGAACGACAGCGCGCCAGGTGCCGCACCCCGCCCCGCCTTGCCTGAAGCGCGGCCCCTGCCCGTGCTGAACGGACGGTTGCGCAAACGCGCCCCGATACCCACGGCCGCCCTGCCCTCGCCGGCGCCCGCGAACCGCTCTCCGCGCAGACGCATGGTCGCGCCAGAAAAAGGAGGCATGGCCGCGCCAGAAAAGGCAGGCCGAGGGCACCGGAGTCCGCCGGGGGCAACGGCAGCCCGCGCGCCGGTTGCGCGCCCTCTGCCGCTCGGTCCGCCGCCGGTCGGCGGGGGCAGGGTCGGGCGGCACCCGACCGGCTGCGCGGATGCACCTGCCGACAGCGCCGCCGCGACCTCGCCACCCGGCGCCGGCCCGCCGCGACGCAGCGGCCAGCGCGGCCAGGCACGGCAGCGGTTGCGACGGCGGCGCAATCCCGCACAATGGGCGCTTCCGTACGCCAGCGTATCCATATGCCGCACGCCAACGAAGCCGCTCCCGCCTACCCTCACCTGTTCGCCCCGCTCGACCTCGGTTTCACCCGGCTGCGCAACCGCGTGCTGATGGGCTCGATGCATACCGGGCTGGAAGACCGTGCACGCGACTTCCCGCGCCTGGCCGCGTACTTCGCCGAGCGCGCGGCCGGCGGCGTCGGGCTGATCGTCACCGGCGGCTTCTCGCCCAATGTCGCGGGCTGGCTCAAGCCGTTCGGCGGCAAGCTGTCGTGGCCGTGGGAGACCCACCCGCACCGCCAGGTGACGCGCGCGGTGCACGCGCACGACGCCAAGATCTGCCTGCAGCTGCTGCACGCCGGCCGCTACGCCTACCACCCGCTGTCGGTGGCGCCGTCGCGGCTGAAGGCGCCGATCAATCCGTTCACGCCGCGGGCGCTGTCGGCCGGCGCGGTGGAGCGGCAGATCAGCGCCTATGCGCACGCCGCGCGGCGCGCGCGCGAGGCCGGCTACGACGGGGTCGAGGTGATGGGATCGGAGGGCTATCTGATCAACGAGTTCGTCGCCCCGCGCACCAACCGGCGCGACGACGCCTGGGGCGGCGATCCGGCGCGGCGCATGCGCTTCGCGGTGGAGATCGTGCGGCGCATCCGCGAGGCCTGCGGCCCGGATTTCATCATCATCTACCGGCTGTCGCTGGTGGACCTGGTCGAGGACGGCAGCCAGTGGCAGGAGATCCTCGCGCAGGCGCAGGCGATCGAGGCCGCCGGCGCGACCCTGATCAACTCGGGCATCGGCTGGCACGAGGCGCGCGTGCCGACGATCGCCACCTCGGTGCCGCGCGGCGCCTTCGCCGGCGTGACCGCCAAGCTGCGCCCGCACCTGCGCGTGCCGGTGGTGGCCACCAACCGCATCAACATGCCCGAGGTCGCCGAGCGCATCCTCGCCGACGGCGCGGCCGACCTGGTGTCGCTGGCGCGGCCGCTGCTGGCCGACCCGGAGTGGGCCAACAAGGCGCGCCGCGGGCAGGCACACGCCATCAATACCTGCATCGCCTGCAACCAGGCCTGCCTGGACCACGTGTTCGAGAACAAGCTCGCCAGCTGCCTGGTCAACCCGCGGGCCGTGCGCGAGACCGAGCTGAACTATCGGCCCACGACCGCACCGCGCAGGATCGCGGTGGTGGGCGCAGGGCCGGCCGGGCTGGCCTGTGCGACCGTCGCCGCCGAACGCGGCCACCGGGTGACGCTGTTCGATGCCGGCGACGAGATCGGCGGCCAGTTCAACGTCGCCAAGCGCATTCCCGGCAAGGAGGAGTTCCACGAGACCCTGCGCTATTTCCGGCACCGGATCGAGGCCACCGGCGTCGAGCTGCGGCTGCGCACCCTGGTGCAGGCCCACGACCTGGCCGGGTTCGACGAGATCGTGCTCGCCACCGGCATCGAACCACGCGCGGTGAGCTTCCCCGGTGCCGACCATCCCAACGTCGTGTCCTACCTCGACGTGCTGCAGGGCCGGGTGCAGGCCGCCGACAAGGTGGCGATCATCGGCGCCGGCGGCATCGGCTTCGACGTCGGCGAATACCTCGTGCAGGCGGGTCCGTCGTCGGCGCTGGACGTGCCGCGCTGGATGGCCGAGTGGGGCGTGGATCCGCACTTCGAGACGCGCGGCGCGCTGGCACCCCCGCGGCCGGAGCCGCCCGCCCGCCAGCTCTGGCTGCTGCAGCGCAGCCCGGGTCGGCCCGGCGCGCGGCTGGGCAAGACCACCGGCTGGATCCATCGCGCCACGCTCAAGGCCAAGGGCGTGCGCATGCTCGGCGGCGTGGAGTACCTGGGGATGGACGATGCCGGCCTGCGCGTGCGCATCGAGGGGCAGGAACAGACCCTGGACGTGGGCACCGTGGTGGTGTGCGCGGGACAGGAGCCACGCCGCGAACTGGTCGCGGCGCTGCAGGCGGCCGGGCAGGCGCCGCACCTGATCGGCGGCGCCGACGTCGCCGCCGAGCTCGACGCCAAGCGTGCGATCGACCAGGGCAGCCGGCTGGCGGCCTCGCTCTGACGGCCACGCCGGCGGCGCCACGCCGCGGACCGACGCGGGCCATGCAGGCCCGGGACCGGGAGGCCACCGCCCCCCCCCATTCAGGCCGGATTGTGTGACCGCCACCTACCTTGCGCCAACTTTTTGACCCGCCACCCAGTCCCGGCGGGCGTCTTCGGCCCCTCTTCCGCGGCCGGAGTTCCGGGCGGCCCGTGACAGGCCGCCTCCCCATGACGCCAAGCCTCTCGCGCTGGCCTCTCCGCTCCTGGAGGGACCGCAGCCGGGAGGCCCATACGGAGCA
The DNA here is from genome assembly GCA_037145635.1 of Lysobacteraceae bacterium USHLN149. Lineage (GTDB taxonomy): Bacteria > Pseudomonadota > Gammaproteobacteria > Xanthomonadales > Xanthomonadaceae > JAATFS01. The sequence continues at coordinate 545,967 of JBBCXB010000002.1, forward strand.
AGGAGTCACATGAAACTGGCCTGGATTCTCTGGCTGTCGCAGTTGTTGCCGCAGCCGGCCGCCGATTCGCTCTGCCTGAGCACCACCGTCTACCTGGAAGCCCGCGACCAGACCCTGCGCGGCCAGCAGGCGGTCGCCGAAGTCGCGCTGCGCCGCCTCGACAGCGGGCTGTGGGGCGACTCGATGTGCGAGGTGGTCACTGCCCGCAGCCAGTTCGCGCCCGCGCTGGTCGCTCCCGGCACGCAGCTGAAGAACAACGTCGCCTGGACCAAGGCGGTGGACGTGGCCTTCGCCGCCGAGCAGAACTGGGCGCTGCCGGTCGGCAAGCGCAAGGAGATCGTGCCGGGCGCCAGCCACTTCGCCGCCAGCGCCATCGCCAGCCCGAGCTGGCGCAACGCCTACCAGGTGGCCACCATCGGCGACCACACGTTCTACCGCGTGCAGACGCTGCGCCCGCGCACCTCCTGAGCGCGCCTTCGCTCCGCGGTGACGCCGATCGGCGGTACCCTCGCCGATCCTGTCCTGTCGGAGTCGACATGAAGCTCTACACCAAGCCCGGCGCCTGTTCGCTGGCGGACCACATCACGCTGCGCTGGTCCGGGCTGCCGTTCGACCTGCAGGTGATGGACGCGGCCGGCCTGAAGTCGCCCGACTACCTGAAGCTCAATCCGGCCGGCGCGGTGCCGTTGCTGCAGGTGGACGACTGGGTGCTGACCCAGAACGCGGCGATCCTCAACTACATCACCGACAGCGCGCCGGCCGGTGGCCTGGGCGCGGACGGCAGCGCGCGCAGCCGCGCCGAGATCAATCGCTGGATCGCCTTCGTCAACGCCGACGTGCATCCGACCTTCAAGCCGATCTTCGGCGCCACCGCCTATCTGCAGGACCCGGCCATGATCGCGCTGAGCCAGGACGACGCGCGCCGCAAGCTGCGCACGCTGTACGAGCGCGTCGATGCCCACCTGCGCGACCATGCCTGGCTGGCCAACACCCGTTCGGGCGCCGATGCCTATCTGTTCGTGACCCTGCTGTGGGCACGCAAGGCCGGCGTCGACCTCCAGGGCCTGGATGCGCTCGACGGCTTCCGCCAGCGCCTGCAGGCCGATGCCGACGTGCAGGCCGCCCTGCGCGCCGAAGGCCTGGCCTGAGCGACTCCCCGCAGCGGCCCGCACCGGCCGCTGCGGGATCCTCCACCACTGCGCGGACCCGGGGTCCGCCCGGGCGGCGGGCTCGATCAATCCCGTTCGATCAACCCAGTGTTTCCACCACGTTGCCGGCGCCATCGCGCAACTCGCTGGGCCGCACCACCACGGCGAACCCGTCCAGGCCCGGCACCGGGTAGCGGCCGCGCTGCGGCCGCAGCGTGGCGCACAGCGCCGCCAGGGCCGGCGCATCCAGGCGGCACTCCAGCACGCCGTCCACGTCCTCCAGTGCGCTGACCGCGGCGGGCGCCAGGCGGACCTGCCGGTCGCTCCCGATCAGCCGCAGGTCCTGCCCGAACGGCAGGCGCCCGGGCAGCAGCCCCAGCAGCGACGCTACCTGGTTCGCACCGATGACCAGCTCTCCCTGCGGCGGCTGCAGTGTCCAGTCGAGGTGCTCGACGAACAGGAAACCGGTCTGCGAGCCGTCGCGGGCGGCGCCGGCGTCGATCGCCGCGGCCACCGACGGGTCGGCCAGCAGCGAGCCGCGCTCCAGCGACGTGATCCACAGCGGCATGCGCTCGACCAGCGCATCGAGTACGTCCACGGTGGACCAGCGCTTGATCGCCAGTTCCTCGTCGTCGGTGAGGCCGACCACCTGCAGGAATTCCACGCGGCCGTTGGGCGTCTGCAGCGTCGCCAGTTCCGGATCGCGCACGAACGCGACGGCGCGGATCAGCGAATCGCTGTCGGCGGCGATGGGGCCGTTGGCGTTGAGGTAGTGGCCGTGCTCGAACGGATTGCCGCTGCCGAACACGTAGCGGGCCAGGTTCTGCAGGAAGTTCAGCGCCCAGTTCGGCGGCTCGCTGCCGGGCGCCGCCGCCAGCCGGAAGGTCAGCTCGAAGCCCCAGCCGCTGATCTCGGGATCGTCCCCCTCCTTGTCGTAGAGCTCGGAGAACCCGTACGTCACGAAGTGCCAGTGCGGCTGCGGCAGGTCGCGCCAGTACGCGCTGATGCCGTACAGCGGATCGTTGCCGCCCAGCGCAGGGCTCAGCAGCGCGCCGTAGTGGCGCGGCGACTGCTGCGGGTAGTGGCGGGCCAGTTCCGCGTCGATTGCGTCCCAGCCCGGCGAATCGGTTGTGCCAATGCCGCCGTGTGCGACCATGAGACCGCCTTGTTGAAAACCAGCCGGCATTCTAGCGGGCGCCTGCTGGCCTCCCGCCTAACCGCCGCCGCGCGCCAGCACCTGGCGGATCTCCTCGAGCGCGCCCGGATCGTCGAGCGTGGACAGGTCGCCGGGGTCGCGCCGCTCGGCCAGGGCCTGCAGCGAGCGCCGCAGCAGCTTGCCCGACCGCGTTTTCGGCAACGCGTTGACGATGTGCACGCGCGCCGGTCGCGCCACCGCGCCGAGCTGGCGCACCACGCATTGCTGCAGTTCGGCCGCCACCGCCGCCGGATCGAGCGGCGCCTGCCGCATCGTGGCGAACACCACCGGCACCTGGCCCTTGAGCTCGTCGTGCACGCCGATCACCGCGGCCTCGGCGACGCCCGGGTGGCCGGCGATCGCCTCCTCGATCTCGCGGGTGCCCAGGCGGTGGCCGGCGACGTTGATGACATCGTCGGTGCGGCCGAGGATGAAGGTATAGCCGTCCTCGTCGCGGATCGCCCAGTCCAGCGAGCTGTACAGCAGTTCCCGGAAATGGCTGAAGTAGCTCTGCAGGAAGCGCGCATCGTCGTTCCAGACCGTGCTCATGCAGCCGGGCGGCAGCGGCGGCACCATCACCAGCACGCCCTTCTGCCCCGCACGCACCTCCGCGCCGCTGTGCGGGTCGACGATCTTCATGCGGTAGCCGAGGTTGGGAAAGCCGGGCGAGCCGAAGCGCAGCGGCTTCATGTCCAGGCCCGGCAGCAGGGTCAGCGCCGGCCAGCCGGTCTCGGTCTGCCAGTAGTTGTCGATCACCGGCTTGCCGAGCGCGTCGTGGATCCAGGTCGCGGTGGGTTCGTCCAGCGGCTCGCCGGCCAGGAACAGGTACTTCAGCGCCGACAGGTCGCGCTCGCGGAGGTAGCGCGAGTCGTGCTTCTTCAGCACCCGGATCGCGGTGGGCGAGGAGAACAGCGTGCGGACCCCGTACTTCTCGCACAGCGCCCACCAGATGCCCGGGTCCGGATCGACGGGCAGGCCCTCATACAACAGCGAGGTGCAGCCGCCGATCAGCGGGCCGTAGACGTTGTAGGAATGACCGACCGCCCAGCCCACATCGGAGGTGGAGAACATCACCTGCCCCGGCGCGCAGTCGAACACCGTGCGCATCGACTGCGCCATGGCCACCGCGTAGCCGCCGACGTCGCGCTGTACGCCCTTGGGCCTGCCGGTGGTGCCGGAGGTATACAGCAGGTAGCTGGGTTCGTTGGACTCCAGCCATTCGACCGGCACCTGCGCATCGCCCACTTCCGCGCGCAGGCTCGCGTAGTCGACATCGCGCCCCTCGATGCGGGGCTGCGCCGGGTCCAGCCCGCGCGAGACGATCAGCACCTTCGGCGGCGGCGAGGCCGCCTCCGCGCAGGCCGCATCGACCAGCGGCTTGTACGGGATCAGCTTGCCGCCGCGGCTGCCGGCATCGGCGGCGATCAGCAGCTTGGGCGTGGCATCGTCGATGCGCAGCGCCAGGTTGTGCGCGGCGAAGCCGCCGAACACCACCGAATGCACGGCGCCGATGCGCGCGCAGGCCAGCATCGCGAACACCGCCTCGGCCATGTTCGGCATGTAGACGACCACGCGGTCGCCACGTCCGACCTGCAGGCGCTTGAGCACCGCGGCGAAGGCATTCACTTCGCGATGCAACTGGTGGTAGGTCAGCTCGCGGGTCTGCCCGGTCTCGCTGGAGACGGCGACCAGCGCCAGTTGGTCGCCGCGTGCGGCCAGGTGGCGGTCGACCGCGTTGTAGCAGAGGTTGGTCTGCCCGCCGACGAACCAGCGCCGGAACGGCGGGCGCGAGTAGTCCAGGATCTGCTGCGGCGGCACCTGCCAATGGATGGCCTCGGCCTGTTCGGCCCAGAACTCCTCCGGCCGCTCGATCGAACGGCGGTACAGCGTTTCGTAGTCCACGCAGCCCTCCCAGACCCACGGTCACGAACGCCGAGCATAGCCCCGCGCCCGTGGCGCCGCCGCCCGACCTTGGTCGAACCCGGCCGTCCGGCCGCCCGGCCGCGCGCCGATGTGCCGTCGCCGGCACCGGCGACGCTTCGAAGCCTCGAAGTGCTATTGGAAGAGCGCAGGTGCACGGAATCGGCCCTGGTGACCGCGCGGTCCCGGCCTGCCGCCGCAGTGCACGCCTCCAGGGCTTCGGCGCGACCATGGGCGTCGCCCCGCCCGCGCCCGGCCCCCGGCGGCCTGGGGCGGCTGCGAGGCCGCCATCCCGCCTGCTCACACCCCCACGCGCGAAGGCGCCCGAGCCGCCGCAGCGGCTCAGCCGGTGAGGCGGCGCAGCACGTCCTGCTTGGCGGTCTCGTAGTCCTGCGCGGTGATCAGGTCCTGCTCCAGCAGCGTCTTGAGCTGCCGCAGGCGCTGGACGGCCGCGTCGTCCGCGGCCGGCGGGGTCGCCGGTGCCGGGGCCAGCCCGTGCGCCATCGCCTGCCCGACGGCGGCCCCGGCCGCCAGCCCGGCCTCGAGGCCCGCCACGCCGCCGCCGCTGCGCGCCGCCAGCGGCAGCGCGTTCGCCGCCTGGTAGCGGGTGAAGCGGTCCAGGTCGCCGGCCATGCCGACCGCGATGCGCGTGTCCAGCGCGCGCTGCAGCTCGTCCGGCAGCGACACGCTCTCGACCGCCAACGCTTCCAGCGCGATGCCGTAGCGCGCGAACGCCGGCTTCAGGCGGGCCTGCAGGTGCTCGGCCATCAGCGCCTGGTTGGCGGCCAGGTCCAGGAACGAGCCGCCGGCATTGCCGAGGGTGTCGGCGATGCCGGCCACCACCAGGTTGCGCAGCTGCGCCTCCAGGTCCTCGACGGTGTAGCGCGCGCGGGTGCCGACGACTTCGCGGTAGAACGTCGCCACGTCGGCGACCTGGTAGCTGTAGATGCCGTGCGCACGCGCCCGCACCATGCCGAACTCGCTGTCGCGCAGCGTCACCGGCTGTGCGGTACCCCAGCGCCGGCCGAGCTGCAGGCGCGTGGAAAAGAAGATCACGTCGGACTTGAACGGCGATTCGAAGCCCTTGTCCCAGTGCTGCAGTGCGGTGAGCACAGGCAGCGTGCGCGTGGTGAGCGTGTGCAGGCCCGGGCCGAACACGTCGGCCACCCGGCCTTCGTTGACGAACACCGCCTGCTGCGAGTCGCGCACGGTCAGGCGGGCGCCGTACTGGATCACCGCGTCCTGCAGCGGCAGGCGCCAGGCGAGCACGCCGTCGACATCCTCGGTCCACTGCAGGATCTCGACGAGCTGCTTACGCAGGAAAGAGCCAAGCACCATGATCGAAACTCCTTGCGGTGGATGCGGGACGCAGGGCCGCAGGCGAAGGGAATCGCGCGCCGCGGCGCGGCCTCGCGCGGCGGCGTAGCGCCTGCCCGGACGGACGGAGCGAGCGGCGCATCGCGCGTACTCGCGCATGCGTGCGACGCTCCCAAGTATAGCGACGTGGAGGGTCGGCCATGCGGCGGCAACCCGCGGACCGCTGTTTGATCATCGGGGCGGCGGGGGCTCGGTCAGGGATCCGGGAAGTCGGGCGTCCGGGCGTCGAGACGGCGTACCGCGCCGCTGCGCGGACCGTAGCTGCCCCATCGCACCGGCAGCGCGGTGACCGTGCGCAATCGCTCCCGCCAGTCGCCGACGCCGGCGACCGGACACGGGTCGTAGCAGGGAACCGCCCGCGCCAGCCGCGCGGTCAGCGCCTGCTGGTGCGCCAGATCCGGCGCCTCCGCCGTCGGCAGGCGCCGCAGCGGCGCCGGCGCGTCCGGCTCGCGATACCCCGTGCACCAGCGCAGCCCGCCGGGCAGCGCCTCCAGCGCATCCAGATGGGAGACCAGCAGGCCGTCCAGCGGGCCGACGGTGCGCAGCGCGTAGTCCAGCAGCACCGCGTCCGGATGCCCGCGGCGGAAGCGGCCCTGCCAGCCGTGCGCCGTGTTGTGCGGCTCCGGCAGCAGGCCGTCCAGGGCCGGGTCGTGGGTGGGGAACGGGCCGGCGCCATGGCGCGTGGGATAGGTCCGCAACGCGCCGAAGTGCCGCCGCTCGCCGCCCAGCGCCAGCTCGTCGAGCACGCGCTCCACCGCCGCGGTGCCGACGCTGCTCCAGGTGGTGTGGGGATGGAAGCCCTGCCACTCGTCCAGCAGCATGCCCTGCGCGCCCTCGAACAGCACCGTGCCCGGCCGCGCCAGGCGCCGGGCCAGCGTCCCCGGCGCGGCCGCCGGCACGACCGCCAGGCAGGGCCCGATCTGCCGCAGCCAGCGCGCGCCGAGCGCCGGGTCGCGCAGCACCGCGACTTCCTGCGCGGCCGCGGCGTCCTGCGGGCCCGCGGACGCCAGCCATGGCTCCAGCTGCACGCACAGCGCGGTGCGCAAAGTCTCCAGCTTTTCCAGCGCGACGGTGCGCGACCGCAGGTCGCCATAGCGCAGCGCCGCCGCAGGATCGCGCAGCGACTGCGCCACGGTCTCGCCCACGCCCACCCCGCAGGTGCCGTGCGCCTGGGCGCCGCGCGCCCACTCGCGCAGGCGGCCGGCGGCCTGGTGATAGGGCGTGGTCACCCGGCAGCGCGCATCGATCCACAGGCGCTGCAGCGGGACCGCCACGCCCTGGCCGGCCAGCACCTGCGCCTCCACCAGCAGCGCCGAGGGATGCACCACCACCGCCTGTGACAGCACGCTGTGCACCTGCGGATCGAAGCTGCCGGCGGTGAACTGCGAGAAGGTGTGGTGGCGGCCGTCGTCGAGCACTACGTTGTGCCCGGCCTGCGCGCCGCCGTTGAAGCGCACCACGGTGTGGGCGCCGGTCTGCCGGCACAGCGCGTCGACGAACCGCCCCTTGCCGCAGTCGCCGAAGCCCAGGCCCAGCACCGACAGGTAGTGGGTCATGCCGCCGCCGTGCCGGCGCTCAGCCGAACAGCCGCTGCCACCACGCCGGGCGCGGGACGGCCGCCGCGGCCCCCGCCTGGCGCCGCGGCCGCGACGGATCCAGCACCTCGGCATAGGCCTCCAGCGCGCGCACCACCGCGCCGACGCGTGAGCGCGGCAGCCCCTTGGCCTCCATCGCGCCCGCCAGCGTCTGCAGGTCGGGGACCGCACGCTCGGTCAGCGCCACCGCCGCGGCGGCCACCGCGCAGGCGTCTTCCGGCGATTCCATGCACAGCACCTGGTCGCCGAGCAGTTCGCGCCAGCGGGCCTCGCAGCGCGCGCGGCGATGCGGGTCGGGGATCAGGAAGAACAGGTGCCAGCGCTCCGCGGCGGCCGCGATCACTTCCTCGATCGGTATGTCCTCGTCGAGCGGTTCGCCGATCAACTGCCCGATCTGGTGGCGCGACACCGCCGGATACGGCAGCTCGTCGCCGGTCATGAACAGGTAGCCCTTCTTGCGGCGCTGGGTCCAGGCATCGGTCTCGGTGTGCTGGGCCAGCACGTAGAACGCCAGCTCGTAGCTCTCCTCGCCGGTCCCGCCGCCGCCGCCCTCCAGGTAGCTGCGGGTGAGCCACTGGTCCATCAGCTCGGCGGTGGACTCGAACTGGCCCACCTGTAGCGGCGCCTGGTCGGAGTTTGCGTCGCCGATGGCCATGAACAGCAGCTGCGGGTCGGCGACACCGACGTCGGTGATCAGCTGCATGAAGGTCGGAAGCTCCTGCTGCGCCAGCAGCCGCGGGATGTCGCCCATGGAGCCGGTGACGTCGAGCGCGAACACCACCGGCAGCGAGTCCGGATGATCGGCGCTGTCGCGCGATTCGCGCACCCGCAGTCCCTTCGGATCCATCAGCGGGTGCGTGCCGCGCTGGGCGAACACCTCGGTGCCCGGCCGCGCGGCGCGGTCGGAAATCAGCGCCGCGTGGGCCGCGTGCGAGTAGTTGCCATATCCCATGATGGATGCTCCTGGTGAGGCTCAGGCGCCGTCCGGCGCCGGGTCGAAAGGAATGAAGCGGGCGGGGCCGAAGGCCTCCGCGGCCGCTTCGGTCAGTGCCTGCGCGATTGCGGCCGCGCCCTGGCGCACCGGCGCGGCCTCCGGATCGCAACAGCGCAGCAGCAGCTCGGCCAGCGGAGCCGGGGTCTGCGACCCGGTGCCGGGCAGCCCCTCGTCGCCGCCATGCAGCAGCGCACGCAGCGTCCACGTCACGCGCACCAGCTCGCTCGCGAACGCCGCGGCCGCCCGGCGCGCGGGCGGCCGCGATGCCTGGCCCCAGCCGCACAGCAGGATGCCGTGGCCCACCGGCTCGACCAGCGCGTGCTCCGGCGCGATGTCGCCATGGACCCAGCCGTGGGCGTGCAGGAATCCCAGCAGCTCGAGCAGCCGTCGCCACATCCACACCGCGTGGCGCGGATCCAGGCCGCTACGCTGGGCACGGCGGACCTCGGCGAGGCTGCCCCACAGCCCGGGCGGATGCCGCAGCAGCAACGCCGGGCGGGCCTGGCCGCGATAGTCGGCCCGGTGCAGCCCGACCGCCAGCGGCAGCCGCGACAGGAAATAGGCGACGCCGGCGCCCTGCAGCGCCTGCAGTTGCCCGAGCACCGCGTGCTGCCGGGCCAGGGCCGCGGCGTCCTCGTCGCGGCGGGCCAGCTTGGCCAAGACGCGCCGGGCCGGTGCGCCGACGCGCTCGGCCAGCAGCACCTCGCTGTACCGGCCCTGCCCCAGCGGGCCCAGTACGCGATAGCGGTCATGGCCACAGCGCAGGTCGGCCTGCGGGTCCGCCTCGGCCTGCGCGCGGCGCTGGGCCTCGGTGAAGGACGCGCGCGCCACCGGCGGGGCCGAGGCCGGCACCACCGTCGCGCCGCAGTAGCTGCACTGCACGGTGCGCCAGCGTGCCGAGGCAGGCAGGGGAGCACCACATTGGGGACACAGCAGGGGCACCGGCGATCGCACCCGCGAAGCTTAACCAAGCCGCGCCACGCGGGTAAGCCCGGCGCCGGCCACAACGCAGAACGCCGGGCACAGGCCCGGCGTTCTGGAGACCACTGCAGGCCCGGATCAGCCCAGCAGGTGTGCCACGCCGCCGCGCTCTTCTTCCAGCTCGGCCAGGGTCTTGTCGATGTACTTGCGGCTGAAGTCGTCGATCGGCAGGTCCTTGACCACGGTGTACTCGCCGTTGGCGGTGGTCACCGGAAAGCCGAAGATCACGCCCTCCGGGATGCCGTAGGAACCGTCGGACGGCACGCCCATGGTCACCCACTTGCCGTTGCTGCCCAGCACCCAGTCGCGGATGTGGTCGATGGCGGCGTTGGCGGCCGAGGCGGCCGAGGACAGGCCGCGGGCCTCGATGATCGCCGCGCCGCGCTTGCCGACGGTCGGGATGAAGGTACCGGCGTTCCATTCCTGGTCGTTGATCGCCTCGCCGATGGAGGCGCCGTCGATCGTGGCGAAGCGGTAGTCCGGGTACATGGTCGGGCTGTGGTTGCCCCACACCGCCAGCTTCTCGATCCCGGCGACCGGCTTGCCGAGCTTGCTGGCGAGCTGGCTCAGGGCGCGGTTGTGGTCCAGGCGCAGCATCGCGGTGAAGTTCTTCGGGTTCAGGTCCGGCGCCGACTTCATCGCGATGTAGGCATTGGTGTTGGCCGGGTTGCCGACCACCAGCACCTTGACGTCACGCTTGGCGACCTTGTTGAGCGCGGCGCCCTGGGCGGTGAAGATCTCCGCGTTCGCCAGCAGCAGGTCCTTGCGCTCCATGCCCGGACCGCGCGGACGCGAGCCGACCAGCAGGGCGATGTCGGCGTCCTTGAACGCGACCTCGGCCTGGTCGGTGGCGACGACGCCGGCCACCAGCGGGAACGCGCAATCCTCCAGCTCCATGATCACGCCCTTGAGCGCGGCCTGGGCCTTTTCGTTCGGCAGTTCCAGCAGCTGCAGGATCACCGGCTGGTCCTTGCCCAGCATCTCGCCGGAGGCGATACGGAACAGCAGGGCATAGCCGATCTGGCCGGCGGCGCCGGTCACGGCAACACGTACGGGTGCTTTCATGGGAGTTTCCTCTGCTTGGAAAGGGATGGGACGGGGTGGCGCCGCGGAGCCGGGCTCGGGCGCGCACCCGGATCGGGAGCGGCCACCCGGGCGGTGGCCGCAGGGTGCGTCAGGCGGCGAGGATCTTGTTCCACTCGGCGACGCGGTCGGCCTGGGCGGCCAGCACGGCGTCGGCATCGCCCTCGATGGTCACCGCGGTGATCGCATCGCCCTGGGCGACGCTGTCGACCACGTCCAGCCCTTCCAGCACCTTGCCGAACACGGTGTGCTTGCCGTCCAGCCACGGGGTCGCCACGTGGGTGATGAAGAACTGGCTGCCGTTGGTGTTCGGGCCGGCGTTGGCCATCGACAGCACGCCGCGCTCGTGGCTCAGGCCGTTGCGGGTCTCGTCCTCGAACCGGTAGCCCGGGCCGCCGCGGCCGGAGCCCTCGGGGCAGCCACCCTGGATCATGAAGTCGGCGATGACGCGGTGGAAGCTCAGGCCGTCGTAGAAGCCGCGCTTGGCCAGGTTGACGAAGTTGGCCACCGTCAGCGGCGCCTTGTCGGGGTACAGCTCGATCTTGATCGGGCCGCGGGCGGTATCGAAATGAGCGATGAGCGACATGGAAATCCTTGCAGGTTCTGGAGTGGTGCGTCAGCCGCATAGAATACACCCGTGCGCCGGCGCGGGCCGCGCGGCGCCCCGCCCATGCCGCCGTCCACGAAGCTGAACTGGACGCCCACACGCCGGCCCGGTGGCAAGGCCTTGAAACCGCTATACTATTGGGCTTACCTCCCTTATCACGTCTGGCGCCAACCGGGGCCCCTTCCGCATGTCCATCGAAAATCTCCGCAATATCGCCATCGTCGCCCACGTCGACCATGGCAAGACCACCCTCGTCGACCAGCTCCTGAAGCAGTCCGGCACCCTGTCCGAGCGCACGGTGCTGGCCGAGCGCGTGATGGACAGCAACGACCAGGAAAAGGAGCGTGGCATCACGATCCTGGCCAAGAACACGGCCATCACCTGGCAGGGCAACCGCATCAACATCGTCGACACGCCCGGACACGCCGACTTCGGCGGCGAGGTCGAGCGCGTGCTGTCGATGGTCGACACCGTGCTGATCCTGGTCGACGCGATGGACGGCCCGATGCCGCAGACGCGCTTCGTGACCCAGAAGGCGTTCGCGATGGGCTTCAAGCCGATCGTGGTCATCAACAAGATCGACCGCCCCGGCGCGCGCCCGGAATGGGTCGTGGAGCAGGTGTGGGACCTGTTCGACCGCCTCGGCGCCACCCCGGAGCAGATGGACTTCCCGATCGTCTACGCCTCGGCCCTGAACGGCTACGCCGGCCTGGAAGACAGCGTGCGCGAGGGCGACATGACCCCGCTGTACGAAGCGATCATGCAGCACGCCCCGAAGCCGGAAGTCGACCCGGACGGCGCATTCCAGATGCGCATCAGCCAGCTGGACTACAACAACTTCGTCGGCGTCATCGGCATCGGCCGCATCCAGCGCGGCACCCTGAAGAAGAACATGCCGGTGTCGGTGATCGACCGTGAAGGCAAGAAGCGCCAGGGCAAGGTGCTGCAGGTACTCGGCTTCCTCGGCCTGGAGCGGATCGAGCAGGAAAGCGCCGAGGCCGGCGACATCGTCGCCATTTCGGGCATCCAGGAGCTGACCATCTCCGACACCGTCTGCGCGCTGGACACCCCGGAAGCGCTGCCGGCGCTGACCGTCGACGAGCCGACGATCTCGATGACCTTCCAGGTCAACAACTCGCCGTTCGCCGGCAACAAGGACCTGTCCGGCGGCAAGTTCCTGACCAGCCGCCAGCTCAAGGACCGCCTGGAGCGCGAGACCGTGCACAACGTGGCACTGAAGGTCGAGCAGCTCGAGGACGCGGACAAGTTCCTGGTCTCCGGCCGTGGCGAGCTGCACCTGTCGGTGCTGATCGAGAACATGCGCCGCGAGGGCTACGAGCTGGCCGTGTCGCGTCCGGAAGTGATCATCAAGGAGATCGACGGCCAGTGGATGGAGCCGATCGAGCAGCTGGTCATCGACGTGGAGGAAATCCACCAGGGCGGCGTCATGGAAAAGCTGGGCACCCGCAAGGGCCAGCTGAAGAACATGGAGCCGGACGGCAAGGGCCGCGTGCGCCTGGACTATGAAATCCCGGCGCGGGGCCTGATCGGCTTCCAGAACGAGTTCAAGACCCTGACCCAGGGCTCGGGCCTGCTGTTCCACGTGTTCGACCACTACGGTCCGAAGGAGCAGGGCGCCATCGCCAAGCGCCCCAACGGCGTGATGATCGCCAACGCGCCGGGCGCCACCCCCGCCTACTCGCTCGGCCCGCTGCAGGAACGCGGCAAGCTGTTCGCGGCCGAGGGCGACAACGTGTACGAAGGCCAGCTGGTCGGCATCCATTCCAAGGACAACGACCTGACCGTCAACGCGATCAAGACCAAGCCGCTGACCAACATGCGCGCCTCGGGCAAGGACGACGCGATCCAGCTCACCCCGGCGATCAAGTTCTCGCTGGAGCAGGCGCTGGACTTCATCGACGACGACGAGCTGGTCGAGATCACCCCGAAGGAGATCCGCCTGCGCAAGAAGTTCCTGACCGAAAGCGACCGCAAGCGCGCCAGCCGCGCGGGCTGAGTCGGGACCCAGTCCGTGACGGGCAAGCCCTACAACCCGGATCCGCACGCGCATCCGGGACTTCACCTGATCGCCTTGCTCGAGGCGGCCAAGGGCGTGCTTGCGGTACTGGCGGCCACGGGCCTGGAAATTCTGGGCCCGTTGCCGTTGCAGCATGGCGTGAACAAGCTGATCCAGCGCTTCAACCTGGATCCGGAGCACGGCGCGCTGCCGTCGCTGCTCAAGATGATCAATCCCGACGCGGTCCACCTGGCCGCGGTGGCGATGCTGGCCTACGGCCTGCTGCACCTGGTCGAAGCCTGGGGCCTGTGGCGCGCCAAGGCCTGGGCCTCGCTGCTGGGCTGCGCCTCGGCCGCGATCTACCTGCCCTTCGACATCTACGCCATCGTCCGCCATCCCGGCTGGCCGTCGTGGAGCGTGCTGGCGATCAACCTGATCGTGGTGGGCGTGCTCGCCCGCGACCTGGTGCGCCGGCGCCTGCGGCAACGCACCCGCCGCTGAGTCGTCCCGGGTGGCTGCCGGCCGCTCCGGCAGGCCGAGGCCGTTGCCCGGATAGCGGGTCGACCGCGCCCAAATCCCTGAAGCACTCAGTCGACGGCCTGCCCCCCTCTTTCGCCGCATGCCGAGACTTGGCAAAGTGGCGGCGTCGGGCCGGCTGCCGCACGATGCCATGCCTGCCGTTGTGTTGCCTTGGGCCGTCCGGCCCATTTCAGGATTCGGGGAAAACCATATGCGAATTACAGGTGCAGCCGCCTTGGGGGTGGCCATGCTGGTGTCTGCCTGTCTGGGGGGGTGCGGCGGTTCGACGAAGGGCGACGGGACGGACACGCCCCGCGCCTCCGGCCACGATGGCACCGCGTCGGGCGCGCCGCGGAACCCCGCAGGGCGGCAGCGCGCGTTGCCATTCGACGCCGCGGATGCCGGGGCGCTGGTCAGCTATACGAGCCGGACCCCTACCGGCCATGACGGCGCGTACGCCCTGTACCCGATCACCGTCAGCGAAGCGCATGCGATACGGGCCAGCGTCGAGGGCACGATGACGGTCCCCACGCCCGACGGAACCCCGCTGCGTATCGACTACGTGAGCCGGCGCGATTCCCGGCGGGGGATCTGGACCTGGGTGGGCCGGGTCGCCGGGCAGGAAGCGGGAAGCGAGGCAATCATCACGTTCGGCAAGAACGCCGTGTTCGGCTCCCTGGGCACCATCGGCGGCGTGGCCTACCAGATCACGACGATCGACGGCGCGCCGTACCTCATGGCAGCGCCGGCCGCCAGCCTGCACCCTGCCGGGAGCCGGAACGATGCCCTGCACCTGGCCGAGGCGGCCACCCACCTCGGCGCGGGCGAGACCGCTCCGGGCTACATCGCCGGCTATGCCAACCTGGCGCAGGTCAACGCGCAGGCCGGCACCACGGCCACCAACACGATCGACGTACTGCTCGGCTACACCGCCGGCTACCGGGACTACCGGGGCGGCGCGGATGCGATCGACACCGTGCTCACCAACCTGGTCGAGACCGCGAACCAGTCCTTCGCCAATGCCAACATCAACGTGCGCTATCGGCTGGTCGGCAGCGTGCTGGTCGGCTATCCGGACAGCGGCCTCAACGACCAGGCGCTCGACGAGCTCACCGGCGTCGGCCAGGCCACGGCCGCGTCGCTGGTGCCGCTGCACGACGCGCGCGACCGCCTCGGCGCCGACGTGGTGGGCCTGATCCGGCGCTTCAACAACGCCCAGCAGAGCTGCGGCGTGGCGTGGCTGGCCGGTGGCACGGACTCGCGCTGGGGCTACGCCGTGGTTTCCGACGGCGTGGATGGCGGCTACTACTGTACCCGCGGCACGCTCGCCCACGAGTTCGGCCACCTCCTCGGTTCCGGCCACCAGCGCGAGACCGGCCAGGAGACCGGGTTCAACTACGGCCATCGCAGCGACGTCGGCAGCTTCCACACCACCATGGCCTATCCGGTCAACGGCCAGAGCGAGATCCTGGTGTACTCGTCGCCGGCGATCACCACCTGCAACGGGCAGCCCTGCGGCGTCGCCGACCAGGCGGACAACGCGCGCGCCTTCCTCGCCACGGTGCCCAACGTGGTCCAGTACCGCCAGACCGTCGTCCCGCTGGACGACTCCAGCTCGCCCGGGCAGGTCATGGGTCCGTCCGGCAAGTGCCTCGACGTCCGGGACGGGGCCACCGCCAACGCCGCGCCCGTGCAGGTCTGGGACTGCAACGGGTTTCGCCAGCAGAAGTGGACGTTCCAGCGAGGCAGCAGGAGCCTGCGCAGCGAAGGCACCGACAAGGTGCTCGACATCACCGGCGTCAGCCGCGCGAACGGGGCACCGATCCAGCTCTACCAGTCGCTGAACACCGCCAACCAGGCCTGGTATTTCACCGATGCGTCGGTCATCGCGAGCGGAGGCAAGGTGCTCGATGTCGTCGCTCGCGGCTCGGGCAACAGCGCGCGATTGCAGTTGTGGGAAAACCTGGGCGGCGACAACCAGCGCTGGTCGTTCAACCCCGCCAGCGGCGAGATCCGGGTGTCCACGGGACGCTGCCTGGACGTCATGGAGTTCGGCGTCGCCAGCGGCACCCCCGTGCAGCTGTGGGATTGCGCCGGGACCAAGAACCAGATCTGGCAGCTGGGCAAGAACGGCGCGATCATCGGCTACGGCGGCAACTGCCTCGAAGCGGTGAACACCGCGCAGAACGGGACCGCCATCCGCATGGCCGCCTGTACCGGCGCCAGCGCCCAGGCGTGGCGCATCCGCGGGCAGATCCGCAGCGAGCTCAACGCCAAGTGCCTGGACGACTCCGCCGGCGGCGCGCGCAACGGTGCGCTGGCGCAGATGTGGGAATGCCTCGGCAACGTCAACCAGATCTGGGAGGTCCAGCCGAACTGAGGCGCGCTCCTGGCGCAGCCGGGCCGCCTTCCGGCGGGCCGTCGCGGGGCATGCCGGCGATCGAGCTGATCGTGGCGGGCGTGCCTGCCCGCGACCGGGTGTGCCGGCGCCGGGGCGACGCCGGCTTCGCCGCGCGACCCCGGGATGCCAGGACACGTGACACGGCGACGGCCACCACCCCGATTTGCGCCTGCGACGCGCCCGACCACCGGCCGTCTCCCCTGCCCCGCCCGTCAGAGCAGGAGGCTTCGGACATCCTGCATCGGCCCGGCCCGGTCCCGCCGCCCGGTCGTCGCCGCCACACGCGGGCGGACATGGGCGAGGCCGCTGTCGACGAGCCCGAGCCACGCGCCGCCGGCCCGTACCGCCGGCAGCCGATGGCGGCCAGCGCTCGTCAGCCCGGCACCACCGCCGGTTCGCCGTCCTCCGCCCCCGGCGAGCGCACCGCATCGCTCTGCGGCCGCGCGGTCAGCCGAGGCGGTGTGGCCTCGGAAGAGATCTCGGCGCGCAGCCGCGGCAGCGCATAGGGGTGCTCGCGCATCAGGAAGTCGATCATGCGCTCGCGCACCAGGCAGCGCAGGTCGAAGGCGTCGCCGGAGTTGCGCGCGCTCACCAGCAGGCGCACCTGGATCGTGCTCTCGCTGGTCTCGGTGACCTGGGTGACGCAGACCCTGCCATCCCAGAGCGGCTCGCTGCTGCAGATGCGCTCCAGCTCGGCGCGCACCTGCGGCAGCGGCGTGCGGTAGTCCAGCCACAGGAACGCGGTACCGAGCAGGTCGGCGCTGCTGCGGGTCCAGTTCTGGAACGGGTTCTCGATGAACCACGACAGCGGCACCACCATGCGCCGCTCGTCCCAGATCCGCACCACCACGTACGAGCTGCCGATCTCCTCGATGCGGCCCCATTCGCCTTCCACGATCACCACGTCGTCCAGGCGGATCGGCTGGGTCAGCGCGATCTGCAGCCCCGCGATCAGGTTGCCGAACACCGGCTTGGCCGCGATGCCCGCCACCAGCCCGATGATGCCGGCCGAGGCCAGCAGGGTCTTGCCGACCTGGCGCACCTGGTCGAACGTCAGCAGGATCACCGAGATGCCCAGCAGGAGGATCGCCCCCATCAGCACCCGGCTCAGCACCTTGGTCTGGGTCTGGATACGGCGCGCGGCCAGGTTGTCGGCCACCTCCATCGGGTGGCTGCGCAGGATCGCCAGCTCGCCGGCGGCCACCGCGCGTACCAGCAGCCAGGTGACACAGCCGACGATGCCGACGTGCAGCAGGTGCTGCACCGCGGACAGCGAGCGCCCTTCCAGCGGCGTCGCCTCGGTGGCGATGCTCAGGAACAGCAGCGGCAGCACGAAGGCCAGCGGCAGCGTCACCACGCGCAGGATGCGGGCACGCCGGTAATCGCGGCCCTGCGTCCGCCGGAACAGCCACAGCATCAACGACCAGGTGGCGAGCCCGGCGAGCGCCGAGGCGCCCAGCGGGATCAGGTATTCACGAATCACGTTCCAATCGGTGCTCACACCGTTCCTCCTTGGGGGGACGAGGGGGATGGTGGCGCGAGCTTGCCCGAACACGCATGAGCGTCACGTCATGCGGTAACGTCGACCTCCGCCGCGGGGGCCGCGGTCTGCTGCTTGCGCACGATCGCCATCGCGATCTCCAGCGACTGCTCGTAGTTCAGCCGCGGATCCACGCTGGAGCGGTAGGCCCGTTCCAGGTCGCGCTCGGTCAGCTCGCGCGCGCCGCCGGTGCACTCGGTCACGTCCTCGCCGGTCAGCTCCAGATGCACGCCGCCCAGCCGCGTGCCGGCGGCGGCATGCAGGTCGAACGACAGCTCTACCTCGCCGCGGATGTTGTCGAAGCGCCGGGTCTTGAAGCCATTGCCGGTACTCTCGGTATTGCCGTGCATCGCGTCGCACACCCACAGCACGCGGCGCCCGTCACGGCGTACCGCCTCCAGCAGCGGCGGCAGCTTGTCGGCGATCTGCGCCGCGCCCATCCGGTGGATGAAGCTCAGGCGTCCGGGCTCGTCGTCCGGGTTGAGCACGTCGATCAGCCGCAGCAGCTGGTCCGGATGCACCGACGGGCCGACCTTGATCGCGATCGGGTTGCGCACCCCGCGCAGGTACTCGACGTGGGCTCCGTCCAGCGCAGCGGTGCGCATGCCGATCCACGGATAGTGCGTGCTGAGGTTGAACCAGCCCGACTGGCGCGGCACCTGGCGGGTCAGCGCCTCCTCGTACGGCAGCAGCAGCGCCTCGTGCGAGGTGTAGAAGTCGATGCGGTTGAGGTTGTGCACCTGCACGCCGGCCAGCGTCTCCATGAAGCGCACCGCGTCGCCGATCGACGCGACCATCTTCTGGTACTCGGTGGCGCGCGAGGAATAGCCCACCCACTGCAGGTTCCAGTACTCCGGATGGTGCAGGTCGGCGAAACCGCCGTCGATCAGCGCACGCACGAAGTTCATCGTCATCGCCGAGCGCGAGTGCGCGGTGATCATCCGCCGCGGGTCCGGGATCCGGGCCTCGGCGGTGAACGCCGGGGCATTGATCACGTCGCCTCGGTAGCTGGGCAGGGTCACCCCGTCCCGGGTCTCGGTGTCGGCCGAGCGCGGCTTGGCGTACTGCCCGGCGAACCGCCCCACCCGCACCACCGGCAGGCGCAGGCCGTGCACCAGTACCAGGCTCATCTGCAACAGCACCTTCAGCCGGTTAGAGATGGTGCCGGACTCGCAATCGCTGAAGTTCTCGGCGCAGTCGCCGCCCTGCAGCAGGAAGCGCCGTCCTTCCTGGGCCTCGGCCAGCTGCCGCTTGAGCGCGAAGATCTCCCACGAGGTCACCAGCGGCGGCAGCCGCCCGAGCTCGCCCAGGGCCCGCGCCAGCGCCTCCGGGTCCGGGTAGACCGGCATCTGCAGCGCCGGGCGCGAACGCCAGCTCTGCGGCGACCACGGCTCGGCCGGGCTGGCCGGCAACGGGGTATGCGACTGCTGCATCGGGAAACTCCTAGGAACGACACGGGCCGGCCAATGCCGGCGCCTTCAGAACAACCTGCGCGGACCGCGCTGGCGGAAACCGGCGTACAGCGCCCACACGGCGAGCGCCACGAAGCACGCCAGGCTCCACATCGGCATCGACAGGCCCAGGAAGCGCCAGTCGATGTTGCCGCAGTCGGCGGTACCGGTCAGCACGGTGCGCAACACCTCGAACGGGCCCATCGTCTCGCTGAGGAAGCTCAAGGGCGGGCCGCAGGAGGACATCGCATCGCGCGGCATCACCTGCACCCAGACATGGCGCCCGGCGATGCCGATGCCGGCCGCCGCGGCGGCGAACGCGAGCACGCCGTAGACGCGCCGCCCCGACGCCGAGCGTGGCCCCTGCAATGCCCCCAGCAGGAACAGCACGCCCAGCGCGGCGAACGCGATCCGCTGGAAGATGCACAGCGGACAGGGCTGCAGCCCCTGCTGCAGCTGCAGGAAGATGGCGTACCCCAACAGCGCGGCGCAGGCCAGGAAACCCAGCAGGAACTGCGCCCGGAAACTCCAACGGAATGGATTCATCGAAACCGACTGCTCAAGGACCGAGCTCCGGATTATCCGGCATCGGCGACGGAGTGACCAATGCCGGCCGCAGCCCAAGCCGCCCGTGACGCTGCCGCCCGCCGCCGTCGCCCTCCGAAAGCGGCCACCGGCGCCTCCCCTGCGTCGCCCGGCACGCGCACCGAAGCCGTCCCGCCCGGACAGGCGCCCACAAAAAAGCCCGGCACAGGCCGGGCTCTTTCGACTGCCAGGGCGTCTGCTTACTCGGACACTTCCTCGGCGACGACCGGACGGTCGACCAGCTCGACATAGGCCATCGGCGCATTGTCGCCGGCACGGAAGCCGGCCTTCAGGATGCGCAGGTAGCCGCCGGGACGGGTCTGGTAGCGCGGCCCCAGCGTGACGAACAGCTTGCCCACCGCTTCCTTGTCGCGCAGGCGCGCGAACGCCAGGCGGCGGTTGGCGACGCCGTCGATCTTGGCGATGGTGATCAGCGGCTCGGCGACGCGGCGCAGTTCCTTGGCCTTCGGCAGCGTGGTCTTGATCAGCTCGTGCTTGAACAGCGAGGCGGCCATGTTGCGGAACATCGCTTCGCGGTGGGCGCTCGTACGGTTGAACTTGCGGCCGGATTTCTGGTGACGCATGGTGTTGGATTCCTGATGAAGGTTGAAACGACTGAGATTCGCTGTCGCCTTCCTGGCGTTGAAGCACGGACTGCGGATGGCCCTTGGTCGCCCCTCCGTGGACAACCGGCGACGTGGACCTTGATGCCCATCGTCGCGGATACCTCTACGACACGATTCCCCGCATGGAATCCATGCGGGGAACCGCTACTGCATCAGCCGAGCATGCCGTGCTGGGCGACACCGGCCGGCGGCCAGTTCTCCAGCTTCATGCCCAGGGAAAGGCCGCGCTGGGCGAGCACTTCCTTGATCTCGGTGAGCGACTTCTTGCCCAGGTTCGGGGTCTTGAGCAGCTCCACTTCGGTCTTCTGGATCAGATCGCCGATGTAGTAGATGCTCTCGGCCTTCAGGCAGTTGGCCGAACGCACGGTCAGCTCGAGGTCGTCGATCGGGCGCAGCAGCACCGGATCCACGCCGCTGCTGGCCGGCTTGGCCGCGCCGCGGTCGCGGTGGGTGAAGTCACCGAACACCGACAGCTGGTCGCTGAGGATGTCGGCCGCGGTGCGGACGGCTTCCTCGGCGTCGATCGTGCCGTTGGTCTCGATGTCGATGACCAGCTTGTCCAGATCGGTACGCTGCTCGACGCGCGCGGCTTCCACCGCGTAGGCGACGCGGCGCACCGGCGAGAACGACGCGTCCAGCACCAGGCGACCGATGGTGCGGGTCTCCTCGTCGGGACGGCGGCGCGCTGCGGCGGGCTGGTAACCGAAACCGCGCTCGATCTTCAACCGCATGTTCAGCGCCGTATCCTTGGTCAGATGGCAGATCACGTGATCGCCATTGAGGATCTCGACGTTGTGGTCGGTCTTGATGTCGGCGGCAGTGACCACACCCGGGCCCTGCTTGGACAGCGAAAGCGTCGCGCTGTCGCCGCTGTGCATCCGGATCGCCACGTCCTTGAGGTTGAGCAGGACTTCGAGAACGTCTTCCTGCAGGCCCTCGACCGTGGTGTACTCGTGCAGCACGCCATCGATCTCGACTTCGGTGATCGCGAAGCCGGGGATCGAGGACAGCAGCACGCGACGCAGGGCGTTGCCCAGCGTATGCCCGTAACCACGCTCCAAGGGTTCGATAACGACCTTGGCGCGGTTGTCGGTAAGGCGTTCGATCTGCGGACCGCGGGGGCGCAGAACCTGGTTGGCGGTAACCGTCATGTTGCGGGGTCTCCTGCGAACCTCCGGCTGGGCCGGAGGCTCTCCAATGTGAATTACTTCGAATACAACTCGACGATCAGCGCTTCGTTGATATCCGCAGGCAGGTCGGCGCGATCCGGCACGGCCTTGAAGACGCCGCTGAACTTGCCCGAATCCACCTCGACCCACGACGGGCTCAGGTCATGCTGCGCGGCAACGGTCAGGGCTTCCTGGACGCGGAGCTGCTTCTGGGCCTTTTCCGACAGGGTGATCGCGTCGCCGGCCTTGACCTGGTACGAGGCCAGGTTCACCGACTTGCCGTTGACCATCACGCCACGGTGCGACACCAGCTGGCGCGCGGCCGGACGGGTGACGGCGAAACCCATGCGGTAGACGACATTGTCCAGGCGGGTTTCCAGCAGCTGCAGCAGGTTCTCGCCGGTATTGCCCTTCTTGGTCGAGGCCTTCTTGTAGTAGTTGCGGAACTGACGCTCCAGCAGACCGTAGATACGCTTGACCTTCTGCTTCTCGCGCAGCTGGGTGGCGTAGTCGGACAGCTTGCCCTTGCGGGCGGTGGCGCCGTGCTGGCCGGGCTTCTGCTCCAGCTTGCACTTGGAGTCCAGCGCACGCGCCGGGCTCTTGAGGGAAAGGTCGGCGCCTTCGCGGCGGGCGAGCTTACAGGTAGGACCGATATAACGAGCCATTTCTTATCGCTCCCTTAGACGCGACGCTTCTTCGGCGGACGGCACCCGTTGTGCGGGATTGGCGTCACGTCGATGATGTTGGTGATCTTGTAGCCGACGTTGTTCAACGAACGCACGGCCGACTCACGGCCCGGACCCGGACCCTTGATACGCACTTCCAGCGACTTCACGCCGTAGTCCAGCGCGGCGCGGCCGGCCTTCTCTGCGGCGACCTGGGCGGCGAACGGGGTCGACTTGCGCGAACCGCGGAAACCCGCGCCGCCCGAAGTGGCCCACGACAGCGCATTGCCCTGGCGGTCGGTGATGGTGACGATGGTGTTGTTGAAAGAAGCGTGGACGTGGGCGACGCCGTCGGTGACGACGCGCTTGATCTTCTTCTTGGTCTTAGCTGCAGCTGGCTTGGCCATGATATGTGTCCCTTACTTCCTGATCGCCTTGCGCGGGCCCTTGCGGGTGCGGGCGTTGGTACGGGTGCGCTGGCCACGCAGCGGCAGGCCACGACGGTGACGCAGGCCGCGGTAGCAACCCAGGTCCATCAGACGCTTGATCGCGATGCCGATCTCGCGACGCAGGTCGCCCTCGACGATGTACTTGCCGACTTCGGCGCGCAGGCGCTCGATTTCCGGCTCCGACAGATCGCGGATCTTGGTGGTCGAAGTGACGCCTGCGGACTCGCAGACCTTCTTCGAACGGGTACGGCCGATGCCGTAGATGCTTTGCAACCCGACCCAGACGTGCTTCTGGGCTGGCAGGTTGACGCCTGCAATACGCGCCATGACGCGATTCTCCAACTGAGTGATGGCCCGACGGCGCGCCAGCGCCATCCGGCAGGATGGATCAAAAGTGAACTAGGAATTGTAGCAAGGTCTCGGATTGCTTGAAAGCCCGTGGAACACGAATGCTCCACGAACTCCGGCATGGGGAGTGTGCCCATGCTCCGGCGCCGGACGACACTGGAACGGAAAACCTCTCCGGACCGCCCGTGCTACTCCCGCACAGGACCGTATCGCCACACCCGCGCGCGAGACGCCGCACGAGCCGCCCTTCTGATCGGAAGGCGCGCAGACCGGGAACCGGGGCGCCTTCACGCAAGGAAGAACTAGTATAGCAGTTAACCGCGCGCCAGACCGCCGCGCGACCCACCCTTGAGGTTGGCCTTCTTCAGCAGGCTCTCATACTGGTGGGACATCAGGTGCGCCTGGATCTGGGCGATGAAGTCCATCACCACGACCACGGCGATCAGCAGCGAGGTGCCGCCGAAGTGGAACGAGGTCCCGAGCTGCGTGCGCATGATCTCCGGCAGCAGGCAGACGATCACCAGGTACAGCGAGCCGGCCGCGGTCAGTCGGGTCAGCACGCCGTCGACGTAGTCAGCGGTGGCCTTGCCGGGACGGATACCGGGGATCAGCGCGCCCGACTTCTTGAGGTTGTCGGCGGTTTCCTGCGAGTTGAACACCAGCGCGGTGTAGAAGAACGCGAAGCCGATGATCAGCGCCGCGAACACCAGCATGTGCACCGGCTCGCCCGGGCCCAGCGCGTTGGCGATCTTCTGCAGCCAGGTGGCCGAGGTCGCCTGGCCGGACCACATCGACAGCGTGGCCGGGAACGCCAGGATGCTCGACGCGAAGATCGGCGGGATCACGCCGGCCATGTTGAGCTTGAGCGGCAGGAACGAGGTCTGGTTCATGTACGCGTTGCGACCGCCCTGGCGGCGCGCGTAGTTCACCGTGATGCGACGCTGGCCGCGCTCGACGAACACCACGAACAGGGTGAAGGCCAGGATCGTCAACACGATCAGCAGCAGCGAGATGAAGCTCATGTTGCCGTCGCGGTAGGCCTCGACGGTCTGGATCGACGCGGCCGGCAGGCCGGCCACGATGCCCGCGAAGATGATCAGCGAGACGCCGTTGCCAATGCCGCGCTCGGTGACCTGCTCGCCGACCCACATCAGGAAGATGGTGCCGGCGGTCAGCGCGATCACCGCGGTGAGCACGAAGCCCATGCCCGGGGCGTACACCACCGGTGCGCCGCCCGGTGCCGTCTGGTTCTGCAGTGCGAGCGCGATGCTGCCGCCCTGCACCACCGCCAGCAGCACCGCGCCGATGCGCGAATACTGGGTGATCTTGCGCCGGCCCGACTCGCCTTCCTTCTGCATCGCCTTGAGCGTCGGGAAGATGTGCGTGGCCAGCTGGATCACGATCGATGCCGAGATGTACGGCATCACGTTCAGCGCGAAAATGCTGAAACGGTGCAGGGCGCCGCCCGAGAACATGTTGAACATGTCCACGATGCCGCCGCCCTGCGCCTGCATCAACGAAAGCATGGCATCGGGGTTGACGCCCGGAACCGGCACGTAGCAGCCGATCCGGTAGACGATCAATGCCCCGAGGACGAACAGCAGCCGCTGGCGAAGTTCAGTGAACTTGCCGAGCCCGCCGCCGAGGTTTCCGATGCCAGCCTGCGCCATCTGCCTGTTACTCCTCTACGCTGCCGCCGGCAGCCTCGATGGCCGCCTTGGCGCCCGCCGTTGCCGCCACACCCTTCAGCACGAACTTCTTGGTCAGCTCGCCCTTCATGACGATCTTCGCCTTCTTGGCGGTGCTCGGGACCAGCTTGGCCGCGCGCAGTGCCGCGAAGTCGATCTCGCCGGCTTCCAGCTTTTCGAGCTGGTAGGACAGCACTTCCGCGGTGTCCTTGGCGATCTTGGAACGGAAGCCGATCTTCGGCAGACGGCGCTGCATCGGGGTCTGGCCGCCTTCGAAGCCGGCCTTGATCTTGCCGCCACCCTTGCGGGCGAACGAACCCTTGTGACCGCGACCGGCGGTCTTGCCCAGGCCGGAGCCGATGCCGCGGCCGACGCGGGTGCGCTCGGTGCGGGCGCCCACGGCGGGCTTGAGGTCATTGAGACGCAAAGTCATGATCGATTACTCCTCAACCTGGACGAGGTAGTGGACCTTGTTGATCAGGCCGCGAACCTGCGGGCTGTCCTTCAGTTCACGCACATCGTTGAGCTTGTTCAGGCCCAGGGCACGCACCGACAGGCGGTGACGCGACTGGGTTCCACGCAGGCCGCGCACCAGGCGCACCTTGACGGTCTTGCCGGATTCGTTAGCCATGGTTGAGATCCTCCACCTTCTTGCCGCGCTTGGCCGCGATGCGAGCCGGGGACTGCATGTCCTCCAGGCCCTTCAGCGTGGCGCGCACCAGGTTGATCGGGTTACGCGAACCCACGGCCTTGGCCAGCACGTTCTTGACGCCGACCGCCTCGAGCACGGCACGCATGGCGCCGCCGGCGATCACGCCGGTACCTTCGGAAGCCGGCTGCATGAACACGCGGGCCGCGCCGTGGCCGGCCTTGACCGGGTGCCACAGGGTGCCGTTGTTCAGGTCGACGTTGAGCATGCCCTTGCGCGCATACTCCATCGACTTCTGGATCGCGACCGGCACTTCGCGCGCCTTGCCGTAGCCGAAGCCGATCTTGCCGTTGCCGTCGCCGACCACGGTCAGCGCGGTGAAGGTGAACTGACGACCGCCCTTGACGGTCTTGCTGACGCGGTTGACCGCGACCAGCTTCTCGATCATGCCGTCGTCGACTTTCTCTTCGCGGTTGCGGTCGCGATCACGACCCCGCGGTGCACGCTGTTCTTCTGCCATGTTGATTCCTTGATTGGACGGATATGTACGGCTCGGGGCCGCTTATGGTTGTGGGATGCCGCGGTGTTCCCGTTGCCATTGCAGAAGAATGGGACGGTCCGGCGCAGCCCGCGCCGGCAGGAAACGGATGCGGCCTCGGGCCGCATCCGCAGGAGTACTCAGAACTGCAGGCCGCCCTCGCGGGCCGCGTCGGCCAGCGCCTTGATGCGGCCGTGGTAGCGATAGCCCGAGCGATCGAAGGCGATCTTCTCGATGCCCGCAGCCTTGGCGCGCTCGGCGATCAGCTTGCCGACCTTGGTGGCCGCGTCGCTGTTCTTGCCGTTCTTCAGGCCTTCCTTGACGTCGGCCTGCAGGGTGTTGGCGGCAGCGATGACCTTGGAGCCGTCGGCGGTGAAGAGCTGCGCGTAGAGATGCTGGCCGGTGCGCAGCACCGAAAGGCGCGGCACGCCCAGCTCACGGATGTGAGCGCGGGTCGACTTGGCGCGACGCAGACGGGCGATGTTCTTGTTGATGCTCATGGTTGAATTCCTGTGAAAGCTGAAGGAAACAGGCTTCGGCATAGAGGAGCCCGGCCCCGCGGGGCCAGGCTCCTCGCAAAGGGGCCTGCGTTACGCCTTCTTGGCTTCCTTGCGAATGATGACTTCACCGGCGTACTTCACACCCTTGCCCTTGTAGGGCTCCGGCGGACGGAAACCGCGGATCTTGGCGGCGACTTCGCCGACGCGCTGCTTGTCCGCGCCCTGGACCAGGATCTCGGTCTGGGTCGGGGTCGACAGCGTGATGCCTTCCGGCGCGACGAACACCAGCGGGTGCGAGA
Organism: Lysobacteraceae bacterium USHLN149; assembly: GCA_037145635.1. Lineage (GTDB taxonomy): Bacteria > Pseudomonadota > Gammaproteobacteria > Xanthomonadales > Xanthomonadaceae > JAATFS01. The sequence goes on from JBBCXB010000002.1 coordinate 572,311, forward strand.
AACCGAGCGACAGGCTCAGGTCCTTGCCCTGCATCGCGGCGCGGTAACCCACGCCGACCAGCTCGAGCTTGCGCTCGAAGCCTTCGGAAACGCCCTTGACCATATTGGCCAGGATCGCGCGGACGGTGCCGGTGATCGCGATCTGCGACGGGTCGTTGGCCGACAGCGTGGCGACGTCGGCGTCGACGGCGATTTCCACGCCCACCGGCTTCGCCAGCGACAGCGTGCCCTTCGGGCCCTTGACGCTGACCAGCTCAGGCTGGACGTTCAGTTCGACACCCTTGGGCAGGGACACCGGCTTCTTGGCTACACGGGACATGTTCTGCTCCTTCCCTTAGGCCACGAAGCACAGGATTTCACCACCAACGCCGGCCTGACGGGCCTGCGCATCGGTCATGATGCCCTTCGACGTGGAGATGATGGCGACGCCCAGGCCACCGAGGACCTTGGGCAGCTCGGACTTGCCGCGGTACTGACGCAGACCCGAGCGCGAGACACGCTTCAGGGACTCGATGACCGGGCGGCCCTCGAAATACTTCAGCACGATTTCCAGCTCGGACTTGTTGTTCTCGCCCGGGGTAACGCGCAGGTCGGCGATGTAGCCCTCGTCCTTCAGGACCTGGGCGATGGCCACCTTGATCTTGGAGGACGGCAGCTTCACCGTCGGCTTGCCAACCGCTGCCGCATTCTTGATGCGGACCAGCAGGTCGGCGATGGGATCAGTCATGCTCATATGAGTACCTTTGAGTGCACCGATATCCGCTTTCGCGAAAATCTTGTGTTGTCCTGGGAACGGGCCAGGCCCCTGTCATCGCCCGCCCGGACGCATCCGGGCAAAGTGAGACGCGGGAGTATACGACAAAAGAGCCCGACTTGCGTCGGACTCCTTCGTTGGCTGCGGAAATACCTTAACAGGCAGTTCCGCGGGTCCCCGCCGCAGGGCGGGCACCCGTACCGGGGACGAATCCCTTACCAGCTGGCCTTGCGCAGGCCCGGCACGTCGCCACGCATGGTGGCTTCGCGCAGCTTGTTGCGGCCGAGGCCGAACTTGCGATAGACGCCACGCGGGCGGCCGGACAGCTCGCAGCGGTTGCGCTGGCGGCTCGGCGACGAGTCGCGCGGCAGCTTCTGCAGCTTGGTGGCCGCGTCGATCTTCTCTTCGTAGGACGAATCCTGGCCGGAGATGATCTTCTTCAGGGCCTCGCGCTTGTCGGCGAACTTCTTGGCCAGCTTTTCCCGCTTGATGTCGCGGTTGACCATGGAGGTCTTTGCCATTCTTAAATCCTCGAGATTCGGGATTCGGGAATGGGGATCAGGGGCAGCGGACTCTCACGAACCCGCCTTTCCGATCCCCGCTCCCTGCTCTCAATTGCGGAACGGGAACTTGAACGCCTCGAGCAGCGCCTTTGCTTCGGCGTCGGTCTTGGCAGTGGTGGTGATGGCGATATCCATGCCGCGGATCGCGTCGACGGCGTCGAAGTCGATTTCCGGGAAGATGATCTGTTCCTTCACACCCATGTTGAAGTTGCCGCGACCGTCGAAGGAACGGCCGGAGACACCGCGGAAGTCGCGCACGCGCGGCAGCGAGATGTTGATCAGGCGATCCAGGAACTCGTACATCTTGGCGCGACGCAGGGTGGTCTTGCAGCCGATCGGCCAACCATCGCGGATCTTGAACGAAGCAACCGACACGCGCGACTTGGTGACCACCGGCTTCTGGCCGGAGACCTTGGCCATGTCGGCGACGGCGTTTTCCAGGATCTTCTTGTTGGTGGCAGCCTCGCCCACGCCCATGTTCAGCGTGACCTTGACCAGCTTCGGCACTTCCATCGGATTGGTGTAGCCGAACTTCTTCATCAGAGCCGGCACCACTTCTTCCTGGTAAATCTTTTCGAGACGAGAACTCATGACCTCATTCCTCAGGCGTCAAGCGCCTCACCGCTGGAGCGGAACACACGCAGTTTGCGTCCATCCTCCAGCACCTTGAAGCCAACGCGCTCGCCCTTGCCCGTTGCCGGGTTCACGATGTTCACGTTGGAGATATGGATCGAACTCTCACGCTCGACCACGCCGCCGGCAACGCCTGCCTGCGGGTTCGGCTTGGTGTGCCGCTTGACGATGTTCACGTTCGAGACGATCACACGATCGCCATCGACGCGGACGACTTCGCCCTGCTTGCCCTTGTCCTTGCCGGTGTTGACGACGACCTGGTCGCCCTTCTTGATACGGTTAGCCATGTGTATGTCCTCCGCTCACAGCACTTCAGGAGCGAGCGAGACGATCTTCATGAACTTCTCGGACCGCAGCTCGCGGGTCACAGGCCCGAAGATGCGAGTGCCGATCGGCTCCTGCTTGTTGTTCAACAGCACGGCGGCGTTGCCATCGAAGCGGATCAGCGAACCGTCCGGACGGCGCACACCCTTGCGGGTACGCACCACGACGGCGTCGTAGACTTCGCCCTTCTTGACCTTGCCGCGCGGAATCGCGTCCTTCACCGTCACCTTGATGATGTCGCCAATGTGCGCGTAGCGGCGCTTGGAGCCGCCCAGCACCTTGATGCACATCACTTCCTTGGCACCGGAATTGTCGGCGACGTCGAGGTAGCTCTGCATCTGGATCATGATTCAGATCTCCCTTATTCGACCGCGCGGGTGACGATTTCCACCACCCGCCAGTTCTTGGTCTTGGACATCGGCGCAATCTCGGTCACGCGCACGACATCGCCTTCGTTGCAGGCGTTGTCGGCGTCGTGGGCGTGGAGCTTGGTCGAGCGCTTGATGTACTTGCCGTACAGGGCGTGCTTGACCTGGCGCTCCACCAACACGGTGACCGTCTTGTCCATCTTGTTGCTGACGACACGGCCTTCGACCGTGCGCAGCGTCTTGTTTTCGTTGTTGTCGCTCATCGCGGCCATCCTTACTTCGTGCTGCCGATCAGATGCTTGACGCGAGCAATCTCGCGGCGCACCCGGCGGGTTTCGTGGGTCTTCGGCAGCTGGCCGGTGACCTGCTGCATACGGAGCGAGAACTGCTCCTTACGCAGGTCGGTCAGGTGGGCCTTGAGTTCGTCAGCCGACTTCTCGCGGAGTTGTTTGATGTCCATCAGCGCACCGTCCGGGTCACGAAAGTGGTGGTCACCGACAGCTTGGCTGCCGCCAGGCGGAACGCCTCGCGGGCCACGTCCTCGGTGACGCCCTCGATTTCATAGATCATGCGGCCGGGCTGGATCTGGGCCACCCAGTATTCCACGTTGCCCTTACCCGAGCCCATTCGCACTTCGATGGGCTTCTTGGTGATCGGCTTGTCGGGGAACACACGGATCCACATCTTGCCACCGCGCTTGACGTAGCGGCTGATCGAGCGGCGGGCCGCTTCGATCTGACGCGCGGTCAGCTGACCGTGGGCGGTCGCCTTCAGGCCGTACTCGCCAAAGCTGACGGCATTGCCGCTCCAGGCAAGGCCGTCGTTACGACCCTTGTGCATCTTGCGGTACTTGGTTCGCTTGGGTTGCAACATTGCCGTTACCTCGCTTCACGAGCCGGGCGCGACGGACGGTCACCACGGTCGCCGCGATCATTGCGATCGTTGCGCGGGCTGTCGTCCTGCTTTTCCTGGCCAACCTGGGAGAAATCGAAGACTTCGCCCTTGTAGATCCACACCTTGATGCCGATGATGCCGTAGGTCGTCTTGGCTTCAGCGAAGCCGTAGTCGATGTCGGCACGCAGCGTGTGCAGCGGCACGCGGCCTTCGCGGTACCACTCCGAACGGGCGATTTCCGCACCGTTGAGGCGGCCGGCGACGTTGACCTTGATGCCCAGGGCACCGAGACGAATCGCGTTGCCCACCGAACGCTTCATCGCGCGGCGGAACATGATGCGGCGCTCGAGCTGCTGCGCGATCGACTCGGCGACCAGCTGCGCATCCAGCTCCGGCTTGCGCACTTCGGTGACGTTGATGTGCGCCGGGACGCCCATCATCGCACTGACTTCCTTGCGCAGCTTCTCGATGTCCTCACCGCGCTTGCCGATCACCACGCCCGGGCGGGCGGTGTGGATCGTCACGCGCGCGGTCTTGGCCGGACGCTCGATCAGGATCTTGCTGATGCCCGCCTGCGCCAGCTTCTTGCGCAGCATTTCACGGACCTTGAGGTCGGCCGCCAGGTAACCAGCGAACTCGCCCTTGTTGGCGTACCACTTGGAATTCCAGTCCTTGGCAATACCGAGGCGGATTCCAATCGGATGAACTTTATGACCCATCGTCTTTTCCTTTCCGCTTACTTGCCGGCGCCCACAACCACAGTGATGTGGCTGGTGCGCTTGAGGATGCGGGTACCGCGGCCTTTCGCCCGCGCCATGAAACGCTTCAGGGTGGGACCCTCATCAACCATGATGGTCTTGACCTTAAGCTCGTCTACATCGGCACCCTGATTGTTCTCGGCATTGGCGATCGCCGACTCCACCACCTTCTTGATCAGGTGGGCAGCCTTCTTGTCCGAGAACTTCAGCAGGTTGACCGCACGCTCGGCGGACAGTCCGCGCACCTGGTCGGCGACCAGGCGGGCCTTCTGCGGGGAGATGCGCGCAGTGCGCAGGATTGCTTTCGCTTCCATAGTCATCTCTCCTTACCTACCCGACTTCTTGTCGCCACCGTGACCCTTGAAGGTACGGGTGACAGCGAATTCGCCGAGCTTGTGGCCAACCATGTTCTCGTTGACCAGCACCGGGATGTGGTTCTTGCCGTTGTGCACGGCGATGGTGATGCCCACCATCTCCGGCAGGATCATCGAGCGACGCGACCAGGTCTTGATCGGGCGCTTGCTGCCGGCCGCGGCCTCCACCTTCTTGACGAGGTGGTGATCGACGAACGGGCCTTTCTTGAGTGAACGTGCCATGGTCGATTAGCCCCTACGATCGCGGACGATGAACTGCTGGGTGCGCTTGTTCTTGCGCGTCTTGTAACCCTTGGTCGGAACACCCCACGGGGTGACCGGATGCGGATTACCCTGACCGGCCTTCGCCTCACCACCACCGTGCGGGTGGTCGACCGGGTTCATGGCAGCACCACGAACGGTCGGGCGGACGCCGCGCCAGCGCTTGGCGCCAGCCTTGCCCAGCTTTTCCAGGTTGTGCTCGTCGTTGCCGACTTCGCCGATCGTGGCGCGGCACTCGGCCGACACCTTGCGCATTTCGCCCGAACGCAGGCGCAGCGTGGCGTAGATGCCCTCGCGAGCCACCAGCTGCACCGCCGCACCGGCGGCACGCGCGATCTGCGCACCCTTGCCCGGCTTCAGCTCGATGCCGTGCACGGTCGTACCGACCGGGATGTTGCGCAGCGGCAGGGTGTTGCCGGTCTTGATCGGCGCGTTGGCGCCGGCGATGACCTGGTCACCTGCCTTCAGGCCCTTCGGGGCGATGATGTAGCGACGCTCGCCGTCGACGTAGCACAGCAGGGCGATATGGGCGGTGCGGTTGGGATCGTATTCGATCCGCTCCACACGCGCCGGAATGCCTTCCTTGTTGCGCTTGAAGTCGATGACGCGGTAGTGCTGCTTGTGGCCACCGCCGACGTGGCGGGTGGTGATGCGGCCGTGGTGGTTACGACCACCGGACTTGCTCTGCGGCTCGAGCAGCGCGGCATGCGGCGCGCCCTTGTGCAGATCGGGCGTGACCACGCGCACGGCGGAACGACGGCCGGGAGAGGTGGGTTTGAACTTCATCAATGGCATGGGATGTACCTCAGGCCTTGGCCGTGACGTCGATGGACTGACCATCGACCAGGCGGACGTACGCCTTGCGCCAATCGCCGCGACGGCCCGTGCGGTTACGGAAGGACTTGTTCTTGCCCTTCACGTTGACCACATTGACGGCCTCGACCTTGACGTCGAACAGCTGCTCGACCGCGGCCTTTACATCGGCCTTGGTGGCTTCGTTCGAAACTTCGAAGACATACTGGTTGGAGACTTCCTGCAGGCGCGCGGTCTTTTCGGAGACTCGCGGAGCACGCAGCACGCTGAAGATTTTTTCGTTGCTGCTCATGCCAGCCACTCCTCGACCTTCTTGACCGCATCGGCGGTGATCACGACCGTGTCGGCCCCGACCAGAGCGACCGGATCCAGACCCTGCACGTCACGCACTTCGACGTACGGCAGGTTGCGAGCCGACAGGTAAAGGTGCTCGGAGGCCTCTTCGGTCACGATCAGCGGGCGCTTGCCCACGTCCAGACCCTTCAGCTTCTCGATCAGACCCTTGGTCTTGGTGCCCTCGACGTCGAACGCGTCGACGATCATCAGGCGACCCTGGCGGTTCAGTTCGGAGAAGATCGCGCAGATGGCCGCACGGTACATCTTGCGGTTGACCTTCTGCTCGAAGCTGCGCGGCTTGGCCGCGAAGGTCACGCCGCCGCCGACGAAGATCGGAGCCGTCAGCGCGCCATGACGCGCACCGCCGCCCTTCTGCTTCTTCGACTTCTTGGTCGTGCCCGCAACTTCCGAACGCGTCTTCTGTGCCTTGGTGCCGGCGCGGCCGGCGTTGCGATAGGCAACCACGACCTGGTGGACCAGATCCTGACTGAATTCGCGGCCGAACACGGCGTCGGAGACCGAGACCTTGTTGTTGCTACCCGTGATAACGAGTTCCATCGTCATCTCTCCTTATGCCTTGCTCGCCGGACGCACGATCACGTCGCCGCCAGCTGCGCCAGGCACGGCGCCGCGGATGGCAATCAGACCACGCTCGACGTCGACCTTGACCACTTCCAGGTTCTGCGTGCTCTGCTGCACCGCACCCATGTGGCCGGACATCTTCTTACCCGGGAAAACGCGACCCGGGGTCTGGCGCTGACCCAGCGAACCCGGCGCGCGATGCGACAGCGAGTTACCGTGGGTGGCATCGCCCATACGGAAGTTGTAGCGCTTGATGGTGCCCTGGAAACCCTTACCCTTGGTGACGCCCTGGACGTCGACCTTCTGGCCGACCTCGAAGATGTCCGCCTTGATCTCGCCGCCGATGGCGTAATCGCCCAGCTTGGCGTCCTCAACGCGGAACTCCCACAGGCCGCGACCCGCGTCCACCTTCGCCTTGGCGAAGTGGCCGGCAGCCGGCTTGTTGACCAGCGCGGCGCGGCGTGCGCCCACGGTGATCTGCACGGCGCTGTAGCCGTCGGTCTCGACGGTCTTGATCTGCGCGATGCGATTCGGGGTGGCTTCGATCAGCGTGACCGGGATGGAGCGGCCGTCTTCGGTGAAGACGCGGCTCATGCCGGCCTTGCGGCCCACGAAGCCCAACGAATATTTCTTCGTCATGGTCGTAGTCCTCAGGTCAACTTGATCTGCACGTCGACGCCCGCCGCGAGCTCGAGCTTCATCAGCGCGTCCACGGTCTTGTCGTTGGGGTCGACGATGTCGAGCACGCGCTTGTGCGTGCGGGTCTCGTACTGGTCACGCGCATCCTTGTCGGCATGCGGGGAAACGAGAATGGTGTAGCGTTCGATCTTGGTCGGCAGCGGGATCGGGCCACGCACTTGCGCGCCGGTCCGCTTGGCCGTCTCGACGATCTCGCTGGCCGAACGGTCGATCAAACGATGATCGAACGCCTTCAGCCGAATCCGGATCTTTTGGTCCGCCATGACGGTGGGTTCCTTCGTTAAAAGAGCGACGGGCAAGGCCTCTGGGATACCTGCCCCGGTTAATCCTGATGTGAGTTTGTCGCCAGGCATCCAGCCGACGAGGGCAGTTCCTCCGCCCAAAAACTGAGGCAGCCCGGTTACCCGGCCTGCCCAGACGGAAAAGTATAATGCGCAGCTAGAGCAACGTCAACAGCGTGGCGCTGCTGAGTGCTCCTTGCGACGCGACCTTCCCGGTCTGGCGAACACGAGCGGCATCCTGCCTCTCTTTTCGCGGTGTATCCGACGCCCTACCCAGGAACGTCGAGCCGCGCATCATACCGGCTCGGCGCAGCCGCTGCAAGCCTTGCGCATTCATTGTCGGCGCCGCCGCGGGCCGGAAACGAAAAAGGGCCGGCTTTCGCCGACCCTTTCCCGTTGCGTGCCGGCGGCCGAGGCCGCCGGAATGCAGGCACTGCTTACTTGATGATCTTGGCCACCACGCCGGCGCCGACGGTACGGCCGCCTTCGCGGATCGCGAAGCGCAGGCCTTCGTCCATCGCCACCGGGTTGATCAGCGACACCACCATCTTCACGTTGTCGCCCGGCATCACCATCTCCACGCCTTCCGGCAGCTGGCAGGCGCCGGTGATGTCGGTGGTGCGGAAGTAGAACTGCGGACGGTAGCCCTTGAAGAACGGGGTATGACGGCCGCCCTCGTCCTTCGACAGCACGTAGACCTCGGCCTCGAAGTCGGTGTGCGGCTTGATCGAACCCGGCTTGCACAGCACCTGGCCGCGCTCCACGTCGTCACGCTTGGTGCCGCGCAGCAGCAGACCGGCGTTGTCGCCTGCCTGGCCCTGGTCCAGCAGCTTGCGGAACATTTCCACGCCGGTGACGGTGGTCTTCTGGGTCGGACGGATACCGACGATCTCGATTTCGTCGCCCACCTTGATGATGCCGCGCTCG